>NZ_JAPZTZ010000007.1 GCF_027532945.1 Phreatobacter sp.
GGGAGCCTTGGCATCAAAGCAACCACCCACTCTCCCGGCCTTTGGCCGACCTCTCCCCGCCGGGGAGAGGTGAAGGCGGCGCCCGCCGGGCGAGCCTCACGATCATCAGATCAAGCGCGACGTCGTAACCCTCTCCCCGCCTGCGGGGAGAGGGAAGGGTGAGGGGCCATCAATGGCGAGCCTGGCCCTCACCCAAACGCGATCTGTACCTTCATCGCCTTCGACCGGTCCGAGGCGAGGTGAAAAGCCTCCACCGCCTGCTCCATCGGCAGCGTCGCGGTGAGCAGCGGCCGCACGTCGATGCGCCGCTCGCCGATCATCTGCACGGCGGTGGCGAATTCCTCGTGAAAGCGGAATGTGCCGCGCAGCTCGAATTCCTTCGCCACCAGCACCGAGATGGGGATGGTGAAATCCCCGCCCGTCCCGACCTGCACGATGACCGCGCCGGGCCGGAGCGCGGCAAAGGCGCCGGTCAGCGCCTTCATGTTCCCCGAGGCCTCGAACAGCACGTCGAAATGGCCCTTGTCGGCCTCGTAAGCCTTGAGCGCATCCGGATCCTCGGCCGTGTTCAGCGTCGTCGCCACTCCGAGCCCCTTGACCACCGCCAGGGTCGCCGGGGCGATGTCGGTGGCGACGATCTCCGCCGCGCCCGCCGCCCGCGCGGCCAGCACGCAGAGCGCGCCGATCGGCCCGCAGCCCGTCACCAGCACGCGCTTGCCGAGGAGCGGGCCCGCGCGCCTGACAGCATGGAGGCAGACCGCCAGCGGCTCGCAGAAGGCGGCCTCCCCGAGGCTCACCCCGTCGGCGACCTTGTGGGCCTGCACGGCGTCGCAGACCAGCACCTCGCGGAAGGCTCCCTGGATATGCGGGAAGGGCATGGCCGAGCCGTAGAAGCGCATGTTGAGGCAATGGTTCTGGCGGCCCTCCTGGCAGTAGCGGCAATGGCCGCAGGGCCGCGACGGGCTCACCGCCACGCGGTCGCCGGGCTTCACCGATCCCACCTCCGCGCCGACCCGCTCCACCGTGCCGGCGACCTCGTGGCCGAGGATCATCGGTTCTTTCAGCCGCACCGCGCCGAAGCCGCCATTGTGGAAATAGTGCAGGTCCGAGCCGCAGATGCCGCCGGCGCCGATCCTGACCGCGATCTCCCTGGGCCCCAGCGGCGAGACGGCCTGGTCCTCGAGGCGCAGGTCGTGGGGCGCGTGGATGACCAGCGCCCGGGCGACGGCAGCGTTCACGTCAGGAGTCATGGGGTCCTCGGGGCGTTTGTTGTCGTTGGCGCAAGACTAGCGGTGGTCCGCGCCTCACGCCATGCGCAGCCGCTCCAGCGTCTCGGCCCAGAGCGTCCGCGTCAGGTCGCCGGCGCCCATAGCGCGGCCGAGGGCGGCCGCCTGGCCCGACCAGAGCGAGGAGAAATCGGCGCTGCCGGCCGCCTCTGCCTTGGCTTTCAGCGGGGCGAGAGCGCCACCCGCCGTCGGGAAGGCCGGCGCCACCCCGGAGATCGGGCCAGCCTCGCGCATCAAGCGGTTGACGAGGCCGCGGGCGGGCCGTCCCGTGAAGAGATTGGTCAGCGCCGTGCCGTCATCCTTGGCCTGCCGCAGCGCCTCACGGTGGATCGGCGTGATGGTCGCCTCCGGAGTGAAGAGATAGGCCGTGCCGATCTGCACGGCGGAAGCGCCCAGCGCAAAGGCGGCGACGATGCCGCGCGCATCGGCGATGCCGCCCGCGGCGATGACCGGCACGTCCACCGCATCCACCACCTGCGGCAGCAGGGCGAAGAGGCCGGGCTGGTTGCCGACATCCTCGGTGAGGAAGATGCCGCGATGGCCGCCGGCCTCATAGCCCTGGGCGATGATGGCATCCGCCCCGTGGTCTTCCAGCCAGCGCGCCTCGTCGGCCGTCGTGGCGGAGGAGATGACCTTTGCGCCGGTTGCCTTGACCCGGGCAAGGAGCGCGGCCTCCGGCAGGCCGAAATGGAAGCTGACCACCTCCGGCCGGACCTCCTCGACAATGGTCGCGAAGGTCGCGTCGAAGGGCGCGCGGTTGGCACTCGGGATCGGCGCCGCCGGGTCGATGCCGAGCTCGCGGTAATAGGGGCTAAGGCGCTCGCGCCAGGCCTGCTCACGCGCCGCGTCCGGCGCGGGCGGGGTGTGGCAGAAGAAGTTGAGGTTGATGGGCTTGGCCGTGCGCTGGCGGATCAGCGACAGCTCGGCGCGCATGGTGTCGGCGGAGAGCATGGCGCCGGGCAGCGCCCCGAGGCCGCCGGCCTCCGACACGGCAATCGTCATGGCGGAGCCTTGAGCCCCTGCCATCGGCGCCTGGAGGATGGGCAGGTCGATGCCGAACAGGCTCTGGATGCGACGGTCGAGGGGCATCGGGCGCCTCCATGCGATGCGGGGCGCAGACTTTAGACGCTGGAGGGTTGAGGAAAAGGGGGACCTTTGGCCGACGGGACGCAAGCCTCGAACCTGCCTGAAGTATAGGGGAGGAGCGTTACGCTGTCAAGGACTTTGGTCCTATCGTAGCGCGACCATGCGCGTCGTGGTCGGCTTGACCTCCTGAACCTCTGCCGAAAACGCAGCGCTGCATCAGCGAATTGCGTCCTTCGAGGCTCGCTTCGCTCGCACCTCAGGATGAGGAAGCTTGTGATCTGCAGCAGGGCCAACCGATCGGGGTGGCGCGCTTATGCCACCCACAACCACCCTCATCCTGAGGTGCGAGGCCCACGGCGATGCGTCAGCATCGTCCGGCAGGCCGAGCCTCGAAGGACGCACTTCAGTCGTGCAGCCGACGCCGCCCACCTCACGGCCGCCAGCCGGTCTCCTGCGGCAGGCCGTCATCGGGGAGGTCCGGCATCGGCTCGGCAGCGCGCGCCGCATCGATGATGGTGAGGAGCTGCACCAGCGCCTCGTCCACGCCCTCGCCGGAGGTGGCCGAGAGCGCCAGCGGCGTCTTCTTCGCCGCCCGCTTCAGCCGCGCCATCTGCTGCTTGCGCGTTTCGGGATCGAGCGCGTCGACCTTGGCCAGCGCCAGGATCTCCGGCTTCTCGGCGAGGCCGTGGCCATAGGCCTCGATCTCCTCGCGCACCAGCTTGTAGGCCTTTCCGGCATGCTCCGACGTGCCGTCGACCAGGTGGAGGAGCACGCGGCAGCGCTCGACATGGCCGAGGAAGCGATCGCCGAGCCCGTGGCCCTCATGGGCGCCCTCGATGAGGCCGGGAATGTCGGCAAGAACGAATTCGCGGCCGCGCACCCTGACCACCCCGAGGCCGGGATGCAGCGTCGTGAACGGATAATCGGCGATCTTAGGCTTCGCCGCCGTGGTCGCGGCGAGGAAGGTCGACTTGCCGGCATTCGGCATGCCGACGAGACCGGCATCGGCGATCAGCTTCAGCCGCAGGATGATGTTGGCTTCCTTGGCGGGCTGGCCGGGATTGGCATGGCGCGGCGACTGGTTGGTCGAGGTCTTGAAATGCGCGTTGCCGAAGCCGCCATTGCCGCCCTGCAGCAGCACGAAGCGCTGGCCGACCTCGGTGATGTCGGCGATGAGCGTCTCGCCGTCCTCCTCGAAGATCTGCGTGCCGGCCGGCACCTTCAGCACCACGTCGGCGCCGCGCGCCCCGGCGCGGTCGCGGCCCATGCCGTGCATGCCGGTCTTGGCCTTGAAATGCTGCTGGTAGCGATAGTCGATCAGCGTGTTGAGGCCGTCGACGCATTCGACCACCACATCGCCGCCGCGGCCGCCATCGCCGCCATCCGGACCACCGAACTCGATGAACTTCTCGCGGCGGAACGAGACGGCCCCGGCGCCGCCGGCACCGGATTTCACATAGACCTTGGCCTGATCGAGGAACTTCATCGTCTCGCCGCTGCCGCCGGAAGGGCGGAGGGGGTCTCTAACGCATCGGAGCCGGAAAATCCAACGAAACGGCCCATCATGCCGAAACCGGCCCCCCAAAGAGCGCCGGGCGGCCGCATCGCTGCGACCGCCCGGTTTCTCAGGTTCCACCGTTCCCCCGAATGGATGGAGCCCGATATCTATGGCTTCATCCTGCCGGGAGGCGCGCAAACGTGCCTTGATGCGGATCAATCAACCCGCGCTGGAGCCTTCAACCCCCGCTGGCATGGGCGATGAGCTTGCCGATGAAGGCGTCGGCCTTGGCGAGCTCGACGGCTTCCACATATTCGTCGGGCTTGTGGGCCTGCTCGATCGAGCCGGGCCCGACGATGATGCTGGGGATGCCGATCTGCTGGAACAGGCCCGCCTCGGTGCCATAAGCGACCTTGGCGTGGTCGTTGCGCCCGGCGAAGCGCTTGGCGAGCAGCGTCACCGGTGCATCCGCCGCGGTGTCGAGGCCGGGCACCAGCGCCAGTTCCTCGAAGGTGAAGCCGGCGCCGGGGAAGATCGCCTTCATCGGCGGCTCCAGCACCTCGCGAGCATAGGCCTCGATCTCCGCGACGATGGCATGCGGGTCATCGCCGGCAACGCAGCGCAGGTCGAAATCGACGACGCATTCGCCGGCGACGATGTTTCGCACCGTGCCGCCGCGGATGACGCCGATGGAGGTGGTCGAACAGGGCACCGCATAGAGCGGGTCGAGATCGGTGCGGCGGGCGAGCCGCTGGCCGATCTCGGTGATCTTCACGATGAGCTTCGCCGCCTCCTCGATGGCGTTGACGCCATGCGGGCGGAGCGAGGAATGGGCCTCGAAGCCGCGCACCGTCACCCGCATCGGCCGGCCGGTCTTGTGGGCGATGACCGGTTGCATGTTGGTCGGCTCGCCGACGAAACAGGCCTCGGGCTTCAGCGGCCGGTCCTTCAGCACGGCGAGCAGCGTGCGCACACCGCGGCAGCCGACCTCCTCGTCATAGGAGATGGCGAGATGGACCGGCTTCTTCAAAGGCGCCGCCAGCATGGCGGGCACGGCGGCGATGGAGGCGGCGACGAAGCCCTTCATGTCGCAGGTGCCGCGGCCGTAGTAGCGCCCGTCCTGCTCGACCAGCTTGAACGGGTCGGTGGACCAGTCCTGCCCGTCCACCGGCACCACGTCGACATGGCCGGAGAGCACATAGCCCGGCACGTCCTTCGGGCCGATCGTCACCCAGAGGTTCGCCTTGCTCCCGGTCTCGTCATAGACGCGCTCGCCGCTGACGCCGAAGCCCTTCAGGTACTCCTCCACCCAGTCGAGGAGCGGCAGGTTGGAATTGCGGCTCGTCGTGTCGAAGGAGACGAGCCGGTCGAGCACCTCGACGGTGGAGAGCGCAGCCGCCATGGCTCAGGCCTTTCCCGCCAGCGCCTTGGCGCGGATGGCATCGATCGTGGTGGTGGGCGTGATGGCCTGCTGGTCGAGGAAGCAGTGGATGATGGCCGGCTTGCCGGAAGCCACCGCCCGCTCGAAGGCGGCAGCGAACTCCGCCGTCTCGCGCACCGTTTCGCCATGGCCGCCATAGGCCCGCGCAAGCGCCGCGAAATCCGGGTTCTTCAGCGTCGTCGCCGAGACGCGCTCGGGATAGTCGCGCTCCTGGTGCATGCGGATCGTGCCATACATGCCGTTGTCGACCACGACGACGATGATCGGCAGGCCGTACTGGCAGGCGGTCGCGAACTCCTGCCCGTTCATCATGAAGCAGCCATCGCCGGCAAAGGCGATGACGGTCTTGTCGGGATGCATGCGCTTGGCGCCGACGGCCGCCGGCGTGCCATAGCCCATGGAGCCGGAGGTCGGGGCGAGCTGCGAGCCATAGGTGCGGAAGCGCAGGAAGCGATGGACCCAGGTCGCGTAATTGCCGGCGCCGTTGCAGACGATGGCGTCGTCGGGAAGCCTGTCGCGCAGCCAGGCCATGACCTCGCCATACTGGAAGGCGCCGGGCAGGCGGGCCGGATTACCGGTCCAGGCGAGATAGCTCTCATGCGCCGCCTTGGCGGCACCGGCCCAGGCGATCACCTGCGGCGGCTGCACGCCCTCGAGCGAGGCGCAAAAGGCCGTCGGGCTCGCCTGGATGGGAAGGTCCGCCTGATAGACGCGGCCGATCTCCTCCGGCCCGGGATGGACATGGACGAAGGCCATCTGCGGCTTCGGGATGTCGAGCAGCGTGTAGCTCTGCGAGGCGATCTCGGAGAGGCGGCCACCGACGGCGATGACGAGATCGGCCTCCTTGATGAGCTTCAGCATGTCGGGATTGCCGCCGAGCCCGAGATCGCCGGCATAGTTGGGGTGGGCATGGTCGAACAGCATCTGCCGGCGAAACTGGCAGATGACCGGCAGGTCGAAGCGCTCGACGAAGCGCGTCACCGAGGCCACCGCCTTCTCCGACCAGCGCGAGCCGCCGAGGATCAGCACCGGCTTCTTCGCCGCCCAGAGCATCTTCTGGAACTTCGCCATGTCGGTGAGGCCCGGCCAGGTCTCCGCCGCTTCGATCCGCGGCGCATCCGGCACATCGGCGCTCTCGGTGAGCATGTCCTCAGGCAGAACCAGCACGACCGGGCCGGGGCGGCCCTGCATGGCCGTGGCATAGGCGCGGGCGATCATCTCGGGGATGCGCGCGGCATCGTCGATCTCGGCGACCCACTTGCACATGCCGCCGAAGAACTGGGTGTAGTCCATCTCCTGGAAGGCATCGCGGCCGCGCATGCCGCGCTCGATCTGGCCGACGAAGAGGATCATCGGCGTCGAATCCTGCTGGGCGATATGCAGGCCGGGCGAGGCATTGGTGGCGCCGGGGCCGCGGGTGACCATGCAGATGCCCGGACGTCCCGTGAGCTTGCCATAGGCCTCGGCCATCATCGCCGCGCCACCCTCCTGCCGGCAGATGGTCACGGCGGCCTTGGCGTCATGCAGCGCGTCCAGCACGGCGAGATAGCTCTCGCCCGGCACGCAGAAGACATGGTCGCAGCCCTGGGCAATGAGCTGGTCGACGAGAATCTGGCCGCCGGTGCGGGTTGCGGTGTCGGAGCGCATGAAAAAGGTCCTTAGCCATCGGGCTGCTTGGCGCAGCCTCGTTCGGCGCGGACCTTAGCGGCAGCGGCGCAGGCCGGGAAGCGTCGCGAATGCGGGGCGGACCGCCCTGCCCCGCAATCCGGGCTCACGCCCCGCCGATCAGCACCCCCGCCGCCAGCACCAGCGCGCCGCCGAGCACCACCTGCAAGGCGGCGCGGAAGAACGGCGTCTCCATGAAGCGGTTCTGGATCCAGACGATGGCCCAGAGCTCGACGAAGACCACGACGAGAGCAATGGCGGTCGCCGTCCAGAAATGCGGGATGAGATAGGGCAGCGCGTGGCCGAGGCCGCCGATCGTGGTCATGATCCCCGAGGCAAAGCCGCGCTTCCACGGCGAGCCGCGGCCCGACACCTTGCCGTCGTCATGGGCCGCCTCGGTGAAGCCCATGGAGATGCCGGCGCCGACGGAAGCCGAGAGGCCGACGAGGAAGGTCGTCCAGGGGTTCTGGGTGGCAAAGGCGGTGGCGAAGATCGGCGCCAGGGTCGAGACCGAGCCGTCCATCAGGCCGGCAAGGCCCGGCTGCACCCAGGTGAGAATGAACTGCCGGCGGGCCGAGGCATCCTCGGCCTCGCGCTCACCGTCCCCGAGATGGGTGTTGGTGAGGGCCTGCGCCTCGCGCTGGTGGCCGGCCTCCGCCGCGGCGAGATCACCGAGCAGCTTGCGGGTATCGGCATCGGTCGTGCGCTGGGCAGCCGCGAGATAGAAGGCATTGGCCTGCCGCTCCATGTCCTCGGCCTCCTCGCGGACGCGGTCGAGGCCGAGATTTTCAACGAGCCAGACGGGATTGCGGGTGATGTAGCCGGAGACATGCTCGCGCCGCATCGGCACGACGAAATCGCCGAAGCGGCGCTTGTACATGTCGATGAGCCGGCGGCGGTGCTCGTCCTCGGTCGCCGCCATGCCGCGGAACACCGCCGCCGATTGCGGATAGGCGGGCTCCAGCTTCTCGGCATAGGCGCGGTAGATCTGCCCGTCCTCCTCCTCGGAGGAAATGGCGAGCGCCAGGATCTCCTGCTCCGACAGGTCGTCGAAACGGCGCTTGCGGGAAAAGCCGGGCAGCGCGAAACGGCTGAGCATGGCGGTCTCCTTAGAATAATTCCAAAGAGACTTACGCCCGCGCTCCACCCTCCGCAACCCGCCGTCGCGCAGACGTGACCTGGATCAAACGCGATGCCGAACGGGTCAGTCGCCGCGCAGGGCGAAGGTCTTGCGCGCCGCCGGCCGCGCCATGGCGGCCTGGTACCAGGACTTCACCGCCGGCTTGTCGTCGAGGATCGGCGAGTAGCGCAGGTAGAAGACGCAGGATGCGACATTGAGGTCGGCGATGGTGAAGCGGTTGCCGACGAGGTGACCGCCATGGCTGGCAAGATGGCCCTCGAGCACCGAGAGCGGCACGCGCAGGGTCTCGCGGCTCTTGGCGGCAACGGCGGCGTCGCGCTGGTCTTCAGGCTTCATCGTCTCGTTCTGGAGAAGGGCCAGCGCCGCGGCCTCGACCTCGGTGACAGCCCACATCGTCCACATGGTCATCAGCCCGTCCTCCTCCACCGATTCCGGCGCCAGCGGCCCGCCGGCCTTCTTGGCGAGGAAGAGGTTGATGGCGAGCGATTCCCACAGGACCATGCCATCCACCTCGACGGCGGGAACGCGGCCGTTCGGATTGATGGCGAGAAAGTCCGGCTTCCGCGAGCCCTCCGGCCCATGCGGCAGCGGATTGTGGATATAGGCGAGGCCGAGCTCCTCCGACGCCCAGATGTTGCGGATGGCCCGGGACCGGGCGAGGCCGTGGATGGTGATGGTCATGGATGCGTCCTACTGGCGGAAGGCGTCGCGGGCGATGATGAGGCGCTGGACCTCGCTCGTGCCCTCGTAGATGCGGGTGATGCGGGCGTCGCGCATATGGCGCTCGACCGGGTAGTCCGCGCAATAGCCGGCGCCGCCATGGAGCTGCAGCGCCGTGTCGGTGGCCCGGCCCGCCGCTTCGGAGGCGAAGAGCTTGGCCATGGAGGCCTCGCGGCCGAAGGGTTCGCCGCGGTCCTTCTTCGCCGCCGCCTGGAGGATGAGGAGGCGCGCCGCCTCGAGCTCGGTCTCGCGGTCGGCGACCATCCACTGGATGCCCTGGAAATCGGCGATGGCCTGGCCGAACTGGCGGCGCTCTTTCACATAGGCCTTCGCCGCGTCCATGGCGGCGCGGGCGATGCCGAGCGACAGCGCGGCGATGCCGATGCGGCCGCCGGCGAGCTCGCCGACCGCGATGCGGAAGCCGTCGTCGAGACGGCCCATCAGCGCCGTCGCGGGCACCCGGCACTGCTCGAAATGCACGGTGCTGGTGGCCGAGCCGTGCTGGCCCATCTTGCGCTCGGCCTTGCCGATGACGAGGCCGGGGGTGCCTGCCTCGACCAGGAAGCAGGAAATGCCCTTGCCCTTCGGCGCGTCCGGGTTGCTCACCGCCCAGACCACGAAGATGCCGGCATAATCGGCGGAGGTGATGTAGATCTTCTCGCCGTCGAGGACGAAACCATCGCCGTCGCGGCGGGCGCGGGTGACCATCCCCGCGGGATCGGAGCCGGCCCCCGCTTCGGTCAGGCAGAAGGCGCCGGCGGGATAGGTGCCGTCGACGATCCGCGGGATATAGGCGCGCTTCTGCGCCTCATTGCCGACCGCCTGGATGACCTCGGCCACCATGTTGGTCACCGAGGCCGTGACGCCGGTAGCGGCGCAGGCATAGCCCAGCTCCTCGATGGCGAGCGCGAAGGCGACCGTGCCCGCGGCCGTGCCGCCGAAATCCTCGCGCACGTTCACCGCCATGAAGCCGGCCTCGGCGAAGGTCTTCAGGTTTTTGAGGAACAGGTCGCGACCCTCGCCGCGGTCGAGCACCGGCGCGAGCGGCGCTGCAATTTCCGCCGCCATGGCGCGGGCCGTGTCGCGGATGAGGATCTCTTCCTCGGTGAGCTCGAACAGCATGGGCAGCCTCCGGTGGCCGAGGGATAGGCGAGACGGACCGGGGCGGCAATCCGGCCGAGCGGCCGGGCCTCAGCCCAGCAGCGGCCGGCCCGCCAGCGCCTGCTGGTAGGTGATGAGCACCAGCGCGCTCCACAGCGCCGCCGCCAACCAGACCGCCGCGACACCCACCCCGCCCGGCAACAGCCGCGCCGCCACGAGCCCGGCAAGCGGTAGCGCCTGCATCATGTGGGTGGCGAGGAAATGCGACACCCTGAGGTCGCCGACCACCAGCGACCAGCCGGTCAGCGCCATGCGCGCCCCGCCCGCGGGCTCGGCCGGCAGATGCGGCGACAGCCGGCTGCCGATGGTGAAGGCGGTGACCAGCGTCAGGACCGTGCCACCGACGAGGCCGAGCGCGATGGCCTGGCGCAGGGCCGGCGCGATGGTTGCCTCCCGGTCCGTCGCGGCGACGAGGCCGATTACCGCGGCGGCGACCGTCAGGATCACCGCGCCCGTCGCCATGGCCGTGTACATGGCCCGGGTGAAGGGCGTCGCCATGTTGAAATGCGAGGGCTGGGCGCGCGCTGCCTGTACGACGATGTAGACCATCTCCCCGAGCGAGGTGAGGGCGCAGGCCGCAGCCGTGAGGGCGAGCAGCGTGCCAGCCCGCGCTCCCACTCCGAGAAGCCCGATGATGAGCGCCAGCGTCGCCATGTGGATCGCCAGCGAGATGGCGAACTTCATCGGCTTCGCCCAGACGCTCGCCTCGTGGAGCAGCCGCTTGTCGACGCTCCAGAACAGCGCGCAGAGGGCGAGGACGAGAAGCATGACGATCGTGCCGGTCCACAGGATGAGTTCGGCGGTGCCAATGCGGCTGGGGGTCATGTCTTGTCCGGTTGCTGGGTCATGAGGGCCGTGTGCAGCCGTGCCATGGCGTGACCTTGCATGGCACCGTGAACGGCCTTGTCGAGATCGAGGGTCGCCATGGCGCCCGATCGGCGGATGCTGGCGATGCCGTGCACCGTTGCCCAGACATAGAGGGCATCGAGCGCGGGAGCATCCGCCGCGCTTCCCGGGGTCTTGGCGCGCGGCAGGCGCTTCACGGCATCCTCCAGGATCGCGAAGGCATGACGGGCGCTCCGCATCATGTCGGGATGGGCTTCGGGATCGGGGAGCGGGGTCGCGAACATCAGGCGGTACTGCAGCGGGTGGGCATCGGCATAAGCCAGATACGCTTCGCCAATGGAGCCGAGATCGTCATAGGGATCGTCATGGTGCTGCCGCCCGTCGAGATGGCTGGCGAAGCCCTCATAGGTCCGCCTGACGACCTCGGCGAGCAGATGATCGCGGCTGGGAAAATGCCGGTAGGGCGCCTGGTGGGAGACCCCCAGCCGGCGCGCCACCTCCCGCAGACTGAGCGCTTCGACGCCGGACTGTTCGATGACGGCGAAGGCCTCGCGCAGGCATGCCTCGCGGAGGTTATCAACCCCGGACCGCGTTTTCGCCATGCCCTCGTCCCGCCATGCCCCGCATCACCTTCTCCATGATGAGGACACGCCCCCACCGAGGCAACGGCGCCAGAGACCCATGCAGCAGCTTGGACAGGAAGCCGGGCCGGACCGTCCCCTGTCGCCCGAGGGCAGCGAGGGTCTGCCGCGCCACGACTTCCGGCCGCTCGGCCTTCCCCATCGTCATCGTGGCGCGGGTTGCGAAGCCGGTCGACACCGGGCCCGGGGCGGAGGCCAGGACATCGACGCCACGGGGGGCGAGCTCGCGCCGGAGCCCCTCGGCGAGGCTTTGGACATAGGCCTTGGTCGCGGCGTAGTGGGCCGCCCACGGCACGCCCTGAAAGGCCACCAGGGAACTCATCAGGATGATGCCGCCGCGCCCGCGTGCCACCAGGCGAGGCGCGAAATGATGGGTCGCGAGCATCACCGATTCGCAGTTGAGGCGGACCATCTCCCGCTCGTGGTCGACATCCCCATCGAGGAAGGCACCCGAGGAGCCAAATCCTGCCGCCAGGACGACCAGCCCGACATCCAGGGGGGCGGCGGCCTCAAAGAGGGCATTGAGGCCGGCCTGCCTCGCCAGATCTCCGGGGACCACGATGACCTGACCGCCGGCGGCGCTGACCGCACTCGCGACGGCGTCGAGCCGGTCCCGCGAACGGCCGGCGAGAACAAGGGAGAAGCCTTCGGCCGCCAGCGAGAGGGCGATCGCCTTGCCAATCCCGTCCGAGGCTCCGGTGACCACGGCCCATGGACCGTACCGCCCCCGAAGCCCCGATCCTGCCCCACGCCCTGTCTGGTCCATGGTCGTCTCCAACACCTGATGTTGACGCTGTCTACAATCGCATGTTGACGCCGTCAACATCAATGTGTGCGTTGCGGCTCACCCCCCGCCCGTGGTTCAGTCGCGCACCTTTACGCAGGGGCAGTGGGCGGACCACGGCCCAAGGGAGATCCGCATGAAGACCCGCGCCGCCGTCGCCTGGGAGGCCAACAAGCCGCTCACCATCGAGACCATCGACATCGGCGGGCCGAAGCCGGGCGAGGTGCTGGTGGAGATCATGGCGACCGGTGTCTGCCACACCGACGCCTACACGCTGTCGGGGCTCGATTCCGAGGGCAAGTTCCCGGCGATCCTCGGCCATGAGGGCGCCGGCATCGTCCGCGAGGTCGGCGCCGGCGTCACCTCGGTGAAGCCCGGCGACCATGTCATCCCGCTCTACACGCCGGAGTGCCGCGGCTGCAAAACCTGCCTGTCGCAGCGCTCGAACCTCTGCACCGCCATCCGTGGCACGCAGGGCCAGGGCCTCATGCCCGACCAGACCACGCGCTTCTCCTGCGAGCCGGTCGGGGGGCGCGCCCGCCACGCCATCTTACACAACAAAGGGGGCACTACCGTCACTAAAAAAAACGT
>NZ_JAPZTZ010000033.1 GCF_027532945.1 Phreatobacter sp.
GATCTTCGCAATCGTCTCCACAACCAGCATCCCAAACTCGCCTCCGATCAACCCGGAGGCACTGTGGACCCAACATCGCGGGGGTCCCGTTTGGACGCCGATCACCCCGAAAACGGGGTCCTTATTCCACGCCTATCTACATTCAAGCGCAGCGACAACGAATGCCCTGCATTCCAGGCGCCCTTTGCCGGCTTGGAACCACACGCAATGTACCTTTCCTTGATCATCTACGCTCTCGACAGTCATGTTCGGACCACCAGATCTCAACCGCACCACTACACCCTGGACGATCCCACCACTGTCCATTCTAGGTGCCACGGGCCGCTGTATTCCTGGCGTTATTTTTACGAGGCCCGCGATTAAGTTGACACGCCTGCAGTTGTTCCGCTACTCTCGCAAATTCTCGCGTTACGTTTAAGAGCCTGGCCTCAAACTGGTCTAAGTCACACACATCTCTTCGATCATCAATAATCTGCACTCCGGCCCATTTCTTCATTAGCTCAATGGCCACAAGCTCTGATACGCTGAATATGCGAAAGCGTATCCAAGCGCGGCTCGATCCTGAGCAAAATACATCGTGGTGAAAGCCTTGGGCTTCCAGCCATTCAGCAAGATGCCGGGCTGCATCCACTACCTCTGGCCACGACGACTCACACTTCACGTCGCAATCATAACCCGGACGTCCCCGTACGGACGAAATCGATACGGTCGTACGAAAGCCGTCACTGAAGCCAGGGGCTACTACGTCGCTCGACAAGGACAACTCCCGGCGCGAATCAGCATCCTCTAATGCGTAATATATTGCGTCGCCAGGCGAAAGGGTTGCGTTCATTCAATAGCGAATGGGCGTAAGAACGCGTGTATCATCCAATGTCCGCCGACAAAGGATTGAGATCGGCATCACACAAGCTGAACTCGCGACGCGCGTCGGAGTTGATCGCGCATACATTAGCGCTCTAGAACGTGGACTGTATAATCCGACTATAGAGCGCGTCGAGCAGATCGCTCTTGCACTCGGCGTAGACGTGAGCGTTCTTTTCGACTTAGCAGTCGGCGAACACGTGCAGCGCTCCCACATCGTTCGTAAGCGCACGCCTTTGTAATACTGTTTTGCCATTCTATACGCTTATTCTTACATTTGCGGCGTTCATTTCCGCTTTGGATGCGCTGTCTGTCCTTATGCGCTGCTTCTCTTGCAACTGCGATCACTACGGACTTTACCCGAACACTCGCCCTCTCCCCGTCACATCGGTTCGCCTACGTTTCAGGCGGAACGACTGATATGGTTTTTGTTGTCTCGCTTAATTGCGAGGAAGAATAGCTCGGCAAACTATCTCCATATTACGTGATCCCTGCCACTTTGGGGCCAGATCGATCAAAAGCCCCGGCTGAGCAACCCCGACCAGCTCAGCCGGGGCTTTCCCATCAGGGTAGCGCTTGAATAGCACCATGATCAAAAAGCGTGTTCGGTGCAGCAATATGTCCTCACTACAGAGAACTGCGCGACCGCTTCCGCTGCCAATATTGCGGTCATGGCGAGGATCTGACATTCGACCACCTCATCCCGCGCTCCAAGGGCGGCCAGACCACCTGGGACAACGTGCTCACCGCCTGCTCGCCCTGCAACCTGCGCAAGGGCTCGATGACCCTGAAGGAATCCGGGCTGGCCCTGGCCCGCCTGCCCTTCGCGCCGTCGGTGCAGGACCTGCACGCCAATGGCCGGCTCTTCCCGCCGAATTATCTGCACGAGAGCTGGATGGACTATCTCTACTGGGACACCGAACTGGAGCCGTGAGGCTCAGGCGGTCTCGCGCGGCCGGCTGGCCGCCACCAGCGCCAATGCGGCCAGCACCGTGGCGATCAGCGCGTTCCAGCCCGCCAGCGACACGCCGAGGAAGCGCCAGGCCGCCACCGTGCAGTCCGCCAGCGGCTTCGCCGTCTGGATCTGGCGCAAGAGGTCGGCGGGATTGCGGGCGATGACGGCCGGTTGGGCGCAGGTCGTCGGCCCCGGCCAGAAGCCCCATTCGGCGCCGGCATGATAGATGCCGAGGCCAGCGCCCCAGATCATCAGCCCTGCGAGGACGAGGAGCCCGAGGCGGATCACCGGCGCCGGGGCCCGCTTCCAGGCCAGCCCCGCGACGACCAGCGCCGCCGGGATCACCGCGTAATAGGGCACGCGCTGCTGCAGGCAGAGCGGGCAGGGCGAGAGGCCGACGACGAACTCGAAGAAATAGGCGCCGAGAATGGCCCCCGTGCCGGCTGCGGCGATGAACAGCGCCGCGGAGAGCCAGGGACGGGCGAGGACGACCGCGCCGAGGGCGGATCCGCGGGGGGTGGTGGAGCTCAGCGTCATGGCTCGGGTTCTAGACCTTCACGCGGTTCTGTCCAACAGCCGCAGGGCCCGAACGAGGGATTCCATTGACCCGAAGCGCCCCCTCGTCCATCACAAGATCATGAGTTCGGCCGATCCGATCACCCGCCGGCGCGGCGGGGGAACCTACAGCGTTCCCAACCTGCTGACCTACGGCCGCGTGGTGGCGGTGCCGCTGGTGGGCGCCTGTCTTTTCGTCCAGGTCATCTACGAGGGTGGGATTTGGCTGCGCTGGGTGGCGCTCGGCATCTTCGTCGCCGCCGCCATCACGGACTATTTCGACGGCTACCTTGCCCGGGCCTGGCAGCAGCACTCCGCCATCGGCCGGATGCTCGACCCGATCGCCGACAAGCTGCTGGTGGGCGTCGTCCTGCTCTTCCTCGCCGCCGACGGCACCATCTTGGGCTGGTCGCTCTGGGCGGCCATGGTCATCCTCGCCCGTGAGATCCTTGTCTCGGGCCTGCGCGAATTCCTCGCGGAGCTGCGCGTCTCCGTGCCGGTGACGCGGCTCGCCAAGTGGAAGACGGCGGTGCAGCTTGTGGCCGTCGGCTTCCTCATCGCCGGCCCCGCGGGTGACAAGATCGTGCCGGGCGTGACGCTCATCGGCATCGTCCTGCTCTGGGCGGCGGCGATCCTCACCCTCTACACCGGCTACGACTATTTCCGCGCCGGCGCCGGGCACCTGATCGAGGAAGACGAGCGGTGAAGGTCCTCTATTTCGCCTGGGTGCGCGAGCGTATCGGCAAGTCCTCGGAGGAGATCGACGTGCCGCCCGATGTGCGCACCGTCTCCGACCTCATCGACCATCTGATCTCGCTCGACGAGACCTATGCTCATGCCTTCGAGAACCGAACGGTGATCCGCGCGGCACTCGATCAGGTTCACGTGAAGCCGGATGCGAGCCTCGACGATGCCGAGGAGATTGCCTTTTTTCCGCCCATGACCGGCGGCTAGTCTCCCTCCCCATGGCGCCCCCCGACGCTTCTCCCCCTCCGCAGACATCCCGCCGCTTCAGCCGCCGGCGGCTGCTGGCGCTTCTCGCCGGCATGCCGCTGATCGGCGGCGCAGGCGGTGCCTTCGCCTTCAGCCGGCAGGCCTATTACACCGGCCCGGTGAGCGACCATTTCGACGGGACGCGCTTCTTCGACCCGCATGGCGTGCCGCCGAAGCCCTTGACCGACCTGCTGCGCTGGCAGTTCGGCGATGACGAGAAGGCGCGCTGGCCCGAGACCTGGCCGCTCGCCGCCAGCGACAAGCCGCCGGCCAGGGTCGAGGGCGAGGCGATCAGGCTGAGCTATATCGGCCATGCGAGCTTCCTGTTGCAGACGCGCGGCCTCAACATCCTCATGGACCCGGTCTGGTCGGAGCGGATGTCGCCGGTCTCCTTCGCCGGGCCAAAGCGCGCGAACCCACCGGGAATCGCCTTCGAGGACCTGCCCAAGATCGACGTGGTTCTCGTCAGCCACGGCCATTACGACCATCTCGACCTGTCCACGCTGTCGCGCCTCCAGGCCGTGCACCAGCCGCGGGTGATCACGCCCCTCGGCCAGGACGCGATCATGAAAGGCCATGACGCCGCCATCCGCGCCGAGGCGCATGACTGGGGCGACCGCGTCGAGATCGGTAACGGCATGGCGGTGCATCTGGCGCCGATGCGGCACTGGTCGGCGCGCGGCATCTTCGACCGCAACAAGGCGCTGTGGGCGGCCTTCGTGCTCGAGGCCCCCGGCGGGCTCGTCTACCACATCGGCGACACCGGCTATGGCGACGGCCATCATTTCCGCGAGGCCAAGCGGCGCTTCGGCGGCTTCCGCCTCGCCATCCTGCCAATCGGCGCCTATGAGCCGCGTTGGTTCATGCGCGACCAGCACATGAATCCGGCCGAGGCGGTGCAGGTGATGCTGGATTGCGGAGCCAGGCGCGCGCTCGCACATCACTGGGGCACGGTTCAGCTCACCAACGAGGCCATCGAGGCGCCGCGCGAGGCGCTGGCGGCGGCTCTCGCCGAACGTGGCATCGCGCCGGAGACCTTCCGGGCGATCCGCCCGGGCGAGGTGTGGGAGCTTCCCGCCGCCGAGGCCTGAGCCCGGCGACGCGCTTTACTGGATCTGCAAGCCGCGGAGCAGGCGCTCGAGATAGTCCATCTCAAGCTGCGGACGGTCCTGCTCGGAGAGGCGGCGGCGCAGCTCCTCCAATACCCGCTGCGCGCGCTGGGCGGCGCCCTCGCCGGCATTGGGGATGCGGACGTCGGAATTGTCATTGGCCTCGCGGCCGCGGGTCGGACGTCCAAGCGGATCGTAATCCTGGTTGCCCGCCTGGCCGAGGCGGCCGGCCTGTCCGTCCTGGCCCGGCTGGCCGGGACCCTGACCCTGGCCCTGGCCTTCCTGCATCTGCTGGGCGAGACCCTGCGCGCCGCGCTGAAGATTGCGCAAAGCACGGCCCTGCGCATCTGTCGCGCCCTGGCCGTTGCCGCGGCCGAGAGCGTCCTCGGCCTCGCGCATGGCGCGGCCGGCCCCATCAAGGCCTTCCTGCGCCTGCCGGCCAGCCTCTGAGCCACCGGGTCCCTGGCCCTGCTGGCCTTCCTGACCCTCGCCGCCCTGGCCCTGCCGGCCGAGCTCCTCGCGCAGCTGGTCAAGCAGCTCGCGCAGCTGACGCTGGGCGTCACCGAGCTGGTCGAAGCCCTGCTCACCCTGCTCGCCCTGTTGTCCCGGCTGCTGCTGCTGGCCCTGCTGGCCGCGCTGGCCGTTGCGCTGCTGCTGCTGGTTCCGCTGGGCGCGGCGCTGTTCCTGCTGGCGACGGAACGTGTCGTCGCGCAGCTGCTGCTGGCGACGGATCATGTCGGCAAGCCGGTCGAGCGGGCTCTCGCCCTGTTCGCCGCCCTCACCGTTCTCACCCTGCTGCTGCTGTTGCTGCTGCCGGCCGGCCTGCAGGCCCTGCAGCATCTGCTGGAGCTCCTGCATCAGGCGCTGTGCCTGATCGCGGGCGCCATTGCGGGCGAGGTTCTCGATGCGGTTGAGCATGTCGCGCAGGTCCTGCGGGCGGACCGTGCGGGTGTTCGGGTCGCGCTGGGCCTGCTGCTGCTGCTGGTTGCGGCCGTCCTGACGGTTGCGCAGCGCCTGTTCGGCAAGCTCGCGCATCAGCCGGTCCATGGCCTGGCGCAGGTCCTGCGACAGGCGGCGGATCTCCTCCTCGGAGGCGCCGCGCTCGATGGCCTGGCGCAGGCGCTCGGCGGCCTGTGAGACGGCGCGCTCGGCCTCGGAGACGTCGCCGTCCTCCATGCGCACGGCGATGTCCCAGAGATAGTCCATGACCTCGCGCAGGGCCTCGTCGTTGCGGGCGCGGACGATGCGGAAATAGGCGGTGCGCAGGCCGAGATAAACCGGCGTCTCGAGGCTGAAGATATCCGGCGCCGTGGTCAGCGCCTCCAGCGCCCGGGCGACGCGCGGGGCGGCATTGGCGTCGAGCGCGAGCAGCCGGCGCTGCTCGATGAGGACGCGGGGGATCGGCTTGGAGAAAACCCGCTGCGGCAGGGTGCCATAGAGCGTGTCGGAGAAGCCTTCGTTGCCGGCATCGTCGCGGGCCTTGAGCTTCACCGCCACCTGCAGTCCAGCGAAGGGATGGGTGGTAAAGTCGCGCGCCGTCTGGCCGTTGCCAGAGCGGGTGCGCGCCTGCGGCAGGGTGAGGGGTAGGGCGGAGAGCTCGGCGAGGGGCCGCGCGCCGGGGCGCTGCAGCGCCTGCGCCGACGGCGCCAGGGTCATGGTGGCCTCGGCCTCCTTCACCCCGTAATCGTCCTCGACCTTGTAGGAGAGCACCATCTGGTTGCGCGGATCGGTCTGGGGCGGACGCTCGAAGGCAATGGTCGGCGCACCATCGGCGATGGCCTCGAAGCGCCAGACGAGGGGCGCGGCGCCAGTGCCACTGACGGCAAGGGTGCCGGCACGGCTCACCGTCCAGCGGGTCTCGGCGAGGGCGGCGGCATTGGGCTGCGACGCGGCGGGAGCGGGCGCGCCAGTGGTCGCCGCGGCATTGGCGGAGCGTTCGGGGGCCGGCGCCTCAGCGACGCCGCCCTCAGGCTTCACCGCGACATCGGCAAGGCCGGCGACGCGCAGCGTCACCACGGAGCCGGCGGGAACGCGGAAGATCTCGGGCTCGCCCTGGGCGGGGGCGGCCTCGCCGGAGCGGCGCGTCGGCAGGATCACCGGCGGGCGGGCGGTATAGGCCGGCGGCGTCACCCAGGCGTCGATGCGGTAGGTGATGGGCGTCGGCGGCGCCCGCCAGTCGAAGGCGGTCATCAGCCGCGCCATGCGCTCGTCACCGGCGAGGAAATAGGCCGGAACGATCAGCAGAAGGGCGAGGGCGCGGACGGCATAGCGGTCGAGCGCCGGCATGCGCGGCGTCGGGATGCCGGTGCGCAGCCGGCCGGCGGCCGCGGCAACGCGGGCGCGATGCTCGGCCCAGAGCGCCTTGGCAAAGGGGTCGTTGGAGGTGGCGAGGTCGTCGGCGAGCGCCGTGGCGGGGCGATGGCCGCCCTCCGTCATGCGATCGATGCGGCGCAGGGCCTCCTGCTCGCTCGGTCGGCGAATGGTCAGCAGCGGCCAAGCCGCGCCGACGAGGAGGGCGAGGACGAAGAGGACGCCGCCGAAGCGCGCCCAATAGGGCACGACCTGCCAGAAGCCGAGCCAGGACACGGCGAGAACGCCGCCGAAAATGACGAGGAAGAGGACGAGCCGCGGCCAGACGCGCTCCCAGAGCAGCACGAGGCGGGCGCGGTCGATGGCATGGGCCAGCGCGAGATCATAGCCGCTGCGGGCGGGGGCCTGATCGTCGCCGCGATCCCGGGGGCGGTCCTTGTCCATGCCGTCGCTCAAGATCCGCTCCGGTTCGAGCCTCGTGCACTGCACAAGCTACCATGGTCGTCCTCAAAAACCACCATTTCAAGGCGGCAAACGATCACGGATCGTTCAGGACGCGACCGTCGTCGCAAGGGCCGCCAGATCGACATTGGCGCCGCAGGCCAGGACGCCGACGCGCTCGCCCGGGGCGGGGCGATAGGCGCCCGAGGTGAGGGCCGCGAGCGCTGCCGCGCCGCCCGGTTCGCTCGCCGCCCGCAGGCCGAGCCAGAGCCGCTTCTGCGCCTCGCGGATGGCGTCGTCGGAGACGAGGACGACATGGTCCACATGGGCTGCGGCGGTGTCGTAGACGCGGGAGAAGACGTTGCGGGCGCCAAGCGAATCGGCGGCGACCGAGGCGACATCGACATCCACCGGCCCGCCGGCGGCGAGCGCCGCGTGCAGCGCGCGCGAGCCCTCCGGCTCGACGCCGACGACCTTCACCCGCCGCCCGAACCAGGTCGCGATGCCGCCGATCAGTCCGCCGCCGCCGACGGCGACGAGGACGGTGTCGAGCGGGCCGGCATCGGCCTCCCATTCGAGCCCGACCGTGCCCTGGCCCGCCATGGTCGGCCAGGCGTCATAGGCGTGGACCGAGTGCGCGCCGGTCTCGGCCGCAAAGGCCTCGCAGGCGGCCAGCGCCTCGGCATAGCGGGCGCCACCGACGACGAGGTCGGCGCCAGTCTCGCGGATGCGGGCGATCTTGGCGGGCGAGGAGATCTCGGGGACGAAGATGCGGGCGGGAATGCCGAGCGTCGCCGCGGCATGGGCGACGGCAATGCCGTGATTGCCGCCGGAGGCCGCACAGACGCCGGCCGCCGGCATGGTGCCGCCGAGCAGGGTGTTGAAGGCACCGCGGGCCTTGAACGTCCCGGTCACCTGCAGGAATTCGAGCTTCATCGCCACAGGCACCGGCGTGCCGAAGGTCTCGGCCGGGAGCACCAGGGTCGGCGTGCGGCGAATATGGCCGGCAATGCGGGCATGGGCGGCGCGGATGTCGTCGGGCGTCAGCATGGGTCTGTCCTTGGGAGCCGGGCACCGGAGCCCGGCCGGCGCGCCGGGTCAAGCCCAGATCGCAACGGGCAGGCCATGCGCATCGCGTAGCGGCGGATCGGGGAAGGGCCGCGCCGTGCCGGCGAGCAGCCGGCGGGCGACCCACGCATTCACCGCAGCGTCGAGCAGGTCGTCGGGCCCGGCGCCACGCGGCGGGGCGGCGAGCAGTGCCTCGGGAAAGCCGGCCGCGACCAGCAGCGCGCGGCGATAGGCGAGGCCCGGCGGGTGGGGGCGCGACTTCACCTTCTTCGGCTCCGGCACGGCCGCATCGCCGTTGAGCCGCCAGAAGGCGAGTTCGGGATGGACCTCGTGGACGCGGTCGAGAAGAGCGGGCGTGGCGCGCAGCAGGCGGTCGATCTCGCGAATCTTGGGAAAGAGGAAAAAGGCCTGTTTCGACACCTTGCGGGGCGGGTCGGAGGTCTCGAGCGCAAGCCGGCAGCACTCCCGATAGTCCTCCGCCTCGACCGCGGCGCGGGAGGGAACCGAAAAGACCGAGGACTGACGCTCGCCGAGCAGCGGGCGAACCAGCGTTTCAGGTCCCCGGCCGCCGGGTCCCGCCCGCTCGGGCAGGCCGATGGGCATGTCGACGGCGATTTTTTCGACATCCGCGGTGAGATCGGCGAAATCGCGCGCTATCGTGACGCTCGGCGCAAGCGGACCCTCGGCGGCGATCGTCACGGCGATCCAGCCGGCGGGACATCCGTCGATGCCGCGCACCCGCCGCTCCCCGCCGGGAGTGGTCGTTCCCTCCGATGCGATGGTCATGCTCCGCTTCCTCCGCCGCCTGGTCCTCGTCGGCCTTGTCCTTGCCCTGACGCCCCTCGTCCTGGCGCTGGTCTATACGGTGGTGACGCCGATCTCGACCCGAATGGTCTGGCGCATGGTGACGCTGCAGGGCTACACGCGCACCATCGTGCCGCTCGACCAGGTGGCGCGCGCGGTCCCGGCCGTGCTCATCGCCTCGGAAGACGGCCAGTTCTGCCGCCATCGCGGCGTCGACTGGCGCGAGCTCCTCGCGGTGATCGACGACGAAGACGGGCCGAGCCGGGGCGCGTCCACCCTGCCGATGCAGGTCGCGCGCAACCTCTTCCTCTGGCAGGGCGACACCGGGCCGACGGCGATCCTCCGCAAGGGGCTCGAAATCCCGCTCGCCCTGATGATCGACCTCGTCTGGTCGAAACGGCGGATGATGGAGATCTATCTTAACGTCGCCGAATGGGGCCCGGGCGGCGAGTTCGGCATCGAAGCCGGGGCGCAGCGGGCCTTCGGCAAGCCGGCCGCACGGCTGACCACGGGCGAGGCGGCCCTCCTCGTCTCCATCCTGCCGAACCCGATCCGCCGCGATGCCCGGGCGCCGGGACCGGGGGTGCGGCGCAAGGCGGCGATCATCACCCGCCGGGCGGGTGCCGCAGACCTGTCCTGCCTCAGGCTGCGGGACAACTGACGGCGAGTGGACGAGCGCACGGTTTCGCGTTTCAAATCGGCCCATGGTTCCTGCCCTCCTTCTCCTTGCCGCCATCGCCATCCCGGCGCCCGCCATCGCCCAGGCCCCCGCCACCCAATCCGAGGCGGCGCTGGTGGAGCGCGCCGTCGGCCCCTGGGAGCTGTCGAACCCGTCGGGCAGCCGCAAATGCGGCGTGACCTTCCGCGCCGAGCGGGCAGGGCCTGGACGCGGCCTGACGCTCGCCGAGGGCTGCGCTGCCGCCTTCCCGGCGGTCGCCAATGTCGCGGCCTGGTCGGTGGCGCCGACCGGAGCCATCCGCTGGCTCGACCGTGCGGGACAGCCGGCCTTCGATTTCGAGGAGACCGAGGTCGGCATTTTCGAATCGCTCCGGGCCGGCGATCCCACCGTCTATTTCCTCACCAATCTCGGGATCGCCGGGCGCGCCCTGCCCACGGCGGACGATGTCGCCGGCGGCTGGAGCCTTGGCCAGCCCACCGGCCGCGCCCTGTGCAGTCTCGGCCTGAAGCAGGAGCTGGCGGCGGATGCGGGTGCCCTGGAGCAGCGCTTTGCCCTCGATGTCGCCAGCGGCTGCGAGCGATCGGTCGCCGCGCTCGGCCTCACCTCCTGGCGGCTGGATCGCGAGATCCTCGTCATCCTCGGCAAGGGCGGCACCCTGTCCTTCCGCCGCGAGGATGGCGGGCGCTGGGTAAAGACGCCCGCCGACAACCGGCCGCTGGTGCTCACCCGGCCCTGACGCCCCTGCCCGAAATGGGGAGTGGCATTCGTCCCGCCGATTTCGTCCACTGAAACGATGCTTCGTCCGGCGGAACCGGACGCATCGGGAGAATGGACATGAGCGAGGGTGCCGGCGAATCGGTCCGGGTGGAGAGGACGGGGGCGGTCGCCACCCTCATCCTCAACGAGCCGAAGTCGATGAACGCCATGTCGGTGGGCATCAAGGCGGGGATCGAGACACATCTGCCGGGCCTGCTCGCCGATCCGGCAGTGCGGGCGATCGTCATCACCGGCACGGGCAAGGCGTTTTGCGCCGGCGGTGACATCCGCTCCATGGACGACCGGGCGACGCTGTCGGTGAAGACGCGAATGACCCGCACCTATCGCTGGCTTATCCCACTCCTCACTGCCGACAAGCCGATCATCGCCGCGGTGAATGGCGCTGCGGCCGGCGCCGGCCTGTCGCTGGCGCTCACCGCCGACCTCATCGTCGCGGCGCGCGACGCCCGGTTCAAGGCGGGCTTTTCGGGCCTCGGAGCGGTGGCCGACCTCGGCCTCGCCTACACCCTCCCAAGGGCCGTCGGCTTCCAGCGCGCCAGCGACATCCTGCTCACCAACCGCGAGGTCGGCGCCGAGGAAGCCCATGCCATGGGGCTGGTTGCCCGCCTTGCCGAACCGGATGCGCTGATGACGGCGGCGATGGAGCTGGCCCGGGCGCTAGCGGCCGGGCCGACCGTCTCCCTCGGCCTCACCAAGCGACTGATGCGCCGCGCCTATGAACTGCCGATCGAGGGTTTCCTCGAGCAGGAGGCCATGTCCCAGGTGGTCGCCTTCGGCAGCGAGGATTTCGACGAGGGCGTCAGCGCCTTCAAGGCCAAGCGCAAGCCAGACTTCAAGGGCCGCTGAGAGCCCGCGGGGAGAGACGCGATGACGACCATGTTCAAGGACGGCCTTCTCGCCGGCAAGCGCATCCTGGTGACCGGCGGCGGCACCGGCCTGGGCCGGGAGATGGCGGAAGACTACCTCCGGCTCGGCGCGACAGTGCATATCTGCGGGCGGCGCAAGGGCGTGCTCGACGACACGGCAAGAGAGCTGATGGACCGGCATGGCGGCCAGGTGCACACCCATTCGGTCGATATCCGCGTTGCCCAGGCGGTGGAGGAGATGATCGAGGAGATCTTCGCCATGGGGCCGCTGACCGGCCTCGTCAACAACGCCGCCGGCAACTTCATCAGCCCGACCAAGGACCTCTCGCCGCGCGGCTTCGACGCGATTGCAGGGATCGTCTTCCACGGCTCGTTCTATGTGACGCTCGCCTGCGGCAAGCGCTGGATCGCCGGCGGCCACAAGGCTTCGGTCATCTCCATCCTGACGACCTGGGTGTGGAACGGTGGGCCCTTCACCGTGCCCTCCGCCATGTCCAAGGCCGGCATCAACGTGATGACCCAGTCGCTTGCCGCCGAATGGGGTCGCTACGGCATCCGCCTCAATGCCATCGCGCCGGGCCCCTTCCCGACCAAGGGCGCCTGGGAGCGGCTCAATCCGGGCCTTGCGGCCGAGCAGGACAAGGGCCGCCAGGGCAGCCCCATGGGCCGCAACGGCGAGATGCACGAGCTGAAGAACCTCGCGACCTTCCTCATGGCGGATGGCTGCGAGTACCTGACCGGCCAGACCATCGCCATCGACGGGGCGCGCTACAACGCCACGGGCGGCAATTTCTACGATCTGTCGAGGCTCTCGGACGGCGAATGGCAGGCGATGGCGGAGATGATCCGGTCCGCCAACGACAAGGACAAGGCGCAGCGCAGCGTTTGACCCCCACCAGGGGACAGGCGGCGAGCTTTGTGGTGTTATCGCGCCGTTCCGGACCGGCCACGGCCCTCCGGGAGTTCAGGAAGCCCTTATGCCGTCGTTCGAACCCGTCATCGCGCTGTCCCGCGGCCTCGAAATCCTCCGCGTGCTGAATGCCGAACGGCGGTCCACGGTCGGCTCGCTGCACAAGGCGACGGGCCTCAACAAGGCGACCATCGTGCGCATGCTCGAGACGCTGGAGCATGAGGGCTACGTCATGCGCGACGCGGCGCGGTCGGAATATCTGCCGACCGGGCGCTGCCTGCTGCTCTCCCACGGCTATGACCAGCATCTGTGGATCGGCGGCGTCGCCGAGCCGATCATGCACGAGTTCCGCAAGCAGATCGGCTGGCCCTCCGACATCGCCATCTTCGACCGCGACGCGATGATCGTCGCCCAGACGACGCGCGAGCCGGGCTCCATGCTGTTCAGCCGCCGCCCCGGCTTCCGCTTCCCGCTGCTCTCGACCTCCATGGGCCGGGCCTATCTCGCCTTCTGCCCGCCGGAGCAGCAGGAACGGATCATCTCCCTGCTCGCCGCCATTCCGGGGAAGTCCACCGATCTCGCCCGCCAGCCGAAGAAGCTCGCCCAGCTCCTCGCCGAGGTGCGCGAGAAGGGCTATGCGCTGATGGACGACAGCTACAGCCAGCACGTCTTCGACGGGCGCGTCTGGGCCATGGGCGTGCCGGTGCGCGACGGTGACGAGGTCTTCGCCTCCATCAACATCATGATGCTGCACGGGGTCATCAGCGTGGAAGACGCAGTGAAGGGCTTCCTCGGACCGCTGCAGGAGACCGCCGCACAGATCGCCGCCGCCCTCACCGACAAGTTCCGCGCCACGCTCTGGGCTCCGGGAGGCGCCAAGGCCGATTGACGATCGAGTTCCACATCAGAAAGCCGGTTTTCGCGGGTTTGACCGGTCCTGTCGGCCGTGACAGCATCGCATCAGGTCGCAAGATCCAAAGGGTGAAAACACCCACGAGGCCCCGCCTCGGCCCATGTCCAGAGGAAGCCCCATGCCGTTGTCCATCACCCGCCGCGGCCTGATCGCCGCCAGTGCAGGGGCCGTCGCCGCGCCCGGCCTGCTCAAGGCCCAGGGCACCTGGCCGAACCGCCCCGTCCGCATTCTCTGCGCCTTCCCCGCCGGGGGCATCACCGACGGCTATGCCCGCGCCTATGGCGACTACATCGCCCAGAAGAGCGGCCAGACGGTCGTCGTCGAGAATCGCGTCGGCGCCGGCGGCGGGATTGCCGCGCAGGCGCTGAAAAGCGCGCCGGACGATGGGCACACGCTGATGATCACCATCTCGTCGACCATGCTGGGCAACCGGGTCATGTTCAAGAACCTGCCCTACGACCCGGACAAGGACTTCTCGTTCCTGGCGATCATGTCGACAGGCCACCTGCCACTGGTGGCGCAAAAGGCAACGGGCGCCAAGACCATTGCGGAATTCGTCGAATTCGCGCGGAAAAACCGCACCAGCTTCGGCTCCTACGCGGCCGGCTCCTTCGCCCATATCGTCGGCGCCGAACTGAACCGTCGCTTCAGCCTCGACATGACCATTGTCCATTATCGCGGCGAGGCGCCGATGTGGCAGGACCTGCTGACCGGCAACAGCGCGGTGGCGATGGGCAGCTACACCGCCGCGAAGGGCGTGCTCGACACGGGCGCGGGCACCGCCATCGCCGTGCCGACCGCCAAGCGCATGTCGACGCTGCCCAATGTCGCCACCTATGCCGAGCAGGGCCTCACCGACCCGGTTTTCGACCTGATGAGCTGGGCCGGTTTCTTCGGCAAGGCCTCGATGCCGGCGGAGATGGTGCAGCAGATTTCGGACCTGATGGTTGAAGCCGGCAAGACCGAGCGGATCCGCAACCTCACCGCCACCTTCGGGATCGATGATACGGCGCAGGACCATCGGTTCTTCCGCCACATCTACGAGACGCAAGGCCCCATCTGGCTCGATCACCTGAACCGGCTCGGCGTCACGCCGAGCTAAACCACCCTGACGATTGGTCACAGGGCGAGGCGGCTGCCTGCGGTCCTAGACTGCGACGACCTGACCGAGCGGGACACAGAAGCCCGCGCGAATCACGAGGAATACGCACCATGAGCCTGTTGATCTCTCGCCGCGGCATCGTCGCCGCCAGCGCCGTCCTGCCCCTCGCCGCCCCTGGCATCCTGCGCGCGCAAGGGGCGGCCTGGCCGACCAAGCCGCTGCGCATCATCTGCGCCTTCCCGGCCGGCGGCATCACCGATGCCTTCGCCCGCGCCTATGGCGAGTATATCGGCCAGAAGAGCGGCCAGACCGTCGTGGTGGAGAACCGCCCCGGTGCCGGCGGCGGCATCGCCGCGCAGGCGATGAAGTCGGCGCCGGACGACGCCCACACCATCATGATCACCATCTCGACGACGCTGTTCGGCAACCGCGTCATGTTCAAGAGCCTCGCCTACGACCCCGACAAGGATTTCTCGCTGCTGGCGCTGCTGCCGACGGGAAGCCTGCCGCTGGTCGCCGCCAAGGCGACGGGCGCGAGCAACATCGCCCAGTTCGTCGACTATGCCCGCAAGAACCGGATCAGCTTCGGCTCCTATGCGGCGGGATCCATGGCGCACATCGTCTGCAACAAGCTGAACCAGCAGTTCGGTCTCGACATGACGGTGGTGAACTACCGCGGCGAGGCGCCGATGTGGCAGGACGTGCTGACCGGCAACAGCCAGATCGCGCTCGGCAGCTTCACCGCTGCCAAGGCGGTGCTCGACGCCAATGCCGGCACGGCCATCGCCATCCCCTCGACGCGGCGGATGCGGGTGCTGCCGAACGCCCAGACCTTCCAGGAGCAGGGCCTCGACAATCCGGTCTTCCGGCTGCTCAGCTGGGTCGGCTTCCTCGGCACGTCCTCCATCCCGCAGCCCATGGTCGAGACGATCTCGAACCTGATGCTGGAGGCGGCGCGCACCGAGCGCATCCAGAAGCTCAACGAGACCTTCGGCATCGACGATCCCGTGCTCGGCCATGCCGATTTCAAGCGAATCTACGACACCGAGGGCCCTGTCTGGATCGAGAACGTCAGGGCGCTGGGGCTGACGCCGGCGTGATGACCGCGAGCCGCGTCACGACACCGTGGCGCGGCCGTTGTTGAGCACAACCACGTCGCGCTCGACGACACGGGCGCGGAACGACACCTCCCGCCCGTCGCGCCAGATCTCGGTGCGGACCGTCTCGCCTGGCAGGACCGGAGCGGAGAAGCGCAGGTCGAGCCGCGTGAGGCGGGCGGGATCGTTGTCGCAACACGCCTTGAGAATGGCGCGGCCCGCCACCGCATAGGTGCAGAGCCCATGCAGGATCGGCCGCGGGAACCCCGCACCGATGGCGACATCCGGATCGGCGTGAAGCGGGTTCCAGTCGCCGGACAGGCGATAGATCAGCGCCGCCTGCGGCAGGGTCGGCAGGTCGACGGCCATGTCCGGCGCCCGCTCGGGGAGCGGATGGGGCTCAGGAGACGGACCGGATGGGCCGCCAAAGCCGCCCTCGCCGCGGATGAACGTCGTCGAGGTCAGCGTCGCCAGCAGGTCGCCCGAGGCCTTGTCGATCACGTCGCGCTCGGAGAGCAGCAGCGCGCCCTTGCCAGGGCCCTTGTCGATGATCTCGGTGACGCGGGTGCGGCCGATCACGGTGCCGATCGCCGGCAGGGGCTTGTGGATGACGAGGCCTTGCTCGCCATGCAGCACCTTGCGCCAGTCGATTCCGGTCGCCGGGTCCTTCAGCCAGAAGCCGGGATAGCCGAGCACAACGGCCATGGTCGGCAGGGCCTTCAGGCCCTCCTCGTAGACGAAGGGGAGCTCCGAGCGATCGACAGGGTCGGCGCCGCAGCCGACCCCGAGGGCATAGAGGATCGTGTCCTTCGCCGTGTAGCTGTGCTCGAGATCGGCGAAGGCCCAGGCTTTGAGTTTGGCGTAGTCGATGGGCATGGGAGCGTCCGTTGGAACCAATGGCAGGGGTGCGACCTGCAGCGGGCAAGTGCGTCCTTCGAGGCTCGCCTTTCAGGCTCGCACCTCAGGATGAGGGAGGTTTGAGACCTGTAAGGGCGCTGGATCCCGTCGCGGGTGCCACGCACTACCCTCCTCATCCTGAGGTGCGAGCCCCGACGATGCCCAAGGCATCGTCGGGTGGCGAGCCTCGAAGGACGCACTTGCCTTCTGCAGCCGTCGCCACTCACAGCGAGCGGGCGACGATTTCCTTCATGATTTCGGTGGTGCCGGCATAGATCCGCTGGATGCGGCTGTCGGCATAGGCGCGGGCGATGGGGTATTCCCACATGTAGCCGTAGCCGCCGTGAAGCTGCAGGCAGGTGTCGACCACACGGCCCTGGAGCTCGGTCAGCCACCACTTGGCCATGGCGGCGGTGGCGACGTCGAACTCGCCCTTGAGGAACTTGGCGATGCAGTCGTCGAGGAAGACGCGCGCTACCGTCACCTCGGTCTTCACCTCGGCGAGCTTGAACCGCGTGTTCTGGAAATCGGCCAGCGACTTGCCGAAGGCCTTGCGGTCGCGGGTGTAGTCGACCGTCCATTTCAGCGCCGATTCCATCACCGCAACGGCGGAAATCGCCACGAGCAGGCGCTCGCGCGGCAGCTCGTTCATCATATAGGCGAAGCCGCGGCCTTCCTCGCCGATGATGTTGGTGGCGGGCACGCGGACATTGTCGAAGAAGAGCTCGGACGTGTCCTGGGCTTTCAGCCCGATCTTCTCGAGGTTGCGGCCGCGCTTGAAGCCCTCCCGGTCGGCCTCGACGAGGATGAGGCTCACCCCCTTGGCGCCGGCCTTCGGGTCTGTCTTGCAGGCGACGACGATGATGTCGGCGAGCTGGCCGTTGGTGATGAAGGTCTTCTGGCCGTTGATGACCCAGTGATTGCCGTCGCGGATCGCCGTGGTGCGGATGGCCTGGACGTCGGAGCCGGCCCCCGGCTCGGTCATGGCCAGCGCGCCGATGGCCTCGCCGCTGGCCATTTTCGGCAGCCAGTGACGCTTCAGATCCTCCGAGGCGTTGTTGAGGATATAGGGGGCGACGATGTCGGAGTGCAGGCGGAAGCCCGGGCCGGTGAAGACATGGCCCATCATCTCCTCGATGAAGATGGCGCTGGTCAGGAAGTCGGCGCCGCCGCCGCCATATTCGACGGGGATGTTGGTGAGGAGCATCCCGGCCTCGCCGGCCTTCAGCCAGGCCTCGCGGTCGACCTTGCCTTCCTTCTCCCAGCGGGCATGGTGCGGGGCGATCTCTTCGGCGACGAAACGCCGGCAGGCGTCACGGAAGAGGTGGTGCTCCTCGCTGTAATAGGAGGCGGTGGCGGTCATCGGCGGCGTCTCCATGTCTGGCGCGGCTCTGATGGCCACAGCTCCCCTCCACCATAAGACAGGCGTTTCGAAGACTGAAACGGGATTTCGTCGGATGGCCGGACGGACTATGGTTCAGCCGGCGTCGCGGAAGGCTGCGCCGCAGGCACATCGGTCGAGGACGGCATTCATGGCAGGGTCGGGCGCACTCCAGGACAAGGTGGTCATCGTCACCGGCGCGGGCCGCGGCATCGGCCGGGAAATCGCACTGACGGCGGCGGCCGAGGGCGCCAAGGTGGTGGTCAACGATCTCGGCGGCGCCGCCGACGGCTCGGGCGCCAGCGCCGCGCCGGCCGAGGAGGTCGCCGAGGAAATCCGCAGCAAAGGCGGCAAGGCCGTCGCCAATTTCGACAGTGTCGCCGAGCCGGCCTCGGCCAATGCCATCGTCAAGGCCGCGGTGGACGCCTTCGGCGGTCTCGACGCCGTGGTCAACAATGCCGGCATCCTGCGCGATGCCATCTTCCACAAGATGTCGGTCGCCGACTTCGAGCTGGTCATCAAGGTGCACCTGATGGGCACCTTCTACGTCTCCCACGCCGCCGCGCGCATTTTCCGCGAGCAGCAGTCTGGCGCCTTCGTCCATTTCACCTCGACCTCCGGCCTCATCGGCAATTACGGCCAGGCGAATTATGCCGCCGCCAAGCTCGGCATTGTCGGCCTGTCGAAATCCATCGCGCTGGACATGGCGCGGTTCAACGTGCGCTCCAACTGCGTCTCGCCCTTCGCCTGGAGCCGTCTCATCGGCACGATCCCGACGGAGACGGAAGCCGAGAAGGCGCGCGTTGCCCGCATGCAGGCCATGGGGCCCGAGAAGATCGCGCCGCTCTCGGCCTTCCTCGCCTCGGACCGGGCGAAGGACGTTACCGGCCAGATCTTCGCGGTGCGGATGAACGAGATCTTCCTGATGGGCCAGTCGCGGCCGATCCGCTCCATCCACCGCGACGGCGGGTGGACCTGCGACAGCCTCGCCAGCCACGGCATGCCGGCGCTGAAGTCCTCCTTCTATCCGCTCGACCGCTCCGCCGACATCTTCTCGTGGGATCCGGTGTGATCGAGATTTGCCTCGCCAGGTCAGCCGTCATGGCCGGGCTTGTCCCGGCCATCCACGACTTGAACACCGGGCGGACAGGAATTCGTGGATGCCCGGCACAAGGCCGGGCATGACGCAGAGGTTTCCAGCATGACTTTCGGGATCCTGAGTTTCGGCGCCTACATCCCGCGCCTGCGCCTGCAGCGAAAGGCTATCGCCGAGGCGCATGGCTGGTTCAATTCCGCCCTGAAGGGCCAGGGCAAGGGCGAGCGCGCCATCGCCAACTGGGACGAGGACCCAGTGACCATGGCGGTGGAGGCGGGACGCGACTGCCTCGCCGGCACGGGGTCCCCCAGCCTCGAATCCCTGACCTTCGCCTCGACCACCTTCCCCTTCCTCGACCGGCTGAACGCCGGCGTCGTGGCGGAAGCTCTCGCACTCGGCCAGGACCTCGCCACGGCCGATGCCGGCCAGACCCAGCGCGCCGCCACCTCCGCCCTCATCGCGGCGCTACGCGGCGGGCCCTTGAGCCTTGTCATCGCCGCCGAAAAGCGGCCGGTGAAGGCGGCGAGCCCCCTCGAGATGACGGCGGGCGACGGCGCAGCGGCCATCCTCGTCGGTGAGGGCAAGCCGGTCGCCAGGCTCCTCGCCTCGGCCACCCGCAGCGCCGATTTCGTCGACCACTACCGCACGCCTGAATCCGAGTACGACTACCAGTGGGAGGAGCGCTGGATCCGCGACGCCGGCTACATGCCGCTGGTGCCGCCGGTCATCAAGGCCTGCCTCGCCAAGGCCGGCCTTGGGCCGGAGGCGGTGACGCGGTTCTGCATGCCGGCGGTCCTCGCCAAGGTCGCCAATTCCGTCGCCAAGGCCGCGGGCATCGCCGACGCGGCGGTCGCCGACAATCTCCACGCCGTCTGCGGCGAGACCGGCGCGGCCCACCCCCTCGTCATGCTGGTCGCGGCGCTGGAAGAGGCCAAGCCCGGCGACCGCATCATGGTGGTCGGCTTTGGCCAGGGCGCCGACGTGCTGTTGTTCGAGGTGACCGAGGCGATCACCACGCTCGGCCCGCGTCTCGGCGTGAAGGGCCATCTCGCCCGCCGCCGCGAGGAGACGAACTACGCCAAATTCCTCGCCTTCAACGACACGGTGGAGCTGGAGCGCGGCATGCGCGCCGAGGCCGACAAGCAGACGGCGCTGTCCGCCCTCTGGCGCAACCGCCACACGGTGACCGCCTTCGTCGGTGGCAAGTGCTCGACATGCGGCACGCTGCAGTTCCCCAAGACGCGGGTCTGCGTGAATCCCAACTGCACCGCCATCGACACGCAGGAGCCGGAGCCCTTCGCGGCCAAGATCGGCAAGATCAATTCCTACACCGCCGACCGCCTGACCTATTCACCGGATCCGCCGGCCTGCTACGGCATGATCCAGTTCGACGAGGGCGGCCGCTGGATGATGGATTTCACCGATGTCGACGAGAAGGATCTCGCCGTCGGCCATCCCATGCGCATGATGTTCCGCGTCAAGGACATCGACAGCCAGCGCGGTTTCCGCCGCTATTTCTGGAAGGCGGCGCCCGCCGCCCAAACCGACGTTTCTGGGAGGGCCTGACCATGCCCAAAGGCATTCGCGACAAGGTCGCCATTCTCGGCATGGGCTGCTCGAAATTCGGCGAGCGCTGGGACATGAACGCCGAAGACCTGATGGTCGAGGCCTACACGGAAGCGCTCGGCGATGCCGGCATCGAGACCAAGCAGATCGATGCGGCCTGGCTCGGCACGGCCATCGAGGAGCAGCATGTCGGCAAGTCCGCCGTACCACTCGCGGTGGCGCTGCGCCTGCCCTACATCCCGGTGACCCGCGTCGAGAACTTCTGCGCCACCGGCACCGAGGCCTTCCGCGGCGCGGTCTATGCGGTGGCCTCCGGTGCCGCCGACATCGCGCTGGCCCTCGGCGTCGAGAAGCTCAAGGACACCGGTTATGGCGGCCTGCCGCAGCGTGGTCGCGGCACGCTGCCGAACATGACCTGGCCGAACGCCTCGGCGCCCGGCTATTTCGCCCAGCTCGCCGCCGCCTACCGCGCCAAATATGGCTCGGCGCCGGAGGACCTGAAGCGGGCCATGGCCCATGTCTCGGTGAAGAGCCACGACAATGGCGGCCGGAACCCCAAGGCGCACCTCAGAAACAAGATCACCATCGACACGGTGCTGAACTCGCCGATGATCGCCGAGCCGCTCGGGCTCTACGATTGCTGCGGCGTCTCGGACGGGGCGGCCTGTGCCATCGTCACGACGCCGGAGATCGCCCGCAGCCTCGGCAAGCGCGACCTCGTCTCGGTGAAGGCGCTACAGGTGGCGGTGTCGAACGGCACCGAGGCGCAGCACAATTCCTGGGACGGCAGCTATTTCGCCACGACCCGCATCGCCGCGACCCGCGCCTATCAGGAGGCCGGCGTCGAGCGCCCGCGCGACGAGATCAGCCTCATCGAGGTGCACGACTGCTTCTCGGTGACCGAGCTCGTCACCATGGAGGACCTGCACATCTCCGCGGAAGGGCGGGCGATCCACGACATCCTCGACGGCTTCTACGACGCCGACGGCACAATCCCCTGCCAGATCGACGGTGGCCTCAAGTGCTTCGGCCATCCGATCGGCGCCTCGGGCCTCCGGATGATCTACGAGATGTACCTGCAGATGCAGGGCCGGGCCGGCGAGCGCCAGCGCAAGGACCTGCCGCGCATGGGCCTGACCCACAATCTCGGCGGCTTCCCGCACCAGAACGTCTGCTCGATCTCGATCGTCGGGCAGTACGAGGGCTGAGGCGAGGACGCCTCAGGTCCAAGAGACGCTCGACCTCTCACCTCTCCCCGCTGGGGAGAGGTGAAGGGGGCGGCACCGCTCTCTCACACCCCGATGCCGAGCGCCGGCAGCTTCAGTCCCTTCTCGCGGGCGCAATCGATGGCGATGTCGTAGCCGGCATCGGCATGGCGCATGACGCCGGTGCCGGGATCGTTCCACAGCACCCGACCAAGCCGCGCCGCGGCCTCGGGCGTGCCGTCGGCGAGGATGACGACGCCGGAATGCTGCGAATAGCCCATGCCGACGCCGCCGCCATGGTGCAGCGACACCCAGGTGGCGCCCGAGGCGGTGTTGAGCAGGGCGTTGAGCAGCGGCCAGTCGGAGACGGCATCCGAGCCGTCCTTCATCGCTTCGGTCTCGCGGTTGGGGGAGGCGACCGAGCCGGAGTCGAGGTGGTCGCGGCCGATGACGATCGGTCCGATCTCGCCCCTCGCCACCATCTCGTTGAAGGCGAGGCCGAGGCGATGGCGGTCGCCGAGCCCGACCCAGCAGATGCGGGCGGGAAGGCCCTGGAACTGGATGCGCTCCTTGGCCATGTCGAGCCAGGTGTGGAGGTGCGGATCGTTGGGGATCAGCTCCTTCACCTTGGCATCCGTCTTCGCGATGTCTTCCGGGTTGCCGGTGAGCGAGGCCCAGCGGAACGGCCCGATGCCGCGGCAGAAGAGTGGGCGGATATAGGCCGGCACGAAGCCGGGGAAGTCGAAGGCGTCGGCGACGCCCATGTCCTTCGCCATCTGGCGGATGTTGTTGCCATAGTCGAGGGTCGGCACGCCCATCCGGTGGAAGTCGAGCATGGCGCGGACATGGACCGCCATGGATTCCTTCGCTGCCGCCTCGACCGCTTTCGGATTGCGCTCGCGCGCCTCCTCCCACTGGGCGAGGCTCCAGCCCGCCGGCAGGTAGCCGTTGAGCGGGTCATGGGCCGAGGTCTGGTCGGTGACGACGTCCGGCCGGATGCCGCGGCGGACCATGTCGGGGAAGACCTCCGCGGCATTGCCGAGGAGGCCGACCGAGATCGGCTTGCCGGCCTTGTGCGAGCGGTCGACGATCTCCAGCGCCTCGTCGATGCTGCGCGCCTCGGCGTCGAGGTAGCGGGTGCGCAGGCGCATCTCGATGCGGCTCGGCTGGCATTCCACCGCGATCATGGAGGCCCCGGCCATGGTGGCGGCGAGCGGCTGGGCGCCGCCCATGCCGCCGAGGCCGCCGGTGAGGATCCACTTGCCCTTGAGCGAGCCGCCGAAATGCTGGCGCGCGACCTCCGCGAAGGTCTCGTAGGTGCCCTGAACGATGCCCTGGCTGCCGATATAGATCCAGGAACCGGCCGTCATCTGGCCGTACATCATCAGCCCGAGCTTATCGAGGTGATGGAAATGGTCCCAGGTCGCCCAGCCCGGCACGAGGTTGGAATTGGCGAGCAGGACCCGCGGCGCATCCGTGTGGGTGCGGAAGATGCCGACGGGCTTGCCGGACTGGATGAGGAGGGTCTCGTCGGCCTCAAGCGAGCGGAGCGAGGCGACGATGCGGTCGAAACTCTCCCAGTCGCGCGCCGCGCGGCCGATACCGCCATAGACCACGAGCTCGTTGGGACGCTCGGCGACCTCCGGGTCGAGGTTGTTCATCAGCATGCGCAAAGCCGCCTCGGCGCCCCAGGTCTTGGCGGTCATGGCCATGCCGTGGGGGGCGCGGATGATGCGGGAATTGTCGAGGCGGGTCGCCATGGTCAGGGCTCCAGGGTGGCGGCGGCGTCGAGAATGGCCGCGACGATGCGGGTGAGGACGGCTTCGGTGCGGGCGGCGACCGCCTCGTCATAGGTCCAGGGCGGGCTTTCAAGCATGTAGGCGGATTGCGCCAGCTCCATCTGCACGGCATGGACGCCCCTCTCCGGCGCGCCGTAATGGCGGGTGATCCAGCCGCCCTTGAAGCGGCCGTCGGCGACGAAGCTCATGCCGGAGGCCTCGGCCTCGCGGATCGCGGCCTCGCGGATGGCGGGGGCGCAGGACGCGCCGCCATTGGTGCCGATGTTGAAGACGGGGAGCGTGCCGGGGAAGAGGTTCGGCACCTCGGAGCGGATCGAGTGGCAATCGTAGAGGACGCAATAGCCGTGGCGGATGCGCGTCGTCTCGATGGCGGCGGCCATGGCGGCGTGGAAGGGCGCGAAATAGAGCTGCTTGCGCCGGCCGATCTCGGCCGGACCCGGTTCGCGGCCCTCGCGATAGATCGGCTCGGCGTCAAAGGTGGTGGTCGGGCAGAGCGTCGTGGTGTTCTGGCCGGGATAGAGCGAGACGCCGGAGGGGTCGCGGTTCACGTCGATGACGAAGCGCGAGATCTCCTGGCGGACCACAGTCGCGCCGGTGCGGCGGGCAATACCCTCGTAGAGCCGGTCGATCCACCAGTCGGTGTCCGGCACCGAGCGGCCGAGGTCGTTCAGCTCCACCGAGACCTCTGGCGGGACCATGGTGCCGACATGCGGCTGGCCGAGGACGAGCGGGCCATCGCCCGGGATGACGGTGACGGGGGTCATGTCATGTCTCCGAACAACCGCTCGACCACATGGCCGAAGGGCGTCGTCAGGCCGCCGGCCGCGACGAGGGCACTGGCCGCGGCCATCTCCGCCGACAAGGGGCGGTCGCGGTCGAGCATGGGCGCCACGGCGCGGATCGCCGCGTGCGCCTTCGCCAGCAGCGGGCTGGTGCGCAAGGGCGCCCGCATGTCGACGCCTTGCGCCGCCATCAGCGCCTCAATGCCGATGATGCGGCAGAGGTTCTCGGCCATGGGCCCGAGGCGGCGGGCGCCGTGGGTCGCCATGGAGACGTGATCCTCCTGGTTGGCGGAGGTGGGGATCGTGTCGGTGACGGCGGGCGCCGCCTTCTGGCGGTTCTCCGAGGCGAGCGCTGCGCTCGCCACTTCGGCGATCATGAAGCCGGAATTCAGCCCCGGCTCGCGGACGAGGAAGGCCGGCAGGCCTGAGAGCACCGGGTCGACCAGCATGGCGCAGCGGCGCTGGGCGAGGTTGCCGACCTCACAGGCCGCGAGCGCCAGCATGTCGGCGGCGAAGGCCACCGGCTCCGCGTGGAAGTTACCGCCCGACAGCACGTCGCCATTGTCGGCCATGACGAGGGGATTGTCGGTGACGCCGTTGGCCTCCGCCAGCAGCATCGCTTGAGCCGAGCGGATGACGTCGAGCGCTGCGCCCATCACCTGCGGCTGGCAGCGGATGGAATAGGGGTCCTGGACGCGCGGGTCGTCGGCGAGATGCGAGCGGCGGATCTCGCTGCCCTCCATCAGCGCCCGCAGCACGGCGGCGACGGTGATCTGGCCGGGCTGGCCGCGCAGGGTGTGGATGCGCGCATCGAAGGGCGTGTCCGAGCCGGCAATGGCGTCGGTGGAGAGCGCGCCGGTGACGAGGGCCGCGGCGAAGGCGTTCTCGATCAGGAAGAGGCCGTGGAGGGCCAGCGCGGTCGAGACCTGCGTGCCGTTGAGGAGCGCCAGACCCTCTTTCGGACCGAGGACGACGGGCTTCAGGCCCGCTTTCGCCAGCGCTGCGCCACCATCCATCCGCACGCCGTTCAGGGTCGCCTCGCCCTCGCCGATCAGCACCGCCGCCATATGGGCGAGCGGCGCGAGATCGCCGGAGGCGCCGACGGAGCCTTGCGCGGGGATCACCGGCAGGATTCCGGCCTCGAGCATGGCGACCAGCAGCGCGACGGTCGCCGGCTGCACGCCCGAGGCGCCATGGGCGAGGCTCGCCGCCTTCAGGGCCAGCACGAGCCGCACGATGGGCTCCTCCAGCGGCTCGCCGATGCCGGCCTGGTGCGAGCGGACGATGTTGACCTGCAGCTCCGCCAGCTTGTCGGCGGGGATGCGGACGCTGGCGAGCTTGCCGAAGCCGGTATTGACGCCATAGGCCGCGTCGTTGCCGCGGGCCTTGGCCATCAGCAGCTCGTAGCCTCGCTGGATGGCTGGTGCGGTGGCCGGATCAAGAGCCGGGTTGGCGCCGGCGGCGACACGCCGCCAGAGGCCGAGGCCATTGCCTCCGGCGCGGATCAGATCGGTCATCAGGCGCCTCGGTGGCGGGCATGCAAGGGGTTGAAGCCGATCCGATAGACGAGTTCGGCGAGCCGTTCCACCGACCACAGGCACAGGTCGGCCCGGCGCCCCGGTTCCAGCACGCCGATATCGTCGCGGCCGAGGGCCTTCGCTGCATGACGGGTGAAGCCGAGCAGGCATTCCGCCACGGTGAGGCGGAAGAGCGTCGCGCCCATGTTCATGGCGAGGAGCGGCGAGGTGAGCGGCGAGGAGCCCGGATTGGAATCGGTGGCAAGCGCCATGGCCGTGCCATGGCGGCGGAAGGCCTCGACCGGGGGCAACTTGGTCTCCCGGATAAAATAGAAGGCGCCCGGCAGCAGGACGGCGACAGTGCCGGCCCTGGCCATGGCCGCGGCGCCCTCCTCGTCGGTATATTCGAGATGGTCGGCCGAGAGCGCGCGATGATCGGCGGCGAGCTTCGCGCCATGGAGGTTGGAGAGCTGGTCGGCATGGAGCTTCACCGGCAGGCCATGCCTGGCCGCCGCGGCGAAGACGCGGGCTGTCTCCTCGGGCGAGAAGGCGATGCCCTCGCAGAAAGCATCCACCGCATCGGCGAGGCCGTGGCGGGCGATGGAGGGGATCATCTTGTGGCAGACGAGGTCGAGATAGGCGGCCTTGTCGCCGTTGGCCTCGGGCGGCAGGGCATGGGCGCCGAGGAAGGTCGTGACCACGCCGACATTGCGCGCCTCGGCGAGGGAGCGCGCCACCTGCAGCTGCTTCTCCTCGGTCTCGAGATCGAGGCCGTAGCCGGACTTGATCTCGACCGTCGTGATCCCTTCCGCGATCAGCTGGTCGAGGCGCGGCAGGGTCGCCTCGGCGAGATCGCGGGGCTTGGCCGCCCGCGTCGCCTTCACCGTCGAGACGATGCCGCCGCCGGCGCGGGCGATCTCCTCGTAGCTCGCGCCCTTCAGCCGCAGCTCGAATTCATGGGCGCGATTGCCGGCATAGACGAGATGGGTATGGCAATCGATGAGGCCAGGGGTGAGCCAGCGGCCGTCGCAGCGGATGGTCTCCACCGGATCGAGCCGCGGCGCATCGGCCCTGGCGCCGACATAGACGATGCGCCCTCCCGAGGTCGCGACAATGCCATCCTCAATGAGGCCGAGGCCGTGGTCCGCGCCGGTTCCGGCCATGGTGGCCAGCCGCGCGTCGCGGAAGAGCCGGTCAACGCGCATGGGATGCTCTCGGCACGTCGTATTCCTCGCCCAACAGTGCTAGGCGAAAAACCGTAGCATGGAGACGGCGATGGACAAGCTCCATCTGGACCGGGCGCTGACGCCCGAGGGCTGGCGCGACAACGTGACCGTGACGGTCGGCGCGAACGGGCGAATCGCCGCGATCAACGACGGCGCGGAGGCCGGCGCGACGCGCATTCCCGGCATCGCCCTGCCCGGCCTGCCGAACCTGCATTCCCACGCGTTCCAGCGCGGCATGGCCGGCATGACCGAGGCCGCCGGCACGGGCGAGGATTCGTTCTGGACCTGGCGCGACTGGATGTATCGCTTTGCGCTGGCGCTCGAGCCGGAGGATGTCGAGGCCATCGCGGCGCTCGCCTATGTCGAGATGCTGGAGGCCGGGTTCACCACGGTCGGCGAGTTCCACTACCTCCATCACGGCCGCGACGGTCGGCCCTATGCCGACCCGGCAGAGCTCGCCCGCTGCTGCATCGCCGCGGCCGAGGCGACCGGCCTCGGCATCACCATCCTCCCCGTCTTCTACGCCCATTCCGGTTTCGGCGGCCTGGCACCCGGCGAGGGCCAGCGGCGCTTCATCAGCGATCTCGACCTGTTCGCCCGGGTGGCGGAGGGCGCGCGGGAGGCGGCAGGGGCCTATGCCCGCGGCGGCTTCGGCATCGCGCCTCATTCGCTCAGGGCGGTAACGCGGGAGGAGCTCACCGCGTTGCTGACGACCTTCCGCCAAGGTCCCGTCCACATCCACGTCTCCGAACAGGTCAAGGAGGTGGAGGACTGCCTCGCCGCCCACGGGACGCGGCCCATCGCGCTGCTCGGCGACTGGGCGGAGCTGTCGGACCGCTGGTGCCTGATCCACGCCACCCATGCGGATTCCTCCGAGGTGCAGCAGATGGCGGCGGCGGGCGCCGTGGTCGGCCTCTGCCCGGTGACGGAGGCCAATCTCGGCGACGGTCTCTTCGCCGGCGTCGACTTCAAGGTGCGCGGCGGCCTGTTCGGCATCGGAACGGATTCGAACGTGGCGATTTCCGCCGCGGGCGAATTGTCCATGCTCGACTATGCCCAGCGTTTCGCCACCCGCCGCCGCACCGCCATGGCGGATCGCGGCCGCTCGACCGGGCGGACGCTGGTGGAGGCGTGCCTTGCCGGCGGGGTTCAGGCTCTGGGGCTCGGTACAGGCGGCATCGTGGTTGGCGCGCCGGCCGATCTCGTGGTTCTCGACGCCGGGCACATGGCCTTCGCCGGCCGCGAGGGCGACGCCGTGCTGGATTCGTGGATCTTCGGGCCCTCGACGGGCGCGATCCGCGAGGTCTGGGTGTCGGGCCGGCGTGTGGTGGACGGCGGGCGGCACGTCGCACGGAGTGCCGTGGAAGCGCGGGCTCGGACGGTGCTGGAGCGGGTGATCGGGGGGTAAGGCGCTCGGCTCCGCGTGACGGCGTCTTGCACGACGCAATGGAGCCCCTGCAGCCAAACGCCCTACGGCAACACATCCTTCAGCCGCAGCAGCGCGATGCGCTCGATCTGCGTCAGCGCCTCGGCGAATTCCGCAGCCGCATCGTTCTGCAGCCGCGCCTCGAAGGCCGCACGGATCTCGTCCTTGGTCCGGCCCTTCACCGCCAGGATGAAGGGAAAGCCGAAGCGCGCCTTGTAGGCCTCGTTCAGCCGCGTGAAGTCGGTCCGCTCCGCATCGGTCAGGCGGTCAAGGCCGGCGGAGGCCTGTTCGCCGGTCGATTCGGCGGTGAGACGACCAGCGGCGGCGAGCTTGCCGGCGAGGTCCGGATGGGCCTGGATGAGCGCCATCTTGGCGTCGTCACCGGCGGCGCGCATCACCGTGACCATCGCCGCGTGAAGCCCCTCCGCCGTGTCCTGCTCTGCGCCGATGCCCCGATCGAAGGCGCCTTCCGCGATCCAGGGCGAATGTTCCCAGACGGCGGCGAAGCGCGCGAGGAAGGCAGCGCGGTCGAGACGAGACGGCAGGGACATCGGCGCTCCGGCGGCTGGGACTGGCCGGACCCTAGCGAGGGCGGCGCGCCGCGTCACTCGACCTTTTCGTTGGGATAGACGCCCCAGAGGCGCGTCTGCTCGATCCAGCCATCGAAGCCGGGACCGATGATGCGGCACCATGTGCCGGAGCAGCTCTTCACGGAGGCCTGAACGCGGGGTTCAAGGCGGGCGACGATGCGGTCACCACCGGGGCGGTTCATCAGCGCGACGAGGTCGGTGGAACCGCTGCGCGGCATGACCATGCCGGTGCGGCGGCCGGACAGCATGGAGTGGAAAACCCAGGTCTCGGTGCCCTCGTGGTCACGGATGCGCCGCCAGTTCTCGAATTCGGCGGTGACCTCCACGGGAAGGCCGGAGCGCTGATAGATCCAGACGACCTGGTGATCGCGGGTCGGGCCCATGCGCGCGTTGACGCGCTCGGACTTGAGGCTGACGAAGCGCGGCACCGGCAGGCGCGTCGCCGAGCCGATGGAACCGGTGACCTCCGCCGCCGCCGGAAGCGGCAGGACGACAGTCAGGACGAGGGCGGCGAGGGCCGCGATCGATCGGAAGCAACGCATACGCAACTCACCCGCAGGCACGAGACTGCTGAGACAGAGGTTCGGACCCTTCGAAAGACGGGGCTTTCGGCCGGTCCGACGGCTTTGTCTGGCGCGGCCCATCTGTTAGAGAGGTCGCGCCGTGGGCAGTGTCGCCCGTCAGGGTTAAGACAGGCTTGATGGCCGCCCGTTCCCACCCGGGACGCGTCGCTTTTTCAGAGGTTTGGGCATGGCGAACCGCAAGAAGCCGCTCGTCGTCGTGACGAGGAAACTCCCCGACAGCGTCGAGACGCGGATGCGCGAGCTGTTCGATACGCGGCTGAACGTCGACGACCGGCCGCTGAGCCAGGCCGAACTCGCCGCCGCGGTGAAGGAGGCCGATGTGATCGTGCCGACCGTCACCGACAGGATCGACGCGGCCTTGCTGTCGCAGGCCGGCCCGCAGCTGCGCCTCATCGCCCAGTTCGGCAACGGCGTCGACAATATCGACGTGGCGAGCGCCGTTCAGCGCGGCATCACCGTCACCAACACGCCGGGCGTCCTCACCGAGGATACGGCGGACATGACAATGGCGCTGATCCTTGCCGTGCCGCGCCGCCTCGCCGAGGGCTTCGAGGTTCTGGAGCACGGGGAATGGGGCGGCTGGTCGCCGACCTGGATGCTCGGCAAGCGCATCCATGGCAAGCGGCTCGGCATCGTCGGCATGGGCAGGATCGGCCAGGCGCTGGCGCGCCGCGCCGCCGCCTTCGGCATGCAGATCCACTACCACAACCGCCGCCGCCTGCCGGAGAAGCTCGAGCAGGGGCTGGACGCGACCTATTGGGAGAGCCTCGACCAGATGCTCGCCCGCATGGACATCGTCTCAGTGAATTGCCCGCACACGCCGGCGACCTATCACCTGCTCTCGGCCCGGCGGCTGAAGCTGCTGAAGAAGGACGCCTATATCGTCAATACCGCCCGCGGTGAGATCATCGACGAGGTGGCGCTGACGCGGATGATCGAGGCGGGTGAATTGGCAGGCGCAGGCCTCGACGTCTTCGAGCACGAGCCGGCGGTGAACCCGCGCCTCCTGAAGCTCGCCAAGGCCGGCAAGGTGGTGCTGCTGCCGCATATGGGCTCGGCCACGGTCGAGGGCCGCGTCGACATGGGCGACAAGGTCATCGTCAACATCAAGACCTTCATGGACGGCCACAAGCCGCCGGACCGCGTGCTGCCGAGCATGCTCTAAGCGCCGACACCGCCGATCTCCGCGTCGACGACGGCGAGGAGACTTGGCAGGTGGTTCCGTACCGTCGTGAAGACAAAGCGCGCGGCAACATCGTCGTAGTCGTGGCGGTAGATGTTCCCGGACCCCATGATGTTGCGCCATGGCTGGTCGGGATGGCGATCGCGCACGTCCGGGCTCAGCCGCCGCGAAGCCTCCGAGATGATCTCCAGGCAGCGGACGACCGCATAGAGGGTCTTGGTGTCATCGCCCAGCGATAGTGCGTCGTGCCCCGCCGTCCAGGCTATGGCGAGCATGATGCTGTCGCGGATGTCGAGAAGAGCGGAAAGATCGCGATCAGAAGGCATAGAGCGCATCGCGCTCGACAGATGCCCGCACTTTCGGTTTCAGGGTCTCGCGATTGGCGACATCGACCCTGGCGGGAAAGAGGTCCCGGATGAAGGCGACAAGACCGGCATAGCCGAAAACATCCATCGGATGATCGGCCGCGATATCGACGAGGATGTCGATGTCGGACGAAGCGCCGCTCCCATCTCGCGCGGTCGAGCCAAACAGCGCAGCATGCCGCACGCCGAGGCGACGAAGATCACCTTCGTGGCGCTTCAGGACATCAAGAATGGCGGCGCGGTCCATGATCCAATGGTAGCGCCGGCCGGTCTCGCCATCAACGTGTCGTGCCGTTCAGCGGGTTGTCCGGGTCCCAGCGGTAGCGGACGGTCTCGAAGCGCATGGCGCGCGTGTCGATCATCAGCAGCCGCCCGACGAGGCCCTCGCCGAAGCCGGTGATCTCGCGGATCACCTCCAGTGCCATCATCGAGCCGATGATGCCGGTGAGTGCGCCGAGGATGCCGGCCTCCTGGCAGGAGGGCACCGTGCCGGGCGGCGGCGCATCCGGGAACAGGCAGCGATAGGTCGGGTTCGGGCGGCCGTCGGGGCCGGTCTCGTGCGGGCGCAGCGTCGTCAACGTGGCGTCGAACGTGCCGACAGCGGCCGTCACCAGCGGCTTTCCGGCATGGAAACAGGCATCGGAGACAGCGTAGCGGGTGGCGAAATTGTCCGAGCCGTCGGCAACGATGTCGTAAGCGGCGAGAAGCCCGGCGGCATTGTCCGGCGTCAGCCGCGCGACATGCGAGACAACTTCGACATGCGGGTTAAGCCGGCGGATCGCATTGGCCGCGCTCTCGGTCTTGAGGACACCGACATCATCGGTCCGGTGGATGACCTGCCGCTGCAGGTTCGACAGTGCCACGGCGTCATCGTCGACGATGCCGATGGTGCCGACCCCCGCCGCGGCGAGATAGAGAAGGAGCGGCGCGCCAAGCCCGCCGGCGCCGATGACGAGCACTTTCGCCGCCTTCAGCTGCTGCTGGCCGGGGCCTCCCACCTCGCGCAGGACGATGTGGCGGGCGTAGCGCTCGAGTTCCTCGGCCGAGAACATCAGTCGATCGTCAGGCCGAGGGCCTGCCGCACCCGCACGCGGATGGCATGGCCGTCGCGGGTCGGCAGGACACGCTCACGCTCGGCCTGGTCGATCTTGACGACCGCGACGCAGGGGCCGTTGCCAAGCGAGGTGGCGCGGGCGGCGAGCGCCTCGACGTCGCCCATCGCCGCGATGGCGCGGGCGTCCTGGATGCCGGTCGCCGCCGCGACCGCCGCGATATCGGTGACCACGCTGTGGCTCGCCTGGCCGCCGGTCTCGCCATAGAGGCCGTTGTCCAGCACCACCACGGTGAGGTTCTTCGGCGCCTGTACGGCGATGGTGGCGAAGGAGCCGAGGCCCATCAGCATCTCGCCGTCACCGGTCACCGCGATGACCGGCGTGTCGGGGCGGGCGAGGGCGAGGCCGAGCGCCATGACGGCGCAGCCGCCCATGGCGCCCCAGAGATAGACGTTGCGATCATGGTCGCCGCAGGCGGCGACGTCATAGGTCGGCGAGCCGAGGCCGGTGACGACGATGGCATCGCCCCGATCCTTCAAGAGGCGGGCGACCACGGCGCGGCGGTCGAGGCGGGCGGGGATCGCGCTCATTTCACGAAGACCTTGGCACCGATGAGCTGCTGGCCGAGCAGCACGGCGACGGCGCTGCCGCCCTCATAGGCCATGCGGATGGCGGCAGCCGCCGTCGGCCCGACGGCGTCGGGCGTGTCTGCGCGCATGACGTGGACGCCCATCAGCCGGAAGGCGTCGGGCGTGCCGGTGCCCATCGGCACCTGCCACGGATTGAACTCGCCCCATTCGCCCCGCATCGTCACGAAGGTCAGGAACGGCCCGCCCATGTTGCGCACCAGCGACAGCATGTTGATGCAGTTGCCGACGCCGGAGGACTGCATGAGCAGGCAGGCGCGGTCGCCGCCGAGCCAGGCGCCGGACACGAGCGCGACGCCCTCCTCTTCCGTTGTCAGCGGGATGGCGACCATGCCGGGATCATCGTGGACGGCGCGGATGAGGGCGGCGTGGCCGCCATCCGGCACATAGGCGACCTGGCGGACGCCCGCAGCCTTCAGGCCAGCGAAGATGTCCATCGGCCAGCCGGCGGGCGAGGCATGCGTGGCCTGGGGGTGCATGGCATTCATGGGCTGGATAGGCTCCCCGTCCTTCGCGAGGGCCGGACCATGACGCCAGCCCCCGCCCGACACAAGAGGACCACGGGGAGGACAGGCATGACCATCGGTTTCGTCGGACTGGGCAAGATGGGCCGGGGCATGGCCTCGAACCTGCAGACCAAGGGCTTCTCGCTCATGGTCCATGACGTCGTCGAGGCGCCGATGGCGGCGCTCGAGGCGCTGGGGGCAAAGCGCGGCACGCCGGCGGAGATCGCCGCCTCCTGCGACATCGTGGTCACCATGCTGCCGACCGGCAAGGAGGTGGCGGAGGTCGTGCTCGCCCCCGGCGGTATCCTCGACCACGCCAGGCCCGGCACGATGATCCTGGACATGTCGACCATCGACCCGGAGACCACCGACCGCCTGCACGAGGAGACGCGGCGGCGCGGCATGACGGCCGTCGACGCGCCGGTCGGCCGCCTCGCCTGGCACGCCGATCGCGGGCAGAGCCTGTTCATGGTGGGCGCGGACGATGCCGACTACCAGCGCGCCCTGCCGCTGCTCCAGGCCATGGGCACGACGATCCACCATTCCGGCGGGCCGGGGGCCGGCACGCGGATGAAGCTGGTCAACAACTACCTCGCCATCATCCTCTGCCAGCTCAATGCCGAGGCCCTGTCGCTGTCGCAGCGCTTCGGGCTGGACCTCACCAAGACACTGGACGTGCTCTACGGCACGACGGCGACGAACGGCCAGCTCAAGGTCAACTGGCCGAACAAGGTGCTGGCCGGCGACACCGAGCCGGGCTTCTCCATCGACCTTGCCCACAAGGACCTGACGCTGATCGTGCAGGCGGCGAATGCCGCCCGCGTGCCGGTCCCGGTGGCGGCGGCGGCGCGCGAGGCCTTCTCGCAGGCTCGCGCCCGCGGCTATGGGCAGAACGACTTCTCGGCCATGGTGGATGTGGCCTGCGACATCGCCCAGATCGAGCGGGCGCGCCTGCCGAAGGGCTATACGCCGCCGGCGTGACGGCCGCTGCCACACCGCCCGTCATGCCCCGCCCAAGGCCGGGCCGGACCGTAAGGGCTGCGCGCCAACCGGA
>NZ_JAPZTZ010000025.1 GCF_027532945.1 Phreatobacter sp.
CCGCCGGGGAGAGGTGAAGGCGGCGGCGGAGAGTGAGAGGGACTTCGAAACCCCACAAGCAAAAGGCCCGGCGCGGGCCGGGCCTTTCGTCATGCGATGAGGGCGCCGTGCCTCAGGAGGGCATCGCCGTGGATGCGATCACGTTCGACAGCTTGTCGGCGATCTGGGCGATGTCGTTCTCGGTGATGATGAAGGGCGGGGTCACCACCAGGCAGTCGCCCGACGTGCGGATCATGATGCCCTCGTCGTGGAAGGCCTTGTCCATGGCGACATAGGCGCGCTTGCCCGGCGCGTCCTTCCAGCTCTCGATGTCGACGGCGGCGGTGAGGCCGAGCTGCCGGATGTCGAGGACGCCCGCCTGGCCCTTGAGCTTCGAGAAGATGGCATCGGCCCAGACCGGCTCCAGCGCCTTGGAGCGCTCGAACAGGCCCTCGTCGCGGTAGAGGTCGAGGGTGGCAAGGCCGGCGGCGCAGGCCAGCGGATGGGCCGAGTAGGTATAGCCGTGGAACAGCTCGATGACGTGGTCCGGGCCGGTCATGAAGGCATCGTGGACGTGCTTTCGGGCGACGACGCCGCCCATCGGCGCGGCGGCATTGGTGACGCCCTTGGCGAAGGTCATGAGATCAGGGACGACGCCGTAGCGCTCCGAGGCGAAGGGCGCGCCGAGGCGGCCGAAGCCGGTGATGACCTCGTCGAAGATGAGCAGGATGTCGTGCTTGTCGCAGAGTTCGCGCAGGCGCTTCAGGTAGCCGACCGGCGGCGGCAGCACGCCGGTGGAGCCGGCCATCGGCTCGACCATGACGGCGGCGATGGTCGAGGCGTCGTGCAGGGCGACGATGCGCTCCAGCTCGTCGGCGAGATGGGCGCCCCACTCGGGCTCGCCCTTGGAGAAGGCCTGCTTCTCGCGGTTATAGGTGTGCGGCAGGTGGTCGGCGCCGGCCAGCATCGAGCCATAGACGCGGCGGTTGGCGACGATGCCGCCCACCGTGATGCCGCCGAAGCCGACGCCGTGATAGCCGCGCTCGCGGCCGATGAGGCGGGTCTTCGAGGCCTTGCCGCGGGCATGCCAGTAGGCGATCGCCATCTTCAGCGCGGTATCGGCAGCTTCCGAGCCCGAGTTGCAGAAGAAGACGTGGTCGAGGTCGCCGGGGGCGAGCGCCGCGATGCGGCTTGCCAGCTCGAAGGCCTTGGGGTGGCCGAACTGGAAGGTCGGGGCGAAGTCGAGCTCGGCCGCCTGCTTCTGGATGGCCTCGACGATGGGCTGGCGCGAATGGCCGGCGCTGGAGCACCACAGGCCCGCCGTGCCGTCGATGATCTGCTTGCCCTCGGGGGTGTAGTAGTAGAGGTCCTTGGCGCGGGCGACCATGCGCGGGCGGGCCTTGAACGAGCGGTTCGCGGTGAAGGGCATCCAGAAGGCCTGGAGGTCATTCGGGATGGCGGTGCTGGCGGCATCGTCGCCGACCACACGCAGCGCGCTCGTTTTCGACATGGATCGTCTCCGGAAAGGGCTGGATCGCGAATGATCCTATCAGCGGGCCGGGGTCCCGCAAGGCATGGCGGCGAAGGGGAGGGATGCGGCGAAGGGTCCGCTCCAAGCAGAAAGGCCGCCCCGTCCTGCGACGGGGCGGCCCCTCCTGTCCGCTCGTTCGAGCGCCGCGGCGGGGCGCTGTTGCGCTTACCCGCCGCAAGACATGCCGCGGGGTCCGGCGGGACCCCTGCGGCGAAGCTCACATGACCACCACCCGGGTGCCGACGCGCACGCGCTTGTAGAGGTCGATGACATCCTCGTTGCGCATGCGGAAACAGCCGGAGGAGACCGCCTGGCCGATGGTCCAGGGCTCGTTGGAGCCATGGATGCGATAGAGCGAGGAGCCGAGATACATGGCCCGCGCGCCGAGCGGATTGGCGGGGCCGCCAGCCATGAAGCGCGGCAGGTCGGGGCGGCGACGCAGCATCTGGGCCGGCGGGCGCCAGTCCGGCCACTCGGCCTTGCGGGTGATGGTCTTGGTCCCGGTCCAGCCGAAGCCGGGGCGGCCGATGCCGACGCCGTAGCGCATCGCGGTGCCGTCGGCCTGGACGAGATAGAGGTGCCGCTCGGCGGTGTTGATGATGACGGTGCCGGGCCGATGGCCGCCGCGATAGGGCACGACCTGGGGCAGGAAGCGCGGGTCGATGCCGCGTGGCTCGGCAGTCCGCTGGCCCTGGGGCACGGTTCCGGCCGGCACGGCGGATGCGGGCGGGGCGACAAGCGGGCGCACCGGCTCGACCTGTGGCGAGACCTGGTAGCTGGCGCGCAGATGCGCGGCGGGGGCCACCGGCTCCGGGGCGGGGCCGGCGCGGCGGGCGCCGGCAATGGGCCCGGTCGGCTGGCCGCCCTGGTAGAGGAACTCGATGAAGCCGCCGCCGAGGTCGGAGCGGCGGGCGCCGGCGATCTGGGCGGAGGCCTCGTGGGCCGTGGCAACGAGAAGCAGGGCCGCGGCTGCGGCCTTCAAGGCGAAGCGGGACATCGGCGGACTCTTTGAACGCAATACTGAAGTGGGACGGGCTCGCACCCGTCGTCCTTGCCGTCATGTCAAGACAAGCACCGCGATAGACCCAGAAATGGTAAACGCGGCTGCTTTCCGGATGCTTTTCGCTTCGTGAACGCGCGTCGATCTTCTTTAGGGTTAAGGATTGCTCACCACTGGGGGGACATGCCGCGGTGGGGCAGCCTTGCGTCGATACCAGCGGTTAACCCTACCTTGTTTTCCCATTGTGCAGATCGACGGTGTGGCACTTTTGGAACCGCGCCTTAACCCTCCCGCCGCATCGTCGCCCTCACGACCGGTCCATGCCCGACCGGAGCCACGCCCCTGTCCGGAACGTCCATGCGCGCAGCGAAACGAGCCTTTCGTATCGAAGTGATCTCCCAGCCGGAGGTCGCCGCCCCGTCAGGCGGCGCGGCCGGGTCCAACGGCCATCATGAGATCCTCTCCGAGATCAAGCAGCTGAAGGCCCTCATCCGCCCGGCCGAAGAGGTCACGCGGCAGATGGTCGATGCCTACAAGCAGGAAATGCAGGAGGCGATGAAGCTGAAGGCCGAGCTGGACCAGATCTGGCAGGCCATCGACCAGACCAAGCACGAGATCGCCACGCTCCACGTCACCGGCTTCAAGGGCAAGCAGATGACGCGCGTGACGCACGAGCTCGACGCCATCGTCACCGGCACGGAGCAGGCCACCGAAGGCATCCTCAGCGCGGCGGAGGTCATCGACCAGCTGGCGAGCCAGCTCTCCGCCAGCCTGAAGAGCACCCACGACAAGGCGGCGATGGACGACATCCAGCAGAAGATCATCACGATCTTCGAGCACTGCAACTTCCAGGACCTCACCGGTCAGCGCATCACCAAGGTGGTGAACACGCTGAAATTCATCGAAGACCGCATCGTCAAGATGATGGAGATCTGGGGCGGCCTGGACAGCTTCAAGGATATCGCGGTCGAGGGCATCGCCGAGGCGACCGGCGACGCGGCCCTGCTCAATGGTCCCAAGCTCGATACCGAGGTGGGCCACGCCAGCCAGGACGACATTGACGCCCTGTTCAACTGAGGCACCGGCCCGACGCCCGGTCTCACGCGATCTTGCGCCGCGCCGCGAAAAGGGCGGGGCGGCGCCGCGATTCCGCCTGCCCCCCGCGCCATGTAGCATCGGTTCCTTGCCGTCCCTCGTGATTCGGGCCCGATGCGCTCGCCCTTCCTCGCCCTCGCCGCCGTTCTGACCGTCGCCGTCCCGGGCGCGGGCACGGCCCTGCGCGCCGAGCCGGCGAGCCCGGCCGAGCGGGCCGAGACCGAGCGGCGACAGCGCCAGCGCGAGCTCGACGCCATCCAGTCCGACCTCGCCAAGAGCCAGTCGGAGCGGTCGCGGATCGAGGCCGAGGTCACCGCGCTCCGGAACGACCGCGCCGCGCTCGTCGCCGCCTCGCTCGATGCGGTGCGCCGGGTGCGCGCCGGCGAGGAGCGGATGACCGTCCTCGAGAGCAATCTGAAGGGTCTCGACGCGCGCCAGCTCACCCTGCGCCAGTCGCTGCATGAACGGCGCGAGCTCATCGCCGAGGTGCTGGCCTCGCTGCAGCGGATGGGCCGCCGCCCGCCGCCGGCCATGCTGGTCGGCCCGGACGATGTGCTGAAGAGCGTGCGCACCGCCATGCTGCTCGGCACCCTCGTGCCGGAAATGCGCGAGGCGGTGACGGTGCTCGCCCGCGATCTCGAGGAACTCTCCGGCCTGCGCCGTCGCATTGCCAGCGAGCAGGAGCAGCTGCGCCGCGAGGCGGCCCATCTGCGCGACGAGCGTGTCAGGCTCGATGCGCTGGCCGAGGCGCGCCGCAGCGAGGTCGCGACCGGCGAACAGTCGCTGGAGGCGCAGAAGACGCGCGCCGCGGCACTGGCGCGCCAGGCCGCCGATCTCGAACATTTGATAGGCCGGATGGAGACCGAAATCAGCGCCGCGCAGCGGGCGGCGGATGCTGCGCGCACCACCACGGTGGCGCGCGGTGCGGCTCCCCTCGACCGGCGCCAGCAGATGGCGGCCTTGCAGAATGCGGCGCGGATCAACCCCGCCATGCCCTTCGAGCAGGCGCGCGGTAGCCTTTCCCTGCCCGTTCTGGGTGTGCGGCTGCGCGAATTCGGCGATCCGGACGGGCTCGGCGGCACCGAGCGGGGTCTGTCCCTCGCCACCCGGACGGGTGCGGCGGTGACCGCCCCGGCCGACGGCTGGGTGGTCTATTCGGGGCCGTTCCGAACCTACGGGCAACTCTTGATCCTCAACGCCGGCGGCGGATATCATCTGGTGCTCGCCGGAATGGACAGGATCACAGTCGATCTGGGTCAGTTCGTTCTGGCGGGGGAGCCGGTGGGGGTCATGGGCCACACCCCGCCGCCAGCCTCCGCCGTGACGACGGGCGCGACGCAGCCCGTTCTCTATGTCGAGTTTCGCAAAGACGGGTCGAGTATCGACCCGGCGCCCTGGTGGACGATGAGGACACCGGGGCCACAGGCCAATGAAAGGGTTCGCGGATGATGCGCAGAGCTTCGATCCTCCTAGCCGGTGCCGCCATGGGCGCGCTGGCGACCGTCGCCGTCACGCAACCCCGCGCCATCCTCGGGATGCCGGCCAATGCCGCGGCATCCGACACCTACCGGCACATCAACCTGTTCGGTGACATCTTCGAACGGGTGCGCACCGACTATGTCGAGAAGCCGGACGACGCCAAGCTGATCGAGAGCGCCATCAACGGCATGCTCACCGGCCTCGACCCGCATTCCAGCTTCATGGACGCGCGCAACTTCCGCGACATGCAGGTGCAGACGCGCGGCGAGTTCGGCGGCCTCGGCATCGAGGTCACCCAGGAAGAGGGCCTGATCAAGGTCGTCTCGCCGATCGACGACACGCCGGCCTCCAAGGCGGGCATCCTCGCCAACGACATCATCACCCATATCGACAACGAGCCGATCCAGGGCCTCACCCTGCAGCAGGCGGTGGAGAAGATGCGCGGCCCGGTGGGCTCGAAGATCACCATCCGTGTGACGCGCCAGGGCGCCGCCCCGCGCGACATCGACATCACGCGCGACCGGATCGTCATCCGCGCCGTGCGCCACTCGGTGATGGGCGAGGATGTCGGCTATGTCCGCGTCACCCAGTTCAACGAGCAGACCACGGACAATCTCCGCAAGGCGATCGAGGACATCAAGGCGAAGGTGCCGGCCGACAAGCTGCGCGGCTATGTCATCGACCTGCGCAACAATCCGGGCGGCCTGCTCGACCAGTCGGTGTCGGTCTCGGACACGTTCATGGAGCGTGGCGAGATCGTCTCCACCCGCGGCCGCAATGCCGAGGAGACGCAGCGCTGGAATGCCCGCGCGGGCGACCTCACCGGCGGCAAGCCGATCATCGTGCTGATCAATGGCGGTTCGGCCTCGGCCTCCGAGATCGTCGCCGGCGCGCTGCAGGACCACAGGCGGGCGACCGTGCTCGGCACCCGCTCCTTCGGCAAGGGATCGGTGCAGACCATCATCCCGCTCGGCAACCAGGGCGCGCTGCGCCTCACCACGGCCCGCTACTACACACCGTCGGGCCGCTCCATCCAGGCGCGCGGCATCGATCCGGACATCGTGCTGGAGCAGCCGGTCCCGGAGGCGATGCGCGCCCGCCTGCAGGAGAACCGCGGCGAGGCGGGCCTGCGCGGCCATCTGCGCAACAATGCCGACGGCGCCGAGGAACGCTCCGCCTCGTCCGTCTTCGTCCCGCAGGACCAGAAGGAGGACGTGCAGATCAACCGCGCCCTCGAACTGCTCCGCGGCACGGCGACCGACCCGGCCTTCCCGCCGAGCCAGCGTGCCGCCGCCGCCCCGGCTCCGGCCGCCCCGGCCGCTCCGGCGACGCCCACCCGCTGAGGCCCGGCGCAACGTCGTTCCTTTCCCAACCCCGGCCGTCCGCGGCCGGGGTTTTTCATGTCCCCTGCCGTAACGGACCCGATCCATGTCGCTCTGCTCGCCCCAGACCCGGATGTTCGCCGACGAGGTGCTGGCGGCCTATCGCTCGCGCCGGCAGATCGGTCCACTGACGACGCTGGAGCCGACCTTCTCCGTCGCCGACGGCGAGAAGGTGGGCCATGAGGTGGCGCGGCGGCGTGTGGCCGCCGGCGAGCGGATCATCGGCCGCAAGATCGGCTTCACCAACCGCACGATCTGGGCGGAATACGGCGTCTACTCGCCGATCTGGGGACCGGTCTACGATTCCACGTTCAGGGATGTCGACGGCCCGGCGACGGTGAGCATCGCCCATCTCGTCGAGCCGCGGATCGAGCCGGAGATCGTGCTCGGCTTCAAGGCGCCGGTCACCGCCGGCATGGACGAGCGCGCCATCCTCGGCGCGGTCGGCTGGGTCGCCCATGGCTTCGAGATCGTCCAGTCGCTGTTTCCCGGCTGGCGCTTCCAGGGCGCGGATTGCCAGGCCGCTTTCGGCCTGCATGGCGCGCTGTTCTGCGGGCCGCGGACCCCGGTCGAGGGCGATGCGGAGGCCTGGCTCACGGCGCTGACGGGCTTCGCGGTCACGCTGTTCCGCAATGACGAGCGCATCGACCATGGCATCGCCGCCAATGTGCTGGACGGGCCGCTCTCGGCGGTGCGGCATCTTGCGGGCGTGCTCGCGGCTGACCCGCAGGCGAGCCCCATCGCGGCGGGCGAGATCATCACGACGGGAACGGTGACGCGGGCCTTTCCCATCGCGGCGGGCGAGACCTGGTCGACAATGGTCGATGGGCTCGCGGTGCAGCCGATGCGGCTCACCTTCGGGTGAGGGGGGCGCCAAGACGAGCGCGGTTCGGCGGATGGCAGGACCCGAAGTGCGTCCTTCGAGGCTCGCCCTAGCATCGAGCGAACGCGAGATGCGTTCGCCTCTCGCTGTAGGCTCGCACCTCAGGATGAGGGTGGTGGTGCTTGCCAATGAGGTGATGAGCGGCGAGGCAGGCCACGACCATCCTCATCCTGAGGTGCGAGCCTGAAAGG
>NZ_JAPZTZ010000002.1 GCF_027532945.1 Phreatobacter sp.
TCTCCCGGCCTTCGGCCGACCTCTCCCCGCCGGGGAGAGGTGAAGGTGGCGCCTCCGCGGTGAAGGCGGGTCCGGGAAGGGGTTCCCCTCCCCTCACTTCCAGTCCCGGAAGCCCTTGCCCTCGGCGACCAGCTTTTCCAAGAGCGCGGAGGGCTTGAAGTCGGCGCCGTGCAGGTCCTCGAAGCCCTTCATCACCTTCAGCACCTCGGCCAAGCCGATCGTGTCGCCATAGAACATCGGACCGCCGCGATAGACCGGCCAGCCATAGCCGTTGACCCAGACCGTATCGATGTCGGAGGCGCGGATGGCCTTGCCCTCCTCAAGGATCTTCGCGCCCTCGTTGATCATCGGATAGATGCAGCGCTGGAGGATCTCCTCATCCGAGATCGGCCGGCGGTTGATGCCCTTTTTCGCCGCGAGGTCGAGGATGACCTTCTCGGTGATGGGCGAGGGCTTGGCGTTGCGCGCCTCGTCATAGTCGTAGAAGCCGGCGCCGGTCTTCTGGCCGCGGCGGTCCATCTCACAGAGAATCTCGCGCACCGTCTCGCCCTTTGAGGTCTCGCGCGACCAGCCGATGTCGAGGCCGGCGAGGTCGCTCATGGCGAAGGGGCCCATGGGCAGGCCGAAATCGTAGAGCACGCGGTCGACGTCCCAGGGCATGGCGCCCTCGAGGATGAGCTTCGTCGCCTCGCGCTGGCGCTGGGCGAGCATGCGATTGCCCACGAAGCCGTGGCAGACGCCGACGAGGACGCCGACCTTGCCGATGGTTTTCGCAAGGCCCATGGCGGTGGCGATGACGTCCTTCGCCGTCTTCTCGCCGCGCACCACCTCCAGCAGCCGCATGACGTTGGCCGGCGAGAAGAAGTGCATGCCGATGACGTCCTCGGGCCGCGAGGTGGCGGCGGCGATCTCGTTGACGTCGAGATAGGAGGTGTTGGTGGCGAGGATCGCGCCCTTCTTGACGATGGCGTCGAGCTTGCCGAAGACCTCCTTCTTGATCGCCATGTTCTCGAAGACCGCCTCGATGACGAGGTCGCAATCGGCCAGCGCCGCAAAGTCCATCGAGGGCGTGAAGCGGCCCATCCGCGTCTCGACATCGGCCATGGTGAGGCGGCCGCGCTTGGCGGTGTTCTCGTAGTTCTTGCGGATCACCGAGAGGCCGCGGTCGAGGGCCTCCTGCTTGGCCTCGACGATGGTGACGGGGATGCCGACATTGACGAAGTTCATGGCGATGCCGCCGCCCATCGTGCCGGCGCCGATGATGCCGACCTTGGCGATGGTGCGGGTCGGCGTGTCGTCCGGCACGTCGGGGATCTTGGCGGCCTGGCGCTCCGCGAAGAAGACATGGCGCTGGGCGAGCGACTGGGTGCCGACCATCAGCCGCATGATCGTCTCGCGCTCGAACTTGAGGCCGGCATCGAAGGGCATGGAGACCGCCGCCTCGACGCACTGGATGCAGGCTTCCGGCGCCTCGAAGCCGCGGAACTTGCGGGCATTGGCCTTGCGGAAGGCGGCGAAGACGGCGGGATCGGCATTCAGCTTTTCGGAGCGGTCGCGCACCTTCTTGAGGGGCGCCGCATCCGTGACAAGCTTCGCCGCGAAGGCGATGGCATCGGCCTTGAGCGAGCCCTCGCCCGCCACGGCATCGACGAGGCCGTGGGTCGCGGCCTCCGCCGCCTTCATCGGATCACCGAAGGCGATGACCTCGAGCGCCCGCTCGATGCCGACGAGGCGCGGCAGGCGCTGCGTGCCGCCGGCGCCGGGAACGAGGCCGAGCTTCACCTCGGGCAGGCCGAGCTTCGCCGAGGGCACGGCGACGCGGTAATGGCAGGAGAGCGCCAGTTCCAGGCCGCCGCCGAGCGCCGTACCGTGGATCGCCGCGACGACCGGCTTCGGGCAGGCCTCCAGGATGGCATTGACCTCGTTCAGCGGCACGCCCTTCGGCGGCTTGCCGAACTCGGTGATGTCGGCGCCGGCGATGAAGGTGCGCCCGGCGCAGTGGATGACCACCGCCTTCACGGCCGGATCGGCGCCCGCCTTCTGCACCGCCTCGGCAATGCCGGTGCGCACATTGGCGGAGAGCGCGTTCACCGGCGGCGAGGCGACGGTGACGACGGCGACGGCGCCGTCAGTGGCGAGATCGACGACTTCGTTGATGGCGGTCACGGGCGAACTCCTGATCGAGAACAAGCGGTCAGCGCGGGCGCTGGCCGGCGAAGGGAAGCGTGGAGGACAGGCCGCCATCGACGGGGAAGGCCTGGCCGTTGACGTAGCTCGCCTCGTCGCTGGCGAGGAAACAGGCCATGGCGGCGATCTCCTCGGGCTGGCCGGGGCGGTTCAGCGGGTTGAGCTGGCCGAGCTTGCCCTCGCTGCCGCGCTTGCGGGCGTGGTCGAAGATCGGGACGGTCATGCCGGTCTCGATGAGGCCGGGGCAGACCGCGTTGACGCGCACGCCGGTGCCGTAGAAGGCGTTGGCCGCCGTCTGGACGAGGCTGACGACGCCGGCCTTGGAGGCCGAATAAGGCGCGCCGCCGGCATTGGCCTTGAGGCCCGCGACCGAGGCCGTGCAGACGATGGCGCCATGGCCTTGCGCGATCATCAGCGGAGCGACCTCGCGGATGGCGAGGAAGGGGCCGATGAGATTGACGCGCAGGATCTCCTGCCAGCTCTCGACGGTGAGGTCGAAGAAGGGCGTGAGCCCACCGGAGATACCGGCATTGGCGTAGATGGCGTCGATGCCGCCGAAAGCCTTCTCCGCTTCCGCGACATAGGCCTTCACGTCGGTCTCCGAGCCGGCATCGGCGGCCATGGCGCGCGCCGTCGCGCCGGTTGAGCGGATCTCGGCGGCGACCGCCTCCACCGCCTCCGCCGAGCGGTCGACGAGGAGGACCGAGGCGCCCTCCCTGGCGAAGAGGCGGGCGCTCGCCCGGCCGATGCCGCTCGCCGCACCGGTGACGATGGTGCGCTTGCCCTGAAGCCTGCCCATGCGGGTCCTCCCGAGACCTTCAGTCGCCCTGTTACCGGGCCTTGTCGTCAGCATCCCAGGCCGAGATCACCGCGCGCATCGTGGTGATGAGGGCCAGTGGCTGGTCGATGAGCACGTGGTGCTGCGCCTCCGGGATCTCGACGAAGAACGTGCCGGCCGGCGCTTGGCGGCGCACGTAATCCTTGATCTCGTCGGGGAAGAGCACCGAGCGCGAGCCCCAGGTGATGGCGAGGCGGCACTTGGCGGCGGCAAGGTCCTCAGCCGGATCGCGGCGGGTCATGCGCGACCACATGAAGGGGTCGAAGCGCCAGGTCCACCCTGACGAGCCGTCGGCCTTCTTCACCTCGCGCAACGAATACCGAGCGATGTTGTCGACGATGTAGAGGTTCTCCGCCGTCTGGGCCGGCATGAGGCGGAACCGGGCAATCGCCTGTTCGAACCTGTCGTAGACGAGGGTGTCGCGCGGCTCTCTCGAGGGCGGCCGGCTGAAGTCGCGCTTCGCCCGCATCTCCTTCGACAGGAAGGGCGAGTCGATGGTGATGAGCCCGCCGATGCGCTCGCCATGGACGGCAGCGAAGGCCATGCCGGGGAAGCTGCCGAAGGAATGCGAGGCGACCAGCGGCTTTACCGGGCCCTCTTCCAGCCCCGTGGCCTCAAGCGTTGCCAGCATCTCGCCCATGAGGTCGTCCATCGAGTAGGCGGGACGCCAGTCGGTGCCGCCCATGCCCGACCAGGAGGTCGCGACGACACGGTGGGTGCTCGCGAAGAACGGCGCGAGATGGCTCCACCAGTCGGCATGGGCGGAGCCGCCGTGGAGCAGGAGCAGGCCGGGCTTGCCGCGCTCACCCCAGGCGAGCGTCTCGATGGTGACGCCGGCGCCCTGGTGCGTGGTGCGCTCCGGCGCCTTGGCCAGCGCATCGGTAAACCAGGCGGGGGCCGGCGGCCTTGCGCCGGCGAAGGCGACCAGTGGTGCGGGGATCGGCTCACTGGCCATGCGGAAGTCCCGGTGGATGCGACGGGCGGAAGCATTCACCCCGCTCCCGCCCCTCGCAATAGGTCGAACGGCAGGAGCGCAGGTCTGATGCTGCCGTCAGCCGGCCTTCTTCAGGTGGCCGAACATGACCTTGCGGGCCTCGTCGTCCATCTGCGCCTTGAAGGTGAAGCGATCCTTCAGCGCCACGGCGCGGGCGGCAGCGGGACGCGCCGAGACCGCATCGCACAGGCGCTTGACGTTCGGATAGCGGTCGAAGGCGCCCTCGCCGAGGACGAAGGGCAGCATCCGGATCCAGCCCCAGAGCGCCATGTCGACGATGGAATAGGCGTTGCCGACCATCCAGTCGCGGCCGGCGAGATGGCCCTCGACCACCTTGAGGTGACGGTCCGCCTCATACTGGTAGCGCTCATGGGCATAGGGCACCGGCTCGGGGGCGAAGTGCTTGAAATGCACCGCCTGACCGAAGAAGGGGCCGATGCCGGTGGCGACGAACATCAGCCAGGAGAGAAGTTCGCCGCGCGCCTTGGCGTCGCCCGCGGGGGGCAGGAACTGGCCGGTCTTCTCGGCGAGGTAGAGCAGGATCGCATTGGAATCGAAGACCACCGCGTCGCCGTCGGTGATGGCGGGCACCTTGCCGTTGGGGTTGATGGCGAGGAAGTCCGGCGCGAACTGCGCGCCGGTGCGGGTGTCGACGGCGACCGGCTCATAGGCGAGGCCGGTCTCCTCCAGCAGCAGGGCGACCTTGGTCGGGTTGGGCGAACCGTTGAAGTAGAAGCGGATCATCGGGGGACCTTTCGGGCGTCAGCCGGCGGACATGGTGAGGGGCGGACCGATCTCGTCGGGGATCGGGCAGAGGTAAGGGGTCGCGGCAGTGCGGCGGGCGAGGTCCGCCTTGGCGGCGGCCATGAGCTCGGGATTCGAGAGAACCGCAGCGCCGGTGGCGGCCATGGCTTTGGCCACCTGCACCATGGCCTTGTGGGCGGCCGGCATCTTGCCCTGCGTCACGACCTGCCAGGTGTGGAAGGGCGTGCCGATGGCGACGGTGGGCGCATGGGCCTGGACGGTCGGTACGACCCAGCTGACATCGCCGACATCGGTCGAGCCGATCAGCGGGTTGCGCTTGGCGTCGAGCGGCACGGTGAAATCGGCGAGCGGCCGGTCCTCGGGCTCCCGGCCGATCGTGTGATAGACGCTGGCAATGTCCTGGGGCGTCAGGGTCGCCTGGATATCCTTCGCGAAGGCGCGGTCGGCGTCGTCGAAATGCGGCGGTCCAAGATCCTCCAGCACAGTCTGCAGCGCCTGTTCCAGCGGCGTGTTGCCGAGGATGTTGGAGACGGCAGAGATGATCTTCACCTCGACCTTGGTCTCGGTCATCAGCGCGGCGCCTTGCGCGATCTTCTTCACGCGCTCGACGAGTTCGAGCATGCCGGGCAGGTCGCGGGCGCGGATGGAATAGCGCACGCGCGCATGGGCCTGCACGACATTCGGCGCGATGCCACCGGTATCGAGGAGGGCGTAGTGGACGCGGGCGTCGGAGGGCATGTGCTCGCGCATGTAGTTGACGCCGACATTCATCAGCTCGACCGCGTCGAGAGCCGAGCGGCCGAGATGCGGCGAGGCGGCGGCATGCGAGGCCTTGCCGGTGAAGATGAAGTCTGCGCGGGTGTTGGCGAGCGACAGCGGCGGGGCAACCTCCCACCAGCTCGACGGGTGCCAGGTGATGGCGACGTCGGCATCCCCAAAGGCGCCGGCGCGCACCATGAAGGCCTTGGCCGCGCCGCCCTCTTCCGCCGGGCAGCCATAATAGCGCACGCGGCCGGGCGTGCCGGTCTCGGCGAGCCAGTTCTTCATGGCGGTGGCGGCAAGCAGCGCCGCCGAGCCGAGCAGGTTGTGACCGCAGCCATGGCCGTGGCCGCCGGTCTCGACCGGGCGATGCTCGGCAACGCCGGCCTCCTGGCTGAGGCCCGGCAGGGCGTCATATTCGCCGAGGAAGCAGATGACCGGACCGCCCTCGCCCGCCTCGCCCATGACGGCGGTCGGGATGCCGGCGAGGTTCTCGGTGACGCGGAAGCCCTCGGCCTTCAGCTGCGCGGTGTGCTCGGCGCAGGAGCGGACCTCGGTGTAGCAGACCTCCGGCATCCCCCAGACGCGGTCGGAGAGTTCGATGAGACGGCCAGAGGCCGCGTCCACCTGCCGCCACAGGTCGCTTCGGTTATCCATGATGTCCTCGGGATCGGCTGCGAAGGCCGCATATCACTGCCGCACCGCGGCGAAGTCCAGCGCGGCGGTGCATGGGAGGGTCATCGGAGGAGGGCTAGCTGCAGGACGCACTTGCTCGATGCAGTCGCCCCACCCCTCAATCCGCAAAGCGCGGCACCCGCTTCTCCATATTGGCGACGATGGCCTCGACCTGGTTGGGCGAGCCGAGGATGGCCTGCTGCTCCACCGATTCCATCATCAGCCCCTCGGCGGAGGAGACGAGCGGCGCCGCATTGAGCAGGCGCTTGGCGGCGCTGATGGCGGCGGGGTTCTTCGCAGCGATATCGCGCGCCGCAGCCAGCGCCGCGGCCCGCGGGTCCGCCTCGATGCGGGTGACAAGGCCGAGGGCGAGGGCCTCCTCGCCGGTGACGACGCGGCCGGTATAGGTGAGGTCGCGCACCACGTCGTCGCGGCAAAGATGCCGCAGCAGCTGCGTGCCGGCGACATCGGGAACGAGGCCCCACTTGATCTCCATGACCGAGAGTTTCGCATCAGCGGTGGCGAAGCGCAGGTCGGCGCCGAGCGCCACCTGGAGCCCGCCGCCATAGGCGACGCCATGTACCGCGCAGATGACCGGCACGGGCAGTTCGCGCCAGCACCAGGCGGCGAATTGCGGCCGATTGGCGATACCGTGGGTGCGCGGCACGAGGTCGGAGAGGCTGCGGTCACCGCCCGCCTGCATGGCGGCGAAGGAGCCGAAATCGAGGCCGGCGCAGAAGGCGCGGCCTTCCCCGGAGAGGACCGCGGCGCGTACGCCCATCGTGTCCCGGACCAGCGCCGCCGCCTCGATCAGCGCGTCGAACATGGCGGGATCGAGCGCGTTCATCTTGTCGGGGCGGTCGAGGCGGATGTCGGCGACACCGGCCTCGATGGTGACGGCGATGCGGTCGCGAATGCGGGTGGCGGTCATGGGCGGCTCCTCGGGCCGGCATGATGGGAGAGGCGCCGGGACGGGTGAAGACCGCCGTTCGGGAGTGAGGATGGCCTGCCCTTCAGCCCAGTTCCGCCGCCAGCGCCGCCGCCAGATCGCCTCTGGGCATGACCCGCACATCAGCCAATCCGAGCCAGCGCGCCATGAGCGTGAGTTCCTCCGCCAGAGGGCCGGCGACCGCGTCGACCGCGCCCTGCTCGCGGTGGGCCGCCTGCACCACCAGCGCCGAAGCGCCCCGGTCAGCCTTGAGGTCGACGCGCGCCACCAGCCGGTCGCCGAGGAGGAAGGGCAGCACGTAATAGCCGTGGGTGCGCTTGTCGGCGGGCGTGTAGATCTCGAGGCGGATGCGGGCACCGAAGAGCCCTTCCGTGCGCTCGCGCTGCCAGACCAGCGGATCGAAGGGGGCGAGCAGCGCCCGCGCCTCGACCCTGCGGGGGATGCGGGCGCCCTTCGCGAGATAGGCGGGGTTGCGGAACCCCTCGACGGTGACGGGCACGAGGTCCCCCGCCTCGACCAGTTCCGCAACCGCCTGCCGCGTCCCGGCGACGCCGAGGCGGAAATAGTCGCGCAGGCACCGCTCGGTGCCGATGCCGAGGGCGATGGCCGAGCGCCGGACCAGCTCGCGGTGGGCCATCGCCTCGTCCGGGGTCGGCGCCTCGACGATGGCGCGGGGCAGCACCCGCTCGGTGAGGTCGTAGATGCGCTCGAAGGCGCCGCGCCGCGTCGCGGTCGTCACGATCCCCGCCCAGAACAGCCATTCGATGGCGCGCTTGCCCTCCGACCAGCCCCACCAGCCGCCCTCGCCGCGATGGTCGTGGGAGAGTTCGCCCGCGGCCTTCGGGCCTTCCTCCTCGATCTCCCGGCGCACCTGTTCGATGAGGTCGGCCCGCTCGCGGCCGAAGCCGGCGAGGCCGGTATAGATCCCCTCGCCACGCCGGGCCCGCTCCATCCGCCAGCGGAACAGCGGTTGCAGCGCGACCGGCAGATAGGAGGCCTCGTGGCCCCAATATTCGAAGAGGGCCCGGCGGCGGCCGCCATAGGCGAGGGCATCGAGATCGCCGGGATCGTAGAGGCCGAGGCGGGAGAAACCGGGAAGGGTATGGGCCCGCGCCACCACGTTGACGGAATCGATCTGGATGACGCCGAGATCCTCGGCCATGCGCTTCAGATGCCGCCGCTCGGCCGGGCGCGCGCCACGTCCCGCCCCATGGCCGGCGAGGTCGAAGCCCTGCGCGGCGATGGCGATGCGGCGGGCCTGGGCGAGCGAGAGGCTGTCGGAATGGCGGGGCATGGCGTCAGATGAGGCTAGCGCGAGGGATAAGTCGGACACCACCCGAAAGCTGTCAGCATTTTTTTGCGGCCCGCAAAGCCCCGCCGCCGCTGGCCCGGCCGCTTCGCGCGGCTGCCATGCCGCAATAAAAAGGGCGGCCACTTGTCCCCAAGGCGGTGAGCCGGGCTAATCTCGCCGCCCGTCCATCAGAAGACCCCGAGGAGAGACCCATGACGCCGCGCCAGCCTCCGATGAAGCGCCCCCTCGGCCGCACCGGTCTCTCCATCGCCCCGCTGGTCTTCGGCGGCAATGTCTTCGGCTGGACGGCGGATGAGGCGACCTCCTTCGCCCTGCTCGACGCCTTCGTGGAGGCCGGCTTCGACGCGGTGGACACGGCGGACGTCTATTCGGCCTGGGCGCCGGGCAATTCCGGGGGCGAGAGCGAGACCATCATCGGCCGCTGGATGAAGGCGCGCGGATCGCGCGCGAAGATCACCCTCATCACCAAGGTCGGCTCGCCGATGGGCGAGGGCAAGAAGGGCCTGTCGGCGCGCTACATCGCGGAAGCCGTGGAGGCCTCGCTGAAGCGGTTGCAGACCGACGCGATCGATCTCTACCTGTCCCACTGGCCGGACCCGGAGACGCCGCACGAGGAGAGCCTCGCCGCCTATGACAAGCTGCTGAAAGCCGGCAAGGTGCGCGCCATCGGATGCTCGAACCTCGATGCGGCCCAGCTCTCGGCCTCGCTCGAGGCCGCCAAGGCCCACGGCCTGCCGCGCTACGACGTGCTGCAGCCCGAGTACAATCTCCACGACCGCGCCAAGTTCGAGGGGCCGCTGGCGGATCTCTGCGTCGCCGAGGAGATCGGCGTGATCACCTACTTCTCGCTCGCCAAGGGCTTCCTGTCCGGCAAGTACCGGTCAGAGGCGGATCTCGGCAAGAGCCCGCGGGGCGAGCGCGGCGTCAGGCCCTATCTGACCGAGCGCGGCTTCCGCATCCTCGCGGCGCTCGACGCGGTGGCCGAGGCCCATGCCTGCAAGCCGGCCGAGGTGGCGCTGGCCTGGCTCATGCGCAAGCGCGGCGTCACCGCGCCGATCGCCAGTGCCACGACGCTGGAGCAGATGGACAGCCTGTTGCGCTCGGCGGCGCTGCGGCTCACGGATTCCGACATGCGGACGCTCGACGCGGCGGGCGCCTGAGGACGGTCGCCCGACCCGCACCGCTCCCAAACTATTGCGAAGCCTCGCAACGTCTTGTTTCTGCGGGCGATGGCGTGCACAGATGCGGTGTTTCGCCGTTTCGGCGAGGCACCGCCCCAGATGTCCGTCCCAGATGCCCGCCACGACAGCGGATCCCCCGCGATGACGACTGCCCTCGCCGCCGGCCTCGCCTGTCTCGGCGCCCTCGCCCTGGCGCCGGCGAGCGCCCATGCCCAATGGCGGGTGCGCGAGGTCCAGGAGGCCCATGGGGCACCGGCGCTGGAGATCATCTATCGCAGCTCCGGCGAACGGCTGACCCTGCTGTGCAGCGCCGGCTCGGCCTTTGTCTCCTTCGCGCCGGGCTACCGCCTGCCGGCATCCGACGCGCTGGTGGAAGGGCATTACAGCGTCGACGGCCGGCCAGCGAAGACGGTGCGCTGGCAGATGACGCGCAACTCCGCCTTCATCACGGCCGGCTTCGCCACCAGCTTCGTCGCCGACATCACCGGCGCGTCGCAACTGTCCATCGCCTTTCCGGCGGTCGAACAGACCTATGATCTCTCCCCGCTGCGGCCCCATGCCGCCCGGCTAAGGGCCATCTGCGGCTCCGCGAGCTGAGGGTTTCGCTCCGGTTTCCCTATGGGCAATTCATTTACCGCACCACCAGTTCACCCTGTTTCCACTTGGCCTTTAGGGGTTTCTTGAAGGGCCATCTGTATCGCTGGTTGTCAGACACACGATCTGGAACGCCGCGATGCCCCTCGCCCGACTTTTCCGTGACATCACCGCCCTGCTCGGCCGCACCCGCCGCGACACCTCCGGCGTGACCGCGGTCCTGTTCGCCATCTGCGCCGTGCCCGTCATGCTGATCATCGGCGCCGGCGTCGACTTCTCCCGCGTCTCGGCAGCGCGCACCGCCGCACAGGCGGCAGCCGACGCTGCGGCCCTCGCGGCCGCCTCCTCGAAGCTCGATGCCGAGGCCGCCATGCGCGTCATTGCCGACAACCATGCCAATGCCAATGTCCGCGAGACCAATGCGCATGGCTCGAAGATCACCGACTTCGCCTATAATGCGACGACCCGTGAGGTCACGCTGAAGATCACCGGTACGGTGCCGGCGACGTTCCTGGCGCTGGCTGGCTGGTCGACCCTGCCCTACCAGGCCGAGGCCAAGGCCGTGCGCGGCCTCAACGGCACGACCGAACTGGTGCTGGTGCTGGACAATACCTGGTCCATGTCAGGTGCGAAGCTGGACGCGCTGAAGGCGGCGGCCGAGGATCTGGTCGTCCAGCTGCGCCAGGACCCGAAGGCCGATGTGAAGATCGGCGTCGTGCCCTATGCCGACTACGTCAATGTCGGCGTGAACAACCGCAATACCGGCTGGGTCGATGTGCCGGCCGATTACAGCACCACGACGCCGCGCGTCTGCACCACACAGACCACGCGGCAGACCTGCACCACACGCACCTGCACCCGGGGCGCACCGCGCACCTGCACCCGCGTCGTCGACGGCGTAACCGAGAGCTATGACTGCACGCCGCAGACCTGCACCACCCCCACCTGCACGACGCAGACCGTTCCGCCCTACGAGACCTGCACCGGCGGCAGCACCACCTGGTATCGCTGGTACGGCTGCGTCGGCTCGCGCCGCACGGGCAACCTGCGCCTCAACGACACCACGCCCTCCGAGCGCTATCCCGGCTACCTCGCCACCAGTCAGAACTGCCTCAATCCGATCGTGCCGCTAACCGCGAGCCAGTCCACCGTCGTCTCGGCGATCCGCGGGATGGTGGTGAATATCGGCGGCTACCGGCCCTCCACCTACATCCCGGCCGGGCTCATCTGGGGCGTCAACGTGCTCTCGCCGACCGCCCCCTTCTCCGAGGGCGCCGCCTATGACCCGACCAACCGCCGCCCGCGCAAGGTCATGGTGCTGATGACGGACGGCGAGAACACCCTGCGCTTCCAGGCCTCCGACGGTCGCCACATCACGCCGAACGGCAATGCCACCGCCCAGGCGGCGCAGCTGAAGCAGACCTATGACGACATGAACGACATCTGCACCTATGCGAAGTCGAAGCAGATCGAGGTCTTCACGGTGGCCTTCGACATCACCGCGGCGACGGCCATCACCGCCATGCGCAACTGTGCCTCCTCGCCGGCGCATTACTTCGACGCCCGCGACCGCCAGGGCCTGGCCGATGCCTTCAAGGCGATCGCCCTGTCGCTGCAGAACGTGCGCATCACCCAGTAACGGGCGAGGCAGCGCCCGCAGGGGCGCTGCCGGTCCCGGCGACACGCGGCAAGCCCCCGGACGGCCCTTGGTTGGGATCCGGGGCGAGGCTTTGCCCGACATCACGCTATTGCGTTCACCCGCGCAGCGGGTCCCTGTTTCCACGACTTGACCCCCGGGATGGCGAGGCGCATAGGCGCCTGACGATCCCCCCGGGGATTGCCCACCCGCGACGGAACCCCATGCCCAGCGACAGTCCTGATCGATCGTCTGTGCCGATGCGGCGCGCGGGCTAGTCCGACCCCGGACCCTCGCCGCCGTATCGGCGCGAAGAGGTCCTGCATGAACATCGATATCCTTGCCGCGCGTGGCCCCGGCCGCGTGTCCTGGCCATTGCCACTGCCGATCCCCGTTCCGCATCGCGCCGGCCGCCGGCGACGAAGACCTGCGCCTCATCCCCTCCCGGGATCCCGCCGCACCGTCCTTTCGTCTCCCGCTGCCGGAGCCATGCCATGACCCGCCTCCTCTCGCTCGACCGCCTCGCCATGCGCCGTCCCGCCGCGCTCCCGACCCTGATGGAGCCGGTGCCGGACATCGTCGACCGCCTCAACGACCTACCCCTCATGGAGGCCGCCGCGGCGCTCGCGGCGCTGCCGCCGGCCCATGCGGTGGAGGTGCTCGACCAGGCGGCGCTGGAGCGCGGCGCCGACATCCTCGTGGCGTTCGACCGGACGCTGGCGGCGACGCTGCTCGCCGGCATGTCCGCCGACCGGGCCGCCGACCTCATCGGCGCCGTGGGGCCGGCCGACCGCCTCGCACTGATGGGGCGGCTCGACGCCGAGACGCGCGCTGGCCTCGACCGGCTGCTCGCCTATCCGGAAGGCACCGTCGGCTCGCTGATGACGACGGAGGTCGTCACCGTGCCCTCGACCCACACGGTCGGCGAGGCGCTGGACCATGTGCGCCGCGTCGAGCGGACGCGCGAGACCGTCTATGCCGTCTTCGTGCTGGACGCCGTGACCGGCGTGCTGCTCCATGCCGTGCCGCTGCGCCGGCTCGTCGCCTGCGACCCGGCCGCGCCCGTCCTCGCCGCTGTCTCCGAGCGGCCGATGGTGACGGTGGAGGCCAATGCGCCGGCCGACGAGGCGGTGCGCATCGTCGCCCGCCACGACTTCCTCGCCGTGCCGGTGGTGGATGGCGGCGGGCACCTGCTCGGCATCGTCACGGTGGACGACGTGCTCGACACGATGATCGCGCGGCAGACCGAGCAGGTGCAGCGCATGGGCGGCATGGAGGCAATGCACCAGTCCTACTGGCGCACCGGCTTCTGGCAGATGCTGCGCAAGCGCGGCGGCTGGCTCTCCATCCTGCTGGTCGGCGAGATGATGACGGCGAGCGCCATGCAGGGCTTCCAGGGGGAGCTGGAGAAGGCCATCGTCCTGTCGCTGTTCATCCCGCTGATCATGAGCTCGGGCGGCAATTCCGGCTCGCAGGCCGCCTCGCTGGTGATCCGCGGCCTTGCGCTCGGCGATATCCGCCTTGCCGACTGGTGGCGCGTCGCCTTGCGCGAACTGCCCTCGGGCCTGGCGCTTGGCGCCCTGCTCGGCGTCATCGCGGTGGCGCGCATCGTGCTGTGGCAGCTCTTCGGCATCTACGACCACGGGCCCCACTGGCCGCTGGTGGCGGCGACCATCGGCCTCGCGCTCGTCTGCATCGTCACCTTCGGCTCGATGAACGGCTCGATGCTGCCCTTCTTGCTGAAGCGCCTCGGCTTCGACCCGGCCACGGCCTCCGCGCCCTTCGTGGCGACGCTGGTCGATGTCTCCGGCCTCGTCATCTATTTCAGCGTGGCGCTGGTGGTGCTGCGCGGCACGCTGCTGTGAGCGGGCGGCGCGCCCCTCCCCTCAGGACGGGGTGACGATCCGCGGGAAGGCGAGGAGCAGGCCGGCGAGCAGGGCGATATTGCCGATCATGGCGAGCCAGTGGAGCTGGCGCAGCCGCTCGACGCCCGCGGGCTCGCCGGCATCGCGCGCCTCAACACCCCTGTCGAAGCCGGCGAGCAGGGCCTGGCGCGCGACGAGCGCGCCGCCGCCAACCGCCACCGGCACCAGCGCCACGGCGAAGCGGCCGCTCGCCGCGAAGGCCAGCGCCGAGGCGCCGGCGGCCATCTGCAATAGGCGCAGGTAGAAGCCGAAGAGCACGCGCAGCAGCACCGTCACGCCGGGAATGGCCAGCGAGACGAAGAGAAAGCTCGGCGAGGCGAAGAGGAAATAGGCCTGCGGCAGCAGCAGGACGACGACGGCGAGGATCGCCAGCGGATCGGGAATCATGGGCGCGGCTCGGCAGGCGGGGCTGGGAGAGTGTGCGCCGGGAGGGGGGAAGGCGGAAGGGGGAATGACGAAGAGGAAATGCGAATAGGCGGTGCGCGTTTATGCGCGACACGACCTGCGCGCTGTCGGGCCGATGAAGCTGAGGTGTTCAGGAAAATGGTGCCCGGGGGCGGAATCGAACCACCGACACTGCGATTTTCAGTCGCATGCTCTACCAACTGAGCTACCCGGGCGACCGCGGGGCGTGACCGTCAGATGACGATCCGCTGCAGCGCGGGCCGGCTTATAGAGGCAAGCGCCGGGGCTGTCCACCCTCCTTGCGCCGATTGATCCACAGGCGCGGCGACCGGTCGCGAAGCCGGCCCGCCGGCCCCTGCTCCGCCCCCGCAACCACCGCAAGAAAAGGCCCCGATGGCGGGGCCATCGGGGCGAGGTGTGAGGTCAGGCAGGCATGCACGGCGAAAGAACGAAGGATCAGCGCAGGACGACGACCCGGGTGCCGACGCGGACGCGGTCGTAGAGGTCGACGACGTCCTCGTTGGTCATGCGGAAGCAGCCGGAGGAGACGGCCTGGCCGATCGTGTGCGGCTCGTTGGAGCCGTGGATGCGGTAGAGCGAGGAGCCGAGATACATGGCGCGGGCGCCGAGCGGATTGTCCGGGCCGCCGGCCATGTAGCGCGGCAGGTCGGGGCGGCGCTGCAGCATCTGGACGGGCGGGCGCCAGTCCGGCCACTCGGCCTTGCGGGTGATGGTCTGCGAGCCGCCCCATTCGAAGCCGGGGCGGCCGACGCCGACGCCGTAGCGCATGGCCTGGCCGCCGGGCATGACGAGATAGAGGCGGCGGGCATTGGTGTCGACGACGACCGTGCCGGGGACCTCGCCGCCGTGATAGGCGACGATCTCGCGCGGGATGGCATTGGCCTGGGCGACGGCCGCGTGCGGGCGGGAGATCAGCGGCTCGCGGGTGTCGGGGTCGAACATCACCACATTGGCGAAGGGGTTGGCAGAGGCCGCGGTGGCGGCGGCGGTGGCAGCGGCGGCGATGCCGGCGGAGAGGAAGAAGCGGCGGTTCATGGTCGTGGGTCCGAGGTCGGGAGCGGGGGGCGATCAGTTGGTGGTCTGATCGAGGGCGACGGTGCGGATCTGGCGCAGATGGCCGCCGGAGGCGGAGGTCTGGCAGGCCTGCGGGATGTAGGGCCAGGTATGGCGGGCGCAGTCGGCGCGCTCGCCGCGGATGGCGGCCTGCTTGCCGGCGGCCTCGTCCTGCCGCGGCGCCTGGTCGAGGCGGTTGCGGAAGGTGTCGAAGGCGCCGTGCGCATGGTCGAGGTCGCCCTTGGAGGGGCTGACATGCAGCACCGGACCCGAGACCGAGGCGCGGCCATCGGGCATCGCGACGAGGCCCACGGCGAGGCCGCAGCCGGCGAAAAGAGCGAAGCCGAGAAGTTTCGACATCCTGTTCATCTGCGATCCCCCTTGTGCAGCGCCCTTCTTGGGCCGGTCTCCCTTTCAGTCGCTGCGGGGGCGAAAAAGGTTCAGGACTTTTTCGCGCCGCCCGTCTCATCGGGACAGTGACGTTCTAGGGGCCGGGATTTTCGCAGGCGTGTTGCGGTGTTTCCACCCGCGTTTCAGCGCAGGCACGAAGGTTTCAAGCCTTGCGGCCGGGTGTCGCCACGGGGTCGCCGATGTTTCGCGGGCGGGCCGAATGTTGCGTGGGAGCGTGCACGGGGCCGCGCCTCAGCCGGCCTCGCCCTCGGGCATGAACATGTAGCCAGCGCCGCGCACGGTCTTGATATAGGCGGGGCGGTCGGCATCCGGCTCGATCTTGCGGCGGATGCGGGTAATGCGCACGTCGATGGCGCGGTCGAAGGCTTCCGGATCGCGGGCGCCGGCAAGGTCCAGCAGCTTGTCGCGCGACAGGACGCGGCGGGGATTGTCGGCGAAGGCTTTCAGCAGGGCGAATTCGGAGGTGGTGAGCGGATGATCCTGCCCCTCCGCGTCGCGCAGCACATGGGCGGCGAGGTCCAGCACCTTGGTGCCGAAGGGCACCTGCTCGCGGCCGCCCGGCAGGCCGGGCGCCTCGGAGGGGGCGGCGGCGCGGCGCAACTGCGCCCGGACACGGGCGAGCAGCTCGCGCAGCTCGCAGGGCTTGGCGAGATAGTCGTCGGCGCCGATCTCGAGGCCGGTGATGCGGTCGTCGGGGCTCGCCGTGGCGGTGAGCATGATGACGGGAATGGCCATGCGGCCTTTCAGGTCGCGCACCACGGACAGGCCGTCCTCGCCGGGCATGTTGAGGTCGAGGACGACGAGGGCGGGGCGCTCGGTCGCCATCGCGGCGCGCAGGGCCTCGCCGCCGTCGCAGAGCAGGGTGCGATAGCCGTGCAGCGTCAGGTAGTCGCCGACCATCTCGCGGGCCGGGGCCTCGTCGTCGACGACGGCGATGAGCTCGCCGGCCATCAGGACGGCCCTCCGGGGGTCAAGGGCGGCAGGACGATGGTGAAGGTGGCGCCGCGCCCCGGCGCCGCATTGGCGGCGGTGATGCGGCCGCCATGCAGCTCGACGATGCGGCGGCAGATGAACAGGCCGAGGCCGGTGGAGCTCTCGCCGCCGGTCGGCGTCGCGGAGAGGCGCTGGAAGCGGCCAAACAGCCGCTGCTGGTCCTCGGGCGTCAGGCCCGGCCCACTGTCGGTGACGGCGATGGCATGGCCGGATTCGGAAGCCGCGAGCGTCACGGTGATACGCCCGCCGGGCGGGGAATATTTCACCGCATTGGAGACGAGGTTGTCGATGGCCTCGCGCAGGCGGTCCGGATCGCCGCGGCCGGTCAGGCTGTCGGGGCCATGATAGAGCAGGAGCTGGCCCTTGCGGTCGGCGAGCGGCACATTGGCATCGAGGACCGCGCCGACGATGGCGGCGGTGTCGATCTCGGCGAAGCGCAGCTGCACGTCCTCGGCGTCGAGCATGGCGTCGGCGAGGAGCTCGTCCACCATCGAGGTCATGCGGGCGACCGAGGAGCGGATCTGCTCGATCTGGCCGCGGGCGCGGTCGATATTGGGCGGATCGAGACCGAGCAGCTCGTTCATCATCTCGGAGCGGCCGAGGATGACGCCGAGCGGATTCTTCAGGTCATGGGCGACGGTGCCGAGCACCTCGGCCTTGTGGTCGTTGGTGCGCTTCAGCCGCTGCCACTGGGCCTTCAGCCGCTCGTTGGCGGCGGTGAGCTGGCGGGTGCGGTCGGCGACGCGCTTTTCCAGCGTGGCATTGGCGGCCTGGAGCTGCTCGTAGAGCAGGACCGTGTCGAAGGCGGCCGGCAGGCTGCCGCAGAAGACGCCGAGCAAGGCGGCCTCTGTCTCGGTCGGCGGCTCCTCGCAGACGAGGGCCACGACGACATCGCGGCCACCGGCGGTATGCAGCATGACGCCGACATCATGGCCGCCGGCGAGCGAGGCGCCGGCAGCGAAGGTGCGGCCGACGAGATCGGCGACGCGGCCGGGCAGGACGCGGCCGGAGAGCTCGCCCATGGCGTTGCGGGCGGCAAGGACGCGGGTTGCGCCGGCCTCGCGCATGACCACGGCGCCCTCGCCGCACTGGCCGACGAGGGCGGCGGCTTCCGCGAGGACGGCGGCGGCGAGGCGCTCGCCGCCGGGCAGGCCGTAGATGCGGGCGGAGGCACCGACGATGGCCTCGAGGCCGCGGCGCATCTCGGTGAGGCGGATGAGCTGCTGGTGGCTGCGCAGGGCGGCGGTGAGCGAGGTGAAGAGCTTGTCGCCGGTGAGCTCGGTCTTCGCCTTGTAGTCGTTGATGTCGTAGTCGACGATGACCTGCCGCTCCGGCGCCTGGCCGGGCTGGCCGGTGCGCAGGATGATGCGCACCGTGTCATTGCCGAGCTCCTTGCGGATGTATTCGACGAGGTCGAGGCCGGCGCCGTCGCTCTCCATCACCACGTCGAGCAGCACCACCGCCATGTCGGGATGGCGGGCGAGCAGGCTGCGGCCCTCGGCGGCGGAGAAGGCGGAGTGGAGGTCGAGCCGGTTGCCGGCGAGCTGGTAGTCCGACAGCGCATATTTGGTGCCGGAATGGACGGCCGGATCGTCGTCGATGATGGCGACCTTCCAGCGGCCCATGGCCGCCACGTCGGCGACGGGTCCGTCCTCAAGGATGGCGACGAGATCGTCGTCCTCGGGCGTCATGCGCATCTCGGCGTCGTTCTCGGACGTCATGCGGGGTCCTGACGGTCGGGCTCCTGCGGCGCGACCAGCGGCAGGACGATGCGGAAGGTCGTACCGGCGCCGGGCGTCGAGGACAGGGCAATACGCCCGCCGAGCCGGCGTGTCACGATGTTGAAGACGATGTTGAGGCCAAGGCCCGTGCCGCCCTCCCCGCGCTTGGTGGTGAAGAACGGGTCATAGGCCTGACGCTGCACCTCGGCTGACATGCCGATGCCGTCGTCGCGGAAGGTGATGACGACGTGGTCGCCCTCCTGCACCGCAGCGATGGCGAAAGTGCCGTTGCGCCCCTCCGGGAAGGCGTGGGTGAGGGCATTGATGAAGAGGTTGGTGACGACCTGGCCATAGGGGCCGGGATAGCTGTCGAGGACGATGCCGGCGGGCACCGAGACCTCGAGCTGGACCGGCGCGCGGCGCAGCGTCGGCCGGAGGCTCGCGACGATCTGGTCGGTGGCCTCGGCGAGATCGAAGGCGCGGCGGTCGGCATGGCTGCGGTCCACCGCCACCTGCTTGAAGGCCTGGATCATCTCGCCGGCGCGCTGGAGGTTGAGCGCGAGCTGGTTCGCCGCCTCGCGGCTGCCCTGGACGAATTCGGTGAGGCGGGAGCGGCGCAATTCGCCGCGCTCGACATCGGCGGCGAAGTCATCGACGCGGCGGGCCAGGGTCGAGGCGACGGTGAGCGAGATGCCGATGGGGTTGTTGACCTCGTGGGCGACGCCGGCGACGAGGCCGCCGAGGGCGGCGAGCTTCTCGGCCTCGACGAGGCTCTGCTGGGTGTCGCGCAGTTCCGACAGCGCGGTCTCGGCGCGGTTCTTGGCGGCGACGAGGTCGCGCTCGGCCTTCTGCTTCTCGATGGCATTCTGGCGGAAGACCTCGACGTCGCGGGCCATGCGGCCGAGGTCGTCGGCGGCGGTGAGACCGGCGGGCTGGCGGGCAAGGTCGCCGGCGACGATGGCGTTCATGCTGCCGGCGAGATCGTCGAGCGGCACGCGGATGGAGCGCGCGATGAGCGTCCAGATCACCGCGACGATGGCGAGGAAGATGCCGGCAATGCCGACCGCCTGGACGAAGACGATGCGCAGCGTCTCGTCGAGGCGCGCCTGGGCGGCGTCCTCCTTGGCGCGGACGCGCTCGGCCACCTCCTGGATGACGGTCGCCATGACCGCCTGGTTGCCGTCGATCTCCACCTGCAGGAGGCGGTTCTGCATGCCGAGGACCTGGATCATCCGGCCGAAGCCGGCGCGCAGCGCCGTGGTGCGCTCCAGCAGGGTCTTCAGCGCCGCGCGCTGGAACTCGGTCTCCGCCAGATCGACCATGACCGGGGCGGTCGCCTGGATCACCTCGATGGAGCGGGAGGCCTCGCGCTGCGCCTGCACCGACTGGGTGAGATAATAGTCGTTGATGGCGACGAGGAAGATGGTGAAGGCCTCGCGCGACTTGCCGAGTGAGGGCGCGATGAGCGCGGCGCGGTCGTTCATGGCCGTCTCGACCACGGCATAGAGCTGGGAGAGTTCGCTCGCGGGCTTGCGGATCTCGTTCTCGTAGATGGAGGAGATGGTCTCGCGCACCGAGCGCAACTCGTCGAAGCCGAGCATGAAGCGCTCGGTGACGGAGGAGACCGAGCGGGCCGGGTTCTGCAGGGCGAGGTCGATTTCCTGCTCGATGGCGAGCTTGGCGAGGAGCGCTTTGCGCCGTTGCTCGATCTCGTTCAGCACGGTCTCGTTCGGCAAAGCGAAATAGCGGTGGATGAGGGTCTGCAGCCGTCCGGCGTCATTCTCAATGGAGGACAGCAGGCGGTCGATCCGGCGGGCCTCCTGCAGGTCGTCCCAGGCGGAGCGAATGGCCCGCGCGCCCGAGGCGATGAGCAGCATCAGCAGCGTGATGAAGGCAAGGTTCAGGATGACGATGGTGGCGATGCGCCAGCGCACGGGGATGCGGCGGAACTGCTCCGATGCCCAGTCGAGCCGGCCGCTGATGCTGCGCTTGACCGGCCGGGCCTGCACTGCCGCTCCGCTCGCTGCCATCACTTCGCCTGGCGGATGCGCGCGACGAGGGCGGCGAGCGAAGGCTCGGAGGCATAGCGGTCGACAATGGGGCGCACCGCCGTCTCGAAGCCGGACCGGTCCTGGAGCGTGACGACGGAGACGCCCTGCGCCTCGGCCTCGCGGCGGGAGGCAGCCTCGAGCTTCTGCCACTCACCGCGCATGGCGAGCGCCGATTCCCGCGCGGCGGCCCGGAAGATCACCTGTTCCTCGGGCGTCAGCTCTTCCCAGCACTTCTTCGACACGACCAGCACTTCCGGGCTCATCGTGTGCTCGGTGAGGGTGATGTGGCGCGCGGCGCGGAAATGATCGGTGGTGACGTAGGAGGGCCAGTTGTTCTCGGCGCCGTGGATGAGGCCGGTGGTGAGGCTCACCGTGACCTGGCCATAGGGCAGCGCCACCGGCTCGGCCCCCAGCGCCCGCATCATCTCCACCATCATGTCCGACTGCTGGACGCGGATGCGCAGGCCCTTCAGGTCCTCGACGCGGCGGATGGGCCGGGCGGAGTTGTAGATGGAGCGCGCGCCGGAATCATAGAAGGCGAGGCCGATGAGGCCGTAGCGCTCGAAACTCGCAAGGATGTCGTCGCCGACCGGCCCGTCGAGCACGGCGTGGAGGTGGTCCACCGAGCGGAAGAGGAACGGCAGGGCGAGGATGTTCGCTTCCGGGATGAAGCTCGCCAGCGGCGCGACATTGGTGCGGTTGATGTCGATGGCGCCGATGCGGGTCTGCTCGATCGTCTCCTTCTCCTCGCCGAGCTGGCGCGAATGGAAGATGCGGAGCGTGTGGCGTCCGTTGGTGCGCTCGGTGATGAGGCGACCCATCAGCTCCAGCGCCTTCACCGTGGGATAGTCGGCGGGCTGGGTATCGGCGACGCGGAATTCGCGCGCCGCAAGGGGCGCCGCGGCCAACAGGGCCAGCATCGACGTCATCGCCAGCATCGTTGTGACGGCCGCAAGGCCTGACAGCCAGCGTCGCATCCCCTGCCCCCCGATCCGACCATTGCGGCCTTGGGCGACCAGCATGCCATACAAGTGGCGGTCCTTGCCACGGTCCCGCTCATCAGCCCGGCTGCTTTGGAACAGGCGGCTGTTTCAGCGCCGCGACGGCTGGCTGAAAACTGCGCAACGTCGGGGCCGGTCGGCGGCACGCTGAGGAAACCGACAGGACGGAAAGGTCCGCCCCGTCGCGGAGCCCTCGGGCGCCGCTCCCACAAGGACATGATCCATGCGCATCACCACCCGTCTGCTCGCGACCCTCGTTCTGGTCGGCGCCGGCGCCACCGCGAGCCTCGCGCAAGGGGCGAACGAGATCGGCGTGCCCTCCTGCGACCGCTTCATCAACGACTACGAGGCCTGCATCACCACCAAGGTGCCGGAAGCCCAGCGCGGTGCCTTCTCCCAGCAGATCACCCAGCTGCGCGGCACCTGGCGGGAGTTTGCCCGCGACGGCCAGGCGCGCCAGCAGCTCGACTCGGTCTGCACCGCGCAGAGCGCCCAGCTCCGGCAGGTGATGGCGCCCTACGGCTGCTCGTTCTAACGGGCGCAGTCCGCGCGAAGACGCGTGCGGAGGACGGGGCGGCCCTGGCCTCAGGCCGACGGTTCCCCGCCCGCGCAGCAGGGCTGCGCTGCTGGCCTGGCGCTAGCCACCGTCACCAAGGGCCCCCCATATCGTCCCCAAGGCTGAGGAGGAGACCATGGCCGACAGCTTCCGGGACGATCAGGCGCGCGGGCGCTTCGAACTTGATGTCGACGGGCGGATCGCCTTCGCGCGCTACCGCCGCCAGGACGACCGCCTCGTCATCGAGCATGTGGAGGCCGAGCCGGCGTTGCGCGGCACCGGCGCGGCGGGACGGCTGATGGAGCGCATCGTCGCCGTCGCGGGCGAAGAGTCGCGCAGCATCGTGCCGCTCTGCGGCTATGCGGCGAGCTGGCTGCGGCGCCACGAGCGCCGGGGCTGAGCCCCTCTCACCCCGCCATTTTGCCGGGGTTCATGATGTTCTGCGGGTCCACGGCGCGCTTCAGCGACACCATCAGGGCCAGCGCCGCGTCGCCATGCTCGGCGGCGAGGTATTTCATCTTGCCCTGGCCGACGCCGTGCTCGCCGGTGCAGGTGCCCTCCATGGCGAGCGCCCGCTCGACGATGCGGCCCATGAAGGCCTTGCAGGCCTCGACACTCGCCGGATCGCTCTCGTCCATCAGCGGCAGGACGTGGAAATTGCCGTCGCCGACATGGCCGACGATGGGGGCGATGAGGCCGCTCGCCTCGATGTCCTTCTTGGTTTCATCGATACATTCGGCGAGCCGCGAGATCGGCACGCAGACATCCGATGACTGGCCCTTCCAGCCGGGCCGGAGCGCCATGGCCGCCCAATAGGCATCGTGCCGGGCCTGCCAGAGGCGGGTGCGGTCCTCGGCCTTCGCCGCCCACTGGAAGTCGCCGGCGCCATAATCGTCGGCGATCGCCCGGAAGCGCTCGACCTGTTCGGCGACGCCGGCGTCCGTGCCGTGGAACTCCAGCAGGAGCAGCGGCTTCTCGGGCAGGGAGAGCTTCGAATAGGCGTTGACCGCGCCGACCTGCACCTCGTCGAGGAGCTCGATGCGCGCCATGGGGATGCCGGTCTGGATGGCGACGATGGTGGCGTCGGCCGCGTCCTTCACGGTCGGGAAGGTGCAGGTCGCCGCCGAGATGGCCTCGGGGATGCCGTGCAGCTTGAGGGTGATCTTCGTGATGATGCCGAGCGTGCCCTCGGAGCCGACGAAGAGGCGGGTGAGGTCGTAGCCGGCGGAGGTCTTGCGGGCGCGGCGCGCGGTGTCGATCACCTCGCCGTTCGGCAGCACCACTTCCAGGGCGATGACATTGTCCTTCATCGTGCCGTAGCGCACGGCATTGGTGCCGGAGGCGCGGGTCGCCGCCATGCCGCCGATGGAGGCATCGGCGCCGGGATCGATGGGGAAGAACAGCCCCATGTCGCGCAGGTATTCGTTGAGCTGCTTGCGGGTGACGCCGGGCTCGACCACGACGTCGAGATCCTCGGCATGGACCTCGATGATGCGCTTCATCAGCGAGGTGTCGACGGAGATGCCGCCGAAGGGCGCGTTGACGTGGCCCTCCAGCGACGAGCCGGTGCCGAACGGAATGACCGGCATGGCATGGGCCGCCGCGATCTGCATCACCGCCACGCAATCCTCGGTGCTCTCGGCGAAGACGACGACGTCCGGCGGCTGGTTCTCGATCCAGGTGAGGGTATGGGCATGCTGCTGGCGCACCGCCTGCGAGGTCACCGCGCGGTTGCCGAAGCGCGCCTGGAGCTCGCCGACCACCGCGGCGACGGTCTCCGGCGACGGGCGGGTGCGGGTGGCGGGCGTCTCAGGCAGCATCAGGCGGTCCTCGCTTCGCTCCGTCTGACGGCGCGGAGTGGTGGGAGGCGGACATTAGGCACTCGCGGGGGCCACGCAAAGGCCGTCGGTCGGGAGGGTGCCTTGAGCAGCTTCGCCCGGCCGATGCACGGCACACCTCTCCCCGGCGGGGAGAGGTCGACGAGCGAAGCGAGGCGGGAGAGGGGGAGATTTCGTTGGATCGGGCCCAGCCCCCTGTCCCGGCCTTCGGCCGACCTCTCCCCACCGGGGAGAGGTGGGGTTGCGCCTCGCCTGATGAGGCGGTGCCGGCCGGTATCCTCAGGAGGCCGCGGCAGCCCCCTCCCCCGCGCGGCGGCATTGCCGGTCCCCCGCGCCATCCGCTAAGCCGGAGCCATGAGCCTCTTCGACCTCTGCCCCGACACGGGCCTTGCCATCACCCCGCCCATGGCCGTGCGGCCGGAGATGATCGACTATAACGGCCACGTGAACGTCGCCTTCTACGTCAAGCTGTTCGACGAGGGGCTCGACATCCTGTTCGAGCGGATCGGCCTGTCGCGCGCCTATGTCGAGACGCGCCAGATGAGCTTTTTCGCGCTGGAGGCGCATGTGCGCTACCTCCGCGAGATCAGCCTCGCCGACCGGGTGCGGATGCGCCTGCGCATCCTCGATCTCGACCCGAAGCGCATCCACTACTGGATGGAGCTGGTCCATGCGGACGAGGGCTGGCTGTCGGCGACGATGGAATCGATCTCCATCCATGTCGACATGGCCTCGCGCCGGCCTGCGCCCTTCCCGGACGACATCATGGCGCGGCTGACCGCGTGGCACGCGGCGGATGCGGAAAGGCCGCGCCCGGAGGGCGTCGGCCAGGTCATCGGCATCCGGCGGAAGGGCTGAGCTTCAGCGCCCGAAATCAGCGCCGCAATCAGCGCGCGAACGGGAGCGTGTAGGAGCCGCCGAGCGTCGTCATGATCCCGGCGCGGCGCAGTTCGTCGGCGGAGACCACGGTCATGGCCTCGCGCGCCAGGCGCTCGGCGCGGGCGCGGCGGAAGGCGTTGAGATAGCGGGCGATCGTGGCGAAGAACATGGGGGTGCCCTCCTTCGGGGCGCGGAGACGGCGAGAGCCGACCCCGCCAAGGCGAGGCCGGCATCCCGACGTTCTGGGGTCAGGCGATGTCCGTCAGACGGACGCCATCATGGAACGGGTGCGGCGGATCATCTGGTCACGGGTCATGCCGTGGCGGGCGAGCTCGTCGTCCGACAGGTGGGCCAGATAGCCGTGCACATAGGTGGCGGCGCGCAGCTCCTGCGCCTCCACGATGGAATTGTAGAGCGAACGCCAGAAACCGGGCTTGTCGGACTTCGTGGACGTGACGGCCTTCTCGGCCGGAGCGGCGGAAGCGATCTTGTCGAGCGCAATGGTAGCCATGGTGGTCTCTCCTCTGAAAGAGTGGACGACCTCGAGGCTTCCTCCCTTTCGACAAGACCTATTTTGTTGCAGTGCAGCGATTTTTCAAGTTGTGCAGCGCACAATCAGCCTTGCATTCCGCGCATGGCTTGTGAAAACGATCCGTTAAGGATCTGAATCCGCAATCTTATTTCACGAGTTCGAACCACTCGTCCTCGGTCATGACGATGACGCCGAGGTCACGCGCCTTGTCGAGTTTGGAGCCCGCGCCGGGCCCTGCGACGACGTAATCGGTCTTCTTCGACACCGACCCGGCGACCTTGGCGCCCAGCCGCTCGGCCATGGCCTTGGCCTCGTCGCGGGTCATCTTCTCGAGCGAACCGGTGAAGACCACGGTCTTGCCGGCGACGGGGGTGTCGGATTTCGGCTTCTCCGCCTCCTGGACCGTGAGTTCGGCCACCAGCCGCTCGACCATGGCGCGGTTGCGCGGCTCGGCGAAATAGGCGGCGAGCGCGTCGATCACCGCATCGCCGATCTGGTCGAGCGAATCGAGCTCGTGGCGGGTATCGGCATCACCATCGGCGACGCGCACCGCGGCATCGTGGAACGACTGCCAGGTGCCATAGGCGCGGGCGAGGACGCGGGCCGTGGTCTCGCCGACATGGCGGATACCGAGCGCGGCGATGAGCCGGTCGAGCGGCACGGTGCGGCTCGCCTCGATGGCGTCGAAGAGGTTTTTGGCCGAGAGCGCGCCGAAGCCCTCCTTGTCCTTGAGCTTCTTGAGGTTCGCCCCGTCCCGCTGCGCCAGGGTGAAAATGTCAGCGGGCTCGCGGATCGGCAGGTCGGGGTCATCGTAGAAGAAGGGCAGCCGCTCCGCCCCGAGGCCCTCGATGTCGAGGACGCGGCGGGAGACGACGTGCCGGAGCCGCTCCAACGCCTGCGCCGAGCAGGCGAAGCCGCCGGTGCAGCGCCTGACAGCCTCGCCCTCCTCGCGGATGGCCGGGCTGCCGCAGGCGGGACAGGTCGACGGGAAGGCATAGGGTCTGGCGTCGGCGGGGCGCTTCTCCGCCACCACGTCGAGGACCTGGGGGATGACGTCGCCGGCGCGCTGGACGATGACCGTATCGCCGACGCGGATGTCCTGCTCGCGGAACCGCTCGCCGTCGGTGCCGATGCCCTTGATGTAGTCCTCGTTGTGGAGCGTCGCATTGGAGACGACAACGCCGCCGACGGTGACCGGGCGCAGCTTGGCGACGGGGGTGAGCGCGCCGGTGCGGCCGACCTGGATGTCGATGGCGTCGAGGATGGTCGTCGCCTTCTCCGCCGCGAATTTGTGGGCGATGGCCCAGCGCGGCGAGCGCGAGACGAAACCGAGGCGCGCCTGGAGGGCGAGGTCGTCGACCTTGTAGACGACGCCATCGATGTCATAGCCGAGGGTCGCCCGCATGGCGCCGATGCGGCGGTAATGGGCCAGCAGCTCTTCTGCGCTCTCGCAGACCACGGTGAGCGAATTGGTGGGGAACCCAAGCTCGCCGAACCACTTCACCATGCCGGATTGGGTGTCGCGTGGCCGGGCGGGCGCAATCTCCCCCCAGGCATAGGCGAAGAAGCGCAGGGGGCGCTCGGCGGTGATGCGCGGGTCGAGCTGGCGCAGCGAGCCGGCGGCAGCGTTGCGGGGATTGGCGAAGGGCGGCAGGCCGCGCTCCTCCTGCCGGGCATTGATGCGGCGGAAATCCTCGTGGGAGAGATAGACCTCGCCGCGCACCTCCAGGACCTCCGGCGCGCCCTGCAGCACCTGCGGGATCTCGTGGATGGTGCGGATATTGGCGGTGACGTCCTCGCCGACCGCGCCGTCGCCGCGGGTGGCGGCGACCGCGAGGCGGCCGCCGAGATAGCGCAGCGAGCAGGACAGGCCGTCGATCTTCGGCTCGGCGGTCATGGCCACCGGGGCCTCGGCCTCGAGGCCGAGGAAGCGGCGGACGCGGCCGACGAAATCGGTCACCTCCTCGTCGGCAAAAGCATTGCCGAGGGAGAGCATCGGGACCGCATGGGCGACCTTGCCGAACTTTCCCGAGGGCGCGGCGCCGACGCGCTCGGAGAGGCTCTCAGGTGTCCGCAGCGCCGGATGGGCCGCCTCGATCTCCTCGTAGCGACGACGCAGGGCGTCGTATTCGGCGTCGGTGAGGGTCGGCGCATCGTCCTGGTAGTACTGCCGGTCCGCCTCGGCGAGGGCTTCACCGAGGCGCTCGTGCTCGGCCCGGGCCTCCTCGGCGGAGAGGCTTTCGACGGGAACGGCGGGACTGAGGGATCGCGACATGACGAACTCGGCAGTGGAGGCGGAAGCGCCCGCCCGTCATGCCCTGAGGATGAGCGGATTTCCAAGAGGCTTGGGCGCGCGCCAGAACGATAGAGGGCGGGGTGGCGCCGGCAAGGGCCGATGTTGCCAGCCACTGGCATCACTCGACGATGCCGAGGCGCATGCCGCGGCGCGCGGCCTCGCGCAGCACAGCCTCGTTCGAGGGCCACCACATCTGGACGATGCCGGTCATGCCGAAACGGGCAAGCGCCGCGGGGGTTGCGGTCCATTCCTCCGCGAGGTCGCGGACGCCGGAGCGCGGGTCGCGGCGATAGGATGGGTCGTAGGTGATCGCGCCATCGACGCCGATCTCGCGGAAGAAGGCGCGGGTCAGCGCCAGCAGTTCGCGCTCTTCGCCGCCGCCGAACAGGCCGCCGAAGGCGCCGGGCGCGATGCCGCCGTGGAAGACGAGCAGCCCGCGGTCGGCCACCGCCTTGGTGCGGGCGGCGGGGAAGAGGAAATTGGCGCAGGAGGAGGCGCAGCGGTCGTCGACGACGAGCATAAGGCCGCGGGCGCGAATCGCCCGGGCGAGGCGGATGGCGGCGGTGACCTCGCCGCCATCGGAGGCGACGACCAGCGTCGTGAGGCCGGGGGTCGGGAGCAATGCGGTGGCGCGGGCAGCGGAGCCGGCATCGATGTCGCCGGTGAAGCAGAGGGTGGAGCCCGTGACGCGGATGGTGCCGGGCGCGCCGCGGCAGGCGGTGACGGCGGCGGGATCGGCGCGGCTGGGGACGGCGAGGGCGAGGAGAGCCAGAAGCGCGGCGGCGAGGCGGGGGATGGTCAAGCAGCGCTCCTCAGGGCCCGGGTGGAGTGTCTGGTGGCCAGAGAACCCAGCGGCTCCCCTCCCCGTTCCGCTCAGCCGACCTTGAGCAGCTTCTCGGCCGCAGCGCGGGCCTCGTCGGTGATGGTCTCGCCGGCGAGCATGCGCGCCAGCTCCTCGCGGCGTAGGTCGTAGCCGAGCGGCTTCACCCGGGTCGCGACCTTCTGGCCGGCCGTCTCCTTGGCAATGAGGTAGTGCCGCGTCGCGCGGGCGGCGACCTGCGGCGCATGGGTGACCGAGAGCACCTGCACCTTCGCGCCGAGCCGCGACAGCCGCTGGCCGATGGCATCCGCCACCGCGCCGCCGACGCCGGTATCGATCTCGTCGAAGACGAGGGTCGGCGCCGAGCCCTGGTCGGCGAGGACCACCTTCAGCGCCAGCATGAAGCGCGAGAGTTCGCCGCCCGAGGCGACCTTCATCATCGGGCCGGGACGGGTGCCCGGATTGGTCTGGACCCAGAATTCGGCGCGGTCCGTGCCCTCGGCGCCGGAGCCGTCCTCGACGATCTCGGTCATGAAGCGGGCACGGTCGAGCTTGAGGGGACCGAGCTCAGCATTGACCGCGACGTCGAGACGCTTGGCTGCGGCCTTGCGCTTCGCCGAGAGGGCCGTGGCCGCCTTGGCATAGGCTGAGCCTGCCTGCATCGCCGCCTTTTCCAGCGCCACGAGCCGGTCCTCGCCGGCATCGAGAGCCGCGACATCGGCGACATAGCGCGCCGCGAGGTCCGCGAGCCCATCCACCGGCACGGCATATTTGCGCGAGGCGGCACGCAGCGAGAACAGGCGCTCCTCGATGCGCTCCAGCTCGCGCGGATCGAATTCGGAGGCGCGTTGCGCCGTCTCCACGGCGGCCCGGGCATCCTCGATGCGGTCGAGGGCCTCGCCAAAGGCTTTCACGATGGGCTCGACGAGAGCCGGGGCCTGGGCGGCGCGGCGCTCCAGCCGACGCCAGGCGGCGGCGAGCGATGGAACAGCCGAGGCCGGCCCCGTCAGCACGTCGAGGGCCTCGGCGAGGTCGGAGGCGATCTTCTCCGAGGCCATCATGGACTGGCGGCGCGCCGCGAGGTCGGTCTCCTCGCCGGCCTCGGGTTTCAACTTCGCCAGTTCCTCGACGGCGTGGCGCAGGAAATCGCCATCGGCGCGCGCCTTGGCGAGCCGCTCCTTCGCCTCGTCGACGGCGCGGGTCGCCTCGCGCCAGGAACGCCAGGCGGCGCGGACGCTCGCGACCTCCGCCCCGAGGCCACCATAGGCGTCGACGAGGGCGCGGTGGGCGTCAGGCTCCATCAGGGCGCGGTCGGCATGCTGGCCGTGGATCTCGACCAGGGCGGCACCGATGGCGCGCAGCACCTGGACGCTCGCCGCCTGGTCGTTGACGAAGGCGCGGGTGCGGCCGTCGGCCAGCTGGATGCGGCGGAGGATGAGGTCGCCCTCGGTGTCGATATCGGCTTCCGCCGCGATGCGCCGCGCCGGATGGTCGAGCGGCACGTCGAAGACGGCGGTGACCTGGCCCTGATCCTGGCCATGGCGGACGAGCGAGGCTTCGCCGCGGGCCCCGAGGGCAAGGGAGGTGGCGTCGAGCAGGATGGACTTTCCGGCGCCGGTCTCGCCGGTCAGCACGGAGAGCCCCTCGGCGAAGGTCAGATCGAGCCGGTCGATCAGGACGATGTCGCGGATCGAAAGCTGGACGAGCATGGGCGGTTCGCGCAATCCCGACGGCGGAGGAGCCGGGGCGCCGCACGGATTCGGCAGCGCGCCCGCGTCACCGGCTTAACGCGAACGCAGCGCGAACGGAAGCCTCAGCCGGTGATGCGGCGGAAGGCGCGGCTGATCCACGAGCCGGTGTCCTCGCGCGGGGTCAGGCCCTGGCCCTGGATGAGGGCATAGGAGTCCTTGTACCACTGGCTGTCGGGGAAGTTGTGGCCGAGCACGGCCGCCGCGGTCTGCGCCTCGTTGACGATGCCGAGCGCCATGTAGCACTCGACCAGGCGGGCCAGCGCCTCCTCGATGTGGCGGGTCGTCTGGAACTGCGAGACGACGGTGCGGTAGCGGTTGATGGCGCCGGTGAACTGGCGGCGCTCGAGATAGTATTTCGCCACCGTCATCTCGCGGCCGGCGAGCTGGTCGCGGGCGACCTCGATCTTGCGGCGCGCGGCAATGGCATATTCCGACTGCGGCCACTTGCGGGTGACCTCGTCGAGAATAACGAGGGCGCGCTCGGTGCGGGTCTGATCGCGCTGCACGTCGGGAATCTGATCGTAGAGCGCTGCGCCCTGGAGATACTGGGCATAGGCGGCATCCGGCGCACCGGGATGGAGCTGCAGGAAGCGGCGGGACTGGTTGATCGTCTCCTCGTAGTCCTGCGACTCGTAGAAGGAATAGGCGGCCATGATGAGCGCCCGCTTGGCCCATTCCGTGTAGGGATGGGTGCGGTCGATCTCCATGAACTTGAGGGCTGCACGGCGCCAGTCGCGCCGGTTCTGCAGGGCAATGCCCTCGTTGTAGAGCTTCTCGGCCGGCTCGTCAGGCAGGCTCGCCGAATCGGTCCCGCCGAAGAGATTGCCGAAATTGGGCGTGTTGGCGCAGGCGCCCAGCGGCGCGGCGAGGGCCGCCACGGTCGCCATCAGCATGGCGCGGCGGGCGAGGGACGGGGCGGGACGCCCAGCGAGAGCCTGATCCGAAGGCTGGCTCTTCGAAGGATCCATCTGCACGGTCACGAACCTTCCCACTCGACGTTACGGCGCGGGTCCGCGGCGGGGGGCCGACGGAACCAGCACGGCTCATAAACGAAAACCGGGCCCGCCGCTATCGCCGGGCGGCCACGTTCTGACGGGCAGTTGAGGCCCAATTGCGGCGAAGGATCAGGTAGCGTCCGGACCGTAGGCGGGAACGGAGACGCCGATATCGGCATGGCCGCGCTCGCGGCGGGGGGCCTGCTCGACGATCGCATAGGCGGTCGGGTCGGCGAAGAGGGTCTCGAGCAGCTTGACGTTCAGGCGGTGGCCGCCGCGATAGGAGCGGAAACGGCCAACCAGCGGCGCGCCGGCGAGCGACAGGTCGCCGATGGCGTCGAGCAGCTTGTGGCGGACGAACTCGTCGCGGTAGCGCAGACCCTCGGGGTTGAGGATGCGGTCGTCGCCGACGACGATCGTGTTGTCGAGCGAGGCGCCGAGGGCCTTGTTCACCGCCCAGAGCTTGCTGACGTCCTGCATGAAGCCGAAGGTGCGGGCGCGGGCAATGTCGCGGCGGAAGGCCAGCGGATCGAGGTCGATGCCGCAGAGCTGGCGGCCGATGAGCGGATTGGCGAAGTCGATCTCGACCTCGAGGCGCAGGCCGCGATCATGGGGATGGAGTTCGACCACGCCGCGCTCGGTCTCCAGCACCACCGACTTGAGGACCTTCACCACCTTGCGGGGGGCGTCCTGCAGGATGATGCCGACCTGGTCGATGGCCTCGACGAAGGGGGCGGCGGAACCGTCGAGGATCGGCATTTCCGGACCGTCCACCTCGACGAGGCAATTGTCGATGCCGAGGCCGGCAAGGGCGGCCATCAGGTGCTCGACGGTGGCGACGCCGCCGCGCTCGGGCCGGCCGACGACGGTCGACAGATCGGCGGAGGAGACGTTGCGGAAAACGGCGGGGATCTCAGCGTGGTCCTGGTCGGAGCGAAGGAAAGCGATGCCCGAACCGGCTTCCGCCGGATGGAGAGTCACCGAGACCCGGGCACCCGAATGCACGCCGATTCCGTCCAGTGTGATGGAGTCGCGAACCGTCGTCTGCTTCGCAGCTTTCATGACCGACCGTCTCTGCCATCCGCCGGGGAGACCTTGCGGGTCTCGTCGGGGCAGGATGGCCCCCTTGCATGACCTGGCGAACCGGGTGCCGGATGGTCCGGCGATGATGCGGCGCAACGAATCGCCACTCACCGTTTCCAAGCTCGTCGAGGCCGGGACCATAAACAGGGCCTCCGGGGGGGCCAAGTCACGGTTTATGTCCGACTGTTACCAAAATTCGGACGCATTTCGCGGACCGCGTTAGGAGAATAAAAACCACGTGTTAACAAAAACTTACCCGGGTGCATGGCACCCGGGTGAAGTGATTTCCTGCAAGATTCGGTAACAATTACCGTAAGGGATCGTGACCGCCTCAATTGGCCTGGCGGCGGAGGAAGGCCGGGATGTCCAGATGATCCTCCTCGGCCCGCGGCTGCTGCGCTGCGGGGCGGCCGTGGATGTCGAGGCCGGCCGGTTCGCGGCGCATCTGCGGGGCAGGAGCGGCCGGCATCCGCGGCGCCTGGGCGACCGGGCGGGCCGGCTGCAGCGGCGGGGCAGCGCGCGGCGCCACCGGCGCCGGAGCCGGGGTGTCGGCCTCGCCACGGCGGGTGAAGCCGATCGACTGCAGCTTCTCCATCAGCGAAGTGCGCTTCTTCTCCACCGGGTTCTCCGGCATCCGCGGGGCAACTGCCGGGGCGGCGCGCATCTGGTCGCGGACGATGGGCGGCATCTCTTCGGCCGTCGGCATGCGCACCGGGCGCATCGGCTTCTCCGGGGCCGGCGGGATGAAGTCGCGGGCCGGCGGGGCGACCTCGTCGCGCGGCGGCATGCGGACCGGATCGAGCTCGATCGGCGCCTCGGTGAAGAGGGCCGGCTTCGGCGCGACCGGCTGGATCATCACCTCGGCGGCGGTCATGACCGGCTCGGGGGCCGGAACAGGAGCCGGCGGCTCGTAGGCGACGGGAGCCGGAGCCGGGGCGAGCTCCATGACCGGGGTCGGCGCGGCGGCCGGGATCGGGGCCGGGGCGGACGTCGTGGCGGCGGCGATGCGCTGGGCGCTCTGGCGCAGCTTCGCCGTCATCTCGGCAATGGTCTGGGTGTTGGCGGCCTGGGCCGACAGGTCGATGCCGGTGGCGACCACCGAGACGCGGATCGTGCCGTCGAGGGCGTTGTCGAAGGTGGCACCGAGGATGATGTTCGCCTCCGGATCGACCTCCTCGCGGATGCGGGTCGCGGCCTCGTCCACCTCGAAGAGGGTGAGGTCCTTGCCGCCGGTGATGGAGATGAGCAGGCCACGGGCGCCCTTCATCGAGGTCTCGTCGAGGAGCGGGTTGGCGATCGCCGCCTCGGCAGCGGTGATGGCGCGGCGCTCGCCGGTGGCCTCGCCGGTGCCCATCATCGCCTTGCCCATGTCGCGCATGACGGCGCGGACGTCGGCGAAGTCGAGGTTGATGAGGCCTTCCTTGACCATCAGGTCGGTGATGCAGGCGACGCCCGAATAGAGCACCTGGTCGGCCATGGCGAAGGCGTCGGTGAAGGTGGTGCGCTCGTTGGCGACCCGGAACAGGTTCTGGTTCGGGATGACAATCAGCGTGTCGACCGACTTCTGCAGCTCGAGGATGCCGGCATCCGCGGTCTTCATGCGGCGCACGCCCTCGAAGTGGAAGGGCTTGGTCACGACGCCGACCGTCAGTATGCCGAGCTCGCGGGCGACGCGGGCGATGACCGGGGCAGCTCCCGTGCCGGTGCCGCCGCCCATGCCGGCGGTGATGAAGGCCATGTGCGAGCCGGAGAGCTGGTCACGGATCTCGTCGATGACCTCCTCGGCCGCCGCAGCGCCGACTTCCGGGTGCGAACCGGCGCCGAGGCCCGAGGTGACGGCGAGGCCCATCTGGATGATGCGCTCGGCCTTGGAGGAGGACAGCGCCTGGGCGTCGGTGTTGGCGACGACGAAGTCGCAGCCCTGCAGGCCGCCCTCGATCATGTTGTTGACGGCGTTGCCGCCCGCGCCGCCCACGCCGAACACGGTGATCCGGGGCTTCAGTTCCCGAATGTCGGGCATCTTCAGGTTGATGGTCATCATGAGCCTCGTTCGAATCACTCACGCGACAGCCACGTCGCTTGTATCACTTGTCCTGCGGTCCGGCGGCGCCCGGGCCTGACGTTCGACGAACCCGCCGCATTCGCGCGACGGGCAATTCTCCTAGAAACTGTCCCTGATCCACCGGCCGACGCGGGAGAAGTAGCCATCCGTGCCCGTCGCGGCGAAAAGGCGCCGCTGCGGTTCGTAGTGCTCGGCTCCCGCGATCTGCGGATAGACGCTGAGGCCGACAGCGGCGGCAAAGGGCGGGCCCTTGGCGCTGTCGGGAAGTCCGGTGATGCCGACCGGCCGGGCGACCCGGACCTGGCGGCCAAAGACCTGGGCGGCGAGATCGGCAAGGCCTGGAAGCTGCGCGCCGCCGCCGGTGAGCACCAGCCGGCGGCCGGCCTCGGCGGCCGATCCCGCGGCGACCAGGCGGTCGCGCACCATCTCAAGGATCTCGTCGATGCGCGGGCGAATGATGCGGATGATCTGCGCCCGCGACACGGCATTGGGGATGTCACGGTCGTCTTCGGAGATGGAGGGGACGTTGACGATGTCGCGCTCGTCGGACTTGGCGACGAAACAGGCGCCGTTCAGCACCTTGATGCGCTCGGCGTCGGAAAGGCGTGTGGAGAGGCCGCGGGCGATATCCATGGTGACATGGTGCGAGCCCACCGCCACGGCGTCGGCATGAACGAAATGGCCGCCAGCGAAGACCGACAGCGTCGTGGTGCCGGCGCCCATGTCGAGGCAGACCGTGCCGAGTTCGGCCTCGTCGTCGGTGAGGACCGCAAGGCCGGAGGCGAAGGGCGCGGCGACGAGCGCCTCGACCGACAGGTGGCAGCGCTCGATGCAGAGCATGAGGTTGCGGGCGGTGGCGGCATCGCAGGTGGCGATGTGCATGTCGACGCCGAGCGAGGAGCCGAGCATGCCGCGCGGATCCTTGATGCCGCGCGTCTCGTCGAGGCGGAAGCCGACGGGCATGGAGTGCAGGACCGCCCTGCCCTTGCGGATGGAATGGTCGGAGGCCGCCTCCAGCACACGATGCAGGTCCTGGTCGGTGACCTGTGGCGTCGAACAGGTGACGCGAGTCTCGTAATGCTCCGAGGCGATGCGGCCGGCGGAAACCGTGGCGATGACCCGGTCGACCTGGACCTCGGCCATGCGCTCGGCGGCATCCACGGCCTGGCGGATGGCCGCCTCGGCCTTGGCCATGTCGGCGACGGCGCCGGCCTTCATGCCGCGGGCGCGGGTGTGGCCGATGCCGAGGATCTCGGCCTTGTGGGTGCGGTTCGGCAGGATGTCCGTGCCCTCGCGGGGGCGCAGGCGGACGATCATGCAGACGATCTTCGAGGTGCCGATGTCGAGGACGCACATGATCGCCGAACGCTTCGGCGAAATGGGCTTCATCTTCGGGGTCAGGCCGTGACGGAAGGACATGGTCATGTGCGCTGCCCCTGCAGGGCGCGGCGGCGGGCGCGGTCGCGCTCGCGCTCCTTGAGGGCTGCCTCATGGGCCTTCATCGCATCCTCGGTGAGGCGGACGGAGACGCGGTCGGGCACGCGCAGGTCGATGATCGCGACGTCACGGGTCATGATGCGGCGCTCGGCGTCGAGCCTGGCCAGATCCACCATGGCGCGGTCGAGGTCGGCGTCGGGCAGGCGCACGTCGATGCCGTTCTTGAGCACGAGGGTCCAGCGGCGCTCGGCGACGAGCACCGCGGCGCGAACGGCCTTGGCGACGTCGGCGTGATCGTTCAGAAGGCCGACGATCTCGCGGGCGCGCTCCTCGGCGCCCTTGCCGACGATGAGCGGCAGGTGCTGGAAGCGGGCATCGAGGTGGTCGACGATGACCTTGCCGTCGGCGGAGATGACGTGGATGCGGCCGTCGCGCTGCCAGAGTGCGAAGGGCTCGCGCTCCACGACCGAGATCATGATCTGGTCCGGATAGAGCTTCTGCACCGTGGCGTCGGCGAGCCAGGGATTGGCCTTCAGCCGCTCGCGGGCGAGATCCGCGTCGAAGAACAGAACCGAAGAATCGGGGCGGATGCCGGCGACGTCGAGGATGTGCTCGTGGCTCATCTGGCGGTTGCCGGTGAGGCGGACGCCGGTGACCTTGAGGCCGGCGGCATTGGCCGCCTGGTCGCCGAGGGCGAGGAGGCCGGCGTTCAGGGTGGGGCCATGGCCGCCACGCTGCACGCCATAGACGCCGGTGGCGACGAAGAGGGCGAGGGTGGCGAGGAGGCCGGCGCGGCGCGGCGGGCGGATCGACATGATCCGCATGCCGAGGCGCCGCAGCCGCATGGCGAGCGCGCTCGGGCGGGCATAGGACTCGTACGCCTCGTCACGCCGCGGGGCAGCGCGGTGGCGCAACCTCTCGCTGGCATGGGCGAGCGCGTCCGCGCCGGCTCCAGCGAGCCTGGCGGTCAACGATCCACTGACGCGTCCAACACCATCCATTCGACCAGCTCGGCGAACGAGATACCTTCGTGAGCGGCCATGTCGGGGACGAGCGAAGTCCCGGTCATCCCGGGCTGCGTGTTGACTTCGAGGCAGACGAGCTGCCCGGTTCCCCCGGGCGTATCGTCGTATCGGAAGTCCGCACGGCTGACCCCTTTACAGCCGAGCGCCTGATGCGCTGCGAGGGACAGTCTTTGGACCTCAGAGTAAATATTTGGTTTAAGCGGCGCGGGAATCACGTGGGCAGACCCGCCCGGCGTGTACTTCGCCTCGTAGTCGTAGAAGGTTCCGGCATAGGTGATCTCGATCACGCCGAGGGCCCGGTCGCCCATAACGGCGCAGGTGAGCTCCTTGCCGGCGATAAAGGGCTCGACCAGCACGGTGTCACCCAAAGACCACTCGGTCGAATGCAATTCCTGCGGCGGGTGCTCGTGGTCCTTGGTGACGATGAACACGCCGAGCGACGAGCCGTCGGTGTTGGGCTTGATGACATAGGGACGGGGCAGCAGATGCTCGCGCGCCGCCTCGCGCCGCGACACGACGAGGCCCTTCGGCACGGGGATGCCGGCGGCGTCCATGACGGTCTTGGCCATGGCCTTGTCCATGCAAAGCGCCGAGGCCATGACGCCGGAATGGCTGTAGGGGATGCGCAGGACCTCGAGGATGCCGGCAAGCGTGCCGTCCTCGCCGGGGCGGCCATGGGTGACGTTCAGCACCACGTCCGGCTTCACCGCGACGAGACGCTGGGCGATGTCGCGCCCGACATCGATGCGCGTCACCGGCCAGCCGCGGCCCTCGAGGGCCTCGGCGCAGGCCTTGCCGGAGGCCAGCGACACCTCGCGCTCGGCGGACCAGCCGCCATAAAGGACGGCGACGTGGGGTTTGGTCATGGTCGAACCTTCACGATGGATTGCCAGGAGCGGCGCCGTCGGCGCCGATGTTGTCGTCGTCCCCATGCCGCACGAGGTCGTCGAGATCGATGCGCAGCACCCGGGCGATGCGGGCCATCGTCTCCAGCGTGCCTTCGCGGCGGCCTGTCTCGATCTGGCTGAGATAGGAGGGACTGATGAGAGCGGCCTCGGCGAGATCCTTCACCGAGAGGCCGCGATGATCGCGCCAGACCCTGACCGGGTGCTCGTCGCCGAGAAGGCGCAGGGCAATGGCCGCGGGAACCATCTCGTCCTCACCGGCGGCAAGCTTTCGCTTCGCCTCGTCATAGGCGGCAACGTCGGCAAGGTCCTCGGCGGCCTCGACCAGCCGCTCATATTCCGCGCGCGGCAGCAGAACGAGGTCCTCGCCTCCCGGGGTGATGATGCGCTTGGCGAGGGTCATATGGTCTCCTCAGGGCTCATAGACGCTGCCACGCGGGCCAATGGCGAGAATGTCGAGGACATCACCCGCCTCGTCGAAGATGACCCGCCAATCGCCGACGCGCAGCCTGAAGCCAGGACGGCCTTGAAGCCGCTTCACCTGGGGAGCGAGTTGCTCCGGAAAGGCGGCCAGCTGGTCGATCTTCTGCATGACCCGTCTCGCCTCATTGGCTGGCATTCGACGGAGCACGCGCAGCGCTTCCTTTCGATATGCCACTTTTCGCGTCACGTTTCCATCGCTCTTTGCAACGGAAGGCCCACCCGCTTGATCTCCCAGTGCAGTTCGACGCCGCTGGTCTCCTTCACCCGCCGGCGGACCTCCTCGCCCAGCGCCTCGATGTCGGCGGCGGTGGCGGTGCCGGTGTTGATGAGGAAGTTGCAATGCATCTGCGACACCTGCGCGCCGCCGAGCGTCAGGCCGCGGCAGCCGGCGGCGTCCACCAGCTTCCAGGCGGAATGGCCGGGCGGGTTCTTGAAGGTCGATCCGCCGGTTTTCTCGCGGATGGGCTGGACCGTCTCGCGGTGATGCTGGACGGCGTCCATGCGCTCGCGGATGACGGCCAGATCGGTCGGCACGCCCTCGAAGATCGCGCCGGTGAAGATCACCGGGCGGCCGACGGCGGAAGCGCGATAGGTGAAGTTCATCGCGGCGTTGGAGAAGGTCAGTTGCTCGCCGTCACGCGCCACGGCGCGGGCCTCGACCAGCACGTCCTTGGTCTCGCCGCCATTGGCGCCGGCATTCATGGTCAGCGCGCCGCCGATCGTGCCGGGGATGCCAAAGAAGAATTCCAGCCCGCCGAGGCCTGCCGCCGCCGCGGCCTCCGCCACGCGCTTGTCGGGGGCCACGGCTCCGGCATGGATGCGCGTGCCCTCCACGCTCACCTCGCCGAAGCCGCGGGGCCTCAGCCGGATGACGATGCCCGGCACACCGCCGTCGCGGACGATGAGGTTGGAGCCGACGCCGATGGGCATGACCGGAAGGTCGGCCGGCAGGCGCGACAGGAGATAGGCGAGGTCCGCCTCGTCTTCAGGCGTGCAGAGCACCTGCGCCGGCCCGCCGACGCGGAACCAGGTGAGCGGTGCCAGCGGCTCGTTGGCGGCAAGGCGGCCGCGGAAATCCGGCGCGAGGTCGCGGATCAGCGGCGTGATGTCGTCGAACACGCTCACCCTCGCGCCAGGGCTTCGAGCTCGCCCGGCAGGGCATAGGCCCACTGGGTGATCGTCCCGGCGCCGAGGCAGATGACGTAGTCGCCGGGCTTGGCGAGGCCGGCCACGAGGCTGGCGAGCCGCTGCGGGCTCTCCATCGGCATGACCGACTTGTGGCCGCGCATCTTCAGGCCCGAGACGAGATCGTCGCGCGAGGCGCCGGGGATGGGCTGTTCGCCTGCCGCGTAGACATCGGCGACGATGACGTGGTCGGCATCGTTGAAGCAGGTGCAGAACTCGTTGAAGAGCGAGGAGAGCCGCGTGTAGCGGTGCGGCTGGACGATGGCGATGACCTGCTTGTCGGTGGAGGCGCGGGCGGCCTTCAGCACCGCCGCGATCTCCACGGGATGGTGGCCATAGTCGTCGTAGATGGTCGCGCCATTCCACTCGCCGGTGCGGGTGAAGCGCCGCTTGACGCCGCCGAAGCCGGCCAGCGCCTTGCGGATCTGCGGCCCGGCCATGCCGAGCTCGCGGGCGACCGCGATGGCGGCGGTGGCGTTCAGCGCGTTGTGGCGGCCCGGCATGGGCAGGACGAGGTCGTCGATCTCCTCGACCACGACGCCGGTGCGGTCGCGGAACTGCACCTTGAAGCGGCAGCGGCCACCGGAGAGGTCGACGTCCAGCAGACGCACGTCGGCCTGCGGGTTCTCGCCATAGGTGATGACGCGGCGGTCGGCGATGGAGCCGACCATGTCCTGCACCACCGGATGGTCGATGCACATGACGCCGAATCCGTAGAAGGGCAGGTTTTCGATGAAGGAGCGGAAGGCGGCCTTGACGGCGTCGAAATTGCCGTAATGGTCGAGGTGCTCGGGATCGATATTGGTGACGATGGCGACATCGGCGGGCAGCTTCAGGAAGGAGCCGTCGCTCTCGTCGGCCTCCACCACCATCCAGTTGCCGGCACCAAGGCGGGCATTGGTGCCGAGCGCGTTGATGATGCCGCCATTGACGATGGTCGGGTCGAAGCCGCCGGCATCGAGCAGGGTCGAGACCATCGAGGTGGTGGTGGTCTTGCCGTGCGTGCCGGCGATGGCGACGCAGGATTTCAGCCGCATCAGCTCGGCCAGCATCTCGGCGCGGCGGACGACGGGGATGCGCCGCTCGCGCGCGGCGACGAGCTCGGGATTGTCCTTCCGGATGGCGGTCGAGACCACCACGACCTCGGCGGCGCCGAGATTCTCGGCGGCATGGCCGATGGAGATGGTGGCGCCGCGATCCTTGAGGCGCTTGATCGTGTAGCCCTCGGCGGCGTCCGAGCCCTGGACCTTATAGCCGAGGTTGAGCAGCACCTCGGCGATGCCGGACATGCCGATGCCGCCGATGCCGATGAAATGGATGGGACCGATGTCGCGAGGCAGTTTCATGGGCGTCTTCTAGCGGATTCGGACGGCGTTTGAGTGCGGAAATGCGGCTGGAAGAAGGAGGCGTGGCAGAAGCGGCCCTCAGGCCGCCAGCCCCGCGGTCTTCACCACGAGATCGGCGAGGCGGTCGGCGGCATCCGCGTGGCCCTGGGCGCGGGCGGCGGTGGCAGCCGCGGCGAGCGGGGTGGGATCGGTGAGGAGGCGCGTCAGCTCACCGGCGAGCCAGTCGGGCGTGAAGTCCGATTGCTTGACCACCGTCGCCGCCCCTGCCGAGGCCAGCGTCGCGGCGTTCATCAGCTGGTCCTGGTCGAGGGCGTGCGGCAGCGGCACGAGAATGGAGGGCCGGCCGATGACCGAGAGTTCAGCCACGGTGGAGGCGCCGGACCTGCCGATGACGAGATGGGCGGCGGCGATCCGCGCCGGCAGGTCGACGAAGAAGGGCGCAACCTCGGCCGCGACGCCGAGCCCGGCATAGGCGGCCTCGACTCCCGCGCGGTCTTCAGCGCGGGCCTGCTGGACGAGGACGAGGCGGGCGCGCAGCGAAGGATCGATCTGCGCAAGGGCGGGGGGCACGATCTCGCTCATGACGCGGGCACCCTGGCTGCCGCCGAAGACGCACAGGCGGAACGGCCCTTCGGGTTGCGGCGGATCATAGGGGATGGCGGCGGCCTCGATGACCATCGGGCGGACGGGATTGCCGGTGAAGATCGCCTTGGCGGCGAGCGCCGGATTGCCGTCGAGCACGCCGGGAAAGGAGGTGGCGATGGCGGTGACGCGCGATGAGAGCTGCCGGTTGGCGCGGCCCATCACGGCGTTCTGGTCATGGATGATCGTGGGCACGCCGACCTGGGTGGCCGCGAACATCGGCGGCAGGGTGGGATAGCCGCCGAAGCCGACGACGGCCACCGGCCGCAGGCGCCGCATCAGGCCACGCGACGAGAGATAACCGGCGCCGAGACGCCAGGCTGCGCGGGCAAGATCCAGCGGGTTCTTGGAGCCGATCGTGGCGGAGGAGACGATATGCGTCGAGCGGGCCGGGAAGGCCCGGCCATATTTCTCGGCGCGCTCGTCGGTGACGAGGTCGACGGTGCAGCCGCGCGCCGCGAGCGCTACCGACAGCGCCTCGGCGGGGAAGAGATGACCGCCGGTGCCGCCGGCGCAGACGAGGACGAGGGGCTGGGTCATGTCAGGCCCGGCCCGCCCGGTAGTGACCGACCTCGGCCAGGGTCTCGGCCCTCGGCCGCCGCCGCGTCAGGGCGATGAGCATGCCCATGCCGAAGGCCAGCGCGATGAGGGAGGAACCGCCATAGGAGACGAAAGGCAGCGTCATGCCCTTTGGCGGGATGAGGTGGAGGTTCACCATCAGGTTGATGCAGCTCTGCAGGCCGAACAGCATGGCAAGGCCCGCCACGGCGAAGCGGCAGAACGGGTCCTCGTCACGATAGGCGTGGGAGAGCGAGCGCAGCACGACGAAGGCGAAGAGGGCGATGATGACGAGGCAGAGGATGGCGCCGAATTCCTCGGCCGCCACGGCGAAGATAAAGTCCGTGTGGCTGTCGGGGATGATGCGCTTGACCGTGCCCTCGCCCGGTCCCTTGCCGAACCAGCCGCCCTGCTGGAAGGCGTCGATGGCGACATCGACCTGGAACGTGTCGGCAGTGCCGGGTTCCATGAACTTGTCGATGCGGCGGCGCACATGGGGGAAGGTGAAATAGGCACCGACAATGCCGGCAGCGCCGACCCCGGCGAGGCCGAAGACCCAGAGCCAGCGCATGCCGGCCATGAAGAACAGCGCCGCCCAGACGGCGGTGATGAGCGAGGTCTGGCCAACGTCGGGCTGGAGGACCAGCGGCGTGACGGTGGCGCCGAGGAGCAGCATGGCGAGGAGGTTTGCCGGCATTTCCGGGCGCTTGGCGCTCTCGGCGAAGAGCCAGGCGGCCAGCACCACGAAGGCGGGTTTCAGGAACTCGGAGGGCTGGAGGCCGATTCCGGCGAAGCTCAGCCAGCGGCGCGCGCCCTTGATCTCGGCGCCGATGAAGAGGGTCGCGACCACGAGGACCAGCGCACCGATGAAGGCGACGAAGGCGAGGCGGCGGATCCAGTAGGGCGACAGGAACGATGTTCCGATCAGCACCGCCGTGGCGGGGATCAGGAAGAAGACCTGGCGATTGACGAAGTGGAACGTGTCGAGGCCGATGCGGTGGGCGACCGCTGGCGATGCGGCGAGCGACAGCACGATGCCGGCCAGCATCAGGCCGAACAGGGCCGAGAGCAGCAGCCGGTCGACCGTCCACCACCATTCGCCGAAGGTGGTGCGTTCAGCCCTGGAGATCATGCGCCATCCCCGCCATGCAAAATCCGCCCGCTGGAGCAGGCTTTCAGGAAATCTAAAGCGCGTGGCTCAACGCTTCGTTAACCGCGCGGGGTGGGGGCGCCAGCGAGAGGCGTCAGGCCTTCTCGACCCCGGGCATGGCCAGCACCAGGTCCCGGAAGGCCTTGCCGCGGACCTCGAAGTTGGGGAACTGGTCATAGCTGGCGCAGGCCGGCGAAAGCAGCACCACCGGGTGCGCGGCGGCGCCCGCGGCCGCATCGGCGGCAGCCAAGGCCACAGCCCTGTCGAGCGTGCCGGCGACGACGTGGGGATGGGCGCCCAGCGTCCCAGCGAAATCCTCGGCCGACTTGCCGATGAGATAGCTCTTCGCGATGCGCGGAAAATAGGCCGCGAGCGGGGCGATGCCGCCCTCCTTCGGGGTGCCGCCGGCGATCCAGTAGATGTCGGAGAAGGCGGCCAGCGCCTTCTCGGCGGAATCGGCATTGGTCGCCTTGGAATCGTTGACGAAGAGCACCTTGCCGATCCGGCCGACCTGCTCCATCCGGTGGGCAAGGCCCGGGAAGGTCAGCATGGCCGCGACGATGGCCTCGTGCGAGAGGCCGAGCGCCTCGCAGGCGCCGTAGGCCGCCATGGCGTTCTGGGCATTGTGGGTGCCGCGCAGCGCCCCACAGCCGGCGAGCGAGAAGCGTTTCGTCACCGCCCCGGCCGCGACCCTCACGATGTCGGGGCCATCGAGGCAGAGGCCGTCGGCGACGGGATTGCGGATGGAGATGCGCAGCACGCGGCGCCCTGCCCGCTCGGCGCGGTCGGCCATGGCCTGGGTGTGGCGGTCGTCGATACCGCAGATGACGGTGCCGCCAACCGGCACGCCGGCGACAAGGCGCTCCTTCACGCCGGCATAGAGGTCGAGCGTGCCGTGGCGGTCGAGATGGTCGGGCGTCACATTTAGGCAGATGCCGACGGACGGATCGATCGAAGGCGCAAGATCGATCTGGAAGGACGAGCACTCGACCACGTGGCTGCGGCCGGTCGCCGGCGGGCTGAGGGACAGCACGGCGGTGCCGATATTGCCGCCCATCTGCGGATCGCGGCCGGTCGCCGCGAGGATGTGGGTGACGAGCGCGGTGGTGGTCGACTTGCCGTTGGTGCCGGTGATGGCGACGAAGGGCGAGGCCGGCGCGGTGGCCCGCCGCTCGCGGCAGAACAGCTCGATGTCGCCCAGCACCTCGACACCATTGGCGCGGGCAAGGCCGACGCTCCAGTGCGGTGCGGGATGGGTCAGCGGCACGCCGGGGGCAAGGACGAGGGCCGCGACGCCGGACCAGTCGATGGTGCGCAGGTCGGCGGTCTCGTGGCCGGCGGCAGCGGCCTTCGCGACCGAGCCGGGATTGTCGTCCCAGGCGATGACGCGGGCGCCGCCCTCGCGCAGGGCCGCGCAGGTGGCAAGGCCCGATCCGCCGAGGCCGAAGACCGCGACCGAGGTGCCGCGGAAGGTCGTGACCGGGATCATGTCAGCGCAGCTTCAGCGTCGACAGGCCGGCGAGCGCCAGCACGAAGGCGATGATCCAGAAGCGCACCACCACCTGCGGCTCGGACCAGCCCTTCTTCTCGAAATGGTGGTGGATCGGCGCCATGCGGAAGACGCGCTTCCCCGTCAGCTTGAACGACACGACCTGCACGATGACCGAGACGGCCTCCAGCACGAAGAGGCCGCCGACCACCAGCAGCACGATCTCGTGCTTCACCGCGACCGCGATGGTGCCGATGAGGCCGCCCAGCGCCAGCGAGCCGGTGTCGCCCATGAAGATCTGCGCGGGCGGGGCGTTGAACCAGAGGAAACCGAGACCCGCGCCGATCAATGCTCCGATGACGACGATGATCTCACCGGTGCCAGGCACGTGGGTGATCTGAAGGTAGTTGGCGAAGAAGGCATTGCCCGAGAGATAGGCGATGATTCCGAATGTGCCGGCGGCGATCATCACCGGCACGATGGCGAGGCCGTCGAGGCCGTCGGTGAGGTTCACCGCATTGCCTGAGCCGACAATGACGAAGGCCCCGAAGAGGATCATCAGGTAGCCGATATTGACCGACAGATCCTTGATGAAGGGGAAGAAGACCGAGGTGTTGAGCGGCTCGCGCGTCACCGACATGACGGCGGTGACCGCAAGGCCGGCGATGAGGAATTCGAGGGCGAGCCGTGCCTTGCTGGAGAAGCCGGCATGGGTCTGCTTCGTGACCTTCAGATAGTCGTCATAGAAGCCGATGGCGCCGAAGCCGAGCAGGACGAAGAGCAGGATCCAGACATAGGGGCTCTTCAGGTTCGCCCAGAGCAGGGTCGAGATGACGAGGCCGGAGAGGATCATCAGGCCGCCCATGGTGGGCGTGCCCTTCTTGGCGAGGTGGCTCTCGGGGCCGTCGGCGCGGATCGGCTGGCCCTTGCCCTGCTTGAGGCGCAGGAGCTGGATCAGCCCCGGTCCGAACAGGAAGACGAAGATGAGCGCCGTGACGATGGCCCCGCCGGTGCGGAAGGTGATGTAGCGGAACAGGTTCAGCGGCGAGAACACGCCGGCAAATTCGGCAAGGAAGGCGAACATTGCGTGTGTCGTCTTTCTGTCGTGATCCGTCCCCGCCCTCGCGAATCAGCGCGGCGGCCCGGCTTCCCCCGGCTCCGATATGCCCTGCGGGACCGGCGAGGCAAACCCCGCCGGTTCGCCCATGCCCATGCGGCTCAGGCGGCGCCCTGCTGGTCCTCGGCCGGAACCGCCTCGTAGGTGGCTTTCAGCGTCTCCACCAGGGGGGCCATGCGGCTGCCGCGCGATCCCTTCACCATCACCACGTCGCCGGGCTTGAGGCCGCGGACCACCAGCGGCTCGAGTTCGGCGGCGGTCGGCGCATAGCCGGCGCGGCGGTGGGGCGGCAGGCGGTCCCAGAGATGGCGCATCATCGGGCCGGAGCAGAAGACGAGGTCGATGCTGCCCTTGTCGATGGGCTCGGCGAGTTCGGCGTGGAGCCGCTCGGCCTCATTGCCAAGCTCCAGCATGTCGCCGAGCACGACGATGCGGCGGCCCTGCGGCCCCTTCGGCGCGCCGGCAAGCACGGAGATGGCGGCGCGCACCGAGACCGGATTGGCGTTGTAGCTCTCGTCGAGCAGGGTGAAGGCGCCCGAGGGCAGGCGGCGCAGGCTCTTCTCGCCGCGGCCGGCGACCGCACGGGTCTCGCCGAGGGTGAGCGCGGTCAGCGCGAGATCACAGCCGACGAGCTTCGCCGCTGCGAGCACGGCCAGCGAGTTCATGGCGAGATGCTTGCCAGGGGCGCCAAACTTGTAGGTGACGTCCGTGCCCATGACGCGGGCGAAGACGGTGGAGCATTCGGCCGCCAGCACGATGCGCATGAGGCGGACATCGGCCTCCTCATGTTCGCCGAAGGAGACGATCGTCTCGATACCGGCGGCGCGGGCGGCCTTGGCGAGTCGCTCGTAGAAGCGGTTGTCGCGCGGCAGGACGGCGACACCGCCATGCTCGACGCCGACGAAGATCTCGGCCTTGGCGTCGGCGATGGCCTCTATCGAGCCGAGATTCTCGATATGGACCGCCTCGATGGCGGTGATGACGGCAACGTCGGGTCGGACCATGCGGGTGAGCGGCGTGATCTCGCCGGCATGGTTCATGCCGATCTCGAAGACGCCGAACTCCGCGCCGGCAGGCATGCGGGCAAGGGTGAGCGGCACGCCGATATGGTTGTTGAAGCTCTTCGGCGGGGCATGGGTGCGGCCCTCGCGCGCCAGCACGCGGGCCAGCGTCTCCTTGGTCGAGGTCTTGCCGACCGAGCCGGTGATGCCGACGATCTTCGCGGCGGTGCGGGCGCGGGCGACGATGCCCGCCCTCTCCAGCGCCTTTAAGGGATCGGCGACGGCGATATAGGCGCCGGGCGGGGCCGCCTGCGCCCAGTCCTCCGAGATAACTGCAACGGATGCGCCCTTCTCCAGCGCGGCGCCGGCAAAGGCGTGGCCGTCATGGGCAAGGCCCTTGATGGCGACATAGGCCTCGCCCGCATTCAGCGTGCGCGTGTCGATGGAGATGTCGGAGATCGTGGCGGCGGGCTTGCCGAGGATGCGGCCGCCCATGGCGCGGGCGAGAGCTTCGGTGGTCCACAGGGGCTGCTGGGTCATGCGGCCGGGCCTTTCGCGGAGCGGTCGGACGAGAAGTCACGGATCGCGGCGAGGGCGACCTCGTGGTCGGAGAATGGCAACGTCACGGAGCCGACGATCTGGCCGGTCTCGTGGCCCTTGCCGGCAATGACAAGGAGATCGCCCGGCCGAAGATCGCGCACGGCGGCGCGGATCGCCTCGGCGCGGTCGCCGATCTCCTCGGCGCCGGGAGCATCGGCGAGGACCTGGGAGCGGATCGCAGCCGGGTCCTCGGAGCGGGGATTGTCGTCGGTGACGATGACGCGGTCGGCCTTGTCGACGGCGATACGGCCCATCATCGGCCGCTTGCCGGGATCGCGGTCGCCGCCGCAGCCAACGACCACGACGAGCTTGCGCGCCGCGAAGGGGCGGGCCGCCTCGAGCACGGTCTCGAGGGCGCCCGGCTTGTGGGCATAGTCGACGACGACCGGGGCGCCGTCCTTGGCTCCGACGAATTCGAGCCGGCCCTTGGCGCCCTCCAGCGTCTCCAGCGCGGCGAGCGCTGTGTCCGGATCGGTGCCGCAGCCGACCGCAAGGCCGGCGGCGACGAGGGCGTTCTCCACCTGGAAGCGGCCCAGCAGCGGGATCAGCACCTCACGGTCACGGCCGAAGGCGCGCAGCCGGACGCGCTGGGCGGCGCCTTCGATCGTCTCGGAGAGGATGGCGATGCCGGTCTCGCCAAAGGCGGGATCGCGGCCGACCATGACGAGGTGCTGGCCGCGCGCGCGCGCCGCGGCGGCGAAATGGTCGCCCTCGGGACCGGCGACCACCACCGCCGTGCCGTCCGCCGGCAGCAGGTCGGTGAAAAGCCGCAGCTTCGCCGTGCGATAGGCCTCGAAGGTCTTGTGGTAGTCGAGATGGTCGCGGGACAGGTTGGTGAAGCCGGCGGCCTGGATGCGCACGCCGTCGAGCCGGTGCTGGTCGAGGCCGTGGGACGAGGCCTCGAAGGCGACGTGGGTGACGCCCTCGCCCGCCAGCGTGTCGAGCGTCTGGTGCAAGGTCACCGGATCGGGCGTCGTCAGGCCGCCATAGACCTTGCCGGAGGGGCGCACGACGCCGACCGTGCCGATGGAGGCGCTCGGATGGCCGTCAAAGGCGAAGATCTGGCGCAGGAAGGCCGCCACGGAGGTCTTGCCGGAGGTGCCGGTGACGGCGGCGATGGTGGCGGGCTGGCGCGGATGGAAGCGGCTCGCGGCCATGGCGAGGGTGCGGCGCGCATTGGCGACGTGGACGACCGGCACATCGCCTATAGCCGCGGGAGCGGCGGGAGAATCGGTGACGATGGCGGCGGCGCCGGCGCGGGCGGCGGCCTCCGCATAGGCCATGCCGTCGGTCTTCTCGCCCTTGAGGGCGAAGAACAGGCTGCCCTTCGCCACGGCCCGGCTGTCGGCGGTGACGCCGGTGACGGGGGTCGCAGCGCCGTCGCCGGGCGCCTCGTCGGCGAGCAGGGATTTCAGGGAAGAGGTGGTCATGCGGGCTCTCGGATCGCGCGCATCAGCACGGGACAAGATGGCGGACTTTAGGCGGTGTCCCGGTCGGGGCGATGCGACCGAGGGTCACCGTCCCGGCATGCGGTAGCCGACCTGGATCGTCTGCATGGCCGGGGCGAGGTCGAAGCGCGGCTGAAGGCCGAGGAGCGGCGCGGAACGGGCGATGACGCGGCCAGCCGTCGGCGCGGCGTTGAAGCCGGCGGTCGCGAGGCCGTGGGTCTCGGGGATGCCGCGCGGCTCGTCCAGCATGACGAGGAGCAGGTAGCGCGGCTGGTCGGCCGGGAAGATCGCCATGAAGGAATTGAGCTGCTTGTCCTTGGAATAGCGTCCGCCGATGACCTTCTCGGAGGTGCCCGTCTTGCCGCCGACATAGAAGCCCTCGACATCGGCGCGCCGGCCGGAGCCGCGCTCGGAGTTGAGGCGCATCAGGAAGCGCATGGCGTTGGAGGTCTCGGGCCGGATGACCTGGCGCGAGGCGGCCTGGACCTGCTCGGGCGAGCGGCGCAGGAAAGTGGGGGTGATGAGACGGCCGCCATTGACCAGGGCCGCCGTGCCCATGACCGCCTGGAGCGGGGCGACCGACATGCCGTGGCCGAAGGAGACCGTTGCGGCGGTGATGTCGGCCCAGCGGCGCGGCACGAGCGGCGCGGTGGACGGACCGATCTCGGTGACGACGCGGTCGAACTGACCGAGCCGGCGCAGGAAGGCGCGCTGATGCTCGCCGCCAAGCGACAGCGCCATGCGGCTGGTGCCGATATTGGAGGAGAAGGTAAAGACCTCGGGCAGGGTGAGCACGCGGCGCTGGGCGTGGAAGTCCTTCACCTGGTGCCGGCCGACCGCCATGGGGAAGCGGGCGTCGAAGGTGGAGTTGATGTTGAAACGGCCCGAATCCAGCGCCATGGCGGTGGTCAGCGACTTCATCACCGAGCCCATCTCGTAGACGCCGGTGGTGATGCGGTTGGCGCGGTCGAAGCCGGCGGCGGTCGAGGGCTGGTTCGGGTCGTAGTCGGGGATCGAGGCGAGCGCCACGACCTCTCCAGTGTTGACGTCGACGATGACGCCGGCCGCTGCCTTGGCGCGGAACTTCTGGTGCGCCTGGATCAGCTCGTCGCGCAGCACGTGCTGGACGCGCAGGTCGATGGAAAGCTGCACGGCCGCCTGGTTGCGGTCGGTGACAAGGCCGGCGCGGTGGAGTTCGGCGAGGCCCTGGTTGTCGATGTAGCGCTCGATGCCGCCGAGGCCCTGGTTGTCGACATTGACCATGCCCAGGACGTGGGAGAGCGTCGGGCCGTTCGGATAGGAGCGCTTGGCCTCGCGCAGGAAGCCGACGCCGGGAATGCCGAGGCGATGGATCTGGTCACGCTGGGCCGGGGTGATCTCGCGGCGCAGCCAGACGAAACCCTTGCCGGAGCGCAGGCGCTCGCGCACCTCGCGGGCGTCGAGATCGGGCAGGACGGCGGTGAGCAGCTCGGTCGCCTCGTCGACGTCGAAGCTCGCCGCCAGCTTCCTCGGCTCGGCATAGAGCGAGATGGCGCGCACGTCGGTGGCCAGGACCTCGCCGTTGCGGTCGAGGATATCCGGGCGAGTCGAGGATACGGCTTCGGCGCTGCGCACGCCGGACTGCGCCGAGCGGTCATAGCGCACGACATAGACGACGAGGCTGACGGCGATCACCGCGTAGAGCGCGCCGAAGCCGAGCATGGCGAGCCGCACGCGGGTGCGCGCCTTGCGCAGGCGCTCGGACTGCGGACCGGCCAGCACCCAGGCGAAGAAATGCCGGGTGCGCATCAGGAAGGACGGCCGCTCCACGGCGTCGGCGGTCGTGTCGGTCATCAGCGGCCTCCTGCCGGGCGGCGCTGCGGCAGCGGCATCGCGCCGGGGATGGTGCCGGTGGTGATGCCCCCCTCGCCGCCGGCCTCCATGGCCTGCAGCATGGAGCCGATCGGATCCGGGTCGATCACCGGCTTCTCGGGGAGCCCCGCGAGATCGTGCAGCTGGTTGATGGCGAGCGGCCGCAGGCGCAGATGCTTCTCGGCCAGCGCCTGGAGCCGGTCGGGGCTGTTGAGCTGCGCCCACTGGGCCTTCAGCTCGGCAATGGCCTCGCGCTCCCGGGTGATCTCGAGGCGGAGCTTCGCCACCTGCTCGCCGTGGCGCGTCGCCTCATACTTGATGCGATAGACATAGGCCGCCGCCGTCACCAGCGCCGCAACCACGAGGATGTTGAGGACGCGCATCATGGCCGGCGCCTCGCGGGGGCGGTGGTCCTGACCGCGGCGCGCAGCTTGGCGGAGCGGGCGCGCGGATTGGCGGCGCTCTCGGCGTCGGAGGCAGCGACAGCCTTGCGGTGGAGCAGCGTGAAGGTCGGCTCCGGCGCGCTCATGGCGGGCGCGTGGCGCGAGCCAGCCGGGGCCTTGCCGGACCGGTCGACGAGAAACTGCTTGACGATGCGATCCTCGAGCGAGTGGAAAGTGACCACCACCAGCCGCCCGCCGGGTTTCAGCACGTGCTCGGCCGCGGCCAAGGCCGTTTCGAGCTCGCCGAGTTCGTCGTTCACCGCGATGCGCAGCGCCTGGAAGGTGCGCGTCGCCGGATGGATGTCGCCGGGCTTCGAGCGGACGACGCGCCCGACGATGTCGGCGAGGCGCTTGGTCGTGGTGATCGGGGCTTCCGCACGCTCGCGGACGATCGCCTTGGCGATGTGGCGCGACAGGCGCTCCTCGCCATAGGTGTAGATGAGATTGGCGAGGTCGGTCTCGTCGAGCCTGGCGACCAGGTCGGCGGCGCTGTCGCCCTCGCGGGCCATGCGCATGTCGAGCGGTCCGTCGAAGCGGAACGAGAAGCCGCGGTCGGCCTCATCGAGCTGCATCGAGGAGACGCCGATGTCGAGCACGACGCCGTCGACCAGGGCGTGGCCGCAATCCGCGGCCACCGCGTCGAGATTGGCGAAGCGGTCGTGGACGAGGGTGAGCCGGCCGGCTGACGCATCGACCATCGCAGCGCCTGCGGCGATGGCGGTGGGGTCGCGGTCGATGGCGATGACGCGGGTGTCGGCGGCAGCGAGGATGGCGGCGGTGTAGCCACCGGCGCCGAAGGTTCCGTCGATGAGGATGTCGCCGTCGCGCGGCGTGAGGCTGCCAAGGACCTCGGCCAGCAGCACGGGCACGTGCCGGGGCGCGTCGCCCCCACCGTCCCTTGCCATGGCTGACGTCATGCCGCCCCTCCCGCGCGCCGCCCCCGCGAGGCGCTGGCGGGTCCGGGCGGTGCGCCTCGGCCACGACGGCGACGCGCGGCCGGGGCGCGTCGGAGGCGTGGGGATCGGCTGCTCGCTGCGGACCGGCATGGCATCACGGGCGTGGTGACGACGCCGTCCCGCCGGCCTTTCCGCGGGCATCGTGCCGTCAACGCCTGATTAACGCCGTCGGCCGTTAAGAAACGGTTTCCGTCAAGGGTTTGGTCACCATGACGGGCCGCATCAGGCGACCGGTTTGGGATGGACGCCGTCGAAGGTCGAGCGGATGGCGCGGGCGAGGAAAATGTAGGACCAGCCCTGGAAGATCAGTTCCACCGCGAGGAAGGTACCGAGCACCCAGGTCGCCGCCTGCGGCAGCTGGACGGCGATGACGAGGCCGAGGAGGAGCGACAGCAGCCCCGAGGCGAGGATCCAGCCCCAGGCGACCATCGGCCGGAGCTGGAAGGCGGCGATGATGCGAAGCAGGCCGACCACCATCAGCATGGCGGCGCAGACCACGGTGAGGGCGAGGACCGCCTGGAGCGGATTGTAGAAGACGAGGATGCCGGTGACGACATAGACCACGCCGATACCGATCATGGTGAGGCGGCTCTGCCAGCCCTTGTGCTGGAAGGCATCGACGAGGAGCACAGTGCCGCCCGCCAGCATCATGGCGCCGAAGGCGAGCGCGCTCACCAGCGAGAAGAGGTGGACGGCGGCAAGGCCGAAGAGACCGAGCCCGATCAGGACGATGCCGGCGGCCAAAAGCCACCCGGAATTGCGCCTCAGCGGCACGAGATGGGCGCCGAGCGAACGGCCGGTCGGGGCGGTGTCGGGGGTGGTGGGACGACTATCGGTCATGGATCGGCTCCTGGCCTGCTCCAACACAATGCGTCGCTGACCAACCCGTTCCGTCATGGACGGCCCATCACGTCACCTCTGTCCGCGCCGCATGACGGGAAAATCAAAGCTGCGGCCGGGAAACGGCTCCTGCACCAGCTGGAAGTGCCACCATTCCTTCGCATAGGCGCGAAAGCCATTGCGCTGCATCAGGGAGGCCAGCATGGCGCGGTTGGCCGCCGCCTCGCGGCCGATGCCGGGGGCGCGAACATGGGCGGCGGCATCGAAGCAATCATAGGAGGTGCCGAAATCAAGGGCGCCGTCGTCGAAGCGCTGGCCGATGGGCGCGGTGCAGGCGCCGCTCGCGAAGCCCGGCGCGGCACCCGCCCGGGCGATGCCGAGATCGACGGTCGAGCCGCGAGAATGGGTGGAGCGCGAGGAGAGATAGCCGTCGAGCGAGAGGCGGGCCTTGTCCACGGCCGGGTAGAACACCGCCTTCATCCGCTGGTCGGCCGCGTCCCGCGTCCAGGCCATCATGTCGGCGACGGCGGTGGCAGGGCGATAGCAGTCCCAGACGACAAGGGTCAGGCCGCGCGGGGCGATCTCGGCCTGGGCCCGGGCGAGCGCCTCGGCGGCGCGGCGGGTGAGGATGCACTCGCCGGCGAGATAGCCGGCGACGGGCCGGCCCAGGAAGTTGCGGGAGCCGGCATAGCGGATGTCCTGGCGGATGGTCGGCGCGACGTCCGCGAGGTGGATGAAGCCCTCGGGCAGGCTCGACTGGGCGGACGCCGGAACCGACGCGAACAGGACGGCGAGGAGGGCAAGCACGGCGCGCATCATGCGAACCTCCCGCCCCGCCCGTCGTTTGGCAAGCCGGTCAGCGGGCGCCAAGGAGGTCGCGCAGCGTGCGCAGCGTCGAGGCATCGGCGATGCCGTCGACGCGCGCCTGCCGCCAGTGGCGCTGGAAAGCGGTGACCACCGCCTCGGTCGGCGCATCGAAGACGCCGGTGACCTGCAACCCATAGCCTAGCATGCCGAACATGGCCTGCAGCGCCTGGATGGGCGGGCCCTCCTCGCCGCGGCGATAGGTCGGGCCATCCTGAATTGGCGCGGCGGGCACCCAGAGGCCGACGCCCTCCTCCGCCAGCCGTTGCCAGGGGAAGAGCTCTCCGGGGTCCTGCTTGCGGCCGGGTGCGGTGTCGGAATGAGCGAGCACCCCGAGCGGCGGGATATGTCCGCGGCGCAGGAGGATGTCGCGCGACAGGTTCACCACCGCCGCGATCTGCGCCTCGGGGAAGGGACGATAGCCCCATTCATGGCCGGGATTGACGATCTCGATGCCGATGGAGCGGGAATTGACGTCCTCCCGGCCCTGCCACGAGCCGGCCCCGGCATGCCAGGCGCGGCGGCTCTCGGCGACGCACTGGATGATCTCGCCATCCTCGAAGACGACATAATGGGCGGAGACGCGCGGCGCATTCGGATCGCAAAGGCGCTTCAGCGCCGCCATGCCGTCGGTCATGCCGGTATAGTGCAGGAGCAGGATGTCGATGCTCGCCCGACGCTCATCGTGGTTCGGCGAGGGAGCAAGGGCGGTCGCCCAGGGCGAGTCCGGGCGGTCCAGTGCATCGACCTGATGGTCGTGGTCGTGGTGATGATCTTGGGGATCGCTCATGCAAAGGGCCTCTTGCCGCACTTCGACCGCGCGGCAGTCGACGGGCTGTCATGAAGGCTGTTTAGGACGCCCCGGCCCGTCCCGCCAAGCGGCGACATGGCAAGGCACCGCTTGCGCCGCGGCACGGCGGCGGGCAAAGCATTCATCCTCCGTCTCACCCAAGGGAATCACGCCATGTCCGGCCACGGTCATATGGACCCCTCCAACAAGACGATCGCCCTGCTGATCGCCGTCCTCGCCCTGTTCCTGGCCCTCGCCGAAACGGCCGCCAAGAGCTCGCAGACCGATGCGCTGAACGCCAATGTCGAGGCCTCGAACCTGTGGGCCTTCTTCCAGGCGAAGACGATCCGCATGACCGCGGTGACGACGGCAGCCGAGGACATGACCATCACCCGCAATGCCGTCGCCGACGAGGCGGCCAAGGCGGCGATGACGCGACAGATCGAGACCTGGCAGGGCCGCGCCGCACGCTGGGACAACGAGCCTGAGACCAACGAGGGTCGCCGCCAGCTCTCCTCGCGCGCCCAGGCGGCGGAGAAGAAGCGCGACGTCGCCTACAAGCGCTACCACGACTTCGAGATCTCCTCCGCGGCCTTCCAGATCGCCATCGTGCTCGCTTCCGCCGCGGTGGTGACCGGCGCCATGGCGCTCGCCTGGCTCTCCTGCGGCCTCGGCCTCATCGGCATCGCCTTCTCAGCCATCGGCCTGTTCAAGCCCGGCCTGATCCACCTGTTCTGAAGGCAGTCCCCATGAAGATGTCCGACATCCCCTTCGGCACGGTCGACTGGGAGGCGGTCGAGCCGACCCGCCATCCCGGCGAGGTGGGCGAGGCGCTGTGGCGGACGCGGCATTTCGGCCCGGCGGACAACGCCATCCGCGTGCGGATGGTCGAGTACACGCCGGGCTATGTCTCCGACCACTGGTGCTCGAAGGGCCACGTGCTCTTCTGCCTGTCGGGAGAGCTCGAGACGACGCTGGAGGACGGCCGCGTCTTCGTGCTGAAGCCCGGCATGAGCTACCAGGTGGCCGACGGGGCAGAGGCCCATCGCTCGACGGCTCCGAAGGGCGCAAGGCTTTTCATCGTCGACTGAGACGCCGGCTCAGCCGAGCCGGTCGCCCTGCACGAAGGCGTAGAGCACGTGGTCCATCCACGTGCCGTTGATGCAGAGATATTGCCGGGCGAGGCCCTCGCGGGTGAAGCCGACGCGCTCCAGAAGCCCCACGGACACAGCGTTGTGCGGCAGGCAGGCCGCCTCGATGCGGCGGAAGCCGAGCGTCGCGAAGGCATAGGGAATGAGCGCCCGAACGCCAGCGCTCATGTAGCCCTGGCCGGCATGGGCCTCGCCCATCCAGTAGCCGAGCGAGACCATCTGCGCGACGCCGCGCCGGACATTGGTGAGGGTGAGCCCGCCGACGAGGGCGCCATCCCCGGTCCGATGCAGGAAAAAGGCATAGCCCTGGTCGTCGCGCCAGTCCTGGCGATAGCGGGCGATGCGGCGGCGGAAGGCAGGACGGGTCAGGTCGTCCGGCGGCCAGGCCGGCTCCCAGGGCGCAAGGAAGCGGCGGCTCTGGTCGCGCAAGCTTGCCCAGGCCTCGAAATCCCCCATGTCGGGAAGGCGCAGCGTCACCTTCGGCGTGAGGATGGGCTCCGGCGCGCTGTAGGCGAGACCCACCGCGCGCAACAGCGACAGCGGCTTTGCGGCGGCCGACCTTTGCGGCGGAGCCTTGGTGGGGCGAGTCATGTCGGGCGGAATTGTTCCGCCAGCTTCCGCACCTTGTCCAGCCCACGCTTGGGTCCGATGGCCGCAAAGGTCATGGGCGAGGAGCGCACCAGCCTTGCGCCGGCCGCGCGGGCATCCTCCACCGTCACGGCGTCGATCTTGGCGACGATCTCCTCCAGCGCGAAGGTGCGGCCGAAGACGAGGATCTGCCGCGCCATCTGGTCGGTACGCGAGGCGGAACTCTCCAGCGCGCCGAGGAGGCCGACCTTCATCTGCGCCTTGGCGCGGCCGACCTCGGCATCGGTGGCGCCATCCACCGTGGCGTTGAGCACGTCCATGGTGAGGTTCACGAGATCGACCGCGTCGCCCGGATCGGTACCGGCGGAAATGCCGAAAATGCCGGTGTCGCTGTAGGACCAGTGGAACGAGTGGATCTCGTAGCAGAGGCCGCGCTCCTCGCGGACCTCCTGGAAAAGGCGCGAGGAGAGCCCGCCGCCGAGCAGGTTGTTGAAGACGCCGACGGCGTAGATGTCGGGCTCGCGGTAGCTCAGGCCCTCGAAGCCGAAGACGAGGTTGGTCTGCTCCAGCGGACGGGCCACCGTGCTGATGCCGCCGCGGTAGCGGGCGGGCTCGTTGGCCGGCGGGGCGTCCTTCGGAAGGACCTCGAAGGCGCGGCCGATGGCCTCGACGATGCGGTCGTGGTCGACCGCGCCGGCGGCGGAGACGACCGCGCGCGGGGCGGAATAGGAGCGGCCCATATAGGCGCGCAGCTTGTCGGGCGTCGCCGAGCGCACCGCGGCGGGGGTGCCGAGGATGGTGCGACCGAGGGGCTGGGCGGGATAGGCCTCGGCAATGAAATGGTCGAGGACGACGTCGTCCGGATCGTCCTCGGCGGCGCCGATCTCCTGGACGATGACGTTCTTCTCCTTGACCAGCTCCTCCGGATGGAACTGCGGATCGGTGAGGATGTCGGCGAGGATGTCGATGGCGACGGGCAGGTCCTCGCCGAGCACCTTGGCGAAGTAGGACGTGCTCTCCGACGCCGTCGCGGCATTGAGGTCGCCGCCCACCGCCTCGATCTCCTCGGCGAGCCCGCGCGGCGTGCGGCGGGTCGTGCCCTTGAAGGCCATGTGCTCGAGGAGGTGGCTGATGCCGTGCTCGTCGGGGCGCTCGTCACGACCACCGACGCCGAAGCTGACCTGGATCGAGGCGGTCTTGAGGTGGGGCATGGCGTCGGTGACGACGGTCAGGCCGGAGGGCAGCGTGGTCAGGCGCGTGGTCGACATTCTCACCCGGGGGTCGCGGCCGCCGGCTCATCCCGGGGCGAGCGGCGAACATAATGGCGCCGGATCAGAACCGGAAGCCGCCGGTGAGCATGATGCGGCGGGTGACGACCCAGTTCTCCGCCCGCAGCGTCGCGGCCCCGGCCGTCGACGGGCCGCCGGTCGGGGTGCCGGTGACGGTGACGAGCTGGCCGGCCAGTTCCCGCATCAGGCTGGAGGAGGGCGAGAAGGCCGCCTCGATCTCGCCGTCGAGGCGGACAAAGACGCGGCCATAGGGAACCTCGATACCGGCGCCGAGCACGGCGGAGGGCAACCAGCGCGTCTGGCGCCAGGCGACGACGCCGCCAGTGGTGCAGGTCACTGGCGGGCCGACCGCGCAGGAGCGCGCGCCGGTGGCGTCGAAATCGACCTGCTCGGCGAGGCGCGCCATGCCGAGGCCGGCACGGACGAATGGCATGATGCCGGAAAAGGCGTAGCCAAGGCGGCCGGACAGGGCGAGGCCGGCGTCGAGATTGCCGCGATAGGCGCCGCTCGCCGTGTTGGTATAGGCGGCAAGGCCCGGGATGGAGACGAGGGTGGAGCCGCCGAGGCGGCCATTGCCGCCCTCCCGGCCCAGACGGCCGCGCAGTTCGAGGCCCGTCACGAGTCCGTTCGGGCCGCCAAAATTCCAACCCGCCATGGCATGGCCGGTGAGGCCGGCGAGGTTCGCGGTGGTGCTGCAGCCCGAGGCGCCGCCGAGCGAGACAGGGCCGAGATAGGGCACGCCGACGCCGGGGCAGGCGAAGCCGTCGACGAGGCTGAAGGCGCGCTTCGACGGCAGGCCATAGGCAAGGCCGGCGGCGAGATAGAAGCCGCCGACGCCGCGATTGGCGGCGGCGACCGCATCGAAATCGGGAATGGCGGATTGGCGAATATCACGCTGCGCGGCGGCCGGCAGGGCCATGCCAACGAGACAGACGACAAGGGCAAACAGCCGTAACAGGACGTGGCGAACCACGACACTCTCCCATCCCTCGCGACCCCCGGCATGTTTAACACCGGGTGCATGGCGGCAGTGGAAAAGCTGCGGATGCGGTGGATGGTCCGTTAACGCTGGCCGACTTCAGGGCGGGCAAGTTCACCGCGCCAACGGGAACAGCGCACCTCTCCCCGGCGGGGAGAGGTCGACGAGCGTCAGCGAGGCGGGAGAGGGGGAAAGCCCTCC
>NZ_JAPZTZ010000001.1 GCF_027532945.1 Phreatobacter sp.
CGGGCCACCACCCGGATGCTTGATCCAGGCCACCCAACGAACTCCACGCGAGCCGGCGGGCTTCGGCATCGAAGTCCGGTTCCGCGGGGTGACCCGCGGGGCCAGGAGGCACGCTGCCTCCGCGCCTGACGGCGCTTCACCCCTCGCGCTTCCTCTCGGGGAGGGCGGGGACCGACGGAGAAAAACCCGGCCGGTGAGGCGCGGGCCCGAAACGCCATGTCCGGAGGAGCCCATGACCCCCGACGAGCAGCGCGCCATCCGCCGCCATCTCCACAGCGCCGAGGGCGCGCATCTCCTCTGCCGCCGCAAGGCCTGCCGCCGCGCCCGCGCCTGCCGGCTCGGCGACAGCTGCGCCAGCCGCCTCTATGCCAACGGCCTCTTCCCCGACAATCAGGAGCTCATGGCCCTGCACTTTGCCTATCTGCTGGAGCTCGCGGGCCATTGGAAGACGCTGCCGCGCCCCCCAAACGCAAAACGGGGCCCGAAGGCCCCGTGACAGCACGTCCTGCGCTTCGCCCCTACTGGACCCGCGTCCGGCGCGTCACCGCGAAGTCGAGATTGCTCAGCGACAGCTGCATGGCCTCGCCGGCCGCATTGGTGGTGCGGCAGGTCCAGCGGCCATCGGCGAGCGACAGCGCCGAGCAGGGCGCGAAGCCCTCCGCCTTCAGCACCAGGGCGATCATCCGCACCTCCTCGGAGGTGGCGGCGCGGGCCGGCAGCTCGTCGGCCAGCGCCGGGGCGGCGAGGGCGGCGAGCAGGGCGAGAGAGGCGAGGGGCGCGCGCATGGCTCAGGCTCCGCGGCCGGGGACGGGTTCCAGCTCGCTCTCGCCGGCAATGCGCTCGAAGCTCTCGTCGGGGCTGCGGATGCGATATTGCATCCCGCCGTTCTCTGAGGGGCGCAGCGCCACCACCACGAAGGGGGCGGCCGGCGGCCGGCGCGAGCCATAGGGGATGAGCAGCTTCACCCGCGACCCCACGGGGTAGCGCGGGCCGCCGACGACGCTCACCGCGTCGGTGGTGGTCCAGTGGTGGTCGCAGGCGGCGCAGTGCCAGTCGTGCTCGATGGCGCGGGCGGTGCGGTGGCGCGAGCGCACCGGGGCGATGGGCAGCGGGCTGCCGCAGGCCGGGCAGCCGCCGGTGCGGTCGCCGGCACCGGTCGGGACGACGCGCACCTTGCCGGCCACGGGGGCCTGGGCAACGGGGTGGAACAGCGCCTCGGCGGCGCGCCATTGCTGGCGCTGGACGGCGGCGGGGCGGCGGTGGGTGGTGATGGCCATGACAAACCTTTCGCGCCGGGGCGCGGGACGAGGGCGCTCCGCACCGGGGGATCCGGCGGCGGGCGGGGAGGCGAGGCGGGCTGTCGGGCGTCGGGCCAGGCGCGGATGGCGCTGGGCGTCGGGCGGCGAGAAACCGGTCGGGCGGTCCTGCGGTCCGCGAAAGACGCGGCAAGGGGGCGGCAGGGGGACGGCGGGCGGAGGCCGAGGCTGGCCCGCGCGTCGAAGGCGGCATCATGCGCCCTCGCGCCGCTTTCTCCTAGCGATTGTTTCCAGGCGGCCTGTGGCGGGGCGCCGCGCCCCCGACGCAAAACGGGGCCCGAAGGCCCCGTTCCGTCATGCTGGCAATGGCGAAAAGGCTCAGGCCTTCTCGGAGCGGTCCTGGCGCTCGGCGATGCGGGCCGACTTGCCGCGGCGATCGCGCAGGTAATAGAGCTTCGCGCGACGGACCTTGCCGCGGCGCACCAGCTTGATGGAGTCGATCGACGGGGAGTGCACCGGGAAGACGCGCTCGACGCCCTCGCCATAGGAGATCTTGCGGACGGTGAAGCTCTCCATCAGGCCGCCGCCGGAGCGGGCGATGCAGACGCCCTCATAGGCCTGGACGCGGGTGCGGTCGCCTTCGCGGACCTTCACATTGACGATGACGGTGTCGCCGGGGGCGAATTCCGGGATCTGCTTGTCGCCGAGGACGCGGGCGGCCTCTTCGGCCTCGATGGTCTGGATGAGGTTCATCGGTTCAATCCTTGTGGCCGGGCTTGGCCGGCATCTTGTTGGTCTTGGTTCCGAGGATGGGCCTTCAAAAGGCAGGCCCGCCGGAAGGCGGCTCGATAGTCGAAAAGGGAGGGATTGTCACGCGGATTCTGCCGCGGGGGAGGCAAAGGGATGGTTTGGCGTCGGAGATGCGTTGCACGGCCCAACTGCGTCCTTCGAGGCTCGCTGCGCTCGCACCTCAGGATGAGGGAGGTGGTGGGTTGCAGGTGCGTCTGCAGCCAGACCCGTTTAATGCCAGGAACCCACATTCCTCATCCTGAGGTGCGAGCTCCGGAGGAGCGAGCCTCGAAGGACGCGCTTGGGTTCTGCCATCCGCTATTGGCCGCGCTTTGCCCAGAGGTCCGGCCGCCGCTCCCGCGTGATCCGCTCGGCCTCGGCGCGCCGCCACCTGGCGACCTTCGCATGGTCGCCGGAGACCAGCACCTCGGGGATCGGCCGGCCCTCGAAGACCTGCGGGCGGGTGTAGTGCGGATATTCGAGCAGGCCGGTCTCGAAGCTCTCCTCCGAGCCGCTCTCGGCATGGCCCATGACGCCGGGGAGGAGCCGCACGACGGCGTCGAGCAGCACCAGCGCGCCGAGCTCGCCGCCGGAGAGCACATAGTCGCCGATGGAGACCTCGGTGAGCCCGCGGGCCTCGATGACGCGCTCGTCGACGCCCTCGAACCTTCCGCAGAGGATCACCGCGCCGGGGCCGGCGGCGAGGGTGCGGACATAGTCCTGGGTGAGGGGCCGGCCACGCGGCGACATGAAGAGCCGGGGGCGCGGGTCACCCTCGGGAGAGGCATGGTCGATGGCGCGGGCCACCACATCGGCCTTCATCACCATGCCGGGGCCGCCGCCCGCCGGCGTGTCGTCCACGGTGCGGTGCTTTCCGCTCGCGAAGTCGCGGAGGAGGTGGGTCTCGAGGGCCCAGGCCTCGCCCAGCGCCCGTCCGGCCAGCGACAGGCCGAGGGGGCCGGGGAACATCTCGGGGAAGAGGGTGATGACCGAGGCGCGGAACATGGCCCGCCCTCAGTCGCGGTCTTCAGGGTCGCGCGGCGTGTCCTCGAGCAGGCCCGGCGGCGGGTCGATGACGAGCTTGCCCGCCGCGATGTCCACCACGGGCACCACGGCCTTGGTGAAGGGGATCATCACCGCCTTCTGGCCCTTGCGGGCGACATCGATGACGTCCCCCGCGCCGAAGTCGAAGATCGCCGTCACCGTGCCGACGGCCTCGCCGGTGACGGTCTCGACCTTCAGGCCGATGAGGTCGGCATGGAGGAACTCGTCCTCACCGTCGGCGGGGGGAATGCGGTCGCGCGGCACGAAGAGCTGGAGGTTGGTCACCGCCTCGGCCGCGTCGCGATCCTTCAGTTCGGCGACGCGGGCGATCAACACCTCGCCGGCGGGCCGCAGCGACTGGACGGTGAAGAGCCGCCCGTCGCGGGATTGGAGGGGCGAGTAGTCGCCGATGGCGGCGGGGTCCTGGGTGTAGGACTTGACGCGCACCTCACCGCGCACCCCGTGCGGGGCGCCGAACTTGGCGACGAGGACGAGGTCGGTGGACATGGGGCCTCGATACGGCGGGATGCGTCCTTCGGCGCCCGTCGCATACGGCGGGCCTCGAAGGACGCGGGCGGCCTCCGCATCAGGCGAAGGGCGGGAGCCGGCGGAGGCGAACCCCCGCCGGCGGGATCATCAGGCCTCGGCGGACTCGCCGGCCTTCTGGGCCTTCGCGGCGGCACGCTCCTCGGCGCGCTTGCCGGGCTTGGCCTTCTCCGGGTTGTTGCGCGGGGCGCGCTTCAGCAGGCCCTCGGCGTCGAAGAAGCGGGCGACGCGGTCGGTCGCCTGGGCGCCCTTGGCGAGCCAGGCCTTGGCGGCCTCGACGTCGAGCTCGTAGCGCTTCTGGTCCTTGCCGAGCATCGGGTTGTAGGTGCCGATCTTCTCGATGAAGCGGCCGTCGCGCGGGGCGCGGGCGTCGGCAACGACGATCTGGTAGAACGGGCGCTTCTTGGTGCCGCGGCGGGCGAGGCGGATCTTGAGCGACATGGGATACTCCGGTGGGTCGTTCGTGATGGAAGGGTGAGGGGCCGGCTATTTCTTCTTGCCGAAGGGGAAGCCGGGAAGGCCGGGAAGCTTGGGGCCGCCGCCGAGGCCGGGGAAACCCTGGGGCAGGCCGCCCGGCATTCCGGGCGGCAGCGACGGCATCTTGTCGGGCAGCCCGCCGGGCATCTTCTTTTGAAGCTCGGCGAGCATTTCCGGCGTCGGCTGCGGCATGCCGCCGCCGAGCCCGAACATGTTGGCGAGGCCCGCCATGGGGCCGCGCTTTCCCTGGGCGCCGCCCATGGCCTTCATCATGTCGGCCATGCCACGGTGCATCTTCAGGAGCTTGTTGACGTCTTCCGGCTGGGTGCCGGAGCCGCGGGCGATGCGGCGGCGACGCTTGCCGTCGATCTCCTTGGGGTTGCGGCGTTCCCATGGGGTCATGGCGTGGATGATGGCGCGCTGGCGCTTGATCACCTTGTCGTCCATGGCGCCGGAGATCTGCTTCTGCATGTTCTTGACGCCGGGCAGCATGCCCATCAGGCCCTGCATGCCGCCAATCTTCAGCATCTGGTCGAGCTGGTCGCCGAGGTCGTCCAGGTTGAACTGGCCCGACTGCATGCGCTTGGCGATCGCCATGCCCTTTTCGGCATCGATCGATTCCGCGGCCTTCTCGACGAGCGAGACGATGTCGCCCATGCCGAGGATGCGGCCGGCGATGCGCTGGGGATGGAAGTCCTCCAGGCCGTCCATCTTTTCCGACGTGCCTAGCAGCTTGATCGGCTTGCCGGTGACGGCGCGCATGGAGAGCGCCGCGCCGCCGCGGCCGTCGCCATCGACGCGGGTGAGCACCACGCCCGTGACATTGACGCGGCCGGTGAAGGAGCGGGCGACGTTGACGGCGTCCTGGCCGGTGAGGCTGTCGACGACCAGCAGCGTCTCGTGCGGGCGGGCGACCTTCTCGACCTCGGCCACCTCGATCATGAGGGCCTCGTCGACATGGGTGCGGCCGGCCGTGTCGAGCATGACGACGTCGTAGCCGCCGAGCCGGCCCGCCTCGATGGCGCGGCGCGCGATCTGCACCGGCGTCTGGCCGGCGACGATGGGCAGCGTGTCGACGCCGATCTGCTGGCCGAGGACGGCGAGCTGTTCCATCGCCGCGGGGCGACGGGTGTCCAGCGAAGCCATCAGCACCTTCTTCTTCTGGCGGTCGAAGAGGCGCTTTGCGATCTTGGCGGTGGTGGTGGTCTTGCCCGAGCCCTGAAGGCCGACCATCAGGATCGGCACCGGCGGCACGGCCTGGAGGTCGATGGCGACGCCCTCGGAGCCGAGCGTATCGACGAGCGTGTCGTGGACGATCTTCACGACCATCTGGCCGGGGGTCACCGACTTGATGACCTCGGCGCCGATGGCGCGGTCACGCACCTTGTCGGTGAAGGAGCGCACGACCTCGAGCGCGACATCCGCCTCAAGCAGGGCGCGGCGCACCTCGCGCATCGCCTCCTGGACATCGGCTTCGCTCAGCGCGCCGCGGCCCTTGAGGCGGTCGAGGATGCCGGACAGTCGTGTCGACAGGCCTTCGAACATGATCGCTCCAACCAGCATTTCCGGGGGACCCCGAAAATGGTCCCGGGCACCGCGGACCGCAACGCAATTCGCGCCCGAGGGCGCATCCTGCGCTGTCGGGCGGGAGCCTCCGGGGTCTGGCCCCGGTCGGCGGGTTGGGTCTCGGATGAACGAGAGTGCGGTGGCGATAGAGCGGGAGGCGCGGAAAGTCAAGGAATTGCGGGCCGCTGCACGGCATGCCCGTGGCAGAATGAGCCACGAATCTGCTCTACCCCAAAAGGCGTCGCACGGATCCGCCCCTTGGAAACCTCACTTTACCTCCCCGTCAAAACCTATCTCGAAGGCCTCGGCTTCACCGTGAAGGGCGAGGTGATGGGCTGCGACCTCGTCGCCCTGTCCGAGGGCGAGCCGGTCGCCGTGGTCATCGGCGAGCTCAAGCAGAGCTTCACCCTCGATCTCGTGCTGCAGGCGGTGGACCGCGCCAGCGCGGCGGATGAGGTCTGGCTCGCGGTGAAGGCTTCGACCCGCGGCAAGGGACGCGAGCGCGACCGGCGGGTGCTGAAGCTGTGCCGGCTCTGCGGCTTCGGACTTCTGACCGTTCTGCCCATGGGCGGCGTCGAGGTGCTGGTGGAGCCCGTGCCCTGGACGCCGCGGCGTGACGCCAAGCGCCGCTCCCGCCTCGTCGCCGAGCATCGTCGCCGCCGTGGCGATCCGGCGACCGGCGGCTCAACCCGCAAGCCCATCATGACCGCCTATCGCCAGCGGACGCTGGCCATGGCGCAGGCGCTGTCCGGCGGGCCGCAGCGGCCGCGCGACCTCAAGACCCTCGCGCCCGACGCTCCGGCCATCCTCGCCCGCAACGTCTATGGCTGGTTCGAGCGGGTTGACCGCGGTCTCTACGGCCTGTCGGCTGCCGGCCACGCGGCGCTCGCCACCTGGCGCGCCCATCCCTCCGCCGCGGGCCTTTTCGAGGCGGCGCCAGCGGGCTGACAGGCCTCAGCCGCGCCGGCACACCTGGGAGAGGTCGGCGAAGCTCCTGGCGATGGCCTCCTCGGAGCGGGCGATCATCCGCCGACCGCCGGCACTGTGGCAGTCCCAGCGGAAGCCGGCGCGCCGGGCGAGTGAGCGGCGGAACTCGGCCGCGAGGATGCTCATGCTCTGCGGCGTGACGCAGCCTGCCGCCGTCCGCCGGAACCGCGCCTCGAGGCGCGGCGGCCGCCCGCAGGCCTTCAGGAAGGTCTCCAGCAGCGCATAGGAATCGACGCGCCGCATCACCTCGCCGCGCTGATGGTCGGTCAGCATGTCGAAGCTATATCCGGACGACTGGGCCGCGGCGGGCTTCGTCGTGACGAGCGCGAGCGCAATAAGGCCGGCGAGAGAGGCGATGGGGAGGAGGGAGAATCGGCGCATGACGGGGGACGTGTGAAGCGGCGGTACTCTAGCGCCGTCGTGTCCCTCGGCAAGCTGCCGACTTGACGCGAGGCCGCCCCTCCGCCACGGCTCGGCGGGTCAGCATCAATCCCCGGCCCGCCCATGTCCTCATCCCTCCTCGACCAGCGCCTCGCCGCCGCCGCGCGCCTCGTCGAGGCCGAGCTCGAACGCTTGCTGGCCGACTCCGTCCTGCCAGGCGAGTTCGACCGGCCGCAGCGGTTGCTCGCGGCCATGCGCCACGCGGTGCTCGCCGGCGGCAAGCGGCTGCGGCCTTTCCTCGTCATCGAGAGCGCCGCGCTATTCGGCATCGCGCCGGAGCGGGCCGTGGCCGCCGCAGCCGCGCTGGAGCTCGTCCACTGCTATTCGCTCGTCCATGACGACCTGCCGGCCATGGACGACGACGATCTGCGCCGCGGTCGTCCGACCGTCCACCGTGCCTATGACGAGGCCACAGCCATCCTCGTCGGCGATGCGCTGCAGACGCTGGCCTTCGAGGTCATGGGCGGGGCGTCCCATGCCGACCCGGCGGTGCGGGCCGAACTCACCGTGCTGCTCGCCCGCGCCTCGGGGCTCGGCGGCATGGCCGGCGGCCAGATGCTCGACCTCGCGGCGGAAGGCCGCTTCGATGGCGGCACGCCGCTCGCCCTCGCCGAGGCCGAGATCCGCCGCCTTCAGGCGATGAAGACCGGCGCGCTGATCCGCTTCGCCTGCCTCGCGGGTGCCGTGCTCGGCCGGGCCGATGCGGCAAGGCGCGAGGCCCTCGTCGCCTATGGCGAGACCATCGGCCTCGCCTTCCAGATCGCCGACGATCTCATCGACCTGGAGGGCGACGCGGCCCTCGCTGGCAAGGCTACCGGCAAGGACGCGGCGCGGGGCAAGGGCACCCTCGTCTCGCTGCGCGGCGCCGACTGGGCCCGCGACGAACTGACGCGCCTCGTGGCCGCCGCCGCGGCCCATCTTGAGCCCTTCGGCGCCGCCGCCGCAGCGCTCGACGCCACCGCCCGCTTCATCGCCGAGCGCGAGGTCTGAGGCGGGCGGCAGCCTCCCGCTCCCTCGCCTTGACTCGCTCGCGGCCCGCCACCAGCATCCCGGCTTCGTTTTACGGGGTAGGGGTTTGGCGATGACGTTTTTCTCCACGCGATGGCTTTTTGCAGCCGTCCTCGGTCTGGCCATGGCGGCAGGTCTCGCCGCCCCCGCCGAGGCGCAGAAGCGGCAGAACACCATCCGCTTCGCCTATGATCAGGTGCCGGAGAACGTCGACCCCTTTTTCAACAATGTCCGCATCGGCGTCATCATCGCCCATCAGGTCTGGGACACGCTGATCTATCGCGACCCCAAGACCAACGAATACAGGGGCCAGCTCGCCACCGCCTGGCGCTGGATCGACGAGAAGACGCTCGAGCTGGACCTGCGCCGCGGCGTGAAGTTCCATAACGGTGCCGAGTTTACCGCCGACGACGTGGTCTTCACGTTGAATTTCGTCGCGAACCCCGCCAACCGCTCCACCACCCAGTCCAACGTCAACTGGATCGACCGCGCCGAGAAGATCGATGCCCACAAGGTCCGCATCATCACCAAGCGGCCCTTCCCGGCGGCGATCGAATATCTCGCCGGTCCCATCGTCATCCACCCGGCGGCCTACTACCAGCAGGTCGGGCCGAAGGGCATGAACGAGAAGCCGGTCGGCTCCGGGCCGTATCGCGTCGTCGACCACCAGATCGGCCGCTCCATCACCCTGCAGCGCAATCCCGACTATTTCCGCGACGGGCCGAAGCCGCAGCCGCAGATCGAGCGCATCGTCATCCGCTTCATCCCCGATCGTCAGACCCAGGTCGCCGAGATGCTGTCGGGCGGCCTCGACTTCATCATGAACATTGCGCCCGATCAGGCGCAGCAGATGCGGGCCGTGCCAACGTTGCAGATCGTCTCCGGCGGCACGATGCGCATCGTCTTCCTCAACTTCGCGACCACCGAGAATTCGCCCGCCCCGCAATTGCGTGACGTCCGTGTACGCCGGGCCATCGCCCATGCCATCGACCGCCAGACCATGGCGCGTCAGCTGGTCGGCGAGGGCTCGCAGGTGATCAACGCCATCTGCTTCCCCTCGCAATTCGGCTGCGATGCCTCGCAGGCACCTGTCTACGACTTCGATCTGGGCAAGGCCCGCGCACTGATGGCGGAGGCGGGCTTCCCCAACGGCTTCGACATCGAACTGCACGCCTACCGCGAGCGCAACCAGTCCGAGGCGATGATCAACTACCTGCGCGCCATCGGCATCCGCGCGACGCTGCGCTTCGGCCAATATGCTGCGATGCGCGACCAGGTGCGCGCCAACCGTGCCGCCATGGCGCACCAGACCTGGGGCTCGTTCTCGATCAACGACACCTCGGCCTCGACACCGGTCTATTACAAGGGCCTCGACGACGACATCTCGCGCGATCCGAAGGTCATCGAGCTCCTCGAGCGCGGCGACACCGTCACCGATCCGCAGCAGCGCATCGCCGCCTATCGCGAGGCCCACAGGATCATCGGCGAGCAGGTCTATTCGGTGCCGCTCTACAACCTCGTGACCTTCTATGCGGCGTCGCGCGACCTCGAATTCGCCGCCTATCCGGACGAGCTGCCGCGCTTCTGGGAGATGCGCTGGAAGTGAGGCCTTGATCCGGCCGTGGCGGCATCGCCCCGGCCGGATCGGCAATCCCGGGGCCCGCTTCCATGTTCTCCTATACGCTCAAGCGCCTCGCCCTCGCCGCCCTCGTGGCGCTGGCGGTCTCGGCGCTCGCCTTCGTGCTCCTGCGCCTGTCCGGCGACGTCGCCATCGCCATTGCCGGCGAGGGCGCGCGGGCCGAGGACATCGCCGCCGTGCGCCAGCAATACGGCCTCGATCGGCCGCTCGTCGTTCAGTATTTCGACTGGCTCGGCCGCACTCTCACCGGCGATTTCGGCCAGTCGCTCTATTTCCGTACGCCGGTCTTCGGGCTCATCGCCGACAAGATCCAGACGACGCTGATCCTGGCCCTCGCCGCCATCCTCTTCGCCCTCGCACTGTCCATCCCGCTCGGGGTCATGGCTGCGGTCTGGCAGAATTCCTGGATCGACCGGCTCTGCCTGTGGATCGCGGTGGCCGGCCAGGCGCTGCCCAACTTCTTCTTCGCGCTCTGCCTCATCATGGTCTTCTCCATCGGCCTCGGCTGGCTGCCGGTGTCGGGCACCGATGGCTGGGAGAATTTCATCATGCCGACGGTGGCGCTCGGCTACTATGTCACCCCGCCCTTCATGCGCCTCGTCCGTGCCGGCATGGTCGAGGTGCTGAATGCCGACTACATCCGCACGGCCCGCGCCAAGGGGCTGCCCTCCTCCACCGTCATCATCCGGCATGGCCTCCGCAACGCGCTGGTGCCGGTGGTGGCCCTGACTGCGGTGCAGCTCGGCTTCCTGCTCGGCGGCTCCATTGTCATCGAGACGGTCTTCGCCCTCGACGGCCTCGGTTACCTCGCCTACCAGGCCATCGCCCAAAAGGACTTCCCTGTGATCCAGGCGGTGCTGATGCTGCTGTCGATCGGCTATGTTCTGCTGACCCTGGCCGCTGATCTCGTCAATGCCTGGATCGATCCCAGGATCCGGGTGGGCTGACATGAGCGACATCGTCCAGGTCCCGCCCGTCGTCGCTGCCGTCGCCCCGTCGCGCTTCCGTCGGCGCGTGCTGAAGCACAAGGGCCTGCTGATCGGCTCGGCCATCTTCGCCGCCATCGTGCTCATGGCCCTGCTGGCGCCCTTCGTGTCGCCGCACGACCCCTATGCCCAGGACCTCACCAACCGCCTCGTGCCGCCGGTCTGGTACGAGCGCGGCAGCTGGCTCCATCCGCTCGGCACCGACAATCTCGGCCGCGACTATCTCTCGCGCACGCTCTATGGCGCGCAGATATCGCTGCTCATCGGCCTGTCGGTGATGCTGATATCGGGTTTCATCGGCACCGGCCTCGGCCTCGCGGCCGGCTATTTCGGCGGCCGCGTCGACCTCGTCGTCACCTTCATCATAACCACCCGCCTCGCGCTGCCCGTGGTGCTGGTGGCGCTTGCCGTGGTGGCCATGGTCGGCGGCACGCTCGGCATCGTCATTGCCGTGCTGGGACTGCTCAAATGGGATCGCTTCGCCGTCGTCATGCGCTCGGCGACGCAGCAGGTGCGCTCGCTCGACTATGTCGAGGCGGCCCGTGCGGCGGGGGCGAGCCAGCTGCGCATCATCCTGCGTGAGGTCCTGCCCAACGTGATGCCGCACCTCATCGTCGTCGGCACGGTGGAGGCCGCGAGCGCCATCCTGCTGGAGGCGGCGCTGTCCTTCCTCGGCCTCGGCGTCCAGCCGCCGCTGCCCTCCTGGGGCCTGATGATCTCGGAGGCGAAGAACTTCATGTTCTTCTCCTTCTGGCTCATTGCCATCCCCGGCTCGGCCCTGGCCCTCCTCGTCCTCGCCATCAACATGATCGGTGACGGCCTACGCGATGTGACGGCTCCCGACAGCCGGTCGTGAGCGCGACCGGCCTGCGCATGACACACATACCGCGCCGCCGTGGCGAAACCTCGCCGCGGCGGTAATCTGCCGCTGCCATTCCCTGCGAAGAGCCTTGCCATGACCCGCGCTGCCGCCATTGCCGCCGCCCATCAGATGTTCGACGACGGCAGTCTCAAGGCCATCTTCGCCCGCCGCATCGCCATCCCCACCGAAAGCCAGAACCCGGCCCGCGCGCCGGACCTTGCCCGCTACCTCACCGCGGAAATGCAGCCCTCCCTGGAAGCCATGGGCTTCTCCTGCCGCATCCTCACCCATCCGCGCGCCAAGGGACCCTTCCTCCTCGCCGAGCGCATCGAGGACCCGGCCCTCGTCACCGTTCTGGGCTATGGCCACGGCGACGTCATTGCCGGCCTCGAGGGCCAGTGGAAGGACGGTCGCGACCCCTGGACGCTCGATGACACCGGCGAGCGCTGGTACGGCCGCGGCGTCGTCGACAACAAGGGCCAGCACGCCATCAATATCGAGGCGCTGCGCTGTGTCCTGAATACCCGCGGCAAGCTCGGCTTCAATGTCCGCTACCTCATCGAGATGGGCGAGGAGGTCGGCTCCGCCGGCCTGCATGACCTTGCCCGCGACAACCGCGAACTCTTCCTTGCCGACCTGCTGATTGGCTCCGACGGCCCGCGCATGACGGCGGAGCGCCCGACGCTCTGCCTCGGCTCGCGCGGCGGTTACCGCATCGACCTCGAGATCAAGGCCCGCGAGGGCGGCCACCATTCCGGCAACTGGGGCGGCCTCCTGTCCAATCCCGGCGTGCGTCTTGCCCACGCCATCTCGACCATCATCGGACCGACCGGCCAGGTCCGCGTCCATGAACTCCTGCCGAAGGACATGCCGGACTCGGTCAAGCGTGCGCTCGCCGATATCGAGCCGGCCAGCATTCCCGGCGGTCCGCAGATCGAGCCCTGGTGGGGCGAGCCGGGCTTCACCCCGGCCGAGAAGGTCTATGGCTGGAACACCTTCGAGGTGCTGGCCTTCGGCTGCGGCGACATCGGCAATCCCCAGAACGCCGTGCCGCCCTCGGCCAAGGCGGTCTGCCAGATCCGCACCGTGGTCGGGTCCGAGCCCGAGGGCTTCATCCCCGCCATCCAGCGCCACCTCATCCGCCACGGCTTCCCCGATGTCGAGGTCTCCTCCGGCCGAGACGCCGCCTTCAAGGCGACGCGCACCGACCCCGATCATCCCTGGGTGCGCTGGGCGGCAGCCTCCATCGCCGAGACGACGGGCAAGAAGCCTGCGGTCATCCCCAATGCCGGTGGCTCGCTGCCGAACGACGTTTTCGCAGAGATCATCGGCATGCCGACCATCTGGGTGCCGCATTCCTATCCCGGCTGCTCGCAGCACGCCCCGAACGAGCACGTGCCGTCGGCGCTGGTGCGCGAGGCCATCGGCCTCATGGCCGGGCTCTACTGGGACCTCGGAGAGGGCAAGCACCCGCCGCTGGCGCGCTGAGGGGAGGCGAGGACGATGACGCAGGAGCGGGTCGACGTCGCCATCGTCGGCGGTGGCATGGTTGGCATGGCGACCGCGCTCGCCTGCCGCGAGCGCGGCCTGTCGGTGACCGTTGTCGATCCTGGCGGCATCCGCGATGCGGCGAGCTATGGCAATGCCGGCGTCATCTCGCGCGGCTCGATCATCCCGGTCGCAGGTCCCGGTATCCTCAAGAAGCTGCCGCGCTATGCGCTGAACCGCGAGGTCGCCATGCGGGTCGACTACGGCTCGCTGCAGGTCGTCGCGCCCTGGCTGATCGCCTTCCTGCGTCGCTGCAACGAGGCCTCCCTGCGCGAGGCCGCTGCCGCCCTCGATCCGCTCTGCGCGGCCGCCTATGACGAGCACTGGCGCATCGCCGGCGAGATCGGCGCCCGCGACCTCATCCAGCGTCGCGGCTGGGTGAAGCTCTATCGCAGCGAGGCGGCGTTCGAAGGCTCGGCGCTGGAGCGCGAGCTCCTCGCGCACCACAAGATCGGCTTCGAGGTGATTGACGGCGCCGAACTGCCGCAGTTCGAGCCGGCGCTGAAACGGCGCTACGCGAAGGCCGTCTGGCACACCGAGACCGGGTCGGTGCGCGACCCAGGCGCTCTCGTCCAGGCCTATGAGGCCGCCGCCCGCCACCGCGGTGTGACGGTCGTCGCCGGCCGCGCCCGCACCGTCGTCGACGAGGCGGATGGCGCCCGCATCGATCTCGAAGGCGGCGCGTCGATCTTGGCCGCGACCGTCGTGATCGCCGCGGGGGCCGCCGCCCATGACCTCACCCGCACCATGGGCTATCGCCTGCCGCTTGCCGCCGAGCGCGGCTATCACCGCCATTTCGTCGATGCCGGCGAGCACAAGCTCTCCCGGCCGATCAACGATACCGGCGGCGCCTATGTCGTATCGCCCATGAATGCCGGCCTCAGGCTTCTCTCGGGCGTCGAACTCGCCCGCCGCGACGCCCCGCCGAACCTCACCCAGATCACCGCCGTCGAGGCCGACGCGCGGCAGACCCTCGCCATCGGCGAGACGGTCGAGGACACCGCCTGGCATGGCGCCCGTCCCTCGACCCCGGATGGCCTGCCGGTCATTGGCCGCGCCCCGCGGCACCGCAATGTCGTCTTCGCCTTCGGCCATGGCCATATCGGCCTGTCCACCGGGCCGATCACCGGCCGCCTTGTCGCCGAGATCGTCACCGGCGTGCCGGCGAGCCTGCCCATCGCCCCCTTCTCGCCGGGTCGTTTCTGAGACCTCCGCGCGCTGCCGCCCTGTTGCCCGCCAATCGACCGTTGCCAGCGTCCGGCAGCTGGATACAGTTGGGATACAGGCGGGCGAGACGACCCGTGGACCAGAGGTGTGAGACCATGTTCAAGCGAATGATCGCGGCGGCCGGCATGGCCGCGGCCTTGGTGGCGGGTGCCATGGCACCGGCAACGGCGCAGACGGTCGAATGGCGCGGCGGTTCCATCGGCGGCGGCTGGTACACGATCGTGTCCGGCGCGGCGAAGTTGCTGGAGGAGAAGGTCCCCGGTCTGACGATCAAGGCCGTGCCCGGCGGCGGCGCCGCCAATCCGGTGGCCGTGCAGCAGGGCCAGGCCCAGCTCGCCATGTCCATCGACATCTTCGCGTCGATGGCGGCGACCGGCACCGGCACCTACCAGGGCCGTCCGGCTGCCGACAAGCTGCGGATGATCGGCCAGTCCTTCGGCGACACGCCCTATCACTTCATCCGCGCGCCGGGCCAGACCATGGACATCCCGACGCTGTTCCGCGAGGGGCGCAACATCCGCTTCGGCGGCGCCAATAACGGCGCGACCGACGAGATCGCCCTGCGTTGGCTCCTTGCCGTCTATGGCCAGACCTATGACAGCCTGCGCGCCCGCGGCTGGCGCTTCCAGCTTGCCGCCTATGGCGACCTCGCCAGCGCCTATCGCGACGGCCAGCTCGACTATGCCTTCTTCGCCCTCGGCCTTCCGGGGTCGGCGGTCGTCGACATGGCCACCGGCCGTGATGGCGAAATTCTCGACATTCCCCAGGACGTCATGGACGCCTTCAAGCAGCGCCACGGCATGGGCTCCGGCGTCATTCCGGGGGGAACCTATCCGCGCTTCCATGGCAACCGCGAGGTCAAGACGCTGGTCATGGCGACGACGCTCGTCACCTCCTCCGATGTCTCCGAGGACATCGTCTACAAGATCACCAAGGCGATCTGCGAGAACATACCCGAACTGCCGCGCATCCACGGCTCGCTGAAGGATTATCGCTGCGAGACGGCCATCGCCAACCGCCCCGTTCCGGTTCATCCCGGTGCGCTGCGCTACTACCGCGAACGCGGCTGGGTGCAGGGCTGACGCGACGACCTGACGAGGCCCGGGCTTAACCGCCCGGGCCTTCTGCCTTTCCGGGCCTTCGCCAGCCCCATCGGATATTCCGCCATGCGTGAACTCAAAGGGCCGGTCTTCTGGCTCACCGCGGCCGTCGCCGTCTTCGCCTCGCTGTTCCACCTCTGGACCGGCGGCTTCGGCTTCCTGGAGCCGCGTGAGCAGCGCTCCGTGCATCTTCTGATCCTGCTGCCGCTGGCGTTCATTCTCTATCCCGCGACGGAGCACTCGCCGAAGGACCGGCCGAGCCTGGTGGACTGGCTCCTGTCAGCCCTCGCCATCCTGCCGAGCCTCTATTCCTTCTCCTGCGCCAATGGCGGGCCCTACTGCTCCTCGGTCATCAATCTGCGCTTCGAGACGGTCGATCCGGTGTCCACCGTCGAACTCGTCTTCGGGATCATCGCCATCGTTCTCGTCGTCGAGGCGCTGCGCCGGGCGGTGACGCCGGTGCTCGCGGGTCTCGTCTCCGTCGGCCTGCTCTATCTCTTCGTCACCGAATACATGCCGGGCATCCTGCATTTCCGCGACATCCCCGCGGTGCAGATCGTCGAGACCATGTACCTGTTCAATTCGAACGGCATTTACGGCTCGATCACCGGCATCTCCGCCACGATGGTGGCCATGTTCATCATCTTCGGCGCCTTCATCGAGGGCTCGGGCGTCGGCATGCTGTTCCACAATCTCGGCATGAAGGTCGCGGGCCGGCAGGCCGGTGGGCCCGCCAAGGTGGAGGTCGTCTCCTCCGCCATGTTCGGCACGATCTCGGGATCGTCGGTGGCCAATGTCTTCGCCACCGGGTCCTTCACCATCCCCGCCATGATCAAGCTCGGCTATCGCCGCCAGTTCGCGGCGGGCGTCGAGGCGGCCTCGTCGGTCGGCGGCCAGATCATGCCGCCGGTCATGGGCGCGGGCGCCTTCATCATGGCCGAGATCACCAACATCCCCTACCAGACCATCGCGCTGGCGGCGATCGCGGGCTCGCTGCTCTACTTCTTCATGATCCTGGTCAGCGTTCATTTCGAAGCAAAGCGCCTGCGCCTCACCGGCTGCGATCCCTCCGAAATCCCGGACTGGAGTGTCGTGGTGCGTGACCTGCACCTGTTGGTGCCGGTCTTCGTCATGGTGGGCGCCATGGCGCTCGGCTACTCACCCTCCTTCGCCGCCTTCTGGGGCATCATGGCGGTCTGGCCGGCCTCCTGGCTGCGGGCCCATACACGCCTCTATCCGGCGGATGTCCTGCGCATGCTGGCGGTCGGTGGCCGCAACATGGTGGTCGTGGCGCTCGCCTGCGCCGGTGCCGGCATCTTCGTCGCCTGCCTCACCGTCACCGGCATGGTGATCTCCTTCTCCACCATCGTGACGGGCCTTGCCGGCAACAACCTCTACATCGCCGGCATTCTCATCGCGATCACCGTGCTGATCCTCGGCATGGGTGTGCCAACCACCGCCGCCTACATCATCGGCGCGGCGATCGGCGCCCCCATCCTCCAGCAGTTCGGCGTGCCCGTGCTCGCCGCCCACATGTTCGTCTTCTACTTCTCCATCCTCGCGGATGCGACGCCGCCGGTCTCGGTCGCCTCCTATGCGGCTGCCTCCATCGCCCGCTGCAGCCCCATGGCGGCTGGTGTCGTCGCCTTCCGTCTCGCCATTGCCGGCTTCGTCGTCGGCTTCTCCTACCTGCACTCCAGTGCCCTGCTGCTGCAGGACAGCTGGCCGGAGATCATTGGTGAGTTCCTGGCCAATGCCATCGGCCTGACGCTGCTGGCTGCCGGCTTCTTCGGCTTCTTCCGCGCGCCTTTGCCGATGCTGGTCCGCGTTCCGCTCATCCCGCTGGGGATCATGGCGACGCTCTTCGATCCCATACCCGTCTGGTGGCGCGTCGCCATCGTGCTCGCCGTCTGCGTTGCTCTCTACCTCGCTCAGAAGGGCGCGGCGGACCGTGAGGACGGCGTCCTCGCGGATGAGGCCGCCGCGAGGACGGAAGCAAGGCTCGCCCGGGAAACAGCAGCGCCATGATCATCGATCGCATGCAGGTGCGGCTGACGCGCTGGCCGCTGAAGATGACCCGCAAGCATGGTGTCGGCGACGTTGCCGACACGCTGCCCGGCGTCGTCCTGTCGCTCCATACGCGCGACGGCCGTGTTGGCTGGGGCGAGGCGGCGCCCTGGTCGGTCTTTTCCGGGACCGCCGAGGCGGCGGTCGCCGCGCTCGACGTCTATCTCCGCCCTCTCGTCCTCGGCCGCACGGCAGCCGAGCGGCAGCGGATCATGGCCGAGGCCGACCGCGCCCTCGTCGGCCACCCGGAAGCCAAGATGGCGCTGGACATCGCGCTGCACGACCTCGCCGGCCAGGTGGCGGGCGTGAGCGTCGCCGACCTGCTCGGCGGCGTCGTCCGCGACAGCATCCAGCTCTCCGTCTCCATCGCCAATCCCGACTTCGATGCCGACCTCGACTTCGCCCGGGCACGCCTTGCCGAGGGCGTGAGGCTCTTCAAGGTGAAGACCGGCTTCTCGACCCATGCCGAGGATATGGCGCGGCTGGAGCGGCTCGCCGCCATCCTCCCCGCCGATGCCTCACTGCGCATCGACTACAACCAGGGCCTGGCCGCCGTCGACGCCATCCGCACCCTGCGCGACGTCGAGGCCTTCCGCCCCGCTTTCATCGAGCAGCCCGTCGCCCGCGACCGCCGCGACGCCATGGCCGAGATCACAAGGGCCCTCGACACGCCGATCCTCGCCGATGAGAGCGTCTTCTCACCAGAAGAGGCGGTGGACTGCGCCCGCGCCCGCTATGCCGACGCCATCTCGATCAAGCTGATGAAGGCCGGCTCCTTCGCCAAGGGGAAGGCCATCGCCGCCATCGCGAGTGCTGCCGGCATGCCCTGCTACGGTGGCACCATGTACGAGGCCGGCATCGCGCTCACCGCCGGCATCCACTTCGCCGCCTCGACGCCGGCCATGACGCTCGGTGCTGAGTACTACACCTCTGCCTTCGTGCTGGGGACGGAGATTCTGGAGGAGCCCGTCAGGCTTGAGGCCGGCGCCTCCTGGCTGCCGACCGGGCCCGGCCTCGGCATTCGGGTGGATGAGGCGGCGCTCAAGGGCGCGACCGTGGAAGCGAGGGGGTAGGCCCGTCTCGCGCCTGACACGCCATCCGGAAGCCCCAGAACGACCATGCCCGGCACAGGGCCGGGCATGGGGAACCATCAGACTGGCTTTCGCAGCCCTCACGCCACCGCGGATTTCTCGGCGCGCTTGCGGTCGTTCGGGTCGAGATGGACCTTGCGGACGCGGATGGACTTCGGCGTCACCTCGACCAGCTCGTCGTCCTGGATCCAGGCCAGGGCCTTCTCCAGCGTCATGCGGATCGGCGGGGTGAGGCGCACCGCCTCGTCCTTCGACGTCGTACGGATATTGGTGAGCTTCTTGCCCTTCAGAACGTTCACTTCGAGGTCGTTGTCGCGGTTGTGGATGCCGATGATCATGCCGCGATAGACCTTCACGCCGGGGTCGATGATCATCGGCCCACGGTCCTCGAGGTTCCACATCGCATAGGCCACGGCTTCGCCGATGTCGTTGGAGATGAGCACGCCGTTCACACGGCCGGCGATCTCGCCCTTGTAGGGCTCATAGGCCTTGAACAGGCGGTTCATGATGGCCGTGCCGCGGGTGTCGGTGAGCAGCTCCGACTGGTAGCCGATGAGGCCGCGGGTCGGGGCGTGGAAGACGAGGCGCAGGCGATTGCCACCGGAGGGCCGCATCTCCACCATCTCGGCGCGGCGCTCGCTCATCTTCTGCACGACGACGCCGGAATGCTCCTCGTCCACGTCGATGAGAACCTCCTCGATGGGCTCCAGCGTCTCGCCGCTCTCGCTCTTCTGGAAGACGACGCGCGGGCGCGACACGGCGAGCTCGAAGCCCTCGCGGCGCATGGTCTCGATCAGGATGGCGAGCTGCAATTCACCGCGGCCCGAGACGAAGAACGAGTCCTTGTCGGCGCTCTCCTCGATGCGCAGCGTGACGTTGCCCTCGGCCTCCTTGAACAGGCGGTCGCGGATCATGCGGCTCGTCACCTTGTCGCCCTCGGTGCCGGCGAGCGGACTATCGTTGACGATGAAGCTCATCGTCACCGTAGGCGGATCGATCGGCTGGGCCTGGATCGCCTCGTCAACGCTGAGGTCGCAGAACGTGTCCGCGACAGAGCCCTTGGACAGGCCAGCGATGGCGACGATGTCCCCGGGAATGCCCTCCTCGATCGGCTGGCGCTCGATGCCGCGGAAGGCGAGGATCTTGGAGACGCGGCCGGTCTCGACCACCGTGCCATCGCGCGACAGCACCTTGATGGACTGGTTCGGCTTCACCGTGCCGGAGGAAATGCGGCCGGTGATCATGCGGCCGAGGAATGGATTGGCCTCGAGCAGGGTGCCGAGCATGCGGAACGGGCCATCGCCGACATTCGGCTCCGGCACGTGGCGCAGCACGAGGTCGAAAAGCGGGGCGAGGCCCTGGTCGATCGGGCCCTCCGGCTTCTCGGCCATCCAGCCCTCGCGGCCGGACCCGTAGAGGATCGGGAAATCGAGCTGCTCGTCGGTGGCGTCGAGGGCGGCGAAGAGATCGAAGACCTCGTTGATGACCTCGACGTGGCGGGCATCGGGCCGGTCGATCTTGTTGATCGCGACGATGGGCCTCAGGCCGATCTTCAGCGCCTTGCCGACCACGAACTTGGTCTGCGGCATCGGGCCCTCGGCGGCGTCGACCAGCACGATGGCGCCGTCCACCATGGAGAGGATGCGCTCCACCTCGCCGCCGAAATCGGCGTGGCCCGGCGTATCGACGATGTTGATCCGCGTGTCCTTCCAGACGACCGAGGTCGCCTTGGCGAGGATGGTGATGCCCCGCTCCTTCTCGAGATCGTTGGAGTCCATGACGCGCTCGGCGACGCGCTGGTTCTCGCGGAACGAGCCGGACTGCTGGAGGAGCTTGTCGACGAGCGTGGTCTTGCCGTGGTCGACGTGGGCGATGATCGCGATATTGCGCATGGTCATGGGAGCGGGCGTCCAGTCGGCCAATACAAAAAGGCGGGCAGCATATGTCTGGCGGCCCGCGTGAACTCTGTTGCAGTGCATCTATAGGAGGCGGCCCGTCGGCGCAACGGCGACGGCAGGCACGGTCGGGCGTCGCCGCCGCCCGTCGCAAATTGCAAGACCTGTTGCGGAATGCGAGGCCCAAACGGCGAGAGCATATGGAGGGGCACAGGTTTCGCCCACCACATCTGGAGATCTGGGGTCATTCGCTCCCACATGTTGTGGCGCCCGTCCCTGGCATCACCCGTGCAGGACAGACAACGGTCCGGCATCAGGTTACGCGTCGCCGGGCCAATGGCTCGGACGGGAGGGGGCAGCGATCTGCGACCCCTTGAGAGCGGCCTCCTCCCCTCCACGCGCCTGCCGCGTACCGCGCGGACTATCCGTGAAAACCCCCATGTCGCTGCGGCAGATTAACGCTACGGTCCGTCACGACCGTGCACCGGCTGAGGGGAGCCGCTTTCCAGCCATGACCGACGAGATCAACCAGACCAAAGACAAGCCCGCCGAGGGCTCCGCCGAGACCGGCGGGCTCCTCGACCGCCGCCTGTTCTTCTTCAAGACGCTGGCCGGAGCCGCCACCGTCGTGGTTCCCGCAGCGGTCGCAACCTCCCAGCCGGCCGAGGCGCAGCGCTTGCGTGTCACCGACAGCGACACCAATGACCGCCAGGGACGCGGCCGTGGCCGTTTCGTCCGCCGCCGCGGCACCGACAACGACCCCTTCGATGATCCGGGCCGCGGCCGGGTGCGCACCTTTCGGCGCAATGTCCGCGTCACCGACAACGATCCGCGTGACCGGCGTGGCCGCGGACGCGGCTGGTAAGCCCGCCGGATCGATCCTGGCATGACCCTCGCACGCGATGCCTTTGGCCTCGCCTTCGGTGCCTTGTCGGTTCCGGAGGTCCTGGCGCTGCGCGAGGACAGTCGCGCCCGCCACCTTAAGGGCGGTGATGCCAGCCGCTTCGGCGCGCTGGTGGGGATCGACGATCTCGATGCCTTCCTGCGCACCGACGCGGCCCAGACGCCCCGCGTCACCATGGCCGACTCCTCGCGCAATGGCAGTGCCGCCGTTCCCGACGACCTCTTCACCGACGAGGACGGCCGCATCGATCCGGTCGAGCTGTTTCGCCTGTTCGATGCCGGCGCGACGCTGGTCGTCTCGCAGTTCCACGAGATGCACCCGCCGCTCGCCCGCTTCTGCCGCGGCCTCGAGAAGGTCTTCCTCCATGCGGTGCAGGCCAACATCTACCTGACCCCGCCCGGCGCCCAGGGCTTTCGCACCCATTACGACACCCACGACGTGCTGGTCCTGCAGGTCTCCGGCCGCAAGGCCTGGCGCGTCTAGGACGCCATGCTCATGCCCCATGCGACGCGCAACACGCCCTGGGACGGCACGCTCCACCGGGCCGATCCGGCCGGGGCGAAGGACGTCCTGCTCGAGGCTGGCGACGTGCTCTACGTGCCGCGCGGCGTTGCCCACGACGCCTCGGTCCAGGAGGGCGGCGAGCCGTCGCTGCATGTGACCGTGGGTCTGCTCGACCCAAGCTGGGCCGACGCGCTCAAGGCCGCCATCGATCAGATGGAGCAGACGCAGCCGGCTCTGCGCCAGTCCTTCCGCACCTGGCGCATCGGCGATCCCGCGGTGCGTGCCGGCCTCGTCGAGGCGGCGCGGGAGCGGTTCGCGGCTGTGGCCAATGAAGCTGCGATGGACCTCGTCGCCATGAGCTTCCTCCAGCGACTTGGCACCGACCGCATGGTCATGCCCGGGCGAAGCCTCCGCACGCCCAAGCCGGGTCCCGACGACCGGCTGATCCTCGCCGATGCCGTCCACCATGTGATCGTCCCGGTGGGCGAGGGGGCCGAACTGCGCTGGGCGGGGCCGACCCTGCCCCTCACCATGGCCGAACTCGGCTGGATCGAGCAGCTCTCGGCCGGCGCCACGCCGAGTGCCCTCGGCGTCGAACAGGCGCTTGCCTTCTGCACCCGCCTCGTGGCGCTGGGGCTTCTGGAGCGCGCCTGACACCAGGGCCTTGCAATCAGCGGGTGCGCGTCAACGCCTCCTTAACGACGTCCATGGCATCAAGGCCTTCGGCATGACGTTGGGTCAGGTTCTGTGTCGAAACGTCCATCCGTCAATTTGCACCGTCCGAACAGCACGACGATCCTCGTTGCTAACGAACAATCCTTTTCCCGGCGCATCATCCGCTCGGTGGTGACGGGGCTTGGCCGGGTCGCCGAATGCCGCACCGGCTTCGAGGTGATCGAACAGGCCGAGCAGCTCCGGCCGAACCTGATCATCCTCGGCTACAATCTCGCTGGTCTCGATGGGCTGGAGGTTACCCAGCTCCTGCGCCGGGCCCAGGGCGGCCTGCAATACACGCCCATCATCATGATCTCGGGCTTGCCCACCCGCACCGCCGTCCTCGGCGCGGTGACCGCCGGGGTCCACGAATATGTCGCCCGTCCGTTCAGCATGAAGACGCTGCGCGCCAGGGCCGAGGCCGTCCTCGCCATGCCACGGCCCTTCCTGCGCACCCGCGTCTATTTTGGCCCCATCCCCCGCGCCAAGATGGTGCGCTCGGAGGTTCTCGGCCGCGTCGGCGAATCCGCCATGGCCAGCATGATCTGCGGTGTCCATCACGGCCGTGCCGACGAACGCCAATGTCCGCTCGGCCTCAATTGCCTGTGCAAGGACTATGTCCGTCCGACCCAGCAGGCCGAGATTGTCGGACTCTGAGCCTCAGGCGACCGCCTCGAAACCCTCGACCCGTGCGCGCTCGGCGATCCACGCCTCCAGTGTGGCAGGCGGCAGGGCCGGGGCGAAAAGATAGCCCTGTATCACGTGGCAGCGCAGGCCCTGCAGGAACCGCCGCTGCGGTTCGGTCTCCACGCCCTCCGCCACGACGGTGAGCCCGAGGCTCTGGCCGATGCGGATGACGGCGGAGGCCACGGCGCGGGCGTTCTTGTCGCTCTCCAGGCCATGGATGAAGCTCTGGTCGAGCTTGATCTCCTCGATCGGCAGCGTCGAAAGGGACGAGAGGCTGGAATAGCCCGTGCCGAAATCGTCGAGCGACAGTCGAACGCCGAGCCGCGCCACGGCCTCGACGGTCGCCCGCGTGGCCTCGCAATCGTCCATCATGATCCCCTCGGTGATCTCGATGGTCAGCACGTCGGGTTCCAGGCCCGCCGCCTCCAGCGCTGCGGTGACGATGAGCGGCAGGCGGCGGTTGCGGAAGTTCATCGGCGAGAGGTTCACCGAGACGGAGGGAATGGTGAGCCCGCTGGCGCGCCAGGCGGCGACCTGCCGGCAGGCCTCGACGAGAGCCCATTCGCCGATGGCCTCGATCAACCCATATTCCTCGGCGAGGCCGATGAAGCGCGACGGTGGCACCTGGCCGAAGACAGGGTGATGCCAGCGGGCGAGCGCTTCGAGCCCGTGCAACGTGCCGTCCTCGCCGCTCAGCTGCGGCTGGTAGTGCAGCTGCAGGTGGCCGAGGGCGAGCGATTCCTTCAGCGCCTCGCCCATCCTCAGCCGCTCCTCCACCTCGCGGTTCATCGCGGGATCATAGAAGCGGTAGGCGCCACGGCCGGCGTTCTTCGCCGCATACATGGCGGTGTCGGCGTGTTTCAGCAGTTCCTCGCGATCGGCGCTGTCGCCGGGATAGAGGCTGATGCCGATGCTGGCGGTGGTCGACAGCATCATCGAATCGATGGCCAGGGGCTGCGACAGCGCCTTGACGATGCGCTCGGCGACCATCGAGGCATGGGTACTCTCGCAACTGCCGAGGATGACGACGAACTCGTCGCCGCCGAGGCGGCTCACCATGTCGGTCGGGCGGACCTGCTCTCTGAGGCGGCGGCCGATTTCCACCAGCAGCGCATCGCCGGCCGAATGGCCGAGCGTATCATTGACGTCCTTGAACCCATCGAGGTCGAGGTAGAGCAGCGCCATGCCGGCAAGGCCACCCTCATCGATCCTTGCGATGCGTTGATCGATCTCATCGGCCAGCTTCGAGCGGTTCGGCAGGCCGGTCAGTGTGTCGTAATAGGCGAGCTGGGCGATATGGGCCTTGGCCTCATGCCGCTCGATGGCGAGGGCCGCGAGGTGAAGGCACGCCTCCACCAGGCGCTCGTGCCAGGCGCTCGGACCGCGTTTCTCGCGGTAGTAGAAGGCGAAGGTGCCCGCGACACGGCCGTCCTTCAGCTTGATCGGGCTCGACCAGCAGGCCTTGAGGCCAAGCGGCAGGGGCAGCGACTTGTAGGGCGCCCAGAGCGGATCGGTCTCGATATCCTCGACGAGCACCGGCTCGCCCCGGAAGGCGGCCGTGCCACAGGAGCCGACGCCCGGCCCGATCGCTAGTCCGTCGATGGCGGCGGAGTAATGGTCTGGCAGGCTGGGGCCGGCGATGGGACGAAGGGTCTTCTCTTCGTCCACGCGAATCATCGAGCACACGACGCCCGGGGCGATGGCCTCCACCTCGCGGCAGATGAGGGTCGCTACCGCCTCGAGTTCGTCGTCGCGGGCGACCGCCTCCAGCACACGCTGCTGGAGCACCTGCGACTGGCGCGTCTCGGTAATGTTGGAGATGACACAGACAGCGTTGCGCAACTTGCCGGCGTCATCGAAGACCGGGTTTACCGTCGCCGCGATCCAGAGCTCCCGGCCGGCCTTGTCATAGCCGATGAGTTCGATGGTGACGCTCTTCTCGCCATGCGACAGACCCGCGAGCCCACGCAGGATCGAGGAGTCGGTGTGCTGGCCGGCGAGCAAGGTGGAGGGGACCTGCCCGATCAACTCCTCGCGCGAATAGCCGAACATGTCGATGAACGACCGGTTGGCATAGACGATCCGCTGATGCCGGTCGGTGATGATGACCGCACGGTCCGTTTCGTTGGCGACCAGCGACAGGAGATAGAGCTCCTCGCGGCGCCGCACCTCCTCGGTGACGTCCTTCACGAAGGAGGCATAGTAGATGCAGCCGTCGATGGTGGTGCGGGAGAGCGAGAGCGAGCCGAAGACGGTCGAGCCGTCGGGCCTGACGATCGGGACCTCCACGGTGGTGCCGACGAAGCGATTCTTCGCGCCATGGCGGTTGCGGTCGATCCCGGCATCGTGGTTCTGGCGATGCTCCTCTGGCACCAGGAGGGAGACGTTGCGGCCTAGGACCTCCTCGCGCTTGAGGCCCCACATGCGTTCCGCCGCTGCATTGAACAGGACGACGCAATTGGCGTGATCGATGACGACGACGCCGTCGATGGCCTGTTCCAGGATGGGGCCGAACAGACCCATGTCCTTGATGGAGACCTGTTGCATGGTCATGCCGGTCGTTCCGTTGCCCCGCCCTCGTCTGGGGGCGTTCATGGCACCGGCGAATTGTGCGGTCAGGACGTGGGGAATTCGTAAACGCAGAAACGGCTTGCGGAACTAAAAGCCGCTCCGGCGCTTGATCGCGTCGTTTGGTAAACCGGTTGCTGAAAAGGTCATTGCGCCAAAAGATTGCCGTAACGTCGCGGCCACGCCTCAGCCCAGGAAGGCCTTGTAGGCGGGGTTGTCGGTCTCCTCCCAATAGGGATAGCCGAGCGCATCGAGCCGCTTCTTGAGCTGGGCATGATCCCCCGCCGGCACCTGGATGCCGGCGAGAACGCGGCCATAGTCGGCGCCGTGATTGCGGTAGTGGAACAACGAGATGTTCCACCCTTCGGACAGCGAGGTGAGGAACTTCAGCAAGGCGCCGGGCCGCTCCGGGAACTGGAAGCGGAAGATGCGCTCGCCGGCGACGCCGTGGGTCTTGCCGCCGACCATGTAGCGCACGTGCAGCTTGGCGAGTTCGTTGTCGCTCATGTCGAGCACGGGATAGCCGTGTTCGGCGAGCAGGGCGAGGATGGCGCGCTTCTCCTCGCCGCCGGCATCGAGCTGCACGCCGACGAAAATCTCCGCCTTCTGCGGGTCGGCATAGCGGTAGTTGAACTCGGTGATGGCGCGCTTGCCGAGAAGCTGGATGAAGCGGCGATAGCTGCCCGGCTTCTCCGGTATGGTCACCGACAGCAGGGCTTCGCGCTGCTCGCCGATCTCGGCCCGTTCGGCGATGTGGCGCAGGCGGTCGAAGTTCATGTTGGCGCCGGAATTGATCGCCACCAAGGCGCCGGTGCCGCGATGGCTGGCCGCATAGGTCTTCAGTCCCGCGAGGCTGACCGCGCCCGAGGGCTCGGCGATGGCGCGGGTGTCCTCGAAAATGTCCTTCACCGCGGCGCAGATTTCGTCGGTGCTGACCGTGATGACGCCGTCAAGCAAGTCGCGACACAGGCGGAACGTTTCCTCGCCAGCCTGCCGCACGGCGACGCCGTCGGCGAAGAGCCCGACCTGGTTGAGGATCACCCCTGAGCCGGCGGCGATGGCGTCCCGCATGGAGGCCGCATCGTCCGGCTCGACGCCGAAGACCTTGATCTCCGGCCTGAGGAACTTGACGAAGACGGCAAGGCCGGCCGCCAGCCCGCCGCCGCCGATGGGCACGAAGATCGCGTCGATGGCGTCGGGGTGCTGGCGCAGGATCTCCATGCCCACAGTGCCTTGGCCGGCGATGATGTCGGGATCGTCGTAGGGGTGGATGAAGGTCTGCCCCTTCTCCGCCTCGATCTGGCGGGCATGGGCATAGGCCTCGTCGAAGTTCTCGCCATGGAGGACGACGCGCCCGCCCCGGCTCCGCACTGCCTGGACCTTGATGTCCGGGGTGGTCTTCGGCATCACGATCGTGGCGCGCACGCCGAGCTTCTGCGCTGCCAGCGCGACGCCCTGCGCGTGATTGCCGGCCGAGGCGCAGATGACGCCGCGATCGAGCGCCTCGCGCGGCAGGCCGGCCATCTTGTTGTAGGCGCCGCGCAGCTTGAACGAGAAGACCGGCTGCAGGTCCTCGCGCTTCAGCCGCACCGCCGTGCCGAGGCGCTGCGCCAGGCGCGGCATCGGGTCGAGCGGGCTCTCGATGGCCACGTCGTAGACTCGGGCCGAGAGGATGGCGCGGATGTAATCCTGCATGACGGCGGGTCCTTCCGCCGCTGCTCCTAGCGCGCCGGAGCGGCGGAGGGAACCGCGTCGGCGGCGCGGCGCCTCAGCGCTGGGGCACCGTCGCGGGTGCCGGGGCTTCCGGCGACGGCTGCGACTGGGCGTCGGCCCGCGGCGCCTCGCCGGCCGGGACGGGGGCGGTGGCGATGGCGGGCGGCGCCTCCTGGCGCGGCAGTTCGGCGGTCAGCGCGCTCACCGGATCGGTCACGCCAGCGCCGAGGCGCGGGTCGGGGATCGCGCCCTGCCTGGCGGTCGCCTGCAGCAGGCGCCGCAGCATCGCCGGATCGGCGTCGGGATGGCGCTCGAGGATCAGCGCCGCAACGCCGCTGACATGGGCTGCCGCGACCGACGTGCCGGAGGAGATCTGGTAGCCGCCGCGCGGCGCCGGGAGGATGATCTCAACGCCCGGGGCTGCGAGAGCCACGTGCTCGCCCTGGGTCGCTGCATCGAAGAGCCGGCCGTCGCGGTCCGTCGCCGTGACCGCGATGACATTGGGATCGGCGGCCGGATAGGCAATGGGCGCGTTCGGCCCGCCATTGCCCATGGCCGCGATCATGGCGATGCGCCGGTCGGCAGCGACCTGGATGGCACGGGCGATCATCGGGTCGCGCGGTCCGGCGAAGCTCATGTTGATGACCTTGGCGCCGTTGCGGATGGCCCAGTCCATCGCCTTGACGATGTGGAAGCTGGTGCCGGTCGAGCCCTGGGTCTGGCCGGGCGCGAAGGCGCGGACGGCGTAGATGTCGGCCCCTGGCGAGACGCCGACCAGCTGGCGCTGCGCCACGATGGCGCCGACCATGCCGGTGCCGTGCTCATGCGCGCGGAACTGGCCGCCCACCGCATCAAAGCTCTGGACGACGCGGCCCTCAAGCTCGGGATGGCTGGCATCGACGCCGGAATCGATGACGGCGATCGCCACACGCTGGCCGCGGGCGAGCTGGTGCGCCTCCTGCAGCCGGAGCGCGCCGATGACATATTGCAGGCGCTCGTCGCCCCGCGCCCGCATGGCGTTGGCCGATTGCAGCTTCACGCGGAATTCCGGCCTCTCGAACACGTAGTTGGGCTGGATATAGGCAAAGCCCACGGCTTGCTGCATGGCGCGAATGGCGGCCGGCACGGTCTGGCGGTTCGGCACGCGGTAGCGGTGCATTACCGCACCGACCGTTTCCGCCGTCTCGCGCTGCAACAGGCGCAGACCGAAGCGCCGCTCCACCTGGCGGATCGCCTCGGGCGGCGCGTCCGGCGACATGATGAAGAGAACTTCGCCCGCGACGAAGCGCCGTTCGTTGGCAGGCGGCAGGCCCGGCGGCTCGCTAGCCGGCGACCGCGCATCGGTGTTGGCGCGCGCCTGTTCGATGATCGAGAGAATGGCCGGCACGGCGATGGCCGCCGCCGCGGCGCCGATGATCGCGTTGCGTCCGCCGCCGCCGCCGCCGAAGCCGCCACCGCCGGGCAGGCCGGGGGGCAGGATGCCGCCGGGACCACCGGGAATGCCGCCTCCTCCAACCGCCGCGCCGAGCACGGGGGCGATGACACCGAGCGCTGCCGCGGCGCCTGCGGCATTGCCAGCTTCAGGCTGCGCCTGGGGCGCGCGGGCGGGGCCGCGCCGCGCACCGCGGACGGCAGGCTGCTGCGGTCGGGCCTGGGCGGGCGCAGGCAGGCCCAGGACGGGTGCGAGGGCACCGAGCCCGCCGGGAAGGCCTTGCGGGGCTGCCTGCTGCGGCTCGGCGCCCCGGCGAACGGCGCGCGGGGCGGTGGAGGTCGGCTGGCCGCGGCGTGGGACTGCTGCACCGGGACGGCGCACGTCATTGGCGCGGCCCGCACCCTGGGCGCCGCCGAGAGACCGCAAGCCTGCCCCGAGGTCGAACTGGGCGGCGGCCGGACGGAGTTCAAGCCCCGGCAGGCCGCCGAGGCCCATCAGGACGGCGAGCGTTCCGGCAAGCGCGATGCGGGAGCGGCGTGACGGCAGGGACATGCGGACCTCGTCGGCGTTCGGGCAGCCTGCCCTAGGGCGGCCCTGTTTCCAACCTGCGGCGTCACCGGCATGGTTCGGTTTCGCGCGCCCCCTGCCGCAGCAGCATCAGTGTCATCCGTTGCAATGCCCCGATACTCGCCAGTTGACGCGGTTCATCGCGCACTTCAACCGCCGGGTTAACGCAATGTTCGGCGAATCGCGCTACCACCGCTGTCTTGAGCCAGGGAGCGGGGATTGGCTTTGACGCGGATGGGAGCGGCTGGCCGAGTCGAACGGGATCGACGCTCTGCCGATCCCGCCGCGCTCGATTACCGTGACATCGCCCTCGACTCCGTCGCCCACGGCTTCTGCGTCTTCGCCCCCGATCTGACCATTCGCCTCGCCAACGCCAGGATGCGAGAGATCTTCGGCATGTCCGAGGATGTCATCCGTGTCGGCGCGCCGATGCGTGGCCTGCTCGTCTATAGCGCGAGCCGTGGTCGTCTCGGCAACAAGACCATCGAGGAGGCCTGGGCCGAACGGCTCGCCCTCCTGGCCAAGGGTGAACCCTTCTCTCGGATCGAGGAATTCGCCGACGGGCGGGTGGTCTCCATCCGCTACCAGCCCGCCGCCCATGGCTGCTGGGTCGGCATCCACCACGACATCACCGCCCAGCACCGCCTCGAGCAGGAGTTACGTGCCCAGGCTTCGATCTTCGAGGAGGCGCTGGAGAACATGTCCCACGCCCTGGCGGTGTTCGACGTCGACCAGCGGCTCGTCATCTTCAACAGCCGCTACATCACCATGTACGGCTACGATCCGGCCATCGTGCGTCGCGGCGCCCACCTCCGCCAGGTCCAGGCTCACGGCATCGAGCGCGGAATCTATGCCGGCATGACGCTGGAGCAGTTGCAGGAAGACTCGCGCCGCGTCATCGCGTCCGGTTCGGAGGTCAGCAAGCGCCGGCAACTGCTCGACGGGCGATGGATCGAGACCCGGTCACGGCCCATGCCCGGTGGCGGCTGGGTGTTCACTGCCGAGGACGTGACGGAACGCGAAACCTTCATCCAGGAGCTGAACGAGCAGCACCAGCGCTTCGACGCGGCGCTTAATGCCATGTCCCAGGCGTTGTGCATGTTCGACGCGGACCAGCGCCTGATCGTCTGCAACGAGAACTACGTCACCCTCTTCGGCGCCGATCCCGCCGTGGTGAAGCCGGGCATTACCCTGCGGGATATCTTCGCGCATGGCGTTCAGCTCGGCAGCTATCCCGGGATGAGCGCCGACGAGCTCGTTGCCCGGCGTCTCGAAGCGATCGCCCGCAGCGACGGGAGAAGCTACGACCAGGAGATGACCGACGGTCGCATCATCGCCGTCTCCATCGAGACCATGGCGAATGGCGGCTGGCTCGGCATGTTCGAGGACGTCACCGAGATCCGCCGCGCCGAGGTGGAGCGCGCGCGGGCGCTGGCCGAGGTGCAGCAGCAGAACCTGCTCCTCGACGCCACGCTCGAGAGCATGGCACAGGGCCTCTGCGTCTATGACCGCCACATGCGCGTCGTGGTCCGCAACCGGCGCTACCTCGACATCTACAGGCTGGAGGAAGACGATGTCCGGCCGGGCATGACCATGGTCGAGGTGATCGAGCGCAGCGTCGCCCGCGGCGTCCATACGAACGGGCGAACGGCGCAGGACATCGCCGACGAATTCATGAGCATGGTGGAGGCGCACAGGGGCTATGCCCTCACCCGGCATCTCGCTGACGGCCGCATCCTGAACATCCGCGTCCAGCCCATGACCGATGGCGGCTGGCTCGCCACCTTCGAGGACGTCACGGCCCGCGAGCGCGCAACGCTGGAGCTCAGCGAGCAGCACCGCCGCTTCAACGTGGCGCTGAACAACATGGCCCATGGCCTCGCCATGCTCGATGAAAATCTCAACCTCATCGTCTGCAACCGGCGCTACCTCGACATGTACGGCATGTCCGCCGATGTCGTGCGTCCCAGAATCGCCATGCTGGACATCGTCCGCCACAGCATTGCCCAGGGCAACTACGCCAAGGCAGGCCCCGAGGAACTGGTCGCCGACTATTTGGACAGCCTGCGCCGCGGCGAATATCTCTCCCACCGCCACTTGTCCGGCGACCGCATCTACAAGGTCCTCTATCAGCCCATGCCCCATGGCGGCTGGGTGGCAGTCCACGAGGACGTGACCGAGCGCCACAAGGTCGAGCAGCACATCGTCCATCTGGCTCACCACGACGCGCTCACCGGCCTGCCGAACCGGACTCTCTTCCGCGAACGCCTGGCTGAAGGGCTGGCTGCTCTCTCGACCTCGGATGGTTCGCTCGCCCTGCTCTGCCTCGACCTCGACCATTTCAAGTCGGTCAACGACACGCTCGGCCACCCCGTCGGCGACGAGATGCTGTCGGTGGTCGCCCGCCGCCTCGAACAGGCGGTCGGCGATGCCGGTACGATCGCCCGTCTCGGCGGCGACGAATTCGCCATCCTGCTGAGCGGGCGCGACGGGACGCCCGGCGGCGCCGAATGCATGGCGCGCCGCCTCGGCCAGACTCTCAGCGAGCCGCTCGTTATCGAAGGGCACGTCATCAACACCAGCATGAGCATGGGCATCGCCATCGCGCTGCGCGACGCCGGGTCGGGCGACCAGTTGATGAAATGCGCCGATCTCGCGCTCTACCGCGCCAAGGCCGAGGGCCGTTCAACCTACCGCTTCTACGAGGCGGACATGAGCCGCAGCATGGAGGCGCGCCGCGAACTGGAGCTCGACCTGCGCGAGGCGCTCGCGGCGCAGGAATTTCACCTCGTCTTCCAGCCGCAGGTCGACAGCACCGGCCTCAAGCTTGCCGGCTTCGAGGCGCTGGTCCGCTGGACCCATGCTTTGCGCGGCCCGGTGCCTCCGAACGACTTCATCCCGATCGCCGAGGAGACCGGCCTCATCGTGCCGCTTGGCCGCTGGGTGCTTGAGGCCGCTTGCCGCCAGGCCGTCACCTGGCCCACCTCCGTGCCGGTCGCGATCAACCTCTCGCCGGTTCAGTTCAAGGACCGTCAGCTCGTCGACATGGTGAGACGGGTCCTCGCCGAGACGGGCCTTGCTCCCGGCCGGCTGGAGCTGGAGATCACCGAGGCGGTGCTGCTGCAGAACGACGACGTCACCATGGCCATGCTGCACGACCTTCGGGCGCTCGGCGTGCGCATCGCCATGGACGATTTCGGCGTCGGCTACTCCTCGCTGAGCTACCTGCGCCGCTTCCGCTTCGACAAGATCAAGATCGACCGGTCCTTCATCGCCGATCTCGACCGCGGCGCGGACAATGCGGCGATCGTCCGCGCCATGGCACAGCTCGGCCGCAGTCTCGGCATCGACACCACCGCCGAAGGGGTCGAGAGCGAGGAGCAGCTCGCCATCGTGCGCGCCTGTGGCTGCAGCCACGTCCAGGGCTATCTCGTCAGCCCGCCGCGCGGCACAATGGATGTCTCGGGGCTGATCGATCGGTTCCAGGGTTAGAGGCTTGCTCAGGTTCCGTATTCACCGCAACTGACAGCCTGAAGGCGCTTGCTACGATACCAAAAGCCACCGGCTGGGTGACTCGGATGGTACCTCCCATATCCCCGAAGCTGTTCTCAGGCGTGCGATGGACCCCCACTGTTTCAGTCGGCTTGCTACTAGCCGATACGTGCCGAACCCGCCATTTACGCGCCCAAAAGGAAAGGAGGTCGCCCCAGGATCATATGATCGTAAGCTAAATCTGAGTCGGCCGTTCTGGCGCGGCCCAGAGGGGATTTAGCGCTTCCCAAGCAACTCTTTGCACCTTCACGGGGTGAATCTGCGACAATGCAGCCCACAGGATCTGACATTCGGGCTGTTTCAGGCGCCAGCACGCCTCATACACGGCGTCGGAGAGAGGTCGTGCGTTGGTCGGATTTATGTAATGAATAAGTCCAGTATTCATGATTCTAATGTTCTCCGAAATGAGGCCATTTGAAATTAGCGCATAAAGATACGCTCGCGTTTCCTGCATGTGGCGTTCGTATCTCTCTTGGCCACGCGCAGCGTCAATTTCTGCAGAAAGTGTTTCTTTTTGCAGGGGGGTTTCGCGTATGAGAACATCCTTCGCCTCATCACGATTGTTCAAAATCCAATTGATGTGCTCATGAGTTATTGAAAATTTGTGATCAACATATGTAATTGATTGAAAGCAAGAAAAATTATCAAATGAGTCCAAGAATTTCAGAAACTTCACCCATTTGGATTGCAGTGAAGAGCATAGTATATCCTTGGAGATTTCGTCAGGCTTCCACAGAACACACTCCCATCCCATTGCTCGTATGTGAGTCTGAAGCGCCGGCTTGTCCGTAAAGAATACACATCGTTGTCCAGGAATTGCAGGGTAAACGGCGTCAAAATCTGTCCCGAATAGGCAGCTAACGATTAAGTGCGCTCGTTCGGTCCTCGGTGGCATGTGTTTTCCCATGGCTCCTAGATATCGGAAAATTCGAAAAACGGGATCGACTTGTCGCCAGTTGCGTACCGAACGTCCATATCCGAAGGTATGGACGTTCGATGTCAACATAGATCACAACCAACGGCGGCAAACTGACCAATGGCACGGAACCCGCCCGAAGAGCGGGGCTGTCGTGTGCAGTACCCTTATTTGATCGGCACACCACGAAATTCTTGCTGTTGCGAGATCATGGCCAAAATAGCCTTCGCCGCGAGAAGGTGATCAGAATACTATGTAGGTTTGGCCGACTACCCTTCTTTTGCCGGTTTGCGAGCAAGCCAGGTCGCGTGGTCGACGCGATCGAGGCCGAAGACCTCGTCCTGGCGGGAATAGAGATTGCCGAAGAGCCGGCCGACCGGGCGATAGGCCGCCATGTCGACGTTGAACTTCTCGTCCATCACGTCCTCGCGGACATGCACATGCAGCACTCGCCCGACCAGCAGTTCGCGCTGCGGTCCGAAGGCGAGTGACACCTCGCGGACGCATTCGAGCGCGGCCGGCGCCTCGGCGATCCGCGGTGCAGGGATGGTCACCGAGGCAGCTGTGGTGAGGCCGGCAGCCTCGACCTCCGAGACATCGGGCGGGAAGTCGATGGCGCAGGTGTTCATGGCCTCGGCCAGCGCCTCGTCGACCATATTGACCACGAAGGACCCGGCCGCGGCGATGTGCCGGGTCGTGTCCTTCGGGGAATGGTCGGGCTTGTGCTGCAGGCCGAGGACGACGAGGGGCGGCGCTTCCGAGAACACGTTGAAGAACGAGAAGGGGGCGGCGTTCACCACCCCGCCCGGGCCGAGCGTCGAGACCAGCGCGATGGGACGCGGCACGACGAGCGAGCAGAGGATCTTGTAGATCCGGTCCCCCGGCAGGGTGTCGAGCGGGATGGAGCGCATTGCGGCCTCAGCGGTCAGGAGGAATAGGGTGCACGCTCCACCCAGATCTCGACCTCCTTGGCGCCGTTGCGCTCGAAGACGAGGGTCAGGGGGAAGCGGTCACGAACCTTCAGCGGGCGCTTCAGGCCGGTGAGCAGAAGATGCGGCCCGTCCGCTCGCATGCCGATCGGCCGGCGGGGGACGATGTCCCAGCGCGGGGCGGCGGGCCCGCCGGCCACCGGGCGGAACTCCACGGCCTCAGCCACGTCCGTCCGCGCGGACAGGAGCGCGTCGGGCTGGTTCTGGACGACCGCCAGCGGCATGAAGGCGCGCGTCGTCGCCCCCTCCGACGGCAGGCACCAGGCATGGCCGATCATCAGGTCGCCGTGGCGATAGGAATGCGCGAAGGCCGGCACTGCCGCGAGAAGCGCGGGGGCAGCGAGAAGACTGCGGCGATCGATCATGTCAGTGCCTCGCCGCGCCGTGGCCGGCAGGGCCCGGTGCGCCGACCGGCGCCACGTCATAGGCGATCTCGATCGTGCCGGCCTTCTCGAAGACCAGCGTGCCCCGCAGCGGCGCGCCGGCCCGGACCGGCTCGCCCAGCTCCATGAACATCATGTGGTAGCCGCCCGGGCGCAGTTGAACCGAACCCCCCGCGGGGATCTCCAGACCGCTGCGCAGCTCGCGCATCCGCATCATGCCGTCGGCCATGGCCATTTCGTGGACCTCGACCCGCGGCGCGCCCGGAAAGGTGCCGCCGACGAGACGGTCCGGCGAGGTGCCGGTATTGCGAATGGTCATGAAGCCGCCGGCGACCCGGGCGCCGCCCGGCGTCGCGCGGGTCCATGGCGCTTCGATCACCAGCGCGCCGAGGCGGAAGATGGCGGGGTTTGCGGCAGCATTGCCGGTGTGGCCATGGCCCTGGGCCACGGCAATGCTGGGAACGATGGCGGCGGCGGCCGCGAGAAACAGGCGTCGGTTCATGGATATCTCTCGATCAGGGACAGGGGAGGCGGCGGTCATCAGGCGATGACCGGCGGCGCCCTGGCGGCCTGGTCGAGAGTGGGGCGAGGTCGGAAGGCCTCCGCCGGCGCCCCCATGGAGCGAGCCATGGGAGCGAAGACGACAGGTGTTGCGGGCTCGCGGACCGGGATCGCTGCGCCATCGCCGCCGCCGGCGAGAAGGCAGTGCACTGTGCAGTTCCGGTCGGGCGGGTGGCTGTTGCCCTTCTCGTCGGACAGGCAGAAGCCCGTCAGGTCCGGCATGGCGGCAACCTGCGCCGCCCGCGCCGTCTGCACGAGCAGTCCCTGCGCGGCGAGCGCAAAGGCAAGAAGGAGGATGGCAACAAGGCGCATCGGGCGCATGCGGCCTATCTAGGCCCCTGTGATGCCCGCGGCAATCACAGGGCGCGCGGGTCAGCGCCGCTGCGGTGCATTGGCCGCCGGCGCCTGCGGCTGGGCCGCCTGGGGCTGGCCCTGGACCGCCGGGGCGCTCTGCTTGCAGTCGGTGAGCCAGACATCATAGACGGCGTGCTCGACGCCGGAGAGGCCGGGGCTCGCCGCGAACATCCAGCCAGAATAGATGCGCCGGACCTCTCCCGAGAGCGTCACCTCGTCGACCTCGACGAAAGAGGTCGTCTGCGGCGTTTCCGTGGAAGGGCGCGTGTAGCAGACGCGCGGCGTCACCTGCAGCGCGCCGAACTGCACCGTCTCGTCGATCGCGACGTCGAAGGAGATGATGCGGCCGGTGATCTTGTCGAGGCCGGAGAAGACGGCGGTGGGATTGTTGATCTTCTGCCGGGGCGGCGCGATCACCGTTTCGTCGGGAGCCGGCGCCACCGTCTCGCCGGGAAGGGCGCGGCGGCGGTCGCGCGGCGCATCATCGGCGGAGGGCGGCGGCGGGTCGGTGGGGACCGCAGGACGGGCGGGGCGGGCCTGCGGCGGCCGCGGAGCCGGCGGCAATTGTCCTGCCGGCGGCGGGGCGCTCGGACGCGGCTGCGAGGTGGGCGGAGGCCCCAGCTGCAACTGCGCCAGGACCGGGCCGGAGGCGGGTGCGAGCGCGGCGAGCGCGAGCGCACCGAGGCCGGTCAGCGCAAGAAGGATCCGGGGAGAAGGGGCCAAGCTGTGCTCTCTCGTCCGTGGTCGTGGCACCGGCGGCCGGTGCGCGGCGGAAGCAGGCGAACAGGGCCTGCTGCCGGTCATGTGACGCGGGAAAGTGGCGGAACCATGCCGATGCGGCGGTTCCGCGCCTCGATCACTGACCAGGCGTCCAGGCCTGGTAGTCGCCGGTGGCGCGGGGACGCTTGCCGGCGGCGAGCGTCGACCCCGGCGGGCGATAGGCCTCCGCCGTGCCCGTGCCATTGGGCTTGTGCGGCTTTTGCCAGGCGCGCGGCTGATAGGAAGCGGAGGTCGGCGGCTCGGTGGTGCGATGATGCATCCAGCCGTACCAGCCCGGCGGGATGGCGGAGGCGTCGGCATAGCCGTTGTAGATGACCCAGCGACGCTCGTGGCCAAGCGCTGGGTCCTTGGCAAAGCGCGAGCGGTAGTAGCGGTTGCCGAACTCGTCCTCGCCGACGAAGACGCCGTCGCGCCAGATGGTGAACTGCGTGCCGAAGGTCTGGCTGTTCCACCAGGTGAAGAACTTGAGGAAGAAGGCCTTCATGGACCGCCCGCGCGCGATTTCCGGATAGTCCGGTTCATGCCACCCGCGCCGGCCATTGTCCAGCCGCACCCCGCTCATGGCAGCGGCCGCCCCCGGGGGAGCGGCCGCGCAGAATAAGCGTTCAGAGGCGATCAGACGTCGTCGCCGCCGAAATCGTCGTAGCCACCGCCGTTGTCGTAGCCGGCCTCGTGGTAGCTGTCATTGCCATAGCCCTGATCGTAGCCGCCCTTCTCCGCGCTCTGGTCACCGGCACCGCCAGTGTAGCTGTCCTGCGGAGCGCTCTTCTCGGCCGACTGGGTGGCGCCGGCATCGGTTGCCGGAGACGCCGAAGCGGTGCGGGTGCCGCCGCCCATCATCGAGGAGATGGCATTTGCGGCGAGCATGCCGCCGGCAACGCCCACCGCGGCCGTCGCGGCCGTGGCGAGGAAGCCGCCACCGCGGCTCTGCTGCTGCGGAGCGGCCTGCTGGCCCCAAGGACCGCCCATCGGGCCACCCTGCGGACCACCCTGGGGCTGACCCCAGGGACCACCCTGCGGACCACCCATCGGACCACCCTGCGGCTGGCCCCAGGGGCCGGGCTGGGGCGGAGCGCCATAGCCGGGCTGCGGCGGACCGCCATAGGCAGGCGCGGCGGGCTGCTGGCCGAAACCGGGGGGCGGCGGAGCCATGCCCATGCCGAGCGGACGCGGCGGGGCCGGCGGTGCAGCGGCGGGCTTCGAGCCGAAGATCGAGGACAGGAAGCCGCCCTGCTGGGGCTCCGGCTGGCGCTGGAGCTGCTGCTGGAGCTGGTCGATCTGGCCCTGCATGCCGCGCAGCTGGCCCTGCATCGCCTCGTTCTGGCGCGACAGGTCGTTCAGCGCCTGGTCGGAGACATACATGGACTGCAGCAGCGCATAGACGGCGCCGGGCTGCTGGGTGAGGCGCTCCTTGATGAAGGCGTCGACCGCGGGGTCGCGCTGCTGGCTTTCGGCCGATTTGAGGCGGTCGAACAGGCCGGCGATGATGTCGCGTTCCTGTTGGTTCATGGGGAAGGATCCTCCGGAAGACGGGTCGAGGCGGGTCGCCCCCGCATGCTGCCTGTCTGGCACCGCTGCATGGCGATCTCATGTCGCTTCGGCAGACGATTCACTGGGCGGAGGAAACATGGGACCGCGACTGCCACAACGCCAGAGCCCATCGGCGTGGCGGCGCGTCGCAGCCCCCATAACGACAAAGGCCGGGGCAAGCCCCGGCCTCCGGCTATCCCGTTGAAGGGATCAGATCACTTATAGGGCAGCTTCGACCACTGCAGGTCGACCGAGAGGGTCGCCACCACGCTGTGGCCGCACCAGTTGGACCGGCCCGAGCCGGTGAACACGCCGCGATAGTCGCCGGTCGTCGCGAAGCACTGCTGCGAGGTCAGGTTGGTGCCATGGTAGCGCAGGTCGAGGGTGACGGCGTCCTTGTAGGTCCAGGACACACCGGCATTCCAGTACAGGTAATCCTGGATGTTGAAGTTGCCGGCTCCGAAGACGGTCGTGTTGCCCAGCCAGTAGTGACCGACGGCGCCCGAGATGGCGAAATCATTCGGCAGCTTGTACTTGGCGTTGACCTCGGCATAGAGGCCATAGGCGCCGGTGCCGAGCCAGTTGGCCGAGTAGTAGACCGCGCCGCCCAGGTTGAACTGGGGGGTGATGTCGTAGCCGGCCTTGCCGTAGAACTCGAGGAAGTCGGTGTTGCGCGGCGTCCAGGTGCCGGCGAGCGCCACCGGGGTTTCGGCGCCGGTGGTGATGAACTGGCGCTCCGGCGTGTAGAGGTAGAACATGGCGCCGAAATCGAGCGTCAGGTCGCCGATGACCGGGCGGATACCGGCGTAGATATCGATCTCGCCGACGGGGCGGGTCGGCAGCTTGGTGGTCCAGAAGGCCGCGCCGCCGTAGAGCCAGCCATAGCGCAGCTCGCCGTAGATGTTGATCGCGGGGCCGCGCGCCGATTGCGAGATACCGCGGAAGTTATAATCCGACATCAACTTGCCGCCGAAGGCGAAGTCGAAGGCCCACGGCGCCGGAGCGGCAATCGCCGGCGGAGCGGCCACATCGGCGGCCTGTGCGCCCGAACCGAGCGCGGCAGCCAGAAGGCCGGTGAGAACGACTTTTCGGAACATCTGCGTCTCCTGCCTGCGGGGCCGTTGCTCCGGCCCAAATCACCTTCAGTACGTCACGATCACGTCACAACCCGACGTGGCAGGGAAGGAAAAAAACGAGGCAAAAGACTGTGTTTCGCCCAAATAATCGGCATCCACGAAGGAAGAAAAGGCTCTGTTGCGCCGCGGCAACAGAGCCTTTGTTAACCATTTTGGTCCTTACGGCGATTCGTCAGGTCAGCATCCGGTAAGCCGGAAGCGTGAGGAACTCTTCGAAGTCCGGTGCCAGCGACAACGTGCGGAACAGACCGATCGCCTCCTTGAACCGGCCCTTGTCAAATGCCTCGGCGCCAACCTCGTTCCGGACGACCTCCATCTCCTCCTTCAGCGCCCGGTCGAAGAAGTCCGGGGTGCAGGCGATGCCGCCCTCCAGCGCCACGCCATAGGTGGTCCACTGCCAGATCTGCGCGCGGGAGATCTCGGCGGTCGCGGCATCCTCCATGAGGTTGTAGATCGGCACGGCGCCGCGGCCGCGCAGCCAGGCCTCGATGTACTGGACACCGACGCGGATGTTCTCGCGGTAGCCGGCCTCGGACTTCGAGCCCTCGTGGATCTGAAGCAGATCCTTCTGGCCGACGCTGACGTCGTCACGCTGGCGCGACACCTGATTTGGCGTCGGCATGAGGCGATCGAAGGCCTCCATCGCCACAGGCACGAGGTCGGGATGGGCGACCCAGGTGCCGTCGTGGCCGATGGTGGCCTCGCGCTCCTTGTCCGCCTTCACCTTGGCGAAGGCGGCGGCATTGGCCTCGGGGTTGTTCTTGATCGGGATCTGCGCCGCCATGCCACCCATCGCGAAGGCGCCGCGCTTGTGGCAGGTCTTCACCAGAAGCTCGGCATAGGCCTTCAGGAAGGCCTTGCTCATCACCACCTGGCTGCGGTCCGGCAGCACATAGGCCTGGTTGCGGGCAAGCTTCTTGATGAAGGAGAAAATATAGTCCCAGCGGCCCGCATTGAGGCCCGCCATGTGGTCCTTCAGCTCGAACAGGATCTCGTCCATCTCGAAGGCCGCCGGCAGTGTCTCGATCAGGACGGTCGCCTTGATCGTGCCCTTGGGGATGCCGAGCTTGTCCTGGGCATAGACGAAGACGTCGTTCCACAGCCGCGCCTCGAGATGGCTCTCCATCTTCGGCAGGTAGAAATAGGGGCCCGAGCCCTTGGCGATCGACGCCTTGGCGTTGTGGAAGACGTAGAGGCCGAAGTCGAACAGCGAGCCCGACATATCCTCGCCGTCGACCTGCACATGGACCTCGGGCAGGTGCCAGCCGCGCGGGCGCGGGATGATGACCGCGACCTTGTCCTTCATCGCATAGGACTTGCCGGAATTGGGATCGGTGAAGGCGAGGGTGCCGGCCCAGCGATCCCTGAGGTTGATCTGGCCCTCGATCTGGTTCGACCAGGTCGGCGAGTTGGCGTCCTCGAAATCGGCCATGAAGCACTTGGCGCCGCAGTTCAGCGCGTTGATGACCATCTTGCGGTCCACGGGGCCGGTGATCTCGACGCGGCGGTCCTGTAGGTCGGCCGGGATCGGCGCGACGGTCCAGGCGGCGTCACGGATGTGCTTGGTCTCGGCCAGGAAGTCGGGCAGGGCGCCGGCGTCGAACTGCTTCTGCCGCTCGACGCGCAGCTTCAGCAGCCGCTTGCGGGTCTCGTTGAAGGTGCGCTGCAGGTCCACCACGAAGGCGATGGCCTCGGGGGTCAGGATCTCGTCGTAGCGGGGGCCCATCGCGCCTGTGATGGTGACGCCGGTCATCGCGGTCATGCTCATCTCCTCCTCTTGCCGCGGTCGGAACACGCGGCGCATGACAGAGATATAGAGCGCGGCGGCCTATGCCGAAACGAGCGAAGGTGCTCAGCACTTTATCCGTGAGGGAAATAATCTAGCGGATCGCCTCGCGGGCCGCGGCCAGCCAGCGGGCTTCGACGCGCCCCTCGCCACTGGCGAGGAGCGCCCGTTCCAGATGCCGATCCGCGTCGGTCATCACGCCATCCGTCAGATGGATGGCGCCGCCGAACACCCGCCAGGTTCCGGCAGGCAAGCCGGCACAGTCCGTGCTGACCACGAGGCCGCGATAACCGAGGCCGGGTGGAGAGGGGGCCGCACCGGTCGCCGGGACGAGGTCGCGCACGAGCCCGGACAGGACCGCGGCCTCCTCGCAGGAGAGTGTCCATGCGGGATTCGGCATGCCCGAGAGCAGGTCGATCATCACCGCCAGCACGGTGATCGCCCCATGCCGGTCACCGGTCCGAAGCTCAGTTGATCCGGACCCAGGAGCCGGTCGCCATGTAGCCGCAGAACTGGGTGTAGGGCCCGCGATCGCATGTTTTCGGATCCTGGATCGTCTTGCCGGCATTGTCGGTGTTGCGGGCGGCGGTCTGGCCGGGCTTGTGGCTCCAGCAGCCCACATTGTCCTGCCGGTACCAGTGGTAGTCGGTGTTCGGCCAGATCACCAGTGCCACGTACCAGCCCTGGCCGGCGGTGCGGGTGGCGGAGAAATCGGGCACCGGCTGCAGGCCGTCCGCTTGAGCGGCGGCCGAGACCGGCGCGCATTGCAGGTTGCTGAGCGTGATGCCATGCGCCCTGCCGGGCTGGGCGAAGGTGTTCGTCGCCTGGTTGTTCGCATAGTTGTAGCAGTTGTTGTAGGGCTGGATGGCCGGCGTGTTCCAGAAGGCTGGATTGTAGGCCGGCGCATCGGCCGCCTTGCAGATCGGGCAGGCCAGCGGCTTGAGGATCTTGGAGAGGTCGATCAGCTTGGTCCAGTTCACGAACTGGCTGCGCACATGCTTGCGGATGGCGTCCTCAATGGATTGCGCCGGAGCGGTGGCCAGCAGGAATTCCTCTACCTCCGGTCCGGCGATGTGGCCGCCAAGCAGCGCCCGGCCGCGGCTCGCGATTGTCGGCTTGCCGGTGTCGCCGCCGATCTCGCGGATGGTGAAGCCGCGATAGCCAAGCGCTGCGGGAGCGGCGGCCCGGCGAAAGGCCTTGGGCTGCGTCTCCCGGAAGCGCGTCAGGTCCTTGACCTGAGAGTCGCTGAGGATCCAACTGGGATTGGGCCGGCCGGAAAAGATCTCGAGTGTGACATGCACGGCCATGAGGTGTTCCTCCCTGGTGTCGAGTGCATGACGAACTTAATACAACTAAAAAGAGAATATGAGTCGCGATGTTTCCGGATGCGGGAAGGAGATCGCGCGTCGCATCGGCCGGCGTGCTGGATTTTGGCCGGCGCCCCGTCTATGGCGGGGCTCCCTGTTTCACCGATCCGCCATGGCCGTCATCACTCCCGTCGATACCTATTCCTTCAGCCCGGGCGACCTCGCCATCGCCGAGCGGCGGCCCGGTATCTCGGCCTTCGTGCGCACGCGCAACGGAGCGGATTTCCTGCGCCCGACCATTCTCAGCCACGCCCCCTTCGTTGACGAGATCGTCGCCGTCTACAACCAGTGCACCGACGGAACCGAGGCTGTCCTCGCCGCGCTGCAGGACGAGCTCGGATCCGACAAGCTGAAGCTGTTCCACTACCTGCCGCGGGTTCATCCGCCGGGTTCCACGGCCCATGCCGCCGAGCCCGCGGCCTCGCCGCATAGCGTCGTCAATTACTCGAACTTCGCCCTGACGCGCACGACGCGGCAGGTCGTCGTGAAGCTCGACGACGACCACATCGCCTTCGAGCGGGGCCTCGTCCCCATGGTCGAGCGGCTGCGGCGCGACGGCCTCGCGCCCGGACGGATGCTATGCTTCTCAGGCCTCAATCTGGTGCGGGACGAGGCGGGCAGGGTCGGCATCCATGCCGATACGCCCTTTTCCGGCAATGGCGACATCGGCTTCTTCGCCATGACGCCGGACGCCTACTTCGTCCACGACCGCCGTTTCGAGGATTTCCGGAAATATCATTTCCGCCGGGTCTTCACCGGCTTCGCCTATTGGCACATGAAATATCTGAAGACCGGTCTCGGCTTCGCCAATTACGAGATCGGCAGCGGCGACAATCGTCGGTTCGCCCGCAAGGAGGAGGCCTTCCGCCGCCGCTGCGAGGTCCTCACCATCGCCGAAGTGGCCGCCGCCATGCCGCGTCTCAGGTCGCAGGTCATGCGGCGCGTTCCCATCGACAAATGGGCGCTGATCGGTAACCGCGCTCTCGCGATGGCTGGCGGTGCGGTCACGCAGGCCGACCTCGACGCCTTCCTCGCAACCTATGGCCTGGGGTCGGCTCTGGCGGAGGCCGTGGCCTGACGCAAAAAGGCGCCCGCGGCGAGCCGCGGACGCCCTTGGCCGGGGCCGGCCAGATCAGGCGACGGCGAGGCGCACGTCGAGGTTCTTGCGGGTGGCCTCGGAATAGGGGCAGACGATGTGGGCCTGGGCAACGAGGTCCTCGAGCACGGCCTTGTCGATGCCAGGGGCGCTGATGGTCAGCCCGACATCGATGCCGAAGCCGGTGCCATCGTCACGCGGGCCGATGCCGACCGCCGCGCTCACCTTCGTCTCGGCAGGCAGCGCGACCTTGGCCTTGCCGGCGACGAACTTCAGCGCACCGAGGAAGCAGGCGGAATAGCCAGCCGCGAAAAGCTGCTCGGGATTGGTGCCCTGGCCACCGCCGCCGCCGAGCTCCTTCGGCGTGTCGAGCGTGACGGACAGGCGCCCGTCGTCCGACGCGGCGGTGCCGGTGCGGCCACCGGTGGCGGAACCGTGGGCGGTGTAGAGGATCTTCATGGGGGTCTCCCTGGGGCGGTGTTGAAACCGGCGCTGCGTCAGCGTCATGAATTACGTTGCACGCAATCTAATTGTTTGCAATAGGTCATGTGACGCGGGATGCAGGCCTTGCGCCGCGGCGGCGGCTGCGGTCTCTGGGGCAGCGGAGGCGAGGATGGCGGACGATCATGACGTTCAGAAGCTGGGCGACCAGCTGTGCTTCGCGGTCTATTCCGCGGCCCATGCCTTTACCCGGGTCTACAAGCCGCTGCTGGCGCCGCTGGGGCTCACCTATCCGCAGTACCTGACCATGCTCGTCCTCTGGGAGCGGGACGACCTCTCGGTGAAGGCGATCGGCGAGAGGCTGGGCCTCGATTCGGGCACGCTGACCCCGCTCCTCAAGCGCCTCGAAAAGCTCGGCCTCGTCGCGCGCCGTCGTGATCCCCAGGACGAGCGTTCGGTGCTGATCGGCCTCACCGCGGAAGGGCTGGCGCTGAAGGCGAAGGCGAAGGACATTCCGCTCGCCCTCGGCTGCGCCATTGGCCGCCCCTGGCCCGATGTCATCCGGCTGCGCCAGGACATCGCGGTGCTGCGCGATGCGCTCAACGCCACGGCCGAGGCGGCCGGTCCCACCTGAGGGTCTATTCGGCCGCGGCGAGCCCGGCCGGCCGCGCCGACAGCAGCGTGTCGGCGAGCGCTTCCGGCACCGTCCCGCCATGCGCCCAGTCGAGGAGCTCGACCGTGTGGACGATCGGCACGGGGCGCGCATGGTCCTCGTACCCCTTCGCGATCTGGGTGATGCAGCCGATATTGCCGGCGGCGATCACATCGGGGCGGGTCTTGTCGAGGTTCGCCACCTTCCGGTCGCGTAGTCGCTCGGCGATCTCCGGCTGCATGATGTTGTAGACACCGGCCGACCCGCAGCACAGGTGACCCTCCGGCGGCTCCTTCACGGTGAAGCCCGCGGCCTTGAGGAGGTTCTTCGGCGTGTCCTTGATCTGCTGGCCGTGCTGCATCGAGCAGGCCGAGTGATAGGTCGCGACGATGCCATTGCCAGGAAGGGCGGGCAGGTCGAGCGTCGCCAGATACTCCGTGACGTCCTTGGCGATGGCCGAGACCCGCGCCGCCTTGTCGGCATAGGCCGGGTCGTTGCGGAACATGAAGCCGTAATCCTTGATCGTCGTGCCGCAGCCAGACGCCGTGATGACGATGGCGTCGAGCCCCGCCCCGTCCATCTCGGCGATCCAGGCGTCGATGGTGCGCTTGGCCTGGGCGTGGCTCTGCTCCTCGCGGCCCATATGGTGGACGAGCGCGCCGCAGCAGCCCTCGCCCTTGGCGAAGACCACCTCGATACCGATGCGTGTCAGGAGGCGCACCGCCGCCTCGTTGATGCCGGGCTGCAGCACCGGCTGGGCGCAGCCCTGCAGCAGCGCGACGCGGCCGCGCCGGACGCCTTCGGCCGGATGCACGCCGCCGCGGTCGAGATGTGAGCGCGAGGGCAGCCGGTCCGGCGCAAGTTCGATCATGGCGCGGGTGCGTTTCAGGATCCCGGCCCGCTCAGCGATCGGGCCGATGGTCTTGCGCGACACGGCGACCGCCGCGCGGCCCTTCCAGCGCAGCACCGAGACCATGGACAGCGCCTTCTTGGCAAGGAAGCCGCCGGCGAGCGCCAGCCGGAAGCGGTTGGGATAGGGCAGGATGGTGGCGAGCACGCCCCGCATCAGCCGGTCGGTCCAGGGCCGCTCGTAGGTCGCCTCGATATGGGCGCGGGCATGGTCGACCAGGTGCATGTAATGCACGCCCGAGGGGCAGGTGGTCATGCAGGAGAGGCAGGAGAGGCAGCGGTCGACATGCTTGACCACCTCGGCCGTCGCCGGACGGCCGGTCTCGAACATCTCCTTCATCAGGTAGATGCGGCCGCGCGGCGAATCGAGCTCGTCGCCGAGCAGCTGGTAGGTCGGGCAGGTCGCGGTGCAGAAGCCGCAATGGACGCAGGTGCGGAGGATCTTCTCCGACGTGGCGATGGCGGGATCGGCGAGCTGTTCGGGCGTGAAGTTGGTCTGCATGGCCTCACATCCCCCGATACATGCGACCGGGATTGAGGATCCCATCCGGGTCGAAACTCGCCTTGATGCGCTTCTGCAGCGCCATGGCCGGCGTCGCGAGCGGCGCGAAGACGTCCACCGATCCTCGCACCACCTCCGGTGCCCGAATGAGCGTCGCATGGCCGCCGGCAGCCTTGGCCGCGGCGTGGACGGCCTTTGCGCCGGCATCGCTGCCGATGGCAATGCCGGCCCAGACGAGGCCACCGCCCCAATCCAGCATCAGGCGCGGAGCCAGCGGTGCGAGCCGCTCCGCCAGCGCCGGTGCGGCGCTCGGCGGCACCGAGATGCGCCAGACCGCCTCCTCCGTATCGCTGAAGATCGCGGCGTCACGGATATCGGCCCAGAGTGTCAGGCCCGCCTCGCCGTCGATCACGGATACGGCGCCGTAGGGCGCGAGCAGCTTGGACAGCGCATCGGTGCGATAGGCGAGCGAGGCGGCAAAGCCCTCGATGCGGATGAGCGTGCGGGCGGCATCGGCCCCCTTGGCCGGCACATGCGCCGCCCCGGTCGGCTCGAACGGCGAGCCCAGCGCTGCCGAGAGCGCCGCCACCGCCTTCGCGACGTCGAGGCCTTCGATCACCAAAGTCCGCTCTGCTTCGGCGACGGGCAGGACCTTGAAACAGACCTCGTGGAAGACCGCGAGCGTGCCATGCGATCCCGCCAGCGCCTTCACCAGGTCGAGGCCGGTGACGTTCTTCATGACGCGGCCGCCGGATTTCACGTCCTCGCCGAGGCCGTTGACGAATTTGAGCCCGATCATCGAGTCGCGCGCCGCGCCGAGATTGATCCGCGCGGGTCCCGAGACATTGGCCGCGGCAACGCCGCCGACGGTCGGCTCGCCGACGCTGCCCAGCAGGCGGCGATGATCCATCGGCTCGAAGGGCAGGCGCTGGCCGCGTGCCGCGAGCGTCTCGGTAACCTCGCGCAGCGGCGTGCCGGCCTTGGCGGCGATGACGAGTTCGGCGGGCTCGTAGAGCGTGATGCCCGAGAGCTTTGCGGTCGAGACTGTCGCGGCAGCCTGGACCGGGCGGCCGAGACCGGCGCGCGTGCTGCCACCGGCGACGGCGAGCGGCGTGCGGGCACGCCGAGCCTCGGTCACGATGGCGGCAAGTTCGGCCGCGGTGGAGGGCGTGTGGAGGGTCATGGATGCCTCAAGCCGCCGCGCGCGGCGTCTCGTCCCGCGGCGCGTCCAGCGGGAAGACCTTGGCGGGGTTGAGGATCCATTTCGGGTCGAGCGCCGTCTTGATCCGCGTCTGCTGCAACAGGTCCACTTCGGTGAACTGCTCGCGCATCAGGTCGCGCTTCTCGATGCCGACGCCGTGCTCGCCGGTGAGGCAGCCGCCGACCGCCACGCACAGACGCAGGATGTCCTCGCCGGCATGTTCGGCCTTCACCTGCTCGGCGGGGTCGTTGACGTTGAACATCACCAGCGGGTGGAGATTGCCGTCGCCGGCATGGAAGACATTGGCGACGCGCAGGCCGTAGCCCTTCACGATCCGGTCGATGCCCTCCAGCACCTCCGGCAGGCGGCCAGTCGGGATCGTGCCGTCCATACAGATATAGTCGGCGACGCGGCCGGTGGCGCCGAAGGCGGACTTGCGGCCCTTCCAGATGGCGGCGGTCTCCATGGCCGACTTCGATTCCTTCACCACCGCCACGTCATGGCGCCGGGCGATCTCGACGATGCGGGCGAGCATCGCGTCCATTTCGGCATCCGAGCCCTCGACCTCGATGATGAGCATAGCCTCGACATCCAGCGGATAGCCGGCCTTGGCGAAGGCCTCGCAGATATGGATGGCCTCGCGGTCCATATATTCGATGGCGACCGGAATGATGCCCGCGCCGATGATGTCGGCGACCGTCTTGCCCGCCGCGGCGATCTCCCGGAAGCCGAACAGCACCGGCCGCGCCCCCTCAGCCTGGCGCAGGATGCGCACCGTCACCTCGGTGACGACGCCGAGCTGGCCCTCGGAGCCGACGAGCAGGCCGATGAGGTCGTAGCCCGGCGCATCAAGCGCGCCACCGCCGATCTCGACGATCTCACCCTCCACCGTCACCAGCTTGAGGCCGAGGATATTGTTGGCCGTGACGCCGTACTTAAGGCAATGCGCGCCCCCCGAATTCATCGCCACATTGCCGGCGATGGTGCAGGCGAGCTGGCTCGACGGATCGGGCGCATAGAAGAAGCCGGCATGGGCGACTTCGCCGGAAATGGCGAGATTGGTGATGCCCGCCTGCACCCGCATGGTGCGGTCGGAAAAGTTCACGTCGAGCACCCGGTTCATCTTGGCGACGCCGAGGACGACCGCGTCCTCCTGGGGGATCGAGCCGCCGCAGAGCGAGGTGCCGGCGCCGCGCGCCACCACGGGCACACCCTCGGCGTGGCACAGCGCCAGGATCGCCGCCACCTGCTCGGTGGCCTCGGGCAGGACAACGACCATGGGGATGCGGCGGTAGGAGGTCAGCGCATCGGTTTCGAAGGCGCGGCGCTCGTTCTCCTCGGTGATGACGCCCTCGCCCGGCACGATGGCCTTCAGCGCGGCAATCACCCGGTCGCGTTTCGCCAGCACGTCGGCACGCGGGGCAGGAAAGGCGATGGCCATGGCGGTCTCCCCTTGTTCTCGTCCGGAGGCTGGTGCGCAGCGCTCCGTCTGGAATTGTTTCAAACGACTATACGACGGATTACCAATGGCGGAACGGCACCGCTGAGGTGAAGATTATTTCCCTGGTGGAAACAATGGAGCGCGGTTCGTGACGCCTCTCGCCGATCTGGAGATCTTCGCGCGGGTCGTCACCGCCGGCGGCATGTCGGCGGCGGGGCGCGAGATGGGCCTGTCGCCGGCCGTCATCTCCAAGCGCATCAAGCGGCTGGAGGAGCGGCTCGGCACGCGGCTCCTGCAACGCACGACCCGGCAGCTGTCCCTCACCGAGGCGGGGCAGGGCTATTACGAGCGCGTGGTCGCCATCCTCGCCTCCATCGACGAGGCGGAGACCTTCGTCACCCGCCGCTCGAACCTCGCCCGCGGCACCCTGCGCGTCTCGGCGCCGACCTCCTTCGGCCGCCTCCACATCGCCCCGCACCTGCGGCCCTTCCTCGCCGCCAATCCGGACCTCGTGGTCCATCTTGAGCTCTCCGACAGTTTCGTCGACATCGTCGGCGAGGGCTATGACGTCGCCATCCGCATCGGTGAGCTCGATGATTCCTCCTTCGTCGCCCGCCGCCTCGCCCCCAACCACCGCCTTCTTGTCGCGACCCCCGGCTATCTCGACGCCAGCGGCCGGCCGAAGAGCCTGTCGGACCTCGCGGGCCATTCGCTCCTCTCGCACAACACCGACACATGGCGGCTCGAGGGCCCCGATGGCTTGCAGCTCGTGCGCCTGCGCGGGCCCTTGCGCACCAATTCCTCGGAGGTCGTGCGCGAGGCTGTCCTCGCCGGCATCGGCATCGCCTTGCGCTCCACTTGGGACGTCGGGCCGGAGCTGAAGGACGGCCGGCTGGAGGTCGTGCTGCCGCAATGGCGGGCGACCCGGCGCGTCGCCGTCCATGCCGTCTATCCGACCCGTCGCTTCCTGCCGCAGAAGGTCCGCGTCTTCGTCGACTGGCTCGCCGGGCTCTACGGGCCGGTCCCCTACTGGGACCAGGGGCTCGACCTGACGGCGCGGGACGGCTAGAGGCTTGCCGTCCGCCATTCCGGAACACCGCATGACGCGCGCCCTGTCCGATCTTGACCTCCGCCTCGCCGCCCTTCTGGGCGAGGCTGGTTTCACGCGCGCCGAGCCGCCGCTGCTCATCGCTGCCGATCTGGTGCGCGATCTCGTCGGCGAGGCCATGGCCCGCCGCCTCTTCCTCACCACCGATGCCGAGGGTCGCGAGCTGTGCCTCAGGCCCGACTACACGATCCCCGTGGTGCAGGCCCATCTGGAAGGCCCTCGCGCCGCCGAGGCCGCGGCCTATGCCTATCTCGGCCCGGTGTTCCGCCATCGCCCCGGCATGGACGGGCAGTTCAACCAGGCCGGCATCGAGCTGCTCGGCCGCACCGATCGCGAGGCGGCGGAGGCCGAAGTCGTGGCGCTCGGCCTGAAGGGCGCCCGCCTCTACACGGACGGGCCGCTGAGGCTCGCGCTCGGCGATGTCGGGATCTTCATGGCGCTCGTCGGGGCCCTTGGCCTGCCGCCTGCCTGGCGCCGACGCCTCGCCAAGGACTTCCGTCGCTCCGGCATGCTGGCGGGCGACCTCAAGCGTCTCGCAGAGCCGGCCCGCGGCGCGCCGACCCATGCCGGCCTCCTCGCCGCGCTGGAGGGCTCTGACCCGAAGGCCGCGCGCGCCCTCGTCACCGACCTCCTGTCCATCGCCGGCATCACCACGGTCGGCGGCCGCTCCGCCGCCGATGTGGCGGAGCGCTTCCTTGAACAGGCGGCGCTCGGCGCCGGTGGCCTGAGCACGGAGCAAGTGGGCGTGGTCGAAAAGCTCCTCGCCATCGACACGACTGCAGCCTCCGCAGAGCAGCAGATCCGCGCGCTGGCGAAAGGCGCCGGTCTTGCCATGGACGAGGCGATCGACCGGCTCGCCCGCCGCCATGACCTGCTGGCGAGCGCCGGCATCGACCTCGGCGCCGCCCGCTTCTCCACCCGCTTCGGCCGCGACGTCGATTACTACACCGGCCTCGTCTTCGAGATCCACGATGGCGCCGGCGCCGAGGCTCGCCCTCTGGTCGGCGGCGGACGCTATGACCGCCTGACCGACATGATGGCGGCCAAGCTCGGCCTCGCCACGAAGGTGCCGGCCGTCGGCTGCGCCTTCTGGGTCGAACGCCTCGCGGCGGTGGGAGGCCGCGCATGACCGATACGCTCGTCTTTGCCATCCCCTCCAAGGGCCGCATCCTCGAATCCGCCCAGGACTTCCTCGACCGCGCTGGTCTGAAGCCTGTGCAGGGCCGCGGCGCCCGCGACTATCGTGGCACCATCCCCGGCCTCGACAATGTTGAGGTCGCTTTTCTCTCCGCCTCCGACATTGCGCGCGAACTCGTCGCCGGCACGGTCCATCTCGGCCTCACGGGCCTCGACCTGATGCACGAGGCGACGCCGGAGCCAGAGGACCGTCTCGTGTCGCTGACCGCCCTCGGCTTCTCCCGCGCGGATGTGGTGGTGGCCGTGCCGCAGGCCTGGATCGACGTCTCGACCATGGCCGATCTCGACGATGTCGCGAGCCAGTACCGCGCCCGCCATCGCACGCGCATGCGTGTCGCCACCAAATACCTGAACCTCACCCGCGCCTTCTTCGATCGGCACGGCATTGCCGATTACCGCATCGTCGAATCCGCCGGGGCCACCGAGGGCGCGCCCGCCGCAGGCGCGGCTGAGCTCATCGTCGACATCACCACCACGGGCGCGACGCTCGCCGCCAATGCGCTGAAAGTGCTCGACGACGGGGTGATCCTGAAATCGGAGGCGCATCTCGTCGCCTCACGCACGGCGGTCTGGGGCGCGGGCGCACTCGCCTCGGCCCGCGACATGCTCGACCGCATCCATGCCCAGGCGCGCGCAAGACAGCTGCGCGAGGTCCGCACCCGCTTTTCCGGCGCGGACGCGGCGCTGCTCGCTGAGGCGCGTGAGCGTTTTGGCGTCGAGGCGCCCTTCGGCGGCCCGACCTCATCGGGAATGCTGACGCTGCACTGCCCGCCAAAGGCAGTCTTCGCCCTCGGCCGCTTCCTGCGCGACCGCGGCGCCGAGACCGTGTCGGTCGCCGAGCTCGACTACGTCTTCTCGCGCGACAACCCGCTCTACGACCGGCTCACGGCCGCGCTCGCCCGCTGACGCGACGCTTCAGACCGCGTCGGTCGAGGTGACGATGAAGGTCAGCAGCGCGCCATCCTCGTCGCGGATCGAGACATATTCGCCGATCTGGAAGAGGTGGTCGCCAAAGCGGTAGCCGGCCTCGTCGTCGTCGCTTCCGGCCGGGTCGTAGTCGAAGGTCCAGGTCGCACCCTTCGCACCGCCGGCCTTGTGGACGAGCAGCCCATGCTGGTCCTCCTCGCCCGCCCAGAAGCGATGAACCTTGCAGAGATCGCGATGCTCTTTCCAGGCGGCAAGATCGATCCGGCCTTCCGCGTCGAGCGGCGCGACGAACTCGTAGCCGTGCAGTTTCGAGCCCTCGGGAAAACCTGGCGAGCGGGCCATGTTGAGGCGGATCCGGTGAAAGCCGCGGGGGAGGGTGGTCATGGCGGGTCCTCTTCGCTGAAACGTCGCGATACGCATGCGCCGTTGGGCCACCGGCCGCCTTGATCGGGGTCAACAGGCTCAGCCGAACCCGACGCTCCTCACCGCGATCACCGCGGCCATGCCGGCCGCGAGCGCCGCGATATCCTTGCGGACCAGCACCATGACCGCCGCTGCGACAGCGACGCCGATCCAGGCGGCGAGCCCGCCGCGCATGGCCAGCGGCACCACGGTGGAGACGATGATGGCGCCGGGCAGCGCCTCCAGCGCGGCGCGCACGAAGGGCGTCGGCGGCACACGGCTCATGATCCAGTAGCCGGCGAAGCGGACGAGGAAGGTCGCCGCCGCCATGCCCGTGATGGCGATATAGGGCCAGGCCTCCTCAGGCACGCTCACGCAGCACTCCCGCGGCGAGCGAGCCGGCGAGGGCCCCCGTGACGATGAACCAGTAGCCCTCGGCGAGCTGCGCGGTGACCACCGCGACGCCCGCGGCCACCGGCCAGGCGAGGCGGTCGCGACGGAGCCGGAACAGGCCGACCGACATGGCGGTGAAGGTCAGCGGCATCACCATGTCGATGGCGAAGCGCTTGGGGTCGGTGAGGAGATGGCCCAGCGCATGGCCGGGAATGGTGGCGAGCGTCCAGATCACCCACATGAACAGGCCCGCGCCAATGAAGACGCCGGTGTCCTGCCCGCCTTGGGCGTGATACCGCGAAGCGACGACGAAATTGGCGTCCGTCAGTGCCGCAAGGCCCACATGAACCGGACCGGCCGGCCCGCGTGACAGCCAGGGCTGCAGCGAGGCGCCCATCAGCAGGAAGCGCAGGTTCACCGCCATGGTCACCACGACGATGGCGGCGACCGCCGCGAGGCTGAAGCTCTGTGTCCAGAGCTGGAGGCCGAGGAGCTGCGAGGCCCCCGCATAGACCGACAGGCTCATGAACACCGCCTGTCCGAGGGTCAGGCCCTTCTCGGCGGAGGTTGCACCGACCGCGGCAGCAAAGACGAGCGTGCCCGGCAGCAACGGCAGGCTGAGCCGTGCGCCCTCGACCATGCCGGCGAAGGTGCAGGGAGCGCGGGGAGGGGAGAGGCGCGAGGCATCCATGGCAGGTCCGTGGTGATGTCCTCTTGTCCCGTCCGCGAACGCTTCGGTCCAGCCCTGCGCGATGCAGGGCGGAACCCCGCCTGCCGCAGGGGTAAGGTGGCTTCAGCCGGCGATCGGCTTGCGGAAGAAGAACTCCCAGCTCGCGCTGGCATCGGCGAGATAGCGCTCCACCGGTTCGCGGACAAAGCCGAGCTTCTCGTAGAAGCGATGGCCCCGGGCAAAGCGCGTGTCGCTCCAAAGAACGATCTCCCGCGCACCGCGCGCCTTCAGGTAGGCCTCGCCCTCCGCATAGAGCCGCTGGGCGAGCCCAGAGCCGCGATGGCCGGCGCTCGCATAGACCTTGAAGAGTTCTCCGGTTCCGCCGACCGGCGTCATCACCGCCGCCAGCGAACCGATCACCTCGCCCCCCGCCTCGGCGACGAAGAGCTGTCCGCCCAGCCGCTGATAATGGCTGGCCGGCGCTTTCAACTCGGGGAATTCCTCGTCGAGGAACAGGCAGCCCGGATACTCGGCAAAGGTCGTGGCGATCAGCGCGGCGAGGGCGGCGCCGTCGCTGTCGCGGGCAGGGCGGATGTTCATGCGTCGTGGGATCCGAACAGCGTGGCGCGGGCGAGCGCCTCAGGCGGCGGGAGCGGCTCTGGCGTGAAGCGCGCAGCGACGGGCAGCGCCGCCGCGAGCATGCGCTGGTAGCGGGCGCGGGGCACCTCGATGGCGCCGAGCGAGGCGAGATGTGGCGTCACGAATTGCGTGTCGAGCAGCACGAAGCCGTCGGTCCTGAGCCGCGCCACCAGATGGACCAGCGCCACCTTGGAGGCGTCGGTCTCGCGGTGGAACATGCTCTCGCCGAAGAAGGCGCCGCCGAGGCTGACCCCGTAGAGACCGCCCACAAGGCGCCCGTCACTCCAGGCCTCCACCGTGTGGCAATGGCCGCGGCGGAAGAGTGCGCCATAGAGGGCGCGGATGCGGGCATTGATCCAGGTGTCCTTACGCCCGTCCGCGGGCTCGGCGCAGCCGTCGATGACCGCGTCGAAATCGCTGTCCATGCGGATCTCGAAGCGACCCGCCTTCACCGTCCGCGCGAGGCGCTTCGACACCAGCAGCCCTTCCAGCGGGAAGATGCCGCGGCGCTCCGGTTCCACCCAATAGAGACCCGGATCGTCGGCGCTTTCCGCCATCGGGAAAATGCCGCAGGCATAGGCCTTCAGCAGCACATCCGGCGTGATGGTCTGGTCGAGATCGTCGCCGTGGCGCGTCATGGGGTCAGTCTAGCCGCTCCGCGGGGGCCGGGCCAAGGACCCGATGGCTGCTGCCGTTCAGCGCAGCGCCTTCTCGAACCGGACCTCGCCCTCCGGCGTGCGGCCGGTCTCCGTCCAGCCCTGGCGGCGATAGAAGCGGTCGGCGCGGGTGCCGGGGTCGGTCGTCAGCCAGGCGCGGCCATGGCCCGCCGCTGCGAGGTGCACGCAAGCGGCGGCGAGCAGGTCGCGCGCCATGCCGCGCCCCTCGCTCGCCCGGTCCATGAAAAGGGCGAAGATCGAGCCGTCGCGCGGGTCGGCGGAGGAGAAGCCGTGGATATGGCCGTCCGTCTCGAAGACCCAGAACCCGTCACGGTCGATGAGAAAGGCGACGGTGTCGGTGATCTTCGCCGGGTTCGACAGCATGTTCTCCCTGACGGCCCCGCGGATCTCCGAGATCCGCGGCAGGTCGGCGCGGGTGGCGATGCGGATCACTGCTTCTCGATGCCCGCGACGCGCGCCGCCTCGGCCCACTTGGCGGCTTCCGCGACCACGCGGGCGGCGAGCTCATCGGGCGAGGAGGGCGCGATGACCATGCCGAGATTGTCGCCGAGTGCAGTACGCACCTCTGGCGCGGCGGCCGCCGCCCGCACGGCGGCATTCAGCTTGGTGACGACCTCGGCCGGCACGCCGGCGGGCGCGAACAGGGCGAACCAGGCGATGAGCTCGTAGCCCTTCGTGCCCGCCGCCTCGTCGACCGTCGGCAGGTCCGGCACCTGCGCGCTGCGCTGCTGCGAGGTGACGGCCAGCGGGCGCACCGTATTGCCGCGCACCTGCGGCAGCATGACGCCGAGATCGGCGGTGAAGAGGGTGACGCGGCCGGCGATGAGGTCCTGCATGGCATTGGGGCCGCTGCGGTAGAAGACGTGGGTCATCTTCATGCCGGTCATGGCCATCAGCATCTCCGTGGAGACGCGCTGGGAGGCCGAGGCCGAGGCGAAGGTCAGGTCGGTGCGGCCCTTGGCGTAGTCGATGAGCTCGCGGAGCGTCCGCACAGGCACCGAGTTCGGCACGGCGACGATGAGCGGCACCGACGACAGGAAGGACACCGGCTGGAAGTCCTTGTTCATGTCGAAGGGCACGTTGTTGAACAGCGCCGGGGCTGCCGCATTGGTCGAGTTGGTGCCGATCAGGATCGTGTAGCCATCCGGCGTTGCCTTGGCGACGGCGTCGGCGCCGATCAGGCCATTGGCGCCCGGACGGTTCTCGATGACGATGGACTGGCCCAGCGTCTTGGTCATCTGGTCGGCGAAGGTGCGGGCGACGATGTCCGTCGCGCTGCCGGCGGCGAAGGGCACGATCGCCCGGATCGGCCGGTTCGGATAGGACTGCGCCAGGGCGGCGCTGGCGCTGGCGAGAAGGCCGCAGGCAATCGTGGCAGCGAGCAGGGTGCGGCGGCGGACGGTCTCGGACATGGTCATCTCCCCGGTGGCTCGGACGTCGCGCGCGTCCGTTGCATGACATCCTCTCTAGCCGCTCGCCGGGATAAGGCAAGCCGGCCGCAATGTCGCGCAGCCTCCTCAAGACGCGGCGAGCGCGCTATGTCCATGGCCATGACCGCCCGACGCCCGCCCCGCCGCACCTTGCTCGCTCTTCTCCTGCTGCTCTCGGCTCAGCTCCCGTCACCTGCCGTGGCGACCGAACGGGTGCCCCTCGCTGCCACCGCGCCGCAGGCGGCGCCGCTGGTCGAGCGGCTCAGGACCGGTGGCCTCGTTCTCTATTTCCGTCATGCCGACACGGCCGGGATGCCTTGCGACAGCTCCTTCCGGATTGGCGACCGCGCCGGCCAGCGCAACATCTCGCCCCGTGGGCGGGAGCAGTCCCGCCGCATCGGCGACGCCATGGCGGCGCTGCGCATTCCCGTTGCGAAGCCCGTACTGGCCGGCCCGGTCTATCGGGCCCGCGACACGGCCGAGGAGGCATTTGGCGTGTCCGAGGTCCAGGTCACGGATAGCCTTACCGCCGATGACTACGCCGGGCCTCGCCTCGACTGGGTGCTGGCCGAGCATCGCCGGCTGATGGCCGAGCCGCCGCCCGCCGGCCTGAACCGCGTCCTGGTCGGCCACCGGACCCCTGCCATCATGCTGTTTGGGCAGGAGGTCGCCGGCCGCGCTTTCCCGGAAGGCGCCGCCATCGTCATGGAGCCGGCTTCGCCGCCGCGGATCCTCGGCATCGTCATGTTCGCGCCTATTTCCGGAGCCGGCTTCCACGGCTGCTGACCGGGCGGCGCAGGGCGCCTGCCCGTCTTCATGGATTGACCCGGCGTCACGCTGCGGCCAACCTCCGGCCGCCCATGCTGACCTCCTTCCCCTTCATCGTCTCCGCCCTCGGCATCACCCAGATCATCTCCTGGGGGACCATCTTCTATGGCATCTCGGTGCTGGCGAAGCCGATGATGGCCGAACTGGGCTGGAGCGCGACCTTCGTCTTTGCGGGGTTCTCGCTCTCGTTGCTGGTCGGCGGCATCGTGTCGAAGCCCGTGGCGCGCTTCATCGAGCGGCGCGGCGGACGCCTCACCCTGACCATGGGATCGCTGGTCGGTGCCTTCGGTCTCGCCATGCTGTCGCAGGTGAATGATCCAATCGTCTATATCGCTGCATGGATCGTGCTGGGCCTCGCCTCGCGGCTGACCCTCTATGACGCCGCCTTCGCCACGCTGGTGGAGATCTATGGCATGCGGGCGCGCCGGCCGATCTCGGTGCTCACCCTCTTCGGCGGCCTGGCCTCCAGCATCTTCTGGCCGATCACCCACTATCTCAACGAGGCCATCGGCTGGCGCGGCGCCTGGCTCGTCTGCGCCCTGGCCGTCCTCGTGCTCTGCACGCCGCTGCACCTGCTGCTGCCGCGGCTCGGCACGCCGATCGGTGGGTCGGAGGGCGAGGCGGCCCAGCCCGATCCCGAGCCGCTGGTGCCCGCGGAACAGAAGGCTTTCGCCGTCCTGATGCTGACCATCGCCATGGCCGGCAATTCCTTCATCACCACAGCCCTGTCTGTCCATCTTATCCCCGCCGTCGTCTCCATGGGCATGGCGGCGGCGGTGGCGGTGTGGATCTCCTCGCTGCGCGGCGTGTTCCAGACGCTTGGCCGCCTTGCCGAGATTATCTGGGGCAAGAACCTCGACCCCTTCCTCTTCGCCAACATCTCCACCGGCATGATGGTGCTGGCCTTCATCCCGCTGGCGCTTGGCGGGGTCTCGGTCCCCTTCTTCTTCGCCTTCAACATCCTCTTCGGCATCTCGGTGGGCCTTGCCACCATCGTGAAGGGCGCGGTGCCGCTCGTGCTGTTCGGCCGCCACGGCTATGCCAGCGTGCTCGCCTCCATCGCCACCCCCGGGCTGATCGTCACTGCCATGGCGCCGACGGCCTATGCCGCCGTGCTCGATGCCTCGGGGCCGGTCGCCGGCTTCTGGGTGATGTTCGTGGTATCTTTGTCCTCATTCGCGGCCACGGCGGCCCTTGCCTGGAGGTTCCGCCGCGTATCAGGCTGACGCGGGGAAGGCGCCATGATTCTCGAATTCTGGCAGGGAGGGGGCGATCCGCTGCGGGGGCTCGCCGTCGTGGTCCGCGCGGCCGCGATCATCGCGGCGCTGGCAGCGGCGGGTGCGGCGCTGTTCCTTGTCTTTGTCAGCGAGCGCCTCACCCGCGAGGAGGCGCGCTCCGCACGCGGCTGGCTTTCTTTCTTCGCCGTGCTCGCGCTGCTGTGCCTCGCGCTGCTCTGGCCCTTCCGTGCCGCCGAACTCTCCGGCATCCGCGATGGCATGGTGCGCTGGCCCCTCTATCCCGAGATTGCCCGCTCCGCCTTCGGTGATGCCGCCTTCCTGACCGGCGCCGGCCTCGTTCTGCTCCTCTTCGCGCGTGTCCGCACCGCCTGGGGTGCGGGCCTTGCCACCGCCGGCGCCCTGCTCGTTGCCCTTGGCCTCACCATCGGGGGCCATGCGGCCGGCCATGCGCGCCGGCAGGAACTGGTGGCCCTCGGCACCCTTCACGTCTTCGCTGCTGCCTTCTGGTTCGGCAGCCTCCTGCCGCTGCGCGCTGTCGCCCTGCGACGCGATCCCGCCTCTGCGGCCGAAGACATCCTCGACTGGTCGCGGCAGGCGATGGCCTTCGCGGTGCTTGCCGTGGTGACCGGCGCCGCCATGGCCCTGATGCTGGCCGGGCCGCCGACGGCCCTCGTCCGCGGCGGTTATGGCCTCGCCACCCTCGCCAAGACCGCGCTCGTCGTCGCCATGGTCCTTGGCGCGCTCGCCTGCCGCTTCCGCCATGCCCGGCTGATGGAGCGCGGCGACGTGCTGGCAGGCGATACCTTTCGCCGCTCCTGCACGCGCCAGTTCCTCTTCGGGCTCGCGGTCCTCTACCTCACCGCCGAGCTCGCCTCGGCCGATCTGGCGCGCTGACCCGTGACCGCTGCCGATCCCTACCGCCCCAATGTCGGCATCGCCCTCTTCGACCGCCGGGGCCGCGTCTTCATCGCCCGCCGCATGGGCGATGATGGACCGGAAATCATCTTTCCGGGTCATGAATGGCAGATGCCGCAGGGCGGGGTGGAGCCTGGCGAGGACCTCGAGCCTGCCGCGCGCCGCGAACTCGCCGAGGAGACCGGCATCCGCTCCGTCGCCCTGCTCGGCCGCATGGCGGAGGCCGTCACCTATGACTGGCCGCCCTGTCACGGTCCGCCTCATCGCCTTGCGCGCTGGCGCGGCCAGCGGCAGGTCTGGTTCGCCTATCGTTTCACCGGCAGCGAGGCCGAGATCGATCTCGCCGCTTCGGCCGGAACCGAGCCGATCGAATTCGACGCCTGGCGCTGGGAGGCGCTCGCTTCGCTTCCCGATCTCGTCGTGCCCTACAAGCGCCCGCTCTATGCGGCTGTCGTCGAGGCCTTCGCGGCCTTCGCCATGCCTGCCGAGTGACGGGCTGGAACCCGGGTCGATGCGGCGCAATGATCATCATCTGGTCACGATGGCCGACGAAGGTCCGCCCTCCCCGATGCCCGCGCTTCCGGAATGCCTGACGACATGACCGCCGCCCCCGAGACCGACGCCGTCACCCGCGCCTTCGAAGCGCTCGAGGCCAACCGGCGCGCCCTGATGGTCATGTCGCTCGCCGAGCTCTTTGAGGAAGACCCCAGGCGCTTCCAGAAGTTCTCGCTGAAGCTTGGGCCCCTGCTGATGGACTGGTCGAAGACGCGGGTGACCGCCACGACCATGCGCCTGCTCGTCGATCTCGCCCGCGCGGCGCGGCTGGAAGAGAAGCGCGAGGCGATGTTCGCAGGCCAGCGCATCAACGCGACCGAGGATCGCGCCGTCCTGCATGTGGCGCTGCGCAACCTCTCGGGGACGCCCATCCTCACCGATGGCCGCGATGTCATGCCGGAAGTGGCGGCCGAGCGCGAGCGCTGCTTCGCCTTCGCCGAGGCGGTGCGCTCCGGCGCGCTGCGCGGGGCGACGGGCAAGCGGTTCAACACGATCGTCAATATCGGCATCGGCGGCTCCGATCTCGGTCCCGCCATGGCCGCCGAGGCGCTGAGGCCCTATGGCAAGCGCGGCCTCGCCGTGCGCTTCGTCTCCAATGTCGACGGCGCCCATATTGCCGACACGCTGAAGGGCCTCGATCCCGCCCGCACCCTCTTTGTCGTGGTGTCCAAGACCTTCACCACGGTCGAGACCATGACCAATGCCCAGACGGCGCGGAACTGGATCGCTCAAGGCTTGGGCGAGGAGGCGGTCGGCCGCCACTTCGCCGCCGTCTCGACCAATCTCGCTGCGGTCAACGCCTTCGGCATCGCCGAGGCCAGCATGTTTCGCTTCTGGGACTGGGTCGGCGGCCGCTACTCCGTCTGGTCGGCGGTGGGCCTGTCGCTGATGATCGCGGTTGGGCCCCGCCATTTCACGGCGTTCCTCGCCGGTGCCGAGCGGGTCGACCAGCATTTCCGCACCGCCCCGCTGAAGCGCAACATGCCGGTCATCATGGGCCTCCTCGGCCTGTGGCACCGCAACGTCTGGTCTTATGCCAGCCATGCCGTGCTGCCCTATGACCAGCGCCTCTCGCGGCTGCCCGCCCACCTCCAGCAGCTCGACATGGAAAGCCTCGGCAAGGGCGTGACGCTGGAGGGCAAGGCGGTGACCCGCCCGACCGGGCCGATCATCTGGGGCGAGCCGGGCACCAATGGCCAGCACGCCTTCTTCCAGCTGCTGCATCAGGGCACGGAGGTCGTGCCCTGCGACTTCCTCGTCGCCGCCTCGCCGCATGAGCGCGGGCGCAAGCATCATGACCTGCTGGTGGCCAACTGCCTGGCCCAGAGTCAGGCGCTGATGAAGGGTCGCTCCTTCGAGGAAGCGCGCGACCAGCTCATCGCCAAGGGGATGTCGAAGGCGGAGGCAGAGACGCTCGCCCCGCACCGGGTCTTCACCGGTAACCGGCCCTCGACGACCTTCCTCTATCGCAAGCTCGATCCGGCGACGCTCGGCATGATCGTGGCGCTCTACGAGCACAAGGTCTTCGTCATGGCCGCGGTCCTCGGCATCAATGCCTTCGACCAGTGGGGCGTTGAGCTCGGCAAGGAACTGGCGACGCGGCTTGAGCCGCTGGTGGCCGGAAAGACGATGGAGCTCGCCGGGCTCGATGGCTCGACGGCGGGTCTACTCGAGCACCTGAGGCGGATCAGGGTGTGAGGGGCGGACCGGCGTTATCGCATCCGCGCTTGCGGCCCGCCTGACCCTCACGAAGCCGGGCCGACCGTCACAGGCGTGTAGTCCTGGAACCAGTTGCGCACCTGGGTGAAGCCCCTCACCCGCGGCGACAGCCCGCGCGGATTGAGGTCATGCACCACGAAGAGCGCCGCCGCGTCGTCCACCAGCAGCGTGTGCAGCTGGCCCATGGCCGCGTTCTGGGCGGCGGGGTCGAAGGCCTCGCGCATCACCTTGATCTGCGCGTCCACGGCCGGGTTGTTGTACCAGCCCCAGTTGACGCCGCGGGGCGCGGTCAGCGTCGAATCGTAGATCACCCAGCCTGTCGTCGGATCGATGGAGGGGATGGCGATGTTGAGGGCGTGGAAGCCGCGCTGCTGCTCGGAACGGGTTCCGCCGCGCAGCATGTTGATGATGGTGGTGAAGTCGACCACCTCGAACTTCACGTCGATCCAGATCTCCTTGAGGTTCTCCTGCATCATCTCGTTCATCGGCAGCGGCACCATCTGCCCGCCGCCGCCAGACGCGATCACCGCCACCACCTCCAGCCGCTTTGTCGGTCCATAGCCGGCTTCCTGCATGAGCTTCTTCGCCGCGGCGACATCGTAGCGGATGTCGAAGCTCGGCTTGCCGAACCAGGGATCGGCGGGAAGCACCTTGCCCTTGGCCGGCAGCGCCGTGCCGGACAGGAGCTGCACCATGGCGTCGCGGTCGATGGCGAGATTGGCGGCGCGGCGCACGCGGACGTCGCCGAAGGGCGTGCCCGGATTGACGTTAAGCCGCCAGGCCCAGATATGCGGATAGGAGTTCTGCACCACCTGGAAGCCCGCGCCCTTCAGCGAGGGAATGGCATCCGGCGGCAGGGTCTCGGCGATGTCGATCGTGCCGGCGCGCAGTGCCGCAATACGGGCATTGCCGTCGGGGATAGGCAGCAGCACGGTGCGCATCGTCTTCGGCACGCGGGCCTTGTCCCAATAGGCCGTGTTGGCCTCGAGCTCGACGCGCTCGCGCGGCGTCACCGACACGACCTTGTAGGGGCCGGTGCCGGCCGGACGCTGGGTGAAGCGCTGCCAGTCGCCGCCGAGCTCAGCATGGCGGGCGGGGCTGACGAACCACAGGAAGGAGAGCTGGTAGGGCAGCATGCCGTCGACCACGTTGGTGGCAATGGCGATGGTCCTGGCGTCGATCTTCTCGTAGCTGGCGACCGAGGAGAGGCGGGAGCGCACGAGGCCGACGCGCGGCTGGTGGAACTGCGGCGCGTCGGACTTGAAGATGGAATCGAAGTTCCAGATGGCCGCGTCGGCATTGAAGGGCGTGCCGTCGTGGAAGGTCACGCCCTCGCGCAGCGTGATGATCCAGCGCTGCTTGTTGGCGGGGTCCACCTCCCACTTGGTGGCGAGGCCGGGCGTCAGGCCGGAGGGCTGGTCGGCCTTGGAGAGGTCCCAGTTCACCAGCGCGTCGAAGACCATGTAGCCGCCGAAGCGGATGCCCTCGAAGCCGCCCTCCGGACCGCCCCACATGCGCGGCACGTCGGAGAGCGAGATGCCGATCCGGAGCGGCGCTGCGGCCTGGGCGAAGGCGCCTGAGGGGAGTGCGAGGGCGCCGGCGGTCGCGGCTGCGCCCTTCAGCACGGTGCGGCGGGAGAAGGCACTGCGGGACGGGTTGCGCGCCATGACGGCCTCCGGACGTTGTCTGGAGGCATTGCATACAAGTCACGTGCCAGCCGCACGATGAAGCGAAGTAGCTGATTCAAATCATGATATTGAAAGGTCTAGCCAACGCGTGAGCGGCGCGAAATCCATCGCGCCGCCTGTCAATCAGGCAGGGATCGGTTCTGCCCGTCCGCTCATCAGCGGCCCAGCGGCTCGCCCACGCCGACGCGCTCGGTGATGAGCTTGTAATGCTCGATGCGGCGGTGGCGCTTGAAGTCGAAGATCGTCTCCTTGCCGAAGACGGTCTCGTCGAGGTCGCAGGGGTGGACCAGCACGCCATCATCCTCATGCGGCAGTTCGCCGACGATCTTGCCGTTGGGATCGACGATCAGCGTGCCGCCCATGAGGTGGTTGCCGTCTTCCGAGCCCGCCTTCGCCACCGCCACGACCCAGGTGGCGTTCTGGTAGGCGCCGGCCTGGCAGGAGAGGCGATGGTGGAACAGCCGGTCCTCGATACCCTCGGCGCCGCGCTGCGAATTGACCGACGGCGTGTTGAAGCCGAGCACAACTATCTCGACGCCCTGCAGGCCCATGACGCGGTAGGTCTCCGGCCAGCGGCGGTCGTTGCAGATCGCCATGCCGACGAGGCCGTCCAGGAAGCGCCAGACCGGGAAGCCGGTATCGCCCGGCTCGAAATAGCGCTTCTCCAGATGCTGATGCGTGCGCTCGGGGTCGAACTCCACATGGCCCGGCAGGTGGGTCTTGCGGTACTTGCCGACGATGGTGCCGGCCTTGTCGACGAGGATCGAGGTGTTGAAATGGTGGCCGTCGGGGGTGAGCTCGGCATAGCCGAAGCTCATCGCCATCCCCAGCGCCTTGGCCTTGTCGAAGAGGGCCTGCGTGTCCGGGCCCGGCATCGAAGCCTCGAACCAGTGGTCCATCTTCGCCCGGTCTTCTTCATAGAAGCGCGGGAAGAAGGTGGTCAGCGCCATCTCCGGATAAACGATGAAATTGGCGCCCTTCGTCTTGGCCTCTTCCATCAGCTTGATCATGCGCGCGATGACGCTGGCGCGGTTCTCCGCCTTCTGGATGGGGCCGAGCTGGGCGGCGGCGACGGTGACGATGCGGGCCATGGCGATGCTCCTGGGGCGAAGGCCTCAATGTCCCAGCCGGTGCTCGAGCCGGCTGACGAGCCGGACTACGGGCCAGAGGACGATGAGGTAGAGGACAGCGGCGAGGACGATGGGCGAGGTGTTGTAGGTGACGCTGCGCGCCATGTCGGCGGCGTAGAGAAGCTCGGTGAAGGAGACCACCGAGGCGATGGAGGTCAGCTTGATGACCTCGACCGTGTTGGAGACGAGGTCGGGCAGCACGTTGCGGCTCGCCTGCGGCAGGACCACGAAGCGGTAGGTCTGCAACCAGGTGAGTCCGGTGGACCGCGCCGCCTCCCATTGCCCGCGGCCGACGGATTCGACGCCGGCGCGGAAGATCTCGCCATAGAAGGACGAGGCGTTGAGGAAGAAGGCGATGCACACCGCCATGAACGGCGACATGCGGATGCCGGCAAAGGGCAGGCCCGAATAGATGACGATGAGCAGCACCAGCGGCGGCACGGCCCGGAAGAAATCGACATAGGCCTTGGTGGCCCAGCGCAGCGCCCGCCACTGGGAGATCGACCCCGTCGCGACGAGAAGCCCGCCGAAAAGGCCGAGCGGGATCACCGCCAGGCACAGCAGCACCGTCATCTGCGCGCCGCTCAGAATCAGCGGCCAGGCCTGCCGCATGATGTCTAAGTTGAGGAACTGGAAGAGGAAGATCTCCATCACGCCCTCTTCCAGGCGAAGCGCCGCTCGATCCACGAGCCGAGGGCGACCACCGGCACGAAGATGACGACATAGGCGACGGCGGCCATCATCAGCGGCGTGGCATTGCCCGACAGCGACATGGCGGAGGTGCCCTGGTTCATGATCTCGCCGACGCCGATCACCGTGCCGAGCGCGGTGTTCTTGGTCACCGCGATGGTGCGGTTGGTCAGCGGCGGCACGCAGATGCGGATGGCCTGCGGCAGGATCACCGAGGTCAGCGTCTGCCAGTGGTCGAGACCGGTCGAGCGGGCCGCGTCCCACTGGCCCTTGCGCACCGAGACGATGCCGGACCAGAAGATCTCCTCGGCGAAGGCCGCGAGGACGAGGGACAGGACCAGCCAGAGCACGGCGAAGCCGGGAATGTTGATGCCGAGATTGGGCAGGCCGAAATAGACGATGAGGATCACGACGAGGGGCGGCAGCGCCCGGAAGATGTCGACGAAGACGATGATCGGCAGGTTCAGGAGGCGGATGCGATAGCTGCGGATCACCGCCAGAAACAGTCCGAGCGCCAGGCCCGTGACGACGACGGCCACGGCGATCTGCAGCGTCACTGCGATGCCCGAGACGATGTCCGGCCAGTAGCGCTCGATCAGCTCCGGCTTCAGGAAGGCGTCCTGGAAGCGCTCGAGGCCGGTCACCGCGACAACTCCCCGACGAAGTCGCGGGTGCGCGGATTCTGCGGATTGCCGAAGATCTCCGCCGGAGAGCCCTGTTCGAGGATCTGCCCGTCCGCCATGAAGACGATCCGGTCGGCGGCGTCGCGGGCGAAGCGCATCTCGTGGCTGACGACCACCATGGTCATGCCGGCCTCTTTTAGGTCGCGCATGACGCCGAGCACCGCGCCGACGAGTTCCGGGTCGAGCGCCGAGGTCGGCTCGTCGAAGAGCATGATCTTCGGCTCCAGCGACAGGGCGCGCGCGATGGCGACGCGCTGCTGCTGGCCGCCGGAAAGTTCGGAGGGGTAATTGCCGGCCTTCTCCTTCAGCCCCACCCGGTCGAGGGCGGCGATGCCGATGGCCTCGGCCTCCTCGCGGCCCTTGCCGAGCACCTTGCGCAGCGCCAGCGTGACGTTCCCCAGCGCCGTCATGTGCGGGTAGAGATTGAAGGCCTGGAACACCATGCCGATGCGCCGCCGCATGGCGTTGATGTCGGTGCCCTTGGCCATCAGGTCGACGCCGTCGACGAAGACGTGCCCCGCCGTCGGTTCCTCCAGACGGTTGCAGCAGCGCAGCATGGTGGACTTGCCCGAGCCCGAGGGCCCGATGACGAAGACGAGCTCCTGCGCAGCGACGGAGAAGTCGATGCCGCGCAGGATTTCGGTGGTCCCAAAGCTCTTCCTCAGGCCCCGGACGTCAAGCAAGGCAGACATCAGCAGCGCGGCTCGCGCGGCGTCGCGTCATAGCCCCCCATGCCGGGCACGCCCGAACCCGGGAAGATGGTCACGGCGGCGGAATCCGGCCGCGGCGCGATGCCGAACCACTTCTCGTAGATCTTCGCCATGGTGCCGTCCTTCTTGATGCACTCGATGGCGTTCTCCAGCAGACCGCGCATGGCGGTATCGCCGTTGCGCGCCGGCGTCGCCCAGACGAGGCCGGTCTTGTGGAGGTAGTCCAGCTTGATCTGCGGGTTGTTGCGCACGGCGAAGGCGGCGACCGTCTCGGCGGTGATGTTGGCCACCGCGCGACCGGCGATGACGGCCTGCACGGCGTCCGTCTGGGTGCCGAAGGCCTCGACCTTCCAGCCGACCTGCGCCTCCATCGACTTCGCCCAGCTCTCATAGGCCGAGCCGCGGTTCACCGAGACGACCTTGTCGCGCAGGCTGGCGAGGTCGGTGATGGCTGCGTCGCCGCGGCGGGTCACGAGGCGAAAGTCGGTGTCGAGATAGCCCTCGGCGAAGAGCAGGCTCTCGGAGCGCTCGCGCGTCACCGTCACCGGCGCCATGATGAAATCGTAGGTCCCGGCATTCAGCGCCGGGATGATGCCGGAGAACTGCGTCGAGGTGATCTCGATGGGACGGCCAAGGCGCTTGGCGATTTCCTGGGCGAGATCGATGTTGAAGCCCTGAACGCCGCCCCCCTGGAGGTTCGGGAAGGCGTGGGGGGCGAAGGTGCCGTCGACCGCGGTCTTGAGCGGCGCCTGGGCCATGGCGGGCGCGGCGAGCATGGCCGCGAGGCCGGCTGCGGCGATGATGGTGCGGAACATGGTGGGACCCCTCTGTTGGGATGCCCGCTCTTGCGGCGGGAGAGGGTCATGCAATCACGGGTGGCCGGCCCTCTCAATATCAGCGTCGATCAATAATGGCGGCGGGCATATAATCAGCAATTATACATGCCACGCCATTGGGCAGCCAGGAGCGGAACAGACCATGCTGAACCTCCGCCAGCTCGAAATTTTCCGCGAGGTCATCCGCTGCCAGACGACAGTGGGTGCCGCGGAAGCCCTCGCCATCTCGCAGCCGGCGGTGTCCAACGCCATCCGTCAGATCGAGAGCCAGCTCGGCATCCCGCTCTTCGATCGTGTCGGCAACCGCCTCGTCCCGACCGACGAGGCGCGCGAGGTGATGCGCGGCTCCGAGCCCATTTTCTCGCTCTATCGCGCCTTCTCGGAGAAGCTGAAGGACCTGCGCGACACCAAGACCGGCAGCCTGCGCGTCCTCTCCACACCGGCGCTCGCCAATGCGCTTGTGCCGCGGGCGCTGAAATCCTTTCTCGCGGCCCGGCCGGACATGCGGGTGTTCTTCGACGTCAGGCGTACGCCCGGCGTGGTGGAGGGCGTCGAGTCAGGCTTCGTCGACCTCGGCTTCTCGCTCTCGCCGCAGCCCCGCGCCGGCATCGAGGCGACACCCATCTGCACCGGCCAGATGGTCTGCGTCTGTCCGCCGGATCACCCCCTCGCCAGCCGCTCCGAGATTTCCGCGGCCGACCTTGCCGCCCATCCGCTCGTCGGCTTCGAACCGGGCACGCCGCTCGGCGTCGCGCTCTCGCGCGGATTCTGGACGCAGGCGCTGCAGGAGCGCGTCATGGTCGAGACCCGCTACAGCGGCACGGCCTGCCTCCTCGCCGAGAGCGGCGTCGGCGTTGCCGTGGTCGACAGCTTTGCCGTGGTCGGCGGCCGCTACGACCTCGTTTTCCGCCCGCTCACCCCGCGTGTGCCGATCGAGGCCTTTGCGCTCACCGCCCGCGGCCGCCCGCAGAAGCGGCTCGTGCGCGCCTTCCTCGATGAGCTGCGTCGAAGCGCCGTGCGTTTCGCCGACCCCTTCCGCGACCCGGAGTGACGGGCATGGCATGGCCGACGGCATGGAAGCTCTGCGGCGCCCGCCTTTGACCGGCGCTGGCCTTTCGTGTCATCGCCTCTGACCGAAACGCCCTTCTCGAAGAGGACCAACGGCCATGAAGGCGAACGGCACCGATCTCACCACCGCCAGCGGCGTCTACGTGATCGCGGCGACGCCCTTCCACGACGACGGCCGCATCGACGAGACATCGACGGATTCGATGGTCGATTTCTACCGCGCCTGCGGCTGCGATGGCATGACCATCCTCGGCGTCATGGGCGAGGCGCCGAAGCTCGCCGCCGAGGAGTCGGTGGCGATCTCCAAGCAGATCATCAAGCGCGCCGGCCCCTCGATGCCGGTCATCGTCGGCGTCTCGGCCCCCGGTTTTGCCGCCATGCGCTCGCTCGCCCGCACGGTGATGGACGCGGGCGCCGCCGGCGTCATGATCGCCCCGCCCAACACCCTGCGCACCGACGACCAGATCGTCACCTATTACAAGCAGGCTGTGGACGCGATCGGCGACGACATCCCCTTCTGCATCCAGGACTTCCCGCTGACCTTCTCGGTGGTGATGAGCCCCAGGGTCATCCGCTCCATCATCCAGGAGCTGCCCTCCTGCGTGATGCTGAAGCACGAGGACTGGCCGGGCCTTGAGAAGATCTCGACCCTGCGCGGCTTCGAGGCCGATGGCTCGATGCGCCATGTCTCGATCCTCTGCGGCAATGGCGGCCTCTTCCTCGATTTCGAGTGCGAGCGCGGCGCCGACGGCGCCATGACCGGCTATGCTTTCCCCGACATGCTGGTGGACGTCGTCCGCCTGCAGAAGGCCGGCAAGCGCGACGCCGCCCATGACCTCTTCGACGCCCACCTGCCGATGATCCGCTACGAGCAGCAGCCGGGCGCCGGCCTCGCCGTGCGCAAGTATCTGCTGAAGAAGCGCGGCGTCATCGCCTCCGAGGCGCAGCGCAAGCCGGGCGCGCCGCTCTCGGCCAAGGCCCGCGCCGAGGTGGACTACCTGTTCGACCGCCTCGCCAAGCTCGACTCCCGCGCCAAGGCGGCGTGAGCCTGCGGGCTAACTGAACTTTTCTATCGAAGGGCCGCCGGGACACCGGCGGCCTTTTGCTTTGAGCCAATGCTGCACGGGGGACGTGCGTCCTTCGAGGCTCGCTTCGCTCGCACCTCAGGATGAGGTGGGTTGAGACGTGCATGGAGGGCATTCACCGGTCGCTGACGCGCTACTTTGGCTGACCTCTGGATTGCCAGACACCACCTCCCTCATCCTGAGGTGCGAGCACTCGGCGATGCGCAGCATCGTCCGAAAGCGAGCCTCGAAGGACGCACTTCGGTCCTGCAGCGCGCCTCGTCTTGCCGATGTCGCCCCGCGGCTGCGACAATGCCGGCATCATGGCCGATCCGATCCCCGTCACGCCCTTCCTCGACCTCAACCCGGATGACGTGAGCTACAGCTTCGTCCGCGCTTCCGGCCCCGGTGGCCAGAACGTCAACAAGGTCTCGACCGCCTGCGAGCTGCGCTTCAACCTCGCCGGCTCAGGTCTGCCGCCCGACATCAAGGCGCGGCTCGTACCGCTGGCCGGGTCGAAACTCACCAAGGATGGTGTCATCGTCATCCAGGCTGACCGCTTCCGCTCGCAGGACATGAACCGCGAGGATGCCCTGGCTCGCCTCGTCGAGATGGTGGCCAAGGCGGCGGTGAGGCCGAAGCGCCGGATCGCCACGAAGCCGACGCGGGCCTCGAAGGAGCGGCGGCTGGAGGGCAAGCAGAAGCGCTCGGGCGTGAAGAAGATGCGGCAGGGCAAGCCGGGGATGGACTGAGCCCGAGGGCCGGCCCGGCAAGCCATCGGGCGCAGACCTCTCACACCAGTCCCGCGGCCCTCGCGATCCGCACCTGCCCCGCGAAGGCCGCATCGGCCGGCGCCGTCTCATGGGCGATCCCCAGCGCTGCCAGCGCTGCCGCATAGCGGGCCGCCAGAGCTTCGCCGCCGACGATCACCACCGGCCCGTCCACATCCGGCGCGAAATGGCGGGCCTCGGTGATCTCGGTGCCGATGAGCAGGCCCGACAGCCGCTCGGCCGTCTCGTTCGCCGGAAAATCGCCGAGCAGGCTCCCCGCCCGCTGGCGGAACAGCTTGCCGAGGAGGCCTGCGCCCCCCTCCGCCGCTCCGAGGATCACGCCGGCGCGAAAAGCATCCGGCGCCTCGGCGCGATCCGTCGTGGTGAGCTTCAGGACCGTGTGGTCGCGCAGCGCCGCGAAGGCGTCCCCGGTCATGGCCGTGCGGAAGCCGGTGATGCGGCCCGCTTCCACCTGCACCCATTTCGAATGGGTGCCCGGCATCACGGCGAGCCGGGTGCCCGAAAGGGCGAGCCCGGCGATCTGCGTCTCTTCGCCACGCATCACATCGGGCGCGCCATCGGCATGGCGGAACGACAGACCGGTGACCAGCGCGATCCGCCGCCCGCCGTCGGTCGTGAAGCGCCGCAGCGCACCGGCGAGTTCGGCGGCCCCGGCCGGGCAGGGCAGGTAGGCCGTCTCCACCCAGCCGCTGCGGCTCGTCACCATGCCCGAGGCGATGACGGGCAGGGCGCGGGCCGTGTCCCAACCGCCGATGGCGCGCTCCAGCACGGCCTCGAAGCCACCATCGGTGACCGACAGCAGCCCGTCGCTGCTCGCCGTCCGGTCGAGGATCGCGCCCTCGCCGTCCATCAGCACGGCGCGAAAGGAGGTCGTGCCCCAATCGACGCCGATCAGCCGCGGTTCCACCATGTCATGCCTCCGGAAAACGCCCGTCCTGCGATACGGCAACCGCTCACAAGACCTGTCCCCTTGCCAGCGCGCCCGCGCTCGCTTTAATCGCGCCCCGCACGATCACCAAGTCACCCGTCCTCCAGCGCGGATCATCGCTCATGTCCCATGACCTCGCCGTTGCCCGCGCCGCGACCCTCCGCCCCATCGCCGAGGTCGCCGCGACGGCGGGAATCCCGGCTGATGCGCTGGAGCCCTATGGCAAGCATATCGCCAAGCTCGATGCCGGCTACCTCGCCGGGCTGAAGGGCCGCCCGGACGGCAAGCTCGTCCTCGTCACCGCCATCAACCCGACGCCGGCCGGCGAGGGCAAGACCACCACCACGATCGGCCTCGGCGACGGCCTCAACCGCATTGGCAAACGGGCGGTCATTGCCCTGCGCGAGCCCTCGCTCGGCCCGGTCTTCGGCACCAAGGGTGGCGCCACCGGTGGCGGCAAGGCGCAGGTCCTGCCGATGGAGGCGATCAACCTCCACTTCACCGGCGATTTCCACGCCATCACCTCGGCGCACAACCTGCTCGCCGCCCTGGTCGACAACCACGTCTATTGGGGCAATGCGCTGGGCATCGACACCCGCCGTATCGTCTGGCGCCGCGTGCTCGACATGAACGACCGGGCGCTGCGGGCCATCGTCAACGGCCTCGGCGGCGCCGGCAATGGCTATTCCCGCGAGGACGGCTTCGACATCACCGTCGCTTCCGAGGTCATGGCTTGTTTCTGCCTCGCCGATGACCTCGCCGACCTCGAGGCGCGGCTCTCGCGCGTCGTCGTCGCCTATACCCGCGAGAAGAAGCCGGTCACCGCCGGCCAGCTCAACGCCGCCGGCGCCATGACGGCGCTGCTCAAGGACGCCATCAAGCCGAACCTCGTCCAGACCATCGAGGGCTCGCCCGCCCTCATCCATGGCGGCCCCTTCGCCAATATCGCCCATGGCTGCAACTCGGTCATTGCCACGCGCACCGCGCTGAAGCTCGGCGACTATGTGGTCACCGAGGCTGGCTTCGGCGCCGATCTCGGCGCCGAGACGTTCTTCGACATCAAGTGCCGCAAGGCTGGCCTGAAGCCTGACGCGGCGGTGGTCGTCGCAACCGTCCGCGCCCTCAAGATGAACGGCGGGGTGGCCAAGGCCGACCTGTCACGCGAGAACCTCGCAGCGCTCCGCGCCGGCATCGTCAATCTCGGCCGCCATGTCGAGAATGTCCGCGCCTTCGGCGTGCCGGTGGTCGTCGCCATCAACCACTTCACCACCGACACCGCGGCCGAGCACCAGCTCATCGCCGACATCTGCCGCGACGAGTTCGGCGTCGAGGCGGTGCAGTGCCGCCATTGGGCGGACGGCGCAGCGGGGGCCGAGGAACTGGCGCAGAAGGTGGTTGCGCTCTGCGAGGCTGGCACGGCGCATTTCCAGCCGCTCTATCCGGACAATCTCTCGCTGGAGGGCAAGATCCTTTCGGTCGCGACCCGCATCTACCGCGCCGACGACATCGCCGTCGCGCCGAAGGCCGCCGCCGACCTCAAGGCCTTTGAGGCGGCGGGCTACGGCCACCTGCCGGTCTGCATGGCCAAGACGCAGGTATCGTTCTCCGCCGATCCGAGCCTCCTTGGCGCGCCGACCGGCCATACCGTGCCGGTGCGCGAGGTCAGGCTCTCCGCCGGCGCCGGCTTCGTGGTGGCGATCTGCGGAGACATCATGACCATGCCGGGCCTGCCCAAGCTGCCGGCGGCCGAGGCGATCCATGTCAGCGGGGAAGGGCTGATCGAGGGGCTGTTCTGAGGGGCGTCGACCTGGGCCGGGTGGCCTGCACGACCCAAGTGCGTCCTTCGAGGCTCGCCGCAGCATCGAAGGACGCACTTGAGATCTGCTGTGCCTTCTTCAGTCAGCTGTCGGATGCCAGACCGGCGCGAAGCCCTCGGATAGCACGGCGACGATACTCGGCGGCGTGAGGACATCGATCGGTCCCGAAGGCAGGGGGCTCACTGGCCCATAACCACCGAACGACCAGAACAAAGCCCTGCCGCCCCTCACCGCGAAACCCTGACCCCGGACCGCAACCATCGTCCCATCAGGCAACGCCGCCGCCTCGGCGCGCCACGTCCGCTTCGTCCGCCCGTCCAGCCGCTCCTGATGCAGCACCACATCCATCTCCGGTGCCTTCGGCGGCACGCACAGCCCCTTTGCCCGCGCCCAGGCGGCGGCGAAGCGCGTGGCATCGGCCCGCCGACACTCGAAGCACGGCCGGTGCCCGGCGGCGAGCGCCGTCACCTCGTCGAGGAAGAAGAGTTCGGTGTAGCCGCGCCCCATCAGCGGCGTGCGGCGGCGACCCTTGAAGGCCAGCACGCAGCAGATCCACTGCCGCGATGCCCAAGGACGCGGCCCGATGGTGCGATCGTCACGGTGGAAGCGGCCGCCGCGATTGCCGAGGAAGAGCCCGCGTTCAGGCACCGCCGCGATCGCTCCGAAAGGATCGACGCGGTTCGGCAGCGGCATGGGCTCAGTAGCGCGCGTCGGCCGACGGCCCGCGCTGCGCGCCGAAAAGGCTCTCGAAGAAGTTCGGCGGCGGGGGCGGGGCCTGCTGCACCTGCGGCGCGACCTCCACCGGCGGCGGCGCCTGCCGCTGCACCGGCCGGACGATGGCCTGCGGCGGCGCGCCGGGCGCGTCCCAGCCATAGATGTCGTCGCGGAACTGCACGGTGCCGTCCGGCGCCGACCAGCCGGTGAGATAGACACAGGCGACGGGCACGGCCTGCGTCAGCCTGACGTCGCGCCGCTGCGTCTGCGTCATCCCCTCGACCACCTGCTCCTTGGTGAAGCCTTGGGGGCCCAGCAGCCAGGTGACGAAATCCGACACGTCCGCGACGCGCACGCAGCCCGACGAAAGCGTCCGGCTGTCGGACTGGAACAGCCCGCGCGACGGCGTGTCATGCATGAACACGGCCTCCGTGTTCGGCATGTCGATGCGCACGCGTCCCAGCGAATTGCCGGGGCCGGCATCCTGCCGCAGCGTGTAGTTCACCGCGCGCTCGGTCGACCAGTCGATGGCCGCCGGGTTCACCTCGTTGCCCGAGCGGTCAAGGATGCGCACCCGCATGCTGGCGAGCGTCGCCGGGTTCCGGCGCATGCGCGGGATGATGTCGCGCTTGATGATCGAGGTCGGGATCGTCCAGGTCGGGTTGAAGTTCACCACCGTGAGCCGCGTCTCGACCATGGGCGAGGCATGGGCCTGCTTGCCGACGATGACCACGTGGCGGCGCTTGACCACGTCGCCCTCGATGGCCTCCGCCGCGGCAGCGGGGATATTGACGATGACGTAGCGCGGGCCAAAGGCGAAACGGCTTTCGCCGAGCCGCTCAAGCGACTTCTCCAGCGAGCGGATGCGCGCCTCGACGGGGATGTTGAGCTGGCGGATGGTCGCCGCTGCCACAATGCCCGACGGCAGGAGTCCGACGCGGCGCTGGAAGCGCTGCACGGCGGCGAAGGTGGTGTCGTCGAAGAGATCGCCGCTGGCGAACTGGGCCGGAAGGTCCCCCTCGGCGGCGAGGCGCTGCTTCAGCCGCAGGACCTCTGCGCCGCGCTGGCCCTTGGTGAGACGCGCGGTCGGGGGCAGGGTGCCCCAGCCGCCGCGGCGGGCGATCTGCTGGTACTGGGCGAGCGCCGAACGGGTGACGGCGACGGTCTGCGGCCCGTAGGTCGGCTGCGGATCGGTCGAGAGGGCGGTGACGCGCGGCGGCGGTGGGGGCCGCGGCGGGCGCGGCCGCGCGGGAGGCGCCGCGGTCGCCGGCTGCGTGCCATCGGCAGGCGCCTGCGCTGTCGGGGCGGCCGGAGGCGGTGCGGCGGGAGCAGCAGCCGGAACCGCGGGCGCTTCAGTGGCCGCCGGAGGCGTCTGCGCCTCGGCCAGCGACGGCGCGAACGCCGTCATGGCACTGAAGAGCGCGGCGCGGGCCAGCCGGAGGGCGTTCAGGTGAATCATGCAATCGGTTCGTCAAGGCAGTGGATAAGCGCCGTCCATAGCCGAATTGTGGCGCCCTGTCCCATAATCTGACCGAAGGGCACCCCGTCTCAGCGCGCCCGGGCAATGGCCGCCTTGAGGCTCTCGGGAAGCGGGATCGGCCGGCGGCTCGCCGCATCCACATAGACATGGACGAAGTGGCCGTGGGCGAGCGTGGTGTCACCGCCTTGTCTGAAGATCCCGATCTCGTAGCGCTGGCTCGACGAACCGCTCTCGGCAAAGGCGATGCCGGCCTCCAGCGGCTCAGGGTAGCTCGCCGGCGCGAAGAACGAGCAGCGGGTATCGACAACGAGCCCCATCCACGCACCCGTGACCGGCACCAGGCCCGCCTCGCCGATCAGGAAGGCGTTCACCACCGTGTCGAAATAGGCGTAGTAGACGACGTTGTTGACGTGGCCGTACTGGTCGTTGTCCGACCATCGGGTCTGGATGTCTGAGAACCAGGTGAAATCGCTGCGCGGGAGGGGCGTCGGGCGGGTGCTCATCACAGGGGGCTCCGTCAGCGGAGGGCGTCGGCGTCGAGGGGGCGGATGTCCGGGGCGAGCCATGCGAGCCGCGCCTCGGGCGTCAGCAGGCGCTCCTTCGTCCAGAAGGTGAAGATGCCATCCTTGGCGCCGAAGGGTCCCTCGACATAGGCATTGGCCCGCGCCGCGAGCCCGGTGCCGGAGAAGCGCGCGAGGAAGCGCGCCGCCGACCAGACGAAATACATCGTCACCGTCTCGTGGTAGCCGCGCATCTCGTCGTTCACCCGGCCGACCGCTTCGTTGTAGGCGCGGATGCCATCGCGCAGCAGGTCCTTCGCTGCCTCTTCGCCATGGGTCGCGACATGCCACAGGCCGGTGGCGAGATGCGCCTGATGCGACCAGGCGGCGAAGGGCAGGGTGCGGGCGCGGAAGGCCTCGACGATGGCGATCACGGCGGCGTCGTCCGCCAGCGGCGCGAAGTGTTTCGGCGGCGTGTCCATGGCCATGGGCAGGGCCCCTTCGCGGCTCAGCGGCCGCCGGAAAAGACGAAGATCCGTGCCATCGCGAAATTGGCGACGAAGGCGAGACCGATGGGTACGATAGCCGCGAGCGACAGGGGGAGGTAGCGCACGGCGAAGAGGAAGCTCAGCACTTCGATGGTGAGCCCCACCGTGCCCGAGGCGACGAAGCGCCCGTAGGTCGGCCAGCTCAGACGGCGGCCGCTCTCGGCGGCGAAGGTGAAGAGCGTGTTGAAGAGGTAGGAGTTCGACACGGCCACCATCCAGCCCAGCGCCTTGGCGGCGCCGAGCGCGACGTCGTTGGTCGAAAGCGCCAGCGGAGCCAGCGCCAGCAGCGTCACACCGACGGTGATCGCATAGTTGACGACGCCATTGACCGCGCCGATGAGCCCGAAGGACAGCATCTTGCGGCCTTCGCTGGCCAGCCGGGCTGCCAGGGGCGGGGGAATCTGTTGTCCGTCATTCATCTCAGCGCCGTCGTCTACACGCTTTTGGGTCATCAAACAGCCGGTGCCGGTTGACCATGATGGCGACTGAGACTTCACGGGGCCGTGAACTGCGGTATCATGGGCCTCTTATCCAGGAGCGGCTCTCCGCCGTCGACCTTCATGAACAGTGACCGGCGCGTCATCGCCTTCCCCGGTAGCGAGCCCCCGCCCTTTGGCCTGACCATCGTCGTGCCGGCCTATAATGAGGCGGAGGCCCTGCCGCATACCCATGCCAAGCTCTGCGCTTTCGGCCGCAAGCTGAAGGAGGAACGCGGCCTCGCGGTCGAGATCCTCTATGTCGATGACGGTTCGCGCGACGGCACGCTGGCGGTGGCCCGCAGCCTCAAGGCCGAGGGCGTCGACGTTCAGGTTGTCGGCTTCTCCCGCAATTTCGGCAAGGAGGCGGCCCTTCTCGCCGGCCTCGACAATGCCCGCTATGGCGCCGTCATCTTCATGGATGCCGATGGCCAGCATCCGACCTCCGTCGCCGAGACCCTGGTCTCCCGCTGGCTCGACGACGGCTACGACGTCATCTTCACCTACAAGGCCCATCGTCGCGATGAGCCGCGGCTGCGGACCCTCTTCGTCAACGCCTTCTATTCCCTGGTGAATGCCGGCGTGCGCCACAAGATCCCGGCTGATGCCGGTGATTTCCGCCTGCTCTCGCCCCGCGCCGCGGCGGCGCTGCGCCGCCTGCCCGAGCGCGGCCGCTTCTTCAAGGGCCTGTCGAGCTGGGTCGGCTTCCGCCAGATCGGCATTCCCTACGAGCCGGACCCGCGCGAGCAGGGCGAGGCCAAATGGAGCTTCTGGGGTCTCATGGCCTTCTCTATCGAGGGCCTGACCTCCTTCTCGATCGTTCCGCTGCGCCTCGCCAGCCTTCTCGGTGCAGGCCTCGCCGCCTGCGCCTTCCTCTATGGCCTCTACATCGTGGCGGAGACCGTGTTCCTCGGCCGCGCCGTTCCGGGCTACCCTTCCGTCTTCGTGGCGGTGACCTTCATCGGTGGCGTCCAGCTTCTGATGATCGGCGTCCTCGGTGAGTACATCGGCAAGATCCTCTCCGAGCTGAAGGGACGGCCGGTCTATCTCGTCGCCGAGCAGAGCCTCATCCGTGCGGCCGAGCAGTCCGCTGGCCAGGCGGATGCCGGCGCGCCGCTGGCACCCGGCGAATGACGCGCCTTCTCGCGGCATGAAGCGCCTGATCCTCTGCGCCGACGATTACGCGCTGGCGCCGGGCGTCTCTCGCGCCATCCGCGACCTCGCCGCTGCGGGCCGGCTCAACGCCACCTCGGTGATGACGCCGGGTCCGGACCTGTCCGAGGAGGCCGCCCGTCTGCTCGCCGTCGCCCCGCCGGGCTTCCAGATCGGCCTGCATGTGACGCTCACCGGCGGGCTGACGCCTCTCACCGCGCCGTCGATCGCCTTCGCCGAGGGCATCGGCTCGCTGCTGGTGCGGTCCCATCTTCGCCGGCTGGACCGGCCGGCCATCGCCGTCGAGATCGCGGCGCAGATGGCGGCGTTCCTCGCCGCCTTCGGCCGGCCCCCCGATTTCGTCGATGGGCACCAGCACGCCCATCTCCTGCCGGGCATCCGTGACCTCGTCGTCTCGGCCGTCGAGCGCCACGCGCCGTCCGCATGGATCCGCCAATGCTCCGGGCCGCGTGGGGCCGGCGAGGGGATCAAGGGCCGCATCATTGCCGGCCTGTCGCGGGGGCTGAAGCGGCTCGCCGCGCGCCACGGCATCCCGACCAACCCCGCCTTTTCTGGCGCCTACGATTTTGCCAGCGGCGATTTCGCCGCGATCTTCCCGCGCTTCCTCACGGGCTTGCCGGACGGCGCCGTCGTCATGGTCCATCCCGGCGTGGTCGACGCGGCGTTGAAACAGGTCGATCCGGTCCACGCCCCCCGCGAACGCGAGCGGGACTATCTCGCCGGCGATGATTTCCCGCAGGCGCTTGCCGCCGCCGGCTTCCATCTCGCCTGAGCCTCCGCACAGTCCCGTGAGGCCCTGCCGGGGTGCTTTCGCCTTCGCCACGGATCGGCCATAACTCCTGCCGACAAGGCGGACCATGGCACGCTTCTTCTTCAATCGCAGGGGACAGGACCCGGAGACCGCGGACGTTTCGCGCCGTCTCACCGCGCTTGTCCGCGAGGTCTTGCAACTCGGCGAGGACGATGGCGTCACGGTGAGCGAGATCGCCTGCTCCCATCCCGAATGCGGTGATGCCGAAACCGTCGTGCTGATCATGCGGCTCGGCCGCAAGACCGAGGCGGTGAAGGTCCTCAAGGCCATGCGGCTCGTCACCGAGGACGATCTGCGCCGGGCGCTCGCCGATGCGCCGTCGGACATTCTCTCGTGACATGACCGCGGCCGTGACCGTTCGCTCCCGTTCCTCCCTTTCCGGTGCGCCCGCACCCGTCTGACACCACCTCCGGGGTTCCCTCATGCTTCCCATCGCCCTCGCAGCAGGTCTCGCCGGCGTCGCGACCGTCGGCGCCAGGCTCGCCGGCCTGATCGACCTGCCGGTCTATGTCTTCGCCCTGACGCTTGCCGCGGCGGTCGTCGCCTTCCTGGCGCGCGGGACCAGCACGCTCATCCGCGCCATCATCGGCTTCCTCGTCGTCTGGCACCTCACCGCCCTTGGCATCCTGCTGCTCAACGAGGCGGGCCGCATTCCCGAGGCGCTCGGCCCCTACCTGCCGACGCGCGCCAGCATCCTGCTCTCGGTGATCTTCGGCATCGCCGTCTATGCGCTCAGTTTCGTCGGCACGATCCAGCAGATCACCCGCCTCGCCGACCCCTTCTTCGAGGCCCGCGACATTGGCGAGGTGAGGCTGCCCTTCGGCCTCTCGTTCCGCTTGCAGGAGCGTTTCATCGCCCACGGCCTGCTCTACATTCTCCTGGTGATCAACATCGCCCAGGTGCTGGCGACCGTCCTGCTCAACCAGTGGAACAACCGCTTCTACACGGCGCTGCAGCAGCGGGCCGAGGCGACCTTCTGGATCGAGCTCCAGTATTTCACCATCGTCGCCTTCCTGTGGGTGATCCTCGCCGTCTACGAGCTCTATCTCACCCAGTTCACCCAGATGCGCTGGCGCACCTGGATGACCAACCGCATGACCGGCCACTGGCTCGACCGCGGTGGCCATTACCGGATGCGCCTCACCGGCTCGCAGGCCGACAACCCCGACCAGCGCATCGCCGAGGACATCCGCCTGTTCACCGAGAACACGCTGGGCCTGATGATCCGCTTCTTCTCGGCGATCCTGTCGCTCTATGCCTTCGTGCTGATCCTCTGGGGCCTGTCGGCGAGCTTCAAGTACAACGTGCTCGGCATCGACCTGGAATCGATCCCCGGCTACCTCGTCTATGCGGCGCTCTTCGTCGCCATCTTCGGCACGGTCTGTGCCCATTTCATCGGACGCAAGCTGATCGGGATCAACTTCCTGCGTCAGCGCTATGAGGCCGATTTCCGCTACAGCCTGGTGCGGGTTCGTGAGAACGACGAGCAGATCGCCCTGCTCAAGGGCGAGCCGGCGGAGGCGCAAGGCCTCAACCGCCGCTTCGCCAATGTGGTCGCCAACTGGTTCGACTATATGAAGTACACCAAGCGGCTCACCTGGTTCACGAGCTTCGTCAACCAGGCCTCGATCATCTTCCCCTTCGTGCTGCTGGCGCCCGCCTATTTCTCCGGCGCCGTCCAGCTTGGCTCACTGACCCAGACGGCCGGCGCCTTCGGGCGGGTGGAATCGGCCCTGTTGATCTTCACCAACCTCTACGCCTCGCTCGCCGACTACAAATCGGTGATCGACCGCCTCACCGGCTTCGTTCGCTCGGCCGATACGGCCCGCGAGACGCCGCCGGCCGCCATCGCCGGGGCGAAGGATGGCGAGGCCCTGCGGCTGTCGAACCTCACCGTCACCCTTCCCGACGGCAAGGCGCTGGTCTCAGCCCCCGACATCACGGTCGGCCCCGGCGAGCGCGTGCTCGTCACCGGCCCGTCCGGTTCGGGCAAGTCCACTCTGTTCCGCGCCATTGCCGGCATCTGGCCGCACGGCTCGGGTGCGGTCAGCGGCCCGGCCGGCGCCGATATCATGCTGCTGCCTCAGCGGCCCTATTTCCCCGTCGCGACGCTGCGTGACGCGGTGACCTACCCGGCCGAGCGCGGCGCCTATTCGGATGCCGAGATCGTCGCGGCGCTCGAGGCCATGAACCTGCCCGGCCTCGTCTCCCGTCTCGACGAGGAGGCCGCCTGGCACCAGATCCTCTCCGGCGGCGAGCAGCAGCGCCTGGCGCTGGCCCGCGCCCTCCTGTGCAAGCCCGACTGGCTCTTCCTCGACGAGGCGACGGCGGCTATCGACGAGGTCGGCGAGGCGGCGCTCTACAAGGCCATCGTCGAGGCCTTGCCGAAGGCGACCATCGTCTCCATCGGCCATCGCTCGACGCTGGTGAACTTCCATGACCGCCGCGTCCATCTCACCAAGGACGATAACGGCCTGCACGTTGCCGCCGACGCGCCGCTCATGCCGCTGGCGAAGGCCTGACGCGATACAGGCATCCGGTCCGATTTTTGGACCGGATCGCTTGCGGGATTGTGCTAGCATCGGGCCATGGCGATGCATGGTCAGTTCTGCGCGGTGGCGCGAGCCCAGGATCTCCTTGGCGGACGATGGTCTCTTCTCGTCGTCCGCGAGCTGCTGTGCGGCGCGCGCCGGTTCAACGACATCCGGCGCGGAATTCCCCGTATATCCCGCACCATGCTGTCGGAACGCCTACAGACCCTGGCGGCCGAGGGCGTCGTGCATCGCAGCGAAGGACCTCATGGCCCCGAATATGATCTCACGGAAGCCGGGCGCGAGCTGAACGAGGTGGTGAAGGCCCTGGGTGTCTGGGGCCAGAGGTGGCTGCCACGCCATGCCGATCGCGAGGAGATCGACCTCGACCCGCTGCTCCTCGACATGCAGCGCCGGGCTCGCCCCGACAGGCTGCCCGCCCAGCCCTTCGTCATCCGCTTCGACCTCAAGCATTGCCCAGTGCGCTTCCTGCTCCTGAAAGACAGTGACATTGCTCTCTGCGCGCACAATCCCGGCTTCCCGGAGCCTCTTTGCCTCGGCGGGCCGGTTTCGGCCCTTGCCGGCTGGTGGCGCGGCGACAGCACTTTCGCCGAGGCGCGGCGCCGCGGGCTTACTCTCACCGGGACAAAGACGCTCGTCGTGGATTTTCCCACGTGGTTCGAGCGCTATCTCTTCGCCGACGTGGCCGCGGCCACGTCCTGACTGGGTCCGGATTTCGGACCGGACGCGACGGACCGGGCGAGGCATCAAACGGCGACACTCTCACCAGTCGAACCCGTCGCCATGTCCAGCACAACGCTTCTGGCCGTCCCGGCCTTGGCCTTCGTCACCTCCATCAGCCCTGGCCCGAGCAACGTCATGCTGCTCGCCTCGGGTGTGAACTTCGGCTTCAGGCGCACGATTCCGCAGATCCTCGGCATCACAATCGGCTTCAGCACGCTGCTGGTCGCGGCGGGGCTGGGGCTTGGAGCCGTACTTCGAGCGGTTCCGCCACTGGAACTCGCCCTGAAAGTCGTAGGTGGCGCCTACCTGCTCTATCTCGCGTGGCGGATCGCCTCGGCCCGGTCCATGGGGCCGGAGGCTGCCGGTGGTACCCGGCCGCTGACCTTCCTCGAATCGGCGGCCTTCCAGTGGATCAATCCGAAGGCCTGGGTTGTCGCCCTGACCGTCATGGCGGTGCATGCCGACCCGGTCGCGCCCATGGCATCGGCTATGCTCGTGGCCGCCGTTTTCGCTCTCGTGAACCTGCCGTCGATCTCCGTCTGGGCAGCCTTCGGAACCGCAATGCGCGGCTTCCTTGCCGATCCGGCGCGTCTTAAATGGTTCAATATCGGGATGGGACTTCTGCTGGCAGCGTCGCTCTGGCCGATGCTGCGGACCTAGATCCAATCCGCCGTTAAAAGGCCGGCGCGAAGCTCACCGTGCCGCGGACGCCGGAGAAGGTCATGCCGCCCCGGCCGTTTGGCCGCCAGCGGTTGGCGCCCTGGATCGCCCAGAAGATGGCGCGCTCCTGCCGGTCCACCTCGCCGCCGCAGCGCCGCTCGACGAAGTTCAGCGGTCCGAAGCGGATGTCGCTCGGTCCGGTGCGGCGGTAGTCGGCATTGACCGGGTTGCAGCCGCCGAAACCGGCCATGCGGAAACCCGGCGTGAAGGTGAAGGCGGGGCGGTCGGTGGCGACCGGACGGCGGCCGTTGACGGACGTCACCGCAAGACGGACCCCGGCCGGGAAGCTGTTGTAGAGCAGGATATCGGCCCGCGAGAGACGCTGCGGACGCGGCTCCTCACGGCGGCGCTGGGCTTCGGCGGAACTGGTCGCGACGAGGAGGGCTGCGACAGCCAGCGCGGCGGTATGGGAGGCGAGGGCGCGGATCATGCCCCGGGTTTAGGGCAGGAACGCCAGCCGCTTCAACCCTTCACACGCCTCAGCCCGTGGCGGCGAGCCCCTCGCGCGCCCAGGCCTCGCGCTTGCGATAGATAGTGGAGGGGCTGATCTCCAGGGCCGCGGCGGCGCGGGACAGGTTGCCGTCGAAGGCGGCGAGCGCATCCTCGATGATCCGCTTCTCCTGGACCCAGAAGGGCTCGATCTGGGTCGGTGCCAGGAGGGTCTGCGCGGGAGCGACCACGGCCGGCGCGGCTGCGACCGGCTGCGAGCCATGCGCGAGCGCCAGCGGCAGCATCGCCGCGGTCACGCGATCGCCGTCATGCATCACCACCAGGCGGCGAATGACGTTCTGCAGCTGACGGACATTGCCCGGCCAGGCGAAGCCGGAGACGATGGCCAGCGCCGCCATGTCGAAGCCGCGGAAATGCCGGCCCTCCTCCGCGGAGAAACGGGCCAGGAAGGCCTCGGCCAGGGCGACGACGTCGTCGCCGCGCTTGCGCAGCGGCGGCAGGTGCAGCGGCAGCACGCAGAGCCGGTAATAGAGATCCTCGCGGAAGCGCCCGGCGGTGACATCGGCCAGCGGATCGCGGTTGGTGGCGCAGACGAAGCGGACATCGACCTTGCGGAGCTTCGTGTCGCCGACGCGGCGGACCTCGCCGGTCTGGATGAAGCGCAGCAGCTTGGTCTGCAGCGCGAGGTCCATCTCGCAGATCTCGTCGAGGAAGAGCGTGCCGCCATCGGCGAGTTCGGCGGCGCCCGGCCGGTCCTCGGTGGCGCCGGTGAAGGCGCCCTTCACATGGCCGAAGATCTCGCTCTCCATGAGATCCTTGGGGATCGCGCCGCAATTGATGGCGACGAAACGGTCGCGCAGTCGTCCCGAGCGGCCGTGGATCGCCTGCGCCGTGACCTCCTTGCCAGTGCCGCTCTCGCCGGTGACGAAGACCGGCGCCTTCGAGGGGGCGACGCGGCGGATATGCTCATAGAGCTCGCGCATGGCGGGCGAAGAGCCGATGAAACCTTCAAAATCAGCGAGGCTGCCGGCCTCTCGCGCCACCGGCTTCACGGCCGGCCGCTCGTCGGCCATCAGCCGCTCTGCGCGCCGCACCCATTCGGCCGGGGACAGCGGCACGGCGGCGACGTCGCTGGCGCCTGCCCGCATCGTGTTGACGGCGAGGCCGAGCGACAGGCGGGCGCTGGTGGCGAGGATCGGGCCCTCGTAGCCGGTGAAGCGGATGAGATCGATCGCCTCCTCCGGTGTGCCGCCGGCGCCGTCGAGGCCGAGGACGAGGAGGTCGGGGTCGCGATGGTCGAGGGCGGCGAGGCCCTCGTCGAGGCTCGCTGCCTCGTCACAGGCCGCAATCGTCGCGAGCGCCTTGCAGGCGGTGCGACGGGCGGCAGGTTCCGACTCGATCACGAGAACGCGACGCGGAGGCGCGGGCTCTTCTGGGCCCTCGAAAGGCATCATGGCCGGGCGACCCCTCACACGGACCGGTATGGAGACCCCACTGTGGGCGATCAGGGTAAACGCCGGGTTTCAACTCCCTTGCCGGAACCTTTCATCGCGTCCCGAAACGGAACGGGCCCGCGCATGGCGGGCCCGTGAAAAAGCGATGACACCAAGGGTCAGAGCCGGCCGCCCTCGCCGCCACGGCCTTCGCCGCGACCACCATGGCCACCGTGGCCGCCCCAGCCGCCACCCATTCCACCGCTCATGCCCATGCCCGGGCCCCAGCCCATCCGGCCGCCGCGTTCCATGACGCGTTCGACCCGTCGCTTCTGGGCCTCGTCGAGAGAGGCGTAGAGCGGGCCCGCCGCATCGGCGAGCTTGCGCATGGTGGCAGCGTTGGCCGCCATGCGGTCGGCGGCGGTGCGCAGGCGCTGCACCGGGTCCGGGCGCGCCGCGTCGCGGTTCTCCCGCATCTCCCGCCAGCGCTGCATGCGCTCGGTCATCCGGGCATCGCGCTGGCCGGCCGCCTCGCGCAGCGCGGTTTCAAGGGCGGGCCAATGCCGTTCCTGCTCGGGGGTGAGGCGCAGCATGGCCTTGAGCCCGGCGATCCGCGCGTCGGTCATGGCGGCGCGGTCCTCGGGGTTCATCATGCGACGCCAGCCGGGGCCGCGCGGGCCATCGGCGCCGGGGCCGGCAGCGTCAGGGCCGGGGGGGCCACCCGGCCCCCGCGGACCGGGAGCGGGCTGGGCAAGGGCGGCGGCGGCGAGCGCCATACTGGCGACAACGCCCGCGGCGATGATCCTGGTCTTCATGGTGAAGTCTCCTCGTGGGTCGGCCCCCCGATCCGTTGAGGAGAATCTAGGAGCGCGCGCCCCGCGCCCCTAGTTAAACTTCGTTCATGTGGGTTCGGAGCCCAGTGCCTTGCCGAACTGGGCGAACAATGTCTCCAGCTGGGCGAGCTGCTGGTCCTGCACCTCGCGTCCCGCCTCGAACATCCGCCCCATCGTCGCGGTCCAGGTGTCGGCGGCCTGCTGGCCGAGACTGCGCGGGCCGGCGGCCTCGCCGCTGGTGGGTGGCGGCGGCGCCATCGCGGCGGCGAGCAGCGGATTGGCGGCCTGCATCTGGCGGCCGAGCTCCATCATCTGCTCAAGCCCGGGAATCGGCGGCATGGCGCCGGCGGTCTTGCCCGCCTGCGGGAAGAAGTTGCCGAACATGCCCATCATGCCGCCGACCGGATCGGCGGCGGCCGTCGCTTGCGGCGGCATCATCTTCGCCACCATGGTGGTGATCATCTCGCCGAGCGGGTTCTGCCCACTCATGGCGCCCTTCATCAGCCCGCCCATCAGCATCGAGGCCATGACCGGCATGACCTGCTTCATGGCCTCCTGCTGCAAGCCGGTGGCGAGCGCCGTCTGCTGGGCAATCGCCTGGGAGAGCTCGGGGCCGAAGATGCGGCCGAGCGCCTGCTGGCCCGCCGTCATCATGGTCTGGCCCGCGGCCATGGGCTGCTCGAACATCTGCGCGTAATTGGTGCCGCCGGCGAAGAGACCGAAGAGCTGCGCCATGTCCATGGGAGACTGGGTGGCACGGTTAAGGCCGAGGGAGAAGGCCGGCAGCAGGGCGTCCATCGCCGCCTTCATTTGCTGGGCGCCCATGCCGAACTGGGCCGCCATCTGGTCGAAGCCCTGCTGCTTCTGCGCCTGGGCGAGGATCTCGGCGAGGTTGAACATGGTCGTGGCGCTCCCCTGACGCGGCGATTCCCGCCTGCCGGACATCTAACCACGCCCTCCCGGCCCCGTCACGGGCCGGCGGTCGCGCCCTTTCCGGAGGTGAAGGGCGATTGCGCGGCCGGCGGTGGTGCCGGCTGCGGGGGTTCGGCGGGGGGACGTTCCGCCATCCGGTCGATGACGCGGAAGCAGATCGCCATGGAGAGGATGCCGAAAAGGATGCCGCCCGCCGCCTGGCCGGCGATGATGCCCTCCGCGCCGTGCTGGGGACCTGCGATCCAGGCCCCCGCCATGGCGAAGGGCACGGTGCCGACCGTCGCCCGTGCCCAGTTGAGGGCGGTGGAATAGGTGGGGAAGCCGAGATTGTTGAAGGCGGCGTTGCCGACGAAGACCGCGCCGTTGAAGGCCCAGGCGAGCGAGGCATAGACGCAGAAGAAGGCGATGACCGCCGCCGCCGCGCCGCTGGCGTCGAAGAGGCGCACGACCTGGTCGGAGAGCAGGAGCAGGATCAGCCAGACGGCGATGCCGTAGCAGCTCATGAAGACGAGGCTGTCGACCAGAACCTGGCGCACCCGGTCGTAGCGGCGGGCGCCGACATTCTGGCCCATGATCGGCCCGACCGAGCCCGACAACGCGAAGAAGGCGCCGAAGGCCACCGGCACGAGCCGTCCGAGCACCGCCCAGCCGGCGACCGCCCCGTCGCCATAGCGGGCGATCATGGCGGTGACGATGCCGTTGCCGACGGGGGTGGCGACATTGGTGAGCACCGCCGGCACGGCGATGGCCGCGAGCGGCCGGACATCGTCGATGATGGACTTGATGTGCGGCTTCGCGGTGAGCTGGTGCACGACCGTCACCCCACGCCAGCCGACGATGGCCATGGCGATGCGGGAGATGATCGAGGCGATCGCCGCGCCGTCGACCCCCAGGCCGAGGACGAAGATGAACAGCGGGTCCAGCCCGGCGGTGACAAGGCCGCCCACCAGCGTCACCCACATGGCGCGCCGCGCGTCGCCGACCGCGCGCAGGATGCCTGAATACATCATGCCGAGTCCGAGGAAGACGGTGGCGGGCACGACCATCCAGAGGAAGCGGTCGGCGATGGCGTGGGTGCGGCCGCTGGCGCCGAGCGCTGAGAGGATCTGGCCGGAGACCGGCAGCATCGCCGCCGACAGCACGATCATCACCAGCGCCATCAGCACCAGGCTCGAGGTGGCGAGCCGCCGCGCCTTGTGCCGGTCGCCGGCCCCCAATGCGCGGGAGACGAGGGCCGTCCCGGCGATGGAGAAGCCGATGCCGAAGGAGGTGAGGAAGAACAGCACGGTGCCGGCATAGCCGATGGCCGCCGCCAGCTCCTGTTCGCCGAGCTGGGCGATGTAGAAGAGGTTGAGCAGGTCGACGACGAAAATTGCCATGAGGCCGACCGATCCGGTCAGCGTCATGACGATGACGTGGCGCATCGTCGAGCCCTGCGTGAAGGCTCCGGGCACCCGCGCGGGGGGTGCGGCACTCATCCCGAGAACCGCGTCTCGTCGCTGAGCACGTCCTCGGCCTCGGGGTTGAGGGGCTTGGCCCGACGCTTGGGCTCGGTCAGCGGCACGGGCGTCGGCTTCTGCTGGTGCATGAGGTGGACGCCAGCGAGGATGCCTTCGTGCATCTGGAGTTCCAGTCGCGCTGCGTCGCGCTTGCGCAGGTCGGCGGCGATCTCGCTGGCCGCATCGGGGTCGACGCCAAGGCTCGCCAGCGCCTCCTGGCCGAAGACGAGGGCACTTTCGAAGACCTCCCGCATCTCGTAATCGACGCCCTCGTTGCGCAGGTGGATTGTGTGGCCGCGGTCGAAGGAGCGCACGAAGAGCTTGGCGAGCGGGAATTCGGCTTTGACCAACTCAACGATCTTGTCGGCGGCCTCACGCTTGTCGACGCAGACACAGATGAGGCGCGCCTTGTCGGCGCCGGCCGCGTGGAGAACGTCGAGCCGCGTGCCGTCGCCATAATAGATGCGGAAGCCGAAATTGCCGGCCGCCTGGATCATCTCGACATCGTTGTCGATGATCGACACCTCCGCCTTCTCGGCCAGCAGGCATTGCGAGACCACCTGTCCGAACCGGCCGAAGCCGATCATCAGGACCTCGCCGGTGAGCCCGTCCGCAACCTCGACGCCGTCGAGCGAGGGGCTCTCGTCCTTCGGCATGAGATATTTCAGCCCCATCAGCGCCAGCGGGGTCAGCACCATGGAGATGATCACGATGGCGGTCAGGGTCGCATTGGCGCGCCCGTCGATCAGGCCGGCGCTGGTCGCTGCGGCATAGAGCACGAAGGCGAATTCGCCGCCCTGCGCCATCATCACCGTCCGCTCGACGGCTTCCGCATGGTTCGAGCGGGTGAGCCGGGCGACCGCATAGATGCCGATGGCCTTGGCGACCATGTAGGCGGCGACATAGGTCACGACGAGCCGCCATTCAGCCGCCACCACCGACAGGTCGAGCGACATGCCGACCGCCATGAAGAAGAGCCCGAGCAGGATGCCGCGGAAGGGTTCGACATCCGCCTCCAGCTGGTGGCGGAACGTCGATTCCGACAGAAGCACGCCCGCGAGGAAGGCGCCGAGCGCCATGGACAGGCCGCCCGACTGCAGCGCCAGAGCCGATCCGAGCACCACCAGCAGGGCGGCTGCGGTCATCACCTCGCGCGCGCCTTGAGCGGCCAGGAAGCGGAACAGCGGGTTGAGCAGATAGCGCCCGGCGACGATCAGCGCCGCGATGGAGCCCATGCCGATGGCGACAGCCGTCAGCCGCGAGGCGAGGTTGCCGTCCGCAACGCCCGTCACCGCCGGTGCGAGAAAGGCGACGAGCGCCAGCAGCGGCACGATGGCGAGATCTTCGAGCAGCAGGATGGAGACCATCTTCTGCCCCGGCGGCGTGTTGATCTCGCCGCGCTCCTCCAGCGTCTGCATGACGATGGCGGTGGAGGTGAGGACGAAGCCAGCACCGGCGACGAAGGAAACGGCCGGCGGAAAGCCGCCCGCCATGCCGACCAGCGTCAGCAGGCCGGCGCAGACCCCGACCTGCAGGAGGCCGAGCCCGAAGATCTGCTTCCTGAGGCTCCACAGCCGCGCAGGCCGCATCTCCAGTCCGACGATGAACAGGAACATGACGACGCCGAGTTCGGCGATGTGCAGGATCGCTGCCGGGTCAGAGATGAGCCGCAGGCCGAAGGGGCCGATGACGAGGCCCGCGGCGAGATAGCCGAGGATCGAGCCGAGTCGCGCCTTGCGGAAGAGCGGCACCGCCACCACCGCCGCAGCCAGCAGCGTGACCGCGGGGACGACGAAGGCGGCGGGGGAATGGGCGTCGGCCATCGTGAGCGGACCTGCGTCGGTGAGCGGCGTTTTAGCAGCTTAAGGCGGTGGGGAGCAGAATGCCTACCCCAAACGGGCTCAGCCAGTGCCGCCGACGGTGATCCGTTCCATCTTCAGCGTCGGTTGGCCGACGCCGACCGGTACCCACTGCCCCGCCTTGCCGCAGGTGCCGATGCCGGTGTCGAGGCTCATGTCGTTGCCGACCATGGTGACGCGCTTCATGTCGGCGGGGCCGGAACCGATGAGCATGGCGCCCTTCACCGGCGCGCCGACCTTGCCGTTCTCGATGCGGTAGGCCTCGGTGCACTCGAAGACATATTTGCCGGACGTGATGTCGACCTGGCCGCCGCCGAAACTGACGGCGTAGAGGCCGTTCTTCACGCTGGCGATGATCTCCTCGCGGGTATGGCTCCCCGACAGCATATAGGTGTTGGTCATGCGCGGCATGGGCGCATGGGCGTAGCTCTCGCGCCGTCCGTTGCCGGTGGCCGCGACCCCCATGAGCCGGGCGTTCTGCCGGTCCTGCATGTAGCCGACGAGGCGGCCGTTCTCGATGAGCACGGTACGGTGCGAGGCCGTGCCCTCGTCGTCGATGGAAATGGAGCCGCGGCGGTCGGCGATGGTGCCGTCATCGACGACGGTGACGCCGGGGGCGGCCACCATCTCGCCCATCAGGCCGGCGAAGGCCGACTGGCCCTTGCGGTTGAAGTCGCCTTCCAGGCCGTGGCCCACGGCCTCGTGCAGCATGACGCCCGGCCAGCCTGGCCCGAGAACCACATCCATCTCGCCGGCGGGGGAGGGGATGCTCTCCAGATTGACGAGCGCCTGGCGCAGCGCCTCGTCGACCGCATGCTGCCAGCGTCCCTCGGTGATGAACTCGGCATAGCCGGCGCGCCCGCCAAAGCCGTGGCTGCCCACCTCCTGCCGGTCGCCGGAGCCGGCGACGATGGACACGTTGAGGCGGACCAGCGGACGGATGTCGCGGAAGAGCTCGCCGTCGGGCCGGATGATCTCGACCACCTGCCAGGACGCGGCAAGCGACGCCGTCACCTGCCGCACCTTCGGATCCTTCGCCCGCGCATAGGCGTCGATGGTCTCCAGCAGCTTCACCTTCTCGCCGAAGGCCGGGGCGGACAGCGGGTTGTCGTCGGCATAGAGCCGCACATTCGAGCGGGCGGGCCCCGCAGCGAGCGTCCCGGAATAGCCGCCTGCGACCGCCCGTACCGTTTCCGCGGCGCGCTTCAGCGCGGCTTCCGAGACGTCGGAGGAATGGGCATAGCCCACCGCCTCGCCCTTGACCGAGCGCAGGCCGAAGCCCTGGGCGTTGTCGGTGCCGGCCTGCTTCAGCCGGCCATTGTCGAAGAGCAGCGATTCGGACTGGCGATATTCGAGGAAGAGCTCGCCGTCATCGGCGCCGGTGAGCGCATCGGCCAGCACGGTGCGGGCGATGGCGGGATCGAGCCCGGCGCGGGCAAGGAGGGACTGGTCGGCCATGACGGCTCCGTCGCGGGAGGAACGGGGTTCTGACCGGCTATCTAATGCGAAGGCGGCCCGGGCGCGAGGGGCAGCCCGTCAGGGCAATGCGTCAAAGCCCGGCTTGAAGCCGTTGAGCGACACCGGCACGCCGATTCCCTCTTCCGGCGTCTGGAAGATGATGAAAGTGGCGGTCTGGCCGGTGGAGAGCTGGTTGAGCAGGTTGTCGTCCATCACGACCTCGGCGACGCAGCCCGAGGGCAGGCAGCGCACGAAGCCCGCACGGCCGATATCGGCCGTATCGATCTTGAGGCCGAGGCCGGAGGGCAGCAGCACGCCGAGCGGGGCCAGAACGCGCAGGAGCCGCGCCTTGCCGTCGGCGGTCTTCAGGGCAATCACCGTGAGCGCGACATTCGGCCGGTCCTCGGCGGCGACGTTCTGGACCAGCGCACACTGATCCGAGCGGGAGCCGGGCGGCGTGTCGCAGCGCACCTGCCAGTCGCCATGGGTCGCCCGGACGGCGCCCTGCGCAGCTGCGGGCGCTGAGCCGGCAAGGCCAGCGCACAGCGCCAGGGCCGCGATCCCTCCGGCGAGGGTTGCGCGGTCGAGCGTCCTGCGGGCGATCTGGAACGGCGACATCGGCATCGTCCTTTGTTGCGGAACTTTCGATCGGAGCCTCAGGCGGCTCCCGGGCGTCACCCTTGCACCCCTGCGGACGCGGGAACGCCCTGCGACGGCACGCGAATCGCCCGGACCGCCAAGCGTCGGAACGGACAGCGCGAGGGACCATTCCAAGATCATGGTGTCAAGATTATGCAGCAAATCGCCGAAAGACGGTTGCGTCCAGGTACCGCCGCGCCAGTCGCTGGCGGGGTTTTCGCCCGCGGCTACGGGTTCGGCCTTATGCCGCGGCGGAAGGCCCCAGCCTCTCGTTCGAAAGGCTCTAAAGGGCGCATTGCGAGCATGGCGTTTTTGTGTTTCAAGGGGGCGCACCCCCCGGCCCCTCCCGTTTGGATGAGGCTCTGATCGGAGAGACGTCTCGGATCGTATCGAGGGGAGCCGAAGCCCGGGCGTGCGGTCCTCCGACCCGCCTGGACTGCGACCGGCAGGATCGGGACCGAATGCGACGATTTTCGGTCCATGGATATGGAGCGAAGGACCATGGGTTTGGCGATGCGGAACAGCGCGTCGACGGGTCGGGGCGGCAACGTCTCGCTCGGGATGCGCATGTCGGGCGCCGCGGCGCTCGCGGCCGTTTTGGTGGCGATGCCGGGCGCTGTCCAAGCGCAACAAGGCATGGGCCAACCTGCGCCGGGCGCCCTCGGGTTCCAGGAATCCGCCTCGCCGATCATGGACTTCATCCACTGGTTCCATAACGGCTTCCTGCTGCCGATCATCACCGTGATCTGCATCTTCGTGGCCGGCCTCTTGGGCTACTGCATCTATCGCTTCTCCGAGAAGCGGAACCCCGTCCCCTCGAAGACCACGCACCATGTCGGTCTCGAAGTGGCCTGGACGGTCATCCCGGTCCTCATCCTGATCGTCATCGCGATCCCCTCCTTCCGCCTGCTCTACCAGCAGCAGGTGATCCCGCGCGCCGACATGACCATCAAGGCGACCGGCTCGAGCTGGCGCTGGACCTACGACTATCCGGACCACGGCAATTTCAGCTTCGTGTCGAACATGCAGACGGATGACGAGCGCCGTCAGCGCATCCAGGCTGGAGCGCCGGCGCGCGATGTTCCGCGCCTCCTCGCCGTCGACAACGAGGTCGTCGTTCCCGTGAACAAGACCGTCCGCGTGCAGGTCACCTCCTCCGACGTGATGCACGCCTTCGCGGTGCCCGGCTTCGGCATCAAGGTGGACGCCGTTCCCGGCCGCCTCAACGAGACCTGGTTCCGCGCCACCCGCGAGGGCATCTTCTACGGCCAGTGCTCCGAGCTCTGCGGCAAGGACCACGCCTTCATGCCGATCGCGGTGCGCGTCGTCTCCGAACAGGCCTTCGCCGCCTGGGTCGAGGACGCCAAGAAGAAGTTCGCCGATACCGGCCGGTCGACCACCGTCGCCGCCAACGAGATCGCCACGGCGCGCTGACGCGCCGGCACCCCGTCGAACCTGTTCAGGATCGTAATCACCATGGCAAACGCTCACGCGACCGCCGCCGACCACCACGACGACCACGGCATTCCCACCGGTTGGAAGCGATACGTCTATTCGACCAACCATAAGGACATCGGCACGATGTACCTGATCTTCGCGATCATCGCGGGGCTCATCGGGTTCGCGCTGTCCATCGGCATCCGTCTGGAGCTGATGGAGCCGGGGATGCAGATCTTCTCCAATGCCCACACTTTCAACGTCTTCACCACCGGCCACGGCCTGATCATGATCTTCTTCATGGTCATGCCCGCCCTCATCGGCGGCTTCGCCAACTGGTTCGTGCCGATCATGATCGGCGCGCCGGACATGGCCTTCCCGCGGATGAACAACATCTCGTTCTGGCTGCTGCCCCCGGCCTTCGCCCTGCTGCTGATCTCCCTCTTCGTCGAGGGGCCGACCGGGTTCAACGGCTTCGGCGGCGGCTGGACGGCCTATCCGCCGCTCTCTTCGAAGATGGGCCATCCGGGCCCGGCCATGGACTTCGCGATCCTGTCGCTCCACATCGCTGGCGCCTCGTCCATCCTCGGCGCCATCAACTTCATCACCACCATCTTCAACATGCGCGCCCCGGGCATGACGCTGCACAAGATGCCGCTCTTCGCCTGGTCGGTGCTGGTCACGGCCTTCCTGCTGCTGCTGTCGCTGCCGGTTCTCGCCGGCGCCATCACCATGCTGCTGACCGACCGCAACTTCGGCACGACCTTCTTCGATCCGGCCGGCGGTGGTGACCCGATCCTCTACCAGCACCTCTTCTGGTTCTTCGGCCATCCGGAAGTGTACATCCTGATCCTGCCCGCCTTCGGCATCGTCAGCCACATCGTCGCGACCTTCTCGAAGAAGCCCGTCTTCGGCTATCTCGGCATGGCCTATGCCATGGTCGCGATCGGCGTCGTCGGCTTCATCGTCTGGGCCCACCACATGTACACGGCGGGCCTGTCGGTCACGACCCAGGCCTATTTCGTCGCCGCCACCATGGTCATCGCGGTGCCCACCGGCGTGAAGATCTTCTCCTGGATCGCCACGATGTGGGGCGGCTCCATCCGCATGGCGACGCCCATGCTCTGGGCCGTCGGCTTCATCTTCCTGTTCACCGTCGGTGGCGTCACCGGCGTCGTCCTCGCCAATGCCGGCGTCGACCGCGCCCTGCACGACACCTACTACGTGGTCGCGCACTTCCACTACGTTCTGTCGCTTGGCGCCGTGTTCGCCATCTTCGCCGGCTGGTACTACTGGTTCCCGAAGATGTTCGGCTACATGTACTCCGAGTTCATCGGCAAGCTGCACTTCTGGGTCACCTTCATCGGCGTGAACCTGATCTTCTTCCCGCAGCACTTCCTCGGCCTGCAGGGCATGCCCCGCCGCTACGCCGACTATCCCGACGCCTTCGCCTTGTGGAACTACGTCTCGTCGGTCGGCTCCTACATTGCCGCCGTCGGCGTGGTGATCTTCCTCGTCGGCGTGGTGCACGCCTTCGTCCGCAAGCAGAAGGTGGGCGAGAACCCCTGGGGCGAGGGTGCGACGACGCTGGAGTGGACGCTGTCCTCACCGCCGCCGTTCCACCAGTTCGAAGAGCTGCCGCGGATCCGCTGATCGGACCCCGCGAACCGAGGCCCGGAGCCACCGCCCCGGGCCTCGTCACCGACCAGGGGAGCCGCTATCCCGCGGCTTCCGCCCCTTCCTGACCCCGAGCCCGCCTTGTCCCTCGTCGACGACAGCACCGCAGCGAACCGCGCCGCCCTGGTCAGCCAGGCCGGGCCGCAGGATTTCATCGCGCTCCTGAAGCCGCGGGTGATGTCGCTGGTGGTCTTCACCGCCTTGACCGGCCTCGTGATCGCGCCGGGCGGCCTGCATCCGGTTCTCGCTGCCGTCAGCCTGCTCTGCATCGCCGTCGGCGCCGGCGCCTCGGGCGCCCTCAACATGTGGTACGACGCCGACGTCGACGCGCTGATGTCGCGCACCGCGACCCGTCCGATCCCCTCCGGCCGCGTCGCGCCGGCCGAGGCCCTCGGCTTCGGCCTCGTCCTCTCCGTCCTGTCCGTGTTGATGCTCGGCCTTGCCGCCAACTGGCTGGCGGCCTTCCTCCTCGGCTTCACCATCTTCTTCTATGCCGTCGTCTACACGATGTGGCTGAAGCGCTGGACGCCGCAGAACATCGTCATCGGCGGTGCTGCTGGTGCCTTCCCGCCGATGATCGGCTGGGCCGCGGTGACCGGCTCGGTGTCGCTCGAGTCGATCATCCTGTTCCTCATCATCTTCATCTGGACGCCGCCCCATTTCTGGGCGCTCGCGCTGCTGAAGTCCGAGGATTATGCCCGTGCCGGCATTCCGATGATGCCGGTCGCCTACGGCGAGGCCGAAACGCGCAAGCAGATCCTGCTCTACAGCATCGTGCTGGCGCCGGTTGGCGTCGCGCCCTCCCTTCTCGGCTTTGCCGGACTGACCTACGGCCTCGTCGCCGCTGCCGGTGGCCTCGGCATGATCTGGTGCGCCATCGGGATCATGCGCCACCGCGAGGGTGGGGCGGCCCGCAAGGCCTCCGGCCGCATGTTCGGCTTCTCGATCCTCTATCTCTTCGGCCTCTTCGCGGTGCTCCTTGTGGAGCATCTCGTCCTGGCCCGGTTCTGGTGAGGGCGCCATGAGCGAACCGTCCACCACCCAGCCGACCTCCGCACCCGGCATCATCCTCACCCCCGAGGAGAAGCGCCGCCAGCGGCAGCGCAATATCGCCATCGCCTTCGGCCTCGGGGCGCTCTGTGTCCTTTTCTGGGTGGTCACCCTGGTCAAGGGTTCGGCCATCCTGCAGCGTCCGATGTGAGGCCGGCATGAGCGTCACGACAACCACGCCCCGGAACTGGAAGCGCGACGTCAAGGTGGCGCTGTCCGCCTTCGCCTTCGGCGCCACGATGTTCGGCGCGGCTTATGCCGCGGTGCCTCTCTACGACCTGTTCTGCCGCGTCACCGGTTTCGGCGGCACGACCATGCGCGCCGAGCGCCCCGCCGACCGCGTGATCGACCATCCGATCGATGTCCGCTTCGATTCGAACATCGGCGCCGGCCTTCCCTGGCGCTTCCAGGTGGACACCGCTCGCCAGAGCATCAAGGCCGGCGAGACCCACACGATGACCTATACGGTCACCAACCGGTCGAACGAGGCGGTGACGGGCATGGCGACCTACAACGTCGCGCCCAACGAGACCGGTCGCTACTTCAACAAGCTGCAATGCTTCTGCTTCACCGAGCAGACCCTCGCCCCCGGCGAGACGCGCGAGTTCACGGTGGTGTATTTCGTTGATCCGGCCATCGCCGACGATCCGAACGCCAACACCGCGAACACCATCACGCTGAGCTACACCTTCTACCGCCAGGCCCAGCCGAAGCCGGTCGCCCAGACGACCAGCCCGGCCACGACCCAGCGGACAAACTGACCAATCGCCGCGGCGCCTGGCGTCGCGGAGAGGAGACGGAGACTTCCATGGCCGAGGCCCACGCCAAGCATCACGACTACCACCTGGTGCCACTCAGCCCCTGGCCCTTCCTGGGCTCGATGTCGGCCTTCGTCATGGCGGTCGGCGCCGTGATGTGGATGAAGCACATGCCGGTCGCCGGCCTGCAGCTCGGCTGGGTGGTGTTCTTCGCCGGCCTGATCGGCGTGCTCTACACCATGTTCGGCTGGTGGTCGGATGTGATCCGCGAGGGTCAGGAGGGTCACCACACCCGCGTCGTGTCCCTGCACCTGCGCTACGGCATGATCATGTTCATCGCCTCCGAGGTGATGTTCTTTGTCGCCTGGTTCTGGGCCTATTTCGACGCCGCCTTCTTCCCCGGTGAGGCGATCCAGTACCAGCGCACCGAGCTGACCGGCGGTCACTGGCCGCCGAAGGGCATCGAGACTTTCAACCCGTTGCAGCTCCCGCTGCTCGGCACCCTCGTCCTGCTGCTCTCGGGCACCACGGTCACCGCCGCCCACCATTACATCGTCACCGGTGAGCGCGAGCAGGCCAAGATGTACCTGTGGTTCACGGTCATCCTCGGCGCCCTCTTCACCTGCCTCCAGGTCTATGAGTACAGCCACGCTCATTTCGCCTTCTCGGGCAACATCTACGGCGCCACCTTCTTCATGGCGACCGGCTTCCACGGTTTCCACGTCGTGGTCGGCACCATCTTCCTGTTGGTCTGCGTGATGCGCCTCTACAAGGAGACGCACCTGACCGCCGAGAAGCATTTCGGCTTCGAGGCGGCGGCCTGGTACTGGCACTTCGTCGACGTGGTCTGGCTGTTCCTTTTCGCCGCCATCTATGTCTGGGGCCACGACTGGTCGGGCCGCGCGCTCGCCGGTGCCGTCGGCCACTGACGCCGCATCACCTGAGATCGATGAGGGCGGCCGCGGGCCGCCCTTTTCGTTTGGCAGTCGGCTCACGGCCTTGTCATATGGCCGGCGCTGGCTTCCGTGCCTTGATGGCCAGCCGACCCGCAGCGAGGACCGCCGATGGAGCTGACGCGCCGCATGTTCACCCTGGGTCTCACCGCGCTCGCAGCGCCCGCCGTCCTGCCGTCGGCCGCCTTCGCGCGTATCCCGGTCGAACGCGCCTATCGTCATGTCCTCGCCAACGGCATGGAGGCGATCGCGATTCCCGATCACCGCGTGCCGGTGGTCACCCACATGCTCTGGTACAAGGTCGGATCGGCGGACGAGGAGAAGGGCAAGTCCGGCCTCGCCCATTTCCTCGAGCACCTGATGTTCAAGGGCACGCACAGGAACCCCGCTCCAGTCTTCTCCCGCGCCGTGACGGCGGCGGGCGGCCAGGAGAACGCCTTCACCTCCTATGATTATACCGGCTATTTCCAGCGCATCGTCGCCGACCAGCTCCCCGCCATGATGGGTTTCGAGGCCGATCGCATGAGCGGCCTCGTCCTGACCGATGCCGTCGTCCTGCCTGAGCGCGACGTGGTGCTGGAGGAGCGCCGCCAGCGTATCGACAACGATCCCGGTGCGCGCCTCGGCGAGCGCATGCAGGCCCGCCTTTGGGGAGAGGACCACCCCTACGGCATCCCGATCATCGGCTTCGAGTCAGAGATCCGGAAGCTGAACCTCGACGACGCCATGACCTTCTACCGGCGCCATTACGCACCGAACAACGCCATCCTCGTCATCGCCGGCGACGTGACGCCGGAGACCGTCTTCCGCCTCGCCGAGGAGACCTACGGCAAGGCCGACGCCAACCCCGCCATCCGGTCGCGCAGCCGCCCGCCGGCTGCCGCACGTGAGGCCCGCGAGACGGTGCGCCTGGCCGATCCGCGGGTGCGCCAGCCGAGCCTCAGCCTCAGCCAGGTCGTGCCATCCTACATGACGGCCAAGCCCGGCGAGGCCGAGGCCTTCGAACTCCTGTCGCAAGTGGTCGGCGCCTCGCCCAACGGGCGGCTCTACAAGACCCTCGTCAGCGACCGCGGCCTCGCGGTGAGCGCCGGCTGCTGGTACGCCGGCACCGCACTCGGCGATGGCCGTTTCGGCATCCATGCCTCGCCGCGTCCCGGCGTCGCGCTCGATGCGCTGGAGACCGGCCTGCTCGAGGTCGCCGCCCGCATCGCGGCCGAGGGAGTCACTGACGAGGAGCTGGAGCGCGCCCGCACCCGGATCATCGCCGATACCATCTATTCCCAGGACAGCCAGGCCTCGATGGCGCGCATGTATGGCGCGGCCCTGTCGTGCGGTGGCACCCTCGCTGACCTCCAGCAATGGGTCGAGCGGGTGCGTGCTGTCGATCGCCGGCAGGTCAACGATCTCGCGCCGCGCGCCTTCGATTTCAGCCGCGCCGTGAGCGGCGAACTCATCCGGGCGGAGCGCAGCTGATGCGGCCCGCCCTCGCCTGGCTCGCTGCCGGAACCCTTGCCATGCTTGCCTCGCTCTCGCCGACCCCGCCCGCCCAGGCCCAGCCCCAGGGGGGCAGGGACCAGGGGAGCCGCGTCCAGCGTGTCACCTCGCCCGGCGGCATCGAGGCGTGGCTCGTCCGGCAGACGCATCTTCCGGTCCTCGCCCTGTCCTTCGCCATGAAGGGCGGCACGGCCCAGGACCCGCAGGGCCGCGCGGGCACGGCCAACATGGTCGCCGCCATGATGGACGAGGGCGCCGGCGATCTCGATGCCGAGACCTTCAGCGCCCGCCTTCAGGACCGGGCCATCGAGATCAGCTTCGCCGCGAGCCGCGACACCTTCTCCGGCTCGATGCGCACCCTCACCGACAACCGTGCCGAGGCCGCAGCGCTCCTGCGGATGGCGCTCACCGTCCCGCGTTTCGACGCCGCCCCGCTGGAGCGCATCCGTCAGGCCGTACTCGCCTCCATCCGCCGCGGCTCGACCACGCCCGGCACGATCGCCAGCGACCTGTTCTGGTCGACGGCCTTTCCCGGCCATCCCTATGGCCGCCGGTCCGCCGGAACCGTGGACAGCGTCGAGGCCATCACCGTCGAGGACCTGCGCGACCTCCACGGCCGGGTGCTGGCCCGCGAGCATCTGAAGGTCGCGGTGGTCGGCGATATCACGACGGAAGAGCTCGGACCTCTGCTCGACGAGATCTTCGGCGCGCTGCCCGCCAAGGCGCGGCTGACGGCCGTGCCCTCCGTCGCCATGGCCGGCCTCGGCGAGCGCCGCGTCGTGCCCCTCGACGTGCCGCAGGCGACCATCTCCTTCGGCTTGCCCGGTGTCACCCGCGAGGACCCGGATTTCATCACCGCCTTCGTGCTCAATCATATCCTCGGCGGTGGCGGCTTCTCCTCGCGGCTCTACCAGGAGGTCCGCGAGAAGCGGGGCCTCGCCTATTCCGTCTCCTCCGGCATCGCCGCCCTGGACGCGGCCGGCATGGTCACCGGCGGCACCTCGACGCGCAACGACCGCGCCGCCGAGAGCCTCGCCGTTATCACCGCCGAGCTGAAGCGCATGGGCGCCGAGGGGCCCACGGCGATCGAGCTCGAACAGGCCAAGCGCTATCTCATCGGCTCCTGGGCCCTGCGCTTCGAGACCTCCATCCAGATCGCCTCGAACCTCATCCGGATCCAGCTCGACGGGCTCGGCATCGACTATCTCGATCAGCGCAACGCCCTCATCGAGGCGGTGAGCCTCGACGACGTGAAGCGGGTGGCGAAGCGCCTCTTCGCCGACCCGCGGATGCTGGTCGTGGTGGTGGGCAAGCCCGAGGGCATGTGAGGCCCCGTCAGCCCTCACGGGCGCTGCCCAAGGATCATCCTGACGAGGCCAGCCGTCCAGCGACCGCGGCCCCAGCAGGGCAGGCCACGACGATTCAGCGCTTCCGCGACTGCGTCATGGCTCAGCCCTGACCGCATCATGCCGGTGACGAGCGGATGGATCGCATCCACATAGGCCTCGAAGATCGCGGCCGTTTCCGCCCTCCGGTGTTTGGCCGTCTGGTGCTTGGCGGTCCGGCAGGCCGCGGAAGGGCTCGCGGCGCGGGACTGGGCGCGAGCCTCCCGTTCAGTCACCGGCCGCCGCGGTCGCGCCAGGACGGGCAGGCCGCGGTGTCGCTGAGGCAGACCATGTTCTCCGTCCCGCCCTCGCTCATGGCGAAGCGGACGGCATCGCGGCGCTGCGTGAAGAGGCCTTCCGCAAGGCCGTGCGTTTCCCGCGCGATCCACAACCCGTCCTCCGATGGGCAGACGATGAAGATCTTGGCGCCGGGGCTTTGGCGATGGGGCATGGCGGTCACCCCTGCCAGGTCAGGGTGACGCGTGCCGCGACGACCCCGATGACGAGGAGCGCGAGGCCGATGGCGACCAGGAGGCTGTGGCCGACCTCACGCCAGAGGCCGGGTGACGCCGGCTGGTTACGGGTGCGGATGACGGGCCTCATGGCCCTCAGAACGATGCGGTGACGTGCGATGGGGATCATGGCGGTGCCCTCCTCAGGGACCGCCGTGACCATCGCCGCGCCAGGCGCCAAGGCGCCATATCGATGGGGCCGGCAAGCGCAAAGGCTGCGTAAAGTCAGCGCCCCTTGAGACGCTGCCGCGCGAAGACGACGAAGACGCCGACGAGCGTCAGGGCGAGGCCGTACCAGGTGACGGCATATTCGAGATGGCGGTTCGTAAAGCTCAGCCGCGTCTCGCCGCCGACCGGCCAGCCGCCCGCCACCGCTGTCGCGTCGGCGTCCACGGAGAAGGGCGCTGTCGTGGTTGCGGCCAGCCCCTGCGTCCGCGCGATCACCGCGAGGTCGCGGGTGTAGAAGATGCGCCGCACCGTGTCGTCCACCGCCGCGAAGGCGCTGCGCGCCTCGGGGAAGCGAACCAGCCCGGTAATGGTCACATCCCCCGCGGCAAGCCCCTCCCTGCGGGATGCGGGATCACGGCGCTCGGTCGGCACGAAGCCGCGATTGACGATGACGCTGGACCCGTCGGCGAGGACCAGCGGCGTGAGCACGAAATAGCCCTGGCCGGTTGGGCGGTTCCGGTCGGCCTGGCGGCTGTCGCCGGCCACGTGGAAGAGATAGGCCTCGGCCTCGTGGCGAAAGCGGCCCGACACCGTGACGCGCCGATATTCGTCGCGCTCGGCGCTCATCGTCGCCCAGGCCTCGCGGCCCGGCACCAGCACGGGCGCGGCGCGGCTGCGCTCCTCCACCTGCGCGATAAGGCTGGTCTTCCAGGCAAGGCGCGTGAGCTGCCAGGTGCCGAGTGTCACCAGGATCGCGAGGGTCACGAGGGCAACCACCCCCGGCACCACCAGGCTTTTCAGCCGCTCGGCGCGCGGACGGTCGGGAGCGGACATGTCGGATACGGTCATTCCGGTCAGATAGGGTCAGGCATCCCCGCTGTCGAGCCGGCCTTCTCGCGCATTGTTGCGATACTGGAGCGCGATCATCAGTCCCTTCATCGGCCGCAGCAGCCCAAGGCAGACGATCAGCACCATCGGCCCGAAGATCAGCGCATGGACCCAGAAGGGCGGCGTGTACTTCACCTCCACCACCAGGGCTGCGCCGCAAATCAGAAATCCGGCGAGGAGGATGACGAAGACGGCCGGCCCGTCGCCGGATTCGGCGAAGGCGAAGTCGAGGCCGCAGGCGCTGCATCTGGGCTTCACCGACAGGAAACCGTCGAACAGATGGCCCTCGCCGCAGCGCGGGCAGCGCCCTTTCAGCCCGGTCGAGACAGGCGACTGGTCCTGGTAATAGGTCATGGGCGGCCTCCTGAAAGCCTTCTAGACCCCCGCGCGGCACAAACCAATTTGTAACCCTGCGGATGATCGGAGCCGATCCGCGGCAATATCGCCGGATTTTCACGGTCACCCAGACGCGGCGTTAACCGCTTCTTCAAGGCTCAACGGCATTTTCGTACCGAACGCCGCCTAGCGTGCGGTTCAACGTAACTTTCCCAGCGGTGCGCTGAAGCAGCGCCGGCGTTTGGAGCAGTGTGATGGCTGTTGACCTCTCGATGCCGATCCTCGTGGTCGATGATTACAACACGATGATCCGCATCATCCGTAACCTCCTGAAGCAGCTCGGCTTCGATGACATCGACGACGCGTCCGACGGCTCGGCCGCGCTCGCCAAGATGAAGGAGAAGAAGTACGGCCTCGTGATCTCCGACTGGAACATGGAGCCGATGACCGGCTACGAGCTCCTGAAGGAGGTTCGCGCCGACGGTTCCCTGTCCCGCACGCCCTTCATCATGGTCACCGCCGAGTCGAAGACGGAGAACGTCATCGCGGCGAAGAAGGCCGGCGTGAACAACTACATCGTGAAGCCTTTCAACGCCCAGACGCTGAAGGCCAAGATCGACGCGGTCTTCGCCGACTGAGAACGGCCCATTGGCGGTCAACGCCCCGTCGACTGCCCCTGAGGGCAGTCGGCACCCCGCCGGCGTGATGCCGCACCAAGCCGCTCACCGCGAGGATCAGGCGACCATGAAGAAAGTCTCCACCGACCACCTCGATCGCATCGTCCAGTTCATCCGGACGAAGGGCAACGGTGACGTGTCGCTTGGCGACGTGGTCGCTCTGGCCGAGGTCACCGTCGAGTCGCTGTCGAGCTTCTTCCGCTCCATCGACATGTCGGTCTACCGCGAGCTTTCCGACATCGCCTCCTTCATCACCAACATGAAGGTTGAGGTCGGCCGACTGCAGCCCAATGACCTCAAGCACAGTCGCATCCCGGCCGCCGGCATGGAGCTCGACGCTATCGTCAAGGCGACCGAGAAGGCCACCGACACGATCATGGGCGCCGCCGAGGAACTCATGGCGGCCGATGCCTCCGACCCCGTCGCCTACAAGGCCATGGTGGACGAGCGCATGATGCTCATCTTCGAGGCCTGTTCCTTCCAGGACATCACCGGCCAGCGCGTCGCCAAGGTCATCGATACGCTCAAGCATATCGAGATGCGCGTTACCCGCTTCGCCGATGCGATCAACGCCGCCGATGCCGACGGCTACCTCTCCGAGGACGAGCGTCGCCGCGAGGAGCGCAAGATCAAGAACATCCTGCACGGGCCCCAGCTCGACGGCGAGGGTGTGGATCAGAACGACGTCGACGCCCTGTTCGCCAAGCCCGAAAAGAAGGGCAAGGACGCCGCCACCGCGAAGTGACGGCCCGCCCGGCGGATGGCGCCGGGCTCTGTCTCACCAGACCAGCTTGCGCATCACGTGCCGCGGATGCTGGCTGGTCTCGCCGATGAGCGCCGCGAGGCCATCGCGCTTCAGGCCCTCGGGCCCCAGCAGCACCTCCGCGTGGATGCCCTCCGCCAGGAACAGGCAGTCGTAGCCCATGCGCACGGCACCGGCGACGTCGGTCCGCATGGCATCGCCGATGCACAGCACCCGCGAGGGATCGGGGCGCGTGCCGAGGATGCGCTCCGCATAGTCCCAGCAGGCCTCGTAGGCCGGCTCGTAGGGCTTGCCGGCATAGAGAACCTCGCCGCCGATGGACTGGTAGCGATCGCCGATGGCGCCGGCGCAGAAAATGAGGTCGTGGCCGACCTCCACCACCTTGTCGGGATTGCCGCACAGGAAGAACAGGTCGCGCGCCTTCATGCGCTCCAGCCGCTCCTGGTAGTCGTCCGGCGTCTCGGTGCGATCATCGACGAGGCCGGTGCAGACCACATAGGCCGCCTCCTCGATGGGGACGAGGCGCGTGTCGATGTCCTCGAACACGACGAGGTCGCGCTGTGGGCCGACATGGTGCACGGGCTCGCCCGGGCGCGTGCGCATGTAGGTGCGCGACACGTCCCCGGACGTGACGATGGCGTCATAGGCCGCCCGCGGTACGCCGAGCCGGTCGAGCTGGCCGACCACCACCGGCGCCTGTCGCGGGGCGTTGGTGATGAGGATCACCGGCACGCCCCGCTGGCGGATGCGCACCAGCGCGTCGCAGGCCCCGGGATGGGCGCGCATGCCGTTATGCAGCACTCCCCAGACATCGGAGAAGACGAGGTCATAGTCCCCGGCAATGGCGGAGAGCCCGTCGATGACCGGTGGCAGGGCGGAGGGAGCGAGCGCGTTCATGCCCGCCGGTTAAGGGCCGGGGCCCGGCGGGTCAAGCGCCGGGCCAGCAAGGCTCAAGCCGGAGGGGTCGCCGTCAGGAAGGGCAGGAGCGCCGCAAGGCAGCCGGCCGGGTTCTCCTCGGGCACGAAATGGCCGCTATCCACCGCCTCGCCGGTGGCCTTCGGCGCGAAAAGGCGCCAGGCATCCAGCGGACTGGACCCGGCCGAGGGGATGCCGGCATCGCCCCAGACCACATGGACGGGCGCGCCGATCGTGCGCCCCGCCGCCTTGTCCGCCTCGTCGGCGGCAAGATCGACGGTGGCGCCGGCGCGATAGTCCTCGCAGCAGGCATGGATGCGCGAGGGGTCGTTGAAGAAGTCGCGATAGTGCTGCAGCGCGCGGTTGTCATAGGCCTCGAGCGTGCCGCTCTTGGTCCAGAGCGACAGCTTTGCCTCGAGATAGGCGGTGGGGTTGCGGCCGATCTCCGCCTCCGGCACCCCCTCGGGGCCGGAGAGAAAGATCCAGTGCTCGGTCTTCGGCGACGGTGCGACGCGAATGCGCTCCCACATGACGATGGTCGGCACGATGTCGATGAGCGCGAGGCGCTCCAGTCGTCCCGGATGGTCGAGCGCCATGCGATAGGTGACACGCGCGCCGCGGTCGTGGCCACAGGCCATGAACCGAACATGGCCGAGCCGCTCCATCACCTCGATCAGCGCTTTCGCCATGTCGCGCTTGGCATAGGGAAAGTGCTGACGGTCGCCGCGGGGCGCGGCCGACCAGCCATAGCCCGGCAGGTCCGGCAGAACGAGGGTGAAGCGCTTCGCCAGCTCCGGGGCGATCTTGTGCCACTCGACATGGGTCTGCGGGAAGCCATGGACCAGGAGCAGCGGCGGGCCGGAGCCGCCCGATCGCGCGAAGATCTGCCCGGCCGAGGTGTCGAGCCAGTGGGATTCGAAACCGGGGAACAGGTCGTGGGTCGCCATCAGGGCCTCCTGCAGGTCATGCCGAGCATAACGCCGCAGGTGGTCGTTGGGTGTCAGCAGTTCGGCGGAGGCCTCAGGCCCCGGCCTTCTCCCGCGCCACAGCCTGCCAGCCGATGTCGCGGCGGCAGAAGCCGCCCGGCCAGTCGATGAGGTCGACGGCCTGGTAGGCCTTCTCCTGCGCCTCGGTCACCGTGGCGCCGGTGGCCGTCACCGCCAGGACCCGGCCGCCATTGGCGACCAGGGCACCGTCCTTCGCCGTCGTGCCGGCATGGAAGACCTCGACGCCCGCAAGCTCGCGCGCCCGCTCGATGCCGCGGATGACGCTGCCCTTCTCCGGCGTGCCCGGATAGCCCTTGGCCGCCATCACCACGGTGAGCGCGACATCGTCGTACCAGCGCACGCTCATGGTCTTCAGCTGGCCGTCCGCTGCCGCCAGCAGCAGCGTCAGCAGGTCGTCCTTCAGCCGCATCATCAGCACCTGGCATTCCGGGTCGCCGAAGCGGCAATTGTATTCGATGAGCTTCGGCCCCTCGGCGGTGATCATCAGGCCGGCGAAGAGTACGCCCGTGAACGGATGGCCCTTGGCCTTCATCGCCGCGAGGGTCGGGCGGATGATCTCGGCCATGGTGCGCTCGACCATGGCGGGCGTCATGACCGGGGCCGGCGAATAGGCGCCCATGCCGCCGGTGTTCGGGCCGGTATCGCCGTCGCCGACGCGCTTGTGGTCCTGGGCGGTGGCGAGGGCGAGGGCATTGTCGCCGTCGCAGAGGGCGAAGAACGAGGCCTCCTCGCCAGTCATGAACTCCTCGATGACGACGGAGGCGCCGGCGGCGCCCATGCCGCCCTCGAACATCATGTCGACGGCGGCCAGCGCCTCGTCCAGCGTCATGGCGACCACGACGCCCTTGCCGGCGGCGAGGCCGTCGGCCTTGACGACGATCGGCGCGCCCATGCGGCGGACATAGTCCTTGGCCGGTTCGGCGGCGATGAAGCGCTCATAGGCCGCGGTGGGGATCGAGAATGCCCGGCAGAGGTCCTTGGTGAAGCCCTTGGAGCCCTCGAGCTGGGCAGCCGCCTGCGACGGCCCGAAGACCTTGATGCCCGCGGCGGTCAGGTCATCGGCAAGGCCCGCCACCAGCGGCGCCTCCGGGCCGACCACGACGAAGGTGATGGCATGGCTGCGGCAATAGGCGATGACGGCGGCATGGTCGGCGACGTCGATCGCCGCGAGGGTCGCGACCTCGGCAATGCCGGGATTGCCGGGAGCGCAATGCAGCGTGGTGAGCAGCGGGCTCGCGGAGAGGGCCCAGGCGAGGGCATGTTCGCGGCCGCCGCCGCCGATCAGAAGCACGTTCATCGCTGTCTCCCCCGGGCTCGCGCGCGCACCGGCCACGGCCGATCGCCCCTTCAACCCGCGTCCCGCAGCGTCTAGACAAGAGCGCCCCGTCCGGCAACGGATTCGCTTCGCATGGCCGATATCGTCCCGTCCAACACGCCCGAGATCTCCGTCTCGGACCTCTCCGCCGCCATCAAGCGGACGGTGGAGGACGCCTTCGGCTATGTGCGCCTGCGCGGCGAGGTCTCCGGCTTCAAGGGCCCCAGCGGCTCCGGCCATGTCTATTTCCGCCTCAAGGACGAGGGCGCCACCATCGAGGCGGTGATCTGGAAGGGCGTCTATGGCCGCCTCAAGGTGAAGCCCCAGGAGGGCCTGGAGGTCATCGCCACCGGCCGCGTCACCACCTTCCCCGGCTCGTCCAAGTACCAGGTCGTCATCGAGAGCCTGGAGCCGGCCGGCGTCGGCGCGCTCATGGCCCTTCTGGAGGAGCGCCGCCGCAAGCTCACCGCCGAGGGCCTGTTCGATCCGGCCCGCAAGCGCCCCTTGCCCTTCCTGCCGACGGTGATCGGCGTCGTCACCTCGCCCACCGGCGCGGTCATCCGCGACATCCTGCACCGCCTGGAGGACCGCTTCCCCCGCACCGTTCTGGTCTGGCCGGTGCGCGTCCAGGGCGAGGGCAGCGCGGCGGAAGTCGCCGCCGCCATCCGCGGCTTCAACGCCATAGGCCCAGACGACGACCTGCCGCGGCCCGATGTCATCATCGTCGCGCGTGGCGGCGGTTCGCTTGAGGACCTCTGGGGCTTCAACGAGGAGATCGTCGTCCGCGCCGCCTTCGAGAGCGCGATTCCCTTGATCTCGGCGGTCGGCCACGAGACCGACACGACCCTCATCGACTTTGCCGCCGACCGTCGCGCGCCGACCCCCACCGCCGCCGCCGAAATGGCGGTGCCGGTGCGCGCCGACCTCGTCGCTGAGACGCAGGGCCTTGGCCGCCGCCTCGGCCTTGCCGTGGCGCGCGGCATGGAGGGCCGGCGGACCGAACTGCGCGCCGCCGCGCGCGCCCTTCCCGACGCGGAGCGGTTGCTGGAAACCGCCCGCCAGCGGCTCGATGCGGCCGGCGAGCGCCTGCCCAATGCGCTCGCCGCCAATGCCGGCGCCCACCGGGCGCGGCTGCTGCGGGCCGCGGGGCGCCTCGCGCCGGGCGTCCTGCGACTGAGGATCGACCGCTCCCGCGACCGTATCGAAGCGCTGTCCGGTCGCGCCGCTACGGCCCTGACGCGCGGCACCGAAACCCGTCGACTGGGTTTCAGCACGCTCGCCGAGCGCCTGAAGCGCTCCCTCGGCGTCTATGCCCGCAGCCAGACCGACCGCATCGGCCGGGCCGGCGAGCGGCTGGCGGCGATCGAGGCGCGGTCGACGCGCGCGATGGACCTCGTGCTGCGCCGCTGCCGCGATCGGCTCGACGCCGCATCGAAGCTTCTCACGGCGCTGTCCTACCAGGGTGTGCTCGCCCGCGGTTTCGCGCTGGTGCGGGATGCGGAGGGCCGCCCGCTGCGCTCCGCCGCCGCGATCGGTCCCGGCAGGGCGCTGGCCATTGAATTTGCCGACGGTCGGATTGCCGCCACCGCCGAGGGCGAGGCGCCGCCCGCCTCGCCGAAGCCTGCTCCCCGCCCGGCCGAGCCGAAGCCGCGGAAGGCGGGGGAGGGCAAGACCGAAGGCCAGGGGACCCTGTTCTAGCGCCCGTCAGCGGGCCGGCGCCGCCTCGCGCAACCGTACCGCCGTCTCCGCAAGCCGTCCGAGAGCCTCCGGCTGAACGGTGCTGCCCATATGGTCGGTCCCCGGCAGCACCGTGACCTCGATCGCCGGGTTCGCCGCCTTGACCGCCGCCGAATAGGCGCTGGCCAGAAACATCTCGTCCTCCGCGCCGATGAGCACGGCCGCGGGCCGCCGGATCTGGCCCAGCGCGGCGCGCCAGTCACGGGGCAGGCTCATATTGGCGAGCAGCCGGTGCGAATAGATCCGCGCCCGCTTGCCCCGCGCATCGTCCGGCACGGCATAGGCGACGGCGGCGAGGCCGTCGAAGGCCGAAATGCCCATGCTGTTGAGGACGCTCAGGGCGATGATGCGCGGCACGGCGGCATCAGCCCAGCCGCCGGAGCCGGGGCGGCTGACAGTCGGATCGACAGACAGGAAGGGCGATGTTGCGAGATAGGCGTGGAAGCGCTCGCCGATGGGACCTGCGCCGATGCGCAGGGCGAAGGCCCCGCCGAGGGAATGGCCGACGAGCATCCTTTTCTCCTTCGGATGCCGCTCTTCGATGATCTTGAGCAGGTCGGCCATGTCGTCTTCCAGCTGGCCGCGATAGCCGATGTCGCCGAGCGGACCGCTCTCGCCATGGCCGCGCAGATCGAGCGAATAGATCGTGAAACCCTGCCCGTTCAGGCTGCGCGCCACCCCGTCCATGCTGGCCGAAAATCCCGTCGAGCCGTGAACGAGAACCGCAACGCCCGCACCTGAGGCGCCCGGATAGAAGCGATAGGCGAGCGCCTGCCCGTCCCGCGCCGTGAAGGTCTGTTCGCGGGGCAAGCCCTGAATCCAGCCGCCGATCGTCCGCCCGGCGGCTTCCATCGCCGGCATGGCGGGCGGTGGCTTGGGGCGCGACAGGGCGAGCATGGCGCCGAAACCGGCGATGGGGAGCACGAGAGTGGCGAGAAGGGCGATACGGAGAATGCGCATGACCGGGTCCTGAAGCAGTGACGCCGATTGCCTAGCCACAGGCCGGGCCCTAGTCTGCGGCCTCTTCGCGAACGGCACGAATTCTTCGCCAATGACCGACCATTCTGACATGCCGAGCCTCGGCGAGCCCGGCGAAGCGCGTCTCGGTCTGGCGCTGACATTGCTGGGCTTCGGTGCCTTGCTCGGTGTTCTCGGCCCCTTCGGCTCCTATCTCGGCATCAGCCTACCGGTGCGCGTGCTGCACTACACCGCCAACATGGCCGTGATCAGCGCCATGGCGGTGGCGGCGAACGCCCTGGCGGCCCGGTACCTCTATCGTGGCCCGGTGCCGCTCTGGGGTTCACTGGTGATTGCGCTCGTCATCGCGCCACCGGGCGCGCTGGTGGTGATGGCGCATCTCCGATTCTTCGCGCCGCAGGTCCTGCCTTACGTCACCTTCGTCGAACTGTGCTTTCAGACGGCGCTGATCAACGTGCTGGTCAGCCTTGTCGTGCGGGCCGTCCGCGCGCTGGTGCGCGCGCGCCATGTGGCCCAGCCGCAGACGACCGCCCCGGTCCCTGTAATTGCTGAGGATCGGCGATCCGACGACATCCTTCGCGAGAAGCTGCCGATGCCCTTGCGCCGCGCGCCGATCCTCGCCCTGTCGGCGGAGGACCACTATCTGCGCGTCCACACCGACCGCGGGCAGGCGCTGATCCTGATGAGCCTGTCGCAGGCGATCGACGCGCTCGGCGAGGAGGCCGGCCTCAGGATCCACCGCTCGCACTGGGTGGCTCGCAATGCGGTGATCGACAGCGCCCGCAAGGATGGCGGTCTCGCGGTGACCCTCGCCAATGGCCTCACCCTGCCGGCGAGCCGGAGCGGCAGGCGTCTCCTGGAAGACGCCCGCCTGGTCTGACCGTCACTGCAGGGTCTGCTGGGCGATCCAGGTCTTTACCGAGCGCAGCGCGTCGTGCGGCGTCTCGGCAAGGCCGAGCGCGGATTTCCACACGGTGAGCTGGCCATCGGCGCTGGTGCCGCGCAGGCAGATGTCGAGGCAGCGGCCGAGGTCGTCCTGACAGTCGAGCGCCTCGGCATCCTCCTCCAGCATCATCACCGTCTCGCGCACGAGGTCGGCAATGGACACCGTGGTGCGCCGTGCCTCGTCGACGAAGGAGCCGTGGATGCCATAGCGCTGCGCCCGCCACTTGTTCTCCTGCGCCACCGCCCGCGACAGCGGCGACAGGTCGGCGCGGAACTCCGGATGGCGGATGAGGTAACGCACCATGGAGCGGTAGAGCGCCGCGATGGCGAGGCTGTCGTCGAGATGGGTGCAGGAATCCGGCGCCCGCAGCTCCAGCGTCGGGAAGCGCCGCGAGGGACGCACCGCCCACCAGACATAGCTGGAATCCTCGATGACCCGGGCCTCCACCAGCAGCGAGACATAGTCGTCATACTCAGCCTGGGTCTTGAACATCTCCGGCAGGCCGGTGCGCGGCAGCTCGTCATAGGCGGCGAGCCGGTAGCCCATGAGGCCGGTTGCGCGCGACTGCCAGAAGGGCGAGGAGGTCGAGAGCGCGATGATCAGCGGGATGGTCGGCATGAGCCGGCCCATCACGTCGATGCGGCGCGACAGGTCGTCGAACTCGGCATGAACGTGCAGGCCGCAGACGATGTTGCGCTGGCCGAGCATCTGCAGGTCATGCATGACGCTGTCATAGCGCGGCGCGTCGCTCGCCCGCTGCGTCGCCCACAAGGCGGTCGGATGCGTACCCGAGGCGAGGATGGCGAGGCCGTGCCTGGCCGCCACCTCCCCGAGCGCGCCCCGCATGGCCTGGAGCTCGTTGCGGGCGCCGGTCGGCGTTGTGTGGACCGACGAGGTGATCTCGATCTGCGACTGCAGCATCTCGCTGCCGACGCGGTCGCCAAGCCTTGCTTTGGCCGCGTCGAGGAAGCCCTGCGGCATCCGCCGCATGACTGCCTTGGTCTCTGCATCGACCACGAAGAATTCCTCCTCGATGCCGAAACGGCGCGTGTCGGACATGATCATCTCCATGAAACGGCTTTGGAATTTGCTGGACGCGTCCTGCGCCTCAACGCGGCGCGGTCCGGGCCGTTCCCTGATGGGGAAGGGGTCACCGGCGGCGCAAAGCCTGGCGGGCCGGGGGGCGAAAATGTGGCCCGAACCGGTCACGCGCCGCCCCAATTCCGTAAGGCGTTGAAAGATGGCGTGAACTTAAAATGGTTGACTTGGGCGCCGTTCAGGGCAGGGGCGGCCGCCGCTGCGCTAGGCTCAGCGCCAGTCGCCAAGCACCGCCTGGACCACCGCCAGGGCCGCCACCGCCGCCGTATCGGCGCGCAGGATGCGGGGACCGAGCGACAGGGCGAGGGCCCGCGGGTGACGCGCCACCAGCGTGCGCTCCTCGGGCGCGAACCCGCCCTCGGGGCCGATCAGCACGGTGATTCCCCCGGTGATCGGCCTTGCCGCCGCCAGGGCCTCCGCCGGATTGGCGAGCGCCGCATCCTCGTCGCAGAAGACCAGCAGCCGGTCGGCGGGCAGGGCGGCCAGCGCCTCCGGCAGGCCGGCCGTCTCGTCGCAGGCGGCGAGCGTCAGCACGCCGCACTGTTCCGCCGCCTCCACCGCATTGGCGCGCATCCGGTCGAGATTGACCCGCGCGGCCTGTGTCCGCCGGGTCATCACCGGCTGGAGCCGCGTCACGCCCATCTCCACCGCCTTCTGCACCATGTAGTCGAGGCGGGCGTGCTTGAGCGGCGCGAACATCAGAGCGAGGTCGCCTGCCGGGGGTTGCGGCCGCAGCATCTCCTCGACGATCAGGTCGAGGCCCTTCTTGCCGGAACGGGCGAGACGCGCCCGCCATTCGCCATGCGCGCCGTCGAACACGGCGATGCTCTGGCCATCGCCGAGCCGCATGACGTTGAGGAGATAATTGGCCTGGTCGCGGTCGCAGCCGATGGTCGCACCCGCGGCGAGAGATCCCTCGACGCGAAGCCGGATGGCGCGGAAATCATAGGCCGCCATGCGGCATTCCTCCTCCTGCGGGCAGCCTCGGAGCCGGTGCCAGGGCCACACGCACCCGGCGGTGATGAACCTCGCCAGCCCGTCACATTGCCACGATGCCGTCGGATTGATATGTAACCTGCCGAATTCACTCAACCTCGATTGCATCGTCGCTCGCCTTGCGGGCGGGTTCAGGGGCCGTCCACATGAGCCTTCGCCGCGTCAAGACCGTCCTCGCCGCGACCGCGCTCGCCGCCGGCCTCGCCATGGGCGGCACGGTGCGGGCGAACGAGATCTGCCAGGCCGAGTTCCAGCCGCTTGTCGCCGCCCACCAGGAGGTGATGAAGGAGACCCAGGCCGGGATGCCGCGGGGCCGCCCGACCACCTTCGAACAGGCCAAGGCCAATGCCGAGCGGGCTTGCCGCCTGCTCACCAATGCCCGCGCCTCGTTCCTGCGCCTGCAGCAGTGGATGCAGAACAATGCCGATTTCTGCCGCCTGCCCGACCAGATCATCAACGACGTGAACACCGGCGTCACCAACATCACCCGCAACCGCACCCAGGCCTGCAACGGCGTCGCCCAGATCGAGCGCCAGCGCCGCCAGGCCGAGGCTGGCGGTGACGGCGGCGCCAATCCCTTCGCGCCCAATGCCGGCCGGCGTCCGCAGCTCGACCTGCGCACACCCGGCGCCCTGTGATCCGGCCGTGCCGCTGATCCGGTCATGACGGCCACCGACGGACGCGTCGCAGACGCCGTTCGCGGCTCCTGGGTCGACACGCTCGCCCCCGCCGCCTGGCGGCCCTATCTGCGCCTCGCGCGCGCCGACCGTCCCATCGGCTCCTGGCTGCTGCTGCTGCCCTGCTGGTGGTCGGCTGCCTATGCGGCGATCGCCGCAGGCCATGCCCTTCCCAATCTCTGGCACATGGCGCTTTTCGCCATCGGCGCGGTCGCCATGCGCGGCGCCGGCTGCACCTACAACGACCTTGTCGACCGCGACATCGACGCCATGGTCGAGCGGACCCGCTCGCGTCCGCTGCCCTCCGGCCAGGTGACATCGCGCCAGGCCAAGATCTTCCTCATCGCCCAGCTCGCCGTCGGCGCCATGGTGCTGCTGGCGCTGTGGAATCCCTTCGCATGGGCCGTGGGCATCGCCTCGCTCTCGGTGGTGGTCATCTACCCCTTCATGAAGCGCATCACCTCCTGGCCCCAATCGGTGCTCGGCCTCGCCTTCTCCTGGGGCGCGCTGATGGGATGGGCCGCAGCCTTCGGCCGCCTCGATGCGCCGGCCCTGCTGCTCTATGCCGCCTCCATCCTGTGGGTCATCGGCTACGACACGATCTACGCCCACCAGGACCGCGAGGACGACGCCATTGTCGGCGTCCGCTCCACCGCCCTGCTTTTCGGCGAGCGCACACCGCTCTTCCTGTCGCTGTTCTATGCCGGAACGGTCACCTTCCTCGGCCTGTCGCTGTGGACCCTTGCCGCGCCGGCCCTCGCCTATGCCGGCCTTGCCGCCTTCGCCCTGCACCTCGCCTGGCAGGTGAGGAGCCTCGACATTGCCGATCCCGACGGCTGTTTGCGCCTGTTCAAGTCCAACCGCGACGCCGGGCTGATCTTCCTCGCCGGCCTGATGGCGGCGGCCCTCCTCCAGGCGTTCGGCTGACCTCAGCGGCGACGCTTCGCCGCCACCAGCTCCGCCACCGCCTGCTCGCCCGAGGCTGCGAGGCCGGTGATCACGCCCTCCACATCGGCGGCAGGCCGGTTCTGGCTCATCTTCATCTTGCCGTCGAAGCCGGTGACGCTGAACGCCATGCCGACAATGGCGCGCATCTGCATGGCGAGGAAATCCTCCGGCGCGTCATCCATGGCCCAGGGATGGTCGCGATGCGCCTCGTGGGCATCGGTCAGATCGGAGAGGTTCTGGCGCAGGAAGGCGGTGTCGTGGGGCCATGAGACGGTGCCCCGCACATGGACGGCGGCATAGTTCCAGGTCGGGACGACCTTCCCGGTCTCCTTCTTGGTGGCATACCAGGATGGTGTCACATAGGCCTGCGGCCCCTGGAAGATCAGCAGCGCCTCCGATCCGTCGGGCGTCGTCGACCAGTGCGGATTGGCGCGGGCGAGATGGCCGAAGAAGGCGACGGTCTCCCCCTCCTGCTTCCAGATCACCGGCAGATGCGTCGCATAGAGGCCCTCGGCGCCCTGCGTCACCAGCGTGGCGAAGGGATGGGCGGCGCAGAAGGAGGCGATCTCACGGTCCTCGCCCATGGCGAAGAGCGGCGGAACGTACATCGGAACCCTCCCAGATATGACGAGGCCGGGACGATAGGGCATCGTCCCGGCCTGTCCAATGCACAGCAATGATGGTGGAAATTCGCTCCGCTGATCAGGCGGCGCGCACCTCCGTCACGAAGGTCTTCAGCGCCGCCTCGATGTTGCTGGAGCAGGCGGCGAGACGGTCGCGGGCCTGGCCGCCCTCCGCTGCCGAGCGGCCGGTGCCCTCGGCGGCCTGGCTCACATCGACGATGGACCGGCGGGCGTGGTCGGCATGGCCATTGGCCTCGCCGATGGCGCGGGAGATCTCGGCGGTCGAGGCCTGCTGCTCGTCCACCGCCGCGGCGATGGCCGTGGTGATATGGTCCATGGCGCCGATGGTCTCGGTGATGACGCCGATGGCCTGGACGGTCGCCTGGGTGGCGGTCTGCATGCGGCTGACCTGCGAGGCGATCTCATCGGTGGCCTTGGCCGTCTGGCCGGCGAGCTGCTTCACCTCGGCCGCGACGACAGCGAAGCCCTTGCCGGCCTCACCGGCGCGGGCGGCCTCGATCGTCGCGTTGAGGGCGAGAAGGTTGGTCTGCTCGGCCACCGCATTGATGAGGCCGATGACCTCGCCGATCTTGCGGGCGGCGCCGTCGAGCTCGGCGACGCGCGAACCGGTGTCGCCGGCTTCCTTGACCGCCCGGCCGGCGACCTCCGAGGAGGCCGAGACCTGGCGGCCGATCTCGCTGATGGAGGCCGCCAGCTGGTGGGCGGCGCTCGCCACGGCGTTCATGTTCTGCGTCGCCTGGTCGGTCGCGCCGGAGGCGGTGTCCACCTTCCCGCTCATGGCCGCCGCGGCGGAGGAGAGGCTGTCGGCGCTGACATCGAGGCCGCTCACCGCCGCATTGGCCTCGCTGATGCGCTGGGCCATCACCTTCTCATAGCCGACGATCGCCGTTTCGAGCCGGCGGCCGCGTTCGGCGCGGGTCTCGGCTTCCGCGAGGCGCTCGGCCTCGGCCGTCTTGGCAGCGCGGGCATTGTCGCGCAGCACGACGATGGCCCGGCTGAGATCGCCGATCTCGTCGCGCCGGGTGGAGACAGGGATGGCGCTGTCGAGGTCGCCGGCGGCGACACGCTCGAGGGCGCCGGTCGCGGCCACCAGCGGCTTCACCGCGCGCCGCACCACGAAGGCGGCGACGAGGCCGAGGACGACGACGATGCCGGTGAGCGCCGCGATCATCGCGTAGAGCGTCGACATGGCCTGTTCACGCAGCTGCTCGGTGGGGATGCCGATGAACAGCACGCCGATCACCTTGCCGGCAGTGTCGATCACCGGGTGATAGGCGGTGAAGAAGGAACGGCCGAACAGGGTCGCCGGGCCGTAATAGGGCTGGCCGGCCTTCAGCGGCGCCTGCGCCGGATGGTCGGCGGCCAGCGCCGTGCCCACCGCGCGCTCGCCATTCTGCGTGCGCACATTGGTGGTGCGGCGGATGAAGGCGCCCTTGTCGTCGGTGACGAAGATCGTGGCGACACCGCCGACCGCCTGCACCGTCCGGTCGACGATGGAATGGTCGGTGAAGGTCGGCATGGCGGGGGCCCTGAGGTCGTTGACCCGCTCGGCCACGATGCCGAAGCGGCTCTCCGGCTGACCCGCGGCGAAGAGCACGGTTAGTGTTCGCAGATTGGTCTGGGCATCCCCTGTCGCCGATTGAACGTTGCGGCTCTGGATCAGCTGCCAGCCGGCCCCCACGACGAGGGCGGCGGTCACGGCGAGGAGAAGAACAACGAAGCCGACCGACTTGGCGCCGATCTTGAGCCGCGGAAGACGTGAGAACATGGGGAGCATCGTCCTGAGGGCGTAAGGTCCAGCCCTTATTCCGCGTGCAGACCGTTAAATTCCGCTGAATAGCGGTCTTGGAATGTGTAAAAAAATTGTATTACGTTAGGTCACCTACCGAGGCGGGAGCGCGCCTCGCGGCTGTCGGCGTCCATCTGGTCGATGAGTGCCTCAAGAGAGGCGAACTTCGCCTCGCCTCTGAGGTAGGACGCGAAGGCGACGTCGACCTCCTTGTCGTAGAGGTTGCCGGCAAAGTCGAAGACATGCACCTCGAGCAGCGGCGCGCCATTGTCGAATTGCGGCCGCCGGCCATAGCTCGCGACGCCCTGGTGCCAGGTCCCGTCTAGGCCGACCATGACGGCGTAGATGCCATGGGCCAGGCCGCAAGAGGCATCCAGCCGGATGTTGGCCGTGGGATAGCCGAGCTCCCGGCCGCGCTTTTCGCCATGGATGACCGGGCCGGTGACGAACCAGGCATGGCCGAGCAGATCATTCGCCGTCTCGACGCGACCTGCCGCCAGCGCCGCGCGGATGGCGGAGGAGGAGATCGGTCCGTCAGGCCCGTCGAGGGCTGCGACCTCGATCACTGCGAAGCCACGGGCCTCGCCCGCCTGCCGGAGCGTCTCGGCATTGCCGGCCCGGCGCGCACCGTAGTGGAAGTCGCGCCCGACGACGACCGTGCCAGCCCCGAGCCAGTCGACCAGCAGGCGGTCGACGAAGGCCTCCGCGCTGGTTCCGGCCATGGTGGCGTCGAAGGGGAGCAGCGCGAGGCCGTCAGCCCCCGCCGCGGCGAGGAGCCGGGCCTTGCCGGCCGCATCGGTCAGCCGGAACAGCGGCACGTCCGGCTGGAAATAGCTGCGCGGGTGTGGCTCGAAGGTCAGCACGACCAGGGGACGGGTCGTGCGGCGCGCCATGGCGAGGACGTGGCGATGGCCGCGATGGACCCCGTCGAAATTGCCGATGGCGACGGTGGGACGGGCAAGGGAGGCGGGAAGCACCTGCCCCGGGCCGAGCACCGGAAAGGCGGCGGAAGGCCGCGGCGGCGGCAGGATCAACGGCATGTCGGACGGGATCGGAAAGGGGCCATGGCTATCGGGCGCGGACCCTGACCGCCAAGCCCTCCGCCGTCAAGCGTCGAGGCCGGTCGCGCTCAGGCCGCGGCCGCGATCTCGGCGCGCGAGGGTACCCGCACCCAGGCCTCACCCTCCAGCACCACCGCGGCATCGACCGCGCATTCGCAGACAAGCCGGGCCCGCTGGCGGGCCGGGATCAACTCGGCCACCTCGACATGGACCCGCACCACGTCGCCGATCTTCACCGGCGCCTTGAAGTTGAGGGTCTGCGACAGATAGACCGCGCCGGGCCCCGGCAGGCGGGTGCCGATCACCGCGGAGATCAGGCTCGCCGTGTAGAGCCCATGGGCGATGCGCTGCCCGAAACGGGTCTTCGCGGCATAGACGTCCGACAGGTGGATAGGATTGTGATCCCCGGAAATATCGGCGAACCCGACCACGTCCTGGTCGGTCACGGTCTTCATCACCAGTTCCGACAGGCCAACGGACAGGTCCTCATAGGCCAGCGAACGGATGGAACGGATCGTCATGGGCGTCTCCTAAGGGGGCGCAACCTTCCGCAGGCCGATGGTGCAATGCAATAGGACAATCTGCGTAATGCCGCCCCTGGGCGCCGGTTCCCGCCGTGCCTGTGGGCACCGACGCCGCGCGCCGTCCACAGGGGCTGGACGGCGAGACGAATCACGGGCGCGCGTTGCATTCTCCCGCCTTGAACAGTCCTCGACGGATCAGCCGCCAGTCCATGAACCGCCCCGGTTCCTTCCTCGTCGCCCTCAGCATGGTCGCCATTGCCGCGTCCGTGGCGGTGCTCGCCTTCACGCTCGGCGGCCTCGACGCGGGGACCGCCGCCGCCGCCGGCTGTGCGCTCCTGCTGGCGCTGGTCATCGGCCATCTCGGCGCGCAGCTCACTGCCGACCGCGCCGCGACGGACCGCCGGCTCGAGGCTCTCACCCGTGCCACCGGCGATCTGGCCCGTGACCTCGGCGACATCGCCGAGCGCATGGACCGCGTCGAGGTGCTGGCGGAGGAGAAGGCCCGCGAGGCGAGCGAGCCGCTCGGCGAGGAGATCCGCGAGCTCGGCGTGCTGGTGAAGCAGTTCGCCGAGACGCTGCAGGTTCACGAGGCGGCGATCATCGCTGCCGGCTCGCCGCAGATGGAGACCTACGCGCAGCCCGTGATGGCGGCTCCCCCGCCGCCTCCCCCGGTCCAGCCGCCGGTGTCCAAGGTCGCTCCGCCGCCGCCGCCGCCCGTCCAGGTGCTGCAGCGCCAGGCCGGCGCCCTGCGGCGTGGGGCCGAGGCGCGCATGTCATCCCCCGATCTTCCGGAGGCGCTGGCCGGCCTTGGACGGGCCGACGCCATCACCATCCTCGACGAGGCCATCACCTCGAAGCGTTACGAGCTCTTCCTGCAGCCGATCGTGACGCTGCCGCAGCGCAAGGTGCGCTTCTACCAGGCCTCAGTCCGCCTTCGGACGGCCGACGGGCGCGTGCTCCTGCCGGAAGACTACCGGGCCCTCGCCGAGGATTCTGGCCTCATGCCCGGCCTCGATACCGAGGTGCTCGGCCGTTGCGTCCAGATCGTCCGCCGGCTCACCGCGCGCAACCGCGACGTCGGCCTCGTCTGCGACCTCTCGGGCTCATCGCTCACCGATGCCGCCTTCGCCACCGACCTTATCGCCTCGCTCGAGGCGTCCCGCGCCATTGCCGGCTCGCTCATGCTCGGCTTCAGCCAGCAGACACTGCGCGACATGAGCGCCCTGGACGTCGAGACCCTGCGCGCCCTCGCCGACAAGGGCTTCCGCTTCGCCATGGATGGTGTGCGCGACCTCGGGATCGAGCCGCGTGACGTGGCCGAAAAGGGCATCCGCCTCATCAAGGTGCCGGCGCCGCTGATGATCGCGCGGGCCGCCGACACCGGCGCCTCCATCCATGTCGCCGATCTTGCTGGGCTCTTTACCCGCTACGGCATGGACCTTGTGGTCGAGGATGTGGAGAGTGAGTCGGTGGTGGTCGACCTGCTCGATTACGAGGTGAAGTTCGCGCAAGGCGCGCTGTTCTCGCCGCCGCGCCCGGTCCGGGCTGAGGTCATGGCCGCCGCCGAGCCGGCCGGTCTCCAGCCGGCGCCCGCCCCGGCCACGGCGCCGCGCCAGCGCACCGAGCCGCGCGTCGATCCGCGGAGCCCCGCTGCCGCCGCGGCTGCACCGCAGACGCTGGGCGCTGCCGTGCTAGCGCAGGGTGCGGTCACCCGCGAGCCGCGCCGGCCCGGAAGCTCCGGCCTGCGCGCCCTCATCCGTGACCGCAGCTGACGATGGCCGCGCCCGGCGCTAGCATTGCGCCATCCGCCGCAGAGGCCGCCGCGACCCGTCCCATGGCCATCCGCCAGCTTTCCGAAGGCATCGCCAACCGCATCGCCGCCGGCGAGGTGATCGAGCGTCCCGCTGCCGCCGTGAAGGAGCTGGTGGAAAACGCCCTCGACGCCGGCGCCACCCGCATCGACGTGATGATCGGCGCCGGAGGCCGGAGGCTGATCCGCGTCGCCGATGACGGCAGCGGCATGGTCAGGGACGACCTCGTCCTCTGCGTCGAGCGCCATGCCACGTCGAAGCTGCAGGACGAGGACCTGCTCGACATCCGCACCCTCGGCTTCCGTGGCGAGGCGTTGCCCTCTATCGGCGCGGTGTCGCGGCTGACCATCACCACCCGCCACGCCGATGAGCCCCATGCCTGGCAGCTCACAGTGGATGCGGGCCTGAAGGGCGAGGCGCGTCCCGCTGCCCTTGCCGCCGGCACCCGCGTCGAGATCGCCGACCTCTTCGCCGCGACCCCCGCGCGCCTCAAGTTCCTGAAGAGCGACCGGGCCGAGGCGGCGGCGGTCGCCGACGTGGTCAAGCGCCTCGCCATGGCCCATCCGACGGTCGCCTTCTCTCTCGCTGACGATGAGGGCACGACCCGCCACTTCCCTGCCCAGGCCTTCGGGGAGGCCGGCCTCCTCGCCCGCATCGGCGACGTGGCCGGCCGCGACTTCGCCCAGAACGCCTTGGCCCTCGACGTCTGGCGTGGCGAGGTCCGGCTCTATGGCTTTGCCGGGCTGCCGACCTTCGGCAAGGCGACGGGGGCGAGCCAGTTCCTCTTCGTCAACGGCCGCCCGATCCGCGACCGGCTGGTGCTTGGTGCCATCCGCGGCGCCTATGGCGACACCATGCCCCGTGACCGGCATCCGGCCGTGTCCCTGTTCCTCGAGCTCGACCCGCGCGAGGTCGACGTCAACGTCCATCCCGCCAAGACGGAGGTGCGCTTCCGCGACCCGGCCCTCGTCCGCGGCCTGATCGTCGCGGCCATCCGCGAGGCTATCGCTGCCGCTTCGCCGACGACCTCCTCCACGCTTGGTGCGGCGACGGTGGCGGCTTTCCGCCCGGCGGCAGCGCGCGCGGGCAGCTATGACTGGCGATCCTCGCCCGCGCGGCCCTTCGTGCCCGGCCTGTCGGACGGCCCTCAGGCAGGTTTTGCCCTCGACCTGCCGCCGGCGGCGGATGCCCGCGCCGCCGAGGCGCCCGCCGCCGAGGACGACCTCGACCGGCCACTCGGTGCGGCGCGCGCCCAGATCCACGGCACCTATATCCTCGCCCAGACGCGCGAAGGCCTCGTCATCGTCGACCAGCACGCCGCACACGAACGGCTCGTCTACGAACGGATGAAGCGGCAGATGGACGTGGCCGGCATCGCCCGGCAGGCGCTCCTCATCCCGGTTGTGGTCGAACTCGACCCGGCCGATGCCTCCCGCCTCGTCGATCGTGCCGACGACCTCGCGCGGTTCGGGCTGGTGGTGGAGGGCTTCGGGCCCGGCGCGGTCGTGGTGCGCGAGACCCCGGCCATGCTCGGCGAGGTCGATGCCGAGGCGCTGGTGCGCGACATTGCCGAACATCTCGCCGAATGGGACAGCGCTGCGCCGCTGGAGACGCGATTGCTGGCGGTTGCCGCGACCATGGCCTGCCACGGCTCGGTCCGCGCCGGGCGGCAGCTTCGCCCCGCCGAGATGAACGCCCTGCTCCGCGAGATGGAGGCAACCCCGGCCTCAGCCCAGTGCAATCACGGCCGGCCGACCTCGGTCGCCCTGTCGCTCGCCGATGTCGAGCGCCTGTTCGGCCGGCGCTAGCGACCGCGCCGCGTCTCCCCCACCACGTCCGCCGGCACCGCCTCCAGCGCGATGGTAACGCGCCGCTTCACCTCGTCCTTCATCGGCTCGCAGGCCGTGAGGATCTCCCGCACCTTCAGGAAATCGAGCACCCGGAACGGATCGACCGGCGGCCGCAGGTGGATGGTCGGCCGGTGTTCGGCGAGGCGCGCGGCGCTCAGCACCTGCATCATCAGCGTCACCGAGCCGAACAGCGCGTCCCAGACATTGGGCACCACCTCGTCGATCTCCAGCGCCAATTCCGAGCCGTGCAGCACATCGACCGCGACAGTGACCGGCGCCGACACCTTGTCTACCGGCACCGGATTGATCGTGCCGCCGTCGATCAGCACGCGGCCGGCATGGCGCACCGGGCTGACAACGCCGGGAATCGCCATGGAGGCGGCGACCGCCGGCAGGAGCGGCCCCGTCGAGAAGGCGACGTCCACCCGCTCGTAGAAATCGGTCGCGACCACGGTGAGCGGCGTCACCAGCTCCGAGAAGTCCTTCGGCACCTGCGCCGGAAACAGAGCGTCGAGCAGCCGCTCCGGATCGACCAGCATGGGATTGGTGATCCCCTGGCGGAACAGGTCGGAGAAGCGGCCGACGCGGGCCGAGAAGATGGCCTTCAGCACGTCCGGCTTCACCTGCATGACGTCGAGCGCATAGGCGCGCATCTCCGCCCCGCTCATCCCCGCGCAGTAGCAGGCGCCGATGATGGCGCCGATGGAGGTGCCGGCAACCTCCCGCGGCCTGAGGCCGAGTTCGTCGAGCGCCTCGATCACCACGATATGGGCGAGGCCCTTGGCGCCGCCGCCCCCGAGGACAAGCGCGAAATCGTGGGGCGGATAGGGTGCGGGGCGGATGACGGCGGTGCTCATGCCCCATCCTACCCTCACCGGCGCGGGACAGGGAGCCACCTGGCCGACTTGCGGTGGCATGGCCGGCGGGCTTTGATCGCAGGCCATTGCTCCGGACGATTCATGACCGACCTGACCCCGACCATCGCCGCCGCCTTTGATCCCGCCCATGCGCCTGCCGATGCGCTGGCGGTCAATGCGGCCATCCTCAAGCGGCTGGAGAACTGGGACAACTGGGCCCATCCGCCCGAGACCATCCGGCAGATGCGTCGCGAAGGCCGCGGCGCCTTTCCCGCGCCGGTCCTCTCGCCCCGGGCGCGGACCATGACCATTGACGGCCCGCATGGGCCTATCGGGCTGAGGATCATCACCCCCGAGGGGCAGGCGAGGGGCGTTTATCTCCACATTCACGGCGGCGGCTGGGTGCTCGGCAGCGTCGACCAGCAGGACCAGTGGCTGGAGCGCTTCGCCGACAGGGCCGGCATGGCCTGCGTCTCCGTCGATTATCGCCTCGCCCCCGAAAATCCCTATCCGCAGGGCCCGGACGACTGCGAGGCGGCAGCGCTGTGGATCGCCCGCGAGGCCAAGGCGCTGTTCGGCACCGATCGCCTCATCATCGGCGGCGAGAGCGCCGGCGCGCACCTCTCGGCCACCACGCTGCTGCGCCTGCGCGACCGGCACGGCGTCATGCCCTTCCGCGCGGCGAACCTTCATGCCGGCTGCTACGACCTCGCGCTGACCCCCTCGGTCCGCCGCTGGGGCACGGACAAGCTGGTGCTCAACACCCGCGACATCCAGATGTTCGTACGCCACTACCTGCTGCACACAGGCGCGGTGACCGACCCCGACGTCTCGCCGCTCCAGGCGGATCTGAAGGGCATGCCGCCGGCCCTCTTCACGGTCGGCTCGCAGGATCCGCTGGTGGACGACACGCTGTTCATGGCGCCGCGCTGGTCCGCCGCCGGCAACAAGGCCGACCTTGGACTTCACGATCAGCCGGTGCTCCAGCACGCGTGCGATGCGCTCGACGATGGACAGGCCGAGGCCGAGCCCGCGGGCGATCTTGGCACCCTGCTCCAGCCGCTGGAACTCCTGGAAGATGATGCGCTGCTTGGCCTGGGGAATGCCGGGTCCGGTGTCGTGCACCTCCAGCGACAGGCGCTTGCCGCGCCGCCGGCAGCCGACCAGGACGCCGCCCTTGCTGGTGTACTTGATGGCGTTGGACACGAGGTTCTGCAGCAGGCGCCGCATCAGCCGCCGGTCGGAATGGATGGCGAGCGAAGTCGGTACGAAGGTCAGCGTCAGGCCCTTCTGCGCCGCCATGGGGGCAAATTCCACCGCCAGCTGGCGGAACAGCTCGTCGAGGCGGAAGCTGGCGATCTCCGGCTTCATCGCTCCCGCATCGAGGCGGGAAATGTCGAGCAGCGCGCCGAGGATCTCCTCCACCGCTTCCAGCGAGGCGTCGATATTGTCGACAAGCCGCCGCTCGTCGCTCTCCCCCTGCCGCTCGACGAGGCTCGTCGTGTAGAGGCGCGCGGCGTTCAGCGGCTGGAGGATGTCGTGGCTCGCCGCGGCGAGGAAGCGTGTCTTCGACAGGTTCGCCTCGTCCGCCTCCTGCTTCGCCTGGGCGAGCTCGCCGTTAAGCCGCATCAGCTCCTCGGTGCGCTCGCGCACGCGCCGCTCCAGCGTCTCGTTGGCCCGCTCCAGTTCCTCGGCCGCCGCCACCGAGGCGGTGACGTCCGTGTAGGTGGTGACGATGCCGCCGTCGGGCAGGCGCGCCGCGCGCACCTCGACCACGAGCCCGAGCATGGCGAGGCGTTCGATCTGCGGCTCCTCGGCGCGCAGCAGGCGATTGGCACGCTCGGCGACCAGCGTATCGATGTCGCCGGGGCCGAACTCTCCGCGCGCGGCCAGCGCCCGCACCACCCGGTCGAAGCCGGCGCCGATATGCAGCGTCTCCGGCGGTAGCGCCAGCACCTCGGCGAAGGGCCGGTTCCACACCATCAGCTTGCCCTCGGCATCGAAGACGCTGACCCCCTGGCGGGCATGTTCGAGGGCCGTCTGAAGCACCTCGCGGTTGTACTGCATGGCGGCATTGGCGTCGTCGAGCAGCTTCAGCGCGTCGGTGGTCGAGACCGAGCGCTTCTTGAGGAGCAGCGACAGGACGAGGCGCGAGGAGGCCGTGCCGATGGCCGAGGCGAGCAGGCGCTCGGAATAGCGCAAGAGGTCGATGTCGGCTTCGGTCTGCGATTCCAGCGGCACGCCCCGCTCGAAGGCGTAACTGGAGAAGGCGGCATCCGTGCGCTCGGCGCCCAAATAGCGTGCCACCGTCGAGCGCACGTCCTCCACCGTCACGGCGCTGCGCCAGAGCCGGAAGCTCGGGGCGTAGTCCGATTGCGGCACCGGCACGAAGAGCTTGGACTGGACGATCTCGATGGCCGAGGGCCGGCGGATCAGCGAGATGGCCACATAGAGCACGACATTGATGGCGAGCGACCAGACGACACCATGGGTGAGCGGCGCCATTTCGCCGAGGCCGAACAGGTGCTGCGGCTTCAGCGCGTCAATGCCGAAGGGGCCGTCCGTTGCGAAGGCCGTGGGCACCGCCCCCGTGGTCGCCAGCATCGGCAGCAGCAGCGTATAGGCCCAGACGAGGAGGCCGGCGCCCATGCCCGCCACGGCGCCGCCGGCATTGCCGCGCCGCCAGAACAGGCCACCGAAGAAGGCCGGCGCAAGCTGCGTCACGGCCGCGAACGACAGGAGGCCAATGGAGGCGAGCTGCGCCTCACCGGCGATGCGGTAGTAGACGTAGGCGGCGAGCATGACCCCGAGGATGATCGTCCGGCGGATCGTCAGGATGGTCTGGCCGAGGTCGCCGCGATCCTCGCTGGAACTCGCGCCGGTCAGCCGCCCGCGCAGGTTCAGCAGCGAGGGGATCACCACGTCGTTGGAGATCATGATCGACAGGGCGATGCTGGCGACGATGACCATGGCGGTGGCGGCGGAGAGGCCGCCGATGAAGGCGACGAGGGTGAGGATCTCGTTGCCGCGCGCCATGGGCAGGGCAACGACGGTCATGTCGCTGTCCACCGTGCCTGGCCCGAACATGAGAAGGCCCGCCACCGCGATGGGCACGACGAAGATGTTGATGAGGACGAGGTAGAGCGGGAACAGCCAGGAGGCGCGGCGGATCTCCGCCTCCGAATGGTTCTCCACCACGCCGACATGGAACATGCGCGGCAGGAGGATGCCGCAGCAGAAGGACAGCATGCTCATCGTCAGGAAGGTCGAGGCGTCCGGCCAGCGCAGCACCGAGGCGACGATGTCCGGCCGCTCGGCGGCGCGGGCGAAGAGGTCGCCGAAGCCGCCGAACATCACGTAGGTCACGTAGAGGCCGACGGCGAGGAAGCAGACGAGCTTGACGATGGACTCCGTCGCGACCGCGAGGATCAGGCCGTCCTGGTGCTCGGTCGCATCGGCGTGGCGGGTGCCGAAGAGCATGGCGAAGGCCGCCATGGACATGGCAACGACCAGCGCGAGGTCGCCGAAGAAGGGCAGCTCCTGCGTGATGTTGACGATGCGCTCGGGGCGCACGGTGGTCATCAGCGACGCCGACACGGCTTTCAGCTGCAGCGCCACATAGGGGATCGTGCCCACCGTGACGATGAGGCAGACCATGGCCGCGACCCACTGGCTCTTGCCGTAGCGGGCGCCGATGAAGTCGGCGATCGAGGTGATGTTCTGGCTCTTGGCGAGCCTCACCACCCGGATGATGAGCGGCCAGAACAGCGCGAAGAGCAGGGCGGGGCCGACATAGATGGCGAGGAAGTCGAAGCCTGAGCGCGAGGCGAGGCCGACCGAGCCGAAGAAGGTCCACGAGGTGCAGTAGACCGCCAGCGACAGCGGATAGATCCAGGTCTGGCTCTGACGGATGGCCTTTTCGCGGGTGCGCCGCCGGTCGCCCCAATAGGCAACGCCGAACAGCGCCCCGAGATAGGCGAGCGCTGTCAGGATGATGACGAAGCCCATGCTCACGGCTGCGAACTCATTGCGTCAGGGCTCCCGCCGGTGCGAGCCGAATTCAACATGGCCGGCACGGACTGTCCACATGACGAAGGGCGGAATGTCGCATCGGCCATTGCCATCACGGACGGGATGCCGGATCGTCCGCCTGCCGCTGCGGCAGGGGTCGCGGCGGCGAGCGATCATGGAGGACAGTGCCCGATGCTCAAGGAATTCCGCGAATTCGCCCTCAAGGGCAATGTCGTCGACCTCGCCGTCGGTGTCATCATCGGTGCCGCCTTCGGCCGCATCGTCGAATCCATCGTCGGCGATCTCTTCATGCCGATCCTCGGGTCGCTCGGCGGCTTCGATTTCACCAACTACTTCCTGGCGCTGAGCAAATCGGTCACCGCCACCAACCTCGCTGACGCGCAGAAGCAGGGCGCCGTCATCGCTTATGGCCGCTTCATCACCATCGCCATCAATTTCATGATCATCGCGGCGGTGATGTTCCTGGTGGTCAAGGGCATGAACCGCCTGAAGCGCCAGGAAGCTGCGGCCCCGGCCGAGGTGAAGCCCAGCGCCGAGGCGACGCTGCTCACCGAGATACGCGATCTCCTGAAGAAGTGAGTTCGGCTCAGGCGAGGCGCAGGAACAGAAGCTGCGTCTCGCCGGCCTCGCGCCGCTCGATGAGGTCGAACCCCTCCGGCGGCGTGACAACGACATCCGCTGCCTCCTCGACCACGACGAGGGCTTGCGGTGCGAACCATCCCCCCGACAGGGCGCTCGCCAGGGCCTTTTCGGCGAGGCCCTTGCGATAGGGCGGATCACAGAAGCCAAGGCTGAACGGGTCGAACGGCGCAACGGCGCCGAGCTTCGTCGCGTCCCGCTTCAACAGGCCGGTGACCCCCGACAGGCCCATCGCGTCGACATTGCCGCGGATCAGGCCACGTGCCTCTGCGCTCTGGTCGACGAAGGCGGCGTAGCTCGCCCCGCGTGACAGCGCCTCGAAGCCAAGCGCGCCAGTCCCCGCGAAGAGGTCGATCACCCGTGCGCCCTCGCAGGGGTCGTCATAGCCATGCGCGAGCACGTTGAAGAGGCTCTCGCGCAGGCGATCCGAGGTCGGGCGGATGCCGTCCGACCTCGGTCCCAGCAGGCTGCGCCCGCGATGTTTGCCGCCGACGATCCGCAAGGCTTAGCGGTCCCGCTTGCCCCCGCCCGGACGGCCGCCCGGCTTGCCGCCGAAGCTCTTGCCACCCGAAGGCTTGCCCCCGAACGACTTGCCACCCCGGCCACCGCCGAAGGACTTGCCACCACCGAAGGACTTGCCGCCGTCGCGATCACCGAAGGAGCGCTCGCCGCGGCCACCGCCGAAGCTCTTGCCGCCGCCGAACGACTTGCCGCCCGAGGGGCGGTCGCCGAACGAGCGCTCGCCACGATCGCCGCCGAAGGACTTGCCGCCGCCGAAGCTCTTGCCACGCGGCCTGTCGCCCTCGGGACGCTCGCCGCGCGGCTTGAAGTCCCGGCCACCGCCGCGATCCTCGCGCTCGGCCCAGGGCTTCACGTCGCCGCGCGGGGCGGCGTCGCGATCCCGGAACGGCCGGTCGCCAGAGGAGCGCTCGCCTCTTGGCTTGAAGTCCCGGCGCGGAGCCTCGCCGTCGCGATCGCGGAACGGCCGGTCGCCACGGGGCTTGAAGTCGCGACCACCGCCACGCTCGTCGCCGTCGCGGTTGCCGAAGGGACGGTCACCGCGGGGTTTGAAGTCGCGGCGCGGGGCATCGCCGTCGCGGTTGCCGAAGGGACGGTCGCCGCGGGGCTTGAAGTCGCCGCGGGGTGCATCGCCGTCACGATCGCGGAAGGGGCGGTCGCCAAAGGAGCGCTCGCCTCTTGGCTTGAAATCGCGGCGCGGTGCGTCGCCGTCACGGTCGCGGGACGGCCGGTCGCCAAAGGAGCGCTCGCCTCTCGGCTTGAAGTCGCCGCGCGGAGCCTCGTCGCGGCTGCGGACCGGACGATCCTCGGCCTGACGGGCCTGGCGGCTCTCGAAACGCTCCTGCCGTTCGGCGGCCGGGCCGTCGCCGCCCATCTTCTCCACCCGCACGCGCCGTCCGCGAGAATCGGTCACCGGCGCGCCACGCTTGAAATCGCGCTCGCCGCCTTCCTCGCCGCCGCGGCCGCCCTTGTAGGCCGGCCGCGCCTTGTGGCGCGGGCCGAAATCGGTGGCCTCGCCGTCGCGCCAGACGCGCGGACGGTTGCCGAAGCGGTGCTCCGGCGTCTTGCCGCCACGCTCGCCCTCGTCACGGTCACGCCCGAAGCGGCTGGGGCCCCGGTCGTCGCGGTCGCGGCCGAAGCGGTTGCCGCCACGGTCGTCGCGATCCCGGCCGAAGCGGCCACCGCGATCCTCGTCACGGCCGAAGCGCGAGCCGCGCTCCTCGCGATCGCCGAACCTGCCACCACGGCCCTCGCTGCGACCCTCGGGACGACCCTTGCGGCCGCGCTCCTCGCGCTCGCCGATCTTCTCGAAGACCGGGCGGTCGAACTCGACGCCGGCGAGCTCGGACAGCTCTTCGCCGAGCTGGTCCCGCAGCACGCGGGTGCGCACCTCGTCGACCTCACCCTCGGGCAGCTCGCCCAGCTGGAAGGGGCCGAAGGAGACGCGGATGAGGCGGTTCACATCGAGGCCGATGGCGCCCAGGACGTTCTTGACCTCGCGGTTCTTGCCCTCGCGCAGCGAGAGGGTGAGCCAGGTATTGGCGCCCTGCACGCGGTCGAGCTCGGCCTCGATCGGGCCATAGGCAATGCCATCGACCTCGATGCCGTTGCGCAGCTCGTTGAGGGTCGCCTGGTCGACGCTGCCATGGGCGCGCACGCGGTAGCGGCGCAGCCAGCCGGTGGCCGGCAGGGCGAGGACGCGGGCAAGGCCGCCGTCATTGGTGAGGAGCAGGAGGCCCTCGGTGTTGATGTCGAGCCGGCCAACGGTCACCACGCGCGGCAGGTCCTCCGGCAGGTTCTCGAAGATGGTCGGGCGGCCTTCCGGGTCGCTGTTGGTCGTCACCAGGCCCGAGGGCTTGTGGTAGAGCCACAGGCGGGTGCGCTCGCGCTCCGGCAGGCGCTCGCCATCGACCATGATGCGGTCGCTTTCGGTGACATTCACCGCCGGGGAGGTGAGCACGGTGCCGTTGACGCTGACGCGGCCGGCCTCGATCCACTCCTCCGCCTCGCGGCGCGAGCAGAGCCCGGCGCGTGCGAGGACGCGGGCGATCCGCTCCTCACCGCGGTTCACCGGCTCGAAGGAACGGTCGCGCTCGCGCGGCACGCTGTTGCGGTCGCGGGTGGCACGGCCCTCGTAGCCACGCTCGGGACGATCGCCGCGGCGCGGCGCATCGCCGTCGCGGCTGCGCTCGGCCTTCGGCTTCTTCTCGATGCCGGCCTCGCGGGCGAGGGCCTTCACCACCGGATCCTCATCGATGTCGTCGAGGAAGTCCGGCACGTCGCCGGGAACATCGATCGGCTCATAGGTGGAGGCGACGCGCGCCTTGCCCTTCCGGGCAGGCTTCTCGGCGCTCTCGGCCGGAGCCTCGGCGGCGGCTTCAACGGCGACCGGCGCGGCGGCGACAGGCTCGGCCACCTTGCGGGGCTTGCCCTTGCGCGCCGGCACCGCGGCTTCCACCGCGACGGGCTCGGCAGCGACCGGCTCCGCGTCCTTCACCTTGCCGCGCTTCGGAGCGGCGGCGGTCTGGGTCTTCGTAGAGGCCTTCGTCTTGGCGGCAGGCTTGGCGGCGGCCGGTTGGGCCTCGACGGCCTTGGCAGGCGCCTTGGCCTTGGCCGGCGCCTTGGTCGCGGTCGCAGCGGGCTCGGCCTTCACGGCGGCGGCCTTCTTCGGCGCGGCGGCCTTGGGCGAAGCGGCCTTGGGCGCAGCAGCCTTGGGCTCGGCCTTCTTGGGCTCGGCTTTGGCCTTCGCGGCTTTCGCCGGGGCCTTCTCGGCCGTCTTGGAAATCTGGGTGGAGGTCTTTGCAGAGGTCTTTGCAGAGGTCTTGGGAGCGGTCTTGGCCGGGCTCTTGGTCACGGCGTCGGAATCGGTCTCCGTCGTCCGGCTGGTGGCCGGGCGGGCATCGTCGCGCTTGCGGGGCATGGTGGTCTCGTGGGATCGAAGTGTCGCGGCGCCGTCCGGCGTGCGCGGCCGGGCTCCCCGGCAGGAATGCGGCGATCTAGCACGAACGGACGGGAATGGCGAGAGAGGGCGATTCGGGGGCGGAAAGGCCGATGGATCTCGCCATGGCCGAGGCCCGCGCCGCCGCGGCGCGCGGCGAGGTGCCGGTCGGCGCGGTGATCGTCCGCGACGGCGCCGTCATCGCCCGCGCCGGCAACCGCACGCTCGCCGACCGCGACCCGACCGCCCATGCCGAGATCTTGGCGATCCGCGCCGCCTGCGCGGCACTCGGCTCGGAGCGGCTGCCCGGCTGCGATCTCTACGTCACGCTCGAGCCCTGTCCGATGTGCGCCGGCGCCATCGCTTTTGCCCGCATCCGCCGTCTCTATTTCGGCGCCGCCGACCCCAAGGGCGGGGCCGTCGAGAACGGCGTGCGCCTCTATGGCGACCCCACCTGCCACCACCGCCCCGAGGTCTATGGCGGGTTGCAGGAGAGCGCGTCTGCCGAGTTGCTGCGTGACTTCTTCCGCGAGCGCCGCTGAGCCTCAGTCCGGCCGGCCGCCCCTGCGGGTGTCGCGCGCGATCATGCGCGTCAGCAGGATCACCGGCACGATGCCGATGGCGACGATGACCAGCGCCCCGGTCGACGCCTGGGCGAGGCGCTCGTCGGCGGCCAGATTGTAGACGCGGATAGCCAGCGTATCGAAATTGAAGGGCCGGACGATGATCGTCGCCGGCAGCTCCTTCAGCACGTCGACGAAGACCAGCAGCGCCGCCGTCAGCAGCGAGCGCCGCAGCAGCGGCGCATGGATGGCGACGGCCACCTTGCCGGCGCTGGCGCCGAGGGTGCGCGCCGCCGCGTCCAGCGAGCCGGGGATCTTGTGGAGGCCGGATTCCACCGGCCCGGTCGCGACCGCGAGGAAGCGCACGAGATAGGCATAGAGCAGCGCGATGGCCGTCCCCGACAGGAGGAGGCCGGTGCCCTGTCCGAAAGTGGCGCGGGTCCAGGCGTCGAGGCCGTGATCCGCCGCCCCCAGCGCCGCGAGGATGCCGACCGCGATCACCGTGCCCGGCACCGCATAGCCGATGCTGGCGACGCGCAGCGCGGCGGTGGTCGCGGCGCCCGGCGCGAGGCGCCCGGCATAGGCAACGAGCGTCGCGGCCGTCACCACGATCAGCGCGGCCCCGCCGGCGAGCAGGAAGGAGTTGCGGGCGAAGGTCAGGAACCGCTCGCTGAAGAACGGGTCGCCGCCGTCGCCATGCAGGCGGATGAGGGCGATCACCGGCAGCACGAAGCCGAGCAACACCGGCAGTGCGCAGGCGAGGAAGGCGGCGGCCGCCTTCGGGCGGGAGAGCTGGAGCGGGGCCAACGTCCGGTGACGCCGTCCGCCGCCGCCGAACCGCCGGCCGCGGCGGGCGAGGAACTCCATCACCACCAGCACCAGAACGAAGGCGAGAAGACCGGTCGCAAGCTGGCTCGCTGCGACCCGGTCGCCGAGCCCGAACCAGGTCCGGTAGATGGTGGTGGTGAAGGTGGTGACGCCGAAATATTGCACCGTGCCGAAATCGGCGAGCGCCTCCATCAGCGCCAGCGCGACGCCCGCGGCGATGGCCGGGCGCGCCATGGGCAGCCCGACGCGCAGGCACGCGGCCCAGGGGTTGGCCCCGAGCGTCCGCGCTGCCTCGAGCACGCAGGTCGACTGGTCGAGGAAGGCGGCGCGGGCGAGGATATAGACGTAAGGGTAGAGCACCAGGGTCAGCATCAGGCTCACCCCCGGCAGGTTGTGGATGTCCGGGAACCAGTAGTCGGCCCGGCTCCAGCCGAAGAGCGCGCGCAGGCTCCCCTGCACCGGCCCCGCGAAGGCCAGCGCGTCGGTATAGGCGTAGCCGATGATGTAGGCCGGCATGGCCAGCGGCAGCAGCAGCATCCATTCGAGCTGCCGCGAGCCGGGAAAGCGGCAGAGGGTGACCAGCCAGGCCGTGCCGACGCCGATCAGCGCCGTGCCGGCGCCGACCATGACCATGAGCCCCAGCGTGTTGAGGACGATCTCGCCGAGCACGGTCTGGAGGAGATGGGTCAGCGCGCCCTCGCCCCGCTGCAGCACGCTCGTCGCCACCGCCAGGATCGGCACACTGACGAGCGCCGCCACGGCCATCGCCCCTGCCAGCAACGCACGACGCCCGGCCGAGGTGGCCGGGCGCATGCGGGCGGTGATGGGGGCGGAGAGGGCGGTGTCGGTCAATCCGTCACTTCCAGCCGGCGCGGTCCATGATCTTCAGCGCCTCGGCATTGTTGCGGGCGAAGACGCGGGCATTGAGCGGATCCACCTTGAAAGTCCCCCAGGCCGCGACATGCGGCGGCGGCTCGACGCCGGCCACAACCGGATATTCGTGATTGCCGAAGGCAAAATAGCGCTGCGCCGACGGCGTGGCCAGATATTCCAGGAAGGCTCTGGCCGAATCAAGGTTCTTCGCGTGGCGGGCGATGCCGGCGGCCGAGATGTTGACGTGGGTTCCGCGGTCCCCCTGGTTCGGGAAGACGATCCGCAGCTTTTCGACGACCGCACGGTCCTCGGGCCGGTTGGAAACGGTCAGGCGGCCAAAATAGTAGGTGTTCGACACCGCGATATCGCCCTCGCCGGCTGCGGCCGCCCGGAGCTGGTCGGTGTCACCGCCGCGCGGCGGACGGGCGAGGTTGGCGACGATGCCGCGGGCCCATTCCTCGGTCTTCTCCGGGCCGAGCGCCGCCAGCATCGCGCCGGTCATCGACTGGCTATAGACGTTGGTGGACGAGCGGGTCAGCACCTTGCCCTTCCACTTCGGGTCGGCGAGGTCCTCGTAGCTGCGGATCGCGCCTTCCGGAACCTTGTCCTTGGCTACGAAGATGACGCGGGCACGGGTGGAGAAGCCGAACCAGTGGCCGTCGGGGTCGCGCAGGTTGGCGGGGATGCGGCTGGCCAGCGCCTCGGAGGCGAAGGGCTGAAGCAGGCCGAGCGAGGAGGCCCGCTCGATCCGGCCGGCATCCACGGTGATCAGCACGTCAGCGGGGGAGTTGGCGCCCTCGCTCTGCATGCGGGCGAGCAGCGGGTCCTCGCCGGCCTCGACGCGGTTGATGGTGATGCCGGTCTGCTTGGTGAAATCGGAATAGAGCGCCTCGTCGGTGTCGTAATGGCGCGAGGAATAGAGGTTCAGCGTCCGCGTCTGCGCGCGAAGCAAGGCCGGAGAGGCGACGAGAAGGGCGGCACCACCGAGCAGGGTGCGGCGGGTGGGGGCGAGGGTCATGGCGGTCTCCGGGGGAGCTGCGGGCTGGACGGGCGCGTTCGCCGCATCCGAAACGTGATGCCGGGCAATCTACAGTTCCATCACAGAGCGGCAAGATGGTGCCAAAACATTGGAACAACTCCAAAGTCCTGTTTGGAACGGCTCTAGGCGGACCGCATTGTTGCTTTGGCGGATCAACTTAAGGGGCCCCGACGATGGCCATACGGGCAGGCCGACACCGGCGCCCGGAGCAGGTCAGCCCTGCGACCGATTTTCGCAGGCTCCGCTCAGCCGCGTTCCTGCACCGCGAAGGCGCCGCTGCAGGCGATGAAGTGATCGGTGCGGAACTGTCGGTCGGCGCGGCCATAGCCAAGCGGCGCGCCGTCGGGCCGGGTCATGGCGCCACCGGCCGCTTCCAGCACCGCATGGGCAGCGGCGATGTCCCATTCGCTGATCGACGCGAAACGGACACTGACATCCGCATCGCCCTCGGCGATCAGCGTGTACTTCAAGGACGATCCGACGGCCCGGCGCTCGGTAATGCCACGCGCCGCATAATAGGCCTCGCTGGCGGCATCGGGATGCGACCGGCTGACCAGCGCGGTGGCACCTGCCGCTGGCAGGTCTCGCGTGCGGATGGGACGGCGGTCGCGGGCCGATGCGACCGTCTCGCCGGAGCCGAGCGACATGGCCTCCGCGCCGAGCGGCGAGCCGATCCACAGCCGGTCCAGCGCCGGCGCCTGGACCACGCCCACGACGGGCCTGCCGGCGACGATGATCCCGATATTCACCGTGAACTCGCCGTTCTGCGACAGGAACTCGCGGGTCCCGTCCATCGGGTCCACGGCGACGAAGACCTCCGTCGAGGCAGGCCAGCGGCCGGCCGCGGCCGATTCCTCGGCCAGCACCGGTACGCCCGGCAGGAGGTTTGCCAGCCCCGCGAGGATCTCCTCCTCCGCATCGTGGTCGGCCGCTGTCACCGGCGAGCCGTCGCCCTTCACCGTGGCCTCGCAGCCGTAATGGCTCATGATCCGCGCGCCTGCCCGGCTCGCCAGCGAGGCAAGCGCGTCGAGGAGGGCCGGGTTGGCGAAATCGCGACTCATGTTGCCTGACTAGGCCATCGCCGGCCGGGAAGGAAGCGTACCGACCTCGCGCAGGGTGTGAACGAAGTCTTAACCCCGTTTCTTGGCGAGAAGTTCACCCGGCTGGGCGATGATGAACGCCTCGTTAGGGACTTCCCGCGATTTTTCGGAAAATGCCGATGAGTGTTGCGTTCGGCACACAGAGCCCCGGTCGCCGGGCGCTGACGTGGTTTGGCCTCGCCGCGGTCGTGCTGTCGATCGCCGCCTGCGGCCGCTATGCCTATGAGCGCCGCGAGCAGTGGCGCTCCGACCTCGAAAGCCGCTGCATGGCATCCGGCGCCGTGCAGATGAGCCGCTACGTCCAGCGTACCAACGCCATCAACGGCCCGGGCACCTGCGGCATGGACTATCCGCTGCGCGTCGCCGCCCAGGCCCGCGGCCAGGTCTCCTATGACCGGCCGCAGACCCTGGCCTGCCAGATGATCCCCACCGTGGACCGCTGGATCGACAACGTCGTCCAGCCCGCGGCCCAGCGCTGGTTCGGTGCCGCCGTGGTCGAGGTGAAGGCCGGCTCCTATTCCTGCCGCGGCATCCGCGGCGGCCGGTCCGGCCGCATGTCGGAACACGCCTTCGGCAATGCCCTCGACGTCTTCGCCTTCGTGCTGAACAGCGGCCACACCGTCGTGGTGCGCCAGCATTGGCGCGGCGAGACCGCCGAATCCGGCTTCCTGCGCGAGATCTTCGTGCGCGCCTGCGATCATTTCACCACCGTGCTCGGCCCGGGCTCCGACGCCTTCCACTACGACCATTTCCACCTCGACCTCGCCCGCCACGACCCGCGCTGGACGCGCCGCGTCTGCCGGCCGCGGCCGGAGACGGTGCAGATGCTGCAACCCGGCTCGCCCACCGGCGGCTTCGGCTGGGGCTTCGGGCGCCAGGGCAGCGTCATGCGCTGACGCCGCGACCCCGCGCGCCTTCCGCCCGGGGGTCCGATCCCCTACATTCCGGCTTCGCACTGTGGCCGCGGAGCCCTCCGTTGCAGAACACGCTGCTCGCCCTCGCCATCGCCCTCATCGCCGCCATCGTCGCGGCGCTGGTGGGGCCTTTCCTCGTCGACTGGAACGCCCATCGCCCGCGCATCGAGGCCGAGGCGACGCGCCTCCTTGGCACGCCTGTTCGCATCGGCGGCGACCTGACCGTCCGGCTGCTGCCCACCATCACCATCGATGCCCGCGACGTCGCCATCGGCGAGGGGCAGGGCGGCGCCCGCATCGGCCGCCTGCGTGGCGACCTGCGCATCGCGCCGCTGCTGCGCGGCCAGGCATCGCTGAACAGCCTGCACATCCGCGACGCCGATGTGACGCTGCGCGGCGGCATGGCGCCGAACCGCCTCTTCGCCGTCGATGCGCTGACGATCGAGAACTCCCGCCTGTCCGTCGCCGACGGCGAGGGGCCGACCCGTCTCGTCGCCGAACGCCTGATGCTGACCGGCGAGTCGCGCGGACAGGGCGGCCCGCTGCGCCTCGACGGCACCGCGGTTGCGGGGGAGACGGTGCACCCGGTTGCGGCGCTGCTCAGCCTCACCGATGCCGGCCGGCTCGCCGCCCGGCTCCGCGTCACCGCCGGCACGGGCGGTGGCTTCGGCTTCGAGGTCGAGGGCCTCGCCAGCACCGAGGGGCGGCCACGGCTCGACGGCGAGGTGGTGCTCACTGGTGGGGCAGGGCGACTGCCCTGGCGTCTCGCCGGTCCGGTCGCCGTCACGCCGCAGGCGCTCATCATCCAGCGCGCCGAGGGCCAGCTCGGGTCCGGCGACAGGCTGGTGCGGGCAACCGGTTCCTTCCGCCTCGGCTTCGGGCCCGGCGAGGGTGTCGAGGCCGTGGCGAGCATCCTCCAGGCCGATCTCGATCGCCTGGTCGAGGCACCGCAGCGCCTTCCCCGCGACGTGCTCGCCGCTGTCCTCGCGGAAGCACCGTCCCTCGCCGCGCCAGCGGTTCCTGTGACTCTCAGCCTCGAAGTTGCCGGCCTCACCGTGGGCGGCGGCGCCATCGGCGACCTGCGCGGCGACATCCGCGCCGAGGACGGCGCCTGGCGCATCGAGCGGCTTGCGGCCCGCCTGCCGGGTGACGCCGCCGCCGACCTCGCGGGTCGTCTGACGCTGGCCGGCGATGTCGCCTTCTCCGGCACGCTGGCGCTCCAGGCGGCGCGGCCTGCGGCCTTGATGGCCTGGCTCGACGGGCAGCAGGCGCCTGCCGGCACGCTCGACGATCCGATCCGCCTCACCACCCGCGTCACCGCCGATCCCGGCCGCCTCGTTCTCGACGCCATCGATGCGGAGACGGCCGCAGGGCGCACGACCGGGCGCATCGCTCTGGACGTGCCGGCCCTCGGCCGCCACGCGCTGCTCGCCGAACTCTCCGCCGAGGCGCTCGACCTCGACCTTCTCGTGCGCATCGCCCGCGGCGCCGGTGCACGGCTTGACCCCGCCACCGACACAAGACTGCGGCTGAGGGCGGCGCGCGCCGCCCTCGCAGGGCTCGTCGCCCGTGATCTCGACCTTGCCGTCGCCACGGACGGGCGCACATTCGAGGCCGAACGCCTGTCCATCGGCGATCTCGCCGGCTTCGGTATGGACCTGACCGGGCGGCTTGATGGCCTCGGCGGCCCGCTCCTCGGGCGCCTGTCCGGCCGCGCCCGGGCCGAGACCGTCGACGGGCTGGTGGCGCTTCTCTCCCGTCACGCCGCGACCCGCGATCTCGCGGGATGGATCCGCGACCGCGCGCCCTCCCTCGCCGGAGCCGAACTCGGGCTCACCTTTGCCGCCTCCGGCCGCTCCGCCCTCGGCCTGCGCATCGAGGGCCGCATGGGCGAGACCATGGTCCAGCTCGATGCGGCGGGCTCGGGCGATCCCTTCGCGCCGCAGGACCTCACCGGCCGGGTGCGGCTCGACCTCCAGGCCCCACGCGCTGATCGCATCGTTGCCCTCATTGCGGGCACGCCGGTTCCGGCGACCGGGCCAGGCGGCGCGCAGCTCACCGCCGAATGGGTCCGCGCCGACGCCGCGACCCATCGCCTCTCCGGCACGCTGACCAGCGGCGCGACGACCATCACCGCGGAAGCCGGTCGCGGCCGGAGCGGGGAGGGAAGCCTGTCAGCCACGCTGCGCTCCACCGACATCGCCGCGCTCATGCCTCTCCTCGGCGTGCCAGCGGACCTGTCCGGCCGGCTGCCGGCGCGCCTCGATCTCGCCGCGCGGGCGGCTGGCGATGTCTGGCGCACCGATCGTGCCGAAGGCGAGATCGGCGGCACCCGCATCGCGGCGCGGCTGGCCCTGGCCGGGCGTCGCCTGTCCGGTGACCTCGCCCTCGGCACGATTCCGGCCGAGGCGGCTCTCACCCTTCTCTCCGGCCCGGCCTGGCTGATCGAGGCCGGCGCTGGCGAATTCGCCTCCGCGGCTTTCGGCGAGACCGTCTTCGATCGGCTCGACGCCGACCTCACTGTGACGGCCGACCGGCTCCTTCTTGGCGCCTATCCCGATCTTGTCGGCCTGAAGACCCGACTGGTCCGCGACGGCGGCCGCACCCGGCTCACCGGCCTTGCCGCGGCCATCGGCCCCGCGACCCTGTCGGCGGACCTCACGCTTGATCGCTCGGCCGTGCGAACCCTCGCCTCCGCGCGCATTGGCCTCGAGCGCGTGCCGGCAGCCCTGCTCTGGCCCGGCGCCGAAGGCACCGCCTCGCTCACCTCCGACGTTACCGCCGATGGCGCGACGCCGGCTGCCCTTCTCGCGGGCCTGCGGGGCTCGGGGCGCCTCGCCTTCGCCCTGACCAGCCTTGCCGGCGCCGATCCCGGCGCCCTGGCCCGCGTCACCCGCCAGGCCGAGATCGCCCAGGATGTCGGCCGACCGATGACCGACATGGCCTTCGGCGCGGCCCTTGCCCAGGCCCTCGACGGCCGCGTCGCATTGCCGCCGACGCCGCCTGCGGCGATCGCCCTCAGCGGTCTCGCCCTGCGCGGCGCGCCCGTGACCGCGAGCCCTGCGGGCGGCGCCATCACCTGGACCGGTTCCGTCGACCTCAGGGAAGGCACGCTGGCGGCCCAGGTGAAGATCGCCCCCGATCCGCTGCGCGATGCCGAGACCATGCCGGTCCTTGCCATCCGCCACGACGGTGCTCTCGGGGCGCCGGAGCGGATGATCGAGACCGACGACGTCTCCGGATGGCTCGGCCTGCGGCTCGTCGATCGTGCCGCCCTGCGGATCCGCATGACCGAGAGCGACCGGCTGGAGCGCAGCCGCCAGCGCGCCTTCTCCCGCTACACCGCCCTCCCGCCGCCGCAGGTCGAGGTGCCGATGCCGCCCATGCCGGAGCCGCTGCCGGCCGAATTGTTCCTGGCGCCCCGCGCCACGGCCCCGGCCGAGCCGTCGCCCGAGGGGGCGCCGGTGCCGGCACCGCGCCCCACCGTGCCGCGCGCCGCGCCGACGGCGACCGACCTGCCCTCGGTGGTGCGCCGGGCTCTTGACGCCCGCCCGCCGGAGACGCCTCCGCCTCAGGCCGCGCCGCTCTCGATCCTGCCGCCGCTGCCGCCGGCGGTGGAGGTCGGACCGGCCCCCGGTATGCGCCGCTGAAGGCCTTTCGCCGGCGCGCCACCTCGCCTATATTCGAAGAGCCGGGGCAACCCGGCTATGGCGATAAACGGCTATCGTAATAAACCTATCGGACCCGGGGGCAGTACCCGGCGCCTCCACCAGCAGGGCTCCTGCGGGTGCCCTGCTGATGGGGGCGAAACAGGATCGACGAGGGTGTAAAGGGTGGACTTTCGCTCGGCATGGTTCCGCCGTTATCGGGCCGTCTCAATAGTTGCCAACGACAACTATGCTCCGGTGGCCGTTGCCGCGTAATGCGGTGATGGTACCGATCCAAAGCCCTTGCGGGTAGCACTGTAAGGCGGGGTTCGGAGGCACCTGGCAACAGAAGCCTCCACTCCTCTCCGCGGCGGGGGCGCAGCGGCTCGGAGGGGCACGCCCGCGTGTTCCAAGGCCCCGGACCCGTTCGCCAGCAAGCAGCTCATGCCCACCGATCTCATTCGCTACGATCTTCTGGCTCAGGACGCCCTGCGCGGCGTTGTGAAGCGCGTCCTCACCGACGCCGCCCGCGACGGGCTGCCCGGCGATCATCATTTCTATGTGACCTTCGATACGCGCGCGCCCGGCGTGCGGCTGTCGAACCGCATGCGCGAGAAATATCCGTTGGAGATGACGGTGGTGCTGCAGCACCAGTACTGGGATCTCGCGGTCACCGAGCATTCCTTTGAGGTCGGCCTGTCCTTTGGTGGCATCCCCGAGCGCCTCCTCGTTCCTTTCGAGGCGGTGAAGGGCTTCTTCGATCCCTCCGTCCAGTTTGGCCTGCAGTTCGAGGTGGCGGGTCCCGAGGGCGAGCAGGGTGAGATCGGCGTGCGCGAAGTCGCGCCCCAGGCTGCCGGCGAGCCGGTGGCGGAGGCGCGGCCGACGCCGCGCAAGCTCGAGCCGGAAGCCAAGCCGGCGGACCCAGCTGACGCCGGCTCTGTGAAGGCTGCCGACGCCGCGGCCGGAGCCGGTGGTGCCGAAGTTGTGAGCCTGGACAAGTTCCGCAAGAAGTGATGACCGGCTATGCCGCGGTGATATGACGCGCTGCGTCATGCACCCGAATCCAACAAAAAAGCTGCTTTGCGGCCGGGATTGCCCGTCCCTATGCATCCACGGCCGTTCACGGCGGTACTCGGGGAAGGTTTTCACGAAATTTCTGGGACGCTAATTTTTGCGCAGCGGCTGGCACGAAACCGCCCGCTTTTTTTCGTCAGGATCGACGGAACCGGACCCTCCCTCCTGCGTTGGAGTTGCTGCGATGGGTGACGTCATCAATTTGAAGCGCGCTCGCAAACGAAAAGCCCGCGACGCGGAGGCGCAAACCGCCGACGCCAATCGCCTTCGCTTTGGACGCCTGGGTGCCGAACGGAAACTCGAGGAGGCTCGCGCCGACCTTGAGGCCAGGAAGCTCGACGGCCACAAGCGGTCGGAGTGAATGAATGAAGAGCCACGTCGTCAAACGCTCTATCGTGGTCGAGGGCCACAAGACGAGTGTCAGTCTTGAGGACGAATTCTGGAATGCGCTCAAGGAGATCGCTGCCGAGCGCCGTGAAACGCTGTCGGAACTGGTCGGGCAGATCGACGGCGGCCGGACGCATGGGAACCTGTCTTCCTCGATCCGTCTTTTCGTGCTGCAGCATTTTCGGATGAAAAGCACCCAAGACGCGTGAGGCCGTGGTTATACTGACGACCTTCGGCTAATTTTTCCCCATTTGCGGTCATTCCCGCCGCTTGTTTTCCGACGGTTGACATGATGTCATCCGCGCGCAAAACGACCGGCCTCGCGCTTGGTTCAAAAGAGTGCTCCGCAGTGGGGGAACGATGCAGGACGACAAAGTAGGAACGGCCGACGAGGCGCGTGGCTTCATCAAGAGCCCGCAGGATATGTTCGCTGGCCTGTTCATCATCGCGTTCGGCCTGTTTTGCCTCTGGGCGTCGTCGAACCTCACCGGTGGTCGCGGCGCCAACCTCGGCCCGGGCTCGTTCCCGCGCGGCCTGTCCTTCCTGCTGATGGGGGTCGGCGCGGTCATCGTGGTCCAGGCGCTGACCGTCGTCGGTCCGCGCCTCGAGGCCTGGTCGATCCGCGGTCCGATTTTCGTCCTGGGCGCGGTCCTCATCTTTGCCGCCACCATCCGCGGCACCACGCTGAACATCCCCGGCATCGGTCGCACCGAGCTTCTGCCGCCCCTCGGCCTTCTCGTCGCGGGACCGCTGACCCTGGTCATCGCCAGCCTCGCCTCGAACGAGCGCAACTGGTTGCAGACTCTCATCTTCGCGGCGGCCATGACGGCCTTCTGCATCCTGTTGTTCAAGGTGGCGCTCCGGCTGCCGATTCCCGTCGCCCCCTGGGCGGGTTGGTGAGGCGTAACCCATGGACATGTTCTCCAACCTTGCGCTCGGCTTCGGCGTTGCGCTCACCATCAAGAACCTCGGCCTCTGCTTCCTCGGGTGCATGATCGGCACGCTGATCGGCGTGCTGCCGGGCGTCGGCCCGATCGCCACCATCGCGATGCTGCTGCCGATCACCTTCGGCCTTGATCCGGTCGGCGCGCTCATCATGCTGGCCGGCATCTATTACGGCGCCCAGTACGGCGGCTCGACCACGGCCATCCTGGTCAACATCCCCGGTGAGGCCACCTCGGTGGTCACCGTGCTCGACGGGCACCAGATGGCCCGCAACGGCCGCGCTGGCGCCGCCCTCGGCATCGCCGCCCTCGGCTCGTTCTTCGCCGGCACCGTCGCCACCCTGGTCATCGCCGCGCTGGCCGCGCCGCTGACCCGCGTCGCGCTGCTTTTCGGCCCGGCCGAGTATTTCTCGCTCATGGTCATGGGCCTGATCTTCGCCGTCGTGCTGGCGCGCGGCTCGGTGGTGAAGGCGGTCGCCATGGTGCTCTGCGGCCTCATGCTCTCCACCGTCGGCCAGGACCTCGAGACCGGCGCCGACCGCATGACCTTCTCCTGGCCCGAACTGTCGGACGGCATCGACTTCGCCACCATCGCCATGGGCATGTTCGGCTTCGCCGAGATACTCCGGAACCTCGAGAATCCCGAGACCCGCGACGTGCTGAAGAACCGCATCGGCAGCCTGCTGCCGAACTGGGGGGAGATGAAGCAGTCGATCCTGCCGGTGCTGCGTGGCACCAGCATCGGCGCAGCGCTGGGCATCCTGCCCGGCAACGGCGCCGTGCTCGGCCCGTTTGCCAGCTACACCATGGAGAAGAAGCTCGCCAAGGATCCGTCCCGCTTCGGCAAGGGCGCGATCGAGGGCGTCGCTGGTCCCGAAAGCGCCAACAATGCCGGCGCCCAGACCTCCTTCATCCCGCTGCTCACCCTCGGCATCCCGCCGAACGCGGTGATGGCGCTGATGGTCGGCGCCATGACCATCCACGGCATCGTTCCCGGCCCGCAGGTCATGGAGAAGCGGCCCGATCTCTTCTGGGGCATGATCGCCTCGATGTGGATCGGCAACCTCATGCTGCTCATCATCAACCTGCCGATGATCGGCATCTGGGTGAAGCTGCTGAAGGTGCCCTACCGCATGCTGTTCCCGTCGATCCTGATGTTCTGCTGCATCGGCATCTACTCGGTGAACAACAACCCCTTCGACGTCATGATCACCGCCTTCTTCGGCCTGGTCGGCTACGCCTTCATCAAGATGGGCTTCGAGGTCGCGCCGCTGCTGCTCGGCTTCGTGCTCGGCAAGCTGATGGAGGAGTATCTGCGCCGCTCCATCCTCATGTCGCGCGGCGACTGGTCGGTCTTCGTCGACGTGGTGAACCGGCCGATCTCGGCGGCGCTCATCGGCATCGCCGTGGTGCTGATCATCATCTCCTTCCTGCCCTCGATCACCAAGAAGCGCGAGTCCGTCTTCGTGGAGTGATCCGGCCGACAGGTCTGGCTCTGGCCGGCGGCGCTCCGAAAGGGCGCCGCCGGTTTCGTTTCAGGCGCTGTAACGGTGGCGCGCCCCGCCGCGTAGGGGAGGGCAGGGAGCCTGACCTGGCTCCAGACCCGGAGCTTTCCGATGCCCGACCGTGCCGTTTCGCTTGCCACCCGCCGCGCGCTCCTGCTCGCCGCGCCCGTCCTCGGCCTCGGCCTCTCCACCCGCAGGGCATTCGCCGCTCCGGAGATCTACACCGCGACGCTGTCGAGCCTGGCCGCCGACGGCCACGATGTCGTCGCCTTCCACACCGATGGCCGTCCGACGCAGGGAAGCGCGCGCTTCACCCATGGCTGGAAGGGCGCGACCTGGCGTTTCGCCTCCGCCGCCGCCCGCGACGCCTTCGCCGCCGCTCCCGACCGCTATGCGCCGTCCTATGGCGGCCATTGCTCCTGGGCCGCCTCGCAGGGCTACCGCGCCTCCGGCGATCCCCGTCACTGGCGCATTGTCGACGGGCGGCTGTTCTTCAACTACGACGCCCGCGTCCACCGCACCTGGCTGACCGACATTCCCGGCTTCATCGCCGCCGCCGACCGCAACTGGCCGACGCTGCGCTGACGCCTGTGGGGAAGCCCGGCCGCCCTGCTGCCAGCCGGCCGCGAAGCGCGGTATAAGGCTCTCTCGCGGATTCGCGTCCCGGAGACCCCCGATGCGCCAGTATCACGACCTGATGGAGCATGTGCTGCGCCACGGCGTCCGCAAGGACGACCGCACGGGCACCGGCACGATCTCGGTCTTCGGCCATCAGATGCGCTTCGACCTGTCGGAGGGCTTTCCGATGGTCACAACGAAGAAGCTGCACCTCAAATCGATCATCCACGAGCTGCTGTGGTTCCTGCAGGGCGACACCAACATCGCCTATCTCAAGGCCAATGGCGTCAGCATCTGGGACGAATGGGCCGATGCCGAGGGCAATCTCGGCCCCGTCTATGGCAAGCAGTGGCGCTCATGGGCCGCTCCCGACGGCCGAACCATCGACCAGATCGCCGGTCTCGTCGCCATGCTGCGCAAGAACCCGGATTCGCGCCGTCTCATCGTCTCGGCCTGGAACCCGGCCGACGTGGAGGCCATGGCCCTGCCGCCCTGCCACTGCCTCTTCCAGTTCTACGTCGCCGAGGGCCGGCTCTCCTGCCAGCTCTACCAGCGCTCCGCCGACATCTTCCTCGGGGTGCCCTTCAACATCGCCTCCTATGCCCTGCTGACGCTGATGCTGGCGCAGGTCACCGGCCTGAAGCCCGGCGACTTCGTCCACACGCTTGGGGATGCGCATCTTTACCTGAACCATGTCGAGCAGGCCGAGTTGCAGCTGACCCGTCCGCTGCGCCCACTGCCCACCATGCAGCTGAACCCGGCGGTGACCGACCTCTTCGGCTTCACCTATGACGACTTCACGCTGGTCGGCTACGACCCGCATCCCGCCATCAAGGCGCCGGTCGCGGTGTGAGCGGGGATCTCACGTCGCTCCAGCGGCGGGTCGAGCAGATCAGCCGGCAGTACGAGCAGGCCTTCGGCATTCCGCCCGGTGAAGACTGGATCGTCTTCAAGCTTCAGGAGGAACTGGGCGAACTCACCCAGGCCTATCTGGCTGCCACCGGCCGGTCGCGGCACCGGCTGGACGGCGTTGAAGCGCAAGCGGCGCTATCTGCGGAGATCGCGGATGTGCTTGGCTTTGTGCTGGCCCTCGCCGAGCGGCTCGGCATCGACGCCGATGCCGCCCTTGCGGAGAAGTGGTTGAAGTACGAACAGACGTGAGACCGCCGGGGCGTCAGCGCCCCCAGTCGGTCTTCGCCGCCTCGCTGATCGCCACCACCGCGGGGTGGCTGAGCTTCCTCTCGACGGAAATGGCGAAATATTCGGTGGTGATCCCCTCGACCTCGCCGACGAGGGTCGCCTCGAACTGTTCGGCCATCTCGCCCGCGAGCACGGCGGGGGCCGGGAAAATCCCCATGCCCGCCTGGCCGAAGGCCTTCATCAGGGCGCTGTCCTCGAACTCACCGACGATGCGTGGCTCGATGCCCTGCTCGCTGAACCAGCGGGTGAGGCCCATCTGCATGGTCGAGCCCTCGCCGGCGATCAGCATGGGCGCGCCGGACAACGATTGCGGGAAGCCCGGCCCATAGCGCTCGGCGAGTTCTGCGGCGGCGAAGAAGGCGATGCGCGTGCGCCCGAGCGAATGGCTGTGGCCCTTCACCCCCAACGCCGGCGGCAGCGGCCGGTCGGCGATGACGAGGTCGAGCCGGTGCACGGCGATCTCGGCGAACAGCCGCTCCAGCTTGTCCTCGCGGCAGACCATGCGGACACGGCCCGCCGTCAGGCCCGGCGCGAGCAGGCGATAGGCGATGGATTTCGGCACCACGTCCGCCACGCCGACGCGGAACAGGATGTCCTTGCCGTCGGCCTGGTTGCGCAGATTCGCCTCCAGCTCGCGGCCGATCTGGAAGATCTCGTCGGCATAGGAGAGCGTGAGCTCGCCTGCGGGTGTGAGCTCCAGCCCGCGGCCGACCCGCCTGAAGAGCTGGGAGCCCAGTTGCTCCTCCAGCGTGTTGATCTGGGCGCTGATCGTCTGCGGGGCGAGGCGCAGCTGCGTCGCCGCCCGGGCGATGCTCCCGGCCTTCGCCACCCGCCAGAAATAATGCAGCTGCTTGAAGTTAATCACGGCGGCACCTGCGGATCGTCAGTTTTTTTCGATGAAAATCGCTTGAACAATCTGCTTTTTCCGATGGGCGATCAAGGCCATTGTCCGCGCCATCGCCCGGGCCCCCGCCGCGGGCCCCTCAACGACGGGCTCACCATGGACCTGATCCTCTCCTTCCTCACGGCCGATTTTCTCGGCAAGCCGGCATGGCTCTGGCTGACCTTCCTCGTGATCGTCGGCGCGCTGCTGGTCTTCGACCTCGGTGTCCTCCACAAGGAGGACAAGGAGCTCGGAGTGCGCGAGAGCCTCGTGCTCTCGGCCTTCTACATCGCCATCGCCGTCGCCTTCGGCGTCTGGGTCTGGTGGTCGATGGGCTCCCAGTCCGGCATCGAGTACTTCACCGGCTATGCCCTCGAAAAGGCGCTGTCGATCGACAACGTCTTCGTCATCTCCATCATCTTCGGCTATTTCGCTATTCCCGCGAAGTACCAGTACCGCGCCCTGCTCTGGGGCATTCTCGCGGTGCTCGTCCTGCGCGGCATCATGATCGGCCTTGGCGCTGCCCTGGTGCAGCAGTACGAGTGGGTGCTGTACATCTTCGGCGCCTTCCTGATCGCCACCGGCATCAAGATGCTGATGGTCGGCGAGAGCGAGCAGGACGTGTCGCAGAACCCGGTCGTCAAGTTCCTGTCGAAGCGCATGCGCATCACCCAGGAGCTGCACGGTGCGAACTTCTTCGTCACCCAGCCGGATCCGGTGACGGGCAAGATGGTGCGCTTCGCCACGCCCCTCTTCCTCGCCCTGGTGGTGATCAACCTCGCCGACCTCGTCTTCGCGGTCGACTCGGTGCCGGCGATCTTCGCCATCACCACCGACACCTACATCGTCTTCACCGCCAACATCATGGCCATCCTCGGCCTGCGCGCCCTCTACTTCGCGCTTGCCGCCATGGTGCACCGCTTCGAGTACCTGAAATATGCCCTGGCCATCGTGCTGGTCTTCATCGGCGCCAAGATCTTCTGGAACCAGATGGTCGGCAAGCTCGACCCGGCCATCTCGCTCGGCGTGACCCTCGCCCTGATCGGTGGCGGCGTGGTCTTCTCGCTCTGGAAGACGCGCGGCCAGGCTGCCGGCAGTCACAGCCACGGCTAAGGCCTCGGACATCACCTGAGGAAGGGGCGTCGCCACAAGCGGCGCCCCTTTCGCTTGTGCCGGCGTCGCCTCGCGGCGTGAACCATGCTAGCCAGCGCCCATGAGCCAGCCTGCTTCGGCCAAGACCCCCATCGTCCTCGTCGCAGCCGTCGCCGCGAATGGCGGCATCGGCCGTGACAACCGCCTCCTCTGGCGGCTGAAGTCCGACATGGCGCATTTCCGCGCCACGACCGCCGGCAAGCCCCTCGTCATGGGCCGCAAGACCTTCGAGAGCTTTGGCGGCAAGCCGCTGCCGAAGCGTCTCAACATCGTCGCCTCCCGCCAGCCGGGACTGACCTTGCCCGGCGCGGTGGTGACCGGCTCGCTCGAACAGGCCCTTGCCATCGCCCATGCGGAGGCGCTGCGCAGCGGCGTGGGCGAGATCGCCGTCCTCGGCGGCGCCGATATCTACGCCCAGGCCATGCCGCTCGCGGACCGGCTGGTCATCACCCATGTCGAGGCCTCGCCCGAGGCGGATGCCTTCTTTCCCGCCATCGACCCGGCGCTCTGGACCGGCTCGGCGCTCTTCGCTTCCCTCGCCGGCCCTGGCGACGACCATGCGTTCCATGTCGTCGACTACCGCCGCACCAGCGGCTGAACGCCGCATCGCTTTTGGCCGCGGCCATCCCCAACGTGGCCTCCGACACACGGGCCGGAGCCCCCGCCATTCACCAAGGCCATTGGTCGCAGTGCCAATCGCGTGGCCTTTGCGTTGAAAGCGGCGGAGGCGTCTTCTATATCCGGACGGGTCCCTGGCGCTTCCGGCGCCGGGGCGTCAGGCTCCGTGCCTTCCAACGAGGACATTTCATGCCCTGGAACAATCAAGGCGGCGGCGGCCCTTGGGGCGGCGGCGGCGGTAACGGTGGCGGCGGCCCGCGTGGTCCCTGGGGCCAGGGTCCCTCCGGCGGCGGTGGCGGCAGTGGCGGCGGTGGTGGCGGCCAGCCCCCGGATCTCGAGGAACTGATCCGTCGCAGCCAGGAGCGGCTGAAGAACGTCCTTCCCGGTGGCGGCGGCAATGTCGGCGCCAAGGGCATTGCCTTCATCGCCGTGCTCGGCGCGCTGATCTACGGCCTCACCGGCTTCTACACGGTGAGCCAGAACGAGGTCGGCGTGAACACCGTCTTCGGTCGCCACATCGGCAACGCGGCTCCGGGCCTCAACTGGAACCCGCCGGCGCCCTTCGGCCTGGTCATCAAGGTCCCCGTCACCGACGTGCGCCGCACCGAGGTGGGCTATCGCTCCGGCGGCGGCCCGCGCGGCGGCAACCGCGAGGTGCTCGAGGAGAGCCTGATGCTCACGGGCGACGAGAACATCGTCGACATCGACCTCGAAGTGCAGTGGGACGTGAACGCGGCGCAGGTCGCCAACTTCGTCTTCCAGCTGCAGAACCCCGAGGGCACCGTGAAGGCGGTGGCCGAGAGCGCCCTGCGTGAGGCCGTCGGCCGTCGCAACATCCAGAACATTCTCACGACCGACCAGGCGGCGATCGCCGGCGAGATCCGCCAGATCATGCAGCGGATCATGGATGACTACCGTTCGGGCGTGAACATCCGCGTCGTCCAGCTCGTGTCGGCCCTGCCGCCGGCTCAGGTGCGCAACTCCTTCCTCGACGTGAACGCGGCCCAGCAGGACCAGAACCGCGTCCAGAACGAGGCGCGCACCTATGCCAACCAGGTGGTGCCCGAAGCGCGCGGCCGCGCCTCGCAGATCCTCCAGGAGGCCGAGGCCTATCGCGACCGCGTCGTCGCCGAGGCCAACGGTCAGGCGAGCCGCTTCACCCAGGTGCTCGAACAGTACAAGCTCGCCCCGAACGTGACGCGTGAGCGCATGTTCATCGAGACCATGGAGCGCATCTTCGGCGGCACCGACAAGGTCATCATCGACCAGTCCGGCGGCAACCAGGTTCAGCCCTTCCTGCCGCTCGACCAGCTCCTGCGCCGTCAGGCTCCCGAAGCCGCGAGGCCCCAGCGATGAACTCTTCAGTCAAACTCGGCCTCGGCATTGTTGCCGCGCTGGCGCTCTTCGCGCTGGCCAATTCCTTCTTCATCGTCCAGATGACCCAGCACGCCATCGTGCTGCGCTTTGGCCAGGTGGTCCGCCAGCCGATCAGCGAGCCGGGCCTCTACTTCAAGGTGCCCTTCATCGAGAACGTGGTGACGGTCGACAAGCGGATTCTCGACCTCGACCTGCCGGTCCAGACGGTGCTCTCTACCGACCGTCAGAACCTCGACGTCGACGCCTTCGCCCGCTACCGCATCACCCAGCCGCTGCGCTTCTTCCAGACGGTGCGCACGGTGCCGAACGCCAACACCCGCCTCGCCAGCTTCGTCAACTCGTCGATGCGCAACATCATCGCCGGCGCGACCATGTCGCAGCTCATTCGCACCGAGCGCGACCGGCTGATGAACCGCATCCAGGAAGAGGTGAACCGCGAGGCCGGCACGCTCGGCGTCGAGATCGTCGATCTGCGCCTCACCCGGGTCGACCTGCCCCAGGTGAACCAGGAGGCGGTGTTCAACCGCATGCAGACCGAGCGTCGCCAGGAGGCCGCGGACCTGCGCGCCACCGGTAACCAGGCGGCGGTGACGATCCGCGCCCGCGCCGACCGCGAGGTCGTCGGCATTCTCGCCGAGGCCAACCGGCGGGCTGAAGAGGTGCGCGGTGGCGGCGACGCCGAGCGTAACAAGATCTTCGCCGAGGCCTATAACCGCGATCCGGACTTCTTCTCGTTCTATCGCAGCATGCAGGCCTACGAGCAGAGCATCAAACAGGGTGACACCCGCCTCGTCCTCTCGCCGAATTCGGAGTTCTTCCGCTACTTCAACGATGCCGCCGGGCATCGGGCGCGTCCTCAACCGGCGCCCGAGGCGCCGCGCAACTGATCGCAAGATCGCGGCCAGGCCGTCGTGACCCCGTCACGACGGCCTCGTTGCATGGGCGGGCGCCATGAAAGACTTCTTCGTCGCCGTCGGTCTCGTCCTCGTGATCGAGGGACTGATCCTCGCGGCCTTTCCCTCCCGTATACGGGATGCCCTCGAAACCATGCGGGTGACGCCCGACCAGCAGCTGCGGCTGGTGGGGCTTCTCGCCGCGGTCATCGGCCTCGGTGTCGTCTGGTGGATTAGGGGCTGAGCCCGGCGGGGGGCCGGGTCGACGAAAGAGATGATTGACAAGGCGGGCCGGAGGTTCGATGGGAGGACCGACCTTGCTCGCCCCGCACGACAAGTAGACAGATTCCCATGGCCCAGTTCACGCTTCCGAAGAACTCCAAGATCACCGAGGGCAAGACCTGGCCGAAACCGGCTGGCTCCAACCGGTTGAGCGAGTTCCGCATCTACCGCTGGAACCCTGACGATGGCGCCAATCCGCGCATCGACACCTATTACGTCGACCGCGATGATTGCGGTCCGATGGTCCTCGACGGCCTCATCTGGATCAAGAACAAGGTCGACCCGACGCTGACCTTCCGCCGCTCGTGCCGCGAGGGCATCTGCGGCTCCTGCGCCATGAACATCGACGGCACCAATACGCTCGCCTGCACCAAGGGCATGGACGAGGTGAAGGGCGGCCAGGTGAAGATCTATCCGCTGCCGCACATGCCGGTGGTCAAGGACCTCGTCCCCGACCTCACCCGCTTCTATGCGCAGCACGCCTCGATCGAGCCCTGGCTCAAGACCACGACGGCCCAGCCTGAGAAGGAGTGGCGCCAGTCGAAGGAGGACCGCGAGAAGCTCGACGGCCTCTACGAGTGCATTCTCTGCGCCTGCTGCTCGACCTCCTGCCCGAGCTACTGGTGGAACGGCGACCGCTATCTCGGCCCCGCCATCCTCCTCCAGGCCTATCGCTGGCTCATCGACAGCCGCGACGAGGCCACCGGCGAGCGCCTCGACAACCTCGAGGACCCGTTCCGCCTCTACCGCTGCCACACGATCATGAACTGCTCGAAGGCCTGCCCGAAGGGGCTCAACCCCGCCAAGGCCATCGCCGAGATCAAGAAGATGATGGTGGCGCGCCAGGTCTGAGGCCGGCCCGACCCCTTTGAGATCCTTCCGAAGGCGGCCCATTGGTCGCCTTTGGCGTTTTTGGCGTCGAAGGGGGGCTGCATCAGCCTCAACGATCGGTTAACCAGAACCCGAACATCGTCGCGAGGACGGGGCCCTGCCATGGAAATGCCGCCGCGCGGCCCCATGGTGCGTTGGTCCCGCAGCCTCGCGTGACACCAGTCGGATGACCCTCTCCATGGCCCTGCGCCCCGCCGCTCTGCTGCTCTGCGCCGTCGCCCTCGCAGGCTGCACCTCCTCCGGGCGTTTCGGCGACTTCTCCACGGCTTCTGCGCCCTCGGGTTCCGACCGCTTCGGCCGCTCCGACGCGCCGGTCCAGCCGCAGATCCAGCCGGCGCCTTCCGACGACATCATCCCCGGCGGCCAGCCCGGTGGCCCCGGCACGATCGAGAGCCAGGAGATCGCCCCGCCGACCGCCTCAGGCCGGTCGGATGTCGGCGCGCCTGCGATCGACCAGGCGCTGGCGCCGAGCCAGCCGGGCGCCCAGCCGCAAATCATGCAGCCCGAGCCGCCGCGCGGTGGTGCGCCGGCCAGCCCTCCGCCGGTCGTCTCCGCCATGCCGCGCCAGGAGCGCGCCGCCCCCGCCGCGACCACCGTCGCCGGCACCTGGACGGTGTCGGATGCAGGCGATCGCTGCCGCATCACGCTCACCTCGACGCCGCTCTTCGAGTTCTATCGCGCCAGCCCGCAGAATTGCCGCGCCCCCACGCTCGCCCGCATCAACGCCTGGGAGCAGCGCGGCTCGGAGATCGTTCTGCTGCAGCCCGGCGGGCGCGTTGCCGCGCGCCTCTCGCCTCAGGGTTCGGGCTATTCCGGCGCCACCGCCACCGGCGCGCCGGTGTCGATGGAACGCTGAGGGCGTCAGGCCTCGACCCCGGGCTTCCGTCGCCGGCGGCCGCCCCGGGCGAGGCGCATCTGCCGGTCGATCAGGCCGGCGGCCACCGCAGAACCGTCGCTCCACATTTCACGCCACAGCGAGATCGGGGTTGCCGGCAGCGCCGTGACCGCAGCCACGCTGTCGCCCGACGCGAAGGTGATCTTGCCGTCGAAACGCGCCGCCAGCCGCTGCATCCCGCGATTGGCGGGCAGGCAGGTCATGACGAGATTGCCGACGCCGCGGTTGCGGGCGGTGAGCAGAAGCCGGCCGAACAGCGCCGAGCCGACGCCGCTGAGGCGCCAGTCCTCCTCCACGGTCACGGCCACCTCGCCGGCGCTGTCCGGCAGCAGGCGCAGTTCCGCGGCGCCCCGCAGCACGTCATCGACGAAGAAACCATGGACGATGGCATCCGCCCCGAGGGCCGTCGCCGCATAGGCGGTGACCGTGTCGTCGGAGACGCCGGCGGCGAAGCGGCAGCGGCGGGAATCCGGGTCGAGGCGGAGGAAATGGGCAGCGAGAAGCTCGCTCTCCCAGGCGAAGAGCTTGCGGATGACGCCCTGCGCGATCAGTTCGTCCAGCATTGGCGACCCCCATGAAAGGCCCTCAATGGGCCTGATCCGGTGTGGTCCCTCACAATGCGGCGCTGCTTCCCTGCCAAGGGCCGTACAGGAGGGCTCCTGTGGCGGCAAGTCGATTATTGCAGTGCAGCATCACGATGACGGCAGGGCGGCGTGTTGGTGGCGTTTGGCAAAACGGCGGATGAACGGCGCAAACGAAAACCCCGGCCGCAGGGCCGGGGTTTCGATCTGGGATGCGCGAAAGTGGAAGAATCAGCGCTTCAGGGCGCCGATGCCGCCGAACTTCTGGTTGAAGCGCGACAGGCGACCGCCGCGGTCCATCAGCTGCTGCGAGCCGCCGGTCCAGGCCGGATGCACCTTCGGATCGATGTCGAGCTGGAGGACGTCGCCCTCCTTGCCGTAGGTGGAGCGGGTGAAGTACTCCGTGCCATCGGTCATGACGACCTTGATGGTGTGGTAGTCGGGATGGATGCCGGTCTTCATGGGGTCGTCCTCGCAGGCGCCGTTCGTGTGGTCCGGCGCTAAGGGCCGTGTCCTGAATGAGAAGCCGCGCTTTTAAAGGAAGTCACTGGCCATTTCAAGCCAGCCGTGGCATCGCCCGCCCGTAACGAGAAGAAGAGTCCAGTGTCGATGTCCACGGTCGAAACCGCCGCCGGCAGCCCGCAGGCCGGGACCGCGCCGCGCCGTCCGAAGCTGCGCCCCCTGATGCGCTTCCTGCCCTTCGCCTGGCGCTACAAGGGCCTGATCCTCGGCGCGGCCATCTCGCTGCTCGTCGCCTCGCTTGCCACCCTCGCCGTGCCGCTGGCGATCCGCCGCATGATCGATTTCGGCTTCGCGGCCGAGGGCATGATCAACCAGTATTTCGCCATGCTGGTGGTGATCGCCGCCGTGCTCGCCGTCGCCTCGGCCGCCCGCTTCTATCTCGTCACCACCATCGGCGAGCGCGTGGTCGCGGATATCCGCACGGCGGTCTTCGACCATCTGGCGACGCTCTCGCCCGCCTTCTTCGACCAGGCGCGCACCGGCGAGCTGGTCTCGCGCCTGACCGCCGACACGACGCAGCTGAAGTCGGCGCTCGGCGTCTCCGTCTCCATGGCGCTGCGCAACGTCATCATGTTCGCGGGCGCCGTCTCGATGATGGTGATCACCAGCCCGCACCTGTCGCTCTACGTGGTCGGCGCCATTCCCTTCCTGGTGCTGCCGCTGGTCGCCTTCGGCCGCAATGTCCGCCGCCGCTCGCGCGCCGCGCAGGACCGGCTGGCGGATGCCACCGCCTATGCCAACGAGAACATCCAGGCCGTGCGCACCATGCAGGCCTTCACCGCCGAGACCTCGGTCACCCGCCGCTTCGCCCATGCCGCCGAGGAGGCCTTCAACGGCGCCCGCGACGCCAACCGCGCCCGCGCCATCCTCACCGCCGTCATCATCTTCCTCGTCTTCGCCAGTGTCGTCGCCGTGCTCTGGACCGGCGCCCAGCAGGTCCTCGCCGGCACCATCTCCAGCGGGCGCCTGTCGCAGTTCCTGCTCTATGCGGTGATGGCGGCAAGCTCCCTGTCCCAGCTCTCCGAGGTGTGGAGCGAGGTCAGCCAGGCCTCCGGCTCGGCAGAGCGGCTCGGCGAGATCCTCGCGGTGAAGCCCGACATCACCGCCCCCGAGAAGCCGCTGTCGCTGCCGGAGCCCGCCCGCGGCGAGGTCGCCTTCGTCGCGGTGCGCTTCGGCTATCCGACGCGGCCCGAGACGCGCATCCTCGACGACGTCACCTTCACCGTGAAGGCGGGCGAACGCGTCGCCATCGTCGGTCCCTCGGGCGCCGGCAAGTCGACGCTCTTCGCCCTCGTCCAGCGCTTCTACGACCCGCAGGGCGGCGTTGTCCGCTTCGACGGCGTGCCGGTGGCCGAGGTCGATCCGCGCGAGCTGCGCCGCCGCATCTCGCTCGTGCCGCAGGATGTCGCGATCTTCGCCGCCACGGTTGCCGAGAACATCCGCTACGGCCGCCCCGACGCCACCGACGAGGAGGTGGCCGCCGCCGCCCGCATGGCCCATGCGGAGGAGTTCATCGCGCGCATGCCCGAGGGCTATGCCAGCCTCGTCGGCGAGCGCGGCGTGACGCTATCCGGCGGTCAGCGCCAGCGCATCGCCATCGCCCGCGCCATCCTGCGCGACGCGCCGCTGCTCCTCCTCGACGAGGCGACCTCGGCCCTCGACGCCGAGAGCGAGACGCTGGTGCAGGAGGCGCTGTCGCGGCTGATGAAGGGCCGCACGACCCTCGTCATCGCCCATCGCCTCGCCACCATCCTCGACTGCGACCGCATCATCGTCATGGACAAGGGCCAAGTGGTCGAGCAGGGCACCCATGCCGAACTCGTCGCGGCCGGCGGCCTCTATGCCCGTCTCGCCGAACTGCAGTTCAGGACGGTCGCAGGCGCAGCGCCGGAGGCTCAGGCCGCCACGCCATGAGGTCGACGGGCCGGCCCTGCTCGTTGAGGCGGTGGCCGGTCGTGACGAAGCCCGCGCGCCGGTAGAAGGCAATGGCGCGGGCATTGTCGGCATTGACGTCGAGGTCGAGGCCGGAGGGCGAGGCCGCTTTCGCCGCCGCCATCAGGGCAGCTGCGACGCCGCTCCCCTGAGCCGCGAGGCCGACCAGCATCTGGTCGATCCAGCCGTCGGGCGCCACCGTGACGAAGCCGGCAGGCGAGCCCTCGACCTCCGCCACGAGGATGCGGGCGCCCTCGGCCTCCATCCGCTCCAGCCGGTCGAGCAGCCAGCCGCGCCGCGCGGCGAAGTCGATGGCGGGATAGGCGGCCGCCCAGGCCTCCACCCACAGATCCGGGATCGCCGCACGGTGTGCGGGCGTGAACGCTACGATCCGCGTCACCGGTCGGTGAGGCGCAGCTCGATGCGCCGGTTGCGGGCGAGCGCCTCCGGGCTGTCGCCCTGGTCGATGGGCTGGAACTCGCCGAAGCCGGCCGCGACCAGCCGCTGCGGCGGGATGCCCCGGCTGATCAGATACTGCACCACGGCAATGGAGCGCGAGGCCGAGAGCTCCCAGTTCGAGCGGAACCGGCCGCCCTGCATGGGCCGCGCATCCGTATGGCCGTCCACCCGCAGCACCCAGGGAATGTCGGAGGGGATGTCCCTCTCAAGCTGGGTGAGGGCAGCAGCCAGCTTGTCGAGCTCGGCGCGTCCGCCGGGCTCGATCTCTGCCTGGCTCGAGCCGAAGAACACCTCGGAGCCGAACACGAAGCGGTCGCCGACGACACGAATATCGCTGCGCTCGGCGAGGATCTCGCGCAGGCGCCCGAAGAATTCCGACCGGTAGCGCGACAACTCCTGGACCCGCTGGGCCAGCGCCAGGTTTAGGCGGCGGCCAAGATCGGTGATGCGCGACTGGGCGTCGCGGTCGCGCGCTTCGCTCGCCCCCAGCGCCTCCTCCAGCGCCGCGAGCTGGCGGCGCAGCGCGGCGATCTGCTGGTTGAGCAGCTCGATCTGGGCGATGGCCGCCTGGGCGTTGCGGCGCTGTTCGAAGAGCTGCTGCTCGAGCGTGGTGGCGCGCCCCGCGGCGTTGCCGGCCTGTCCCTGCGCGTCATCGAGGAGGCCCTGCAGGCGCCGCCGCTCGGCGTCCGAGGTGCCGAGCGTGGCGGTGATGGCGGCAAGGCCTTCCTGAAGGGTCTGGCGCTGGCCGCGCTCCAGTTGCAGGAGGTCGCCGAGCTCGGCGATCTGCCGCTGCAGGCGCAGCATGGTCTCATCCTTGCCAGCGATCTCCCGCGACAGGAAGAACTGCGCCAGCATGAAGACCGAGAGCATGAAGATGATGGCGAGCAGGAAGGTGGACAGCGCGTCCACGAATCCCGGCCAGTAGTCGATCCCGCGTTCGCCGCGGCGCGACCGCGACAGGGCCATCAGACCGGGCCCTTCTCGCGCAGGACCTGTTCGAGCAGGCGCCGCAGCTCCTTCTGGTCGGCAGCCTGGGCCTGCATCCAGTCACGCACCACCTGCTGCTCCGCGCGCATGTGGGTGACGAGGCCCTGGATGCCCTCCGCAAGGTTCGCCATGGCGGCGCCCGCACGCTGGCCACCGCTGTCGGCCATGGCCTCGCGCAGCCGGTCGAAAGCCCGCTGCAGGTCAGCGACGCTCACCTGCGGCGCCGAACCGTCGGTGCTCGACGGCCCGATCACCGCCATGTCCTGCACGGTCGAGGACAGCCAGTCCTCCACCTCGGTATAGAAGCGGTTCTGCGCCTGGCTCGCCTGCAGGTCGAGGAAGCCGAGGACGAGCGAGCCGGCAAGGCCGAAGAGCGAGGACGAGAAGGCGATGCCCATGCCGCCGAGCGGCTCGGCAAGGCCGCGCTTCATGTCCTCGAAGATGGTGCCGAGCTCGCCTTGGGTCGACAGGCCGTTGATGACCTTGCCGACCGAGGTGACGGTCTCGATGAGGCCCCAGAACGTGCCGAGCAGGCCGAGGAAGACGAGGAGGCCGGTGAGGTAGCGCGCCAGCTCCCGGCCCTCGTCGAGGCGGGTGGCGAGCGAATCCAGCAGCGAGCGCATGGTGGCGGTGGAGATCGCCATCTGCCCGGTGCGCGCGCCCAGCATGGTGGCCATGGGTGCGAGCAGGATGGGCGGGCGCTCCACCACGAGCCCGGGTTCGGCGAGCCGGAAGCCGTTGACCCAGGTCGCCTCGCGGAACAGCCGGATCACCTGCCGGAACGACAGGATCACGCCGATGAGGCCGACCGCGACGATCACGCCGTTGAGGCCGGGATTGGCCATAAAGGCCACCTGCATCTCGCGCTGGAGAACGAAGACCACGAGGCCGACGAGCGCCAGGAAGACCAGCATGCGGAACAGGAAGATCCGCGGGGACGAGACCTTGAAGGGATCGAGTTCGCGGGCCATCGACACTCATCGCGGGGTTGCGGGCAAGGCACAGGCTAACCCTGCCGGCCACAGAAATGAAGCCGGGTCGATGACGGCGCCGTGACGGGTGTCACGGCACCGGCGCCGCATGGGGCTCAGGCCGTGAGCAGGCCTTCCGCCGTCACGTGGTCGAGGACGCGGTCGAGCGTGCGGGCGACGCGATCGAACAGGTCGTCGATCTCTTCCGGCGAGATGATCAGCGGCGGGCAGAGCGCCAGCGCGTCGCCGAGATTGCGCAGGATGACGCCTTCCTCCTGGGCGATGGCCACCGCCTTGGCGCCAATGCCGGCCTTGGGCTCGAAGGCCTTCTTGCTGCGCTTGTCCGCGACCATCTCCAGCGCGCCCATCATGCCGAGGCCACGCGCCTCGCCGACCAGCGGATGGTCGCCGAGCGCCTTCAGATGCGCCTGGAACTGCGGCGACTTCGCCGCCGCCTTCTCGATGATCTTCTCGCGGTCGTAGATCTCCAGCGTCTTCAGCGCCACCGCCGCGCCCACCGGATGGCCGGAATAGGTGAAGCCGTGGCCGAACGTGCCGACCTTCTTCGATTCGACGATGGTCGCCTGGTACATCTCCTCGGGGATGAGGATGGCGCCGACCGGCATATAGGCGGAGGTGAGCGCCTTGGCGATGGAGATCGAGTTCGGCTTGTAGCCGAGCGCCGAGGAGCCGAACCATTCGCCGAGGCGGCCAAAGGCGCAGATCACCTCGTCGGCGATCATGAACACGTCGTAGCGCTGGCAGACCGCCATCATTTTCTCGAAATAGCCCTTCGGCGGCACGATGACGCCGCCAGCGCCCATCACCGGCTCGGCGATGAAGGCGGCGACCGTGTCCGGCCCCTCGCGCAGGATGAGGTCCTCGAGGTCCTGGGCGCAGCGCGTGGCGAAATCCTCCTCGCTCTCGCCCTCCAGCCCGAAGCGGTAGTGGTGCGGGCAGGAGGTATGGAGGATGCCGGAGATCGGCAGGTCGAAATCGGTGTGGTTGGCGGGCAGGCCCGTCAGCGAGGCCGAGGCGATGGTGACGCCGTGGTAGCCCTTGATGCGCGAGACGATCTTCTTCTTCTGCGGCCGTCCCATGGCGTTGTTCATGTACCAGATCATCTTGATCTGGCTGTCATTGGCCTCCGAGCCCGAGCAGACGAAGAAGACCTTGGAGATCGGCACGGGCGCCTTCTCCTTCAGCCGCTCGGCGAGCTCGATGGCGGGGTCGTGGCTCTTGCCGCCGAAGAGATGCGTGAAGGACAGCTTCTTCATCTGCGCATAGGCGGCGTCGGCGAGCTCCTCGTTGCCGTAGCCGAGCGAGGTGCACCACAGGCCCGCCATGCCCTCGATATAGGGCTTGCCGTCGACGTCGTAGACGTGGATGCCCTTGGCGCGCTCCAGCACCAGCGTGCCGGTGTCACGGATCGTCGCCTGGTTGGTATAGGGGTGAAGGACGGTTTCCAGGTCGCGGACCTGGAGATTGGTCAGAGCCATGGCGGCCTCCCGGGACAATGTGAGGCGAGTGAAGCTGATTGGCTCCGCTGGTGTCAAAGCAGGGGAGGAATGCGGGTTATCCCGCATCGCGGCGCGGGACGCCGGCTACAGTCAGGCGCCGACGATCACCCCTCCGGCGGGGTCTCCTTCGGGTCGGCCGGCGCCGTGGCGCTCGCCGACGCCTTCACCGCCCGCGTCTCGCGGCGCTTGAGCCGGCGGGGCGGCAGGATCTCCGGATCGCTCACCACGGTCTTGGCGAGGAAGATCGCCGCGTCGAGCTTGGTGAAGGACCGGCCGCGATAGAATTTGAGCGCGTTCTCGTTGTTCTCCGCCACCTCCAGCACGAGGTGGGTGCAGCCGCGCAGCTTGGCGAGATGTTCCAGCTGCTCCAGCACGAAGGTGCCGAGCCCGCGGCCTTGGAACTCCGGATCGACCGCCAGTTCCTCGACGAAGAGCGGGCGCATGTCGCGGGCGCGGAAATAGCGCTCGTTCATCCAGTTGTCGGTGCCAATGATGGCCAGCGCGCATTCGGCATAGCCGACGATCCGCTCCTTGCCGTCGGTGCGGATGACGAAGAGCAGCTGCTCGATGCCCTTCTCCTCGAAGACCTCAAGGAAACGCTTCTTCGACTTCGGCCGCTGGTACTCCACCGTCGAGCGGTTCACCTCGCGGAACACCGCCTTGATGAACTCCCAGGTGCGGTTGAGGTCGCGCTTGTTGAGATGGCGGACCCGCACCTGCGGTTCGGCATCGGCGGTGTCGTCGGGAATGGTTGAGTCGGAGGCCATGGGATGAACAGGGGTTCCGTTGCCGCCAGTCTCTACCGCATCGGAGGGGGAGGAGCCTAGCCGCACGATGCAGTGCACAGGGCGGATGGTGGCAGGCGCGGCCGCGATGCGATCAGGTACCGCACCGGTCGGATGATTGACCAACCGCATCGCGGCACCCAATGTCGCGCCCGAGGCAACGCATCCCAATGAGAGGCTCCACCATGGCCCCGTCCCCCACTTTCACCCGCCGCGCGACGCTGGCCGCTGCCGCGGGCTTCGCCCTTGCCCCCTCCGTCGTCCGCGCCCAGGGCGCCTGGCCGCAGCGTCCCATCCGGCTCGTCGTGCCCTTCTCGGCCGGTGGCGCGGCGGACAGCGCGGCGCGCGTGCTGACGGGCCACATGGGCGATCGGCTCTGCCAGCGCTTCGTGGTGGAGAACCGCACTGGCGCGAGCGGCAGCATCGGCGGGGCGGAGGTGGCGCGCGCAAATGATGGCCACACCTTCCTGTGGGACGCCTCCAGCCACATCGTGAACCCGTCGCTGCTGCGCGGCCTGATGTTCGATTATGCAACGGCCTTCGCGCCGATCTCACTGGTGGTGACCTTCCCCTCGGCCGTCGCGGTGAAGGCCGATTTCCCGGCGCGGACGCTGAGCGAATTCGTTGCTGCCGCCAAGGCGCAGCCGGGCAAGCTCACCGTCGGCACCCAGGGCAATGCGACGGCGGGGCATATCGGGCTCGTCGCCTTCGCGCGGGCTGCGGGGATCGAGGTGATCCACGTCCCCTATCGCGGCGGCGCGGCGGCGGCGCAGGATCTCGCCACCGGCGCTCTCGACGCGGTGTTCACGACGCTCGTCTCCGCCGGTCCGGTGGTGGACAGCAACCGCGCGCGGTTCCTGGGGGTCGGCACGCTCACGCGGGTGGAAAGCCGGCCTGATATTCCGACCATCGCCGAGCAGGGTTTCCCGGGGTTCGAGTCCAACGAATGGGCCGGACTGTTCGGACCGGCGGGAACGCCGGCGCCGGTCATTACCGCTCTCTATGACGCGCTGGCGGACGCGATCGCCCAGCCGGCGCTGCGCGAGCGCCTCGTGCAGATCGGCTGCGTGCCCGTCGCCTCCCGCCCCGACGCCTTCGCGCGCTTCGTGACGGAAGGCCGCGCGGCCATGGCGACGCTGGTGCGCGAGGCGAACATCCGCTCGGAGTGAGGCTTGGCAGGGAGGGTATGAGGCCCGCCTCGGGAAGGACGCGGCCCCCACCCATTCCCCCTGCGCATGTCCCCCGTCCCCTCCGCGCCGCTTGCCGCAGCGGGAGCGCCATTGCACGGTGCCGGCAACGAAGACCCGAGGGGGGAGTGCATCCATGGCCGCCGACATGTCGCTCGTCGCAAAGAGCGCCACCGATATCGTGAAGCTCCTGAAGGCCGGCGAGGTGACGCCGCTCGACCTCATCGACACGCTGGAGAAGCGGGTGAAGGCGGTGGAGGGCAAGGTCAACGCCCTGCCCACCCTCTGCTTCGACCGCGCCCGCAAGCATGCCCGCGCCCTGATGAAGAAGCCGGCGGCCGAGCGCGGATTGCTGCAGGGCATGCCGGTGCCGATCAAGGACCTGACCGATGTCGCCGGCGTGTTGTCGACGCAAGGCTCGCCTATCTTCAAGGACTTCGTGCCGGAGGTTTCCAACGTCCTCGTCGACCGGCTGGAGGCCCAGGGCGGCATTGTCTACGCCAAGTCGAACACGCCGGAATTCGGCGCCGGCGCCAACACCTTCAACGAGGTCTTCGGCGCCACCGTGAACCCCTACAACACCAAACTCTCGGCGGCCGGTTCGTCGGGCGGCGCGGCGGTGGCGCTCGCCACCGGCATGGCCTGGCTCGCCCATGGCTCGGACATGGGCGGGAGCTTGCGCAACCCCGCGAGCTTCTGCGGCATTGTCGGCCTGCGCCCCTCGCCTGGCAGGGTCGCTGCGACGCCGGGCACGAAGATCGACTCGACGCTCGGCGTCGAAGGCCCCATGGCCCGCACTGTCACCGACCTTGCGCTGCTGCTCGACGCCATGAGCGGCGACGACCACCGCGATCCGCGCTCGCTGCCCGCGCCCCGGAAGAGCTTCCGCTCGGCGCTGCGTGGCCCCTGGAAGCCGAAGCGCGTGGCGTGGTCGCCGGACCTCGGCATCACCCCGGTCGATCCGGAGGTGCGCGCCATCACCGAGAAGGCCGCCAAGCGCTTCAAGGAGGCGGGCGTCATCGTCGAGGAGGCCCATCCGGACTTCTCGGAGATCCACGAGTGCTTCGGCACGCTGCGCGCCTATGCCTTCGCCACGACCAAGGTGGAGCTCCTCAAGACCCATCGCGACAAGCTGAAGCCCGAGGTCATCTGGAACATCGAGAAGGGCCTCAAGCTCACGATGGAGGAGATGACGAAGGCCGAGGCGCAGCGCCAGGCCATGCTGCAGCGGACGCTCGCCTTCTTCGAGCGCTACGACCTGCTGCTGACGCCTGCCACCATCGTCGCCGCCTATCCGGTGGAGCAGCGCTTCGTCGCCGAATGCGACGGCTACACCTTCCCCGATTATGTGCAGTGGCTCTCCATCGCCTATGCGCTGACGACGGTGTCCTGCCCGGCCCTGTCGCTGCCCTGCGGCTACACCAAGGACGGCCGGCCGATCGGCCTGCAGGTCGCGGCTCGGCCCCATGGCGAGGACCGGGTTCTGGCGGGCGCCAAGATCCTCGAGGACATCCTCGGCCTCGGCACGGTGAATCCGGTCGATCCGCGCTGAGGCAAGCGCCATCGGTGCCGCCCCTTCACCTCTCCCCGGCGGGGGGAGGTCGGCCGAAGGCCGGGAGAGGGGGCTTCGCGTCATCTTGGGAGGGCTTTGCCCCCCACCCCCCCCCCCCGAGGGCCGCGCCCCCACCCCCCCCGCGGGGGGGGGGCGGTTTACCATGGGGGGGGGTGCATTACCCCCCCCCAATACGGCCCCGGGAAACGGCCCA
>NZ_JAPZTZ010000014.1 GCF_027532945.1 Phreatobacter sp.
TGCTCAGAAAGGCCGCCGAGCGAACCGTGGACGGGCTATGGGCCGCGATCGGCCGCCTCATCGACCACTTCCAGCCCGCCGAATGCCGGAACTACTTCAACGCAGCAGGGTACGATGCAGCCTGATCGAATGGCGCTCTAGCACGATAGCCCAGAGCGGCGTGGTGAAGGTGAGGATGGCCGCCCGCGACGTCGTCGTGTTGAGCTGCGCGAAGACCACCGCGAGATTGAAGAGGGCGATGTTGAAGGCGCCGGAAATAATCAGCGGCACCCATGACGCCCGCGCCACCTTCAGCGACCGTCCGAGGAGGGCGGCGAGAGCGATCAGGATCAGCGCCCCTGCCCCCATGCCCACCGTCCGCAGCGCAAAGGGGGGCACTTCCGACAGGCCGATCTTCACCGCCGGCCAGTTGAGCCCCCACAGCACGGCGAGGGCGACGGGAATGAGGCGGGTGAAATCCATGGGCTCCATCGCGGACGCGGCAAGGAGCCGGCGCCGGGCGACGATGCGACAGCGGATGGGTGCTTCGCCATGGGGCACGGCGCAGGGCAGGCGCGCGAGGCGCCGTCGGGCGGGCTCAGCGCGAGAGCCAGGCTCCGCGCTGGCGGGCCGGAGCCGCCGGCTCGGCAAATTCCAGCGTGCGGAGCGAGGCAACGGCCTCACCGCTGAAGCGCTGGGTCGGCACGGTGGCGGGCGCCGAGGCGGAGAAGGTCATGGCGACGACCTGGGCCGGCTGTTGCAGCAGCTGGCGCTCACGCGGGTCCGGCGCCTGCAGGGTGGCGGCGGGAACGGCGCGATCGGTGGTCTGGCGGGCGAAGACGACGGTGCCGCGCGACCCGTTGATATTCGGCGGCACCATCGCGGGGGCGGCGACGCGGGTCGGGCGGGCGGCGGGACGCGGCGCGGTGGCAGGTGCCATCGCAGCCTGGACAGGAGCCTGCGGGGCAGCCCGCACGGCCTGGGCCGGGCGGGGCTGCGGACCCTGGAGGGATGTCTGGCCCGGCAGCGTGACCGGCTGCGACGGGGAGGCGAAGGCAAGCGCCATCGCCGGCTCGCCCTCGGCCTGGCGGCCGCGCTGCTCACCCGTCGTGATGAGCGGCGGCAGGGTCGGCTGCGACGAGGCGGCGGCGAGAACCTGTGGGCGCGCGGGCGGCAGCGGCGCCTGGGCGACCGCGGCCGGCTCGCTGAGGACGGTCGGCCGGGTCGACGGTTCCGGCGCCAGGGCCACGGCGGTGCCGGGCATGGCAGGGCGGGCGGCGGGCAGCGGCGCGGCGACGAGGCGGGGCTCCGCCTCCTCCTCGGCATTGCCGCGCAGGCGCTCGGCGGCGGGGGGCGCGCGCAGCGGCAGCGGAGCGGCGGCGATCTGCATCCGCGGCGGCGCGTTGGTGACGATTTGCACCGGGCGGCCAGGGGCCGGCTGGTTGATGGCGGTCGGCACCGGCTGGGCCGGCGCGGCGGCGGCAGGGGCCGGAGCGGCTTCCGCGGCGGGGGCGGGAGCCGGGGCAGGAGCCGCCGGCTGCGGCGCCGGGGCCGCCTGCTGCTGGCGGTTGCCGAACAGACCGGCGAACAGGCCCATGGACGAACTGCGCTGGCGGATGACCCCGCCACGGGCGCTGTCATCGTCGTCCTCGTAGGTCACGGCCTCGTCGGCCCGCGAATCGTAGAAGCGCGAGGCGGTGCCGCCACGGGCGCGGACCATGGCCAGCGCGGTCTCGAAGCCGGCCAGCGGGCGGCCGTCGGACGGGATATGGACGGTTCGACCGTCTGGGAACAGGCGGGCGAGATAATCGCGCGACACTTTCGGCCAGTGGCGGACGGAGCCAGTGTCCATGTGGACGAACTGGTTGGCCGAGCCCGGATAGAAGCCGACGCCGCCGCGCTGCAGCAGCAGGCCGGCTTCGCGCACCCGGGTCATGGACGCGCCGGGAATGTAGAAGTCCATCGCCTGGCCGGTAATGTGCCGGGACTGCTGGGCGACACCGCGCGAACGGCGGCGCAGCATGGCGTTGGTGCCGGCGGAGCGATAGGCCGAGACGACGTGGATCTGTGACTGCGCGCCGACCGAACGATAGACCTCCCAGACGATGTCGAAGAGGTGCGGGTCCATCCGCGTCGGCTCGTCGCGGCGCCAGTCGCGCAGGAACCAGTTGAGCTTGTTCAGCGCTTCCTGGTCATAGCGGCCGTTGCGCTTGAAGGTGATGAGGATCTGCTCGCCCGTATGCTTGTGCAGCATGGACAGCGTGCGCGTGTCGCCGTTCGCCACGACAGTCTGCGTCGAATTGCTGATGGCGATGAGGAAGCCGACACCGAGAGTGACGGTGGCACAGGCGCGCAGGGCTTTGCGCGAGACCAGGCCAGGCACGGATCGGTGGGATGAGGGCACTATGACCTGGCTCTGTCGCTGCACGAAGCACGGGACCAGGGCCGCCAGGCGACCATGGTGAACGCATCATCGCCGGGAACGGTTAAAGATCCCTGACATCCGTCAACAGTTCGCCAACCATGCGACCGTTCACGGCAGCGTGAGCGGTAGGCAGCAAAAGTGGCGAAATCATGCTGCGACACGCACGCCCCCTGCCCGCGTTGTGAACGAAACCTTTAGCCGCGCATCCCGGTCAGGGCGGCACGAACCCGGGCATTGTGGCCGTAGATATCGGGAAGCTCAACGAGCTTCCCTGTCGCATCCACTGTCATCGTGAAATAGACGAGGTGGATCGGGATGGCCTGGCGGAAGCGCACCGTGCGCTCGCCCGAGCCATAGATGCTACGCATCCTGGCCGTGGACCAATTGTCTCCGGGCAGGGCGATGCCGAGCAGCAATTCGGCAAGCTCCTCCGGATTCTGCACGCGCACGCAGCCATTCGACAGGGCGCGGTTGCTGTGGGCGAAATAGGAGCGCGACGGCGTGTCGTGCAGGTAGACCGCGTGCCGGTTGGGGAACATGAACTTCATCCGCCCCAGCGCATTGGCGGTGCCGGGCGGCTGACGGAAGGAGTAGCGGCCGATATTGGCGGAGGCCCAGTTGATGGTGGAGGCGTCGATGACCCGGCCGCCCTGCATCACCTGGATGCCGCGATGGGCGAAATAGCCGCCGTTGCGGGCGGCCGAACTCAGCATCGAGCGCCGCACGATCGAATGCGGCACGTGCCAGGACGGGTTGAAGACGATGAAGCTCATCGCGTCAGAGAAGACCGGCGTCTGAGTCTCCGGGCGGCCCATGACGGCGCGGGTGCGATGGACCACCTGGCCCTCGCGCACGACGTTGACATGGTAATCCGGCGAATTCACCCAGATATGGGTCTCGCCCAGCGTCCGCGGCAGCCAGCGCCAGCGCTCCAGATTGGCGATGAGGTCGCGCTCGCGCAGCGCATGGAGGCGCGAGGCCTCGGTGGTGCTCATCTCCCGGCGCTCGCCGCGCATCTCGATAAGCTTGGCGCGCAGAGCCCGGAAGCCCGCATGCGGCGGGTTGAAGCCGTCGATGGCAGCAGAGACGTCAGCCGCTGCGGCGAGCGCGCCGAGGGCGACCGCTGTCTCGATGCGCGGCGGCGCCACGTCGAAATAGCCGGAGAGGCGCTTGGGGTCGGTGCGGCCACCCGAGGCATGGGAGGCATAGCGCGCCACGGCCTGGGCGAGGGCCAGCTCGAGGCGGGCGACGCTTTCGGCGTTGCGCGGGCCCGTTGGCAGATCGATCCGATAGGCGGAGGGGTCGAGCCCGTCCTCGCCGGCCCGGGCAAGGCGGTTCAGCACCTGCTGGCCACGCTCGGAGATGATGCCTTCCCTGACGAAGAGCGGCTGGTAGGCGCGGCCGGCATAGAACGGGTTGAAGCCCTGCTGCAGGGCGCGGTCACCACCCGGGCGGGCGAGCAGGACGCGCAGCTGCTGGGCGACGCGCTCGGCGCTGATGGCGGGGTCGGGCTGGCCGGCCTCGACGAGGCTCGGCGGGTCGTCCGGCATCGCGGCGAAGTCGGCCTCCGTCGGCTGCGGCACCGGCGGGGCCTGCACCGTCTCCGGCGCCTCGTCGTCGGGATTGTTGACCTCGGCGACCAGCGGCGAGACGGGGAAGGCGGCGAGGCCGAAATCGGCCGGCTTCAGCGGACCCGCGCCATCAAGGTCCGGGCGCGGGATCGCCTGTTCGACCTCCCAGCCGGCGAGGCGGAAGCGGCTGGCCTCCTCGGCACGGGTCACAAGCCCCGTGGCGCCCACCAGGGCGCAAGCGAGCAAAGCCGAGCGCAGTTGCATTCCCGTCCCCTCACGTCCCGGCGAATCCGGCCGGACCGCCCATGCTTTGAAACCGCCCGTTTTTCCGTCATGTGTCGCGGAACGATCAAGCCACGAAGTCTTGTTCGGCCGCGAATTCCGCGCCGCGCGACTTCGCGGTCACACCTCCTCGGCGGCCTCGGAGCCTTCCTCGAGGCCAAGATCCTTCAGCTTGCGGTAAAGCGTCGAGCGGCCGATGCCGAGCCGCCGCGCGACCTGCGACATCTGCCCGCGATAATGATCGATGGCAAAGCGCAGCGCGTCGGTCTCGATCTGCTCCATCGGCCGGACATGGCCGGCCTCGTCCACGAGGGCGATGGAGGCGCCCGGCACGATCATGGCGGGCTGGGCCATCATGGCCGGCTGGATGCTCGGGGCGGCTATGACCGGCGGCGGGGCGAGCGGCACGACCACCTCATAGCCGTCGACCTGCGCGGCGATCTGCGGGAAATCGGCCACCGAGAGCTCATCGCCGTCGCAGAGCACCACGGCGCGGAAGACGGCGTTCTCGAGCTGGCGGACATTGCCCGGCCAGGGATAGGCGGAGAGCAGGCCGAAGACGGCGGGCTGGACGCCGCGAATGCGCTTGCCCTCCTCCGCCGCAATCCGCGCGAGGAAGTGACGGACGAGGTCGGGAATGTCCTCGGCGCGCTCGCGCAGCGGCGGCAGCGTCATGGGGAACACGCAGAGGCGGTAATAGAGGTCCTCGCGGAAGTTCCCGTCCTTCACCGCCTTGATCAGATCGCGATTGGTGGCGGAGACGATGCGGATGTCGACCTTCACCGGGCGCTTGGCGCCCACGGGATCGACCTCGCCCTCCTGGATGGCACGCAGCAGCTTCACCTGCGTCTCGAGAGGCAGCTCGCCCACCTCGTCGAGGAAGAGCGTGCCGCCATGGGCCTCGACGAACTTGCCGGTATGCTTCTCCGTGGCGCCGGTGAAGGCGCCCTTCTCGTGGCCGAACAGGATGCTCTCGACGAGGTTCTGCGGGATGGCGCCGCAATTGACCGCGACGAAGGGCTTGCCGCGGCGCTCGCCGGATCCGGCAATGGCGCGGGCGAGCAGCTCCTTGCCGACGCCGCTCTCGCCCTCGATCATCACCGGGATCATCGACGCTGCGGCCTTCTCGGCCATCTTGAGGAGCGGCTGCATCCGCGGCGAGCGCGTGACGATGTCCTTGAACGACATCGTCCCCTCGGCCTTGCGCTTCAGCCGCTGCACCTCGGCAACGAGGGCCTCGGTCTTCAGGGCGTTCTTGATGGAAACGGAGAGACGCTCGGCCCCGACCGGCTTCACCACGAAATCCGTGGCGCCTGCCCGCATGGCGTTGACGACCGTGTCGATGCCGCCCTGGCTGGTCTGGACGATGACCGGTTTGACGATGCCTTCCTCGCGCATGGCGGCGAGGACACCCATGCCGTCGCGCTCGGGCATGACGAGGTCGAGGAGCACGAGGTCGATCGCGTCCCCCTCGGCGGCGAGAACCTGCATCGCCTGCTCGCCGTTCTCGCACATCCGCGGCTCATAGCCGAACCTGCGCACCATGGCCTCCACCAGCCGGCGCTGCACCGGATCGTCGTCGCAGATGAGGATGGTGGTCATGGGCATGCACTCCCGATGCGGATGTCTCGATTCGGGAGAAGGTGGTTGTCGCCGCTTAAGGTCGGGTTAACGGCCCTCTAACGCCCTGGCCGGGAACGGATCAGGCCGCCCGCGCAACGCTGGCGAAAGGCGCAAGCGCGCTGGCGAACTGGCGCGCCGCGGCCTCCCAGCTGCGGGTCAGCGCGAAGGCGCGGCAGGCCGTCCGGTCGAGGGTGAGCGCCCGGCGAATCGCTGCCGCAAGGTCGCCATCGAGCGCCCCGACCGCCGGATCGGTGATGACGTCGAGCGGGCCCGCCACGGGGAAGGCCGCCACCGGCACCCCCGAGGCGAGCGCCTCCTGCATGACATTCCCATAGGTGTCGGTCAGGCTCGGGAAGACGAAGACGTCGGCACTCGCGTATAATTCGGCGAGCGCCTCGCCGGTGCGCGACCCGAGGAACACAGCGTCGGGATGGCGCTGCTCCAGCGCCGCACGCTGTGGCCCGTCACCGACCACGACCTTGGTGCCCGGCAGGTCGAGCGACAGGAAGGCCTCGAGATTCTTCTCCACCGCGACCCGGCCGACGCTGAGCATCAGCGGCCGCGGCCATGCGACGGCGCCGAGCTCCCGCGGCCGGAACAGTCTGGCATCGACGCCGCGCGACCAGACCGACAGGTTCCGGAACCCCCAGGAGGCGAGTTCGCGCCGCATGGTCTCGGTCGGCACGAGGGTGCGCGAGGCCGGCCCGTGGAAGTGGCGCAGCCATGCATAGGTCAGCGCTTCCGGCACCGGCGCGCGGGCCCGCACATATTCGGGATAGCGGGTGTGATAGCTGGTGGTGAAGGGCAGACGCCGCGCCAGCGCCCAGCGCCGCGCCGCATGGCCGATCGGGCCTTCGGTTGCGATGTGGAGCGCGTCGGGCGCGAGGCGGTCGAGCCGCTCGGCCACCGCCGACCCCGCGCCGATAGCGAGGCGGATATCCGGATAGGTCGGGAGCGGCCAACTCGGCAGGCCCTCCGGCGTGATGAAATCGACGGCGTAGCCCAGCGGGCCGAGCGCCGCCGCCGTTTCGGTCAGCGAGCGGACCACACCGTTGATCTGCGGGGCCCAGGCATCGGTGGCGAGGGCGACGCGCATGGGCCTCAGGCCTCCACCTTGGGCCGCCCGGGCATGGCGAGCGGCGTCGGGACGAGGGCGGGCTCCTCCTCCGGCAGGCTCGCGGGAGCGGCAACCGGAACGGTCCAGCGGATGATCTCGAAGCGGCCGTCATGGCTCTCGGCGAGAGCGGTGCAGCTCTCCACCCAGTCGCCGCAGTTCATGTAGCGGATGCCGAGCTGGTCCTTGATGGCGGCGTGGTGGATGTGGCCGCAAATGACGCCGTCGACCTTCTGGCGACGCGCCTCCAGGGCCAGTGCCTCCTCGAAGGCACCGATGAAGTTCACGGCCTTCTTCACCTTCAGCTTGGCCCAGGCCGACAGCGACCAGTAGGTGAGCCCGAGGCGGCGACGGAAGAAGTTGACCCAGCGGTTGCAGTAGAGCGCCGCGTCATAGGCCCAGTCGCCGAGATGGGCGAGCCAGCGCGCATGCATGACGACGACATCGAAGGCGTCACCGTGGATGACGAGGTAGCGCTTGCCATCGGCCGCCTCGTGGACAATCCGGTCCATCACCTCGATGCCACCGAAATGGGTGCCGAAATAGTCGCGCAGGAACTCGTCGTGATTGCCGGGGAGATAGACGAGGTGGCTGCCCTTGCGGACCATGCGCAGCAGCTTCTGCACCACGTCATTGTGCGCCTGCGGCCAGTACCAGCCGCGCCTGAGCTGCCAGCCATCGACGATGTCGCCGACCAGATAGACGACATCGGCCTCGTTGTGGCGCAGGAAGTCGATGAGGAGCTGTGCCTGCGAACCCCGGGCGCCAAGATGGACGTCGGAGATGAACAGGGCCCTGTGCCGCTTCACCGTCATGCCGTGGCTCCGCCAGATTGTTTGCTGGACCCAGACCAGATTCCCGCTGCGCTTTTGTGACAGGTTGCCGCAGCGGCGCGAGAAACCTGCGACATCCTGTCGTCGAACTGTCGTCCGCCGCTGCTAGCGCTCCGCTTTCAGTCGCCCGGGCCATCGTCCGGGCCTCATTGCCGGGAGTGCCGCATGGCCGGAGATCTCGATCGCGATACGATGGAACGCGCCTATGCGCGCTGGGCGCCGATCTACGACGCCGTCTGTGGTCCCATCTTCGAAAGCGGCCGTCGCGCCGCCACCGATGCGGCCAAGCGTGCCGGCCGCCGCATCCTCGAACTCGGTGTCGGCACCGGCCTGTCGTTCCAGGACTACGGCCCGGAGCACGAGGTCTATGGCATCGACCTCTCGGAGCCGATGATCGCCCGCGCCCGCGACCGCATGGCGAGCGGCGCCTTTCCGCATGTGAAAGACGTGCAGGTCATGGACGCCCATGACCTCGCCTTTCCCGACGGGATGTTCGATGCAATCACCGCGCAGTTCGTCATCACGCTGGTCGAGCGCCCCGAGCGTGTGCTCGACGAATGCGCCCGCGTCCTCAGGCCCGGCGGCGAGATCATCCTCGTCAACCACCTCTATTCCGAGAAGGGCCTCGCCGCGGCCGTCGAGCGCTGGTTCTCCAAGCACGCCCACGCGTTTGGCCTTCGGCCGGAATTCCCCTTCCACCGCCTCGAGGCCTGGGCCGCCAACCATGGCGGCGTGATGGTGGTGGAGCGCCGCCGCGTCGCGCTGTTCGGCGTCTATACGCTGGTCCGCTTCCGCAAGCTCACCGCCGCAGACGCCGTTCCGCAGGCCTTCGCCGCAGTCGGCTGACCCGCCCCGTTGCCGATCGGCAACGGCTCGCGCCAGAGGACCCCGGCCAGCGCCGCGGACGTTGATCCGCCGGGGCGGAACGCCCATACAGCCTCCTGTCCGCCGAAGCTTCAGGAGGCCCGCATGCGCCGGTCCGTCAACGACGCCGCCTCGAAGAGCGCCGCCTCCCGCGGCCGTGCCGACGAGGCCGTCGGCGCCCTGCCGGAATGGGACCTCGCCGCCCTTTACCGCGACATGGACGATCCGGCGATTGCCGCCGATCTGCAGGCCGGCGAGACCGAGGCCGTGGCCTTCGAGGCGGCGTTCAAGGGCAGGCTCGAGGCCGTCACCCGCGCCCCCAGCGCGACCGCCGATCTCACCGACGCCGTGACCCGCTTCGAGCGGCTCGAAGACCGGCTCGGCCGCCTCGCCTCCTATGCCGGCCTCGTCTATGCCGGCGACACGACCGATCCGAAGCGGGTGAAGTTCTATGGCGACATCCAGGAGAAGATCACCGCGATCTCCTCGCACCTGCTGTTCTTCACGCTGGAGCTGAACCGCATCGACGACGCGCTCCTCGACCAGGCCATCAGCCGCGATCCGCTGGCGCATTACCGGCCCTGGCTCGAGGATATCCGCAAGGACAAGCCGTTCCAGCTCGACGACCGGATCGAGAAGCTCTTCCACGAGAAGGCGATGACCGGCCGCGCCGCCTGGAACCGCCTCTTCGACGAAACCATGGCGAGCCTGCGCTTCGACATCGACGGCGAGAAACTGCCGCTCGAACCGACGCTGAACCTCTTGCAGGACAGCGCCGAGGAGAGCCGCCGCAAGGCCTCCGAGGCCCTCGCCGCCACCTTCAGGGAGAACCTGCGCACCTTCGCCCTCATCACCAACACGCTGGCGAAGGACAAGGAAATCTCCGACCGCTGGCGCGGCTTCGAGGACGTCGCCGATTCCCGCCACCTTGCGAACCGCGTCGAGCGCGAGGTGGTCGACGCCCTGGTCGCCGCCGTCCGCGAGGCCTACCCCGCCCTCTCGCACCGCTATTACCGGCTGAAGGCCAAATGGTTCGGCAAGGACACCCTGCCGCACTGGGACCGCAATGCGCCGCTGCCGAAGGTCGAGCAGCGGACCATCGCCTGGACGGAAGCGCGCGACACCGTGCTCTCCGCCTATGGCGGCTTCTCACCGCGCCTTGCCGACATCGCCCGCCGCTTCTTCGACGAGGGCTGGATCGACGCCCCGGTGCGCCCCGGCAAGGCGCCGGGTGCCTTCGCCCATCCGACCGTGCCCTCCGCCCATCCCTATGTGCTGCTGAACTACCAGGGCAAGCCGCGCGATGTGATGATCCTTGCCCACGAGCTCGGCCACGGCGTCCATCAGGTCCTCGCCGCGCCGAACGGCGCGCTGATGGCGCCGACCCCGCTCACCCTCGCCGAGACGGCGTCCGTCTTCGGCGAGATGCTGACCTTCAAGGCGATCCTGAAAGGCACCACCGACCCCGTCCAGAAGAAGGCGCTGATCGCCTCCAAGGTCGAGGATATGATCAACACGGTGGTGCGCCAGATCGCCTTCTATTCCTTCGAGCGGAAGATCCACACGGCGCGCCGCGACGGCGAACTCACCGCCGACGACATCTGCGCCGCCTGGATGAGCGTGCAGGGCGAGAGCCTCGGCCCCGCCATCGAGCTGAAGCCGGGCTACGAGACCTTCTGGGCCTATATCCCGCACTTCATCCACTCGCCCTTCTACGTCTACGCCTATGCTTTCGGCGATTGCCTCGTGAACTCGCTCTATGCGGTATACGAGAAGGCCGATTCAGGGTTCGCCGAGCGCTACCTCGCCATGCTCTCGGCCGGTGGCACGAAGCATCACGCCGAACTCCTCGCGCCCTTCGGCCTCGACGCCCGCGATCCCGCCTTCTGGCAGGGCGGCCTCGGCGTCATCGCCCGGCTGATCGACGAGCTGGAGGCGATGGAGGGGTAGGCCGAACCATAGCCCCCTCGAAACCGGCACCGCGGCACCCTATCTGCCCCTCGACAGCACGAGGACGCACCGCATGCCCCCACGCGACGACGAAGCCAACCGTCTGACCGGACGCCTGTCGCGCTATGCCCGCGTCGGAACCAATGTCGCGGGCGCCGCCGCCTCCATCGCCGCGGCGCGCCTCTTCGGTGCGAACCTCGATCGCGAGAAGAATGCCGCCGACCTCACCCGGGCGCTGGGCGGCCTCAAAGGCCCGATCATGAAGGTGGCCCAGCTTCTCGCCACCATCCCCGAGGTCCTGCCGCCCGAATATGCCGAAGAGCTGCAGAAGCTGCAGTCCGAGGCGCCGCCCATGGGCCCGGCCTTCGTCAAGCGCCGGATGATGGCCGAGCTCGGGCCGGACTGGGAGCGCAAGTTCGCGACCTTCGACAAGATCCCGTCTGCCGCCGCCTCGCTTGGCCAGGTGCACCGCGCCACCGCCCATGACGGCATGGCCCTCGCCTGCAAGCTCCAGTACCCCGACATGCAGTCGGCGGTGGAGGCCGATCTCGCCCAGTTGGAAGTGCTCTTCGCCATCCACCGCCGCATGGACCCGGCGGTCGACACCCGCGAGATCATCAAGGAGATCGGCGCCCGCGTCCGCGAGGAGCTGGACTACCGGCGCGAGGCGAAAAATGCCGCGCTCTATCGTGGCGTCCTCGCCGACGAGCCTCTGGTGCGCGTGCCCGACGTGCGCGACGAGCTGTCGACCGGCCGCCTGCTGACCCTCTCCTGGCTCGACGGCACCAAGATGCTGAGCCACGTCGACACGTCGCTGGAGATCCGCAACCGTCTCGCCATCGCGATGTTCCGGGCCTGGTGGCACCCCTTCACCGCCATCGGCGTCATCCATGGCGACCCGCATCTCGGCAATTACACGGTCTTCGAGGAGGCAGGCGAGCCGGGCGGCATCAACCTTCTGGACTACGGCTGCATCCGCATCTTCCCGCCGCGCTTCATCGGCGCGGTGATCGACCTCTACAAGGGCCTCGAGACCCATGACGACGCCCGCATCGTCCATGCCTACGAGACCTGGGGATTCCGCAACCTCAACCGCGACCTCATCGACATCCTGAACCTCTGGGCGCGCTTCATCTACGGCCCGCTGCTCGACGACCGCGTCCGCTCCATCGCCGACGGGATTTCGCCCGGCGAATATGGGCGGCGCGAGGCCTTCACCGTCCACAAGGCGCTGAAGGAGAAGGGGCCGGTGACGATCCCGCAGGAATTCGTGCTGATGGACCGCGCCGCCATCGGCCTCGGCGGCGTCTTCCTGCATTTGAAAGCCGAGCTGAACTTCTACCGGCTGTTCAACGAACAGATCGACCAGTTCTCGCTGGAGGCGGTCACCGCCCGCCAGGACGCGGCACTCGGCTCGGCCGGGCTTCTTGCCGCCTGAGGCGAGCATGGCGGTCTATGTCGATGATCCCATCTGGGACTGGCAGGGCCTCAAATGGTGCCACCTCCTCGCCGACACCGAGGAGGAGCTGCACCGTTTCGCCCGCGCCATGGGCGTCCACCGGCTGATCTACCAGGGCCCCCCGAAGACCAGCGCGCCGCACTACGACCTCACCGGCTTCGAGCGGCGCCGCGCCATCGCCATGGGCGCCATCCCCTGCACCCGCCACGAGATCGTCGCGGTCTTCCGCCGAGTCAGGCAGCCGCGCGCATCGCTGCCGCGCGCCGCCTGAGGCGCCTCGCCTTGACAGGCGCGCCGCTTCCCCCGAAACGGGAGCGTCCCATCCGGAGAGCGCCTTGACGAAGCCGCCGCTGAAGATCCTGCTGTGTTCGCCGCGCGGTTTCTGCGCCGGCGTGGTGCGGGCCATCGATGCCGTCGAGCAGGCCCTCAAGCTCTACGGTCCGCCGGTCTATGTCCGCCACGAGATCGTCCACAACCGCTTCGTCGTCGACGGGCTGAAGGCCAAGGGCGCCATCTTCGTCGAGGAACTCGACGAGATCCCCGACACCGCCGCCCCCGTCATCTTCTCCGCCCATGGCGTGCCGAAATCTGTGCCGGCCGAGGCGCAGGAGCGCAACTTCCTCGCCATCGACGCCACCTGCCCCCTCGTCACCAAGGTCCATCGCGAGGCGGAGATCCACCATCGCCGCGGCCGCGAGGTGGTTCTCGTCGGCCATGCCCGCCACCCCGAGGTGGTCGGCACCATGGGCCAGTTGCCCGCCGGCGCGGTGACCCTGGTCGAGACCATCGAGGATGCCCGCGCCTTCACCCCGCGTGACCCCGGGGCGCTCGCCTTCGTCACCCAGACGACCCTGTCGGTGGATGACACCCGCGAGATCGTCGAGTGCCTGCGGGAGCGCTTTCCCGCCATCGTCGGGCCCCACAAGGAAGACATCTGCTACGCCACGACCAATCGCCAGGAGGCGGTGAAGCGCGTCGCGCCGCATGTCGAGGCGATGATCGTCGTCGGCGCGCCGAACTCCTCCAACTCGCAGCGCCTGCGCGAGGTCGCCGAGCGCGAGGGCTGCCACATCGCCGACCTCGTCCAGCGCGCCGCCGACATCGACTGGACCCGCTTCGGCGCCATTGCCTCGCTCGGCATCACCGCCGGGGCCTCGGCCCCCGAGGTCCTGGTCGAGGAGATCATCGAGGCTTTCGCGGCACGCTACGAAGTCTCGGTCGAGACCGTCTCCACCGCCGACGAGAGCGTCTTCTTCCCCCTGCCCCGCCAGCTGCGCCCCGACGCGGCGGCCTGAGACCTGCCATGGCCGTCTATACCGACGTCACCGCCGAGGACCTCTCGGCCCATCTGGCGCGCTACGACATCGGCACGCTGCTCTCGTTCAAGGGCATCGCCGAGGGCGTTGAGAACTCGAACTTCCTGCTCCACACCACCGGCGGCAGCTTCATCCTCACCCTCTACGAGAAGCGGGTCGATCCGAAGGACCTGCCCTTCTTCATCGGCCTGATGGAGCATCTGGCCGCCCGCGGCCTCACCTGCCCGCAGCCGGTGCACATGAAGGACGGCGAGACGCTCGGTGAGCTGGCTGGACGGCCGGCCGCCATCGTCACCTTCCTCGATGGGATGTGGATCCGCCGGCCGCAGGTCCTGCACTGCGCCGCGGTCGGCAAGGCACTGGCCGAACTCCACCTCGCCGGCTCCGGCTTCGCCCTGACCCGCGTCAACGCCCTCTCCGTGCCGGGCTGGCGGCCGCTCTACGAGCGCGCGAAGGACCGTGCCGACACGGTCGCGCCGAACCTAGCCGCCACCATCGCCGCCGAACTCGCCCATTGCGAGGCCTTCTGGCCGCAGGACCTGCCGGCTGGCGTCATCCATGCCGACCTGTTCAACGACAACGTCTTCTTCCTCAACGACCGGCTGTCGGGCCTCATCGACTTCTACTTCGCCTGCAACGACATCCTCGCCTACGACCTCGCCATCTGCCTCAACGCCTGGTGCTTCTCGCCCGACAGCGAGTTCGATTTCGCCAAGGGCAGCGCGATGATCGCCGCCTATCAGGCGGTGCGGCCGCTGAGCGCCGCCGAGACCGCCGCCCTGCCGCTGCTCGCCCGCGGCTCGGCGCTGCGCTTCCTCCTCACCCGGCTCGTCGACTGGCTGAACGTGCCGCCGGGCGCGGTGGTGACGCCGAAGGACCCGCTGGAATATCTGCGCAAGATGCGCTTCCACCAGAAGGTCACCTCCCCCACCGAATACGGCCTCGCATGAGCACCGCCGCTGCTGATCCCCGTCGCGTCGAGATCTTCACCGACGGCGCCTGCTCGGGAAATCCCGGCCCCGGCGGCTGGGGCGCGATCCTGCGTTATGGCGAGGTGGAGAAGGAGCTGAACGGCGGCGAGCCGGTCACCACCAACAACCGCATGGAGCTTCTCGCCGCCATCAACGCCCTGGAGGCACTGCGCCGCCCCTCCCGCGTCGACCTGCACACCGACAGCCAGTACGTGAAGAACGGCATCATGACCTGGATCCACGGCTGGAAGCGCAACGGATGGCGCACCGCCGACAAGAAGCCGGTGAAGAACGCCGAGCTGTGGCAGCGCCTCGACGACGTCGCGGACCTTCACGAGATTACCTGGCACTGGGTCAAGGGCCATGCAGGCCACCCCGAGAACGAGCGGGCCGACGAACTCGCGCGGATGGGCATGGCGCCCTTCAAGACCCGCTGACGCGGCCACGCCATCACGCCAGCGTGAAACTCGGCAAGGCTCTTGCGATCTCCTGACGCAACCGGGGCGCGTGTCCCGGCGTGACACAGGAGACGTCCATGACGCGGCCGCCTTTCTCTGCCGAGAGCCTCGCCCATCTCGACCTCGACCCCGCCCCGATCCGTCCCGAATGGGTCATCGGCGGCAACCCCGTCGCCCGCTGCCGCCACTGGTCGGATTCCTCGGATGGCACCACCTCCGCCATGGTCTGGGACTGCACGGCCGGGTCTTTCCGCTGGTATTTCGGCGGCGACGAGATCGTCCACATCATCGAGGGCGAGGTGATCGTCTCCGGCGATGGCGCGGCTCCCCGCACCCTACGCCCGGGTGATGCCGCCCTGTTCCGTGCCGGGACATGGTCGACCTGGCATGTGCCTCACTACGTCCGCAAGCACGCCATCTGCCGCGACAGCCTTCCCGCTCTCGTCACCCTGCCGCTGCGCGCCGCACGCAAGGCGGGCCGCATCGTCGAGCGTCTGCGGCAGATCCTGCCTGCCCGCACGCCCGCCTATGCCATGCGCGCCGGCGTGCCGCTGGTGGGCATCGGCCTCCTCGGCGCCATTGGCGTCCTCGGCTTCTGAAACGACGACGCCGCCCGGGCCGGCAGGCCGGGGCGGCGCGGGACGTGATGCGGCGGCCGGTCGGACCGGCCGCAGCGCTCAGAGCTGCTTCAGCAGGTTCTCGGCGCCCGAGACATCGGCCTTGCCCGGGCCGTCCTCGATGTTCAGCGAGGTGACGACGCCGTCCTTCACCAGCATGGAATAGCGCTTGGTGCGCATGCCCATGCCGAAGGAGCTCATGTCGTTCTCGAGGCCGACGGCCTTGGCGAAATCGGCGCTGCCATCGGCGAGGATGCCGACCTTGTCGACCGCGCCGGTGGCCTTCTGCCAGGCGTCGAGGACGAAGACGTCATTGGTCGAGGTCACGTAGATCGCGTCCACGCCCTTGGCCTTGATGGCCTCGAAATTGGCGACGAAGCCCGGCAGGTGGTTCTTGTGGCAGGTGGGCGTGAAGGCGCCTGGCACGGCGAAGAGCACGACGGTCTTGCCGGCGAAGATCTCCCCGGTGGTACGGGCGGCGGGGCCCTCGGCCGTCATGGTGCGGAAGGTGGCTTCCGGCAACTTCTCGCCGACCTGGATCGTCATGGGGAACTCCTCGATGAAGGATAGGGAACGCAGCCCGCGGGCCGCCTGTTGCAAAGACGCGACAACACTTAGTGCGTCACCCAGCCGCCGTCGAGACGGCATCGGCGCGATCAGCGGGGGGTGAGCTTTGCCTCCAGCGCACGCTGGCCCGAGACCAGCGTGAAGGTCAGCGCATGGCCGAGCGGATCGGTGCCGCGCGGCGCCCCGTCGAGCGTGAGCTTGAAGCGCCGCATCGCGCCGGATGTGTCCTGCGGCTCGGGCAAGGGCAGCGTCCAATGGGCGTCCGGCCCCTCGGCGAAGAGATCGGCCGGCGCGCCGGCCTCCACCTCGGCCTTCAGTGTCACCACCGGCCACTGGTCGGAGCGATCCACCGCATCGATGGCAAGGGAAAGGCCCGGCACGGCCTGCTGTGGCACGCTCGCCCGGTAGCGGGCGATGGCGGCGGCGGCAGCCGGGTCGGAGGGGGTGCGTGAGAGGCCGAGGAGCGCATCGGCCTTGGCGGGAATGCAGATCTGGTCGCAGACCGCATAGTCGAGATGGAGGCCGAGCCGCACCTGTTGGCCGGCGACCTTCGGCTTCACCGTCAGCGGGAAGACGACGCCGGTCTTGTAGCCGATGGAAAAGCCGTTGCCGTCGGGAAAGCGCAACGGCGCCGGCCAGGACACCGCCACATCAGCGACATTGGTCGACTTCGACCAGTCGAAATGGGGAGGGACGCCGGAATCGCCGGGTGTGCGCCAATAGGTCTTGGTGCCCGGATCGAGGGTGATCTCAACGCCGGCGAGATGGACACCGCCCTCGAACCCGCCGTCGAGCAGCCGGACCGCGGACTTGGTGTCGCGCGACCAGGCAGACGCTGATGGTGCCGCCAGGACCGGCGTCCCGGTCCCGGCCAGCGCCAGGAAAGACAGGAGGGCGCGCCGGTCGAGCATGGCAGGAACTCTTATGTCCGCCGCCGGATTTTTGCCACTGACGTTCCGTTGAACATGCAGACACCGCACGTCCACCGCCTCCTCGCGCGTTGGCAAATCGCGGCTGTCCGGGTTAGCGTGGGGCATGGCAGGCAAGATCCGAAGCGGGGGGCGCGACCGCGTCCGCGGTTATCTCGATGGACAGATGCTCGTCGCGATGCCGACCATGCGCGACGAACGGTTCTCGCGCACCGTCATCTACCTCTGTGCCCATTCGGCCGATGGCGCCATGGGCATCGTGGTGAACCAGAGCGCCGCGGATCTCGCCTTTTCCGACCTGCTGGTGCAGCTCGACATCATCCCCGAGGCGCGGAAGATCACTCTGCCGCCCCGGGTCGATTCGATCCGGGTGCTGCGCGGCGGGCCAGTGGAGACCGGCCGCGGCTTCGTCCTACACTCATCCGACTTTTATATCGAGAACTCGACGCTCCCCATCGACGAGGGCATCTGCCTCACCGCGACCCTCGACATCCTCAAGGCGCTCGCCATTGGCGAGGGCCCGGCCAGCGCCGTCCTCGCACTCGGCTATGCCGGATGGGCGGCAGGCCAGCTCGAAAACGAGATCCAGGCCAATGGCTGGCTGCACTGCCCGGCCGACCCGGACCTGATCTTCGGCGCTGACGTCGAGACCAAGTACGAGCGCGCCATGCGCAAGATCGGCATCGACCCGGGGATGCTGTCGAGCGAATCCGGCCACGCCTGACATCGGGGCGTCACGGCCCTCACTCAAGCGTTCTTCCGCGCGAAACCGTCGCCCGCCTCTCGCCCTGCGCGATCGAACCGGTTTAGGATCGCGTCAGGGAGTGAATTCACACATGCGACGCCAGCGCCGGACCAAGATCCTCGCCACCCTCGGACCCGCCTCCACAAGCCGCGACCAGATCAGCGCCCTTTTCGCCGCCGGTGCTGATGTCTTCCGCATCAACATGAGCCACACGCCGCACGACAAGCTGCGGGAATTCGTGGAGACGATTCGCTCCATCGAGCACGAGGTGCAGCGGCCCATCGGCATCCTCGCCGACCTCCAGGGCCCGAAGCTGCGCGTCGGGACCTTCAAGGACGGGCCGGTCATGCTGGTGAACGGCGCGACCTTCGTCCTCGATTCGGACAAGGCGCCCGGCGATGTCGGCCGCGTCCACCTGCCCCATCCGGAGATCCTTGCAGCGCTCGAGCCGGGGCATCGCCTCATCCTCGACGACGGCAAGGTGCTGCTGGAGGCGGTTGCCTGCACGCCGAAGCGCGCGGAGTGCCGCGTTCTGGTCGGCGGCAAGCTGTCGGACCGCAAGGGCGTGTCGCTACCCGACACCACCCTCCCCGTCTCGGCGCTCACCGACAAGGACCGCTCCGACCTCGATGCGGCGCTGAATGCCGGCGTCGACTGGATCGCGGTGTCCTTCGTCCAGCGGCCCGAGGACGTCGCCGAGGTGAAGAAGGTGGCGCGCGGCCGCGCCGCCGTCATGGCCAAGATCGAGAAGCCGCAGGCGGTCGCCCGCCTCGCCGAGATCATGGAGATTTCCGACGCGCTCATGGTCGCCCGCGGCGATCTCGGAGTGGAATTGCCCATGGCCAAGGTGCCGGGCATCCAGAAGCAGATCACCCGCCAGGCCCGCCGCACCGGCAAGCCGGTGGTCGTCGCCACCCAGATGCTGGAGAGCATGATCACCGCGCCGGTGCCGACCCGCGCCGAGGTCTCCGACGTCGCCACCGCCGTCTTCGAGGGTGCCGACGCCATCATGCTGTCGGCCGAGAGCGCCGCCGGCCAGTATCCGGTCGAGGCGGTGGCGATGATGAACCGCATCGCCGAGGAGGTGGAGGCCGATCCCACCTATCGCGCGGTGATCCAGGGCCAGCGCGCCGAGCCCGAGGCGACCGGCGCCGACGCCATCGCGCTCGCCGCCCGCGACATCGCCGAGACGCTCGACCTCTCGGCCATCGTCTGCTGGACCATGTCCGGCTCGACGGCGCTGCGTGTCGCCCGCGAGCGACCGAAGCCGCTGACTATCGCCCTCACCCCGAAGATCGCCACGGGCCGCAGGCTCGCCCTGCTCTGGGGCGTCCATTGCGTCGTCACGCAGGATGCCCGCGACCTCGACGACATGGTGAGCCGCGCCTGCCGCTTCGCCTTCAAGGACGGCTTCGCCAAGCCGGGCCAGCGCATCATCGTCGTCGCCGGCGTGCCGCTCGGCACCCCCGGCGCCACCAACATGCTGCGCATCGCCTTCGTCGGCTCGGACGACGCGGAGATCTAGGCTCCGGCCTGCAGCGCCCGGATCTCGGCGATAATGCGCTCCGGATCGGCATGGTGCGGCCCATGGCCGACGCCGGGCATGATGATGAGCTTCGTCTGGGCAATGTCACGGGCAAGGCCCGCCGAGTGGAGATGGGTCCAGACGACGCCATCGGCATCGCCCGAGATCACCGTCACAGGGCAGCTTATGTCGCCGTAGAGCCGCGACTGCTCCTCGACCTGCGGCAGGAGCCCTGCCACGTCCTCGGCATTGGCGCGGAACTGGTGCGGCCGCAGCACCAGCGGGATGCCAGCCGCCTCGGCATAATCGTCCTCCACCGCCTGCGGGCTGAAAACGCCGGCAATGCTGGCGCGCATCCAGGCCTCGCCCACGGGGAGGGCCACGGTCCAGGAGAACAGCGGGCCGAGGACCGGGCTCGCCGCAACCGCATAGTACCAGTGGACCCCGCCGGGCCAGGGATGGGTGGCCGGCGCGATGAGGCAGAGGCCCGCCACGCGGTCGGCATGGTCGAGCGCCATGCGGCAGGCAAGCGCCCCCGCCCAGGAATGGGCGACGATGACGGCTTTGCCGATGCCGAGCCCGTCCAGCGCATCGACGATGGCGCCCGCCTGGTGTTCGAGGCGCGCAGCATCGCGGCCCGCCCGCCGCTCCGAGGCGCCATGCCCCGGCCGGTCGACCAGCAGCACGCGGCCGAGCCCGTCCAACCGGTCTCCGAAGGCAGGCCGCCAGCTTAAGGCCGAGCCTGACGCGCCGTGGAGGAAGACGACGGGCGGCTGCTCATCGGCATCGCCACTGTCGATGAGGTGCAAGGCGCCGGCCCGCGTCGGCAGGAACCGCCCTTCCGGCGGGAAGCTGCGGGTGATGCGGCGGGCGCGCATGGCGGTCCAGCCGGCGAGCAGGGCCGGCACCGCGGCGGCGGTGATCAGCGGATCGAGAGCCATGGGGGATCTACGGGAGGGCGCGGGTCGCGGATCGCCGGAGCCTCAGAGCTCGACGCCGTCGACCTTCGGCTTGAGGCGCTGGATGATCTGCGGCACCCGCTCGATATGCGGGTTGACCTCCATCGCCTGCTGGAAGGCGGTCAAGGCCCCCTTCTCGTCGCCGAGCTGCTGCAACAGCATGCCGAGGCCGACCATGGCGCCGAAATGGCGCGGCTCCAGCCGCAGCACGTTCTCGAGGTCGGAGAGCGCCCGGCCGAATTCGCGGCGGGCGAAGTAGAGCGTGGCGCGGCGGCTCCAGGCCTCGGTGAAGTCCGGCTGCAGGTCGATGACCGCGTCGAGCAGCGAGAGGGCGAGATCGGCCTGGCGCTGCTGCATGGCCTGCTGGGCGCGGCCCATGAGGAGATCAGCCGTGTCCGAGCCGGAGACCGACATGAGCATGCCGATCTGGGCCTCCAGCACCCGCGCCTGCCGGGCATTCTCAGCTTCGCGCAGGCGGGAATAGAGTTCGTCCAGCCGGCGGGCGCGCTCGGAAGCGAGAGCCGGCGGGGTGATGGCACCGGCGGCCGGCGCGGCTTCTGACGGCGGCGTCGGCACCGGACCGGTGGTCTGGGCGTGCGAGGCCGCGCCGCCAAGGGCCGTACCGAGCAGAGCAAAAAGAAAAACCGCCGCGCGAGTCATGGCACCAAGCTGGGCCAGGACACGGCGACGGTCAATGTCGGGACGATGACAGCCGCGTGAGCGGCGTCAGTCCCAAAGGACGGCGTTCAGCCGGCCTCAGCCCTGACGCGCCTTGAAGCGCTTCTGGGTCTTGTTGATGACGTAGACGCGGCCCTTGCGGCGCACGATCTGGTTGTCGCGGTGGCGACCGCGCAGCGACTTGAGTGAGTTGCGGACCTTCATGGCGGCGATCCCTGGGAGACGAGCACCGGGATCGGGGGACCCGACGGACGCTGCGTCGATAAAGAAGAGGCGGCGGCTATACGTGTCCGGGGCGGGAGTGTCAAGGTTGCGGCGGGGAGATCGCCGCCCCATCTGGCGGGATCACGGGCCCCGGGGCCGGACAGTCACCCCATAGCACGAGAGACGGGACGGATGAGCGTCGCCTTCACCAAGGAGAACGACCGGGACGGCACGGAGGCGAACCTCCAGGACCGGCCGATCTCGCCCCATCCGAACCTCGTCACGTCAGCCGGCCTCGCCGCGCTCGAGGCGGCGGTGGAGGAAGCCCGCGCCGCCGTGCTCGCCGCCAAGGCCGCCGGCGAGGATGCCACCGGCATCGCCTATGCCCGCGCCGCCCGCGACCTGCGCTACTTCCAGGCCCGCCGCGCCAGCGCCGAGGTCCAGCCGGCCCCGCCCGCCGATGGAAGGGTGCATTTCGGCAGTCGCATCACCATCGACCGGGAGGACGGCCGGCGGCAGACCTACACCATCGTCGGCGAAGACGAGGCGAACCCGTCCGTCGGCACCATCTCCTATGTCTCGCCCATGGCCCGCGCGCTCATGGGCAAGGGCGTCGGCGACGTCGCGATCGTTGCCGGCCACGAGGTCGAGATCATCGCCATCGGCTGAGGCCTCAGAACAGGCCGCCCGTATCCGACGGCGCGATCCAGCGCGGCTCGCCCACCGCGACCCATTCGCCGAAGCCGTCGCCGTCGTCGGTGACCACCAGCGCCATGCCGGGCCGCAACAGCCCGGCGGGAAGCAGCAGGGCATACCAGAGATGGTGCTCGCGGAAGGCGGGCGCGGCCTCGGCCAGCACGGTTCCATCGACATCGACCAGCCGGACCGTCTGGCGGCGATGATCCTCGCCCGTCGCGATCGGCAGGGCGAGCGTCTGGCCCTCGGCCACGGCACGGATCTCGATGCGCAGGACCCCGCGCCGCGCCGCACCGGACGACCCGCTGCCATGGACCGTCGCGACACCGGCCAGGGGCCGCAGCGGAGCCGGCGGCGCACCTGCGCGGTCGAAGCCCTCGCCGCTGATCACGACATCCGCGGGCGTTCCGGCAAGGCCCGGCATGAACGGCATCTGCGCGAGGAGAACGGGCGAGGAGGCCGGCATGGCGAAGCGGCAGAGGATCGTCCCGGCCGCATCGAGGCCGATGATCCCGCCGGGCGGCGCCTCGCTGCGGGCCGCGAGCGCGAAAACGTCGCTCTGCGGGCTGATCACGGAGCGCCGCGGACGGGTCCAGCCGGCGATCGGACCGCCCTCGTCGCGGGCCACGATCCAGGCCGGGGCAGCCGCCGCCCGGCGATCGACGACGCCCGAGACCCTGACCGCGCCCGGCCCGATCCGTGTCACCGCGGTGATGGTGCCGGCACAGGCGGGAGGGTCCGGCGGAGCGGCGCCCGCAAGCGCGGCGAGCGGCGGCCAGGCCGGTCCCGCCGCGCGGTCGTAGAGGCCGAGGCCGGCGCGGCGCAGGCTCACGAGGATGGGCTTCAGCGCCTCGGCGGAAGGATAGGCGAAGCGCAGAACCTCGGGATCGGCGATGCCGTTCCGCGCCATGTCGGCGACATCGGCGAGCCGCTGGCGCTGCTGGATCACCTGCGACACCCAGGGATGCGGCACGGCGGCGACCACTGCGAGGCCGACCAGCGCGAGACGCCCGGCCAGCACCACAGCGGCCCGGTGCAGCCAGAAGCGCACGGCGGCGAGGACGATGAGCAGCAGGCCCGTCAGGGAGACCAGCGCGTAGCGCGAGACGAGCGCATAGGCCGGCGGCCCCTCTGCGCCGCGGGTGAGGCCGGTGGCGAGCGCCACCGCCAGGATGAGGCCAATGCTGCCGAGGAGGCTTGCCGCACGCGGATCGAGCGGCCTGTCACGTCGCCAGCAGCGATGGGCACCCCAGGCGATCAGGCTGATCCCGGCCAGCGCGATGGCGAGGCCGACGGCCTGCGCCAGTCCCACCGTGCGGGTGGGCGTGACCGATCCGAGGAAGGCGAGGCCATAGGCCAGCGCCTCCATCGGCGCGGCAAAGGCGCGGGCCGGCGCCGGCCCCTCGACGGAGAGGGTGGCGAGCCCGACGGCGATCGAAGTCGGCACGGCCATCGCGACGGCCCGCGGCAGGTCGCGTCGGAACATCAGCGCTGCCGCGCCCGCCGCCACCGGCGCGAGGATCCCTGCGGCCATGGTGTAGGCGCACAGGACCGCCAGCGGACAGGCAACGAGGAGCGCCGTTGCCGTGTTGCGCGCCGCCATCGCCGCCCAGACCAGCCCCAGCGACAGCATGAGAAACAGCGGGAACTGCGCCTGCGTGAACCAGGTGGTGTTCTCGACATGGACCGGGGCGAGGAAGAGACCCGCGCCCGTCACCATCAGGACGACGAGCGAGGCGCGGTCCACCCGGTCGGCGAGGGCGAGGACGAAAAGAAAGGCGCCGGCGGCAGCCATGAGCGCCAGATGGATCCAGAGCCCGATCCCCGGCCGGCCGTACCAGTCCGCCAGCATGACCAGCTTGGCGAGGCCCGGCCGATGCTCGTTGTGCCGGTGGTGCAGCGCCCGCGCCCAGTCCGCGAGGCTGCCGCTCTCATGGGCGCGGAGCAGAACCTCGGCATAGCCCCAGCCATCCCAGTAGAGGGTCGGCAGGGCATGGAACAGGCTATAGCCGAGGCCGAACGCAGCGAAGCCCAGGGCCCCCGCGAGCGAGACAAGCATGAGCCAGCGCGGCGACGCCAGCGGCGCCTCGCTGTCGTCGGTCACGACTGGCCGCGGAGGCTCCGCCACGGAACGTCAGGCGAGATCGATGGCGACGACGGCGAGACGTCCGCCCGCAGCGCCGCTAACGGCGAGGCCGGTGCCGGCCTCCACGAGAAGCCCGGCCCCTGCGGGAAGAGCGATGTCGCCGGTCGCCGTCGCCACACGCCAGTCCCCCTCCACCGCGAAGAGGACGCTGATATCGGCGCCCGCGAGCGCCTCAACCGCGCCGCCGCCGGCGAGGATTCTCACCGTTCCGCGTGCCGCCCCGTCCCGCGTCAAGAGGTTGAAGGCGGTCGCCGGCACGCCGTCGACGAGCCGGCAATAGGGCGCCGGCGCACCGGAAAAGACCGTCGGGACATCGAGGGGCACGGGTCGTGCCCCCTCCCCTGCGAAGTCCAGCGTGACGCCCGCACCGTGAATCACGGTGAAGGTGCGCGTCACGCCCGCATAGTCGGAGAACGGACCGTCGCAGTCGATCGCGGCGGTGCCGACGCGCCAGTCCGGCTCGCCATCGGCACCGAGCTTCTGGGCGATGTCGGTAGCCGTACCGCCACCGTTCTTCCAGGGAACGGTGCGGAACGAGGCCGGATCGAGCTGGCGGATCATGCCGCTCACTGCGCCACGTAGGTGATGCCGCTGATGGGCGAGACGATGCGGTTGTAGATCTCGCCGCAGCGGGCGCCGCAGCGCTTCACGAAGGCCGGCAGCACCACCTTGGTCAGGGCCTCGCGCAGCGTCGCCTCGTCGGCGGCCGTGGCACGGGTGACGGTCATGGGACGGTTGGTGACCACATGGCCGATCTTGCAGCCGTCGGCATTGCCGGCATTGCACTGGATGCCGTCTTCGGTGAGCTCGGCGCCGAGCTTCCACTGCGCCTCCTCCACCTCGTTCATCGTCGCCTGCAGGAAGTCGCGGACGGCGGGGTCGAGGCGGTTCCACCACGCAAGATTCACCGCATAGGCGGCGACGCCCCACTGGATCGGCAACGTGTAGAGATGGCGCGTCACCTCGTACCAGCGCGCGCCATTGCCAGTGGCCGTGCCGGTCACGGCGCAGTCCACCACGCCGCGCTCCAGCGCCGAATAGACCTCAGGGAAACCGATGGCGACCGGCTGGCCGCCGATGGACTGGATGAAGTCGTTCTGCGAGCCGCCGGGCGTGCGCACGCGCCGGCCCTTGAGGTCGGCGAGGCTGGTGACCGGATCGCGGCAGAACAGCACCTGGCCGGGGAAGGGATAGAAGGCGACGATCTTCACCCCGAAGCGCTCGAGCTCCTGGTTCAGCGTCGGCAGCATGGCATGGGCAATGCGCCGGCCCTGCTCATGCGAGGGGTTCTGGCCCGACATGTCGATGATGTCGAGCAGCGGCACGTCACCGGCCACCGTCGGCAGCGCCATGCCCGCCAGGTCGATCTGGCCGGCGCGCAGCACGCGGATGAGGTCGGGGCCGGAGAGATTGCGCTCCGGCCAGCTCGCCAGCGTCACGCGGATGCGGCCGCCGGAGCGCGCCGGGATGCCCTCGCGCAGCATGGGGATGTCGACCCTGGTGTATTGCGGGATCGAGGGCGAGAGCTGCGTCACCATCTGGATGGAGACCGGCGGGCCCGGCGGCAGGGTCGGGGCCTGGGCGAGCGCCGGTGAGGCAAGGGCGAGGCTGGCCGCGCCAAGCGCGGCAAGGGGCAGGCGAGACGAAACCATGGGAGACACCCTCCGGCAGCGGCGAGATGACCGCCCTCCTGCGACTATAGGACGCCGCCGCGAAGCGTCGAGGCCGGCCACCGCAGGGCTCGGCCGGGACGACCCGGCCATAGCGCATGGCTCCCGTCGCGGCGGGCTCAGCCCGGCAGCGCCCGGAGCGCCGCCCCGAGACAGACAATGACCATCATCGCCGGCAGGGCCCAGCGCAGGTGTGAGCGCAGCGCCACCGCCTCGTCACGCCAGCGCGCCGTCGGCGAGGCAACGGCGACCGAGAGCACCACCTCGAAGAGCAGCACGGCGACGAGGTAAAGGTAGCCGAGCGAGATCATCTCCGCGACCGGGGTGTTCAGCGAGATGGCGCCGGGAAAGCTCGATTCGAAGGTGAAGCTGATGGCGGCGAGCGCCAGCAGCGAGGAAAAGATGAGGCTGCCCTTGTCCTTCTCGAGGAGACCCGGCCCCCACAGCACAAAGAGCGACACGGCCAGCACAGCGATGACCGGCACGAAGATGCGCAGCACATAGCGCTGGGCCTCACGGGCCAGCGTCACCGTCACGTTGAGCCGCGAATAGGAGCGGGCATTCCAGCCCATGGCGAGGTCGTTGACGAAGCGCAGGCCGATGGGCCGCCAGTCGACAACCGCGAGGGCCCGCTCGATGCCGGAGAACTGCCGGTCGGCCTCGGTGGTCATCAGCACCGCCTCCTGCTGCGGATGGCGTGGCAGCGAGAGCGCGAGGGTGAGGTTTTGCTGGTCGAAGGGAAAGGCGTCCATGGTCATGCGAACGCGCACATCCGCCTCGAAGCGCTCGATCAATACCGCCTCGCCATGGGCGTGAATGGAGAGGGCCACCGTGCGCGAGTCGCGACCGCCCACCTGATTGTCGAGGACGAGGCCCGGCGTCCAGATCGCCTTCAGCCGCTCGTCCGCCTCCGCTCCGACGCTGTCTTCACGCGACAGACCGCGCGCCACGGCGTCGAAAGCGAGGCGCGGATCGTGCCAGCGCTGGGTGATCTCGAGATGGAGCCGCGCCTGGCCGCCGACCTCCCGCACCTCCAGCACATTGAGGACGCGCACGGCGACGCGCACGCGCACCGGCAGTTCGACGCCGCGCGGCAGGGCGGTGAGGCCCTCGCCGGCCCCCTCCGCATGGGCGATGAGGCCGAGGCCGAGGAGCCAGAGCCAGGCGAGGAGGATGCGGGCCATCACGCCTCCTGCCGGCGCAGGCGGGCGAGAACCAGGAAGGCGACGAAGGCAACGATGCCGCCGACAAGGGCCATGACCCAGAGCTCCGTGGTCAGCCGCCGCCCGTCGGAGCCCATCTCTTCGCGGGCGATGACGGTGAGGCCGATGAGCCGGCCGGAGAAATCCACCAGCGGCTGGGCCATGACGGCATAGGTTCGCCCGTCGAGGCGGCGGGTGCCGATGCTCACGTCGCGGACGGCGCGCAACGGCTCGGCGCGCATCAGCCCGGTGAACAGCGCCTCGTCGGTCGCCGCCATGACGGTGAGGTCGCCCACCGCCGGCAGCTTGGGGTCGAGCGTGACGCCGGCGAGCGAGGACGCGGCAATGACGGCGATGTCGGTATTGGTCGCAGTCTTCACGAGGTCGAGGATCGGCCGGATGTCGAGGCCAGCCTCCACCGTGCCGAGCAGGGAGGCGCCCTGCTCGACCGGCGCGACGCCGCGGATGCCGATGCCGGCAATGCCGATCTCGACGCCGGTCTGCGCCCGGCGCAGGCGGTTCGCCGCCACCACCATGGCGCGGAAGGTGGAGATGTCGTCACCGTGCTGGTCGGGCCGGTGCATGCGCAGGAGGTAGCGCAGGTCCGGCGTGTGAAAGCCGAAGATCTGCACACTCGCCTGGCCGCCGAGATAGCCATAGGCCTCGGCCGAGAGCGCCTGGAGCCGCTGCCGGTCGCTGGCGGCAAGGGCCGCGCGCACCTGCGGGTTGCGGCCGAAGGATTCGGCGATGGCGAGGGCGAATTTCGCCGCCTGGTCCATGTTGGCGCCAAGCAGCGAGCCGACGAGCTGCATTTGCGCGGTGCGGTCGCGCTCCTCGACGGCGCGAAGGCTCGCCTGCTGGTGGCGGAGCATCGCCCCAAGCACCAGGGCGATCACAAGGGCCGGCGCCAGAGCGCTGGCGCCGATCCGTCTCCACTGCACTGCCACCACGATGCACGTCCCTGAAAATGCATTGCGCCCTAGCACGGGCACCATCGACGCGGCTGATAGGCGAAGGCCGGGCGGAGAACAAGGGTGGCCGACACGAGCCCTCGCGCATTGACCGGGCGCGGCCCGCATGGCTAAACCGCCGGCCATGACCGTCACCCAATCCCCCGCCTCGCGGCGGCGCACCTTCGCGATCATCTCGCACCCGGACGCCGGCAAGACGACGCTGACCGAGAAGCTGCTGCTCTTCGGCGGCGCCATCCAGCTCGCCGGCGAGGTCAAGGCCAAGCAGGGCCGCCGCCAGACCTCCTCCGACTGGATGGCCATCGAGCGCCAGCGCGGCATTTCGGTCGTCACCTCGGTGATGACCTTCGAATATGGCGGCTGCGTCTTCAATCTCCTGGACACGCCGGGCCACGAGGACTTCTCCGAGGACACCTATCGCACGCTGACGGCGGTGGATTCCGCCATCATGGTCATCGACGGCGCCAAGGGCGTCGAGGACCGCACGCGCAAGCTCGTTGAGGTCTGCCGCCTGCGCGACATCCCCATCATCACCTTCGTGAACAAGATGGACCGCGAGAGCCGCGATCCCTTCGACCTCATGGACGATGTGGAGAAGGCGCTGGCGATCGACACCACGCCGATGACCTGGCCCATCGGCCAGGGCCGCGAATTCGCCGGCACCTATGATCTCGTCCACAACCACATCCGCCGCATCGACCACGATGACGATGTCATCAAGGTCAACGGGCCGGAGGCCGCGGTCTTCGATGAGCTCCTGCCCAACGGCACCGACGACTGGCGCGAGAGCGCCCTGCTCGCCAAGGAGGGCGCCAAGCCCTTCGACCTCGCGAGCTATCGCGAAGGCCACCTGACGCCCGTCTATTTCGGCTCGGCCCTGCGCAATTTCGGCGTCCGCGACCTCATCGACGCGCTCATCGCCTATGCCCCGGCGCCGCGCGCCCAGGTCGCCGACAGCCGTACCGTGCTCGCCGACGAGCCGCGCATGACCGGCTTCGTCTTCAAGATCCAGGCGAACATGGATCCGAACCACCGCGATCGCATCGCCTTCCTGCGCGTCTGCTCGGGCAAGCTCTCCCGCGGCATGAAGGCGCGGCTGGTGCGCACCGGCAAGCCCATGCCGCTGAACGCGCCGCAGTTCTTCTTCGCCCAGGACCGCCAGCTCGCCGAGGAGGCCTTTGCCGGCGACATCGTCGGCATTCCCAACCACGGCACGCTGCGCATCGGCGACACGCTGACCGACGGCGAGGACATCGTCTTCAAGGGCGTGCCGAGCTTCGCGCCCGAGCAGCTGCGCCGCGTCAAGCTGAAGGATGCGATGAAGGCCAAGAAGCTGCGCGAGGCGTTGCAGCAGATGGGCGAGGAGGGCGTCGTCCAGCTCTTCGTGCCCAATGACGGCTCACCGGCCATCGTCGGCGTCGTCGGCGCGCTGCAGCTCGACGTGCTCAAGGAGCGACTGGCGGCCGAATACACCCTGCCGGTGGACTTCGACCCGTGCCAGTTCTCGGTCTGCCGCTGGATCTCCTCCGACGACGAGCGCGTGCTCGACGCCTTCATCGAGAGCCATGGCTCCTCCATGGCGCGCGACCTCGACGGCGCGCCGGTCTACATGGCCTCCTCGGCCTTCTCGCTGCGCTACGAGGAGGAACGCGCCGCCGGCATCACCTTCTCGGCGGTGAAGGACTATCAGCGCGCCGCAGCCTGACGGCCATTGCCGCGCGGCGAGCCAACCGCCTGGCCGATCCAGCCGATGACGCGGTTGTGCAGGCCGGCATCCTTGTCGATGTTGAAATGCGTCAGGTTGGCCTCCTGGCGCAGGTCGATGTTTTCCAGCCGGCCGCGATAGCCCGGCACGGCGAAGACCTGGGTCCCCCAGCCATTGTTGGACTGGAAGAGGTTGACGTAGCGCCGCGCACCCCCTGCAAGGGACTGGCGAACCGTCGGGTCGAAGGCCACCGCCAGCGCCAGGGTCCCGCCCTGCTGCGCCACGGCATTGGCGATATCGGTGACGGCATTGGCGCCGAGCGAATGGCCGATGACAACCGCCTGGTGGCGCCCGCCGGTCGCGCGCTGGTTGGCGACGATCTCCGCAGCGATGGTGCTCCAGGCGCCGTGCTCGTGGACGGTGGCGTTGTAGCCGCGCGCCCGGAGCTTGGCGCCGAGATCGTCCATGCCCTGCGAGAAGACATTGGCGAGGCCGCGGATCAGGTAGATGCGCGGCGGGATGGCCGTCGTCCGGCGCGCCGAGGCGGTGGAATAGACATCACCCCGGGCCATGGCGTCGCGTGCCATCTGCACGGCTCCGCCCCCCTCTCCGCTGATCTCCGCCGTCGTCTGGCACCCGGCCAGCAACAGACCCGAGAACACGACGCCCAGAACCCGGACGCGCAGCGACACTGCCATGGCCAACCCCAGCCTTCGACGACCTGCTCCAAACCCGGGCGCACCGCTGCGGTTCACCCGGCAAGACTCGCCGGTCAACCTGACGGAACGTGGTTAATCCAAGCTGAAGATGGGGAACCGTGCCTGTCAACGGTTCGCTGAGCGAGCCCGCGCCATGGCCTGGCAGCTGTTGCAGCCTTGCCGCGCTGTCAGGAGGGGCGGCCGTCGCGCGCCCGGGCGACGGCAGGCACCGGCGCTGCCCTCGCAGGGATCTGGCGGATCGCGGTGAGGACCCGCTCATGCACCCTGGCGTCGCGGTCGATGGTGAAATGGGTCAGGTGCTCCATCGTCTTGAGGTCGATGTTCTCGACCCCTCTGGCGCCAGCCCCCACACCGACCGCGCGGCCCCAGCCATTGTCGGACTGGTAGAAATTGAGGAACTGGCGGGCGCCACCCTGGACGGTGAGGTCCACCGTCGGATCGAAAGTGACGGCGAGATCGACCTCCACGCCGCGAGCCGCAAGGGTGTTGACCAGAGCGACGACGGAATTGGCGCCCAGCGAATGGCCGACGATCACAGCGCGAGAGGCCCCGCCACTGGCCCGCCGGTCCTCGATGATCTGCGCCGCGATGGCCGGCCATTCGCCATAGGCGTGAACGCTGGCGCGATAGCCCTGCCGCACGAGCTTGGCGGAGAGGTGATCGACGCCCTCGGAGACGGTCTGGGCGAGGCCGCGCATGAGGAAGACGCGCGGCCGCGATCGGGCGGCGGGATCGGTGTCGAGCGGCGTCGCGGCGGCCAGCGCCGGTGCGGCGCCCGCCTGCGGCAGGGCCTCGCTGGGCGCGACCATCTCGATGGTCTGGCAGCCCCCGAGGAGGCCCGCCACGACCAAAGCTCCGACCAACCTGCGCAACACGACCATGAACTGAACCGACACGACAAACGACTGCGACGCCCGGGCCGGGGCGCCGGGCGATGGTCGAAAGACTCAAAGGCAGGGGCGGTGAAGAGTCAATGAACGAAGGGAATGATCCGCTTCGTCTGCGCCACATAGGCCTCGTAGGCGGCGCCGAAAGCCTCATGCATCATCCGCTCCTCGCGGCCGACGCGGAAGGCGTAGAGCGTGCCGAAGCCGATGAGACCGGCGGGCCCGACAACCCAGTTCTGCAGGAGAAGGAGCTGAGCGAGGCCCCAGAGGAAGAAGGCCGTGTACATGGGATGGCGCACCAGGCGGTAGACGCCATGGGTGACGAGCGTGTGCCCTTCGCGCAGCTCCAGCGTCTGCGACCAGTTGCGGCCGAGCTGGCGGTGGGTGGCAAGGAAGAGCGCCAGCGCGCCGGCGAAGACCAGAACGCCGAGCGAGGCGACGGCCGCAGAGAACGGCAGGTCGGCGAAGGCAAGGACGCGCCTGAGGCTGGCGGACAGGCAGTAGGCAATGGGCAGGATGCCGAGGCCGGTGAGCGACACGAACAGCAGGACCTTCTCCTGGCGGTCGGCCTGGCTCACCTCGATGCGGTTCTTCCGCTTGTTCTTGATCTCGTGGGGGATGCGGATGGCGCCCCAGCCGAAGACGCCGATCAGGAAGACGATCTGGGCGAGGAAAGGGGTCATCGGGCCGGCATGTCCATGGTGGAGGGGAGCGGGGTGGCGGCGGCGGCGAGAGACCCGTCGGGGCCGAGAGCCCCCGGCAGATCCTCGCCGCGCCGGGCGATGTCGGCGAAGCGAAAGGGCCCGCAGGCGATCATGTGGACGTCATAGAGATATCGCTGCTCATTGCCCATCACGTATTGGCGGTGGATGCGCAGCAGATTGCCGCGGAAGCGTCGCCAGGTGGCCGGCGCCAGCATGCGCGACAGGCGGATGGAGCGCCGCAGCGGCGGATGGGCGACGGTGAGGCCAAGGGCGGTCGGCGTGTCGTTCTTGTAGAAGCAGATGAAGTCGACATGGCTGTCATACTCGGCCCAGGTGATGCCCGGCGCATCGGCCACCCGCTGCACCGCCGCACGGAGCCAGCCGGCGGCCGGGTGAAGGGCGATCTTCAGGGTGGAGGATCCGGCGCCGACGAGACCGAGCGGGCGGCCGGTCGACACGAGGGTGGGATCGGCGGAAAGCGCCCGCGCCACGGCATCGGCCATCCAGGCGGCGCCCAGGCTGTGGGCGACGATGACGACCTCGTCGAAGCCGGGATCGGCGAGCCCGGCGGCGATCTCGCGGGCGAAGGCCTCGGCGCGGGCATCGATGCCGGGCCGCCGCTGGCGCATCATGTCGCGGGCGAAGATCCAGTCGGCGAGCATGTAGGTGAGGTGCATTCGCGGCCCGGCGAACATGGTGAGGCCGAGGAAGGTGGCGAGGCCAAGCGCCAGGCGGACCGGCCAGGGCGCCCCGAAGCCGAGCAGCCCCGGCACCAGGCTCGCGAGGATGCCGACAAGGCCGAACAGGACCAGCAGGACCAGCGGGTAGGCGGCGAAGAGGCCGTAGCGCCAATAGGCGGCGACATAGCGGGCGAAGGTGCCCGTGACGAGGATGTCACCGGCGGCAAGGAGATAGCGCGGCAGCCGCTGCCAGAGCGGCATCTCCATGTCCTCGGCGACGATGTCGTCCCAGCGCAGCAGCCGGACCTCGGTCTCGACGCCGAAGTCCGGACCTTCCAGCGCCACCGGCCAGGTCGCGACCGGCCTGTCGGGGATCTCAGTGAGGCCGCCGACCGTCGCCTTCAACGACCAGGTCGCCTCGAAACGCCTGATCTCGCGCGCGAAGCGATGGTGGTGCGCCGCCGGCGGCAGCGGCTCATAGCCGGTCAGGAGGAAGGTGAGGCGGCGGCGGACGGGGGAGATGGCAGGCCTCCGGGTCAGCAGCGGCCTCGCCGCCATGCAGGACGGGCGCCTCCGGTCCGGTGCCCTGCCGCACCGGCGGAATGCCCAGGTGGGGTCAGTGTGATGCCATGGCGCGGCTGGCATCGCCAGTCCGGTCATGCCCTTGCGGCGGCGTCATCCCCAGAAGGAGCCCTTGGGGACGCAACGTCAGCGAGGCGTCGACGGGTCTGGATCGTGGTCGCGAAGCCAACTTGCCCCACGCCGATCGGGCAGGCCGGGCGGCATCGCCCATCACGACATTGCGTTCAGCGCATCCCCCATCGGCCAGTTGGGGCTCTTCGCCCCGGCGGGCGAAACAGGTTATGCTCCCCTTGATCGACCGGTATCGGCCGATCGCCCTCGCCGTTTCCCGTCGACAGGAGACAGGGGCCGATGACGCGCGATGACGACCACAGGGATGACAGGCCGGCCCTCTTCCGCAGGGCCCCGACCTGGACCCTCGAACACCGGCGGCAGGAACCGGAAAAGCCCGGGTTCAACGCCTGGGACGAGCGTGTCCGCGCTCGCCAGAACCTTGCCGCAGCCGCCGTCGTCACCCTCCTCGGCCTCGCCACCTACTATGTGATGATCGAGCTGCGGGCGACCTCCCGCACCATGGCCTGCATCGAGGCGGGGCACCGCCACTGCAACCAGCCCGTCATTCCCGGCAACGGCCACCGCTGACCGCCGGCCCGCGAGCCCGGCCGGCGCCGTGAGCCGCCCCCCGCTCAGGGCAGCTTCACCAGCTCCAGATGGCCATAGGCCCTCAGGAAATTGCGTCCCTCGGCCCGGTCCTCCGCCAGCGCCGCGAGATCGTCGAGCAGCGCTCGGATCGCCCGGCGCACGTCGCCGTCGAACTCCGCCAGCACGGCCTCGACCTCCTCATCCACCAGATCCGCACCCGTCGTCACCGCCGCCTGCCCTGCCATGATCGACCTCCCGGTTGATATGTTCTTATTTTGTTCTCATCGATCCCATAAGTCAAGCCCCGGCTGACGGAACTGTTCACGCGGATCTGGGTCTTCGGCCTGCTGGTCGCCTGTCTCGAGAGCACCTTGCTGGCGACCACCGGCGCGCTCTGGTTCTCGATGCTCATGGCGATTTTCGGCCTGCGCCTCCAGTCCCGCGCAAGGCTGCGTAGCGGCCCGTGAAGGCGCCTTGGCGAGCCTGACGATGTGCGGAAAAGCTGGCGCTCCCTAGGGGACTCGAACCCCTGTTTTCGCCGTGAGAGGGCGACGTCCTAGACCGCTAGACGAAGGGAGCGGACCGCCTCAAGCGGCGGAGGGCGCTTCATAGGCGCAAAGGCCCCGGCGGGTCAAGCGGGCCTCGCTGGGCTCTCGCAAGAAACTGGGGAACCCTGTGGGACGCCGCCTCTGGCCGGAGCGGGACGCTGCCGGCGCCCGTTCAGGGCCGCGGCACCTGCGGGCCTCCGACGCGGATGCGGTGGCTTTCCTTCAGCGTCTTGAGGTCATAGATGACGATGGTGGCGCCGCTCTCCGCCTGATAGGTGACGGTCAGCCGGTTCTCGGCGCTGACCGCCGAGACGAGGCGGCCGGGCTCGGCGGGAATGGCGCCGGAGACCACCGTTCCCGGCCCCGGCACCGTCATCAGCCGGTAGACGATGACCGCCAGCACGCTGCCGACGCCGAGGATCATGACGAGGAACGAGATCACCGAGATGCGGCGCATGCGCGCCACCACCGCCTCGCTGGCGGGATCGGCGGCGTCCGTCTCGGTCTGGGCGGGGGTCGGCTGGGTCTGGCTCATGGGTCTTGCGGCGAGGCGAGGAGGGGCGGCGTGACGCGCACGGCCGACGAAGAACCGGAAGGCATCCGGATGGACGGCGTCCAGATGGACAATGTCCAAGTGGTGGCCGACACGCCGCGCGAACGGCTGGACCGTCTCTTGGCGCGCCGCCTGCCGGACCTGTCGCGCTCGCGCCTCAAGGCGCTGATCGAAGCCGGACAGGTCAGCATCGGCGGGCGGACCATGACCGATGCCGCCCACAGGGTCAATGCGGGCGACGTCGTGGCCCTGACCGTGCCGGAGCCGGAGGACCCGACGCCGCAGGGCGAGGACATCCCTCTCGCCATCGTCCACGAGGACGAGGCGCTCATCGTCATCGACAAGCCGGCGGGCCTCGTCGTCCATCCGGCAGCCGGCAACTGGACGGGGACGCTCGTCAACGCCCTCATCGCCCATTGCGGCGACAGTCTCTCCGGCATTGGCGGGGTGCGCCGGCCGGGCATCGTCCACCGCCTCGACAAGGACACCAGCGGGCTGCTGGTGGTGGCGAAGACCGATCGCGCCCATGCGGGCTTGAGCGCGCAATTCGCCGATCACGGCCGCACCGGCCCGCTGGAGCGCGCCTATATCGCCTTCGCCTGGGGGGTGCCTTCGCGCGCTAGCTTCACCATCGACGCTGCCCTCGACCGCGACCCTCGCGCGCGCGAGAAGATCGCCGTCCGCCCCTCCGGACGCGACGCGGTGACGCATGTGAGCGTCGAGGAGCCCCTCGCGGGCGGGCTCGCGAGCCGCGTCACCTGCCGCCTCGAGACCGGACGAACCCACCAGATCCGCGTCCACATGGCGCATGTCGGGCACCCGCTGCTCGGCGACGAGACCTATGGCAGCGGCTTCCGCACCAAGGCGGCCAAGCTCCCCGCGCCCGCCCGCGAGGCCCTCGACGCCCTCCGCCGCCAGGCGCTCCACGCGGCCGTTCTCGGCTTCGAGCACCCGGTGACGGGCCAAACCATGCGCTTCGAGAGCCCCCTGCCCGCCGATCTCGCCCGCCTCGCCGAGGCCCTGCGCGACCGTTGAGCGCACCACGGAACCTGGGGCGCCGCGCCCTGTTCACGTCCCCGACGGGGGCGCCCCATCACGGCGCCGTCACGGCAACGTGTAACGACACGACGCGCCGGTTCGTAGTTGACTAAGGACTGAGGTGATCGCCGCGCACCTTGCATCGATGCAAGGTCACCCGGGCGAACCTTCCCCTCTCGCGGGCATATGTCAATGTTCTGCCATGATTGCCCGACATGATCCCGAAAGGTCGGCGGGCGTAGATGCCCAATGACCAGCGGGCCACCCAGGCTTTTGGGGTGGGTGGCTCGGGGCTCGCCGGATGGTCCGGGAGCCAAAGACAAGGAGCGCCCTATGGCTCATGCTGCATCCCTTCCGATCCTCTCGGCCGAAGCCGGGCTGTCGCGCTATCTCGATGAGATCCGCAAGTTCCCGATGCTGCAGCCGCAGGAGGAGTACATGCTCGCCAAGCGCTGGCGCGAGCACGGCGACAGCGCGGCGGCCCACCGTCTCGTGACCTCCCACCTCCGTCTCGTGGCGAAGATCGCCATGGGCTATCGCGGCTACGGCCTGCCGATCGGCGAGGTGGTTTCCGAGGGCAATGTCGGCCTCATGCAGGCGGTCAAGCGGTTCGAGCCCGACAAGGGCTTCCGCCTCGCCACCTATGCGATGTGGTGGATCAAGGCCTCGATCCAGGAATACATCCTGCGCTCGTGGTCGCTCGTGAAGATGGGCACCACCGCGAACCAGAAGAAGCTGTTCTTCAACCTGCGCAAGGCGAAGAGCTCGATCTCGGCGCTGGACGAGGGCGACCTGCGTCCCGACCAGGTCAAGGTGATCGCCACCAAGCTCGGCGTCGAGGAGCAGGATGTCATCGACATGAACCGCCGCCTCGGCGGTGACGCTTCGCTCAACGCGCCGCTCCGCGAGGACGGCGATGGCGAGTGGCAGGACTGGCTGGCGGATGATTCCGACAGCCAGGAGGCCGTGCTCGCCCGCGAGGAGGAGACGGACAACCGTCGTGCCGCCCTTACCAAGGCGCTCGGCGTCCTCAACGAGCGCGAGCGCATCATCTTCGAGGAGCGCCGCCTCAAGGACGATCCGATCACCCTGGAGGAGCTGGCGGAACGCTTCGGCGTCTCGCGCGAGCGTGTCCGCCAGATCGAGGTCCGCGCCTTCGAAAAGGTGCAGGACGCCGTGGTGAAGTCGATCCGCGAGATCGAGCGCCCGGCGGCCCAGGCCGCGGCCCTGCCGGCGCACTGAACAACCCGCGGCACGCAAGGGTCGCGACACAAACAAAAGGGAGGCCGCGAGGCCTCCCTTTTTTCATGTCCCGTCGTGGATGAAGCCGGGGCTCACTGGCCCCAGGCCTGCAACGCCTCCTCGAAAGCGCGGTCGCCGCTGGCGCCCTTTTCCACCGTGAGAATGGCGCGGCGGCCGGCATCGTAGCGCAGGGGGATATCGAAGAACGGCCGGGTGCGCAGCGCCTGGAGGTTGTTGTTGCGGTCCATGTCGAACCCGGAAAGGCCGACGAAGAAGAAGCCGTTGGTGACGCGCACCGCCTGGCCGACCAGCGGCACGCCGCGCGCCTGTTCCGAGACCTTCATCAGCACGCCGGGAACCTCCGCGACGCCGCCGAACTGGAAGTCGCGCGGCAGAGCATAGAGGATCTCGATCGTGTGGCTCGCCGGAAGCGTCTGGTCGAGGTTGCGGCGGATCGTGATGGTCACCGTCATGCGCCGCTCGGGGATCGTCACCTCGCCAAGCAGGGCGAGGTCAGGCGGCTGGCCGGGGCCAACGCTCACCGTCTGGGTGCGCCAGACGACGGTACCCTGCATCAGCGTGCCCGCCGCATTGCCCGGCGTCTCCTCGAAGAGGGCGGCGCGGGCCGCCTGGCCCGCAACGGCCGGAGGCGCGGCGGGAGCCGGAGCCGCAGCGGCGGGCGCCGCGGGTGCGGGAGCCGGGGCGGCAGGAGCCGGCGCGGGCGCCGCGGCGACCGGCGGCGCGGCAGGAGCCGGGGAAGCCGGCACCGGGGCGGGTGGCGGCGGCTCGTTGGACGCGGCCTGCGGGTCAGACGCGCCCTCGTTGGCCGGCGGCAGGGCCGCGGCGGGCGGATCGACGGGAACGATAAGGCGCGGTGTCGGCGCCGATGCAGCGGGCGCAGGCGCGGGCGCGGCAGGCGCCTGGGCTGCCGGGACTGGCGCAGGGTCGCCGCCGACGCGGTCGGTCGATTTCGGCCGGTCGGCGTCGGGAGCGCGGGCGGCGGGGGCCGGTGCTGGCGTCGCCGGCGGGTTGGGCGCGCGGGCCGTGGAGAAGGGCATCCGGTCGGGATAGGTGTTCGCCACATACCAGCCGAGCCCGCCGGCACCGCCGAGCAGGATCAGCACCAGCACGATGGCGATGAGGCCGCCCTTGCCCTTGCGCGGCGCCTCCTCCGCCTCCTCGCCGAGAACCGCGACGCGCGGGCGGATCGGGCCGCTCGCAGCATCGTTGGCGTCGGTGAACGGCGTGGCGCGGCCGACCGACGGCTCAATCCGCTCAGCGTCGGCCTGGGGCTCCGGAGCCGTCAGCTGGTCGCGGGCGGAACGGCGCGCCTGCGCCGTGGCATCACCCAGCGTCTGCGCGTCGTGGGCGGCATCGCTGACGGTGCGGGCACCGGCGATGGAAATCGGCGCGGGTTTCTGCGCGGCAATGCCGAGGGAGGCGAATTCCCGCTCCAGCATCGCATCGAGGCTGTCGCCGGCATTGTCCGCCTCAACCTTGCGGATCGCGTCCTCGAGCGACATGCGCTCGCGCGTGATGTGTTCTTCCGGCAATGGCGGGTTCATACCGCGCAGCTGTGCGAGCAGCGCGGCGCGCGCGCGCTCATAGACCGCCCGGCGGGCTTCCCCTGTGTTCTCCGCCAGAGCCCCGACGGCGCGGGAGATGAGCGGCGTGTAATCGGCCATCGAAACTCGCTTCTTGCCCCCGAACTCTTACTCGAAGGGGTTGCGGACCAGAATCGTGTCGTCCCGTTCAGGGCTTGTCGATAGTAGCGCGACGGGACAGCCGATCAATTCCTCGATTCGCCGGACATACTTGATCGCCTGTGCGGGCAACTCGCCCCAGGACCGGGCGCCCATCGTGGTGGAATCCCACCCTTCGATGGTCTCGTAGATCGGCTTGATGCGCTGCTGCGCGTCCTGGTTCGCGGGGAAGATGTCGATCTGCTTGCCGTCGAGTTCATAGGCGACGCAGACCTTGATCTCCTTGAAGACATCAAGAATGTCGAGCTTCGTCAGGGCGATGCCGTCGATGCCGTTGGTCTTCACTGCCTGGCGCACCAGCACGGCGTCGAACCAGCCACAGCGCCGCCGCCGGCCGGTGACCGTGCCGAACTCGCGGCCGCGATCGCCCATGATCTGGCCGTTCTCGTCTTCCAGTTCAGTGGGGAACGGGCCGCCGCCGACGCGCGTCGTGTAGGCCTTGGTGATGCCCAGCACATAATTGATGGCGCTCGGCCCCATGCCCGAGCCGATCGCCGCCTGGCCAGACACGGTGTTGGACGAGGTGACGAACGGATAGGTGCCGTGGTCGATGTCGAGCAACGTGCCCTGGGCGCCCTCGAAAAGGATGCGCTTGCCGGCGCGGCGCTGCTCGTCGAGCAGGTCGAACACCGTGGTGACATAGGGCAGCACCTTCGGCGCCACCGCAGCGAGCTCGTCATAGATCGCCTGCGGCTCGATCTCCGCGAGATTGAGGCCACGGCGCAGCGCATTGTGATGGGCGAGCAGTCGCTCGATCTTCGGCATGAGCGTGCCGAGATCCGTCAGGTCCGTCATGCGGATGGCGCGACGGCCGACCTTGTCCTCATAGGCCGGGCCGATGCCTCGGCCGGTCGTGCCGATCTTGGTGCCGGAATTGGCCGACTCGCGCTGCTGGTCCAGCTCGCGATGCAACGACAGGATGAGGCAGGCGTTCTCGGCAATGCGCAGCGTCTCCGGCGTGATCGACACGCCCTGCGCCGACACGCGCTCGATCTCGGCGATCAGGGCATGGGGGTCGATAACGACGCCGTTGCCGACCACCGAAAGCTTGCCGGGGCGCACGATGCCCGAGGGCAGCAGCGACAGCTTGTAGGTGACGCCGTCGATGACCAGCGTGTGGCCGGCATTGTGCCCGCCCTGGAACCTGACCACCACGTCAGCCTGGCTCGACAGCCAGTCGACGATCTTGCCCTTGCCCTCGTCGCCCCACTGCGAGCCGACGACAACCACGTTCGCCATGGTTCATATCCTCCACGGCAAGGGAAAACCCCGGCGACGCGTCCTCGCGTCCTGCCGGGGCCCTTGCACTGTGCGGATAATGGATCGCCGCGAGGGTGGCAAGTGTTGAGCCGGCAGCCCTGACACCCCGCCTCAGACGGGGGGACAAGGATCGTCAGCCTGGCTCACGAGCGCCCCTGCACCTACTGCATCCGCTTGTCCGCCGGCCAGCGGATGCGCCAGCCGTGGCGGATGTCGCGGCTGGCGCCGGGGGTGATGTCGAGGCTCCAGGCGACGATTCCCCGCCGGCCGTCCGGCTCGCGCTGGGTTGGCGCGGTCATGCCGGCGAGCGTCTCGACAGTGATCTCCTGCTGCTCCGGCACCGGCATCCGGTCCTCGACCACCACGCGCCGGGCGACCTGCGCGCCATTGCGCAGGACGAAGCGGAACTCGCGCTCCTCGGTGCGCGAGGTGGAGATGATTCCGGAGGAGCCGTCGGTCCGCCGCACGACCTGATGATCGACGCGCAGAAGGTCGTCGGGGCCGAAGCCGAGCTTCACCTCGTCCTCACGGGTGGCGGCGGCGATCTGGCCGCGCCCAGCGAAAATGCCGTCCCGATAGAGGCTCACCGGCCCGGCCATGAGCGGCACGTCGTCGCCATGGCGGAAGCGCGCCTCCAGGAAGGCGGTGATATCGAGGCTCGGCACGACGCGCGAGACAAGGTCCGGCTCGAGCGTCGAGGAGGCGATGCGGAGCGTGCGGGCCCCCTCCCCCGAGGCGATCTGCGCACGACCGGGCACGACGAAGCTCGCCTGGAAGGCGCCGACCTCCGCGACCGCCTCCGTTTCGGCGGCCCGGCCGATGATGGAGGCATCCGCCTGCTCACGCGCCGGAGACGCCGGCGCCGGCATGGCGAGCGGGCGCGGCGCGCCGGAGGCGGCCGCACGGTCTCGCGCCGCCTCAGGGTCGTGGAACCGCAGGACCAGAGGCTGGAGCACGGGCGCTGCTCCACCACGGGCGACCCGCGCCGTGGAGACCGTGAGCGCCACATCCGACCAGTCCTCGCCCGTCTGCTGGCGGATCTCGGCGCGGCGGACGAGCTCAAGCTGCGGCTTGGCAGAGGTCGTCACCAGCCGGGCGTCATAGACGGGCGACCAGCGCGCCTGGCGCACCGCATAGGTCAGCGTCAGCTCGCCGCGGAAGGGCTGGCCGGCCTCGACGGCGATGCGCGCCTCGAGCCGCCGCGGCGGCTGGGCGCGCAGCTGCGCCTCGATCTCGGCAATGGTGCGGTCGAGCCCGCGCTGGGCCTGCTCGGCCTGACGGATGGCACGGTCGGCGGCGATCGTCTCCTCATGTGCGGCGGCAAGCGCCTGTCGCGCCTCGGCGATGACAAGGCCGCGCTCACCGCCGGCAAGCGTGCCCGGCGCGACGAGAGCCTCGGCAGCGCGCTTCCTGACGCGCTCCGCGGCGATACGATCGTCGAGCGCCTGGCGCTCATCCTTCAGCGTCTCCAGCCGCTGGACCAGAACGGGGTCGCGCCGCTCGGTCGGGCGCGGCTGGCGGGCATCGACCGCATTGATGGCAAGGCTGCCGGAGCCGGCGCCCTGCACGCGGATGGAGCCGGGATCGGCGGTGAGCGGCAGGTCGTCGATGACGAGCACATGCTCACCGGCCGGTACGGTCACGGTGAGGCGACGGGTGACGCTCGCCCCGTCGGGAAAGACGGTGACGGCGTCAGGCCGGGCGTTGACGGGAATGTCGGCCGCAAGGACCGGGAGCGCCGCCGCGGAGGCGAGCACCAGCACGGCGAGAGGCGCGGCAGAAGCGGCAATGGGGCGGGTCATGGCGATCCTCCGGGTGTCAGGACACCGCATGAGGACGCCGGAATGGGGCCGCCGCGGGGCTGAACCGCGGCGGCTCCCGGTCGTCGATCAGCCGAAGCGGCCGGTGATGTAGTCGCGGGTACGGGTGTCGGACGGATTGGTGAAGATCTGGTCGGTCGCGCCCTCCTCGACGAGGATGCCGAGGTGGAAGAAGGCGGTGCGCTGCGACACGCGGGCTGCCTGCTGCATCGAGTGGGTGACGATGACGATGGTGAAGTTCTGCTTCAGCTCGTCGATCAGCTCCTCGATCTTGGCCGTGGCGATCGGGTCGAGGGCCGAGCAGGGCTCGTCCATCAGGATCACCTCAGGCGAGACGGCGATGGCTCGGGCGATGCAGAGGCGCTGCTGCTGGCCACCCGACAGGCCGGTGCCGGATTCCTGCAGGCGGTCCTTCACCTCGTTCCACAGGCTCGCCTTCTTCAGCGAGGTCTCGACGATCTCGTCGAGGTCGGTCTTGCTCTTGACGAGGCCGTGGATGCGCGGGCCGTAGGCGACGTTCTCGTAGATCGACTTCGGGAACGGGTTCGGCTTCTGGAACACCATGCCGACCCGCGCGCGCAGCTGCACCACGTCGAGGTCGCGGTCGTAGATGTCCTGCTCGTCAATGTTGATGTTGCCGGTGACCCGGCAGATCGAGATCGTGTCGTTCATCCGGTTGATGCAGCGCAGGAAGGTCGACTTGCCGCAGCCCGACGGGCCGATGAAGGCCATGACCGAGCGCTCGGGGATATCGACGTTCACGTCCTTGATGGCGTGCTTCTCGCCATAGAAGACGTTGACGTTGCGCCCGGTGATCTTGGGCCGAGCAGCGGCGACGGGAGCCGTGGACTGGGTCGCCGTCGTCTGGAAGGTGGGAAGCGAGTTCATCGGAACATCCTTGACCTGAGGCACCGGCGGATCACCAGCGGCGCTCGAACTTCTTGCGCAGGAACACGGCGACCGCGTTCATGAGGATGAGGAAGACGAGCAGCACCACGATGGCGGCTGCCGTCTTGCTCTGGAAGGCCTGCTCGGGGAAGTCGGCCCACATGAAGATCTGGACCGGCAGCAGCGTCGCCGCGTCGGTGATGCTGCTCGGCGAGTCGACGACGAAGGCGACCATGCCGATCATCAGCAGCGGCGCGGTCTCGCCAAGCGCGTGCGCCATGCCGAGAATGGTGCCGGTGAGGATACCAGGCATGGCGAGCGGCAGCACGTGGTGGAACACCGCCTGCTGGTGCGATGCACCGACGCCGAGCGCGGCCTCCTTCACCGAGGGCGGCACGGCGCGGATGGCCGCACGCGAGGCGATGATGATGATCGGCAGCGTCATCAGGGCGAGGACGAAGCCGCCGACGACCGGCGCCGAGCGCGGCATTCCGAAGACGTTCAGGAACACCGCGAGACCGAGCAGGCCGTAGATGATCGAGGGCACCGCCGCGAGGTTGTTGATGTTCACCTCGATGATCTCGGTGATGCGGTTCTTCGGCGCGAACTCTTCAAGGTACACGGCCGCTGCGACGCCGACCGGGAATGACAGGCCGAGCGTGATCAGCAGCGTCAGGAACGAGCCGACGATGGCGACCCAGACACCGGCGAGTTCGGCCTCGCGGGAGGCGCCGCCGAAGAAGAACTCGCGGGAGATCCGCTGCTCCACGGCACCGCGCTCCTTCAGGCCCATGAGGAAGGCGATCTCGCGATCCGGCAGCCGGCGATTGGTCTCGGCCTGCGCGATGCGGACGATCTCCCAGGCTCCCGCGGGAGCAGCAGCGGCGGAGGTCGGCGCCACCAGAACCTCGCCGGTCGCGCTGGAGGCCTGGATCTGCGCCAACTTGATGATGCCGCCGTTGATCTTCACGAAGTAGCTGGCAACCGTGTTGTCGAGCGTCTCGGAGGTATCGGCCGACGCAATGCGCTGGCCGAGCTGTTCGAGCCGCTGGCGCATCTGGTTGATGTCGTTCTGGTTGGAGGCGAGCTGGCGGCGCTCGTTCTCGACCCGACCCTGCAGGCGCTCCCGATCGGCCGCGGGGGCGGCCTCGAAGCTGCGGGTGAGGGCCGCGATGTCGCGCTCGAGGCCGGCGGCGACGCGCTCGCGGCCTGCGAGGTCACGCTGCAGCGTGTCGCGGGTGGTGATGAGCTGCGCCTTGATCGCCGCGAGCAGCGGCTGGAAATTGGCCGAGCTGGTCGTCAGCTGAACCTGGCCGGACGTGCCCGAGACGGTCAGGTTGCCCTGACCCTGGGTGATGTCGGTCGGCGCCAGCAGGCCCTTCAGGAACAGGTCGGCATTGTCGTCGAGCGGCAGGTAGAAGCTCTGCGTCGTGCCGATCCAGGCGGGATTGGCAACCACCTGGCGGCGCATCGCGGTGGGCGCGCCGGAAGACAGGATGTTGCCGAGCGCGCGGCGGGCCGTGCGATCCGTCGCGCCGGGGAAGTAGGCGCGCAGGGCCGCAGCGGTGATCCCGTCGTAGTTGGCGGCATCGATCGCCTTGGTGAGGTCGGCGCCGCTGGCATTCTGCGGGTTGAACGTCTCCGGCTTCAGCTCGACGGTGAGCTTCACATAGTTCTGTGTGAAGGCGGGGATCGCCTGCGTGATGATCGTCGACAGGAAGATCACCAGGAAGCCGGCGGCCACCAGGAGGGCGCCGAGGCCGAGAGCCTGGAAGATGAACTCCGAACGGTAGCGCGCCTTGAGGCGACCCTTGGCCTCGTCATTGGTGTGCAGATCGGTGGCGATCCTGGGCAGCGAGACGTCAGTCATACTGTTCCCGATACTTGTTGACGACGCGCAGCGCGACGAGGTTGAGCGAGAGGGTCACGACGAAGAGCACCAGGCCGAGGCCGAAGGCGGCGAGCGTCTTGGGGCTGTCGAACTCCTGGTCACCGGTGAGCAGCGTGCCGATCTGCACGGTCACGGTGGTCACCGCTTCCAGCGGGTTCAGCGTGAGATTGGCGGCCAGACCGGCGGCCATGACGACGATCATGGTCTCGCCCATGGCCCGCGACACCGCGAGCACGAGGGCCGAGACGATGCCGGGCAGCGCCGCCGGCAGCACCACCTTGCGGATCGTCTCCGACTTGGTGGCGCCAAGACCGGCCGAACCATCCCGCAGCGACTGGGGCACCGCGTTGATCACGTCGTCGGAGAGCGAGGAAACGAAGGGCACGATCATGATGCCCATCACCACACCTGCGGCGAGGGCGCTCTCGGAAGCGACCTCGAGGCCGAGGGCATGTCCGGTGTTGCGGATGAAGGGAGCGACCGTCAGGGCGGCGAAGAAGCCGTAGACGACCGTCGGGATGCCCGCGAGGATCTCCAGCACCGGCTTGCCGACGGCGCGCACCTGCGGCGTCGCATAGTCCGACAGGTACACCGCCGCCATGATGCCGAGCGGCGCGGCCACGATCATCGCGATGAAGGTGATGAGCAGCGTGCCGGTGAGCAGCGGGATGAAGCCGAAGGCCGCAGTGCCACCGACCTGGTCGGCGCGGAAGGCCATCTGCTGCGGCGTCCAGGTGAGGCCGAAGAGGAAGTCGATCGGGCTGACCAGCGAGAAGAACCGCATCGATTCCGTGATCAGCGACACCACGATGCCGATGGTCGTGAGGATGGCGATGGTGGCGGAGACCGCGAGGAACACCTTCACAGCCGCCTCCACCCGGTGGCGGGCCCGGAAGGCAGGGGCGATAGCGCCGAAACCGTACATGAAGCCGCCGATGCCGGCGGCCGCCATCGCGGCGATCATCAGGCCGGTGGAGACCCACTGGCGGGACGCGAGGACACCGGCGGCCTCGGTGCGCACAGCGTCACGGATGCCGGGCGTCCCACCGAAGGCCAGCGCCTGGATGTCGCGCCAGAAACCGTCGAGCTGGGCGGCGCTGGAGGCGCCGAGCTGTGCGCCGAACTGGCCGATCAGCATCTGGCGCAGCACGTTGGGGGCGGCGATCGACCAGACGATGAGGATGAGCAGGGGAATGCCGACCGTGGTCAGCGCCAGCCAGGAACCGTGATAGCCCGGCAGGGAGTGCATGGCGGCGTAGTTGTTGCCGGCAAGCGAGACGGACCGGCTCCTGCCGATGACGAAGCTGGCGACGGCGACCGCCACCAGAAGGCCGAACAGGGTCAGGAACATCGGAAAACCGCCCGTCTTGACTGGACCCGGCGGAAGCCGGGCATTGGAAGCAGGAGGCCCGGTGACCCGGGCCTCCCGATGCGTCTGGAGATCAGAGACCGGCCAGGCCGGTGGCAGCGCGGGCCGCGCGGGCGACCGCTTCGCGACGGTCGGCCGGCAGCGGCACGAGGCCCTTCTTCTCGAGATAGCCGTCGTCGCCCATCGCCTGGTCGGAGACGTACTCGTTGATGAACTCCTGCAGGCCCGGGACGACGCCAATGTGCTCCTTCTTCACGTAGACGTAGAGCGAGCGCGACAGCGGGTACTTGCCGGAGGAAATGTTGTCGACGGTGTCCTCGACGCCGTTGATGCGGGCGCCCTGGATCTTGTCGCGGTTCTCCTCGAGGAAGGAGTAGCCGAACACGCCGAAGGCCGAGGGATTGGCAGCGAGGCGCTGCACGATGATGTTGTCGTTCTCACCAGCCTCGATGAAGGCGCCGTCGGCGCGCAGCTGCTGGCAGGCGCGGTTGTCGATCTGCACGTTGGCGCGGCGCTGGACGGCCTTGCAGCCCTCGAGCATCGCCAGCTCGTTGAAGGCGTCGCGGGTGCCCGAGGTCGGCGGCGGGCCGAGGACCTCGATCCTGGCGTTCGGCAGGTTGGGGGCGATGTCCGACCAGTTGCGGTTCGGATTATCGACCATCTGGCCCTGGGCGTTCGGAACCTTGGCGGCGAGCGCCAGGAAGATCTGGTCGAGCGTCAGCTGGAGAGCCGGGCCCTGCTTCGAGTTGGCGAAGACGATGCCGTCGAAGCCGACGACGATCTCGATCGGCGTGACGCCGTTCTTCTTGCAGGTGTCGAACTCGGAGGCGGTGATGCGGCGCGAGGCATTGGCCACGTCCGGGGTGTTGACGCCGACGCCGCCACAGAAGAGGCGCATGCCGCCGCCCGTGCCGGTCGATTCCACGATCGGGGCCTTGCCGGAACGCTGGCCGAAGCGTTCGGCCACCGCAGTCGTGAAGGGGAACACGGTGGAGGAACCGGTGGCCTGGATGCGGTCGCGAGCCTCGGCGGAGCCGGGCAGCGCGGCGACGGCGCCAAGGGCGACCACCGCAGCGGAAAGAACGAGAGAGAGTTTCACAGGATGCTCCTGTCCTTAGAGGGCCCCCGCCCACACACCGGAACGCCGGCGGGACGGGGAATGCAGCCCCATCGATAGGGCCGTCGGGCGATACTTCTATGACCTCTCCTTGACAGCTGGATGAATATAAAAAATGTTTCCAATCAGAGGCTTATCCCCGCGCTCGGGAATTTGTCGCAATGTACGGATGACTCGCGTTAACCGATGAAAAGACAGGCGTCAGCGGGGACATTGCTTCCCTGCGGCCTGCCCCCTGCCCCACTCCGCCACGACCGGTATAGTGCCCATCCCTCGGATTCCGGCGAGCGCATGCGCCTTTACGATCGTCCCTATCTCATTCTCGCCGCCACCACCTTGATCTGGGCCGGCAACGCCATCGCGAGCCGTCTCGCCATCGGCCATGTCTCGCCGATGGTGCTCACCACATTGCGCTGGGTGGGGACGCTGACCCTGATGATCGCCCTTGCCGGTGCCGCTTTCCGGACGGAATGGCCGGTGATCCGCGCCCATTGGAAATGGCTGGCGGTGATGGGCGTCGTCGGCTTCACCGGCTTCAACGCCCTCTTCTATATCTCTGCCGTCTACACCACGGCCGTGAACATCGGCATCATCCAGGGCTCGATCCCGGTGATGGTCCTGGCCGGCGCCTATCTCGCCTACCGCACGCCGGTGACGGGATTGCAGGCCATCGGTATCGTCGTCACCATCGCGGGTGTCGCCTTGCTGGCGGCGCGCGGAGATCTCGCCGTCCTCACCGGCCTCGGCTTCAATCTCGGCGACCTTCTGATGCTCATCGCCTGCCTCGGCTATGCCGCCTATACCGTGGCCTTGCGCGAGCGACCGCCCATCTCCCCCCGCCCCTTCTTTCTCGGCCTCGCCATCGTGGCGCTGATCTCCTCCCTGCCGCTTGTCGGCATCGAGATCGCCCATAGCACGGCGCAATGGCCTGACCTGCGGGGATGGCTCATCATCCTCTACGTGGCCGTGCTTCCCGGCTTCGTCGCCCAGCTCTTCTTCATGCGCGGCGTGGAGCTCATCGGCCCGGGCCGGGCCGGCCTGTGGGTCAATCTGGTCCCGGTATGGTCGGCGATCCTCGGCCCGCTGATCCTCGGCGAGGTCTTCGCCTGGTATCACGCGGTTGCCCTGAGCCTCGTGCTCGGCGGCATAGCCATCGCCGAGAGCGGCAAGCGCTAAGGCGCCCGCGACGGCTGTCGAGGCCTTCCGCGGCCGCGCGGCGGCATCCATAAAGCCGACACGTCACCCGGGCCCGAGGGCGACTGAGCCCCTCAGCGCACGGCGTAGCGCATATAGCCGTTGAGCACCTGGCCGATCCAGGCGAGACCGATGCCGAAGGCGACAGCGAGGGCAGCGCCGGCGGCGATGCGGCCGGCATTACCACCCTCGAAGAGCGCCGCGCCCTGCAGCGCCGGCCAGACGACCCAGAGCACGAGCCCGGGGCCGACGAGGCCGAAGAGCAGGCCGAACCCGGCGCCCTTCACCACGCCGTCGCGGCCCCAGCGATCCCAGATGAGGATGAAGGCAAGGCCCCAGAGCCCGCCGATCAGGGCTGGCTGGGTGAGGCCTGGCAGGCTCGCCGGCAGCGGCGCGCGCATCGGGAAAAGCTGGACCGGTGCGAGGCCAAGCAGGCCGAAGAGCCAGACGGCGCCCTGGAGCGCCAGGACGACCGCCATAACGCCGACGGCGAAACCGAAGGACAGGCGGGCGACGAGATACATGGGCTCGGGCTTTCGACGAATCGCGACGGGGCGAGTTTACCTCACGCCGTCGCGCTCCGCCTTGGGGCCATCAGAACGCGAGACGACGCGCCCGCTTCACCTGCGGGATCTCGTGGATCCTGGCGAGCAGGTCGTCGGAGATGCGCTCGTCCACCGCCACGAAGCAGATGGCGTCGCCGCCGGGTTTGTCGCGGCCGAGATTGAAGGTCGCGATGTTGACGCCGGCATCCCCCAGCAGCGAGCCGAAGCGGCCGATGAAGCCCGGCTTGTCGTCGTTGCGGACATAAAGCATGTGCGGGGCGAACTCGGCGTCCATGGCGATGGCGCGGATCTCGACGATGCGCGGCTTGCCGTCGGCGAGCACCGTGCCGGCGGCATGGCGCGGCATGTCCTCGGCCTCCACCGTGATCATGATGCGGCTCTCGAGATTGCCGCCGGGGGCTTCCCGCTTCACCTCGTCCACCGTGATGCCCTTGTCGTTGGCGATCGGCACGGCATTGACCATGTTGATGTCGGACAGGAAGGGCCGCAGCACGCCGGTGACCGCCGCGGCGGTGAGCGGACGCACGTTGAGATCGGCGACCTTGCCTTCATACTCGATGCGGATGCCCTTGATCGGGGCTTCCGTGAGTTGGCCGAGGAAGGAGCCGAGCTTCTCGGCAAGCGCCACGAAGGGGCGAAGCTTTGGCGCATCCTCGGCAGAGATCGACGGGAAGTTCACCGCATTGGTGATGGCGCCCGAGAGGAGATAATCGGACATCTGCTCGGCAACCTGTAGCGCCACATTTTCCTGCGCTTCGGTCGTCGCGGCACCGAGATGCGGCGTGCAGATCACGTTGGGATGGCCGAAGAGCGGGTTGGTGGTCGCCGGCTCCTCCGAGAACACGTCGAAGGCCGCGCCCGCCACGTGGCCCGAATCCAGCGCCTCGCGCAGTGCCTGCTCGTCGACGAGGCCACCGCGGGCGCAGTTGATGATGCGCACGCCCTTCTTCGTCTTCGCCAGCGCCTCGCGGGAGAGGACGTTCTTCGTCTGCGCCGTCATCGGCACGTGCAGGGTGATGAAGTCAGCGCGGCGGAGCAGGTCCTCGAGCTCGACCTTCTCCACGCCGATGGAGACGGCGCGCTCCGGCGACAGGTAGGGATCGAAGGCGATGACCTTCATCTTCAGGCCGAGCGCGCGGTCGGCGACGATCGAGCCGATATTGCCGCAGCCGATGATGCCGAGCGTCTTCGAGGTCAGCTCGACGCCCATATACTTGTTCTTCTCCCACAGGCCGGCCTGGGTGGTGCGGTCGGCGTCGGGGATCTGCCGGGCGATCGAGAACATCATGGCGATGGCATGCTCGGCCGTGGTGATCGAATTGCCGAAGGGCGTGTTCATCACGATGATGCCCTTGGCCGTCGCGGCGGGAATGTCGACATTGTCGACGCCGATGCCGGCGCGGCCGATAACCTTCAGCTTCGTGGCATTGGCGAGGATCGCCGGCGTCACCTTACTGGCCGAGCGGATGGCAAGGCCGTCATAGTCGCCGATGATGGCGGCGAGCTTCTCCTTGTCCTTGCCGAGCGCCGGCTGGAAATCGACGTCGATGCCCCGGTCCTTGAAGATCTGGACGGCGGCGGGCGAGAGGGCGTCGGAAATGAGAACGCGGGGTTTGGTCATGATGGGCTCCACGGCCTCCTCCTGCGGAGAAGGGGCGCCTTTTGGCGCGGGGTGAAGAAGCGGGCTCCAACCGACCCTCTCCCCATGTGGGAGAGGGTGGCTGCGGAGCAGCCGGGTGAGGGAAGAAAAGCGTCGGCGGTCGATGCGGCCAGCGATCAGCGCGGGCGAGGCAAGTTCCCTCACCCGCCCGCTGACGCGGGCACCCTCTCCCGCAGGGGGAGAGGGGTCCATCGGCAGCCTCAGGCCGCCTTCTTCAGCTTGGCCTTCTCGGTGGCGAAGGCATAGGCGATCCACGGCATCAGCGCCTTGAGATCGCGGGCCTGCACCGTCGCGCCGCACCAGATGCGAAGGCCGGGAGGGGCATCGCGATAATGGCCGAGGTCGAGGCCGGCGCCTTCCTTCTCCAGCGTCGCGACAACGCCCTTGGCGAAGGCCGCCTGGGCATCGGCGGAGAGCGCGGTGACCGCGGGATCGGTGAACTTCAGGCAGACCGAGGTGTTGGAGCGCGTCTTCGGTTTCACCGCGAGGAAATCGATCCAGTCGTTCTCCTTGACGAACTTGGCGATGACGCGGGTATTGGCATCCGCGCGCTTCACCAGGCCGTCGAGGCCGCCGACCTTCTGCGCCCATTTCAGCGCGTCGATATAGTCCTCGACGCAGAGCATCGAGGGCGTATTGATGGTTTCCCCTTCAAAAATGCCCTCGATCAGCTTGCCGCCCTTGGTCATGCGGAAGATCTTCGGCAGCGGCCAGGCCGGCTTGTAGGTCTCCAGCCGCTCCACAGCGCGCGGGGAAAGGATCAGCATGCCGTGGGCCGCCTCGCCGCCCAGCACCTTCTGCCAGGAGAAGGTCACGACATCGAGCTTCGGCCAGTCGAGGCGCTGGGCAAAGGCCGCCGAGGTCGCGTCGCAAATGGTGAGGCCCTCGCGGTCCTCGGCGATCCAGTCGGCATTCGGCACGCGTACGCCGGACGTCGTGCCGTTCCAGGTGAAGACGACGTCGCGATTCTTGGTGTCGATCTTCTTGAGGTTCGGCAGCTCGCCGTAAGGCGCGGTGATGGTGCGCACGTCGGCGAGCTTCAGCTGCTTCACCACATCGGTGACCCAGCCCTCGCCGAAGCTCTCCCACGAGACCATGTCGACGCCGCGGGCACCGAGCATCGACCACATGGCCATTTCGACGGCGCCGGTATCGGAGGCCGGCACGATGCCGATCCGGTAACCGGCGGGGACCTGCAGCACCTCGCGGGTGAGGTCGATGGCGAGCTTCAGCTTCGCCTTGCCGACCTTGGCGCGGTGCGACCGCCCGAGGGGCGCGTCAGCCAGAGCTTTGAGGGACCATCCGGGGCGCTTGGCGCAGGGGCCGGACGAAAAGGTATTCACGCGCGGGCGCGCGGCAGGTGCAGTCGTCATCTGTGTCTCCATCCTTACAGATGGGCGTACCCCGTTGGGGGGGCATGTCCCGCTGATGGGGATAGGACCAATGATGGGTCAGGTCAAGGAGAACACGGCGCCGTCGGTCGGTCGCCTCAATGGCCGGCCAGCCCGTCACCGAACATGTAGCGCAGGCCGACGCGCACCTCGTGCGCCGCAACCGTTGTGCGGTAGCTGCCGCCCACCGTGTCGATGAAGCGCAGCGAACCCATGTGCAGGTAGCGATAGCCGATGTCGATCTTCGTCTGTGGCGTCACGTCGACCGTCACGCCCGCCATGGCGGCCCAGGCCAGCGTCCACTTGGTCGTGTTGGCAAGGACGGGCGTGAAGACCGTCTCGCCGAGGGCGGCCGCACCCGGCACTGGCGTCGAGACGAAGTTCGAGGCCGAGAGCCGCGCCGTGCCGAGACCGACGCCGACATAGGGCGTCAGCGGTCCGAAGGTGCCGAGATCGGCATAGGCATTGATGAGCAGCGTCTGGGCGCTGACGCCGAAGCTGTTCAGCCGCGATGGCACCGGCAGGGGCCCGACATAGCCCCAGTTGCCCTGCGGCGGCGCGAAGCCCGAGAAGGTCGCACGGCCATGGATGTCCAGCGTCGTGTCGAGCCGGAAGCTCTTGTACTTGAAGCCGAAGCCGAGACCCCCGCCGAGCGAGCGCCCGGCCCGGGTGCCGCGCTGCTCGACCATCGCGTTGGCGGTGTCGTCGAAGACCGCCATGGCCGGCGAGCGGAAGAGGTTGGCGATGAGGTCGCCGCGTACATACCAGCCGGAGGAGAAGTCCTCGGGGAGGACGGGCGGCGCGAGGGGCGCATCGGGAAGCGGGGCCCGGCGGTCGGCAGCGAGCGCAGGCGCGGCCATGCAGAGGGCTGCGGCGAAGACGGCGATGCGGTGGGAAAGGCGGGGGTTACGCTTCATCGGACGTCCTGCAACGCTGACGCCGCCCTGCCGGGCGGATGACCATGGCGGCACTGTCGCAGACCGCGGTTAAGGGGGATTTAAGGTTAAGAATTAACCACGCGGGCCGTCGCGCGGGCCTTCGCGCCGCGCACAAGAGACGGCGCGGGCCTGGGGCCCGCCAGCCCCGCCTCACAAAAGAAAACGGCGCGGGCTTGAGGCCCGCGCCGCTGACTTGGGGAACGGTGCTGCGAGGTCAGTAGCGGGCGACGACCGGGGCCGGCGCGACAGGGGTCGAGCCGCCGAAGGCGTAGCGCAGGCCGAGGCGGATATCGTGCGAGGTGACCTGGCGGATCTCGTAGTTCTGCACCGCGGTGGTGCAGAGCGGGCACGGCGCGCCGGAGCGGAAATTGCCGAGGTTGAGGTAGCGATAGCCGATCTCGACCTTGGTGTTGGCCGAGATGTCCCAGGCCATGCCGGCCATCAGCGCCCAGGCGAAGGTGCCGTTGGAGCCGCCATTGATCACGCCCGAGGAGGGACCGACGCCGACGACCACGCCGGTGTCGAAGGTCGGGGCGAGGCGGTTATGGGCGTAGCCGACGCCGCCGCCGATATAGGGCGTGATGCCCCACCAGGTGCCGAGGTCGATATAGCCGTTGAGGAGGGCCACGACCGAGGACATGTTGGAGTGCAGCACGTTCTCGTAGCTCTGCGGGCCGGTGAGGATGTCACGGCCGACGAAACGGCCACCGGAGCGATATTCCAGCGAGGCGTCGACGCGGAACCACGAGTTGAAGGCGTAGCCGATGCCGGCGCCGATGAACATGGTCGACGACAGCGAGTGCTGGTAGGTCGCCTGGGTGATGCCACCCGGCGGGTTCGGATTGTACTGCCAGCGCTGGGCGGTCTGCGTGCCCAAGCCGACGTCGCCGCGAAGGTACCAACCGCCATTGTCGACGGGCTGCACGGCGGGGATGGATTCACGCAGCAGCGGCGGCGCCATGTCGGCGGCGGTGGCGGCGGTGGCGACGAACGCCGCCGTGGCGGCGAAAGCGAGACTGATCAGGCGGCGCATGGCGGTGTCCTGGGAGAGGGCATCGCCGTGCCAGGCGCGCCCGAGGGTTCAACACCCCTGAGCCTGCCGCAGATTGCTTAAAGTCCACTTAACCCTAACGGACGTGGTGAACGGCGGGTAAAAGTCCCCTTCCCTGCCGCTGAAGCCGCGTCAGGCAGCGGCCTTGGTCACCGCCTCGACGATCTGGTCGACCACCGTCTCGACGAGGTCGCGGTCGTCGCCCTCAGCCATGACGCGGATGACCGGCTCGGTGCCCGAGGGGCGGATGACGAGGCGGCCGTGATTGCCGAGCTTCACCTTGGCATCGTCGATGGCGGAGACGACGCTCTTCGCCTCCAGCGGCTTGCCACCCTTGAAGCGGACATTCTTCAGGATCTGCGGCAGCGGCTCGAAGCGGTGGCAGACCTCGGAGACCGGCCGACCCATCTTCAGGACGACGGCCAGCACCTGCAGCGCGGCGACAAGGCCGTCGCCGGTGGTCGAATAGTCGGAGAGGATGATGTGCCCGGACTGCTCGCCGCCGACATTGAAGCCGTGCTCGCGCATGTGCTCCAGCACGTAGCGGTCGCCGACCGGCGTGCGGGCGAGTTGCAGGCCGAGGCCGCCGAGGAAGCGCTCGAGGCCGAGATTGGACATGACAGTGGCGACGATGCCGGGCTGGGCGAGCCGGCCATCCTCGAGCCAGGATTGAGCGACCACCGCCATGAGCTGGTCGCCATCGACCACATGGCCCTTCTCGTCGACGATCAGGACGCGGTCGGCATCGCCGTCGAGGGCGATGCCGATATCGGCGCGCATCTCGCGCACCTTCTCCACCAGCGTCTCCGGATGGGTGGAGCCGCAGGCGTCGTTGATGTTGAAGCCGTCCGGCTTGTCGCCGATCGTCACCACCTCGGCGCCGAGCTCCCAGAGCGCGGCAGGGGCGACCTTGTAGCCGGCGCCATTGGCGCAATCGATGACGATGCGCAGACCGTCCAGGTCGAGATTGCGCGGCAGCGTCCGCTTGGCGAACTCGATGTAGCGGGCCTGCGCGTCGTCGATGCGCTTGGCGCGGCCGAGATGGCGGGAGGCAGCGAGCTTCTTGGACAGGTCCTGGTCGAGCAGGCCTTCGATCTCCTTCTCGACCTCGTCGGAGAGCTTGTAGCCGTCGGGGGCGAAGAGCTTGATGCCGTTGTCGTCGAAGGGATTGTGGGACGCCGAGATCATCACGCCGAGATCGGCGCGCATGGAGCGCGTCAGCATGGCCACCGCCGGGGTCGGCATCGGGCCGACCAGCAGCACGTCCATGCCCACCGAGGTGAAGCCCGCGACGAGGGCATTCTCGATCATGTAGCCGGACAGCCGCGTGTCCTTGCCGATCATGACGCGGTGGCGGTGCTCGCCGCGCTGGAAGGCAACGCCGGCGGCCTGACCGACCTTCATCGCCATGTCAGGCGTGATCGGGAAGGCATTGGCGCGACCACGGATGCCGTCGGTGCCGAAATACTTGCGGGCCATGGGTGAGGGTCTCGGGGTGAAGGTCTCGTCCGCCGCGATGGGGAAGCCATGCGATTCGCGGGATCTGCCCGCCATCGCAGCCTTATAGGCGCGGCTGGGCGAAATGTCCCCGAAACCGGTTCAAATATGGTGATGGACTGTGACAGCGGCGCCTTGGCCCGGCGCCGTCGCCTCAGCTCTTGAAATAGGGCTCGACCGGCCCTTTGAGCTTCACCGTCAGCGGATTGCCGTGGCGGTCGCGGGCATTGCCGGCGACGACGCGGACCCAGCCCTCGGAGACGCAATATTCTTCGACATTGTTCTTCTCGACGCCCTTGAAGCGGATTCCAACCTCCCGCGAGAGGATGTCGGCGTCATAGAAGGGGCTGGCGGGGTCGGTCGACAGCCGGTCGGGCGGGGCGGCGCGGGTCTCGTCGGTCATGCCTGCTTCCGTCGCTGGAGGAGTTTCAGGCGCGGACTGATAGCGGCACAGGCCCTCCCTGCCAAGGCTGGGCCGGGCGGCAGCAACCGAAGCCATCTGGCAAAGAGGTCCCGCGGCACATCAGGTCCGGTGCGACAGGCGTGTCGATCGGTGCATCGTCGTCGCAAGGGGTGGCCGATCAGGCCTTGCGTCCATGACGGGACCGGGAACGTCACTAGCGGCCACCCGTCATTTTGACGAGCCGCTGCCGTTGTTTCCTGCTAGCGTGACGATGGGTGGTGGCATCTCGTGACGAGGAGATGTGTCCAATGCATCGCAGACTGTTCCTGACGACCTTGGCCGCGGGCGTCGCGGCTGGCGCGGGTCTGGCCTCCGGCACGGCTCAGGCCGCGCCCGTCGGCGCCCCTGCGACCGATCTTGCGGGTGTGCGCGCGGCCCTCGGCCCTGCGCCGGCATCCGAACCCTCCCTGCTGGAGATGCGCCGCCGTGGCGGTGGCTTCCGCGGCGGTGGCCGTCGCTTCCGTGGCGGTGGTTGGGGTGGCGGACGCCGGTGGCGTGGTGGCGGCGGCTGGCGTCGCGGTGGCTGGGGTCCGGGCTGGCGGCGCCGCCGCGCCTGGGGTCCGCGTCCGTGGGGTCCCCGTCCCTGGGGTCCGCCGCGCCGCTGCTTCTACAATCGCTGGGGCGAGCTGGTCTGCCGCCGGCCCTACTGGCGCCGCCCCATCTGGTGGTGACGCCCGCGCCGCTCTGACGCTCCCGAAGGCCCGGCCAGAAGCCGGGCCTTTTCTCATTCGCGTCCGGGCCGCGGCTCGATCTGGCCGCGCCGCTGCAGCCACAGCGCCACGATCCAGCACAGCAGCGCCCAGGCGGCGCCGAGGCACCAGCCGGCCAGCACGTCGGTCGGCCAATGGACGCCGAGATAGACCCGGCTGATGCCGATGAGCACCGTCATGACCACCGCCACGCCGATGAAGAAGGCGTGGACGCGCCGCGGCGCCTCGATGCGCGTCAGCAGCGCGCCCAGCGTCAGATAGGCCACGGCCGAAATCATCGCGTGGCCCGAGGGGAAGCTCGCCGTGAGCTCGATCGGCGCACCGGGAATGAGATCGGGCCGCGGCCGGTCGAAGACAATCTTCAGCCCGTGGCTGAGCGCCGTTCCGCCGAGCACCGAGACCAGCACGAAGATGGCCGCTGCGCGCTTGCCGGCAAGCAGCAGGTAGATGACCGCGAAAGCCACCAGCATCGACAGCACGGCGAGGCCGCCAAGCGCGGTGATGTCGCGCATGATCCCCGGCAGCCATGAGGGCCCCGGCGCAAGGCCGGGATTGGCCGGATCGCGCATGAACAGCAGCAGCGCCCGGTCGAAGGCCTCGGTCTCCCCGTCGACGACGATGTCGGCGAGCCGGAGAAAGGCGAGCGTGCCGCCCGCGATCACCACCAGCGCCACCACAAGGCCGATCTCGTCACGCACCAGCCGGGCAAGGCGTCCGAGGGCGGAGGGCGTGGGAAGAGGGCGTGCCGACATGGGCCTTCAGGTGGCCGAGGCCGTCCGTCGCGTCAAGGCGCGAGGCCGACGGCGGACCTTGTGCCGCACGATGGCGCCAAAGGAACCGGCCGCCCGCCCTGACGTTGGCACCATCAGGCCGCGATGGTCCTCGCCGGCCGCCGACCCATCCACGGAGGAAGCCCATGAACCGCAGAACTCTGCTCACCGCGCTCGCCGCCGGCGTCGCCGCATCGGCCATGCCCTTTGCCTTCGCCGGCGAGGCGAACGCCCTGCCCGCCACGGCTCCCGCCGACCTGACGGGCATGCGCGCGGCCCTCCAGACCGCCCCGGCCGACCCGCAGGACATGCAGTGGCGCCGTCGTCGCTGGCGCCGCCGCTCCTGGGCTGGCCGCCCCTGGCGCCGCCGCCGCTGCTGGATCAACCGCCGCGGCTTCCGCGTCTGCCGTTGATGACGCAGACCATCCGGATGGCCGGTGACCCCGGCCATCCGGGACGATCTGAACGACAGGTGCGTTCCGCGTTTTCAGCAACTGCGACATACCGGCTCGCCCCACCCGCTTAACGAAGGTGCAAGCGTCGCACGTCATCATGCGGCGCATCGCCCGACACCTGGTCCCGGGTGATGGATGGCCGCGTGACCGAATATCTCCACCCGCGCACGATTGCCCTTGCCGTTGTCGTCGTCAGCATGACGGCGGGCCTGCTGCTGCTCATGTCGTCGCGGCGGAACAGCGAGGAGCCCAGCCTCTTCACCTGGGGCATCGCCAATGTGGTGGGCAGCGTCGGGGTCTTCATGCTGGCCCTGCGCAACATCGCGCCCGACACACTGTCCATCGTCATCGCCAACTTCTGCACCATCACCGCCTACATGCTGAACGTCGCGGGTGTGCTGCAATTCTGCCGCCGGCGGGTGCCCTGGGGCCTCATCGCCATGCTGCCGTTGATCTGGCTGGTCCTGTGCCAGATCCCCTCCTTCTACGGCAGCATCGAGGCGCGCCTGACCTACATTTCCGGCACCGTCATCATCGCCTCCTTCGCGGCGGCCGCGGTGCTGTGGCGCCTGCGCGACGAGCCGCTGCCGACGCGCATCCCGACTGTCATCTGGTACTGCCTGCACGGCTGCGTCTTCATCGTCCGCTTTGTCGTGCCGCTGCTGAACACCGCCCCGGCCCCGAGCGAACTCCAGGCCTCGCCCGTCGTCGTCATCATCATGGTCGAGGCCCTCGTCCACGTGACGATGATCTCGTTCCTCCTGCTGCTGCTGATCAAGGATCGCGCCGAGGGTCGCTATCGCCGCGCCGCCGAGACCGACGTGCTGACCGGCCAGCCGAACCGCCGCGCCTTCTTGGCGGAGGCTGAGAGGCTCGTCGCCGACGCGACGCGTTGGCCGGCCTGCATGCTCGTCATCGACGTCGACCGCTTCAAGAACATCAACGACACGGTGGGCCATGCCGGCGGCGATGCGGTGCTTGTGACGGTGGCGACGACGATCCGCTCGCACCTGCGCCCGACCGATACGTTCGGCCGGCTCGGCGGCGAGGAGTTCGGCGCGCTCCTGCCCAACACCACCCTCTCGACGGCCATGACCGTTGCCGAGGGTCTGCGCGCCCGCGTCGCCGCCCTCGACATCGCGGCCGGCGGCACCACCCTGCGGACGACGGTGAGCATCGGTGTATCGGTGGTCGCGAGCGGCAAGCCGGACCTCGACCATCTGATCGACCGGGCCGATGCCTGCCTCTACGAGGCCAAGCGCACCGGCCGCAACCGCGTGGTCGCGCGCGAGGACGGGATCAGGCTCGCGGGGTGAGGCGGGTCACGACTTGGGCACTCAGGAAACTGCGCGCACGATGGCGTCTATTATCTTTGCCAGCGTCTGGTTGCCACCCAGCAAGTCTGCGAGCTGTCGGACAGTAGTTTCATATTTGTGGATGAGTAGCGCCGCGCCATATCCAGCGCCGGCGATGCCCGCGGCGCCAACCGCTCGGTACGCGCCCTCTCGAATCCCCTTCCAAGCGACCGAAGTCTCTGTGGCAACCGGCTTGTAGGCTCGCCGAATAAGCTCCAACACAAGATTAACGGCGGAACGGATAGAAAAAATCCTTGCTCGCACGGCAGATGGGCTATTGCCTGTGGCGTCTGCTGCGACGCGCTCAAGCGCCTCAGTCGCGCTGGGAGCGACGACCTCCGGCCGCTCTTTAGCTGCGGATATCAGATCCGACACCGCAGCATTCGCAGGCGGACTGGCGATCCGAAGTTCGGGATCTCCCCTCATTAGATCAAGGGTGACCAAATGCGGTTCGTGAGCAGCGAACAGGTTCAGTTCGTCAAGCAAATCCTCCAGCGCCCCCTTCACCTCTTCAGGCAAGGGCGGAGTCTCTGGATCGGCTGAGGTTCTTGCTAGGCTGTCTGCCTCAAGGCGCCGCCGGAGACTATTCATCGCCGACCAGAAGGCTCGCAGCTTGAGTTCCGCTAGGCTGCCTCCAGCAGCGTCCATTAATCGCGTCGCATAACCCTTCAGTACAGCTAAGCGATTGCTGGAACCGCAATGAACCTGAAGGGTTCTCGCTTTGTCTTGGATCTGCTGGTGGCCAAGTCGCAGCTCGGCAGTGTCGACGAGAGTTTGGGGTGAAACTTCAACCACATCAATGGGGGCGTTTTCACCGCCGCCAAAAGCAAGAGCGGAATCAATTTGCGATGTAATAGAATCAATTGATATAGGTATTTCGAATTGCTTTGATTCCTCTTTTTCAAGAAAGTTGAGCAACTCAACATTGACTGCATCAGGGCCTTGCTCCCAAAACATTTCAGCAAGTGTAAGGCGAGCAAGTTCAAGTGAGTGGAACTGAGGTGGCTTACCCCTGAGCCGGTCCTCGTACCAATCGGTCCACACTCGCCAGTGGTGTCTCTCCCGAAGCAAGGCTTTCTTCAAGTCAAGCCAGCCTTCGGCTGCCCCGTCAGGAATTGGCTCCCGATTCCACAGAGGTTGGGCTGCTAGGACTTCTAGAGCTGTTCCTTGTTCGATTGCGGTTGCGTCAATCGATAAAGCAAGTCGAGCTGTGGCGCCGTAGAAGAGCGAGGATGCCGCGTTCAACGATGACCTTATTGATGCATTCGCGGCCCTTGACGCTGCAATACTTGCAAATCGAGAAGCGGGAGATTTGGCGCTCGCGTCGCGAACCGCGGCTAGAGCTGCGCATGAAGCCGCAGCACTCGCGGCAGCGTCCGCAACGGCACCGGCGCCAGAAACAGTTGCGTCTCCTGAGTGAACGGCAGACCTTGCAAGGATCCGAGCTGGGCGGGCAAGGAAATCAGCGGCATCTGCGTATGGCCCAAGCGCCGCGCCCGGATAGAGACAAGAGAGCCACGGCGCAGTAATGGCGCGGAAAACTGGCAGCACGACTGTGGCCGAGGGGTCCTTTACATTTTGATTTGCGAATACACCGGCCAGCGCGGGCAATACGCGCCATACCAGCCGCCCCGCCAAAAGGATTGCCTCATCGGGTGATCGGCCGTCGATCCACCTCGCAACATCCTCAGACCGAGTGAAATCAACCATGCGCTGTCCTATCGGCAGATAGAACAACGTAATTCGTCTTTCGATTCAAGTTCTAGTTGAATCAGACTATGCCCGCGAAACCCGCCCCTCCAGCGGATAGGCCGGATCCGTATAGCCCGGCGTCGAGGGATGCCCCGCCGGCACAAGCCGGTCCACCAGCGCCTCGTCGGCCCTCGTGAAGGCGTAACCCGGCGCGCCGAGATAGTCCTCGAACTGCTCCATGGTGCGCGGGCCGGCGATGGCCGCGGTGACGAAGGCATTGTTCAGCACCCAGGCGGTGGCGAACTGGCCCGGACTGATGCCGCGCTTCTCCGCATGAACCTTGAGCTTCTGGGCGATGACGAGGGATTCCTTGCGCCATTCCGTCTGCATCATGCGGCTGTCGGCGCGGCCGGCACGCGAGCCCTCCGGCGGCGGCGCCTTGGGGTCGTACTTGCCGGAGAGGATACCGCGGGCGAGCGGCGAATAGGGCACCACGCCGAGGCCGTAGAAGCCGCAGGCCGGCAGATGCTCGACCTCGGGCATGCGGTTCATGGCGTTGTAATAGGGCTGGCTGACGACCGGGCGGTCGATGCCCATGCGGTCGGCCAGGCTGCAGATCTCCGCAACGCGCCAGGAGCGGTGGTTGGAGACGCCGTAATGGCGGATCTTGCCTTGGGCGATGAGGTCGCCGAGCGCCCGCACGGTCTCCTCCAGCGGCGTCCCGTGGTCCTCCTTGTGGAGGTAGTAGATGTCGATGACATCGGTGCCGAGCCGCTTCAGCGAGGCCTCCACCGCCCGCATCATGTAGAGGCGCGACAGGCCGCGGTCGTTGGGGCCGGGGCCGGTGGGATTGGCGAGCTTGGTGGCCAGCACCCAGTGGGAGCGGTTCGCCTTGATCGCACGCCCCGTGATCTCCTCCGAGCGGCCCTCGGTATAGACATCCGCCGTATCGATGAAATTGACGCCGGCCTCGCGCGCCCGGTCGATGATGCGAACCGCGTCCTTCTCCTCCGTCGGACCGCCGAACATCATCGTGCCGAGGCAGATCGGCGAGACCTTGAGGCCAGAGCGGCCGAGATTGCGCGGGGTCATATCATTCCTCCCGGATGATCGTTGATCTGCAGTAGGCCGGGGCGCACAGCGCAAGGGAAGCCACGGGCGCGCATGGCCGGCCGCCGCTTTGCCGTTGCCTCACGCCGCCTGGGCGAGCGCGGCCTTGAGCAGCTTGGTCGCCTGGTCGGCGGTCATCGGCTCGCCGAAGGCAAAGCCCTGAGCATAGTCGCAGCCGAGCTGGAAGAGTTCGACGGCATCCGCGTCGCTCTCGGCGCCTTCGGCCACCACCTCCATCCCGAGGTCCTGGCCGAGCGAGATGATGGTCCGCAGGATAACGGGGCGCACGCCGCGCTGGTCGGCACGCACGAAGCTCTTGTCGATCTTGATCGTGTCGAAGGGGAAGCGCTGCAGGTAAGACAGCGAGGAATAGCCGGTGCCGAAATCGTCGAGCGACAGGCCGGCGCCGAGTTCGCGGATGCGCTGGAGCATCTGCGCGGCATATTCCGGGTTCTCCATGACGAGGCTCTCGGTGAGCTCGAGCTTCAGCGAGCCGCGGGCCACCGTCGAGCGCGACAGCACGCCCTTGATGTCCTGCAGGAGGTCGTGGCGCAGCAGCTGGCGGCTCGACACATTGACCGAGACGAAGAGCGGCGGGTCGAGCGCCATGAGCTGCTGCCACGAGGCGAGCTGCCGGGCCGAACGGTCCATGACGAAGAGGCCGAGCTCGACGATGAGGCCCGTCTCCTCGGCGATGGCGATGAACTCGCCCGGCGGCAGGCGGCCGAGGCGCGGATGGTCCCAGCGCACCAGCGCCTCGAAACCCGCGAGGGTGCGGTCGGCAAGGCGCACCACCGGCTGGTAGACGATGGCGATCTCGTTGCGCTCCAGCGCCCGCCTGAGGTCGCTTTCCAGCGCCAGCCGGTCGCTCTTTACCGCCCGCAGCGCCGGCTTGAACACCTCGATGCGATCGCCGCCGAGCCGCTTGGCGTGATAGGAGGCAAGCTCGGCATCCTTCAGCAGGTCGTCACGCTTGACCTGCGTCCCGTCGGCCAGCGCGATGCCGATGGAGCCGGTGAGGAAAATCTCGCGGTCGCCGAAGGCGATGGGCGCGCGCAGCGCCTTGCGGAGCGTCTCGGCAAAGCCGGTGATGCGCTCGGGTGTGCGTTCCGAGACGAGGATGATGGCGAACTGGTCTCCGGCGAGGCGGGCCAGCGTGTCCTGCGGCTTGATCAGGCGGGCAAGGCGCCGCGACACGCTGAGCAGGATGGAATCGCCCACCGACATGCCGACGGAATCGTTCACCTGCTTGAACCGGTCGATGTCGAGCACCATGACGGTCGGCCGGCGCCCATCCTCGGCGGCGAGGCTGGTCAGCGAGGCATCGAGGCGGTCGAGGAAGAGCTCGCGGTTCGGCAGGCCGGTGAGATTGTCGTGGACGGCATCATGGAGCAGCCGCTCCTCCGCCGCCTTGAACTCGGTGATGTCGGCGAGCGTACCGACGAGGCGCACCACCTCGCCGTCAGACCCGACGACGGGCCGGGCGCGCAGCACCATCCAGATGAAATGACCGTCCGCCGCGCGCAGGCGGAACTCTTCGACCAGCCGGCCGCGGCGATGTTCGACCACCGTGTCGAGGGTCGAGCGGATGCGATCGCGATCGGCGGGATGCAGCGCCTCGACGAAGCGGGTGGCGACGCCCTCGAGCGTGCCGCGCTTCAGGCCGAGCTGCGGCTCGAGCTCCGGCCCGACCCAGATGCGGTTGGTGCCGACGTCCCAGTCGAAGATGACATCGCCCGCCCCGGTCAGCGCCAGCGCCTTGCGTTCGGTATCGGAGACGAGGCCGCGCGGCACGCCCGCGCCGGAGAAGGCGTGCTGCATCACCGTGAAGCCGATGAGCATAACCAGCAGCACCAGCGCGCCGAGCATGGCGGGGGCGGCGATCTCGTTGTTGAGGCGGCCGGATACCATCAGAAGCGCCGCGCCCGACCAGACCATGAACAGGACCCAGGTCGGCAACAGGTTGATGGCGCGGTCGTAACGCAGCACCGAGAGATAGACGAGGATCACCGTGCCGAGGATGGTCACCGCGCCGATGCCGAGGCGGGCGATGCCGGCGGCAATCGACGGGTCGAACCAGGCAACCGTGAGCATGCCGCCGGCGAAGGCCAGCCAGACCGCCATGAGCACGGTGTAGCGCACGTGCCAGCGGTTGAGGTCGAGATAGGCGAAGAGGAAGATCATCAACGTCGCCGAGAGGATCGCCTCCGCCACGGCGCGCCAGAAGGCGACGACCTCCGGCGCCAGTTCCATCACCCGCGTCCAGAAGCCGAAGTCGAGCGCCAGCGTGCCGAGAACCGCCCAGGCGAGGAGCGCGGCGGCCGGGAACATCAGCGAGCCCTTCACCACGAAGAGGATGGTGAGGAACAGGGCGAGCAGGCCGGCAATGCCGAGGATGATGCCGCGGTAGAGGGTGAAGGAGTTCTCGCGGTCCTTGAAGGCGTCCGGCTGCCACAGTGTGATCTGCGGAATGCGCGGATCATGCAGCTCGGCGACGAAGGTGACGGTGGTGCCGGGGTCGAGCGTGATGAGGAACACGTCCTGGTCGACGGCGGTCTGCCGCTCCGGCCGGAAGCCCTGGCTGGGGGTGAGCGAGACGAGGCGCTGCGCGCCGAGGTCCGGACGCAACAGGCCTGAGCGGATCAGCCGGTAATGCGGCACGACGACAAGGCGATCGACCTGCTCGTCCGTGGCGTTGGAGAGGGTGAAGACGCCCCAGACCGAACTCGAATCGGTGCGGGTCTGGCGCACCTCCATGCGGCGGACGATGCCGTCGCTGCCGGGGGCGGTCGGCACGGAGACGCGGTCGCCCTCGCCCTGCACGAAGGTCAGGGCGCGACCGAGATTGATGGCCGGCGAGGTGGCCGTCACCGCCACGGCATCGACGCCCTGCGCCAGCGCCGGCGCAACGGCCGGGCCGAGCGCGAGGATCACCAGCGCCAGCAGTCGGGGGAGAAGGGAAAACGTCGTCCGCACGAGCATCCGTCGAGGCTTGGCCGTGAGCGCTGGTTCTGCAACAGGCGGCACGCCATGAGCCCCGTGTGTGGCGCCATTGCGGCGCTCGTTCGTACGCAACGTTCGAGACTTAGACTCGCGGGGTGGTAACCGGCAAGGGCATGGCGGCGAATTCGCCTCTCAATCCAGCGATTTCGCATGAATCTCGAAGGCTTGCGGACGGATCGCGGTCCCGGCGCCGGGGCGCTCCGGACGCATCACGTCACCGTTGGTCACGGTAACCGGCTCCTCGAAGCAGGTGCGGATCCACGGGATGTATTCGAAGGAGGTGGTCGCCGGGTGCCAGAAGGACAGATGGACATGGACCTGGCCCATGTCCCCGGCATGGGCGACGACCGGCAGCCGCGCGGCATGGGCGGCCTCCGCGACGCGGATATACTCGGTGATGCCCGCGAGCCTTGCGACGTCCGGCTGGACATAGTGCATGGCGCCGCGGCGAATGAAGTCGAAGAAGGCCTCCGCCGTATAGAGCTGCTCGCCGAGCGCCACCGGCACGCCGCCCTCGGCGCAAAGGCGCACATGGCCCTCCACGTCGTCGTACCAGAGCGGCTCCTCGAACCAGAGGAGGTCGAGGTCCCGGGCCGCGCGGGTGAAGCGCAGGCAGGTCGGCAGGTCCCAGCGGCCATTGGCATCGGTGGCGATGGTGACGCGGTCGCCGACCGCGCGGCGCACAGCGGTGAGCCGGGCGATATCGCGGCCGATATCCGCGGAGCCGACCTTCACCTTGATGCCGCGGAAGCCCTCCTCCTCCACCGCGCGGCGGGCGCCGGCGACGAGATCCTCGTCGGAGAGCGACAGCCAGCCGATATCGGTGTTGTAGGCGGTGAGTTGCTCTGAGGTCGCCCCGCCGAGCAGCTTCCAGAGCGGCAGGCCGGCGGCCTGCGCCTTCAGGTCCCACAGCGCCACGTCGACGGCGCCAAGGGCCAGATGGGCGATGCCGGCGCGGCCGATCCATTGCAGCGGAGGGTGGCGGGCTACCTTCTGCCACAACCGCGTCACGTCGCGCTCATCCTCGCCAATGAGGAGGTCGGTGAGGGAGGTGGCGATGCAGCGGGCAATCAGCCGATCCCCGGCAATGTCCGCATGGGTGCCGGTGAAACCGGTGCCGACAAGCCCCTCGCGGGTGTGGATGCGGCAGCCGACCACGCCCCAGTGGGAGAGGGTGTGGGTCGAATCGGAGATCGAGGAGCCCGTCACCGGCACGTGCAGGATGAAGGGCTCGATACGGCTGATGGTCATGGGGCGCCCCGCCAAAGGTCGGGCGGAGTGTGGGCGCGCCTGCGGATGCGCTCAAGGCAGCCGGAGGGGGAGCCTGCCCCAAACGAAAAAGGCGGGCATCGCTGCCCGCCTTGTGCATTCGATCAAGACCTCGATCAGGCCTGCGGCTGCGGCTCCAGCCCGTCATCATTGGCCGGGCGGCGGCCCTTGCCGGCGGTCGGCACCGCGGAGTGGCGCACCTGGCCCTTGTCGGGCTCGCTGTCGCGCACCGGCGGCTTGCCGGCGAGCAGGTCCTTGATCTCGTCGCCGGACAGCGTCTCGTATTCGAGCAGCGCCTCGGCGAGCATGATGAACTGCTCGCGGTTCTCGGTGAGGATCCGCATGGCCTCGGCATAGCCCTCCTGGACCAGGCGCTTCACCTCGGCGTCGATCTTCTGCGCAGTGGATTCGGAAACGTTCTGCTGCCTGCCCATCGACATGCCCAGGAAGACCTCCTCCTGGTTGTCGCCATAGGCCACCATGCCGAGTTCCTCGGAGAAGCCCATCCGGGTCACCATGGCGCGCGCCATCTTGGTGGCCTGGTCGATATCACCGACGGCGCCGGAGGTGACGTTCTCCTTGCCGAAGGTGATCTCCTCCGCCACGCGGCCGCCCATGGCGACGGCAAGGTGCGAGGTGTACTCCTTGTACTTCATCGAGTAGCGGTCGCCCTCGGGCAGGAACTTCACCATGCCCAGCGCACGGCCGCGCGGGATGATCGTTGCCTTGTGCACCGGCATGCCGGCGGGCACCTTCAGGCCGACGATGGCATGGCCGGCCTCGTGATAGGCGGTCAGCTTCTTCTCTTCCTCGCTCATGGCCATGGAGCGGCGCTCGGCGCCCATCATGACCTTGTCCTTGGCGTCCTCGAGGTCGCTCATCGTGACCATGCGCTTGCCGCGGCGGGCGGCGAGCAGGGCGGCCTCGTTGACGAGGTTCATGAGGTCGGCGCCGGAGAAGCCGGGCGTGCCGCGGGCGATGATCTTCAGGTCGACGTCGGGCGCCAGCGGCACCTTGCGGGCATGGACCTTGAGGATCTTCTCGCGGCCGTTCACATCCGGGTTCGGCACGACGATCTGGCGGTCGAAGCGGCCCGGGCGCAGCAGCGCCGGGTCGAGCACGTCCGGACGGTTGGTCGCGGCGATGATGATGATGCCCTCATTGGGCTCGAAGCCGTCCATCTCGACGAGCAGCTGGTTCAGCGTCTGCTCGCGCTCGTCATTACCGCCGCCGAGGCCGGCGCCGCGATGACGGCCGACCGCGTCGATTTCATCGATGAAGATGATGCACGGCGCGTTCTTCTTGGCCTGCTCGAACATGTCGCGGACGCGGGAGGCGCCGACGCCGACGAACATCTCGACGAAGTCCGAGCCCGAGATGGTGAAGAAGGGCACGTTGGCCTCGCCCGCGACCGCCTTGGCGGTGAGGGTCTTGCCCGTACCGGGCGGGCCGACGAGCAGCACGCCGCGCGGGATGCGGCCGCCGAGCCGCTGGAACTTCTGCGGGTCCCGCAGGAACTCGACGATCTCCTGCAGGTCCTGCTTGGCCTCGTCGATGCCGGCGACGTCATCGAAGGTGACGCGGCCATGGGCCTCGGTGAGGAGCTTCGCCTTGGACTTGCCGAAGCCCATGGCCTTGCCGCCGGCGCCCTGGATCTGGCGCGACATGAAGATCCACAGGCCGATCAGCAGGAGAACCGGGAACCACTGCGCGAGGAGCGCCACGAACCACGGCACCTGCTCGCCCGGCGCGCGGGCCTGGACCTGCACGCCCTTGTCGACGAGGCGCTGGGTGAGGCCCGGGAAGGGCGGCGCATAGGTCTGGAAGGTGCGGCCATCGGTGAAGTGGCCGGTCAGCTCGGGGCCCTGGATGGTCACGTCACGGACGCGACCGCCATCGGCCTCGGTGAGGAATTGCGAGAAGGGCAGGTCGGACGACCCGGTCCGCTGCTGCGGGCTCTGGAACAGCGTGAACAGGGCCAGGAGCAGGAGGACGATGATCACCCACAGGGCCAGGTTGCGGAAATTGGAGTTCATCGCGTGTCCATCCCCAGGGTCTCACCGCGGACGCGGCGCCGAAGCGGCGCGCTATCCGTGCTCATGCCCGATGCGTCATGCGGCATTACCCGTACCTGCTCAATGTAGGAGCCCGCCGGGGACTTGCCAAGGAGCAGCCGTTCAACCGTTCACGCGTTTGGGACCCAAACCCGAGAGGCGGTCAACCGTTCCCTACCATCATTTACGGGGAGAGCGGCGCGCCGGCTCACGTGCCACGATGACGCGCCCCTGCGGCGAGACCGAAACCAGCGCCCCCTGGAGGTTGCGGCGCAGCGCCTCGCCGCCGGCAATTGCCATCAGCACCTCGCCGGTGAGCGCCTCCAGCGCTTCGAGCCTCGCATCGACCTCCGGGTCGCCGAGGGTGGCGATGGTATCGGCCAGCAGGCGCAGCACGTCGACGAAGGGCGCCTCCAGCCAGGCCAGCCCGTCATAGGCCTGCGCGCCCTGCGTGCCCGCCGGCTGCATCGTCGCCTCGGCGAGCCGGGCGGCATGGTGGGCGCCGGCGGCATCGAGCATCTGCATGCGACCTGCGAGAATGGCGAGCCTTTCGGCGTCGAGCCCCTCCCCTGCGAGGTCGCGGAAGAGGCGGCGGATGCGGACGCGGGTGAATCGCGGGTCGTCGTTCGAGGGGTCGTGCACGGGCGTGAGACCGGCGGCGCGCGCCGTTGCGGCCAGCCGCGCCTTCGGCACGAAGAGGAAGGGACGCAGCAGCGCAAGTCCGTCGCGCTCGGCTGTTGCCGCCATGCCCTTGAGGCCGAGCGGACCGGAGCCGCGCACCAGACGCATCAGCACCGTCTCGGCCTGGTCCTCGCGGTGATGGGCGAGGACGATCCCCGTCGCGCCCTTCGCGCGGGCATGGGTCACGAGCAGGCGGTGGCGGGCGTCCCGCGCCGCCTCCTGCAGGCCGGTCGCAGGCTTGTCACCGTCCCAGGCAAGCACGGCCGCGGGCAGGCCGAGGCGGCCGGCCGTTTTCACCACCATGGCGCATTCGCCCGCCGCTTCCGGCCTCAGGCCATGGTCGACGCTCGCGACGTGAAGGACAGGGCCCTCACCGACAAGCGCGCGCCAGCGGGCGGCAGCGACCATCAGGCCGAGCGAATCGGGGCCACCGGACACCGCAAGGACAAGGGCGGGGTGGCCGTGGAAGGATGACAGGAGGTCTTGGATCTCGTCGTCGTCGAGCGGGGCCTCGGCCACCGGCTCAGCAGCTGGCACGGCGCTGCTCGCTCACCACCGCCGTCTTCGTCGCGGGGGCGGCATTCGGGAACTTGCGATTGAACTCGGCATAGGCGGCGCAGGCGGCCTCGCGCTCGCCGAGGGCGTTCAGCGACTGGCCAAGGCGCAGAAGGCTCGACGGGGCGCGGCTGGCGCGGGGAAAGTCGGTCGAGACCTTGAGGAACTGTTCGGCCGCCTCGCGATACTGGCGGCGCTGGTACATGGTCTCACCAAGCTGATGCGTGGCATCGCCAACGAGCCGGTCGCGTGGGTGGTTCTGCAGGAAGGCGCGCAGGGTGATTTCCGCCTGCTCGTAGTCGCGGCGCGAGATGAAGGCGACAGCGGCGTTGTACTCATCACGCGGCGAGGACGCGATAATCGGCTGGGTGCCGGTGCTACCGGTGGAGGCCACCGCACCAGGGATGGCGGACCGCGGCTCGGCCGGGGCGAGCGAGGGATCGGCCGCAGCCCGTCCGGCGAGCTGGCCGAGATCGAGCGGCTGGGCACCGCCGGCGCCACCGGCAGCCGCGCTGCGCGGCGGCGCGGCATTGGAGCCGGGGGGCAGAGTGCCGAGGTCGCGCGGCGCGCCGGGAGCGGCCTGCTGCTCGGACGGGTCGAAGACGTCCGATCGCCGCTGCGGCGGCTGCCCCTGTTGCTGCTGTTGCTGCGGCGGCTGGCCAGCCGGCTGCTGCGTCTGCGGCCGGCGCGCCCCACCGCGGGCATTCTCAAGCTCGTTGAGGCGGAACTCGATATCGGCCTGCATGCGGCGCTGCTGGTCCTCCATCTGGCGGACCCGGAACTGCGACTGTTCCAGCTGGCCATTGAGCGAGCGCACCAGCGCCTCAAGGCGCTGGATGCGGTCCATCAGATCGGCGGCGCTCTGCGCACGGGCCGGGGCGACCGCGAGCCAGAGTACGAGGAGGGCGGAGCCGCCCACCATCGCCGCGATGTCGAACCGGAACCAGGCCCTCGCCACCCGTCCCATCATCATTGTCATCCCTTCAGCCCGAGCAGCGGAAATTCACGCGGGGAATTGGGCGAGATTTCGGCCCATTTCAAGCGAAAACGGCGCCCGGTGGGTCCGGGCGCCGTTGTCTGATGCCGTATGCGGACGGATCAGGAGCCGGCGCCGCCAGAGAGCACGGTGACCGTGCGGCGGTTCTGCGACCAGCAGGAGATGTCGTTACAGACCGCGACCGGGCGCTCCTTGCCGTAGGAGATGGTGCGCATGCGGGCCGAGGACACGCCGCGGGCGGCGAGATAGTCGCGCACCGTCTGGGCGCGGCGGGCGCCGAGGGCAATGTTGTACTCGCGGGTGCCGCGCTCGTCCGCATGGCCCTCGACGGTGAAGGAATAGCGGTTGTACTGGTTCAGCCAGACAGACTGCTTGTCGAGCGTGGCGCGGGCCTGGGGGGTCAGCTCAGAGGAATCGGTCTCGAAGAAGACGCGGTCGCCGACATTGACGACGAAGTCCTGGGCGCTGCCCGGGGTCGCCGCACCGGCGCCGGCACCAGCCTGGTTGGTGGGGTTTTGGGCGCAGGCGCCGAGCACCAGCCCGAACGCCATGATGGCAGCAAACTTCAGATTGCGGCCCAGAGCCATGGTCAGCATGATGGTCTCCTTGACCTGAAAATGTGACGGCACCTCTAACAGGAGGTCGGTTAATCGAACCTTCCGCGGAAGAGCCGATCCGGGCCCGTCGCCTTCACCAGCGCCGGTCCGATGCGTCACATCCAGGTGGTTATCGTCCTGAATGATCTGTTCTTTTTGCGATCGCCCGGACGGTGAGGCGTTAAAACCTCGCTGCCCGGCCAATCGCCGGAATGGTCAACCATTGGTTAATGGAAGCCCGGAATTCGTCGTGTCGGCGCGTGACGCACTGCGACACCACCCCCGCATCGCGGCGGAGCGTGACGAGACTGTGGCAAGCAGGTGGCCGTGGGGAGAAGCAAGCCACCTGCGAAGCCCTTCATGGCGACTGTTGCGCAAATGTCACGTTGGCCGGCGACCCCAGGGGGTGACCCACAGCGCGAGGACCGAGCCGGCGCCGTAAATCGCCATGGCGAAGCCGACCAGGGCGAACATGGCCCAGGGCTGCTGGTCGGTGGCAACCAGGGCCCATCCCCCGAGCGCGATGACGACGAGCCGCGCCGTGCCGGCGAGAACCGGACCGATCACCCTCCCCGCACCCTGCGCCGCAAAATAGAGGCAGAGGCCGAGGCCGAAGAAGCCGAAGCAGGGACCGGCCCAGGTCAGATAGGACGCGGTGGCGGCGATGACGGCGGGATCGCGCGTGAACAGGCCCGCCCAGGCTTCGGGAAAGAACCAGCCGGCGATCCCCACCGCACCGGTGACGAGGAAGGCCATGGCCCCGCCCGTCCAGGCGGCGCGGCGGGCGCGGGCGGCGTTCCCCGCGCCGATCGCCATGCCCACCATCGGCACCAGCGACACACCGATGGCGAAGGTGACGGGGATGAGCAGGAACTCGAGCCGCGAGCCGATGCCATAACCGGCAAGCGCCGCATCGCCGAAGCGCGCGACGAGGCGCGTGAGGATCAACACGGTCAGCACCGATTGCAGCGAGGAGACCATGGCGATGGTGCCGACCTTCAGGATATCGGCAGCATGGTCCCAGCGCGGCCGGACGCCGACCAGCGGCAGGACGAACCGGCCGCGCCCCGAGCGCAGCCAGGCCAGAAGGGCGAAGGCGCCGAGGCCATAGGCAATGACCTGACCGGCCGCGACACCGGCCATGCCGAAGCGCGGGATCGGCCCGACGCCGAGGCCGAGGCCGCCGCCGATCACCACCTGCAGGCCGGCGACCGCCAGCAGGATCACGGATGGCACAACCATGTTGCCCATGCCGCGCACGACCGAGGCGAGGAGGTTGCACAGCCAGATGGCGAGCGCCCCGACGAAGACGACGTTGGAATAGGTCAGGGCCTCTGCCAGCGCCGCACCGCGGCCGCCGAGGAGAGCATAGAGCGCCGGGCCGACGCCGACGAAGAGCAGGCTCATGCCGATCCCGCCCCCGAGTGCGATCAGCACGGTGTGGAAGGCGAGCGAGCGGGCCCGCTCGATGTCGCCGGCGCCGAGCGCCCGGCTGACCGCGGACGACACGCCGCCGCCCATGGCCCCCGCCGACATCATCTGCTGCAGCATCACCACCGGAAAGACCAGCGCCATGCCGGCGAGCGAGGCCGTGCCGAGCAGCCCGACATAGGCGGTCTCGGCGATGGCCACGGCGGCGGTGGCCACCATCGCCATGAGGTTCGGCGTCGACAGCTTGAGGATCGTCGGCAGGATTGGCGCGGAGAGGATCGGATTGGCGCGCGGCGCGGCAGGGGCGGAGACAGCGGGGGCGGTCATGATGTCGAGCTCCGCGGCGCAGATCGGGCTGGAATGTCGGGTGTCATGGCTCGGCAGCCGGAACGGTGCCGAGCCGGGCGAGTGTGTCATCGAGGTGCAAGACGAGGGCGGTGCTCGCCTCCTCCCCAAGCGCGGCACGAACCTCGGCCTGCGCGGCTTCCCAGCCCTTGCGGGCGCTCTTCAGCAGGGCGCGGCCAGGCTCCGTCAGGGCGAGGCGGCGGGTGCGCCGGTCGGCGGGGTCGGGGGTCAGCGTCAGCAGGCCGCGCCGTTCCAGCGGACGGAGGGCGCGCGTCAGGGTCGTCGGATCCATCACCATCCTGTCGGCGAGCTGGCCGATGGACGGCGCGTCACCCGCCCGCACCTGCGCCATCACCCCGAACTGGCTGATGGTGAGGCCATGCGGCTCCAGGTGGCGATCATAGATCTGCGAGACCCGCCGCGTCGTCCGCCTCAGGCGCGCGCAGATGCAGGGGAAGGCGGTTGCCGGACCAACGATCATGGTCTCATCATTAGCTGCATATACAGCTTATGCCATCGCGATGACGCGGAGCTGACCTGCGTCTTCCCCTTGATCGGGAGCGGGTGCGCGCCCTACCCTCTGGCCCGGCGCTCTCACAAGGTCCCGCCATGCGACACCTTCCGCGCCTCGTCCTTGTCCTCGCCGGGCTCCTCCTCGCCCCGGCCCTTGCCCTCGCCGATCCGCGCGGCTGCCCGCACAGCGCCGATGTGATGACGGCCTCCGACTATCTGCTCGTCGACCCGCAGAACGCCCATCGCTTCTGGCGCGACCGCCAGGGCACTGAGGCCGCCTATCTGCTGATCCGCTATGGCGAACTGCCGCCCGCCGCGGCCCTCGCCCTCACCGAGCGCCTCGCGGCGCGCCAGCGCCCGCCCGAGCGGATCGAAGAGTTGAGGCTCGTGGTCGCATCGCCCGATCGCCGCCTCGCGGCGCTCGCGAGCCCGGACGCTGCACAGGCAGCGCTGGCCCGTACGCCATCCGTGCAGCGGGCGCTGATCCTCGATGGCGAATGGCCCCGCGTCTTCGCCGATCTCGCCGGCCGCGCGACGGCACCGGGAGGCGCCATGGCGGAGATCGCCTTGGGGCGCGCCCTCGTCGACCTTGACGATGGCGAGAAGCTTCGGCTGGCGACGCTGGCCGAGGCGAGTGGTCTTTGGCAGCTCGCGGGCACTCTCCTCGCCACACGGGCTGATCTCTCGCCCTGGCTCGCGAGCCTCAGGCGGTCGCCCCTGGCCCCGACTGGCGAAGCCGACCTCGCAGCACGGTTCGCGCCGATCTGGTCAGGACAGCTCCTGCCCGGCCGTGCTCAACCACAACGGGCGGCCCTGCCGCCGGAGCTCGCCGCAGCGGTCGACCGCCTCGGCGCCAACCGACCGGCAGGCGCCGCCGACATGGACCGCGTGCTCGCCCTCGGCTTCATCGCCCCCTCGACGCTCCTGCTGGCAACCGCTGCAAACCAGAGCGGCGATCCACGGCTCGGCAGCGAGGTCGCCGCCCCGCTCCTCGCCGCGATCCGCTCCGGACGACAATCGGCGGCCGACGTCGACGGACTGAGGACAGCGATCCTCGAGCGCAGCGTCGCCGTCCTCGGCCTCGACCGGGCTCGTACGCTCTTTGGCGGGGTGAGCCGGCAACCGGACCTGTGGGCATCGGGATCGGCGCTGGAGACTCTGGAGCGATCGGTGGCGCGGCGCGCTCTCCTCGCCTTCGCCCGCGGCGAGGGACCGGCGCCGGCGCGCCCGCCCCTCCTGTCGCCGAGTTTTGACTGGGCGGGCTGGCGCAACGCGGCGGAAGCGATCCGCGCGGGCCAGCCGGCCTTCGACAGCTATCGTGGCATCGAGGCGGAACTGCTTCACGCCATGGGTCGGCACGGCCGGGCGCTGCGGCTGTTGCGGGAGCTTGGACCGGGCGACGAGAACCGCCAGCGCGCCTATGGCATGCTCGTCACGCTGGACCACATGTGTGGCGGCCTGCTCAGTCCCCATCCCTGGCTGGGGACGCCGCTGTTCACCTTCCCGCCGCGGCCGCGCTGACGGTCAGCGCAGCGTCGGGCTCCAGGCCGGATCCGAGGCGAAGCTCGGCGTCGGCACGACATTCTCCGAGCGGGCGAAAATATCCGCCTGGAATAGCTTGGGGCCGGCCCCCTGCTCGCGGAAGAACATGACGAACAATCCGTTCGGCGAGAAGGTCGGACCCTCGTTGTGGAAGCCCGAGGTGATGATGCGCTCGCCTGTGCCGTCCGGCCTGATGACGCCGATGGCGAACTGGCCGCCACCCTGGCGGGTGAAGGCGATGAAGTCGCCGCGCGGCGACCAGACCGGCGTGGAGTAACGGCCCTCGCCGAAGGAGATGCGGTTCGCCGCGCCGCCGCCGGCGCTCATCACATAGAGCTGCTGGCCGCCGCCGCGATCGCTCTCGAAGACGATCTGGCGGCCGTCCGGCGAATAGGAGGGCGAGGTATCGATGGCCGACCCGTCGGTGAGCCGCACCGCCGCGCGCGAGCGCAGGTCGAGCGCATAGAGCGAGGCGCCACCGCCCTGCTGCAGCGACAGCACGATGCGCTGGCCATCCGGCGAGAAGCGCGGCGAGAAGGTCATGCCGGGGAAGTTGCCGACCTGCTCACGCTGGCCGTTCTCGATGTTGAGCAGGTAGACCCGGGGCTCGCCGCCCGTATAGGCCATGTAGGTGATGTCCTGGCTCGACGGCGAGAAGCGCGGGGTGAGCACGAGGTCGCCGCCACGGGTGAGGTAGCGCACATTGGCGCCGTCCTGGTCCATGATGGCGAGGCGCTTCTGGCGACGATCCTTCGGGCCGGTCTCGTCGACAAAGACGATGCGGGTGTCGAAATGGCCTTTCTCGCCGGTCACCCGCTCGAAGATCTGGTCCGAGACGAGATGGGCGATGCGCCGCCAGTTCTGCTCCTGGGTGGCGAACTGCTGGCCGTGGAGCTGGTTGCCCTGGGCAACGTCCCAGAGGCGGAACTCGACGCGCGAACGCCCGTCGGGGCCGCGGCCGGCGCGCCCGGTGACGATGCCGGCAGCGCCGAGCTGGCGGAACTGCGCGAAATTCGGCGGCGCGTCCGGATCGAGCGTCGCATTGCCATAGGCCTGGCGGTCGATGATGCGGAAGAAGCCGGAGCGGCGCAGGTTGTTCTCGATGACGCCCGACATGTTGCGGCCGAGATCGCCGTCGCCGCCGAGGTTCGGCACGACGATCGGGAAGGGCTGCACCTGGCCGCGGCGGATGTCGATGACCGGCGGAGCGCCCTGGGCCATGGACCAGGGCGAGAACAGGGTCGTGCCGGCGATGGTGGAACCGGCGGACAGGATGGTGCGGCGGGTGAGGTGCAGGGTCATGGCGGGTCTCTTCGGGCTTTCAGATGGCGCTGCACGCGGCTCGCGTCGAGGGTGTGACAGGGGCCGGGCGCCGGTCCGTCAGCGCATCATTTCCTTGGGGTCGAAGTTGAGGACGACTTCGCGCCAGGTGTCGTAGCGCTCGGGCGGGAGGCGGACGCCACCCTCCTGCGAGCACCGCATCACCGCGCGAACGGCGGAATTGGCGAGGATCTGGAAGGCCGGATCGCCCCGCGGGTTCTGGATCTCCGGACGGGCGGACACGGTGCCGTCGCGGTTGAAGGACACGCGCAGGCGCACCGCCGGGCTGTTGCCCTCGCGCGCCGCGATCGGGACTTCCCAGCAGCGTTCGGCCCAGGCGCGGATCGCGTCGATCTCGCGGCCGGTGATGCGCGCGGCAGCCCCCGTCGCCGTGCCGAGCGAGGCGGTGCGGGCCGGAGCGGTGGCGCCCGTCGCCTCCGTACGGGAGGCCTGGCGGCGGTCGTTCTCCTGCGTCGAGCTCGACGCGAGGCGGGCTGCGATGGAATTGGGATCGAAGCGGCGGGCATCGGCCTGTTCCTGGCGCTGCCGTTCGGCGCGCTCGCGGGCCTCGCGCTGCTGGCGTTCGCGCTGTTCGCGGGCCTGGCGCTCGCGCTGTTCGCGCTCCTGCCGCTCACGGGCCTCTCGCTGCTCGCGTTCCTGGCGTTCTCGGGCCTCGCGCTGCTGGCGCTCGCGGATCTCCTGCTGGCGGCGCGCCTCGGCCTGGCGCTGCTGCTCCTGCTGGCGGCGCTCCTCCTCGCGCTTCTGCTGGGCGAGGAGCTCGGCCTCCTTGGCGGCCTGGTCCTCGCGCTCCTGCGCGGCGGCGGCGGCCGGTGTCGGCCGCGGCGCGGGCTGCGGCACCGGCACGGGAGGCGGCGGCGGGGCGGCCTGCGCCTGGCGAACGGGCGGCGTCGGCTCCGGCGGACGCGGATCGGCCTGCGCGGGGCGCGGCGGCGGTGGGGGCGGAACGTCGGTGGTCTGCACCCGCTCGCGGGCGACCGGCAGCGTCGCCGGGTCCTGGGTCTGGCGCTCTTCCGGAGCCTGCCGATCGACGACGCGCTGCGGCGTCGGCGTCTGCTCGCCGCGGCGGTCGCCGCGGGTGGACTGGGCCGGCTCGTCCGAGACGATCTCGACCGGCACGCTTTCGCCCTCGTCGACCTTGGTGGGCGACGTCAGAAAGCCCACGAGCCCGGCGACGACGAGCAGAACGTGCCCGCCGACCGAGATCCCGTAGCCGACCTTCTGGGGGTGAAGCGCCAATCCGGTCTCCTCAGCGCGACGCACGCTCGGTGGCGACCAGCGCCACCTTGGTGAAGCCGCCGCCCTTGAGCTGCGACAGCACGTCCATGATCGCCTGATAATTGGCGGCGGCATCGCCGCGCACGAAGATGCGCTCCTCGGCGCCGTTGGTCGCCGTGGCGCGCACGCGCTCGACAAGGGCAGCGGCCTCGACCTTGGTGTCGCCGACATAGATCTCGCCGTTCTGGCGGACCGAGACGGTGATCGGCGGTTTGTCCTGCTGGATGGCGCGGGCCGAGGCCTGCGGCAGGTCGATGGGCACCGACACCGTCATCAGCGGCGCGGCGACCATGAAGATGATGAGGAGGACCAGCATCACGTCCACGAAGGGCGTGATGTTGATCTCGTTCATGACGTGCGAACGGCGCTTGCGGCGTCCACCGCCGCGACCGCCCCCGCCTCCTGCGAGTGAAGCACCCATGATCGATGCTCCTTACGCTGCGCGCTGGTCGTAGCCGCCGGCCTGCTGGTCGATCTGGCGCGACAGGATGGCGGAGAATTCGTCGGCGAAGCCTTCGAGACGGCTGGCGATCTTGTTCACCTCGCCGGCGAGCTTGTTGTAGGCGATGGTCGCGGGAATGGCGGCAACGAGGCCGATGGCGGTGGCGAAGAGCGCCTCGGCAATGCCGGGGGCGACGACGGCGAGAGAGGTGTTCTTCGACACGGCGATGGCCTGGAACGAGGTCATGATGCCCCATACCGTGCCGAAGAGGCCGATGAAGGGGCCCGCCGATGCGACGGTGGCCAGCATCATCAGGCGGGACTCGAGCCGCTCGACCTCGCGCTGGATGGTGACGTTCATGACGCGGTCGAGGCGCTGCTGCAGGCCGGCAAAGGAGCGCGAGGAGGTCTCATGGCTGCGCTTCCATTCGCGCATGGCGGCAACGAAAAGCGCGGCCATGGCGGTCGTCGGCCGCTGGGCGAGCGAGCGATAGAGCTCCTCGAGGCTCTGGCCGGACCAGAAGACCTGCTCGAACCGGTCCATCTGCGTCTTGGTGCGGCGATAGACGATGATCTTCTCGACGATGATCGCCCAGACCCAGATCGAGGCGACGACGAGGCCGAGCATCACGCCCTTGACGACCCAATGGGCGGCCCAGAACAGGCCCCAGAGCGAAACGTCATGGGCGACGGCCGCGGCTGCATCGGCGGGGTTCATGGCAATATCCTTCTCGCGACGGGTCCGGCTTGGTGGTCGCGCGAACGCTCCCCGCCCTGATCGACACAACGTTCCAGCGGTTTAAGGCGTGAAATTCGCCCGCTGATGACGCCTTTGAGGGCGAAATGGCCCTCGAATGTGTCTTGACCGTGGCGCGGACCGTGCTTCCGCGTGGAGACCTACCAAGCCATCGGTAAGGTTAAGGTCAGGTTATCTTCTGCACTGCAACAGGATGGCGGGCGGGCGTGGCGGAACAAGGGCCGGGGGGGCGTCGTACCCCCAGGCACGACAGGCTGCTGACAGGTTCCGCGATCAGCCTGTCCGATAATCACACAAAAGGACAGGGAGACGACGCCGTTATGGGAAAACTGCGGGTAAACAGCTTCGCCATTTCGATCGACGGCTTCGGGGCGGGGCCGGACCAGAGCCTCCAAAGCCCTCTCGGCTTAGGTGGCCAGCACCTGCATGACTGGTTTTTCCCCACACGCACGTTCCAGGCGATGATTGGCAAGGACGGCGGAACGACCGGGCCAGACGACGCCTTTGCCGCGCGCGGCATGGACAATGTCGGCGCGTGGATATTGGGCCGCAACATGTTCGCCCCCTTCCGCGGCCCATGGCCCGATGATTCATGGAAAGGATGGTGGGGAGACAATCCTCCCTATCACGTGCCGACCTTCGTTCTCACCCACCACGCCCGGCCCCCCTTGGAGATGGAGGGTGGAACCACGTTCCACTTCGTGACGGGCGCCGAAGAGGCCCTGCGGCGGGCCAAGGCTGCGGCGGGCGCCAGGGATGTTCGCATTGGCGGCGGTGCGGCAACGATCCGTCAATACCTGCAGGCCGGGTTGATCGACGAGATGCACCTGGTCCTCTCGCCCATCCTGCTGGGAAGAGGCGAGGTCCTGCTGCACGGTATCGATCTCGCTGAACTCGGCTATCGCTGCATCGATCATGTGGCAACGGAGCGCGCGACCCATGTCGTGATCGCGAAATGACGCGCGGCCGGCTGGTGGCATGATCCCACGGGGTCGATACCTCGGCGCGCCGCTTCATTCTAACGCCGAAAAGAACACCCGCTTCGCCGTCGCCTCCATCTCAGCAATCGTCGCCCCATCCAGCCCCAGCGCCTCCGGCAGCAACGCCGCCGCCTTCGCCACCGCCTCGTGCTGGGTCCAGGGCCAGTCGCTGCCCCACATCAGCCGCTCCGCGCCATAGGCCTCGACGATCCGGCCGGCGAGGCCGCGGATGTCGGGATGGCGCACCCGATTGCGCGCCAACAGCTTCATGTGGATGCGCGGGTCCGCAGCCCAGCCGGTGACGAGCGCGGCATCATCCGGACCCGGCCGGCCGAAATGGTCGAGGGCAATGGGCCCAACAACGCCACGGAAATGGCGCGGCACGGCAGCGAGGTCGGGGTGGTCGGCATTCGCCCTATCCGTCTCTGCCAATCCAAAGGCAGCGCGAATGGACGAATATCTTCGGTTTCGCACTCGCACTTTCGCGCCAAAGAACCCTACGTTGCCACGATTGCCGACGACCGAGCCGCGCTTGAATCCAAGGCGGCTGCTCAAGGGGTTTCACATGCTCGTATCGGTCAACGGTGTCCGGCTGTTCGTGGATGTGGCGAACCCGGGTCTCGTGCCCGATGGCGACAGGATGCGCGAGAAGCCAACGCTCCTGATGCTTCATGGCGGGCCCGGCTTCGACCACACCGCATTCAAGGACGCCTTCTCCTGTCTCAGCGACGTGGCCCAGGTCGTCTTCTACGACCATCGCGGCAACGGCCGGAGTGACGGCGACGACCCCGCGGCCTGGAACCTCACGCAATGGGCCGATGATGTGAAAGGCCTATGCGATGCCCTGGGCATCGTCCGTCCCATCGTCTGCGGCCTGTCCTTCGGCGGTTTCGTCGCGCAGGCCTATGCCACGCGATATCCCGACCACCCGGGCAAGCTCATCCTGCTCAGCACGGTGGGGCGCGTCCACTTCCCCACGATCTTTGCCGCCTTCACGCGCATCGGCGGCCCCGAGATCGGAGCGATCGCGGAAAGCTATTGGATGAATCCGACGGCGGAGGGGCGAGCCGTCTATCTCCAGCGATGCGTGCCCTTCTATCGGCACCGCCGAAACAGGCCACCAGCCGACTTCTCGCGGGTCATCATGCGAACGCAGGTGGCGCTGCATTTCAACGGTCCGCAGAACGAGCACGGACGGTTCAACCTCCTGCCTGACCTCGCGCGGCTACGCTGTCCGGTGCTGATGATGGCGGGAGAGCACGACCCGATCGCGCCAATCGAACTGGCGGAGGAGACGGCCGCCGCCATTCCGGCGGGACTCCTGCGCTTCGAACGCCTGAGTGGCTGCGGCCATGACGTCCATGGCGATGATCCGGAGCGGGTGTTCGGCGCGATTCGAACGTTCATCGCGGCGGAGACCTGAGGCCGACCGCCTCACTCCCCCGCAGGAAAGAACACCCGCCGCGCCGTCGCCTCCATCACCGCAATGGTCGCCCCGTCCAAACCCAGCGCCTCCGGCAGCAACGCCGCCGCCTTCGCCGCCTCCTCGTGCTGGGTCCAGGGCCAGTCGCTGCCCCACATCAGCCGCTCCGCGCCATAGGCGTCGACGATCCGGCCGGCGAGGCCACGGATGTCGGGATGGCGCACGCGATAGGGCGCTGACAGTTTCATGCGGACGCGAGGGTCCGCAGCCCAGCTGGTGACGAGCGCGGCATCGTCCGGACCCGGCCGGCCGAAATGGTCGAGGACGATGGGCCCGTCGAAGCTGCGGAGAAAAGGCAGCGCGGCGGCAAGGTCCGGCGCATCGGCATGGAGTTCGACATGCCAGCCGAGCGGCGCGGCGATGGCGAGCATCGCCATCGCATCGGCCGAGGCGAGGACCTCCGGCGAGCGACCGACGAGATTGTAGCGCAACCCGCGGATCCCGGCCGCCGCGAGGGCCTCCGCCGCCTTGGGCGCGATGCGCTCCTCGATTACCGCCACGCCGGCAAGGCGGCCGCCGGCCGCCCCCAGCGCCTTGAGCAGGAAACTGTTGTCGCTGCCGAGGAACGACGGCTGCACCAGCACGCCTTTGTCGGCCCCGATCCCGTCGAGAAAGGCGAGATAGGCGGAGAGCGGCGCGTCATAGGCGGGCACATAGCGGGCGGTCGGGATCGCCGGCAGGCCAAGCTCGAAGACATGGGCATGGGTGTCGATCCGCATCGCGTGGCTCTTCAGCGCGCCAACATGGCGCAGGGGGGAACGACCTGACGCCCTTGCTGGATCCTGTCAATTCCTCTAGTCCTATAGAGGAATAGAGGTTTCCTCCGTGACCGCGCAAGTCCTCCCCCTCGACGACCGGCTGCCGCGCTACCAGCAATTGCGCGACCTGTTCGCCGCCGCTGTCGCTGACGGTCGCTGGCGTCCGGGCGAGGCCATTCCGCCCGAGGATAGCCTCGCCGAGCAGCACGGCGTCGCCGTCGGCACGGTGCGCAAGGCGCTCGCGGTCCTCGTCACGGAAGGGATGCTGGAGCGCCGCCAGGGGCGCGGCACCTTCGTGCGGCGTGGCAATTTCGGCAATGCGCTCGCCCGCTTCTTCCGCATGACCGATGCGAAGGGCCGGCCGATGCGGCCGGTCTCGCGCATCCTGTCGCGAAAGGTCCTGCCCGCCGATGCCGAGGTGGCCGAGCATCTCGGCGTTGCGGACGGCGCCCCCATCATCGCGCTGACGCGTCTGCGCCTCGTTGATGGCGCGCCGCTGCTCTTCGAGGAGGTCCACCTGCCGCGCGATCCTTTCGCGGCGCTGCTCGACCTGCCCTTTGCCGAGTTCGGCGACCTGCTCTATCCGCTCTACGAGACGGCCTGCGGCAGGGTCGTCGCCTCGGCCCGCGAGACCATCCGCTTCGGCCAGCCGCCGGCCGCGGCCGCCGCGGAGCTCGGCATTGATGCGGGCGTGCCGACCGCCATCATCGACCGCATCGCCTTCGGCTTCGACCAGGCGCCGCTGGAGTTTCGCCGCTCCTACGGGCCGGCGGAGCGCTTCTCCTATTCCATCGACATCCGCTGAGGAGCATCCCATGCCCCGACTGTCCCGCGCCCTGATCGATCGCCGCGCCGCGCTCGCCGGCGGCCTTGTCGCCCTCACCGCGCCGGCCTTTGCACCCGGCATCGCCCGCGCCCAGGCCTGGCCGGCCCGCCCCGTGCGAGTCGTCGTGCCCTATTCGGCCGGTGGCGGCGCCGACACGGTCGGCCGCATCCTCTTCCAGAAGCTCGCGGCCCTGACCGGCGGCAGCTTCGTCATCGAGAACCGCGGCGGCGCCGGCGGCACCATTGGCGCCAATGCGGTGGCGACCGCCGAGGCCGATGGCTACACGATCCTCTTCGATGCGAGCGCCCACGCCTCCAATCCGACCCTCTTCCCGCGCCTGCCCTATGACACGGTGAAGGCCTTCCGGCCGGTCTTCCTCGCCGCCGTCGTGCCGAACGTGCTGGTGGTCCATCCGAGCGTGCCGGAGCGCACGGTCGCCGACATCATCGCCGCGGCGAAGCGCGCGCCGGGCAAGATCGACTGGGCCTCCTCCGGCAACGGCTCGGCGCAGCATCTGGCGCTGGAGCTGTTCAAGAGCATGGCGGGGATCGACATCACCCACGTGCCCTATCGCGGCGGCGGCCCGGCCCTGAACGACCTCGTCGCCGGCCAGATCAAGTATTTCTTCTCGAACCTGTCCTCGTCCATCGAGCACATCCGCGGCGGCCTGCTGCGCGCCGTCGCCCACACCGCCTCCACGCCGGTCGAGGTCATGCCGGGCCTGCCGGCGGTCGCCGACACGCTCGCCGGCTACCAGGCGCTGGAATGGAACGGCGTCTTCGTGCCGGCAGGCACGCCGGATGCCGTCGTGGCGCGGCTCGGCAGCGCCCTGAATGAGGCGATCAGCGATCCAGCCATCAGCGCCCGCCTGACCTCGCTCTCGGTGACCAGCCGCCCCAACACGCCGGAGGAATTCGCCGCCTTCGTCCGGACAGAGATGGACAAGTGGGGCCCGATCATCCGCAGTGCCAATATCCGCCTCTAGGCATCGGCACCCTTCGGCGTCATTAGATTGTGTTCGACGCCTTCGGCGTCATGGCCCGGCGCAGCCCATCGGGAATGCGCACCGGCTTGCCGCCGGCGAGGAAGGCGACGCGCACATTCGCCTCGACCAGCACCTCCTCGCCGCGCAGCACGCGCTGGGCGAGGTTCAGCGTCGCGCCCTTCACCACCTCGGTGCGGGTCTCCACTGTCAGCACGTCGTCGATGCGGGCTGGCCGCAGGAACTCGATGCCCATGGAGCGGACGACGAAGAAGAAGCCGGCGCCGGCCTCTTCCTTGGCCGTCTCGAACAGGTGCCCTTGAGCGACGCCCAGGAGGCGCAGAAAGTCCGTGCGGCCGCGCTCCATGAAGCGCAGGTAGCTCGCGTGATAGACGACGCCGGAAAAGTCGGTGTCCTCGTAATAGACCCGCACGGGGAGGATGTGAGTCTCACCGTCAATGCGGCCGGCCAGGCCCTGGCCATCGGTCATTCCGCTCGCCCCTTGTCTTGGATCCGCTCGCCAGCCTTAGCGAGGGTGCGCGTCGAAAGCGAGGCGGACATGTTTCCCCTGCAGGGAAGGTCTGCAGGGCGGCGGCATCGCTTTTGCGCCTCCAGCATGGTTGGGTCCGCCCGCCGCGCAGCCGCGCGGTCACATTGCATGAGCATCCCATGAAGACCGTTCTCGCCGCCGCGATCGCCGTGGCCATCTCCTCCACCGCCTTCGCCCAGACCCCGGACACCTGCGCCGGTTACCTGAAGGCCCTCGCCGACATGCAGGCGGCGCTTCGCCAGTCCGGTGCAACCCCGCCGCCGACCGATCCGAACGACGCCAAGATCATCGCCTATTGCCGCGCCAACCCCAATGCGCCGCTCGCCGACGCCATGACCAAGGCGTTCGAGTGACCAAGGCATTCCAGTAAGACAATGACCGGCCGCCGGCTCCGCCGGCGGTCACGCCTCCTCGTCGCCCTTGAACAGGGTGAACTGCGCCCCTTCGCGGGCCGGCTCGGCAAGGCCGAGATGGCGGAAGGCGTGGGATGTGAGCAATCGCCCGCGCGGCGTGCGTTGCAGGAAGCCCTGCTGGATGAGGAAGGGCTCGATGATCTCCTCAATGGCGTCGCGCGGCTCGGAGAGCGCCGCGGCCATGGTCTCGATCCCCACCGGCCCGCCGCCATAGTTCAGCGCGATGGCCTTGAGATAACGCCGGTCCATGGCGTCGAGGCCGGCATCGTCCACTTCGAGCCGGGTCAGCGCCTCGTCGGCAATGGTGCGGGTGATCGTGTCCGAGTCCTTGTAGATTGCGAAGTCGCGCACGCGGCGCAGCAGGCGGCCAGCGATGCGCGGCGTACCACGCGCCCGGCGGGCGATTTCGTTGGCCCCCTCCGGCATCATCCCGATGCCGAGAACGCGCGCGCCGCGGGTGACGATAAGCTCCAGCTCCTGAACCGTATAGAACTGCAGGCGGATCGGGATGCCGAAGCGGTCGCGCAGCGGCGTGGTGAGCAGGCCGGCGCGGGTGGTCGCGCCGACAAGGGTGAACTTGGCGAGGTCGATCTTCACCGAACGCGCCGCCGGCCCCTCGCCGATGATGAGGTCGAGCTGAAAATCCTCCATTGCGGGATAGAGGATCTCCTCCACCGCCGGGTTGAGGCGGTGGATCTCGTCGATGAACAGCACGTCGCGCTCTTCGAGATTGGTCAGCTGCGCCGCGAGATCGCCGGCCTTGGCGATGACCGGGCCGGATGTGGCGCGGAAGCCGACGCCGAGCTCCTTGGCGAGGATCTGGGCCAGCGTCGTCTTGCCGAGGCCAGGAGGCCCAACGAATAGGACGTGATCGAGCGCATCGCCGCGGGTGCGCGCGGCGGAGATGAAGACCTCGAGATTCGATCGCGCCTGCGCCTGCCCGATGAACTCGGCGAGCCGCTGCGGCCGCAGATGCGTGTCGGCATCGTCGTCGCGGCGTTCGGCATCGAGAAGGCGGCGGGGCTCGGTCAAGACGACAGCTCCTTGAGGCCGAGCCGGATGAGCGTTTGAGTATTCGCCTCATCCCCCGCCTTCTTGGCCGCCGCGGCGATGGCGGCGGCCGCCTGCGGCTGGCCGTAGCCGAGATTGACCAGCGCGGAGATCGCATCCGCCACCGGCCCGGCCGCGCGCTTCTCGTCGACGTCGCCGGCGAGCTTCGCCAGCGCCGGGTCGATGTCGGTGAAGCCCGGCGCCTTGTCCTTGAGCTCGGTGATGATGCGCTCGGCGACCTTCGGGCCGACGCCGTTCGCCCGGCCGATCGCCGCCTTGTCGCGCATGGCGATGGCATGGGCGAGGTCGGAGGCCTTGAGGGTCGACAGCACTGACAGCGCCACCTTGGCGCCGACGCCCTGGACGGCCAGCAGCAGGCGGAACCACTCGCGCTCCAGGTCATTGGCGAAACCGTAGAGGCGGATCATGTCCTCGCGCACCATGGTCTCGATGGACAGCACCGCCGCTTCGCCGGCCGCCGGCAGCGCCTGGAGGGTGCGGGAGGAGCAGTGCACGACATAGCCGACGCCATGGACGTCGATGACGACCCAGTCAGGTCCGTAGCTGTCGATAGTGCCCTTGAGCTTGCCGATCATGATGGCTCCGCCGCTTCGAGACGCCGCTTATAGCGGATTCGGCGGCCCGCTCCTGCTACTCGTCCCCCGTCATCCGGCGCAGCGCCTCCGGCGGGTGGTTCTCGCCCACAGACATGGCGAGGATGCGCGAGATGTGGGTGCGCGGCAGGCTGGTCTCCACCGCCCAGGCGTTCACCTGCGCCTGGATCTTCTTCAGATCCCCCTTCGATGTCGGCTGCGCCGCGACATCCACACCGGCATCGCGCATCGCCGCCACCATGTCCTGCGAGGTGACGAAGCCGTCCCATCCGACGAAGCGCAGGAAATACTGGCCTGTCATGCCGCCGAGGCGGGCCCCGCGCTTGGCGAGGAGCTCCAGCAAACCGACCTGATCCTCCGCCGGCCATGAGCTCAGGAAGCGGCCGAAGGAGCCATGCTCCCTCGTCATCGCCTGGACGAAGGCGGCATTGTCGCGCACCGACCTGATCTTCTGCGGGTTCTTCACGATCCGACCATCGCGCGACAGATCGTGCCAGAACTCGTCGGGCTGGAAGGTGAGAGCCTGCGGCACGAAACCGAGGAAGGCCTCCTCGAAGCCCGGCCATTTCTTCTCGATGACGCTCCAGACGAAGCCGGCGGAAAAGACCCGCTTCGTCATCTCGGCCAGGATGCGGTCGTCGGTCATGGCGGCCAGCGCTGCCCTGTCGGGGACGGCGGGGAGCAGGCCGGCGAGCACTGCCTCGCCGCCCTTGCGCTTGGCCGCGCGTGTCTGGATCGTCTTGAATTTCATCATGCTGCCATCCCCCACCCCATAGTCCACGCCCGAAGGCAGCATCGCGGCAAGAGCGCGCCTAGCGCCGCCCCGGGCCCGTCCGGTGATGGGCGTGGGTCACCGCGATGGCCAGCGCATCGGCGGCGTCCATGGTCTTCGGATCGGCCTTGGGCAGCAGGATGCCGATCATCATGTGGATCTGGTTCTTCTCGGCGTGACCGGCGCCGACCACCGACTTCTTGACCTTGTTGGGCTCGTATTCGGCGACGGGAATGCCTGCGAGCGCCGGCACCACCATGGCGATGCCGCGTGCCTGGCCGAGCTTCAGCGTTGCGGTCGCGTCCTTGTTGACGAAGGTCTGCTCGACCGCCGCCTCTTCCGGCGACCAGGCCGCGAGCACGTCGGTAAGGCCTCGGTGCAGACTGGCGAGGCGCGTCGCGAGATCGGCCTTGTCGTCTGACGTGACCGTGCCGCAGGCGACGAAGGCGAGGCGATTGCCGGTGACGTCAATGACGCCCCACCCCGTTCGGCGCAGGCCTGGATCAATGCCGATAATGCGAATCGTGCCCATCATGGCGCCAATCTAGCCGAATTGCAGGCGTGCCCCGCGCCGCCCGATATTCCGGTTGGCTTCCATTGCCCTTAAGCGAGAGGGAACGACACGCCGCAAAGGCCCTGCCTTGGACCTCCTCGCCCAGCTCGGCGCTCCCCCGCCCCTCGCCGTCCTGCTTGCCGCCTTCTTCGCCGGCATGGTGCGCGGCTATACCGGCTTCGGCTCGGCCATGATCTTCATGCCGGTCGCGGGCGCCTATCTCGGGCCCAAGACCGCCATCGGCATCATGTCGATCATCGACGCGGTGCTGCAGTTCGCCATGATCCGCTCCACCTGGCGCCATGCGCGCTGGGGCGAGATCGGGCCGCTCTTCGTCGGCTATGTCGTGGGACTGCCGCTCGGCGTCTGGCTGCTAGTGACGATCGATCCCTCGCCGGTGCGCTGGGTGACCTCGCTCTCCATCGTGCTGGTGCTGACGCTTCTGCTCACCGTCGGGCGCATCGAGCGCTCGCCGGGCCTGCCGGCGACGCTCGCCACCGGCATCACCTCTGGCGTCATTTCCGGCCTCGCCAGCCTCGGCGGCATGGTCCTGTCGCTGTTCTGGCTGGCCGGCCCCAGCCACAATGCCGGCGTGCGCGGCTCCTCGGTCGCCTTCTTCGTGCCGGCCTCGGTCCTGTCGATGAGCCTGCTGGCCTATGCCGGCATCTTCACGCCCGCGGTCTTCCAGGGCGCGGCCTGGACCATCCTGCCCTATGCGGTGGGCATCGGCCTCGGCTCCTTGCTGTTCGGCAGGGCGGACCCGCGCTTCTTCCGCCCCGTTGCCTTCGGCGTCATCGCCGCAGCTGCCATCACCAGCATGCCGCTGCTCGACCGGGTGCTGCGCTAGGGGCGGCCTCAGCCGCCCATCTTCGCCACGAGCGCCTCGGACAACTCGAAGTTGGAATAGACGTTCTGCACGTCGTCGTTCTCGTCGAGATTGTCCATGAGACGCAGCAGCTTCTCGCCGGTCTCGTCGTCGACGGCGACATTGTTCTGCGGCTTCCAGGTCAGGGCGGTCTTCTTCGGCTCGCCGAACTTCGCCTCAAGGGCCTTCGCCACCTCGGCGAGGGCGTCGGACGCGGTGGTGATCTCGTGGCCGGCCTCGGAGGAGACCACGTCCTCTGCCCCCGCCTCGATGGCGGCTTCCAGCATGTCGTCGGCGGAGGCCTTGTCTGCGGCAAACTCGATCGTGCCGACCCGGTCAAACATGAAGGAGACGGCGCCGGTCTCGGCGAGGTTGCCGCCGGACTTGGTGAAATAGGAGCGCACCTCGGAGGCGGTGCGGTTGCGGTTGTCGGTCAGCGCCTCGACGATGACGGCGACGCCGCCGGGGCCGTAGCCCTCGTAGCGGATCTCCTCATAATTCTCGGTGTCGCCGCCGGCCGCCTTCTTGATGGCGCGCTCGATATTGTCCTTCGGCATGTTCTCGGCGCGGGCCGCGATGATGGCGGCGCGGAGGCGCGGGTTCATGTTCGGATCGGGCAGACCCATCTTGGCCGCGACCGTGATCTCACGGGCGAGCTTGCCGAAGAGCTTGGACCGCATCGCGTCCTGGCGGCCCTTGCGATGCATGATGTTCTTGAACTGTGAATGCCCGGCCATGGGACTCTCTTCGCGGTGGTCAGCCGGGCGGGGCGCCGTTCCGTGCGCCGCTCCAACGCGCCGGCTTGGTCAGTCGGCGCGACTTATAGGCAAGCGTGGCGGCGAAATCCAGCGCCGCCAGCCGGCTCAGCGACGGGCGCCGAAGGCGTTGGCGAGCAGGTCGATCTGGCTCGAAATGGCATTGCTGGCAGCGGCCGGCGCGATCTCGGCAAACAGCAGCTTGTCCATGTGGACGATGCGCTCCTGCAGGCGCATGGCCTTGCCGATGAGAGCGGAGAGCTGCTCGGGGAGCTCCTCCAGCGTCGCCTGCGGGGTCGGCGCACCGACCGAGGAGAGGCGCACCTTGGATTTCTCCTGCGCGGCCTGCTCCTGGGTGAGCTCGCCCTCGTTGACGGCACGCTGCAGCAGCAGCCAAGAGGCGAGCTGCATCAGGCGGGTGGTCAGGCGCATGCTCTCGGTGGCGTAGGCGAGAGCCGGCCCGCGGTCGAGGCTGCGGCTGTCGTTGCGGCCCGGGCCGTCGAGATAGGCGGCTGTCTCCTCGACCAGCGACATCCCCTCGCGGAACAGGTCCTTGAAGGCCTGGGAGCTGGCGAGCCGGGTCCCGAAGGCCACGGCGGTCTCGGCGACGGGCGAAACGCTCTCTTGCGACATCACGCTACTACTCCCTCAGGGGTTCTGGTGTGCCGCCGTTTTCCCGACCCGTAAAGCGAATGCTTAAGGAAAGGTAAACGGCGATGGTTCAACGGTCGAACCCTGTCGAGCAATCGGGGTGCCACCCCGCCCTGTGCCGCTTCGGGACAGATCCTTCGGGCGGCAGGGCCAGCCCATCGAACGACGAAATCGCGGCGCTGCCAAGGCCGTGCGTCGTCGCGCCGCCGGCCTGTCCACTGTCCTAAGGGGAGAGGCGCCCGGCCGCATGAGGACAAAAAAAGGCCGCCCGAAGGCGGCCTTGAAGTGAAATACAGGGAGGCGTCAAACAGAGTGGACAGGAGCCACTCGCGTCCAGCGAACTGAACGATTTGTTTGATAAACGGGAAAGGTTAACCAGCCGTTAGCCGTTACCGGTGCAGCCGGCGATTCTTGCGCTGTGTCGGCCTTGACGGTGGCATGAAAATGCTGTGCGACATGGGTCCGCAACGGCGGGCGCGGGCCCGCGGCTCTCCAGGACCTGCCGACATGCTCGATCTCGATCTTGCCATCCGTGGTGGCACCGTCGTCACCGCTTCGGACACCATCCGCTGCGACGTCGGCATCAAGGACGGCAAGGTCGCGCTGCTGGCCGGCTCCATCACCGAGGCCGCCCGCACCATCGACGCATCCGGCCTCATCGTCATGCCCGGCGGCATCGACAGCCACGTCCACCTCGACCAGCCCTCGGGCCCGGATATCGTCATGGCTGACGGCTTCGAGAGCGGCACGCGCTCGGCCGCGGCCGGCGGCAACACGACCGTCATCCCCTTCGCCATGCAGATCAAGGGCACGTCGCTGCGCGCCTGCGTGACCGACTATCACAAGAAGGCGGAGGGCAAGGCCTATATCGATTACGGCTTCCACCTCGTCGTCTCGGACCCGACGCCGACCGTGCTGAACCAGGAGCTGCCGGCCCTGTTCTCGGACGGCTGCACCTCCTTCAAGGTCTTCATGACCTATGACGACCTCGTCCTTTCGGACCGCCAGCTCCTCGAGGTCTTCGACGTCGCCCGCCGCGAACAGGCGCTGGTGATGGTCCATTGCGAGGGCTACGACAACATCCGCTTCCTCACCGAGCGGCTGGAAGCGGCCGGCAAGACCGCGCCCTATTACCATGGCCCCTCGCGGCCGCAGGTGATCGAGCGCGAGGCGACCCACCGCGCCATCAGCCATGCCGAGCTGCTCGACGTGCCGATGATGGTCGTCCACGTCTCCGGCCGCGAGGCCATGGAACAGATCCGCTGGGCCCGCCAGCGCGGCCTCAAGGTCTATGCCGAGACCTGCCCGCAGTACATCACGCTGGTCGAGGACGACATGAAGGGCCTGAACATGGACATGTCGGGCGCGAAATATGTCTGCTCGCCGCCGCCGCGCGACCGCGACAGCCATGCCGCCATCTGGGAAGGCCTTGAGCAGGGCATCTTCCAGACCTTCTCGTCGGATCACTGCCCGTTCTACTACGACAGCCCCAAGGGCAAGCTCGCCGAGAAGGGCCGCACCTCCTTCCGCTGGGTGCCGAACGGCATTCCCGGCGTCGAGACGCGGATGCCCATCCTCTGGTCGGAGGGCGTCGCCAAGGGCCGCATCTCGATGAACGAGTTCGTGGCGCTGACCTCGACCAACCATGCCAAGCTCTACGGGCTCTACCCGAAGAAGGGCACGATCGCGGTCGGCTCGGATGCCGACATCGTGCTGTGGGACGCGAACCGCAAGGAGACGATCCGCCAGGAGATCCTCCACCACGGCTCGGATTATACGCCGTGGGAGGGCTTCGCGGTCACCGGCTGGCCGGTCATGACCATCGCCCGCGGCCGCACCATCGTCGAGGAAGGCAAGGTGCTGGGCGAGCCGGGCTTCGGCGGCTTCCTCGCCCGCGACAAGAGCCCCTACGCCGTGCCGAAGGGGGCGTGAGGCCTCAGGCCATCTCAACGAGGCGCGGCCTTCACCTCTCCCCGCCGGGGAGAGGTGGGGCGCAGTGCCAACCCATACCGCGCCGCCCTATCCGGCGTGGCAGATGCGATCCCCGAACCGGCGTGATGCCTCACACCGTCAGCACGATCTTGCCGACATGGGTGCTGCCCTCCATGCGGGCATGGGCCTTGGAGGCCTCGGCGAGGGGATAAGTCGAGTCCATCACCACCTTCACCTGCCCACTCTCCAGCAGCGGCCAGACCTTAGTCTGGAGCGCATCGGCCAGTGCCGCCTTGAAGGCGATGTCGCGGATGCGCAGCGTCGAGCCGGTAAAGGTGACGCGCTTCAGCATGAGCCAGCGCAGGTCGACCTTCACCTCCGAGCCATGCAGGAAGGCGATCTGCACGATCCGCCCGTCCGCGGCGACGCAGTCGAGGTTCTTCTGCACATAGTCGCCGCCGACCATGTCGAGGATGAGGTTCGCGCCCTTCTTGCCGGTGATCGCCATGACCTCGGCGCCATAGTCCTGGGTGCGGTAGTTGATGGCATGGTCGGCGCCGAGCGCCTTGGCCGCCGCGCATTTGTCGTCCGAGCCGGCCGTGGTGATGACCGTCGCGCCGAAGGCCTTGGCGAGCTGGATGGCGGTGACGCCGATGCCGGACGTGCCGCCATGGATCAGGATGGTCTCGCCGGCCTTGAGGCCGCCGCGGTCGAAGACATTGGACCAGACGGTGAAGAAGGTCTCGGGAATGCCGGCGGCCTCCACCATGGACAGGCCCTTCGGCACGGGGAGGGCATTGGTCTCGTGCACCACGGCATATTCGGCATAGCCGCCGCCGGAGACCAGGGCGCAGACCTTGTCGCCGACCTTGAAGCGGCTCGCGCCGTCACCGCAGACCACGACCTCACCGGAAAATTCGAGGCCGGGAATGTCGGAGGCGCCCTTCGGCGGCGGATAGCCACCGGCCCGCTGCAGCACGTCTGGACGATTGACGCCCGCTGCCGCGATCCGGACGAGGATCTCGCCCGCGCCAGGAGCAGGAACAGGGCGCGTCTCCGGCACGAGGGCCTCGGGGCCACCGGGAACGGGAATGGCGACGGCGATCATGGTGGCGGGAAGAGCGGTCATCGGGACACCGTTTCGACAGCGGGGGGTGAGACGGTGTAGCCTCGCGCCACCCGCTTTGCCAGTCGCCCGCCAGACGGGGAGGCCCTCATGTTCGACGACGACCTGAAACCCCGTCCCAAGCCGCCCGCCCATGTGGTGGGACAGGACCTCGCCGCCCTCTCCGTGCACGAGCTCGCCGAGCGCATCGCCCTGTTGAAAGAGGAAATCACGCGGCTGGAGGCCGACATGGCGAAGAAGGAAGCCAGCAAGTCCGCCGCGGCGAGCGTGTTCAAGTTCTAGGCGCGGGTTGCTGCGGGCAGGTTGTCCGCGCGGATCGTGACCGTCACCCGCTCGCCGATGGCGAGCCCGTTCTCCGCCCGGCACATGATGCGCGGCCCCTCGACCAGCGTCACCAGCGCAATGCCATAGCCGCCGGGGACATCCAGTTCGGAAAGCGGCGCGCGCATCACCTGCGTCACCGACCAGACGGTGCCCTGGCCGCTCGCCGCGATCTCGCTGACCTCGGCCGAGCCGCAGGCCGGACAGGCGCCGCGGCGAAACTGCCAGCGCCGGCAGCAGGCCCCGCAGGATTGGAGCATCGGCCCGTTCATGCCGTCCGCTCCAGCACAAAGCCGGCATGGCTGGAGAAGACCCCGCCATCGGCATGGCAATAGGCGAGCGGCGGCGGACCCTTGACCTGCCGGGTGCCGGCCTCGCCGCGCATCTGCCTGACAACCTCGACCACATGGGCGAGGAAGCCCGCCACGCCGGGATGGCCATAGGACAGGAGCCCGCCATGCAGGTTCAGCGGGAAGTGCCCGTCGCGGCCGAAGAGGCCGTCGCGCGCCATCGGCCCCGCCTGTCCGGGCGCGGCGAAGCCGAGGGCTTCGAGGAAGATGGCGAGCGTCGGTGTGAAGCTATCGTAGAGACCGAGCAGGCGCATGTCGGAAGCAGTTCGGCCGGCCCTCTCGAAGGCCGCTGATGCCGCCATCCGCGCGCCGAGGCCGAGATCATCCGGCATTTCCGAGACATGCTGGTGGGTGTGCGCCTCGCCCCAGCCGGCGAGCCGGATGGAGGCCCCCTGCCCCGGCTCCGCCGAGACCACCACGGCCGCTGCGCCGTCCGAGATCGGACAGCAGTCGAGCAGCTTCAGCGGCGTCGCCACGGGCTTTGAGGCCATGACGTCGTCGACGCCAATGGGCTTGGTCAGTTGCGCGCCGGGATGGTCGGCGGCATGGCGGCGCATGAGCACCGCGAGCTCGGCGAGGTCGCCTTCGCTGGCCCCGGTCTCATGCAGATGGCGGGCCGCCACCAGCGCATAATAGGCGGGAACAGAGGCGCCGAGCGGCACTTCGTGGACGGGATGGCCGACTCCCGCGAGGGTTTTGACCGCATCGTCGCGGCTCTGGCCGGTGAGCCGGTTTTCGCCGCCCAGCACGAGAACATGCCGGCAGGCCCCGGCGGCGATGAGATGCCGGGCGAGGAGGATGCCGACCGCGCCGGTCGCGCCGCCAACCGCCGCCTGATGGGCGTGGCGGGGCTTCAGCCCCAGCCGCTCCACCATGACGGTGGCGGTCATCAGATGCGGGAAGGTCGTGGCATAGCCGCAGACGAGCCCATCCACGGCCTCCAGCGGCAGGCCCGCATCGGTGATGGCGGTCCGTGCCGCCGTCTCCATCAGCGTCGGCGCGTCGGAACCCGGATGTTTGCCGAAGGCGGTGGCGGCGACGCCGGTGAGAAAGGCCATGCGTCGCCCGGACCGTCAGGCCGTCGCTTCCAGCACGATGCGTCCGGCGACCTTGCCGGCCTCGAGGTCGTGCAGCGCCGCGTTCACCTGGCTCATCGGGCGCTTCTCGATCGGGATCGCCGGCAGCTTCACCTTGCGCACCAGGTCGATGAACTCCTTGAGCTCCTTCAGCGAGCCGACATAGGAGCCGCGGATGGAGATGGCCCGCATAGGGATGAAGGGCAGCGGATAGCGCAGCTCGCCGCCATAGAGACCGACGATGACGAGCTGGCCGCCCTTGCGCAGGGCGTTGATGGCAAGCGTCGTCGTGCCCTCGGCACCGACGAAGTCGAGGGCGGAGGCGAGCTTACCCTCGCCGAAAGCGGCAAGCTGCTTCGCCGCATCCGGCGCGTTGGGGTCGAGCGTCGCGGCGACGCCGATGCTCTCGGCGATCTTCCGCTTCTCGGGCGAGGGATCGACGGCGATCACCGGGCCCATGCCGAGGGCTTTCAGCAGCTGAAGCGCCGTCTGACCGAGGCCGCCAATGCCGAAGACGGCGATCTTCTCGCCCTCGCGATGCGGGCGGATCTTGTTGACGGCGCTGAACACCGTGACGCCCGAACAGGCATAGGTGGCGGCCAGCGCCGGATCGAGACCCTCGACATCGACGAGGAAGTCTTCGTCGCGCACCAGCACATGCTCGGCGAAGCCGCCGCGCGCCTGGACGCCGAGGAATTGCGGCTGGGCGCAGAGGTTCTCGTCGCCCGACTTGCAGAGCGCGCAGTCGCCGCAGCCGATCCAGGTGTGGAGGAGCCGCCGGTCACCCGGCTTCACGCTGGTGACCTCGGGCCCGACCGCCTCGACCGTGCCGAGGATCTCGTGGCCAAGGGTCAGCGGCAGCTTGAGGCCGCGGTCGGAGAGGTTCAGCACCTTGCCGCCGCCGATATTGTACTTGCCCTCGCGGATGTGGATGTCCGAGTGGCAGACGCCGCAATGGCTGACCTTCATCAGCACTTCCCGGCCCTTCGGCACGGGACGCGGCTCCTCGGTCAGCACCAGCGGCTCGCAGGAGACGTTCAGCCGCCAGGAATGGGTGGTGCGGGCCTGCGTGAAACCGTCCATGGCTGTCCTCCGTTCGGCCGCGCCCGTTGCCCGGGCGTCACTGCGATGGAGGGGACGCTACCACGCGTTGCAGGTGAGACAATGTGCCGAAGGGCCGAGCCGCCCTGCACGCTCAGGCCGGGGTGGCGATGACGCTCACATGGGCGGCGACGACGCGCCAGCCCTCGGGCATCCGCGCCCAGGTCTGCATCTGCCGGCCGATCTTCTCAGGTCCCATGCTGGCCCGGCGGAACAGGGTCGAGGCAGTCGCCATGTCCCGGCCATAGGTGGTGATGACCGTGCGGTCCAGCGTGCGCTCGAGGCCCATGGGCGAGCGCCCGGCGCGGAAGGCGGCGATCTCGCCGAAGCCGTAGAGGTTCTCGGTGACGCCGTAGCGGATGGTCTGCGGCGCGTTCCAGAACAGCGCGTCGAGCGTGTCGACATCGTTGGTGGTGAGGGCCTTCTCGTAAATGGCGAAGGCGGCGCTCACCTCGGCGTGGACTTCTGGGTCGTTGATGACCATGGCAGGCTCCGGAAGGGGCGCCGCGGTCAGGGATGGCTCCCCGCCGCCAGCGCCGGGTGGATCAGGTTGAGGCCCGCCGCCGGATCGGCAGCGGCGACAATGGCGGCAACCGCGCAGGCGGTGACGAGAACCGTGGCGAAGACCAGGACACGCATGACATCCTCCCCGGATATGGGAGGACAACGCCCCGCGACGGCAAGGGTCCCCTTGGTCGCGCGCCTTTGAAGACAATCGTCCCCATCGTGGTGAACGCTCCGTTAAGCGCGGTCACAGCCGGGCGATCCGCGAGGCGACGACGCCTTCGCGCTCCAGATGGGCGGCAACCCGCACGGCCACGTCCTCGCGCCACGGTGCAGCAATGACCTGGACGCCGATCGGCAAGGCCTCGCCCGCGGTCCAGACGGGCACGCTCACCACCGGCAGGCCGATGAAGGAGAAGGGCTGCGTGAACAGGCCGAGATTGGCCCGCACCGGCATGGACTTGCCGTCGAGGTCGAAGACCTTCTGCCCAAGCGCAGGCGCCGGCGTCGGCGTGGAGGGCGCGAGGATCACGTCCACGTCGCGGAAGAGTTCGAGCACGGCGGCACGGTAGGTGCGGCGCAGCCGCTGGGCGCGGTGGACATGGACAGCCGGCAGCAGCGCCCCGGCGATCAACCGGTCACGGGTGTCAGGGTCGAAATCGCCGGCGCGGGTCCTCAGCCGGTCGAGATGCAGCGCCCCGCCCTCCGAGCAGGTGATGACGAAGGCGGCAGCGCGGGCGGCAGCGACGTTCGGGATCTCGACCGTCCCAGCGCCGAGCGCGTCGGCGACCCGTGCCGTGGCGGCGCGGGCAGCCTCCGTCTGCATCTGGTCGAAATAGCCGGTGGCGCGGGCGACGCGCAGTCCGCCGATGCCGCGCTCGACCTCGGGCGTCAGCGGCGGTGCGGGCCGATCCTGCGAGACCGGGTCATCCGGGTCGTGGCCGCGCATGGCATCGTAGAAGGCGGCGATGTCGGCGGTGGACCGGCCGAGCGGCCCCAGATGGTCGAGGCTGGTGACGAAGGGAAAGGACCGCGCCCGCGACAGCCGCCCGAAGGTCGGTTTCAGGCCGAACAAGCCGCAGAGCGACGCGGGCACGCGGATGGAGCCATTGGTGTCCGAGCCGAGCGCCACCGGCACGAAACCGGCGGCGGGCGCTGCGCCGGACCCACCGGACGAGCCGCCCGTCATGCGGGTCAGGTCATGCGGATTGCGCGAGGGCCCATCATGGGCATTCTCACCGGTGAAGTCATAGGCATATTCGCCCATGTTGAGCGCGCCGAGCAGGACGGCATCGGCGGCGGCGAGCTTCTCGATCAGCGCCGCATCGCGCGGGGCCGGCGGGTGGTCGCGGTTGATCTTGGAGCCCGCGACCGTCGGCATCCCCGCGATGTCGAAGAGGTTCTTCACCGCATAGGGCACGCCGGCGAGCGGCCCAACCGGCGCGCCGCCGCGGATCTTCGCATCGACCGCATCGGCCTCGGCAAGCGCCCGCTCCGTGGTGACCGCCGTGAAGGCCCCGACCTTCCCGTCATGGGTGGCGATGCGGACGAGATGGGCCTCGGCGACGGCGCGGGCGGAGAAGGTCCCGGAACGCACACCCGCGGCGATGGCGGTGGCGGAGAGCTGGGTCAGGTCGTCCATGGTCACGCCTCGAACACGGGCGCGGGCTCGTCATGATCGCCGAGATCGGCGCTGGCGACGAGGGCGGCGAGGCGAAGCGCGATCTGCAGGTTGAGAACGACGCCGGGCCGATAGGTCTCGGTGACCTCAAGCCCCATCAGCGGCGCCATGGCATCGATCAGGCGCTCGGCCTCCTCGGCCGTGGGTTCCGAAGCTGACATTGCGCCCTCCCTGCCTGCAAGCATGCGTCATATGCCTTGAAAACAGGCACAAGGCCGGCGCGACATCGCCGTTGCATACAGGGGAGCAAGAGCGGGGCCACGCCCCGCCCGGTGGGCGTCAATGCCCGCGATAGAGCAGGCGCGCGCGGATCGTGCCGGGCAGGTCGCGGATCTGGTCGAGGATGGCTTCCGCCTCCGGCACCGCGCCATCGGCCTCCAGCACCACGTAACCGATCTCGCCGTCGGTCTGGTAATACTGCGCGGCAATGTTGATGCTGCGGGCGGCGAAGACGTCGTTGAGGCGGCGGAGTTCGCCCGGCAGGTTGCGCTGCACCTGGATGAAGCGGGTGCCGGCGGGCCGCACCGGCAGCTGCACCTGCGGGAAATTCACCGCGCCGGTGGTCGAACCGACGTCGGAATACTCGACGAACTTGCGCGCGACCTCCGCGCCGATCCGCTCCTGCGCCTCTTCCGTCGAGCCGCCGACATGCGGCGTGAGGATGACGTTGTCGAGGCCCTGGATCGGGGTCACGAAGGGATCGGCATTGGACGAAGGCTCGACCGGGAAGACGTCGACGGCAGCGCCGCGCAGATGGCCGGATTTCAGCGCTGCCGCCAGTGCGTCAAGGTCCAACACCGTGCCGCGGGCATTGTTGATGAGATAGGCGCCCTTCTTCATGGCGGCGATCTCGCGCGCTCCGATCATGCCCTGCGTCGCCGGCGTCTCCGGCAGATGCAGCGAGATGACGTCCGAGCGACCGAGGAGATCCAGCAGGTCCTCCGCCGGTTCCACATTGCCGTGGCGCAGTTTGTCGGTGTGATCGAAATAGATGACCCGCATGCCCATGGCCTCGGCCAGCACGGCGAGCTGCGAGCCGATATTGCCGTATCCGACGATGCCGAGCGTCTTGCCGCGCACCTCGGAACTGTCGATGGCCGACTTGTCCCAGGCCCCCGCATGGGCGGCTGTGGATTTGGGGAAGATGCGCCGCATTAGCATGACGATCTCGGCAATCGTCAGTTCGGCCACCGACCGGGTGTTGGAGAAGGGCGCGTTGAAGACCGGCACGCCCGCACGGTTGGCCGCGACGAGATCGACCTGGTTGGTGCCAACCGAAAAACAGCCAATGGCGATGAGCCGGTCGGCAGCGGCGAGGATCTCCGGCGTGATCTGGGTGCGCGAGCGGATGCCAAGCAGATGGACGCCGCGGATCGCCTTGGTCAGAGCCGCACCGTCCAGCGCCTTGGGCAGCCGCTCGATATTGGTGTAGCCAGCGGTTTTGAGGACGTTCACCGCGGTGTCGGAAATGCCCTCGAGCAGGAGGATCTTGATCCGATCCTTCGACAGCGACAGCGCGGCCTTTGCGCCAGGCGCGGCGGTTTTCTTGGACGAGGGCATGGGGAGTTCCGTCAGCGGCGGTCGAGGCGCCACGGCATGACAGGAAGCGGGCGTCGGGGCAAGGGCGAGGCCGCTCTTGCGGACAAGGGCAGGCCGTACCGCACGCCGGGAGCCGCTGGTGCGGCTCCCGCGGGAGCGATCACCGCGTGCGGTCGATCATCTGGGTGAGCGTGTCGTGCGTGCGCTTCAGTTCGATGATCGCCTCTTCGATCTCGCGCTTCTGCTGCTCGAGATGGGCGATCTGCTCGAGGCACTTCTCGCGCGACAGCTTGAGCTGCTGGTCGGGGCCGGCATCGTTGCGCTCATGGGCCTCGATCATCTCGGCGATCTCGGCAAGGGTGAAGCCGAGGCGCTTGCCCTTAAGGATCAGCTGCAGACGAACGCGGTCGGCCGCGCTGTAGAGGCGGGCGAGACCCTCGCGGCGCGGCGAGAGCAGGCCCTTGTCCTCGTAGAAGCGCAGGGCGCGGAGGGTGACGTCAAACTCACGGGCGAGGTCGCCGATCGTGTAGACGGCCGGACCGGACTTGGCGGCCTCGGCGTCGTCTTCGATCCAAAAGACGTCGTCGTCGTTGCGGGTCATGAAGGACTTCCGTTCCATAATCTGCTCCGTCCTCGCGGGCGAGGAAACCACAAGCGATGAAGGGACCACGTTAGCCGACGCGACGGGTCCGAATCCACCCTTTGGGGCCATGCCGATACGTTAGTTACCGTTAGGATAAGGCGACGTACGCAGACAGCTAGGCCTACAAACACTTACCAGCGGTTTAACGGTTAACGTGTGTTTCCCGGACGCCGAAATTTTTCCGTTAACGCTCCATTTACCATGAGGACCGAGATTGCACGTGGGTCGTGCTGCGGCGGCACCCAAGGATTCGCCACCGAGAATGCCCCGAACGGAACCAGCCGTCCAGCACGGCGGCCGTGACGTCTGTTTCGCCAAGTGTGGACCCGGCATGCGACACACGATCCCCTGGAGCGTGAAAGGCGTCGATCAGGACGCTAAGGAGGCCGCGAAAGAGGCCGCCCGGCGCTCGGGCATGTCGCTTGGCGAATGGCTGAACACGGTCATCGCCGAACAGGCCGCCGACGCTGCGCCGGAAGACCAGGACAGCGGCCTCGCCACGGTCACCCGCCGGCTTGAGTCGATTTCCCAGCGTCTCGACGCGGTGACGCGCCGCGAGAGCGCAACCGCCATCCCCGCTGCCTCCGTCGCCCGCACCGACCAGACGGACATCGTCCGTGCCCTCGACGCGGTGGCGCGGCTGGCCGAGATTTCCGAGCGCCGGTCGGCCGCCGCCATCGAGGCGGTTGAGCGCATCGGCTCGCGCCCGGCTGCAACGCCGGGCATGGCTGCCCCTCTCCCGCAGGCGGCCCCGCGCCAGGACCACAGCGCCGAACTCGACGCCATCGCCCGGTCGATCCGCAATCTCGACATGCCGGCACCGCGCCGGCAGCCCATCGAGCCGCCGGCCGCCCGTCGCGGCCTGCGCGGTGACATCGATTCCTCCATGGCCGAGATCGCGGCGCGCCAGCATGCGCTCGCGGGCAGCCGTGGCGCTCCGGCTGTGGCGGCGGCGCCGCCGCCGGTGACCATCGCGGCCCCGCCACTCGCCCCGGCCCAGCCGATCACCCTCGACCTCAGCCCGATCGCCAACCGGCTGGACGCCTTGTCGCGGCAGATCGACACGGTGCTCGCCCAGGCCCGCCCGGCGGCGAAGCCGGCAGATGCCCAGCTTGCCGGCGAGATCGGACGCCTGTCGCAGCGCATCGACACCCTCGCAGCCCCCGTCAGCGACGGGCTCCACGGCGAGATCCGCAGCCTGTCCGGCCGCATCGAGCAGATGCGCCGCGAACTCGCCGCGCGTGAAACCGGCCAGCACGACCATGCGGTGGCCGGCCTTCGCGCCGACATCGCCGCCATGGCCGAGCAACTCGCCGACCTCGCCCCCCGGCGCGCCGTCGAGTCGCTGGAAGCCGAGGTCCACGCCCTCGCCGACCGCCTGCACGAGATCCGCGCCAAAGGCCTGCCAGCGGAGCCGCTGCAGGACCTCATCGGCGAGTTCGAGCGCACCATCTCCCGTCTCATGCCGGCCGAGGGCATCGCCGAGGAGCTGCGCGACATGTCGCGGCGCATCGACGACCTCTCCGCCCGCGGCATGAGCCAGGCCCAGGTCGCCCGCCTTGCCGACGAAACCTTTGCCATTCGCTCCATGCTCGCCGATACGGTGAGCCGCGACGTGGTCGATGCGCTGGGCGCTCAGATCGCGGCGCTCGGCCGCCGCATCGACGACATGGCCCACGAAATAGCCGAGGAGCGCGCCCGCCCCGCTCCCGCCAGCGACGTCACGGCCATCACCGCCGCCATCGAGGCGCGGATCGACGAGATCGCCGACCGCCTGGCCGCTGCGCCGCGTCCCGCGGTGCCTGCTGCCTCCAATCCCCAGCTCGAGGAGGCGCTGCGTCGCCTCGCCGACAAGCTGGAAGACAGCCACACGCGTCCGGACGATCCGAAGGCTCTTGCCGAGATCGAGCGCCACATTCTCAGCCTCGCCGCCAAGATCGACGCCGCGGACGGTCGCTTCGCCCAACTCGGCACCATCGAGCGCGGCCTGTCCGATCTCTTCGTGCAGATGGAGGAGATGCGGGCGAGCGCCGTGGAGGCCGCCGAACGTGCCGCTCGCCAGGCGGTTGCCGCCGCGAATGCCGGTGCTGCGCCCTCCGAGGGCGAGATCGAGGCGCTGCGACGGGAGATCGCCGAAGTCCGCCGCGCCCGCGAGGCGCTGGATGCCGCCCCGGCCGCCCAGACCGTCGATGCCGTCCAGCAGACCTTCGAGCGGGTCGCCCGCCGCATCGCCGAGATTGAGCCGACCGCCGCGCCCGCTGCGGCCGAGCCTGCTCCCTCCACGGCCCGCACTGAGCCCGCCACCGATCGCCGGGCCGCAACGCCCGTCGTCGCCGAGCGCGCCGCCTCTCCGGTCGCCCGCCAGGGCGCCCCGTCGCGTCCGCCGGGCAGCGTCGACCTGCCGCTTGAGCCAGGCTCAGGGGCACCGCGTGTCCGCCCGCCCGCGGCCGGCGCGACCCAGTCCGCCAGCGCGACCAAGACCGATTTCATCGCTGCCGCCCGCCGCGCCGCCAAGGCCGCCGCGGCCGAGCCGACCCAGCGCGACAATAGTGCCGATGCCCCGGCGAAGGCTGGCTTTCTTGCCCGCTTCCGCGGCGGTGCCAAGGCCGTGCCGACCGACGAGGCAACTCCCGCCAAGGAGCCCCGCTTCCGCCTGCCCGGCATGGGCAGCAAAGCTGCTGCGGCAAAGGTCGAACCCGAGGTAGAGACCGTCCAGGCTGCCGCTCCGGCCGCCGCACCGGCTGCCGAGCCTGTGATCGCGATCGACGCTGCCGAGCGCCCGGTCGTTTCGGTGAACCGCAAGACTCTGCTCATGGGCATCGCCGCGGCACTGCTGGTGCTCGCCGCCGGCATCGCCACCATGCCGAAGATCCGCAGCCTCATCGACGCCACCGGCCAGCAGCAGGTCACAGCGCCCCGCGCCGCCGGCGAGGCTCCCGCCGCCACGGCTCCGGCCGCAGCGCCCGCACCGGCGGCTGCCACGATCACCTCCGCGCCGGCCGAGGCGACGCCGGCTGCGGACCCCGCGCCAACACCGCCGGCCGCCGAAACCGCGCCGGAGACCACCGGCTCCGTCGCGCGGACCCCGCCGACCGGCGCCGGCACGACGCTGTCGCCCTCGGGCTGGCAGCCCATCGACACCCGCACGGGGCGTCCGGTCACCATCCCGCCGGCCCTGAAGGCCGCCGCCGATGCGGGCGATCCGATCGCCGCGTTCGAACTCGGCACCCGCTATCTCGAGGGCCGCGGCGTCGCCGTCAGCGCCAGCGAGGCGGCAAGGTGGTACCAGCGCGCCGCGGATGCCGGTGTCGTACCGGCCCAGTACCGCCTCGGCAGCCTCTATGAGAAGGGCACCGGCGTGCTGCGCGATTTCGAGCGTGCCCGCCGCCTCTACGAGCGCTCGGGCGAGGCCGGCAACGCCAAGGCCATGCATAACCTCGCGGTCATGTACGCCCAGGGTCAGATCACCCAGCGCCCGGACTACCGCGCTGCTGCCACCTGGTTCCGTCGCGCCGCCGAGCATGGTGTCGCCGACAGCCAGTACAATCTCGGCATCCTCTATGCCCGGGGCCTCGGCGTCGAGCAGAGCCTCGCCGAGAGCTACAAGTGGTTCGCCCTCGCCGCCGCCGGCGGCGACCAGGACGCCGGCAAGAAGCGCGACGAGGTCGCCGCCCGCATCGACGCCCAGACCCTGGTCGCGGCGCGCCTCGCGGTGCAGACCTTCTCCGCAAAGACTGAGCCGGACCAGGCGGTGCGCGTCGCAGCGCCCGCCGAGTGGAGCGATGCCCCGGCCGATCCCGCCCAGCCGGCGCGCCCCGCCCCGCGCCGCGCCCAGTCGACCCGCTGACACCGCACCTTCAGGCCATGCCGGGACGCGTCACGGCATGGTGAGCGGGCCGCCATTGACAATCATGCTGCACTGCACAATATCCGTGCCTCTAGGGATGTGAACGCCTCGGGATCCTGATTCACGAGGAGATCACCATGGCACGGGCCACGAACGAGCTCGGCACCATCCGCGAACTGTCCGGCCGCGACGCCGACCTTCATCGCGAGCACCTCCTGCGGCTCGACGCCGAAGGCCGTCGCGAGCGTTTCAACGGCGTCGCCGGCGACCATTTCATCCGCGACTATGCGGCGCGCTGTTTCGCAGGCCGCACCCGCGTGTTCGCCTTCATCGACGCCGAGGGCATCGTCCGCGGCGCGGCGGAACTCCATGCACCCGCGCGTGGCGAACCCGCGGACATCGCCTTCTCGGTCGAGCCGACCTTCCGCCAGTCCGGCATCGGCAGCCGCCTGTTCGAGGTCGTCATCGCCGCCGCGCGCTATTCGCGCTTCCCGGAGCTGCGCATCACCTCCACCGCCGGCAACCGCGCCATGCGGGCGCTGGCCCGCAAGTTCGGTGCGCGCTTCACCTTCGAGGCTGGCGAAGTGGTTGGCCTGATCGGCCTCGCCGTTAGCCACGGCAAGGTCTCGGCCGCCCGCCGTGCATCGACGCTGCCTTTCGAGCGCTACGCCGCGGCCGTCTGAACCTTCGCATCGCCCCGATGACGCAGAAAAGCCCGCCGGATCGCTCCGGCGGGCTTTCTCATGGGGGGAACAGTGGGTCCGTCAGGCGGCCTTGGCGGCCTTCGTCGCCTTGGCGGCCTTGGTCACGATGGCCTCGGCCTCGGTGCGCAGCGTCTCGGCGCCGTCGGTGGCAAGGCCGCGCAGCTTGGCGAACGTCGCCTCGGCACGTGCGCGATTGTCGTCGCCGAACGTCTGGACGAAGGCGACCTGGCGCTCGACGGCAGCCTGGAGGCTGGGGGCGGCGAGCACGTCGCGGGTCGCGTCGATGACGAGGGTGGCATTGGCCACGGCGCCAGCGAAGGCGTCACGCATGAACTCGGCACCGGTGCCGGCAGCGGCGACGGCAGCCTTCTCGGCCTTGGCGGCGACGGTCAGCGAGGCGGTCTCGGCCTCGGCAAGGCCGGCCTTGGCCGCATCGGCGGCGCGGACGGCGAAATCCTTGAGGGCGGGCGGCGGGGTCATGGTGCCCGGCGCGGTGCCGAAGGCGGCAAAGGCCTGCTTCATCTGGCCGAGGGCGGTGTCGGCGGCGGTCTTGAAGGTCTGGTCGAACATCTCTGTCTCCATTCTCGTGTGTGAGCCATGGTCCGCCGTCCGGTTTCGGCCCAGCGGATGAGATTCATGTAGCCCATTTCATTGTGCATTGCAACATACATGCTGCGACGCACAATGCCTGCAGGGCCCGGGCCGTGGATGCGAACCCTTCCTGCGCCGGAGCGTTGCGCCTATCTCAGGACGATAAGCCCCGAAGGAGATGGCCGATCATGGCGCCGGACCAGACCGCCGAGACCGACGCCGCCCAGCGCGAGCGCGAGAAACAGGCCGCTCTCACCCGCGCCAAGCGTCTGGCGACGCTGCTGCTGCTCACCAGCGTCACCGTCATGGTCATCGCCAAGGCGCTGGAGCATCGCCATCCCGCCTTCGGCTTCATCGCCGCCTTCGCCGAAGCCGCGACCATCGGCGGGCTCGCCGACTGGTACGCCGTGGTCGCGCTGTTCCGCCATCCCATGGGCCTGCCGATCCCCCATACGGCCATCATCCAGAAGAACCAGTCCCGCATCGCCGACAGCCTCGGCAAGTTCGTCGAGACCAACTTCCTCGCCCCCGGCCCGGTCGGCGCAAAGCTCCGCGAGGTCGATTTCGCCTCGATGATCGCCGCATGGCTCGCCGATCCCGCCAAGAGCGCCAGCCTGTCCCGCTTCGTCGTCAACCTGCTGCCGCAGGCGGTCGCCGGCATGGACCAGTCGCGCATGAAGGAGTTCCTCGCCGAGCGGCTCACCGACCAGCTCGCCGCGCTGAAGCTCGGCCCGCTGGCGGCGAAGCTCCTCGGCGCCGTCACCGAGGACCGCCGCCACCAGAGGCTTCTGGACGAGGTAATTGATGCGGTGGAGCGCATCCTGGCCGACCAGTCCACCGTCGACGGTATCCGCGACAAGATCCGCCAGGAGCTGCCCACTCTCTTCAACCTGTTCAAGGCGGACGCCTATCTGCTCAGCCGCATCCTGAAATCCACCGCCAGCTTCCTCGACGAGGTGCGCACCGATCCCGACCACGCGCTGCGGCTGGAATTCGACCGCTTCGTCGAGAACTTCATCACCAGCCTGCGCGACAGCCCGGATTACGAGGCCCGCGCCGAGAAGCTGAAGCAGGACATTCTCGGCCGGCAGGAGGTGCGCGACCTTGCCCAGACGCTCTGGCGCAACCTCGTCGACTATGTCGAGCGCGACGCCGCATCGCCCGACTCCCGCATCGAGGCCCAGATCACCCTGATCCTCAGCCATGTCGGCGAGAAGCTCGCCACCGATCCCCGGCTCAAGGCGGAGATGAACGACGGTTTCGTCGTCACGCTCTCCACCCTGGTGGAGCAGCAGAAGAGCGGCGCCTCGCGTTTCATCGCCGACCAGGTCAAGGCTTGGAACATGCAGCAGCTCATCCGGTTGATCGAGCTGAACGTCGGGCGCGACCTCCAGTACATCCGCCTCAACGGCACGCTGATCGGCGGCCTCGCCGGCCTCGTCCTGCACACGATCGAGGTGCTGATCCGCGCGTCTTGATGTGGTCACCGGTGAGGCCTAGCGTCGCTACCGCCCGGGCAGGCATTCCCGGCGTCGTTCCCCGCTTTGCCATGACCGATGGAGTTGCCTTATGACGCCTAATCCCCAGCCCTTCCTCGACATGTTCAAGAAGCTCGGCGAAGACCTGAAGGTCCCGGCCGTCGCGCTGGAACCGATCTTGGCCCATCACCGCAAGAATCTTGAGGCACTCGCCGCCAGTGGCAAGGCCGCCGCCGAGGGCGCCACCGCCGTCGCCGCCAAGCAGCGCGAGATCATGGAAACCGCGGTGAAGGACATCCAGGAGGCCGCGCAAGCGTTCAAGATGCCCGGCAGCCCCCAGGAGATGATGGCGGCACAGGCCGACTTCGCCCGGCGTGCCATGGAGGCCGCGGTGAAGAACACGCGCGATCTCGCCGAGCTCGTGCAGAAGTCGAACAGTGAGGCTGTCCGCGTCATCCACGACCGGATGCAGGAGAGCTTCGAGGAGATCCGCCAGGCTTTCCAGCGCAAGGCCTGAGCCGCCTGAAGACCTCCGCCATCTGCGGCCGCGCGAGAAAAATCCGCGCGGTCATTGAACCTGTGACGTTTGAAACGCGACCCAAGGGCTCGAACGGCACGCCTGACACGCACCGCGTGTACATGGCCGCCATCCAAACCCTCGGAGTTTTGCCATGTCCTACGTCGCAACCTCGGCTTCCAAGCCGACTTCCACTCTCTCGCTTCTGGCCGATCGCATCGCGACCGGCTTCACCAATCTCCTCCGCGAGATCCGGGCCCGTCACGCCTCCAACGAGCTGCGGGACCTCAACCCGGCGCTGCTCAAGGATATGGGCATTTCCCGTTCCGACATCGACCGGGTGGTGCGTCTCGGCCGCTGATCGGCCCGCGGGCGGCGGTCACTCCGCTGCCTGTTTGCCCCGGCTGGCATCGAGCGCCGCGCGGATGCGGTCGGCGAGCGAAAGCTCGCCGGCCCGCCGGCGACGACCGCCCGACCCGGGCACGGCCGCGAGAATCTCGTCGATCCGGGAATCCGGGCCTTCGAGCATGGCCGTGACCCGCGCCACCTCGATGGCGACATCATCGATGCGGGCGCGCAGGTCCTCGGCCTGGCGCGCCTCGCGCGCCAGGGTCGTCTCGGCCGCCTTGGTGAGAGACGAGACCTGCCGCTGGATCCGTGTCCGGTCCTCGCGCACCTTGGCGAGCGAGCCTTCCAGCATGTTCTTCTCGGCAATGGCCGTCTCGGCAGCGAGCTGGAGCCGCCGCGCCGTCTCGGCAGCATCCTCCCGCACCGCCTGGATGTCGCGGGCAAGGCGATCGCGCTCGGCCTCGATCCGGGCGACGCCGCGCTCGGCCGCATCGCGGGCGGTCTGCTCGCGGGTGGCCCGTTCGATTTCAGCCGCGACAGCCGCCTCCAGCCGCTGCCGCTCCTCGACCAGCTTGGCGACCTTGGCCTCTTCCGCGGCGAGCGCTGCGGCGAGGCGCTTCACCTCGGCGGCCCGCTCGGACGCAGCGCGCGCTTCGGCGGTGAGCCGTGTCGAGGTCTCGGCGAGCTCCCGGCCGCGCGCGGCGAGGTCCGCCCGCAAGCCCGCGACCTCCTCCTGCTCGCGCTTCAGCTGCGCCTGCAGATCGGCGATGCGCTGGCGCTCTCCGGTCAGGAGGTTCGATGTCTCGGCATAGGTGAGGCGATGGGCGGCAAGATCGCTGTTGGCGGAGGCGAGTTCGGCCGTCAGCGCGGCGATCTGGTTGCGCTGGTTGTCGCCCTGGGTGCGCAGCGCCACGATCTCCACCCGCTGCGCGTCACTCTCGGCGATCTTGGCCTTGTGCTCGGCGGTCAGCGCGGCGAGGGAAGCATCGCGGGTGGCGATGGTCTCAATGGCGGTGGCGATCTCCGCGGATTTGGCTGCGATGGTCTCCCGCGCCTCGCCGATGACCCCCTCGAGCCGGCTCACCTCGGCCTCCCGCTCGGTGATCCGCGCGGCGCGACTGTCGAGTTCGGCTTCGAGGTCGCGGATAGTCTCGGTGCGCCGGGCAAGATCGATGAGGTGGCGGTTCGCCGCCTCGCGCTGACGTTCGGCCTCGATCTCGGCCTGGCGGATGCGCAGCGCGCCTTCCGCCCTCACCTGATCCTTCTCGGCCTTGATCTCGGCCATGGACAGCGGCATGGCCGCCTGGACGCGCCGCGTCGTGAGCCGCACCGCGCGCTGCCACACGGCGCCCATCAGCGCCAGCGCCAGGAGGCCGGCGACGACGAAGCCCAGGACGAAGACCATGGCGGTCTCGATGGTCACGGCTCAGCGCCTCCTGTGACGGCCGGTGCACTCTTCTGCCATGGGCGCAGCGCCGCGGGAAGGGCCGAGACGGCAGGGCGGAACACAAGGCGTTCCGTCGCGCCGCTCCCGATCAGAAGGGGTTCCAGGTCGGCCGGGCGGTGAACTTGAGGTAACCGCCGTTGACGCCGAGGCGGGCGCCGACCCCGGTGCGGATCGGCACGACCAGCATGTTGTCGGCGCCGAGCGCCGTCATGCCAAGGCCGCCCACAAGATAGGCCGAGCCGTCAATGCCGATGAAACGGCGCTCGAGGTCGCGGACGTCGCGGACCCGGTAGGCCAGCATCATGGTGCGGGCGCCATCGCCGCCAAAATCGAAGCCGAGCGACGGGCCCTGCCAGTAGACTTTCGCGTCGCTGCCGCCCTTGGTGTAGAGCATGCCCTCGCCGTAGCGCAGGCCCGCGACGAAGGCGCCGGAACCCTCCTGCCCGAGAATATAGGCGCTCGGACGGCCCCACTGCTGGGTGGCGCGCTCGATGAGATTGGCGAGGCCGCGGCTGGTGCCACCGAAGAAGCGGTGGCCAGCGCCGAGGACCTCGTTGCCCGAGAACGTGCTCGGCGACTGCGAATCATAGGAGCGCTGGGCGACGGCGGGACCGGCGACGAGGCTGGCTCCGAGGCCGGCGAGGAGGGTGCGGCGGTCGAGGGAAGCGGGGCGGCGCATGATGACCTCTCGAATGTCTCCGCGGTTCTGCGGATGGCGGAACGGACTGCCTCCAGACTAGACCGGCGATGGTAACCATTTGGTCACCAGACGCGGATTTCAGCACGCGCGGTAAGACTCCGGTTACCCTCCGCCGGCATGGTCCGGTGGTGTCGGAGTGCAAGATTCGGGACCAAACATGTCAGTGATGAGGCAGTTCCTTCGTCCCCTGCTCCTCACCCTCGCGGTGACCGGTCTTTATGCGGGCGTCGCCCTGGTCGTCGGCATGACCGGTGACGAGAGCCGCGCCGCGACCACCGAGCGCGTGGTCACCGACCGCCTCACCGGCCTTGCCATCTATGGCTATGATCCGGTTGCCTATTTCACCGAAAGCGAGCCGCGCGAGGGCACCGCGGCTTTCGAACTGTCCTGGGCTGGCGCCACCTGGCGCTTCAGCAACGAGGGCAACCGCGACGCCTTCATGCAGGATCCCTCCGTCTACGAGCCGCGCTACGGCGGCTATGATCCCGTCGCCATTGGCACGGGCGTGCCGACCCCCGGTCATCCCGGCGTCTGGCTGGTGCACAACCAGCGCCTCTATGTCTTCCATTCCGAGTCCAACCGGGCGCTGTTCATGACCAGCCCGGCGGAAGCGATCCAGCGCGCCGAGGGCCATTGGGCTCAGGTCAAGGCGCAGCTCGTCCCCTGACGGGTCCCGCAGGTCACGGTCGCCGCTTGTCGGCGAAGAAGGCCCAGATCTCCTCGTCCGTCTCCATGTCGTGGTTCGCCTGGCCGAGCATGGCGCCGACCACCGGCCGCATGCGGCGCTCCACGCGCGTTGGCGTGTGATGGCCACCGCCATCGACCCGGTAGAGCCGAGTCGCGTGCCGGCATCCGGTGCCTTCGAGGATGGTGATGCGGGAATTGTCCGTGCCGTCCTGATCCGGGAGCGCCCGCTCGCCCGTGCCGGTGCAGCCGTTGCGGGCCCGATAGAAGGCGAGCGTGTCGGCGATCGAGACCATCGCGCTATCCGGATCGGACCCGGAGCCGCGCCCGACGAAGGGCGTGATGCGGTCCTCGGTGCCAGCCACCATCACGACAGGCACAGCCGGCGCGGGGCATGACCGCGCCCAGATGATCGACAGCGAGGCGAGCAGCGGCGCGCCGGCGGCGAAGAGGTCGCCTGCCTCGCAGAGCAGCCGGTGGACCATGTCACCGCCGCCGCCGACGCCGACGACATAGACGCGGCGCCGGTCGAGCCGGCCGCGCGTCTCCAGTTCGGAGAGCAGGGTGCGGATGAAGGCGACGTCGTCCACCCGCGCCAGCGGGTTGAAGCGGCGGCCGTCCTTGGGTCGCCCGTCGTTCCAGGCACCGCGCACGCCCTGCGGATAGACGACGATGAGCTTCTCGCGCCCACCAACCTCATCCCAGGTGAAGTAGCGGCGGATCTGCTCCGGGCTGCCGTTCTCGTCATGCAGGACGAGGACGACAGGTGCCCGCCGTCCCTGGGCGTGGTCGACCATCAGCGCAGTCCGATTGCCGCCGGGCAGCTGGAAGCTGAGGGTCGTCGTCGCTTGGCCGAGGGCGGGAAGCACGCCGGCGAGCATGACGAGAGCCGCTGCCAGACTGGCAAGCGCCATCCTCCCCGAACGAACGAGTTCACCGCGAATCATCGGGGAATTGGGCGCTCATCCCGGCTGAATGACAATCCGGCTAAGCTGGTCGGGACGACGTCAGACGATGCCGTTCTTCAGCGGCTCGCCGCGGGAAAGGCGGCCGAGGTTCTCCACGAGGAGGTCGACCACCCGCCGCTCATAGGAGGCTGTCTCGCCGCCCGTATGCGGGGTGATGAGCACGTTTTCCATGGTCCAGAGGGGCGAGGCCTCCGGAAGAGGCTCCTCGCGGGTCACGTCGAGGCCGGCCGCGGCGATGGTGTTGGCCTTCAACGCCGCGATCAGCGCGTCCTCGTCGACGACCTTGCCGCGGGCACAGTTGATGAGATGCGCCGTCGGCTTCATCGCCTTGAGCCGCTGCGCGTTGATGAGGCCTTCCGTCTCGGGGGTGAGCGGGCAGGTCAGCACGACGATGTCGGCCTCGCCCAGCGCCCGCTCGAGGTCGGCCGGGCCGACGAGGGCATCGACATTGTCGACCTTCACCGAGGTGTCGCGCTTCAGGCCGACGACGCGCATGTCGAAGGCCTTGGCAAAGCGCGCGAGCCGCCCGCCAATGCCGCCGAGGCCGATGATGAGCATGGTTTTGCCGGCGAGTTCGTCCTCGCGCGCGCGAGGGTCGGAGATCATCCCGCGCCAGTGCTTGCGCGCCTGGTTGTCGCGCGCGGTGTGGATCATGCGCGACAGCGCGAGGGTCAGGCCCATGGCGTGCTCGGCCACCGCGATGGCATTGGCCCCTTGAGCGCTCGCGAGGCGAATGCCGCGCGCCTTCAACGCGTCGAGACCGAAGACGTCGATGCCGGCGCTGACCGACTGGATGAACTTAAGCTTGCCGGCCTTCTCGATCGGCGCATTGCGCCAGAAGGCCGAGACGCAGACCACGTCGAAGGCATCGATCCGCGCGTGGAAATCGGCGGCGGAGCGGAACTCCTCGAAGCGGATGCCGGTGTTGCGCCGCGCGAATTCCGCGCCCAGCTGGTAGGCCGAATGGCCGAAGCCGATGGTGATGTCGGAGAGCGGGGGCAGCGCGGTCATGGCGGGTCCTGGGGCGACGAAGGCGCCGATCTTCCCCATCGCGGCCGCCAAGGCAATGGGGCGCGGCGCGCCCGCCCCATGCGACGCGAGAGCGATACCCATGGCGGCATAGGCCTTGCTAGCCTCATGCGCCCCGCGGGACATGCCCGCCCCATGAGCAACGCCCACCATGTCCGACACGTCCGCACCGCCCGTCCTGCCGAGCCACGGCCGCTATGCCTACAGCGCCATCACCAAGCGCCCCGTCTATGACTGGCCGGGGGGCAAGCGCCTCGCCGTCTATCTCGGGGTGAACCTCGAGCATTTCGCCTTCGGCACCGGCCTCGGCGCCGAACTCGCCCCCGGCGGCCCGCAGCCTGACGTGCTGAACTACGCGTGGCGCGACTATGGCAATCGCGTCGGCGTCTGGCGGATGATCGAGCTCTTCGACCAGCTCTGCCTGCCGAGCTCGGTTCTGGTGAATTCTTCGATCTACGCCTATTGCCCGGAGGTGATGGAGGCCTTGCGCGCGCGAGGGGACGAAATCCTCGGCCACGGCCGCACCAATTCCGAGCGCCAGGGCATTCTCGACGAGGCCGGCGAGAAAACCCTGATCGAGGAGACGGCGGCGGTGATCACCGCCGCCGAGGGCAAGGCGCCGAAGGGCTGGCTCGGTCCCTGGATCTCACAGAGCCACGTGACGCCCGACCTCCTAGCGGAAGCCGGCTACACCTACCTCCTCGACTGGTGCCAGGACGATCAGCCCATCTGGTTCGCAACCCGCAACAACGGGCGCATCCTCTCCCTGCCCTATCCGCAGGAATTGAACGACATCCCGGCCATCGTCGCGCGCAAGGATTCGGCGAGCCAGTTTGCCGACATGATCATCGACCAGTTCGACGAGATGCTGGAGCAGTCGAAGGCCATGCCGCTGGTCATGGGCATCGCGCTGCATCCTTACATCGTCGGCCAGCCCTATCGCCTGCGCCAGCTGCGCCGGGCTCTGGCCCATATCGTGGCGCGGCGCGACGAGGTCTGGGTCACCACGGCCGGGGCCATCGCGACCCACGTCGCGACGCTGCCCGAGGGCATCATCCCGGGATCGCGGGGGGCCTGAGCCCCCCGCTGTCGCATTCAGGTCATCCGGTAGCTCATCTCGCGCTCGGCGCGCGCCGGCAGGAACGAGCGGTTGAACACCTCGGCCGGCGAGGGCGCGCGCGGCAGCTCGTAGCCGGTGACCACCATGCCGATGGCGCGGGCGAGGCGGTCGTCCTTCACGTCGCCGGCGCCGATCTCCTTGAGCTCCGGGGAGACGATGAGCTTGTCGAAGGCGTATTGCAGCCGACGCTTCTCGACGGGAATGTTGACGAGGCCGTCATAGTTGCGGACCGCCGCCATGCCCATTTCCTGGTCGCCCGCAACCTCAAGATTGGCGCGGTTCACGGCGCGCACGAGGCCGGCCACGGCCTGCGGATTCTCGCGGATCAGCTTCTGCGAGACCATCATGCCGTTGGAATAGAGGTCGAGTCCGTAATCGCCAAAGGCGAACCAGACGAAATCCTTGTCGGGATCCTGCCGGTTCAGCACCAGGTTGAAGTAGCTGGTGATGTTGAAGACCAGAGCCGCATCGATCTGGCCCTGGATGAGCATGGGCTCCTGCAGGTTCGGCGCCATGCTGGTGACGGTCAGCTTCGACAGGTCGAGATTGTTGGCGCGGGCGAAGACCGGCAGCAGGCGCGTCGTCGGGGTGCCCGGGGCGCCGCCGAGCTTCTTGCCCTCGAGGTCCTTGATCGTGGCGATGCCGGAGGACTTCTTCGCCACGAAGGCGAAGGGCGGCTGGTTCCACATCTGGTAGACCATGACCGGGGCGTCGGCCGGCCGCGTCGATGCATTCTGAATGATCGCATTGATGTCGCCGAAGCCTGCATCATAGGCACCGCCCATGATGCGGGTGACGGTCGCGCCCGAGCCCTCGCCCTGGTCGATGGTCACATCGAGGCCGGCGGCGCGGAAATAGCCCTTGTCGCGGGCGACGAAATAGGGGGCGTCGGACCCCTGGGTCTTCCAGCCCAGGGTGAACTTGATCGGCGTCAGCGTCTGCGCGCGCACCGCCGGGGCGAAGAGAGCGAGGCCGAGGCCTGCCGTGGCGCCGCGCCGCGTGAGCATGGGGCGGGAGGTCTTGCCGATGGTCATGGGTCTTGGCTCCGCTCGTGGGGCCGCGATGCGGCCGGGATGTCACGGAGCCTTTCACGCAAGAACTTTGCCATATGGGGCAGACAGCTTGTCGCGGTCCTCAGCCCGCTGGTGGAAAGGTGACGAGCCGCCGATAGAGGTGCCAGGTCGCGTGTCCCCAGAGCGGCAGGACGATGAGCAGCCCGGCGAAGAGCGGCGCCATGGCGAGGAACATCGTCACGGCGGTGATGGCGCCCCATCCCAACATGACCTGCGGGCTCGCCTGCACTGCCCGCACCGAGGTGATGATCGCCGTCACCACGTCGTTCTCGCGGTCAAGGAGCAGCGGGAAGGAGACGACGGTGATGGTGAAGGTGAACAACGCCATGCAGGCCCCCACCCAGGTGCCAATGGCGAGGAAGGTCCAGCCGTCGGAGGTGAGGAACAGCGCCTTGGCGAAGAGAACCGGATCGAGGCTCGCGAAGCCGAAGAACAGCGCGTAGAGCATCCGCACCTGGTACATCCAGATGATGAAGACGAAGATGGTGAGGAAGGCGAGCCAGGAAAGCTCCCGCCCGCCCTGCCGCCACACCGTGGCGAGCACCGCGCCCCAGGTCGGCGTGATGCCCTGCTCCCGCAACCGCGACACCTCATAGAGGCCCACGGCGACGAAGGGCCCGATCAGCGCGAAACCGGCGGCGAGCGGAAAGACCGCCCAGGCATAGCCGAAGCGGGCGGGCAAGATGATGAGCGCGAGGCCCCCGAGGCAATAGATCCCGCCGAAGAACAGGCCGAAGAGCGGTGCGGCCTTCAGGTCGGCCCAGCCGGCTTCCAGCGCCGCCTTGATGTCGTCGATGGTCGCGGCACGCACCATCGGCTCAGGCGGGCGCGGCAGCGCGGCGGCGTCGTTCACATCGGTCATGGCAGGGCTCCCCGAAAGCATGGTTCTCCCGCCGGCATCGAGGCCGGCGGCGGTCGGGGGATGGTGCAGGGTTGGCGCGGCGGGCCGCGCCGTCAAGTCTCTCAGCTGGCGAGGCGCTGCGAGGCCTTGAGCGGCCAGGAGGTGAGGCCCTGAAGGCTGCGATACGCGTCCGCATATTCGCGCTTCAGCCGGGCGATGAATTCGCCAGCGCTCTCCACCGCCTTGATCGCGCCGATGCCCTGGCCAGAGCCCCAGATGTCGCGCCAGGCCTTGCTCTTCTCCGACCCGCCCGAGCCAAAGCTCATCTTGGAGGGATCGCTCTCCGGCAGGTTGTCCGGATCCATGCCCGCATTGACGATCGAGGCGCGCAGATAGTTGCCGTGCACGCCGGTGAAGAGGTTGGAATAGACAATGTCGCCCGCCGTGCTCTCGACGATGGCGTTCTTGTAGGCCTCCGAGGCATTGGCCTCCTTCGTGGCGATGAAGGCCGAGCCCATATAGCCGACATCAGCGCCCATGGCCTGGGCGGCGAGGATCGACCGGCCGGTGGCAATGGCGCCGGACAGCGCCAGGGGCCCATCGAAGAACTCGCGGATCTCCTGGATCAGCGCCAGCGGCGACAGCGTGCCGGCATGGCCGCCGGCGCCGGCCGCCACCGCGATGAGGCCGTCGGCGCCCTTCTCAAGCGCCTTCTTGGCGTGATTGATGTTGATGATGTCGTGGAAGGTGATGCCGCCATAGGAATGCACCGCCTCGTTGATCTCCGGCCGGGCGCCGAGCGAGGTGATGACCACCGGCACCTTGTATTTCACGCACATTTCCATGTCGTGCATGAGCCGGTCGTTGGACTTGTGAACGATCTGGTTGACCGCGAAGGGCGCGGAGGGCGCATTCGGATGCGCCTCGTCATAGGCGCCGAGCTCCTCGGTGATGCGCTTCAGCCAGTCCTCCAGCACCGGGCCGGGCCGGGCGTTCAGGGCCGGGAAGGAGCCGACGATGCCGGCCTTGCACTGGGCGATGACGAGGTCCGGGTTCGACACGATGAACAGCGGCGAGCCGATCAGCGGCAGCTGGAGCCGGCTGGCAAGCGAAGCGGGAAGAGCCATGGGGAGCGTTCCGGACCAATTGTTTCGTGACGTGTATCGACACGACGCATGAAAGCCGATCGACCGACGTGAGGGAAGCCCCGCCGGACGGCGGAGGCCGTCCGGGCCTAGAGGTCCAGGGCCATCTGTCCAGCCTTCGCCACCGGCTTGGCCGGCTCCGGCGACAGTCCGTCGAGGAAGGCTTCGGCCTCCGTCAGGATCTGCGCCTTGCGGCCTGCCTCCATCTTCTCCCAGGTCTTGTAGGGCATGGCCATGCGCGGGTTGCCCTTGAGCTTGCCCGCATTGGCATCGATGAAGTGCCAGTAGAGCAGGTTGAAGGGGCAGGCCCCCTCCCCGACCTTGACCTTGGGATCGTAGGCGCAGCCGGAGCAATAATCGGACATGCGATCGATATAGGCGCCCGAGGCCGCATAGGGCTTGGAGGCGAGAAGCCCGCCATCAGCGAACATCACCATCCCGTGGACGTTCGGCAATTCCACCCAGTCAAAGGCGTCGACATAGACGGCGAGATACCAAGCCTCGATCTCCGCCGGGCGGATGCCGGCCAGAAGCGCGAAATTGCCGGTCACCATCAGCCGCTGGATATGGTGGGCATAGGCGTTCCGGCGGGTGTCGCCGACCACCTCGGCGATGCAGGCAAGGTCCGTCTCGCCCGACCAATAGAACCAGGGCAGCGGCCGCTCTGCGCCCAGCGCATTGGTCTCGGCATAGGCCGGCATCTGGTGCCAGTAGATGCCGCGGACATATTCGCGCCAGCCGAGGATCTGGCGGATGAAGCCCTCGACGGCGTTCAGCGGCGCGGCGCCCTTGCGATAGGCCATCTCCGCCGCGATGCAGACCTCGCGGGCGGTCAGCAGGCCGGCATTGAGATAGGGCGAGACGAGGCCGTGATAGAGGAAGGGCTCGCCACGTTTCATCGCGTCCTGGACATCGCCGAAGGAGGGCAGCGCCTCCGCGATGAAATGGTCGAGGGCCTTGAGGGCATCGGCGCGGGTCACCGCCCAGCCGAAGGGTTCGAGATCGCCGAAATGATCGGCGAAGCGTGCCGCGACGAGGGCCATCACCTCCTGAGTGATGGCATCGGGGGGAAAGCGCAGCCGGGAGGGCGGCCGGGCGCCCTTGGGCAGCGGCTTGCGGTTGTCGGAATCGAAGTTCCACTGCCCACCGACCGGCTCGCCCTCCTCCATGAGGAGGCCCGTCTCCCGCCGCATCTCCCGATAGAAGAACTCCATGCGGAAGCCCTTGCGGCCCTCGGCCCAGCGGGCGAAGCGGCCGCGCGAGGCGATGAAGCGGTCGTCCTCGCGGATCTCGACGGGCAGGCCGGTCACGGCGCCCCACTGCTCCATCATGGCGCGCACGCGCCACTCGCCCGGCTCGGTCGCGACGATGCGGTCGACCCTGTGGCGGGCCAGCGCCCGCTTGAGCTCGCCGGTGAAGCTGCCGGTGTTCTGTGGGTCATCGAGGCGGACGTAATCGACCGTGATCCCCTCGGCCTTCAGGTCCTCGGCGAAGTGGCGCATGGCCGAGAGGATGAAGACGATCTTCTGCTTGTGGTGCGGCACGTAGCGGGTCTCGTCCGCCACCTCGATCATCAGCACCAAGTCCGAGGCCGGATCGAGCCCATCAAGGGCCGCGACCTCCCGCGTCAGCTGGTCGCCGAGGACGACGCGCAGAACCGCCACGCCTCAGCCCTTGGTGCGCAGCATGGAACGGCCGCCATCGACGCCGATGATCTGGCCGGTGATCCAGCCGGCCTCGCGGTCGAGCAGCAGTGCGCCGAGGGCGGCGACATCGTCGGCCTCGCCGAGGCGCGGGATGGCGTGAAGCGCGGCAATCGCCTTGGCCATCGTGTCATTGGAGGTCAGACCCTGCGCCAGCGGCGTGCGGGTGAGCGATGGGGCGACGCAATTGACGCGGATCTTCGGCGCAAGCTCGGCGGCGAGCGCGACGGTCAGGCCCTCGACGGCACCCTTGGCCATGGAGACGGAGGCATGGGCGGAGAAGCCCTGCGCCACCGCCACCGTCGAGACGAGCAGGATGGAAGCGCTCTCGCCCTCATAGGCCTTCAGCGCGGGAAGAGCCGCCTGGACCGCACGGACCGCGCCCAGCGCATTGATCTCGAAATCCCTGGTGAAATCGGCATCCGTCAGCCGCGCCACGGGCTTCAGGTTGATGGAGCCGACGCAATAGGCAAGGCCCGCGAGGCTCGGACCGGCGGCAGCCGTTGCCGCGGCGATGGCGTCGCGGTCGGCGATGTCGGCAACCGACCAGGTGGCGCCGATCTCACCGGCGAGCGCCGCGAGGCGGTTGGCGTCACGGGACACGAGATGCACACCGTATCCCTTGGCGCGCAGGCGCCGCGCCAGCGCCGATCCGATGCCGCCCGCGCCGCCGTAGATGAGATAGGTGTCCGCCATGATGCCCTGCCTGCCGCCCGCCGAGCCCGATGCTCGGGCCCGCGGTTGAGGGTGATACGCCTCAGGGCGGGGGGCGGTTCAGGCGAGGGAGGGCCAGCGTGGCGAAGATGATCCGCAAGGCGGACCTGCCGACCAAGACCTGCGCCACCTGCGGCCGGCCTTTCGCCTGGCGCAAGAAGTGGGAGCGCGTCTGGGACGAGGTTCGCTATTGCTCGGACCGCTGCCGCGGCGCCCGCCCGGCGAAGGGCGGGCAAAAGGCTCAGCCGTAGCGGGCCTCATAGCGCGCCTCGCCCTGCGGCGGCGGCGGAATGGCATGGCCCTCGTCGGCATACTGGTTCAGCTTGTTGCGCAGCGTCCGGATGGAGATGCCGAGGATGTTCGCGGCATGGGTCCGGTTCCCCAGCGTGTGGCCGAGCGTGTCGAGGATAAGGTCGCGCTCCACATCCGCCACCGTCCGGCCCACGAGGCCGCGCGTCACGGCCTCTGCCGCAATCGCCGCCTGCGCCGCCACGGCATCCGGTCCGCGGCGTTCGTCGAGGCGGGCGCCGTCCGGCGTGCGGATGGCGTCGACATCGATCTCGGGACCGGTCGACAGCAGCACCGCACGGTGCAGCGTGTTTTCCAGCTCGCGGACATTGCCCGGCCAGCGGGCGACGGTGAGCTGGCGGCGGGCTTCCGCCGACAGAACCTTCGGTGGCATGCCATTGGCCTCGGCATATTTCTTGGCGAAATGGCCGGCAAGTTCGAGGATGTCGGCAGGCCGCTCGCGCAGCGGCGGCAGCTTCAGGTTCACGACGTTGAGGCGGTAGAGCAGGTCCTCGCGGAACGTGCCCTTGCGCACCTCCTCCGACAGGTTGCGGTTGGAGGTCGCGAGGATGCGGATGTCCACCGGAACAGGGCGGGTGCCGCCGACGCGGTCGATGACCCGCTCCTGGATGGCGCGGAGCAGCTTCGACTGCAGGCGGATGTCCATCTCCGAGATTTCGTCGAGCAGCAGCGTGCCGCCATTGGCCTCCTCGAACTTGCCGACGCGGCGGGCGACAGCGCCGGTGAAGGCGCCCTTCTCGTGGCCGAAGAGCTCGCTCTCCAGGAGGTTGTCGGGGATCGCCGCGCAATTCACCGCGACGAAGGGCGCCTTGGCGCGGTTCGACTTGGCGTGGACATAGCGGGCGAGCACCTCCTTGCCCGTGCCGCTCTCACCGGTGATGAGGATAGAGGCCTCCGAGGCCGCCACCTGGTTGGCAAGCTGGACGACGCGGCCCATGGCCTCGTCGCGGTAGATGAGCTGCTTGGCATCATCCGCCACCGCCGCCAGTACGGCGGCGATCAGCTCCGGATCAGGCGGCAGGGGGATGTATTCCTTGGCCCCCGCATGGATGGCGGCAACTGCGGCGCGCGCATCGTTCGACGTGCCGCAGGCCACCACCGGCACCGCGATCATCTCGTCGGCGAAGGCCTGGACGAGCTGGCGCACATCGACGGCCACATCGACCATGACGAGGTCGGCGCCCTTGGCGCGCATGACGCGGAGGGCGGTCTCCACGTCCTCCGCATTGGTGACGGCCGCACCCTTCTCCACCGCCATCTTGGTGGCGATGGAGAGCTGGCCCTTGAGAGTTCCGACGATCAGGAGTCGCATCGTTTCGGTCCCTTCAACGCTCGGCCTTGATGATTTCGGTCATGGTCACGCCGAGGCGGTCCTCGACGAGCACCACCTCGCCGCGGGCGACGAGACGGTCGTTCACGTAGATGTCGATGGCCTCGCCGACCTTGCGGTCGAGCTCCAGCACCGTCCCCGGGCCGAGCTTGAGAAGCTCGCCCACATCCATGCGGGAGCGCCCCAGCACGGCCGAGACATTGACGGGCACGTCGAAGATCGCCTCCAGATCGGCGGCCTCCTTCGATCCATCGTCGCCGTCGTCGTCGACGGGGAAGCCAGCATTCGCGCCGGGCACAACGTCCATGCCCTCATTTTCGAGATCAGGGAGGGGCATGCCGGGTTCGTTCGGATTGCTCATGAGAAGTCTCCGGTCGCGGCGGCATGGCTGGAGGCGATGTAGCGGCCGACCGCCTCGGCGATGCGGGCGGCGATCTCGTCGCGGTCGAGCATGATGCCGCCCGTCGACCATTCGATGCGGCAGTCACCGACCGCGATGGACGGTTCGGCGAGGATGACCAGGCGGCCCTCGAACCCGCGCTCGGAAGCGAGACGCGTCAGTTCGGTGCTGGCGTCGTCGAGCAGGGCGTCGTTCACGCGCACGACGAGATGGGGGACGCCGCGCAGATTGGCGAAGCAATCGGCGACGAGGCGGCGGATCTCGTCCATCGGCTCGCGCGCCACCAGCGTGCCGGCGAGCTTGTTCGCGACGGCGACGGCGATGTCGATGGCCTCGGCCTCGAGCCGGCCCTCGATCCGCTCCAGCGCTGCGACGGAACCGTCGAGCCGCTCGCCGAGCATACCGAGCGCAAGCGCCCGCTGCCGCTCGATGGACCCCATGGCCTGCGCCTCGCCGGCGACGAAGCCGGCGGCATGGCCCTCCTGGCGCGCGAGCGCGAGGAGCTGGTGATGATCCGTGAGCGCGATCTTCGGCTCGGCGGCGCGTTTCGCCTCCTGCGCGAATTCCGTGTCGAAGAGGAATTTGACCGGTGCCGCCACGTTCCGTTCCTCAGAAGACCAGTTCGTCGTCGGCGCGATTCTTGGTGATCATGATCTCGCCCTTGGCGGCGAGATCCTTGGCGAGGTTGACCAGGATGCCCTGGGCCTCGTCGACGTCCTTGAGGCGCATCGGACCCAGCGCCTGCATGTCGTCCTGCATCATCTTCGCCGCGCGCGTGGACATCTGCGCCAGGAAGAAGTCGCGCATGGTCTGGCTGGCGCCTTTGAGGGCGACCGCGAGCTTGTCCTTGTCGACCTGGCGCACCAGCGTCTGGGCCGAGCCCGCATCGAGCTTGGCGAGATCGTCGAAGGTGAACATCAGGTTCTTGATGCGCTCGGCGGAGTCGCGGTTCTGCTCCTCCAGCGCGGTGAGGAAGCGCGTCTCGGTCTGGCGATCGAAAGAGTTGAAGATCTCGGCCATGGCCTCGTGGCTGTCGCGCCGCGAGGTCTGCGAAAGGTTCGACATGAACTCGGTGCGCAGCGTCTGCTCGATGCGCTCCAGCACGTCCTTCTGGATCGCCTCCATCTTCAGCATGCGGCCGACCACGTCGAGAGCGAACTCCTCGGGGAGGATGGCGAGGACGCGGCCTGCATGCTCCGGCCTGATCTTGGAGAGCACGACCGCGACCGTCTGCGGATATTCGTTCTTCAGGTAGTTGGCGAGCACCTGCTCCTGCACGTTGGAGAGCTTCTCCCACATGTTGCGGCCCGCCGGGCCACGGATCTCCTCCATAAACATGGCAACGCGCTCGGGCGGCATGAACTGGCCGAGCAGACGTTCGGTCGCATCGAAATTGCCCATCAATCCGCCGGCTGCCGACAGGCGTCCGACGAATTCGAGCATGAGGCTTTCGACCACCTCCGGCTCGACGGTACCGAGCTGCGACATGGCGATCGAGAGCACGCGGATCTCGTCGTCGTCGAGCAGCTTCCAGATGCGCGCCGAGACCTTGTCACCGAGGGTCAGCATGAGGATCGCCGCACGCTGCTGGCCAGTGAGGCCCTTGGCTGCGAGGGTGTTCACGCGCCCGTCGTTGGCGAGAGCAGCAAGGGCCTGGGTGAACTCGGCGTCGCGTTGGATCTGGGCCACGGTCACTGCTTCGGCTCCCCGTCATTCAGCCACTGACGAATGATGGCCACGGTCTCGTGGGGGTTCTTGTCGACGAGCTCGCTCACCTTGGTGAGGGAGGCCTGGTGCACCTCGCCCTTGATCTGCGCCATCTCGATCATCTTCATCGTGGCGTTCTCTATGCCGGGGACGAGCGGCGGCGCGGCGAGTTTGCCGGCGGTCGCGCCTTCGCCGGTCTCCTGCCCGGGCTCGGCGCCGGCATTGCCGCCGCTCGAACCGCCGCCGCTGCTGCGCGAGCCTGCGGCCGCCACGGCGATGGCGCGCTCCTCCTCCGGCGCCATGATGCGGCGCATGAGCGGACGGACGACGAAGAGCAACACGAGCAGGGAGACGAGCAGCAGCACCCCCAGCTCGATGGCATAGCGGATGTCGTCCTTGGTGAAGTCATAGACCATCCACCAGGGCTTCGGGGCCTCAGGGGCGGCGAGCTGCGGCGCCTCGGCGAAGCGCAGGTTGACGATCTCGATCTGGTCGCCGCGGCGCTGGTCAAAGCCGATGGCCGAACGCACCAGCGCGCCGATCCGGTCGAGTTCCTCGGCCGAGCGCGGCTGGTAGTTGACGTTGCCCTGCGCGTCGCGGGCATAGATGCCGTCGACCAGCACAGCGACCGACACGCGCTTCACCCGGCCCGCCTCGATCACCTCGGTGCGCTGGGTGCGGGCGATCTCGTAATTGACCGTCTCTTCGGTCTTGCGGCTCGCCTCGCGGGAATTGTTGCCACCCGCTCCGCCCTGGTTGGCGCCGGGCAGTTCGTTGCCGACGGTGACCTGGCCGTCGCGGCCCTCGTTCGAGCTCGACTGCTCCTCGCGGGTCTGGGTGGAGCGCACGACGCGGCGCTCCGGATCGAAGTCATCGAGCGTCTGGGTGATGCGGTTGAAGTCCATGTCGGCGGTGACCTGGACGCGGGCGCGGCCCGGCCCCACCACCGAGGCGATGATGCTCTCGACCTGCTCGCGGAGGCGACGCTCCTGGCCGGCCTTACGCTCGTCCACCGTCGAGCCCATCATGCCCGAGGCGTCGCCCGCCCCGTCGGCAAGAAGGCGGCCGCCCTCGTCGACGATGGAGATGCGCTGCGGCGACAGGCCCCGCACGGCGGATGCGACGAGGTGGCGGATGGCGCGGATCTGCGCCGGCTCGAGGCCGCCACGCACCCGGAGCACGATGGACGCCGAGGGCTCGGAGCGCTCGCGGGAGAACAGCGCCCGCTCCGGCAGGACGAGATGGACACGGGCGCTCTGCACCCGCTCGATGCCGCGGATGGTGCGGGCGAGTTCACCTTCCAGGGCGCGCAGCTGATTCATGCCCTGGACGAAGGAGGTCGAGGAGAGCGCGTCGCCCTTGTCGAAGATTTCGTAGCCGACGCCGCCACCGCGCGGCATGCCGCCCTCGGCGAGCTGCAGGCGAACGCGCGCCACCTGCTCCTGCGGCACGAAGACCTGCGCGCCTTCATTGCGCAGCTGGAAGCGCACCTGGCGGCGCTCCAGCTCCTTCACGATCGCCGAGGAATCCTCAAGCGTCAGGTCGGAGAAGAGCAGCGCCATCTGCGGCTGGCTCATCCTCAGGATGATGTAGACGAAGAAGCCGATGAGGCCGAGCGAGACCGCGCCCATGGCCGCCAGCCGCGGGGCTCCCAGTTTCTTCGTGAACTCCAATATGCCGTTCAAGACGCCACCAGCCGCCCGATGAAGCTTCGTCCGGCGCTGCGCCGAACCGCTGGGCAAGATTTGCCGGGTGGGTGGTTACCGGATGGTTAACGACGTTAAGCGTTTTGGGTCGATCGGGCGAATTTACCGCAGCGACCGCAACACAAGACCGATCCCGCCGGCCGTCAGCCCGAGCATCATCAGCGTGTTGAACAGGCTCGTCGGCACGAAATAGATGGTCAGGTTCATCAGGATTCCGGCGGCGATGATGACCAGCCCGACGAAAACCAGCAGGAAGCCGAGGCGCGAGGAGCCGTCGAAAAACAGCACGCCGATGCCAAAAAGCAACGGGATTAGCGACAATCCGAAGGCGGAATAGCCGCCGATCGTCCAGGAGCCGCCATGGACGGAGACCTGGGTCGTGAGCATGTAGGCGCCGGCGACAGCCATACCGAGGCCAACGAAAAAAGGTATCAGGCCGCCCGGCGTGCCACCGGCTCCCGACAGACGAAATCCGCTCATGCCCTGCCCTTCTCCTTCGGTGGTCGATCATAGCATGGACGCGTGGACTGGCGTCCCCGCTTCCCGTTCTGCGGCAATCCCGCGCGGGCGCGCCTCCTTAACCCGCCGTTAACCACGCGCTGGGCAAATCTTGCCGGGCCCGTTCACCTTTGCGGGCCGGGGATCACGCATGACCGATGTGACGTCAGGACCGCGGCCATCGAACGCCATCGGCATGAATGCCGGTGACGTGGCTGCCTGGCTGCGCCGTCCCGACCTGTGGATGGCCATGGGTGTCATCGGCATCCTGATCATCCTGATCTTCCCGCTGCCGGCGATCATCCTCGACGTGATGCTGGCGGTGTCGATCATCTCCTCGGTCATGATCCTCATGACCGCGCTCTTCATCCACAAGCCGCTGGAATTCTCGTCCTTCCCGACGGTTCTGCTCATCGCCACCATGCTGCGGCTGGCGCTGAACCTCGCCTCGACGCGCCTCATCCTGTCGCATGGCCACGAGGGCACGGCGGCGGCCGGCCACGTCATCGAAGCCTTCGGCAATTTCGTGATGGGTGGCTCCTTCGTCATCGGAATCATCGTCTTCGCCATCCTGGTGATCGTGAACTTCATCGTCATCACCAAGGGCTCGGGCCGCATCGCCGAGGTCGCGGCGCGCTTCTCCCTCGACGCCATGCCGGGCAAGCAGATGGCCATCGACGCCGACCTGTCGGCCGGCCTCATCGACGAGAAGACCGCCAAGACCCGCCGCAAGGAGCTGGAGGACGAGAGCGCCTTCTACGGTGCCATGGACGGCGCCTCGAAATTCGTGAAGGGCGACGCCATTGCCGGCCTGCTCATCACCTTCATCAACATCATCGCCGGCCTCATCATCGGCGTCGCTCAGCAGGGCATGCCGTTCATGGAGGCGGCCCGCACCTACACGATCCTGACAGTGGGCGACGGCCTCGTCAGCCAGATCCCCGCGCTGATCATCTCGACCGCCGCGGGCCTGCTCGTCTCCAAGGCCGGCGTCACCGGATCGGCCGACCAGGCCATGATGAAGCAGCTCACGGGCTACCCCAAGGCGCTCGGCCTCTCCGCCGCCGTCATGGGTGCCATGGCGCTGCTGCCCGGCATTCCCTTCATTCCCTTCGCCGGCCTCGCCGCGCTGGCCGGCTATGCCGCCTACACGCTCGGCGAGGAGGCCAAGCGGTTGTCGCGGGAGAGCGAGGCGACGGTCGCGAACGAGGCGGCGGCCGCCGCGGCCCCGCCATCCGAGGAGCCCATCGCCTCCATCCTCAAGATCGACGATCTGAAGATCGAGCTCGGCTATGGCCTGCTGCCGCTCGTCCAGTCCGAGGGCGGCTCTGACCGCCTCACCGACCAGATCAAGGCGCTGCGCCGCCAGCTCGCCGCCGATATGGGCTTCGTCATGCCCTCGGTGCGCATCCTCGACAACGTCCAGCTGCCGCCGAACCAGTACATCATCCGCGTCAAGGAGGTGGATGCAGGCCAGGGCCAGATCTGGCCGATGCAGTACATGGTCATGGACCCGGCCGGCGGCCGGGTCGATCTCCCTGGCGTCCACACCACCGAGCCGACCTTCGGCCTGCCGGCGACCTGGGTCGATGCGGCGCTGAAGGAAGAGGCGAGCGTGCGAGGCTACACCGTCGTCGATGCGGCGACCGTGCTCTCGACCCATCTCACCGAGATCCTCAAGGCCAATGTCGCCGACCTCCTCAGCTATTCCGAGGTGCAGAAGCTGCTCAAGGAGCTGCCGAAGGAGCAGGGCGACCTCGTCAAGGACATCGTCCCCGGCCAGATCACCATTTCCGGCATCCAGAGGGTGCTGCAGGCCCTGCTCACCGAGCGCGTCTCGATCCGCGACCTGCCGACCATCCTCGAGGGCATTGCCGAGGCGGTGGCCTTCACCCGCTCGCCGAGCCAGATCGCCGAGCATGTGCGCACCCGTCTCGCCCGCCAGCTCTGCGCCCAGTTCGCCGGCATGGACGGCGGGCTCGCCCTCATCGCGCTGTCGCCGCAATGGGAACAGGCCTTCGCCGACTCCATCGTCGGCCAGGGCGACGACCGCCAGCTGGCCATGCAGCCCTCCCGGCTGTCCGAATTCATCATGCTGGTCCGCGACGCCTTCGAGGACGCCGCGCGGATGGGCGAAGCGCCGATCCTCCTCACTAGCCCGGGCATCCGGCCCTTCGTACGCTCCATCGTCGAGCGCTTCCGCGCCCAGACACCGGTGCTGAGCCAGGCTGAGATCCACCCGCGCGTGCGGCTCAAGACCGTCGGCAGTGTCTGAGGCACTTATTCCAAATCATCACAACTGAGACGTGATGTCGGATGATTGTTTCCCGCTGGGAACGGATCGATCGTGATCCCGCGCCGATGACCGGCGCCGTTCCCGGAGGATCCCATGCCCATCATCCAGATGAAGGTCTCCACGCCCGCCGCCGCCGCGCCCGCCCCGCGGGCCATCGCCGACACCGTCGTCCGCCTCACTGCCGAGATCCTGCGCAAGCGCCCGGACCTGACCGCCGTCACCATCGACATGGTGCCGGCGACGCACTGGTTCGTTGCCGGCCCCTCCCTCGCCGAACAGGGCAAGGCCTCCTTCTTCCTCGATATCAAGATCGTCGACGGCACCAACACCAAGGACGAGAAGGCGGCCTATGTCGCGGCGATCTTCGCCGCCATGGCCGACCTCCTCGGCGACCTCCATCCGGAGAGCTACGTCTATGTCCATGATGTCCGGGCGGAGGCCTATGGCTTCGGCGGCCGGACGCAGGAGCATCGCTACATCGCCGGCCGGCTGTCGCAGGCAGCCTGACCCCGCCCCGCGACGGCACGGGCGATTAACCCTTCCTTCAGGCTTTCCTCGACGGCAGGCGCGGCTCCGCTACAACGGGCGGCCATGGGGCTCCTGCCCCGGCAACCTCTCTGCGATGGAGCACCGCATGTCTCCGACCCAGGCCGTGGCGGCCACGATCACCGCCAACTTCGTCGTCTGGACCCTGATCATCGTCGCAGGCGTCCACTACCTCACCTGACGCAGCGGCGAGCGCCGATGCACCGCGAGCCCCGGCCCTGGCCGGGGCTTCGTCATTTCAGGCATCCGGCGTGCTGGAAATCTCGCCGCGGCGAACCTTGTCGGCATGGGCGGTGGTGCCACCGCTGGCGAGGAGCTTCGCCTGGCCGATCCAGTCCTCCCGCTCGATGCGGCCCGGGAAAGCGAGATAGCCGCCGACCCACAGCGCCTCCTGGGGCGTCCAGGCGGCAATCTGGTCGAAATGGAAGATGCCGAGCTCATGGAGCTTGCGCTCGTTCTGCGGGCCGATGCCAAGGATGAGCTCGAGCTCGTCAGGTTTGCCGGCGCGCGGGGCTGTCGCGCCCGCAGGCTTGGTGCCCTGAGCCATGGCCTCCGCGGCGGACGGAGGGGGCGCCGGCGTGGCGGCCACCGCCGCCGCGTTGCGCCGCTCGGCGGCATCGCCGCCGAGGCGCGCGACGGACCCCGTCGCCTCGGCCACCGCCTTGACGGCCCCGGCAGTGGAGGTCGCGGCACCGACCATGTCGCCCAGCGGCGAGCCGACGCTGTCCTCGACCTTGTCGGTGAAGACGCGCAGGAAGGCGCCGACGACGCAGCCGATAAGGTAGGCGCCGATGAAGAGTACGGCCGTGTCGAGCCACAGACCCGGCCGGCCCGGCACCCATTTCAGCGCCGCCGCCACCACCATCAGCGCGAAGGCGATCATGGCCGCCGCTGCAAGCGCGCTTGGGCCCTCGTCCTCCTTGTCGGAAGTCACCCAGCCGACGGCAAGCCCGCCGACGAGGGCCACGAGGAGCAGAAGGGCGAAGGTCTGGATCAGATAGAGCATCGCCCCCTCCTCAGTTGCGCGGCCGCACGTGGAACTCGACCCGCCGGTTCAGCGCCCTGCCGGCCTCGCTGTCGTTCGGGGCCACCGGCCGCGTCGCGGCATAGCCGATGACGACGAGGCTCTCGGCGGCAACGCCCCGCCGCAGGAGCTCATCCCGCATGATGCCAGCGCGGTCCTCGGAGAGCTTCTGGTTGCCGCCGGTCCAGTTGTGGATGTCGGCATGACCGGCGATCTCGATCCGCTCATCCGGCGCGCAGCGCTTGATGGCGGCGGCCAGCCGATCGAGCACGGCGCCATGCTCGGCCTTCTGCTCGGCCCGCCAGTAGTCGAAGAGGATGCGATCGCCCTCGAGCGCCGTCTGGATGATGACCGAGCAGTTCGGCCGGGGTGCGGGCGGCGCCGGGGGTGGCGGCGGAGCGGCCGGGGTCGCGAGCGCGACGCCACCGGAAACGGAGGCCGGAGCCGGCGCCGGAGGCGGGGGCGGCGGCGGCGGAGGAGGAGGGATCAGGTCGGCCGCGAGTGGCGGCACCTCCGGCGGAGGCGGCATGGCCGCGTCGACCTCCACCGGCGGTGGCGCTGGGGCCGGCGGAGGCGGCGGCGGCGTCAGGTCGATCGCCAGCGGCGGCGGGGGCGGCGGCGGTGGAATGTCGGCGACCGGCACGGCGATATCCGTGACGCCGACGACGGGCGCCCCGAGGCGGGCGATGGCCTCGCGCACCTGTTCGGCCAGCACCGCATTGCCCGCGCGCCCGGCAAGGGTCAGGCGGTTCCCCGTCAGCTGGACTGAGCCCTCTTCCAGCCGGAACAGCTGGGTGAGCGCCGTCTCGGTGAGGGCGGCGAAATCGACGCCGCTGGGAAAGCCGGAGGCGATCCGCGTCTCGTCCGAGACGGTTGTGCCACCCGCGAGGCGGCGCGCCAGCGCCATGACCCGCTCCCTCGCCTCGGCGGAGGGCGCGAAGCCCATCAGCGCCACGCCGTCGGGGCCGCGTCGCGCACTCCAGGTGAAGGGACTGACCACGGGCGGCGCCACGATCAGATCGCCGATGGTGTAGCCGTCGTTCCGGCCGCGCACAGCGGCGGCGAGTGTCTCGAAGGCCTCAGGGTTCGCGGCGACCCCGGTGAAGGAATAGACCGTGCCGGCGATGCGCGCCGTGCCGTTCGCCAGGCCCTTGAGCTGTTCGATGGCAGCAAGGGCCTTGGCTTCCAGCGCCGCAGGCAGGGTCGGAACCACGGCCATGGCGTCGGTCACAGGGCCCGTCGTTGCGGCGCGGGCGGCGGCGAGAATGCGCTGGCGCGCCTCTTCGGAGGGGACGGATCCCTCGAGCCGGATCGCGCCGTCCTCCGCCTTGATCGCCGACCAGTCGGCAACAGGCGGCAGGATGGCCGCCGGGGCCGGCGGCGGCTCGGCCGCCGCGGGGGCCGGGACCGTGACATTGATGCCGCCGGCAGTGACGCCCTGCGGCAGCGTGGCGAGCGCCCGCTCGATATCCGCCTTGGCGGCTGCGTCGGCGGCCGTGCCGGTGAAGCGGAAGGCGGCGCCGGCGATGCTGGCCGAGCCCGGCGTGACCTTGCCGAGCTGGGCGATGCCCATCTCCGCGGCGCGGGTGGCGGCGGCGGGAATGTCGCGGGCGAGGGTCATGAGGTCGCTGACCTCGGCACCGGGGAACGCCTTGCGGGCTGCCTCGACCAGCCGGGCACGGGCGCCATCGGGCGACACCTGGCCGGACAGCACGATGATCTGCCCCACGCGCCGGGCCGACCAACCGAAGGGATTGGCAGGGGCGAGGAAATCGTTGGCGGCATCGGCGCGGCGGATGCCGAACTGCGCCTCGGACAGGTCCTCGGCGCGCGAGGACGCGTCCAGCTCCGGAGCCGTGCCGGTGATGACGGCGTCGCGGCCGCGCATGCTGACCTGCGCCCACGGCCTGCCGTCGATGGTGGAGACCGCGCCGATCGCCTCGGTCGCGCGGCGGCCGAGATCGGCCTCAATGGCCTCCTGTTTCCATGACAGCGCCCAGCCGGCGAGCAGCGCCAGCGGCAGGAGACCGGGAAGCCAGCGACGCGGCTGATGCAACATGAACTCACCCTCATTCCATCGCCACCGACACGCGCCGGCTGTCCGGAACGGCGAAATCTCCTTACGGAAGATGCGCGGAGTCAAGATCGGCCTTTGCGAATCGGTCATTATTCAGGGCGCAGGCTGCGCTTCCGCCTCCAGTCCGGGAGGATCGCGTGAACGTCGAGGCCATCAGGTCAAGTCCGGCCGTCACGGCCCTCACCGCCGGCACCCCCGCTGCCGCGCTGGAAGCGCTCGGCCTCAAGGCCGGTGACACCGTCGCGGTGAAGGTCGCGGCCATGACCGCCGAGGGCCTCGCCCGGCTCATGGTCGGCGGCGGGACGCTCGACGTGAAAACCGACCGGCCGCTGACGCCCGGCACGACGCTGAACCTGACGGTCCAGCAGGACGGCGGCGCGGTGAAGCTCATGCTGGCCATGCCGGCCACGACCACCGGCCCGGCCGCATCTGGTCCAACGCCTCCATCGACCACGCCCCAGCCCGGACTGCCGGCTACACCCGCGGCCCCCGCTCCGGAGCCGGCCGCCTCGCCCTCGCCGGCTGGCGCTCCCCTTCCCCTGCCCGCTCAGGCGACCGTCGCCGCCGCGGTCGTCGACCTGCTCGCCCGTGGTCTCGTCCCCGCTACGACAGCGCAACTCGGCGATGGCGCGCGCGTGGCGCTCGCGGCCCGGGCAGCGCCGCCAACGACCCTCGCGGCGCTCGATGGCGAGACCGAAACCTCGCCCGCCGCCCTCAAGGTCGCGGTGACCGAAGGCGTGCGTGCCGCCGCGGGGCGGCAGGAGAGCCTTGCCACGCTCTTTGCCGATCTCGGCGCAGCGAGCCGCGGCGCCAACGCGCGCCTCCTGCCGCAGCCTGTCGCCAACGCCCTTGCGGAGGTCCTCGGCTTCCGCGTCTCCCCGGAGAGCCTCGCGACGCCGAAAGGGCTTCAGGCGGCTCTCGCCAATGCCGGAACGCTGATGGAGGCGCGGCTCGCCGCCCTGCCCGAGGGCGTTCCTCTTCCGCCCGACCTCAAGACGGCGCTGCTGCGGCTGCGCTCGGCGCTGACCGACTGGACAGCCACCCTCCCCGACACGTCCGGCGAAACGCCGAAGCCCGCCGCGCACGAGAAGCCGCCGCTGCGCGGCGCGCTCCCCCATGGCCAGCCGCCGCAGCCGGCGACGCTGGCCGATGGCGTCCCGGCCGGTGAGCTTGCGCGCACCCTCACCGAGCGCACGGAGGCGGCGCTGGCGCGTCTCACGCTGCTGCAGGCGGCCTCGCTGCCTGACAGCCAGACGCCGCGCCCGGAGGCGCCGGCCCAGACCCTGCAGATGGAGGTGCCGATCCGGCTCGGCGCCGAAACCGCCATCGCCCAGTTCCAGATCCATCGCGACCCGCCGGAACCCGACGACCGCCGCCCCGGTTCACCGGCGCAGCGTGGCTGGACCATGCGCCTGTCCCTCGACGCTGAACCGCTCGGGCCGCTCCACGCCGCCATCCGCTGGCGCGACGGCCATGTCGGCGTCGACATATGGGCCGAGCGCGCCGGCACGGCCGCGGCGCTTGACGCCGAACGCGCCAATCTCTCCGAGGCGCTTGAGGCCTCCGCCTTCGCCATCGACCGGCTGGTCATCGCAGAGGGACGCCCGCCCGATCCCAAGCCAACGGCTGCGATGCCCCACCGGCTGGACCGGTCGTCATGAGCGAGGCGCCGACCACCGGAAAGCCTGCCATCGCAGTGGCGCTGGAATACGAGATCGGCAAGGACGCGGCACCGCGCGTCATCGCCTCAGGGCGGGGCCTCGTCGCCGAAAAGATCATCGAAACCGCCCGCCAGCATGGTGTGGCCATCGAGGGCAATCCGATCCTCGCGGAAGCGCTGGCCGGTGTCGCTGTCGACGACCACATCCCCGAGGAGCTCTACCGGGCGGTGGCGGAGGTCATTGGCTTCGTGCTGCGCGCGGCTGGAAAACTGCGCTGACCTCACTCTTTCGGGCGGCATTTGGTCCGCTGGCGGGCCGAACGCGCTTGGACTATAGGCTAAAGTCCAAGAACATCCCCGGGAGGATTGCATGACCACCGTCGAAGCCGCCCCTGGTCGGCCCTGGACGAAATTCTACTCCGTCGGCATGCGGCACAATATCGACGAGGCACCGCATCCCAACCTCGCGGCCATGGTCCGCTCCGTGGCGCGCACCTACGGCGAGAGGACGGCCTTCTCGCTCTGCCTGCCGAACGGCATGGGTGGCTCCCTCTCCTATGCCGAGATCGACCGCTGGTCGGACGCCTTCGCGCTCTACCTGCGCGATGTGCTGAAGCTTCAGCCGGGCGCCCGCGTCGCCCTGCAGACGCCGAATGCCCTCGCTTTTCCGATCGTCGCCTTCGGCACGTTCAAGGCCGGCTGCGTCCTGATCAACATCAACCCGCTCTACACGGCGGAAGAGATGGGCAAGGTCTTCGCCGACGGCGATCCGGACGTGCTCGTCATCATCGACATGTTCGCCGACAAGCTGCCGGCGGCCTTCGGCATCCACAAGGTGCCGAATGTGGTGGTCTCCTCGATCACCGATTTCATGCCCTGGCTGCAGGGCACGCTGGTCGGCCTTGTGCAGAAGTACAAGGACAAGTCGGTGAAGCCGGTGCCGGTGGCCCACACCACGTTCCGCGCGGCGCTCTCCGCAGGCGAAGCGCGCAAGGCCAGCACCGCGATCGCCGCCTATGCCGAGAATGTCGGGCTCGATACGCTCGCCGTGCTCCAGTACACCGGCGGCACGACCGGCGTCTCCAAGGGCGCCATGCTCACCCACGGCAATCTCGTGATGAACATGGCCCAGTCGCTGGAAATGGTCGCCTCCAACATGGTGAAGGGCGAGGAGACCATCCTGACGGTGCTTCCGCTCTATCACATCTTCGCCTTCACGGTGAACATGCTGGGCTTCTGGTACCTCGGCGCGCACAACGTGATGGTGCCCAACCCGCGGCCGCTGACCAACCTTCAGAAGGCCTTCGAGAAATATCCCATCTCGATGCTGACCGGCGTCAACACGCTGTTCAATGGTCTGAACAACGAACCCTGGTTCCGCGACAACCCGCCCAAGACGCTGAAGAGCTCCTGCGCCGGCGGCATGGCGCTGCAGGACGCCGTGGCGCGTCGCTGGCAGGAGGTCACCGGCACGCCCGTCTTCGAGGGCTACGGCCTGACGGAATCCTCGCCGGTCATCACATTCAACCCGATGGATGCGGTGAAGGAAGGCACGATCGGCGTCCCGGTCCCCTCCACCGACGTGAAATGCGTCGATGACGAGGGCCGCGAGGTGCCGCATGGCCAGCCCGGCGAGCTGATCGCCAAGGGCCCCCAGATCATGGCCGGCTACTGGCGCAAGCCCGAGGACACCGCCCGCACCGTCCGCGACGGCTGGCTCTATACCGGTGACATCGCCATCCAGGACGACGACGGCTATTTCCGCATCGTCGACCGCAAGAAGGACATGGTGCTGGTCTCCGGCTTCAACGTCTTCCCCAACGAGGTCGAGGACACGCTGGCCAAGCACCCGGCGGTGCTCGAAGTCGCCGTGGTGGGCGTGCCGGACGGCGCGGCGGGCGAGGCGGTGAAGGCCTTCATCGTCGTCAAGCCCGGCGCGGAGCTGACATCCGAGGAGGTTCGCGCCTTCTGCAAGGAGCACCTGACCAACTACAAGGTGCCGAAGCTGGTCGAGTTCCGAGCGGAACTGCCGAAGACCAATGTCGGCAAGATCCTGCGCAAGGACCTGCGCGCCGAGGAACTCGCCAAGGCCAAGGCCTGATCGCTCCTGCGCGGCGGTCATCCCGCCGCGCCGGTTGCATCGTCTCCGGGTGCCGCTAACCTGCGGGCCCCGGAGCGCGCCATGCACGACGACCACGACCACGACCACGACCACCACGAGCATCATCACGATCATGGTCACGGCCATCACCACGGGCATGACCACGATCACGACCACAGCGAACTGTCGCCCATGGATGCGCGCGTCCGGGCGCTGGAGACGATCCTGGTCGAGAAGGGCTATGTCGACCCGGCAGCGCTCGACGTCCTGATCGAGACCTACGAGACGAAGGTCGGCCCGCATAACGGTGCCCGCGTCGTCGCAAAGAGCTGGGTGGACCCGGCCTATCGGGCCCGGCTGTTGAAGGATGCGACGGCCGCCGTCGCCGAACTCGGCTATATGGGCCGGCAGGGCGAGCATCTCGTGGCGGTCGCGAACACGCCCGACACCCACAACATGGTCGTCTGCACCCTGTGCTCCTGCTATCCGTGGCCGGTCCTGGGCCTGCCGCCCGTCTGGTACAAGTCGGCGCCCTACCGCGCCAAGGCCGTGCGCGACCCGCGCGGCGTGCTGGCCGATTTCGGCGTGACCCTGCCGGCGGCCAAGGCGATCAAGGTCTGGGATTCCACGGCGGAAGTCCGCTACCTCGTCATCCCCGAGCGGCCGGCCGGCACGGAGGGCATGTCCGAGGACGCGCTCGCTGCCCTCGTCACCCGCGACGCCATGATCGGCACCGGCATCGCCCGTGCCACGGAGACGGCGGCATGACCTATGTCACCCATGCCGACCTCGGCGGTCGCAAGGACCTCGGTGCCGTCGTCCCCGAGCGTGACGAGCCGCTGTTCCACGCCCCCTGGGAGGCTCGCGCCCTCGCCCTCACCCTCGCCATGGGCGCCACCGGCTCCTGGACCATCGACCAGTCGCGCGCCGCACGGGAGCAGCAGTCGGGCTATCTCGGCATGAGCTATTACGAGATCTGGATCGGCGGGCTGGAACGGCTGATGGCCGACCGCGGCCTCGTCACCTCAGCGGATCTGGCAGCCGGCAAGGCCGTCGATCCGCCGCAGCCCGTGGCGCGTGTGCTCACGGCGCAGAATGTGCCGGCGGTGCTCGCCCGCGGCGGCCCGACGGAACGGGAAGCGAGCGGCCCCGCCCGCTTCGCCGTCGGCGACCGCGTGAAGACATCGACCACCGCAATCCCGCGGGGCCATACGCGCCTGCCGCGCTATGCCCAAGGCAAGACCGGCACGATCACCCATTGCCACGGCGTCCATGTCTTCGCCGACGCCAATGCCACCCTCGCCGGCGAGGCGCCCGAATGGCTCTACACCGTGCGCTTCGCCGGCACCGAGCTCTTCGGCGCGGAGGCCGATCCCGCGACCAGCGTCTCCGTCGACGCCTGGGAGAGCTACCTGAGCCCCGCATGACTGTGACCGCTGCACAACCCGACCTTGCCGCCCTGCCGCACATTCCCTGCGACGCCGAGGGGCCGGTCTTCCGCGAGCCCTGGGAGGCGCACGCCTTTGCCCTGGCCGTGACCCTCCACCAGAAGGGCCTCTTCACCTGGCCGGAATGGGCCGAGGCCCTGTCGGCCGAGATCGCCCGTGCACAGGCCGATGGCGACCCGGACACCGGCGAGACCTATTACCGCCACTGGCTGAAGGCGCTGGAGGGGCTGATGATCCGCCGCGGCGTCGCCACGCCCGCGGCGATCGCGGCCACGACCGAGGCCTGGCATGCCGCAGCAGCGGCCACGCCCCATGGCCAGCCCATCGTCCTGCCGGGCCAGTGAGCCCGCTCACCGCCGCTTTGGGCTAGGCCAATTGGTCTAGGCCACCGCCACAGACGACCGATGGCTTGACCTTCGGGAATGGCTGCTCTCAACGTCCGGCCCAGGTGCCGTCACTCCTGTTGCCGCCGCCACGGACCGGATACCGGGCACCCCCGGCGCCGTGCGGCCCCTTCGAGACACCCATGCGCGCTCTGCTGCTCGCGGCCTTCGCCGCCCTCTTCCTTTCCGTGGCCGGCGAAGCCAATGCCCAGGCCCGGCAGGACTTCGCCATCGTGAACCAGACCGGCTACACGATCGATGAGGTCTATGTGAGCCCCACCTCCGCCAACAACTGGGGCGACGACCTCATGGGCGACAACAGCCTCGAGAACGGCATGACGCTGAATGTCAGCTTCCCCGTCGACACGACGGCCTGCCGCTATGACATCAAGGTCGTGTACGACGACGAAACTCCGGTGGAATTCCGCAACGTCAACCTGTGCCGCATCGCCCGGGTGACGCTGTTCTACAACCGCGGCAGCGGCGAGACCCGCGCCGTCGTCGAGTAATCGGACGGGGCCGGCCGGGCGACGCCTGGCCGGCCCCACGCCGCCTTCACTTGACGGCCGAGAAGGCCGTCGGCGCGAGGAACGAGCTCGCGACATTGGACAGGATCGGCCCGTCGGCCTCGCTGGCGTTGCGCGCTGCGATCCAGTCCGGATCCTGCTGAAACGCGGTCCATTTGCGCTCCCGTTCAGCCATCGATTCCCAGGCGACGAGATAGGTCAGGTCGTTGTTCGACGGACCGATCACCGTGGTGAAGAAGCCGGCCTGGCGGATGCCGTGCTTATCCCAGAGTTTCAGCGTGTGGTCCTGGAAGCGCGCCAGGAGCTTGGGAAGCCTGCCCGGCAGGCAGGTGTAGACGCGCAGTTCGTAAATCATCATTGGTCCTCCCTTTGGGGAGCGACAGAGTGCCCGAGCCCGAGGCCACCGGCCAAGCGTTGTGGCCGCAGGGCACCCCCGCCGCGCCGTAACGGCGCCGCGCGACGGCCGGGCGATCGCGGCGGTCCCGCTCCCGCACGAGCGCCCCTTTGAGAACGCACGGCTCCGGGAACAAAGCGCCGCTATATCCACTTGCGACAGCATGCCCCTCCCCATCGGGGGCCTGATTGCTTAATGACATTTTTATGACAGAGTCGCTGTCTCGAATTTGTCCAGATGATTCGACTTTATGCGTGAGGCCCAGCGGGGCGAGTCGACGGAGCGCCACGATGACGGGACCTGACGGAGAAACCGAAGACATCGCTGAAGGCGGCATGGCGCCTGCGGCTACAGCGTCGGCCGACACCGAGCCCCGCAACCGCCTGCAATATGCCGCCCTGCCCTTTCGTGTCGGCGACGACGGCGCTGTCGAGGTCCTGCTCATCACATCGCGCACAACCCGGCGCTGGATCATTCCCAAGGGCTGGCCCATGGGCAAGCTCGCACCCCGCAAGGTCGCGGCGACGGAGGCCTCCGAGGAAGCCGGTGTCGAGGGCAGCACGAGTCGCCGTCCCATCGGCCGCTATGGCTATGACAAGGTGCTCTCCAACGGCACGACCGTGCGCTGCGCCGTCGACGTCTATGCGCTCGAAGTGCAGAAGCAGCGCTCCTCCTGGCCGGAGCGCAAACGTCGCGAGCGGCGCTGGGTGCCGGTCGAAGAGGCCGCCGACATGGTCAGCGATACCGAACTCGCCGCGATTGTGCGGGCCTTCGCCACGCAGAGCGCGGCGGAGCAGGCCGCCATCGGCTCGGGCGCGATCACGCTCGCCTGACGTTGGACTCGCAGGCCTCGCGACGAGGCGTTAAAGGACGAGGCCCGGCGGCCCGCCGCCTCTTCTCGTCCGATCGCACCCCATGTCCGACAAGCGCGTCCTCATCGCCGGCGGTGGCATCGGTGGCCTCGCCACCGCCCTCACCCTGCACCAGATCGGCGTCCCCTTCACGGTCTTCGAGGGCGTGCGCGAGATGCGCCCGCTCGGCGTCGGCATCAACATCCAGCCCAACGCCGTGCGCGAATTGGGCGACCTCGGCATCGGCGAGGACATGCTGGACCAGGTCGGCGTGCCCGCGCGCGAATGGGCCCTCGTCGGCCTCAACGGCAACGACATCTATGCCGAGCCGCGCGGCCGCCTCGCCGGCTATAACTGGCCGCAATATGCCGTCCATCGCGGCCGTTTCCACGTCATGCTCTACGAGACCCTCGTCGACCGCGCCGGAGCGGACGCCGTGCGCCTCGGCTGCCGCATCACTGGCTACCGCAAGGAGGCCGACGGCGTCGTCGCCCTGGTCGAGACCGCTGACGGCGCGCGCTTCGAGGAGCGTGGCGCCCTGCTGATCGGCGCCGATGGCATCCATTCGGCTGTTCGCGCGCAGATGCATCCCGGCCAGCCGCCGATCCACTGGGGCGGCGCCCTCATGTGGCGCGGCACGAGCCTCGCCAGGCCCATTCGCACCGGAGCGTCCTTCATCGGCCTCGGCACCCACCGGCATCGCATGGTGATCTATCCGATCTCCCATCCCGATCCCGAAACCGGCCTCGCCATGATCAACTGGATTGCCGAGGTGGTGGTCGATGCCGGCGAGGGCTGGAAGCAGCGCGGCTGGTTCCGCGAAGTCGGCATCGACGACTTCATCCACCATTTCGAGGACTGGCGCTGGCCCTGGCTCGACGTACCGGCCCTCATCCGCGGCTCGGACGGCGCTTACGAGAACCCGATGATCGACCGCGACCCGGTGCCGACCTGGCAGGATGGGCCGGTGGGGCTTCTCGGCGACGCGGCCCACGCCATGTATCCGACCGGTTCCAACGGGGCGAGCCAGGCGATCATGGACGCGCGCATCCTCGGTGCCTCGCTCCTCGCTGAAGGGCTCACACCGGCGGCCCTCGCCGCCTACGATGCGCGGCTCTGCGGGCCGGTCTCCCAGCTCGTGCTGCGCAACCGCGGCGCCGGGCCCTTCGGCCTGCTGAACCTCGTGGACGAGCGCTGCGGCGGCACCTTCGACGACATCGACGCGGTCATCCCCGCGGAGGAGCGCACTGCCTTCATGGCCGGCTACAAGGCGGCCGCCGGCTTTGCCATCAACCAGCTGAACGAAGCGCCGCCGACGATCGCTCCCGGCGCCCGGATCGGCTGACGGCCGGCCGCACCCCCCGTCACAACAAAAGGGCGCCGGAGCGGTGAGCTCCGACGCCCTCATGCATTGCGGCGCAGCCGCGATCCCCCGCCTTATGGCGCGGGACGCACGGCCCCGAGTTCCGGATAGTGCTCCAGCATCGGCGCGCCGTTCATCGGCTTCGGCTGCTGCTGGTGGCAGGTGGTGCAGAACACCTTGGCGTTGTCGCCCTCCGGCCCGAGCCGCTCCGGCGGCTGGATCGGCAGCAACGGCGCGATGTGATTGATGTTGATGTCCCGCACCATACGGATGCCGTGATAGGCGGTGGCGCGCTGCGGCGGACTGCTCGACCACGATCCGAAATTGTTCGAGTTGTGGCAGAAGGTGCAGTTGACGCCGAGGCCCTCCGACATGTGGATCATCAGGCCATAGGTGCGCTCCGTGTCCTGGATGGTCCGCGTATTGCCCGCGGGCAGGACGGTGGTGCTGACCGCGCGGATCTGACCGGTATAGGCGAGCAGTTCCGTGAATGGATCGGTCGGCAGCGAGGTGAGGCCAACCAGCCGTCCGGCGACGTTCTGGCCCTGCCGGCTTGCCGTCGTGCCACCAGCCCCCATCGGCCCGCTATCCTGCTTGAACGTGTATTGCGGCTGCGGCTGACCGCGATGGCACGTGTAGCAGGTGACGCCGGTCTGGCCGACATGCGACGACCAGGTCGTGTTCAGCGAGCGCGTCATGATGAGCATCTGGCGCGCCACGCGGTACTGGTACTTCGACTCGTCCGCCATGTTCTCGAGATTGTGGCAATAGCCGCAGCTCGCTTCCTGCGGGGCCACCCACTCGGTCATGGAGGCCATGACCCGCAGGAACTCGGTCTCGCTGAGGTCACCGAGGACCTTGACGTTCTGGTAGATCGTCGAGACCCGCGGGCCCGTCGGATCGCCGGGAGGCTGGACCTCCGGCGGCTGGTTCGCCGCCTCGCGCGCTTCCAGCGTGCGGGGATTGGCGACATTACCCATGGACTGGCCACGATAGCCCCGCTGGTCGGTAGCGGGAGGCGGAGCCTCGCAGCCGGCGATGAATAGCGTCGCGCCGAGGAGAAGGGCCGTCAGGCAGGTGCGTGCGGAGTTCATCGCGTCGCTCCCGGCAGGGTCGAGGGATCAATGGCAGGGGTATAGGGCAGCGACGGATAGCCCGGGGCGAAGTCGTGCTTGACCGCCCAGAGGTACCAGTTGTCCACCACCGTGCCGGTGAGGAGGATGCCGATGCCGCCGGTCAGCGGCGTCAGCACGGCGAACCACCAGGCCCAGCGATGGATGGATTCCATGGTGGCGTTGAAGCCCATGGTCCAGCGCCAGAACAGGGCGGCGCGCTCGGAGGCCGTGCCGCGATCGACGATCTGCTCGATCTCGCGCTCGCCGCCGTAGCGGGAGACGGCGAGGATCGTCGCGCCGTGCATGGCGAAGAGCAGCGCCGACCCGTAGAGGAAGGTGATCGAGAGCGCGTGGAACGGGTTGTAGAAGAGGTTCCCGTAGCGGATCGAAAAGGCCGCGGTCCAGTCGAGGTGCGGGAAGATACCGAAGGGCACGCCCTCGCTCCAGGACCCCATGAGCAGCGGCCGGATGAAGCCGAGCACGAGGAACAGCCAGATCGCCGCGGCGAAGGCCCAGGCGACATGGGTGCCCATCCCGAGCGCCCGCGCCCGCCGGTAGGTGCGGATCCACCACAGGATCATCGACAGGGTGAGGAAGAAGCCGGTGAGCAGCCACCAGCCGCCCTCCGCCAGGGGCGGGATGGACAGGCCGTATTTCGGCGCCGGCGGTTCCAGGGCCAGCCAGAAGAGCTGGCGCACGAACTGCACCGGATCCCAGTTCACCGAGGCCCACATGTTGAGCCCGATGATCTCGAAGGCGATGATGCCGAACAGCAGCGAGGCGCTGCCGTACCAGCCGAGATAGATCGGGCCGATCTGCGCGTCGCCGATCTTGCCCAGCCAGTAATTGTGGAAGATCGACGTGCCGCGCTTGTAGATCTGGCTCTCGATCGGCGGCCCGGTATCGTCGGGACCGCGGACCTGGATGCGGGTGAAGATGTTCTGATAGTCGATGGCGAAGCTCACGACATCCTCCTCAACGCCAGATCGGCAGTTCGAGCCACCAGTTCCACCACTCGGGCCAGCCGAGGGTCCAGAAGGGCCCGGAGATCACGATGCAGACCGCGCTCCAGAACACCGCGGCGAGCGCCAGGAACAGCCCGAGCCGATGGATGCCGATGGTGCCGACCGAGTAGCCGATCGTGTCGCGGAAGAAGGCGTTCTCGTGCTCCGGCGTCTTCACCGGCTCGCCCTTGGGCGGGTTGGTGGCCGACAGCACGAGCGCCCCGTGGAGGGACAGCGCCAGCGTCGTCGTGAAGAAGAAGGTCACGGCGATCATGTGCGCGGGATTGTAGTGGAAGTGCAGGTACTGGTAGCCGACGTTCGACACCCAATCGAGGTGGCTGAAGATCCCGTAGGGGAAGGCGTGCCCCCAGGCGCCCATCAGGACGGGGCGGATCACCTGCAGCGTCACATAGGCGAAGATCGCCATCGAGAAGGCCACCGGCACGTGCAGGCCCATGCCGAGTTTGCGCGAGATCTCGACCTCGCGCATCGCCCAGGACCCGAAGGCTCCGATGGCGCAGATGGTGATGATCTGCCACAGGCCGCCTTCCGCCAGCGGTGCGAGGCCGAGGCCGTATTTCAGGTCCGGCGGGGCGATGTTGATGCGCCAGACGTTCCAGGTGTCGCCGAGGGCCGCGCCCCACAGGATCAGGCCGACGCCGAGCAGCGAGAAGAAAAAGGTGGTGACCCCGAAAAAGCCGACCCAGAAGGGTCCGACCCAGAAGTCGAAGAGATCGCCCCCGACCAGCGTGCCGCCGCGCACGCGATATTTGGCTTCGAAGCTCAGCATGGCCATGGTCGGCTCCTCTAGGCAGTGCATGCGCATGCGATGGAGTTGACCGGGGCCACCGGAAGCGTCGCGCGGATGCGCTCCGCTGCTGGTGTCCCCGGGTCTTTCGCGTCAGGCGCCCGTGATGGTGATCGTCGTGCCGGCGACCGTGACGGTCGGGACCGAGATCACGTCGGCACGGGGCGCAGGGCGGGCGCGAGGGCCTTCGATCCAGTTGAAGCGATCGGTGCTGAGCAGGATGAAATGGATCAGCAGAGCGAGCGCGAACAGGAACGTGGCCATAGCGACGAGGACCCGCCTGGGGTCGAAGATGAGCCAGAGTTTCCACATGAGATCTTCTCCCGTCAGCCAATGAGCGTCTGAGCCACGACCGTGGCGCCGTCGATCATCGACTGCGCGTAGCCGCGGGGTCCGGGGAACCAGGGCCGCCACTGCCACGCCAGGAAATGGGCGATGACCGCGACGACCGTGAATCCGACGAAACCCTGGATGAAGTACTTGTGGAACTCCTGAGCTTCCTCCTCGGTGAGGCCCGAAAGGGACTCTTTGTCAGCCATGATGGACTACTCCTCGTTTCGGCCCGAAGGCCGTCGCCGAGCCTTTCGGCACGGCAGGGTCGCCAGGGGGCTGACGCCCCCCGGCCATTCGCCCGGTCACCCGGACGAGACGGACCGTTCAGCCCATGAAGGCGAACGGAATGGCGGATGCCGCGGCCGCACGGGCCTCGGCGAAGAGGGACAGGCTCTCGGGGGAAGCGGTCTGGCCGCGCAGCCGGGCGAGGGCGGCAAGGCCCAGGAAGAACGGGAACGAGGCCAGCATCAGCAGCCGGAATTCGATCCGGTCCATGCGGCGCGACCGCGAGTGGGCGGGCATGCGGGCGGCGTGATCCATGGCTTGTCTCCCTGCCGGTCGCGTGATGCGACCTTGTCGATGGGGATGCACTGCAAGCGAAAGGCGCCCGGGGGCACCGGACGAGATCAGTTGGGCGGGCGGCCGAGCTGGCCGACAGCACGCGTGACGGAATCGGGGCGGACGACGCCGGAGCCGGCGGCGCGGGCCTCGCGCTCGGCGGTGTCACGCAGGCGCTTGGCGGCGGAGATGCGCACGAGCACCGGATGGGTCTCGACGACCGCATCGAGCATGGCGCGGGCCTCTTCGCTCCAGGGCAGGTCGTCATCGAGCCGCGAGGGCGTCGCCTCGATGCGATCCATGTCGCTGCCGAGCGGCAGGATGTGGAAGAGCGCATCGAACAGCGCGTTGCAGACCTCCTGGAGGAGGTAGGTCGCGCCCGCATAGCCCATGAAGGGCGTGCCGGTGTGGCGGCGGATGATGGCCCCCGGAAAGGAGGCGGGAATGAACACCGCCCGCGCCCCGCAATCGGCGAGATACATGCGCTCGTTGAAGCTGCCGAAGAGGATGAGCGGCGTGCGATCGCGGATCGCCTGGCGCACCGCCTCGTTGTCCGGCTTCACGCCGGCGCGGCGGGAGACGGCGAAGTGGCAGGGCAGGCCGAGTTCCTCGGAGAGGAAATGCTTGAGGCCCCGCGCATAGGTGTCGGTGGCGACGACGCCGTAGCTCGCGGTGCCCAGGAAGTCCTGCGTCACCGAGCGCCAGAGATCCCAGAGCGGCTTGATCGTCGTGTGCTTCTCGCGCGCGATGAAGGGCTGCGGGTCGACACCGGCGAGCTCGCCGAGCTTCTCGAGGAAGGCGGTGGTTGAGTGCAGGCCGATCGGCGCCTGGAGATAGGGCCGCTCCAGCCGCTCGCAGAGCAGGCGCCCGAACTCGCGGTAGAGGCAGATATTGACGTCCGCATCGGCGAGCTTGGCCACGTCCTGGAGGTGGCTGCCGAGCGGGAACTCCATGTTCACCTCGCAGCCGATCCCCTCGACGAGGCGGCGGATCTCGGCGAGGTCCGAGGGCATGTTGAACGTGCCGTAGGCCGGCCCGATGATGTTGACGCGCGGCTTGGCGCCCGCCTCGCGGCGACGCTCCGGCACTTTGCGCGGGCCGAACTCGGTCCACAGCCAGGACAGCGCGCGGTCGGCGCTCTGCCACTGGTCCTCGTCGATGGTGCGCGGCAGGAAACGCTTGATGGCCGTGCCTTCCGGCGTCACGCCGCCGCCGATCATCTCGGCGATGGAGCCGGTGACGACCACCGACGGCAGGTCGGGATCGAGGGCGCGGTGGGCACGGCGCATGGCCTGCTCCGTCCCCTTCTGGCCGAGTTCTTCCTCGGCAAGGCCGGTGACGACGATCGGCAGCTCGTGGGGCGGCAGCGCATCGGTGTAGTGGAGGACGGAGGTGACGGGGAGGTTCTCGCAGCCCACCGGGCCGTCGATCACCACCTGCAGGCCCTTGATCGCGGTGAAGACATAGACCGCGCCCCAGTAGCCCCCTGCCCTGTCATGATCGAGGACCAGCATCAGAGCATCTCCTCGGCTTTGCGCTTCTTGGCGAGCGCATCGAGCTGGCGGCGATACTTGGCGCGGAAATCCGGCCGCGGATCGGGCGTTTTGGACCAGACACCCGCCGTATCGCCGGAGCCGACGCCCTCGAAGAAGTCCTTCATCCGGTCGAAGCGCGGCTTGTTGCCGAGCGCCGCGTTAACGACGGTGGCGAGCGAACCGGCTCCGGCAAGGCCGAAGAGCGGCCGCGCCGAGATCAGGTTGGTGAAGTAGAGGGCGGGAATGGCCCGCTCCTTGGCCTTCTGCACCACCGGCGTCGTGCCGATGGCGAGGTCCGGCTGGTGCTCGTCGAGCGCCTCGAGATCCTGCTCCAGCGAGGCGCGGTAGCGCACCGTGACGCCGCGAGCCTCCAGCCAGGCGCGATCCGGCTCGGACCAGGGCGTCTGCGGGCAGGCCGTGCCGACATAGCGCAGGTCCGCGCCGCTCTCGACGAGCAGCCGGCCGACGAGCAGCTCCGAGCCCTCATAGCCCGACAGGGTGATGCGGCCGGAGATGCGGGCCCGCTCCAGCGCCGCGCCGATCAGCGGCAGGGCGCGGTTCTGCGCCTCGGCGATGCGCTCCGGCGCAACACCCGCGGCCTTGCCGATGGCGGCGAGCCAGTCGGCCGTGCCGTCGCGGCCCACTGGTGCGGAGGCGACGACGGGACGGCCGGCCGCCTCGAACTCGCGGATGCTCGCGGTATAGAAGGGATGGATGGCGGCGACCGCCACGCAATCCAGCGCCGCATAGAGCTCGCGCCATTCGCGGGTCGGAACGCTGGGACCGGCGGCAAGCCCCATCGGCTCCAGCAGCGCGCCGATGCCCATGGGATCGGCGGGGAACATCTCCCCGAGCAGGGTGACGGTCGGCCGCTGGTTGGCGCGGGTGATCCGCGGCGCCTGGACGGGGCCCTTCTCGGCCTCGCCGCGGGCATAGCGCAGCATGGCGCCGGCGAGCACGTCCTTGGCTTCCGCGTGGGTCGGCACGCCGAAGCCCGGCACGTCGATGCCGATGACGCGCACCCCGTTGATCTGCTTCGGCAGGAGCTTCAGCGGCACGCCGGAGGCGGTGGGGACGCACAGATTGATGATGACGATGGCGTCATAGAGCGCCGGATCGGCAAGATCGTGGACGGAGTCGCGGATGTCCTCGAACAGCTTGCCGGTGACCAGCGATTCCGAGTTGAACGGCACATAGCCGACGGTCCGCCGCGCGCCGTAGAAGTGCGAGGTGAAGGTGAGGCCATAGACGCAGCAGGCCGAGCCAGAGAGCACGGTGGCAGTGCGCCGCATCCTCAAGCCCACGCGCAGCGAGCCGAAGGCAGGGCACATGCTCTGCGGCTGGTCATGCGGCCCCTTGGGATAGTCGGCCGCATACTGGTCCAGCACCTCGCTCTTGCCGGCGGCGCGCGCCGCCTCCTCCATTTGCGCCTTGCCGCCATGGCAGCCGGCCTCCGACGCCTCGGGAGGCATCGGCTTGGCGGCGGCCGAGAGGGGCTTGGCGAGGGTGTCGAGGAGGCGCGCCATCGTCACACCGTGTCGTAGATGATTTCGAGGGAGGGCTGCTGCGCCAGCACGCCGCCGCGCAGATCCACCTGGCTCGCCGGCTGCAGCACCACGCCGCGGCCGACCGCATCGCCCTTGAACAGGCCAAGGAGGGCGTCCTGGTTCAGCGGTTTCGGCCGCACCGGCGGCGCACCCGCGACGTTCTGCGCGAGCTCGGCGAAGAGCGCGGCCCACTGGCTATCGGGATGGCCGACGATCTCGTAATTGGCGCTCTTGCGCCTCAGGTCGTCGTCCTGCGGGATGGCCGCGAGGATGGGGATGCCGGCTTCCGCCGCGAAGGCCGAGGCCTCGCCGGTGCCGTCATCCTTGTTGATGACCATGCCGGCGACGCCGACATTGCCGCCGAGCTTGCGGAAATATTCGACCGCCGAGCAGACATTGTTGGCGACATAGAGCGACTGGAGGTCGTTCGAGCCGACGACGATGACCTTCTGGCACATGTCGCGGGCGATCGGCAGGCCGAAGCCGCCGCACACCACGTCGCCGAGGAAGTCGAGCAGGACATAGTCGAAGTCCCACTCGTGGAAGCCGAGCTTCTCGAGAAGCTCGAAGCCGTGGATGATGCCGCGTCCGCCGCAGCCGCGGCCGACCTCGGGCCCGCCGAGCTCCATGGCGAAGACGCCATCGCGCTTGAAGCAGACATCCTCGATGCGCACCTCCTCGCCGGCGAGCTTCTTCTTCGACGAGGTCTCGATGATGGTGGGGCAGGCCCGGCCGCCGAAGAGCAGCGAGGTCGTGTCGCTCTTGGGATCGCAGCCGATGAGCAGGACGCGCTGGCCCTGCTGCGCCATCATGTAGGAGAGGTTGGCGAGCGTGAAGCTCTTGCCGATGCCGCCCTTGCCGTAGATGGCGATGACCTGGGTCTGGCGGGTGCCGGGAGCGGCGGCCGTGTCCTCGGCCTCGCGGATCATGGCATCCAGCGCGGGGCCGGTCGTGGCAGCGTTCGGCTCGAGAGCCGTGAGCGGCGCGTTCATGCGGAAGCCCTCCAGGTGATCAATGCCTTGACGCAGTCGGGGTCTTCGAAGGCCGTGCGATAGGCCTCCGCTGCGGCAGGCGGGGGAAAACGGTGAGTGACGAGGCCGTCGAGGCTGAGCCGCCCGGAGCGCACCAGGGTGAGGGCGCGATCCACGTCCTCGGGCCGGAACTCCGCGGCGATGCGGATCATCGCCTCGCGCATGAAGGCGGGCGGGAAGGTGAAGGCCAGCGGCTGCTCGTAGAAGCCGGCAAGGACGATGGCGCCGCCCCGCCTCAGCCGGGCGATCAGCGTATCGAGGAGCCCCGCATCGCCGCTGGCATCCATGATGATGCCGCGGTCGCCCGAGGCGTCCTCGGACGGATCGACGACGGCATAGCCGGTGGCGCCGGTGCGGCGCTCGGCACGCGTTTCCCAGACGGTCGGCGCAGGCGCGCCCTCGGCCAGGGTGACGCGGGCGATGAGCCGGCCAAGCACGCCGTGTCCGACAATGAGCTCGGGCAGGCCGCCGATGCGGATGGCATGGCAGGCGGTGGCTGCGAGCGCGAGCAGGATGGCCTGCTCGCCCAATTCCGGATCGACGGGTGTGACGCGGTCAGCCGCCGCGACGAGCCGTTGGGCTGCGCCGCCGAACAGGCCGCGCACGCTCTTGAAGCCGCGCGAGCCCGGAACGAAGACGCGCTCGCCGATGCGATGGCGGGCGCTGGCGCCGGCATCGACGATCTCGCCGACGGTCTCGTAGCCGGGCACGAGGGGATAGCCGAGGCCGGGGAACGGCGGCATGCGGCCGGACCACAGGAGCCGCTCGGTGCCGCTGCTGATGCCAGACCAGAGCACATCGACGACAACGTCGTTGTCCGAAAGGCCCAAGAGTTCGACGCGGTCGAGATCCAGGCGGTGCGGTTCACGCAGGATGACTGCCAGCGTCTTCACGTTCGACCTCCAGGGCCGTGCCCGCCTAAAGACTGGGCATAAGTCATCTTAGGGTGACAACGAAGAGTGTCAATTATTTTTTACACTGCCGTGCGTCGCGTCGCCGTGACGATGCCGGCGAAGAGTGGCCGGCGGGTTGCAATCCGGCGCGGCGCCTCGAAACCGGCTGCAGTCAGCATGGCCATGAGCGTGTCGGGGCTGCGGGCGCGGCCCTGACCCATGGCAAGCAGGTAGAAGCCGAAATAGGCGTCAGCCATCGGTGCAACCGCGGCTGATTCCGCCATGGGCTCGGCGATGACGACGCTGCCCCCGGGTGCGAGGGCCTCATGGACGCGGGCGAGGAGCCCGCGCACCACCGCATCGTCATGGTCGTGGACGACGCGCACCAGCGTGACGAGATCCATGCCGGTGGGCAGCGGATCGTCGGGGAATCGCCCGCCATGGATCACCGTCGATTCGGGCAGGGCCGGGTTCCGCGCCGCATGGGCGGTGACCGCCGGCAGGTCGAAAAGGTGGAGCTCGGCGGAAGGCGCGCGCCGATGCAGGGCGGCGAGGAAGGTGCCGTTGCCGCCACCAACATCGAGCACCACGCGGTGGCGGCTGACGGGATAGGCGTCGAGAATGTCGTCGGCCACCAGCGCCTGCGAGCGCGCCATGAGGGCGGTGTAATCGGCTGCGGCGCCCGACGCCTCGGCCGAACCGCCTTCGCCATAGGCCCAGAAACGCCGGAGATGCGATGGCGGCGCCTCGCCGCGCAGCAGCGCGATCGGGTCGGCGAGGTCGGCGTAGAGCATGGCATGGTGCTCGACCATGGCCAGCGCCCCGGGATTGCCGGTGAGAGCTGCGCCCTTGAGGCCGAGGCCGACCTCGTCGCCGCGCCATTCCAATAGGCCGAGCGCGATGGCGGCGCGCACCAGCCGGTCCGCCGCATCGATGCTCAGGCGGGTGCGCGCGGCAATGTCGGAGAGCGGCATCGGCCCGCGCGCCAGCATCGCGAAGAGATCGAGCCTGACGCAGGCGAAGAGCACCTGCGAATAGACGAAGCCGGCGCAGAGATCGAAGAGGTCGCTGGCATGGCGATGCGCCGTGCCGCGGGTCAGCGGGAACGAGGCCGAGAAGCGCTGGAACGCCGGATCGGCGACGAGCCGGTCACGGCGCAGCTTCAGCCAGGCGGCGAGCCGCTCGAAAGGGCCCGCGCGCCGGTCCGGCATGGTGGCGGTCATGCCGCGGTGCGGACGAGCCCCGCCGGCAGGAAGCGCTTGGTCTCAAGCAGGATGGCGGCGCGCAACTGCGCCTGGCCGGGGCAGACCGGCACGGCGGCGATCGCCTCGACCACGGTACGGTCGAGCAAAGCCAGCGCCTCGTCGAGCCCCATCTGGTGCGCGACGTTCGGCCGGCCGAGCAAGCTGTCGCGATTGCTGGTCTTGCCGGTCTGGTCGGAGGTCGCGGCGATATCGCTGATGTCGTCGGCAACCTGATAGGCCTCGCCGAGACGCTCGCCGAGATCACGCCAGGCGAGCGGATCGGCGCCCGCGGCCAGCGCACCGGCAGCGGTGGCCCCGGCGAAGAGCGAGGCGGTCTTGGCGCGGTGATAGGCGGACACCGACACGGTCGGCTCGCTCTCCCAGGCCTGGCCGGCACAGATGCCGGCGGGCGCGCCGACGGCCTGGCCGACGAGGCGGACGAGGCCGCCGAGCTTGCGCGCGTCACCGGGGACGCCGCGGGCGATGGTCTCGAAAGCGAGGACGATCAGCGCGTCGCCGGCCAGGACGGCGACCGGCTGGCCGAAGGCACGATGCACCGAGGGCTTGCCGCGCCGCTCGTCGGCATCGTCGAAGCATGGCAGGTCGTCATGGACCAGCGAGGCGCAGTGCAGGAACTCGATGGCCGCCGCCGCGGCATCTGCCGCTTCCGGGTCGGACCCGCCGCAGGCCTCCGACACGGCCATCACCAGCCGTGGCCTGATCCTGTGGCCCGCGGGAAATACCGCGTAGCGCAGCGCCGCCGCCAGCCCGGGGGGACAATCAGCGCCCTCCGCTTTCGTAAGAGCGACGTCCAGGGCCTTTTCGATCCGGATGCCGAGATCCATGGCCTTCCCCCCTTAATGTCAATTTCATTTGACACTTGGAACCGTCATGTAAACTGTATCTGACACTTTCCACTGTCAATGGGAAAATGGTGAGCTCGTGCAGGACCGCGTGGTCATCGTTGGAGCAGGCATTGCGGGGCTCACCGCGGCGATGCTGCTGGCCCATCAGGGCTACGCGGTCACGCTGGTCGAGGCCGCGGACCATGCCGGCGGCAAGATCCGCGGCGTCGAGACCGCTGCGGGCACGCTCGATTCCGGCCCCACCGTCTTCACCATGCGTCCCGTCTTCGAGGCGCTCTTCGCCAGCGTCGGCGAACGCCTCGCCGATCACCTCGCCCTCACCCCCCTCGACATACTCGCCCGCCACCACTGGCTGGACGGCTCGACGCTCGACCTCTTCGCCGATCCCGCGCGCTCGGCCGAGGCCATCGCCGCCTTCGCCGGGCCCGCCGAGGCCGAGGGCTTCCGCCGCTTCTGCACCGACGCGGCGCGCGTCTACCATTTGCTCGACGCGCCCTTCATGCAGGCCGAGCGCCCCTCCATGCTCGGGCTCACCGCCTCTCTCGGCCTTGGCGGCCTCGCCATCCGCCCCTTCGAGACGCTGTGGAGCGTGCTCGGCGGCTATTTCCGCGACGAGCGCCTGCGCCAGCTCTTCGGCCGCTACGCCACCTATTGCGGCTCGTCGCCGTTCGCCGCGCCGGCGACACTCATGCTCATCGCCCATGCCGAGCAGGAGGGTGTCTGGAGCCTTCCCGGCGGGATGCAGGACCTTGCCGGCGCGGTCACGGCGCTGGCGCTTGCCCGCGGCGCGACGCTGCGCCTCGGCTGCGCCGTCGCCGAGGTGCTGGTCGGCAACGGCCGCGCAGCGGGCGTACGCCTCGCCAGCGGCGAGGAGATCGCGGCGGAGGCGGTGATCCATGCCGGCGACGCATCGGCGCTTGCGAAAGGCCTCCTCGGCGGCGATACGCGCCGCGCCGTTCCCCCGCCTGATCCGGCGCTGCGCTCGCTCTCTGCCGTCACCTGGTGCCTCGCCGCCAGGGCCGAGGGGTTTCCCCTCGCCCATCACAGCGTCTTCTTCTCGGCCGACTATGCCGCCGAATTCGCCGCGCTCGGCGCCGGCCGCCTGCCGGACGATCCGACCATTTACGTCTGCGCGCCAGACCGCACCGGCGGCTCCGCCCGCGCCGATGGCGACGAACGCCTTTTCTGCCTCGTCAACGCCCCGGCCCGCGGTGACGACGGCCGGCCTGATCCCGGGGAGATCGCCCGATGCGAGACACGTCTCATGCAGCGGCTGGCGGCAGCCGGCCTCAGCCTCACGATCAGCGACAGGACGGTGACCACGCCGGGGGATTTCGCCCGGCGTTTCCCCGGAACCTCGGGAGCGCTTTATGGCTCGGCGACACACGGGGCCATGGCCTCGTTCCGCCGCCCGGGCTCGCGGTCGGCGATCCCGGGGCTCTATCTGGCGGGGGGCAGCGTCCATCCGGGAGCGGGCGTGCCGATGGCGGCGACCTCGGGCCGGCTCGCGGCATCGGCCGTGATGGCGGACCTGACTTCGCGCTCGACGTCCCGCCGGACGGCTATGCCTGGTGGTATGTCGACGCGCTGAGCGACGATGGCCGCCATGGCCTGGTGGTCATCGTGTTCATCGGCTCCGTCTTCTCGCCCTATTATGCCTGGCGTCGCCGGAGCGGCCCGGCCGACCCCACCGCCTTCTGCGCCGTCAACGTCGCGCTCTACGGGACCGGCGGGCGATGGGCCATGACCGAACGCGGGGCGGGCCCGCGCGCCCGCGCGAGCGACCATCTCGCCATCGGCCCGAGCCAGGTCTCCTGGGACCGGGGGCGGCTCACCATCGCCATAGACGAGATCACCGTGCCGATCCCCCGGCGGCTGCGCGGCACCGTCACGGTGACGCCGACTTCGGCGCCGAGCCGGCCCTTCCACCTCGATGCCGACGGCCATCATCGCTGGCGGCCCATCGCGCCGGCAGCACGGGTGGAGGCGCGGTTCTCGGCGCCTGACCTCTCCTGGTCCGGCCACGGCTATTGCGACACCAATGACGGCGACCGGCCGCTGGAGCGCGACTTCCTCACCTGGAACTGGTCGCGCGAGGTGCGGGCCGCGGGCGGCCGCATCCACTACGATGCGCGCCGCACCGATGGCGGCCGCACCACCCTCGCCCTCGGCCTCCAGCCGGACGGCAGGCTGGCGCCCGTCGAGGCGCCGGCGCCCGCGCGCCTGCCGCATACCGGCTGGCGGGTCGCCCGCGAGACACCGGCGGCGGAGGGGGTGAGACCCAGGGTCATCATGGGGATGGAGGACGCGCCCTTCTATGCGCGCGCCGTCGTCGGGACCGACTGGGGCGACGGCCCTGCCGTCTTCGTCCACGAGGCCCTGTCGCTGCCACGCTTCGCCAATCCCGTGGTCCAGGCCATGCTGCCCTTTCGCATGCCGCGGCGGGCGGGGACCTAAGGCTTGGGCGCATCGCCGCGCGCGGCAGCCTCGCGCGCCTTGCGCTCGCGCTCCTCCTTCAGCTTCTTCAGCGACCGGAGCTGATGCGCCGCGAAGCCGAGCACGAGGACAGCGGTCAGCACGAACTCCGCGGCAAAGAGCCAGTCGCTGCTCATGGCGCGCCCCTCAGGCGGTGGCGGTCAGACGCGAGGCGCGCGTCCGCCCACGCCGGGGCCGCACGACACGGCCGGTGCGCGACGAGCCGGGTTCGCGCGCGAGGCGCTCGAAGATGCCGACGAGCCGGTCGAGCCCCTGGTCGGCCATCACCGCGTCGCCGCCCTCCGGCCGCACCGCGTCGATGAGAAACTGAACCTCGGCCAGCGCCCGCTGACGGGTTGGCCCGCTGGCGAAACCGGCATCGAGCAGCGCCCGTCCGACCAGCGCCAGCTTGCGCCGCTGCGGCACGACGGTGCGGCGGGTGATGCTGTCCTGGCCGCGCGCGGCGAGCAGCACACCGATTTCCTGATAGATGAGCCGCGCCGCATGGATGGCCGGGCGGCAACCCGCCGGCAGCGCGCCGATGCCGCTCTGCGAGCGGCCATAAAGCCGGTCCGCCTCGGCGATGAGCCGCCTGATGACGCTGGCGAGGCGGGAGTCGAAGACGGGCGCGGCGAGGAAGGATTGCGGCGAGAGGCCTGCCTCTTCCATCCATTCGAGCGGCAGGTACAGCCGCCCGGCACGGGCGTCCTCGCCGACGTCGCGGGCGATGTTGGTGAGCTGCATGGCGACGCCGAGATCACAGGCGCGCGCCAGGACACGGGGATCACGGCGCCCCATCAGCAGCGTCATCAGCGTGCCGACCGTTCCGGCGACACGGGCGCAATAGGAGATGAGGTCGGAGAGGGTCTCGTAGGTGCGACCGCCCACGTCCCAGGCGAGGCCTTCGATGAGCGCGTCGAAGACGCTGCGCGGCAAGTCGTGCGCGCGCACCACGACGGCGAGGGCCCGGTCCACCGGATCATCCGCCGGCACGCCGGCGAAGATCCCGTCCAGCCGGGCGTGAAGGCGGGTGATGGCGGTGGCGGCATCGGGCGACAGGTCGACCGCATCATCGGCCACCCGGCAGAAGGCATAGAGGACGGTGGCAGGCTCCCGCACCGAGGAGGGGAGCAGCAGCGAGGCCGCGAAGAACGAGCGCGAACCGGCCTGCAGCAGGCTGCGGCAGGCCGCGACATCGGCGGGATCAGGTCGTGACGGTGCTGCCATGGGGAACCACCTGATCGAGGATACGCGCCGAGGAGAGCACGCCAGGCAGGCCGGCGCCCGGATGGGTGCCCGCCCCCACGAGATAGAGGTTGGCAATATCCTCGGAGCGGTTGTGCGGCCGGAACCAGGCGCTCTGCAGCAGCACAGGCTCGAGGCTGAAGGCGGCACCGAAGGGGGCGAGGAGCTCGTCGCGGAAATGGCCGGGATGCATGACGCGCGAGGTGACGATCTGGTCGCGGAAGCCGGGCATGACCGTGCGGTCGAGTTCGGCGGCGATCCGCTCGCGATAGGTCTCGGCAAGACGATCCCAATCCTGCCCGCCGGCAAGGTTCGGCACCGGCGACAGCACGTAGAAGGCGTCATGGCCCGGCGGCGCGAGGCTCGGATCCGTCGCGGTCGGACGGTGCAGGTACAGGCTGAAATCCGCGGCGAGCGTCTTGCGGCGGAAGATGTCGTCGAGCAGGCCCTGGTAGCGGGGGCCGAGCAGGATCGTGTGATGCGGCACGTCGGCCCGCCGGCCCTTGGTGCCGAAATACCAGACGAAGAGGCTCATCGATTGCGAGGCGCGCTTGAGCTTCGCCGGACGCCAGCGCTTCGTCGCCCCCTCCGGCACGAGCTTGCCATAGGTGTGGGTCACGTCGGCATTGGAGACGACGAGCTCGGCGCGGATGGTCTCGCCGTCCGCGAGCACGACGCCCCGCGCCGCGCCCTCCTCGACGATGATGCGGGCGACATCGGCCCCGAGCCGCACCGTGCCCGCCTGGCCGCGAATGAGATCGACCATGCCGGAGACCAGAGCGCCCGTGCCGCCGCGGGCGAAATGCACGCCCCAGCGCCGCTCCAGCGCGGCGATGAGCCCGTAGATGGCGCTGGCCGAGAAGGGATTGCCACCGACGAAGAGCGGATGGAACGACAGGGCGATGCGCAGCCGCTCGTCCTTCACATATTTGCTGACGAGGTGGTGCACCGAGCGATGGCCGGACAGCCTCAGGAGATCGGGCGCGACGCGCACCATGTCCATGAAGGAGCCGAAGGGGACGTGCCCCAGCTCCTCGAAGCCGATGCGGCAGATCTCCTCGCTCTGCGCCATGAAGCGGTCGTAGCCCGCGACATCGGAGGGCGAGAGCCGGCCGACCGCGGCGCGCATCCGCTCCGGATCGCCGGTGCAGTCGAGCGTCGAGCCGTCATGGAAGCGCAGGCGGTAGAAGGGATCGAGGGCAACGAGGTCGATATGGTCGGCGAGGCGTTTGCCGCAGAGCGTCCAGAGGTCCTCGAAGAGAAAGGGGGCCGTGACGATGGTCGGACCGGCATCGAAGGTGAAGCCATCCTGGCGGAAGACCCGCGCGCGACCGCCGGGCTGGTCATGCCGCTCCAGCACGGTGACGCGGTAGCCGCGTGCGCCGAGACGGATGGCGGCGGCGAGCCCACCGAAGCCCGAGCCGATGACCACGGCATGGGGGCGCCGGTCATCGACGGGCACGGGATGGCGCAGCGGCGCAGTCATGGGCCCCTCCCCCTCATGGTGCACCGGCTGCCAGCGGCACGGTCGCCTGCGGGCCGACCTCGGTGATGCGGTCGAACCAGTCGAGAATCGCGGCAACGACGCGCTCGGGGGCCTCCTCATGGGCGAGGTGGCCAAGGCTGCGCAGCCGCGCCACCTCCGCATGGGGCAGCCGATGCGCGACGACATCGGCCTGCCGGGCGGGCACCATGCCGTCCTGCGTGCCGGCGACCAGCAGGACCGGTGTCGTCACCTTCGGAAAGCTCCGCTCCAGGGCCGACAGGTCCCAGTTCGCCATCATGCCGAGCGCCGCGCCGACATGGGGCGGCGAGGCGGCAAGGCGGGCATAGATCGCCCGGTCCTCCGGCGGAATGCGCGATCCCGTCTGCTTCAGGAGGTCGTCGAGGACGGCCGGGTCGCGGGCGCGCCAGGCGAAGACCTGCGGCACGATCGGCAGCAGTGCCAGCATCCGCGCGATCGGCGGGAAGAAGCGGCTGGCAAAGCCCTCCAGCGGCCGTAGCGCGCCGTTGAGGCTGACGATGCCCCGCGGGGCGGCGAGGCCCTTCAGCGCCATCTGCAGGGCGATGGCGGCCCCCGCGGAATGGCCGATGATGAGGTCGGGCATGCGCCCGAGCTTGGCCATGAGCGCCGCGATGCTCTCTGCCATCGCGTCGAGCGACAGGCTGGAGGCGAAGGGGGCGCGGGTGAAGCCATGGCCCGGCAGGTCCGGCGCGACCACGGTGAAGCGGCCGGCGAGCAGCGGCGCAAACCGCCGCCATGAATGGGTGGAGGCGCCGGTGCCGTGCAGCAGCAGGGCGACGGGGCCCTCGCCGGAAACCTGGACGTGGAAGGTGTGGCCGGCCGCCTCGACGAAGCGGCTGTGCTCGTGGCCCGGCCAGGTCGGTCCCTCGCGCTTCCAGTCGAGCCGCTGGGTCATGGCTTCGCCCCCGCGGCGAGCGCCGCAGACCCCGCCTGCACCGCGCGGTGAAGCGAGGCGGAATCGGCATGGGGCAGCGCGAGATAGAGCGCGCCCATCGTATCCGCCAGAGCGCGCGCCCGCGGCTCCGGCCGGGTCGAGCTGTCGATCACCAGCGCCCGCAGATGATGGGCGGCGACCTCGCGGGCCGCGGCCGTGGCGTCCTCCGCCGCGCGCTCCCGGCCGGCAATGCCGCCGAAGCCGATATTCGGCCGCCCGTCGGTGATGAGGACGAGGGTCGGCGTGCGGCCGCGACGGGCCGTATCGACGCCGAGCCGGCAGGCCGCGGCGATGCCCTCGGCGAGCGGCGTGCCGCCGCCGCCCGGCAGCGCCGAGAGGCAGGCGCGCGCCCGCTGCAGCGAGCGCGTCGGTGGCACGACGAGCGTCGCCTCCTGCCCCCGGAAGGCGACAAGCGCCACCTCGTCGCGACGCACATAGCAATCGGCGAGGATCTGCTCGACCGCGCCCTTGGCTTCGGCGAGGCGTTCGAGGGCGGTCGAGCCGGAGGCATCGACGCAGAAAATGGTGGTGGCGCCCTTGCGGTTCTTCAGCCGCTTCAGCCGCAGATCGGCCGGGCGCAGGCTGAGGCGCGCCCCCGACGGCGGCGCGCCGCGCAGCCGCTGCCACGGCACCGCCGATCGGACCGATGCCAGGAGGTCGAGATGGCCGCGCCGCGGGTCGCCGGCGCGGCTGCCGATCTGGCGACCGCGGGCCGAGGCGGCGCCGGTATCGCGCGAGCGGCCGGCGGGCGAGCGCCCGCGCGACGGCGGCTTACCGGCGGACAGCGCGGCGAGGAGGTCGGGCGGCAAGGCCGCGACGGTCGCATCAAGCACGCGGTCCTCGGCGGCGGCGGGATCGCCGGCCGGTTGCTCGGCATCGTCCTGCGGGGTCGCTTCGGAGGGCGGGGGCGGCTGCTGCGCCTCGGCCTCGGCCGGATCGGCCGCCGCCTGCGGCAGGCGCGTGGCGCGCGGGGCGAGGACGAGGATGGCAGCGGTCTCGGCATCGGCGTCGGAGACCGTGGCGCGGTGGCCCAGGGCGGCAATGATCCGCGCCGCACGGACGGCGTGGAGCAGGGCGCGGTCGGAGCGCACGCCGAGCGCGGAGGCTGCCGCGGCAAGGTTGACGACCGCCGCATCGGCGATGGTGACGCTGGCGAAACGGTCGCGGGCGGCAGCCACAACCGCCGGATCGGTGGCGGGGACGGCGTCAGCGCCAAGGCCGGTGAGGTCGAGATGCAGGGCAAGGCGTTCGGCGAGGCAGCGCGCCGGCCCGTCCTCGTCGGAAAGGCTTTCGTCGCAGGCGATGATGCCGAAGCCCTCGCCCGGCTCGTCGAGGGCCAGGGCGACGAGCGCGGCGGCCGAGGGCTCAAGCCGCTCAGCCGAGCGCAGCACCAGGAGGCCGCGGGCGGCGCGGACGAAGAGGCCGGGATCGTGGATCAGCCGACCCGCGGCGAGGGTCGCGGTGGTGTCGATTTCGCCGATCAACCGACCCGGGCCGACATGGCAAGGCACGGGCAGGACGGGACTGCCGGCCGGCAGGGCGGCGGATAGCGCGGCGATTAAACGGTCGCGCGCAGGTCCCGCCGGGCCCTTCAGCAGCACGCCGCCAAGCGCTTTCGGATCCACGGCAAGGATCGCCGGGGCGACGGCGAGAGCCGCGGCCCGGAGGTCGTCGCCGGGATGGGCGGCGGTCATGCGGCCCAGGCCTCGGCCAGGGCCCGCTCGACGCGGATGCGCGAGCCGGCCTCGTCCATCGGATTGCGGCGCAGGCGATGGCGCAGCGCGAGCGGCGCAGCCTGGCGAAGATGGTTGGCGGCAACCGCATTGTCGCCTTCGAGGGCGGCGAGCGCCCGCGCCGCGCGGATGAGGGTCAGCTCACCGCGCAGGCCATCCGTGCCGAGCTTGATGCACAGCCCGGCAATGGCGCGCCGTATCATGTCGGTGACCTCGATGGCGTCGAGCCGCTTGCGCGCGGCGGCGATGCGGCGAGCGAGCCGCTGCTGCTCCCGCGTCCAGGCCGCATGGAAGGCGGCCGCGTCGCGGTCGAAGGCCTCGCGGCGCTTCACCGCCTCGACGCGCAGGTCGATGTCATCCGGCGAGGTGACCTCCACCGACAGGCCGAAGCGGTCGAGGAGCTGCGGGCGCAATTCGCCCTCTTCCGGATTGCCGCTGCCGATGAGCACGAAGCGGGCGGGATGGCGCACCGACAGGCCCTCGCGCTCGACGATGTTCTCGCCCGAGGCGGCGACGTCGAGCAGAAGATCGACCAGATGATCCTCAAGTAGGTTGACCTCGTCGACATAAAGGAAGCCGCGATTGGCGCGGGCGAGCAGGCCCGGTTCGAAGCGCTTGCGGCCGTGGACCAGCGCCTCCTCGATGTCGAGCGCGCCGACCACCCGGTCCTCGGTGGCGCCGAGCGGCAGGTCGACCACCGGCACCGGTGCCTGGGCAAGGGTGCGCGTCGTCGCACTGCTGCAATGGGGGCAGCACTCCGGGCTATCGCCGGGGCCACAGCGATACGGACAATCGGCGACGACGCGCAGGGACGGCAGGACGGCGGCCAGACCACGCACGGCGGTCGACTTGCCGGTGCCACGGTCGCCGGTGATCAGAACACCGCCGATGCGGGGATCGACGGCGGCGACCATCAGCGCCTGCTTCATTTCGGACTGGCCAACGATGGCCGTGAAGGGAAAGGGCTCAGCCATGTCACAGGCTCCCTGTCTGGAGGGCCGCGGCGGGGGCGGGCTCGCGCTCGCGCGCCGCCGCCGTCAGGGCCGTTGGAAGGCGGAACTCGACGGTCTCGTGGACGTCGCCGACGCTCTCCACCGTCACGGTGCGCAGCGTCGAGAGACGGTCGATGAGGCCGCGGACAAGATCCTCCGGCGCCGAGGCCCCGGCGGTGACGCCGACGCGGCGGATGCCGTCGAGCCAGCGCGGATCGACCTCGGAGGCGTCGTCGACGAGATGGGCGGGAATGCCCGCCTTGACGCCGATCTCGCGCAGGCGGTTGGAGTTGGAGCTGTTGGCCGAGCCCAGCACGATGAGCAGGTCAACATCCTCGACCATCATTGTCACCGCCGTCTGGCGGTTCTGCGTGGCGTAGCAGATGTCGTCGAGCTCCGGGCCGACGGCGGCCGGGAAGCGCGCCTTCACCGCATCGACCACCTCGCGGGTGTCGTCGACCGAAAGCGTCGTCTGGGTGACATAGGCGACGCGCGAGGGATCGGCGATGGCGAGAGAGGCGACCTCGTCGGCGCTGCCGACCACCGTCACGCCGCCCGGCACCTGGCCGCGCGTGCCCTCGACCTCGGCATGGCCCTCATGGCCGATGAGGACGACGGAAAAGCCCTTCTCGGCATAGCGCCGGCCCTGGCGATGCACCTTGGTGACGAGCGGGCAGGTCGCGTCGATGACGGAGAGGCCGCGCTCGCGCGCCTCCTCTTCCACCGCCTGCGACACGCCATGGGCGCTGAAGACGGTGACGGCGCCGGCCGGCACCTCTTCGAGGCTCTCGACGAAGATTGCGCCCTGGCGCCGCAGGCGCGCGACGACGTGGCGATTGTGGACGATCTCGTGGCGCACATAGACGGGCGCGCCGTGCAGGGCGATCGCCCGTTCGACGATCTCGATGGCCCGGACCACCCCCGCGCAGAAGCCGCGGGGATTGGCGAGGACGACGGTCAGCTCTTCTCGAAGCGGCATCGGGGCCTCCCGGCGCGCGATCAACCTGCGACCCCCGCAAAGGGGCCGTTGAGGCGGACGATCTTGAGGTTGAGGGCGGCGGCGATGCCGACCCAGACGAGATAGGGCAGGAGCATGAGGCTCGCCGCCCGGTTGACGGGATAGACGGCGATCACCAGGGCGAGGATGGACAGCCACAGGAACACCACCTCGACGAGGGCGAGGTCGGGCCGGCGGATGAAGAAGAAGAGGTAGTTCCAGAGGATGTTGAGCAGCCCGTTCAGCACGAACAGGCCGGCGATGATGGTCCGCTCCCGCGAGGATGCAGCGCCCTCCCAGGAAAGGGCGGCGGACAGCGCCACCAGCGTCAGGATGGTCGTCCAGATCGGCCCGAAGGCCCAGTCCGGCGGCTTCCAGGCCGGGAAGCGCAGCGTCCGGTACCAGCCCGTCGTATCCGTCATGACCCCGCCGGCAACCGCCACGGCCACCGTGCCAACGGCGGCGATGGCGAAGACCTGCCAGGCGGGGAAACTCAAGCCCATCATGGCCGCACCAGCCCAAGCAGGTGGCCCATATCCTTGATGAAGATGCGGAAATGCGCTCCGGGGCTCTGCCGCACAAGCTCCTTGTGCATGTAGGCCTGCCAGGTGAGGCGCTGCACGTCCTTGTCGGCGCACATGGCGACAAAGCGCTCGCGCACCCAGTCGTTGCGGTACCAGAACCACTGCATGATGCCGAGCACGAGGAAGACGCGGCCATGGCTCTTCATGAAGCGCTTGCGGGCGCCGGCGAGCGCCGTGGCGCGGCCCGTCGCCAGCATCTCCTCGGCCGCCGTGGCGACTTCGGTGGCCGAGGCCATGGCGTAGTAGATGCCCTCGCCCGAGGCGGGGGCGACGACACCTGCGGCATCACCGGCGACGATGACGTCACGACCATTGTCCCAGCGCTTCAGCGGCTTCAGCGGGATCGGCGCGCCCTCGCGGCGGATCGTCTCCCAGCCGGCGAAGCCGTGGCGCTCGCGGAAGGCGGCGATCGAGTCGCGCAGGCCGAAGCCCTTGTGATGGGTGCCCGTGCCGATGCTGGCGGTCCGCCCATGCGGGAAGACCCAGCTGTAGAAATCCGGGGAATAGCGGCCGTCATAATGGACGTCGCAGCGCCGGCCGTCGAAGCCCTGGCCGGGATCCTCCGGCACGCGGACGATCTCGTGATAGGCGAAGACATGCGGCACGCGATCGGCGCCTGCGATCTCCTGGCGCGCGAGGAGTGAATTCGCCCCGTCGGCGGCAATGACGAGGCGCGCCTGCGCCGTCTCGTTGCGCAGGTCGCCGCCGGCATCGCTGCCCGCGCGCCAATGGACCGTGGCGACACCGTCCTCGCGGGTGAGCTTGAGATAGCGCCCGGTGCGGCGCTCGGCGCCGCGGGCGACGGCCCGCTCGCGAAGGAACTCGTCGAAGACCTCGCGGTCGACCATCGCCACATAGCCGCCGTCGATATGCATGTCGACGTGGCGGGCCGAGGGAGCAACGATCCGCGCCGAGGCGATTCGGGCGCAGATGATGTCCTCGGGAATGGCGTAATCCTTCACCAGGCGCGGCGGGATGGCGCCGCCGCAGGGCTTGATGCGCCCTCCCCGGTCGAGCAGCAGGACGCTGCGGCCGCGCGCGGCGAGTTCCGCCGCCGCCGTGGCGCCGGCCGGGCCGCCGCCCACCACGATGACATCATAGATCTGGGTCTCGTCCATGGGTCAGCCTCCACCGGCACCGAGGGCGAATGATTCCGGCCGCGTCGGCGCCGGCAGCGGATCCTCGCCGGAGAGCCGCGCAATCCTCAGCGCCAGCACTGCGGCGACACCGAACAGCAGGGCCTCCACGACGAAGACGCTGCCATAGGCGATAAGGCTCGAGCCCGTGGCCCAGCGCAGCACGTCCACGGCAACCGTGCCGAGGAAACCGCCAATGCCGAAGGCGATGGCCTGCGAGGCGCCCCAGACGCCCATGCGCGTGCCCTCACGCCGTTCGGCGCCCGTACCGGCGAGGGCCATCATCGAACCGATGGCCGCGCCGGCATAGGCACCGTTGGCATAGCCGAGCAGGAAGATGTTGAGGCGGATGGGCCAGGCCGGCGCCAGCACGCCCGATACGGCGATGCCGGCCAGCGCGAAGGCCGAGGCGATGCAGCCGAGAATGGTCCAGAGCTTCGGCGAGCCGGCCCCGTCCTCGCGCAGCAGCGTGCCGAGCACAGCGACCGTCACCATCCCGGCGAGGACGCCGCCGTTCTGGATGCCGGAGAGCCGCGTCGTCTCGCCCGGCGAGAGGTCGTACATCAGTCCCGCGAAGGGCTCGAGGATCAGGTCCTGGCCGGAGAAGGCCAGCATCGACACGAAGATGAAGATGGTGAAGAGCCGCGCCTTGGGCTCCGCCCAGACCTCGGCCAGCGCGGCGAGGAAGGACCCACGGCCATCGGCCGGCGCCGCCTGCGCAGCGGGAACCGCCTCCCGCGCCGCGGCTGGCCCCTCGATCCCGATCACCGCGACGACGGCGACCACAAGGGCGACGAGGCTGATGCCGGTGGCGACCAGCACCAGCCGCTCCAGCGAGAAGGGGTCGAGAAGGGCACCGGCGGTGATTCCCGTCACGGCGAAACCCGCGATCATCATGATCCAGACGATGGTGGCCGCCGCCGGCCGCCGCTGCGGCGCGACGCGCTTCGCCAGCAGCGCGAGAAGCGAGGTGCCGGCCGCGCCCACCCCCGCGCCGATCAGCGTGAAGGCGGCGATGGCGACGGCGATGCCGAGGGGCAGCGAGGCGGCCATCAACGCCGTGGACAGCGCCGCAAGACTGCCGCCGATGGCGAGCACCGCCATGCCGCCGATGATCCACGGCGTGATCCGCCAGCCCTGGTCGGCGCCGAAGCCCCAGCGCGGACGCAGCATCTGCAGCGCATAGTGCCAGCCGACGAGGGCCCCGGGCAGCATGGCCGGCAGGGCGAGCTCGATCACCATGATGCGGTTCACCGTCGAGGTGGTGAGCACGACGATGGCGCCGAGGGCCGTCTGCACAAGCCCGAGGCGGACGATCTGCGACCAGGTGAGCGGCGCTTGGGCCAGAGGTGCTTGGGCCAGAGCTGCTTGGACCATGGGAGCCTCAACTCGACCGGAGGGCGAAGGCGGCGACGAGCATGCCCAGCACGTAGAGCGTCGTGCCGGTGGCGTTGTAGCGGGCGGCCTGACCGCGCGGATCGGCGACGAGCTTGCCCATCAGGACCACCTGGACGGCGAGCAGCGCGGTGACCGCAAGGGCGTGCCAGGGCTGGCCGAACAGGGTCAGGAGCGCGATGACCGCGACCTGCGGCAGCGCCATCATCACGCAGGCGAGCCGGGCGGCAGCATCGGCGCCCAGCTGCACCGGCAGCGAGCGGATGCCCATGCGGGTATCGCCCTCGATGGCCTTGAAATCATTGAGGGTCATGATCCCGTGCGCGCCGATGGAATAGAGCGCCGCGACGAGGAGGATGCGCCAGTCCGGCAGGACGGTGGCCATGATGGCGGCGCCGGTGAACCAGGGCAGTCCCTCGTAGCAGAAGGCGACGGCGGCATTGCCGAACCAGCCGTTCTGCTTCAGCCGCAGCGGCGGCGCGCTATAGGCCCAGGCGAGAATCAGGCCGACCATGGTGGCGGCCAGCACCCAGGAGCCGAGCGTCCAGGCGACGGCGAGCGACACGCCCGACCAGATCACCGCGATATAGAAGCCCCAGCGTCCGGGAATGCGGCCGGAGGGGATTGGACGGTGCGGCTCATTGATTCCGTCGACATGGCGGTCGAACCAGTCGTTCACCGCCTGGCTTGTGGCACAGACGAGAGGCCCGGCGAGCAGGACGCCGGCCGCCACCACCGTCCATGAGGCGCCGGAGTCGCCCCCCACGGAGACCACGCCGCAGAGGAAGGCCCACATCGGCGCGAACCAGGTGATGGGCTTGAACAGTTCGAGGACGGCGGGCGCACTCGGGTAGGTCATGGGGCCATGCTAGGTGCCCCGAACCGGAGTGTCAATTTTTGTTTACATGCAAAAGCGTCAATCTGCTTCCGGCATCTCGTCCATGAAGCCGAAGCGCCGCATCTTCAGATAGAGGCTCTGGCGGCTGAGGCCGAGCAGCTCCGCGGCGGTGGCGCGATTGTCCTTCGTCATCTCCAGCGCAGCCTCGATGCAGAGGCGCTCGATGATGTCGGTGGTCTCGCGGACGAGCTCTTTCAGCGACACGCGGCCCACCAGTTCGATGAACTGGTCGACCGAGCGCGGGATGGCCGCGGCGGCATGGCCGTTCGGAGCGGCGGCACGGGGGCCGGCCCGCAGCACGAAACCGTAGCAGGGCAACTCGCCGTCCTCGACGAGCACCGCGGAGACTTCCACCGTCTCGGTGATGCCGAAGGCACCCCGCAGGATCGTCGGGAAGTTCCGGACGGAGCCGTATTCCCGCAACGAGGCGGTGAGGCTCGGGAAGTCGATGCCCATACGCCCCAGCCAGTCACCGAGGGGTTTTCCGCGAACCTGCTCGGCCGAGGCGGCCTGGGCGAGGTCGAGAAAGGCGGCATTGGCTTCGAGGATGAGGCCGGAGAGATCGGTGACGACGAAGCCGTCGGGGAGCTTCTCGATCAGCCCCATGACACGCGAGGTGTCATCGGCATCCACCGTCCGACCCTCGGTCGGGGCAAGGCGGACGAGGACCAATGTGCTGCCACCGCTACGGATGAGCGAGGCGGTGGCGTCGAAGGACTGGCCGGACGTGACGGCGACGACGCGCGCTTCAACGGCGCCATTGCCGACGGCGGCCCGCGACATCAGTCCGTCGAGATCGGCGGCGCCCGCCGGCTCGAAGAGCGAGGCGAGCAAACGGCCGGCGAGGCGCCCGGAGCTGGTGGCGAGGGCGCGCACGGCGGCGGGATTGGCCTCAGTCACCTTCCGCGAGGCGAGTTCGGCGATGAGGATCGGTTCACCGGTCAGCTGGAACAGGGCCCGGTAGCGCGTCTCGGACGCGCGCTGGCGGGCATAGTCGCGCTCCATGGCCTGGTGGGCCTGGACAAGTTGCTGCTGGACCTCGGCGAGGGCGCTGAGGTCGCGGCCGGCGATGACGATGTCGCCCTCCTTGGCCCCGCGCACGGCACAATAGCGGATCGGAATCGTTGCCAGCGGGTCGCCGGAGGAATGGTTGATCTCGCGCGGCGCTGCGGTGCGGCCGTTGCCGGCATCGCTGAGCAGCGATGCCGCCTTGTTGCGGCTGTCGGGTGCTACCGTCTCGATCCAGCGCTTGCCGCGCCAGGCTTCGGCGTCGCGGGCGATCGCGACGCCGGGGCTTGCCTTCAGATCACGGACAATGCCCTGACCGTCGACCACCACGACGATGTCGGCGATGGCGGCGGCGATCTCGACGGCAGCCGAGCCGTCCGTTTTGGCGGAAGATGTGGGACCAGGCGTCGGCATCAGGATCTTCGCTTTGGAGGCCGCCGGAGGAACGGCGAACCTCGGCCATGGTTCAATTGCCTCTGGGCGACCTCATCCCTACCCCGACCAGATGCTCGGCAATTTTGACGGCTTCCCTGGCGTTCGGCGCGGAGGCGTCGGCCCCGACCTCGCCGGATCGCTCCGGGTTATCGAGAAAGGCCGGCCCCCCGACCAGAACGGCAAGTGCCTGATTCCGTGACCAGCGGCGCCAAGTGCTTATCGCCGAAGTCAAATCGTTGAGCAAGTCGTCGTTCCCCAGCGACACGCCGAGCACGTCGAACCAGGAGTCGCGGATCACTTCCGTCGCCTCCTCGACCGATGTCGGTGCGACCAGCGTCACCTGCCAGCCGGAGGACAGGAACATCTCCTGGACCAGCGTCAGGCCGAAGCGATGCTGTTCGCGCGGGAAGTGGAACAGCAGCGCCTGGCGAGCCCGCCCGTCACCCGGTTCCACCCGCCGGCCGGGGCCGGTGATGTCCCGCATGATGTGCTGCAGGCGCACCAGGCCGAGCGAGACATCGGCGAAGCTGCAGCGGTCGCGCAGCCAGAGATCGCCGAGCAGGCGCGCCGCCGGCGCGAGCAAGTCGAGGAGCACATCCGAGACCGGCAGGCCGCGGTCGCGCAAAACCTCGACGAAGGCGCCGGCCGCGCGGCGGTCATGCGCCATGACCAGTTGCGTGAACTCCTCGATGTCGGCTGCCGTCACCGTGACGGCGACGACCCCACCGCCGCGCTCCTCGGCACGGCCGCGGGTCGCCACGAGCAGGCGGGGCACAACCTCGCGCTCGATGGCGCGGGCGACCGTTGCGAGCACGTCCTTCGGCTCCGCCTTGCGTTCTGCGACACATGGTTCGGTGTCGGACCGGGAGCCGGGCCGTTGGCCGGCTCCAGACGATCGGCCTGAGGACCGATCGTCAAACCTGATATCCGTCATGGGCCTCTCCCCCATTTTGAACCAGTTCGGCCAGGAGGGCCGTCCAGTCCCTTTTTTTGGGCAGGCTATGCGGGATCAACACACGCTGGAGTTGCGCCAGCTTGGGGTGGTCCACCTCAACCATGAGCCGATTTCCGATGTCGCGCAAGCGTCACCGCCCCGACGGCTCGCAGTCACACTAACTGTGAAATCGGCTTGACGTAAACTTTTTTTTACACTCAGATGGACGCCAGTCGCGACCGGTTCCAAAAAAAAACCGGCACGGCCCCCGACCCTGGGGAGGTCCCATGCCCGGCCGTGCAGTCCATGAGGAAACCGTCGGGCGGCTCTACACCGCCGAGCAGCGCCGCAGGCGTGACGAGACGCGGTGGACGATGGTCCAGGGCCTTCTCGCACCGGTGCAGTTCCTGATCTTCATAGTCAGTCTCGTCCTCGTGCTGCGCTACCTGCGCACAGGAGAGGGCTACGAGGCCGCCACCGTCTCGGTCCTCGCCAAGACCCTCGCTCTCTACGTCATCATGGTCACGGGCTCGCTCTGGGAGCACGCGGTCTTCGGCCGTTACCTCTTCGCCCCCGCCTTCTTCTGGGAGGACGTGGTGAGCATGGTGGTGATCGCGCTGCACACCGCCTATCTCGTCACCCTCGTCTGGCCGGGGGTGGCGCCTGGGACCCAGATGGCCGTGGCCCTCGCCGCCTACGCCCTCTACGTCGTCAACGCCGCCCAGTACATCGTCAAGCTCCGCCGCGCCCGGCTGGAGCGGGCTGCTCCCCTGGTGGAGCAGCACTCATGACCCCCGCCACCGACATCCTCGCCCGGACAGGCTCAGCCGGCTGCACCGACGCCCCGGTCATCCAGGAGCGCGGCCAGCGCGAGGTCTTCTGCGGCCTCACCAGCATCGTCTGGCTGCACCGCAAGATGCAGGACGCCTTCTTCCTCGTCGTCGGCTCGCGCACCTGCGCCCACCTGCTGCAATCGGCGGCCGGTGTGATGATCTTCGCCGAGCCGCGTTTCGCCACCGCCATCATGGAGGAGCGCGACCTCGCCGGCCTCGCCGACGCCAACGAGGAGCTCGACCGCGTCGTCGCCCGCCTGCTGGAGCGCCGCCCCGACATCCGCGCCCTCTTCCTCGTGGGCTCCTGCCCCTCCGAGGTCATCAAGCTCGACCTGAAGCGCGCCGCCGGCCGCCTCGACCGCGCCTTCGCCCCGCGTGTCCGCGTGTTCAACTATTCCGGCAGCGGCATCGAGACGACCTTCACCGAGGGCGAGGACGCAGCCCTCGCCGCCCTCGTCCCGCAGATGCCGGACGAGGCCCCTGGCGCGGCACCTTCCCTGCTTGTCGCCGGAACGCTCCCCGACATCGTCGAGGACCAGTTCCGCAGGCTCTTCGCCGACCTCGGCATCACCAGGGTCGGCTTTCTTCCCGCGCCCCGTCTGGCGGACCTTCCGTCCGTCGGACCGGCGACGCGGGTCCTGCTCGCACAACCGTTCCTCCGGGACACGGCCAGAGCGCTCGAGGAGCGCGGCGCGAGCCTCCTCTCGGCACCGCTCCCCGTTGGCGCCGAGGGCACTACCCGCTGGCTTCAGGCTGCCGCTACGGCCTTCCTCGTCCCACGCGAGCTGTTCCAGAACGTCACCGCCGCCGGCGTGGCGCGCGCTGAGCGCGCCCTTCGCCGGCACCGGACTGCTCTCGCGGGCAGGCGGGTCTTTCTCTTCCCCGATTCGCAGATGGAAGTGCCGATCGCGCGCTTCCTGCACCGCGAACTCGGCATGGAGCTGGTGGAGGTCGGCACGCCCTACCTCCATCGCACTCATCTCGCCGCCGAACTGGCACTGCTGCCCGAGGGCACGCGGATCGTCGAGGGCCAGGACGTCGAACGCCAGCTCGACCGCTGCCGCCAGGCGGCGCCCGACCTCGTCGTCTGCGGCCTTGGCCTTGCCAATCCGCTGGAGGCCGAGGGCATGACGACCAAGTGGTCGATCGAGCTGATGTTCACGCCCATCCAGGGCTACGAGCAGGCCGGCGACCTCGCTGAGCTCTTCACGCGTCCGCTCGCGCGGCGCCAGCGGCTTTCGGTGTAGCCATGCAGCTGACGCTCTGGACCTATGAAGGACCTCCCCACGTCGGCGCCATGCGCATCGCCACCGCCATGGAGGGGCTGCACTACGTGCTCCATGCCCCGCAGGGCGACACCTATGCCGACCTGCTCTTCACCATGATCGAGCGGCGCGACCGCCGCCCGCCGGTGACCTACACCACCTTCCAGGCGCGCGACCTCGGCGGCGACACGGCCGGCCTGTTCCAGGAGGCCTGCCGCTCGGCCTACGAGCGCTTCAAGCCCGAGGCGATGATCGTCGGCGCCTCCTGCACCGCCGAGCTGATCCAGGACGATCCGGGGGGCCTCGCCGCCCGCCTCGGCCTGCCGATCCCGGTCATCCCGCTGGAGCTGCCGGCCTACCAGAAGAAAGAGAACTGGGGCGCCGGCGAGACCTTCTACCGCCTGGTCCGGGCGCTCGCCCGCCCGCGCGAGACCGCGACCAACATCGGCCGCCCGCGCTGCAACATCCTCGGACCCACCGCTCTCGGCTTCCGCCACCGTGACGACGTGATGGAAGTGACGCGCCTCCTTGCGACCCTCGGCGTCGACGTGAACGTCGTCGCCCCGCTCGGCGCCCGTCCCTCCGACATCGCCCGCCTCGGCGACGCCGACTTCAACGTCGTGCTCTATCCCGAGGTCGCCGAACCGGCCGCGCGCTATCTCGAAAAGACCTTCGGCCAGCCGGCTGTGCGCACCGTGCCGATCGGCGTCGGCGCGACACGCGACTTCATCGCCGAGATCGCCCGCATCGCCGGCGTCTCGCCCGTCGTGGCGGACGCCGCCTCGCGCCTGCCCTGGTATTCGCGCTCGGTCGACTCGACCTATCTCACCGGCAAGCGCGTCTATGTCTTCGGCGATGCGACCCACGCGCTCGCCGCCGCCCGCGTCGCCACCTCGGAGCTCGCCTTCGACCTCGTCGGCCTTGGCACCTATTCCCGCGAGTTCGGCCGCGAGATCCGCGCCGAAGCCGCCCGCCACGGCATCGAGGCGCTCGTCACCGACGACTACCTCGACGTCGAGGCCGAGATTTCGGCGCTCCGTCCCGAGCTCATCCTCGGCACGCAGATGGAGCGCCACATCGCCAAGCGCCTGGGCATTCCCTGCGCCGTCATCTCCGCGCCGATCCACGTGCAGGACTTCCCCGCGCGCCACTCGCCGCAGATGGGCTTCGAGGGCGCCAACGTGCTCTTCGACACCTGGGTCCACCCGCTGATGATGGGGCTGGAGGAGCACCTCCTCCACATGTTCCGCGGCGATTTCGAGTTCAACGACCGCACCGGCTCGCATCTCGGCAAGACCCACATGCCCGCAGCGGCGGAAGCCGCCGTCGCCGAGCCGGTCCTCGCCTCCCCGCCCTCGCAACCCGGCCCCACCGCGTGGGACGCGGTCGCCGAACAGGAGCTTCGCAAGATCCCCTTCTTCGTCCGCGGCAAGGCCCGGCGCAACACCGAACGCTTCGCTCTCGAGCGCGGCATCACCACCATCACCCTGGACACCCTCTACGATGCGAAAGCTCATTTCGGCCGCTGACGCGACGCCGATCCGCGTCGCGATCGTCACGCTGGATAACCACCTGGCGGGTGTCGTCGCGCGGGCTCGCGTGCGGATGGCGGCGAGCCTGCCGGGGCTGGACCTGACGCTTCACGCCGCCTCGGAATGGGCGAGCGACGATGTCGCCCTCGATCGCTGCCGCAAGGCCATCGACAGCGCCGACATCATCCTGTGCTCCATGCTGTTCATGGAGGAGCATGTCACGCCGGTCATCGACAACCTGCGCGCCCGCCGCGAGAGCTGCGACGCCATCGTCGGCTGCATGTCGGTGCCGGATGTCGTCAACCTCACCCGCCTCGGCCGCTACCGTTTCGGCGAGAAGTCGGGCGGCGCCCTCTCCTTCCTGAAGCGCCTGCGCGGCAAATCGAACAATGCCGGCGGCGGCTCGGGCGCAGGCCAGATGCGGATGCTGCGGCGCCTGCCGAAGATCCTGCGTTTCATCCCAGGCTCCGCCCAAGACCTGCGCGCCTATTTTCTTGTCCTGCAATACTGGCTCGCCGGCTCCGACGAGAATGTCGAGAACATGGTCCGCCTGCTCATCGACCGCTATGCCGACGGCCCGCGCAAGAGCCTGCGCGGCACGGTCCCCGCGGCGGCCCCCATCGACTATCCCGATGTCGGCCTCTACCACCCGCGCCTGCCCGAGCGGATCACCGACAATGCCGCCCGCCTGCCCACGCAAAGCGGCGCGCGCGTCGGCCTCATTGTGCTGCGCTCCTACCTGCTCGCCAGCGACACCCGCCACTATGACGGCGTCGTCTCCGCCCTCGAGGCACGCGGCCTATCCGTCGTGCCGGCCTTCGCCAGCGGGCTCGACTCGCGCCCGGCCATCGAGCGCTACTTCATCGACCGCGGTCGCCCGACGGTCGATGCGGTGATCTCGCTGACCGGCTTCTCGCTGGTCGGCGGCCCCGCCTACAACGACTCGGCGGCCGCCGAGGCGACGCTGGTCCAGCTCGGTGTGCCCTATGTCGCCGCCCATCCGCTGGAGTTCCAGACGCTGGAGGAATGGGGCGCCTCGGGCCGCGGCCTGCTCCCCGTCGAGAACACCATCATGGTGGCGATCCCGGAGATCGACGGCGCCATCCAGCCGACCGTTTTCGGTGGCCGTGCCGCCGGCGCCGGCGAGCCCTGCACCGGCTGCGACAAGCTCTGCCGCTTCCCCGCCAACCGCGACGGCCGCGAGATGCAGGCCTGCCCGGAGCGTGCCGCAACCCTCGCCGCGCGCGTCGACCGGCTCATCGGTCTGCGCCGCCTCGCCCGCGCCGAGCGCAAGGTCGGCATCGTCCTGTTCAACTTCCCGCCGAATGCCGGCAACACCGGCACGGCCGCCTATCTCGCCGTCTTCGAATCGCTCTTCAACACGCTCACCGCCATGGCCAAGGCCGGCTACAGCGTCGAGGTGCCGGAAGACGTCGACGCGCTGCGCCGCCGCATCCTCGAGGGCAATGCCGCCCGCCACGGCACGACGGCCAATGTCGCCCACCGCATCCCCGCCGCCGATCACGTGCGCCGCGAGCCGCACCTCGCCGAGATCGAGGCCCAGTGGGGCCCGGCCCCCGGCCGCCAGCAGAGCGATGGCGCAGGCCTCTTCGTTCTCGGTGAGCGCTTCGGCAATGTCTTCGTCGGCATCCAGCCCGCCTTCGGCTGGGAGGGCGACCCGATGCGCCTGCTCTTCGAGAAGAGCTTCGCGCCGACCCACGCCTTCTCCGCCTTCTATCGCTATCTCCGCGAGGATTTCGGCGCCAATGCGGTCCTGCATTTCGGCACCCACGGAGCGCTCGAATTCATGCCGGGCAAGCAGGCGGGCCTCTCCGCCCGTTCGTGGCCGGACCGGCTCATCGGCGACCTGCCGAACTTCTATCTCTATGCCGCCAACAACCCCTCCGAGGGTGCGCTGGCGAAGCGCCGCTCGGCCGCGACCCTCGTCAGCTACCGCACCCCCGCCCTCACCCAGGCCGGGCTCTATCGCGGCCTGCTCGATCTCAAGGCCTCCATCGACCGCTGGCGGCTCTGCGATCCCGCCGATGTCGGATCCCGCAAGGCCCTTGCCGAGCTGATCCAGGCCCAGGCCTCGGCGGTGGAGCTTGCCCCGGCAAGCCCGCCCTTCGCCGGCAATCTCGACGCCGTCATCGCCAAGCTCGCTGCCGATGTCCTCGAACTCGAATATGCGCTGATCCCGCACGGCCTGCACGTTGTGGGCCGCGCCGCAGGCACCGAGGAGCGCCTCGACCTTCTCACCGGCATCGGCGAGGCGAGCCATGGCTTCACGCCGGACCGCGACACGCTCGCCGCCATCGTCGGTGGCGAGAGCGTCGAGCGGGCGCTGGCGAGCCATCGCATCGCCGCCGACGACGCCACCCGCGAAGCCTGGACCGCGCTTGCCGCCACCGACCGGCTGCTCGCCGCCGAAACCGAACTCGGCGGCATCCTCGCCGCCCTCGATGGCGGCTTCATCCGCCCCGCCCCCGGCGGCGACGTGCTGAAGACCACCGCGGTCCTGCCGACGGGCCGCAACCTCCACGGCTTCGACCCCTTCCGCATCCCCAGCGCCTTCGCCGTGCGCGACGGCGCCGCCCAGGCCGAGCGCATCCTCGCCCGCCATGCTGCCGACGGCCATGGCGTGCCGGAGACCATCGCCCTGGTGCTCTGGGGCACGGACAACCTGAAGACCGAGGGCGGGCCCATCGCCCAGGCCCTGGCGCTGATGGGTGCACGCCCGCGCTTCGACCCCTATGGCCGCCTCGCCGGCGCCGAGCTGATCCCGGCTGCCGAACTCGGCCGCCCCCGCATCGACGTGGTGATGACCCTCTCCGGCATCTTCCGCGACCTGCTGCCGCTGCAGATCAAGCTGCTGGCGGATGCCGCCCATCTCGCCGCTGCGGCCGACGAGCCGGTCGAGGCGAATTTCATCCGCAAGCACGCCCTCGCCTTCCAGGCCGAGCATGGCGGCACGCTGGAAGAGGCCTCGCTCCGGGTGTTCTCCAATGCCGACGGCGCCTATGGCGCCAATGTCAACGGCCTCATCCAGAGCGGCCGCTGGTCGGACGAGGAGGAGATCGCCGAGACCTTCGCCCGCCGCAAATGCTTCGCCTATGACCGCGGCGGCAAGCCCGCCAAGGCCGGCGAACTCCTCGAAAGCGTCCTCGCCGGTGTCGACTTCGCCTACCAGAACCTCGACTCGGTCGAGCTCGGGGTCACCACCGTCGACCAGTATTTCGACACGCTCGGCGGCATCACCCAGGCGGTGAAGCGGGCCCGCGGTGCCGTCGTCCCCGTCTACATCTCCGACCAGACCCGCCGCAGCGGCGTGGTGCGCACGCTTGGCGAACAGGTCGCGCTGGAGACCCGCACCCGCACCCTCAACCCCAAATGGTACGAGGGCATGCTCCAGCACGGCTATGAGGGCGTGCGGATCATCGAGGAGCACGTCACCAACACGGTCGGTTGGTCGGCCACGACCGGGGCGGTCGCGCCCTGGATCTACAAGGACATTGCCGAGCTCTACGTCCTCGACCCCGCCATGCGCGACCGCCTGGCAAGCCTCAACACCACGGCCTCGGCACGTCTCGCCAATCGCCTCATTGAAGCCCACGAACGCAACTTCTGGACCCCCGATCCGGAAACCCTCGCCGCATTGCGCGCGGCCGGGGAGGACCTCGAGGATCGTCTGGAGGGCGTCAGCCCCGGGAGAGCTGCATGAGCGGCCTCGTTACCCCCCTCGCCATCCGCAAGCCCGTGCCGCGTCCCCCGGACGGGGAAGGCTCGGTCCAGGTGATGATCGACTCCAAGCTCGACGTCTCCGCCAAGGTCTTCGCCGTCTACGGCAAGGGCGGCATCGGCAAGTCGACCACCTCGTCGAACCTGTCGGTCGCCTTCTCCAAGATCGGCAAGCGCGTGCTGCAGATCGGCTGCGATCCGAAGCACGACTCGACCTTCACGCTGACCAAGAGCCTCATCCCCACCGTCATCGACGTGCTGGAAGGGGTGAACTTCCACAGCGAGGAGCTGCGGCCCGAGGACTTTGTCTTCGAGGGCTATAACGGCGTCATGTGCGTCGAGGCGGGCGGCCCGCCGGCCGGCACCGGCTGCGGCGGCTATGTCGTCGGCCAGACGGTGAAGCTTTTGAAGGAGCACCACCTCCTCGACGAGACCGACGTCGTCATCTTCGACGTGCTCGGCGACGTGGTCTGCGGCGGCTTCGCGGCCCCGCTCCAGCACGCCGAGCGGGCGATCATCGTCGCCGCCAACGACTTCGACTCGATCTTCGCGATGAACCGCATCGTCGCGGCCATCAAGGCCAAGTCGAAGAACTACGACGTGCGCGTCGCCGGCGTCATCGCCAACCGCAGCGCCGACACCGACCAGATCGAGCGCTTCAACAAGGCCTCGGGCACCCGGACCCTCGCCCGCCTGCCCGACCTCGACGTCATCCGCCGCTCGCGGCTGAAGAAGGCGACGCTCTTCGAGATGGAGCCGACGCCGGAAGTGCTCGCCGTCCAGCGCGAGTACATCCGCCTCGCCCAGCACCTGTGGGACGGCACCGAACCGCTCGACGTCGCCCCGCTCAAGGACCGCGAGATCTTCGACCTGCTGGGGTTCGACTGATGCCCACCATCACCTATCGCGACCGCCGCCACGAGCTTGAAACCTACTTCGACCGCACCGCGGTCGAGGCCTGGACCCGCCTGACCTCGGACGCCCCTGTCGGGCGCATCCGCGCCACCGTCCGCGCCGGCCGCGACACCATGCGCTCGACGCTGCTCTCCTGGCTGCCGGACGATCTGCGCGGCGCCCGCATCCTCGATGCCGGTTGCGGCACCGGGGCGCTCGCGGTCGAAGCGGCCCGCCGCGGCGCCGAGGTGGTGGCCATCGACCTCTCGGCGAAGCTGGTGGGCCTTGCCCGCGAGCGCACCGCCAACATTGCCATGCCCGGCCGTATCGACTTCCGCGTCGGCGACTTCCTCGACCCGCTGCTCGGCCGCTTCGACCATGTGGTGGCGATGGACTCGCTCATCCACTACCGCGCCGACGACATGGTGCGGGTGCTGGCCCAGCTGTCGCGCCAGACCGGCTCCTCCATCCTCTTCACCTTCGCCCCGCGCACCGCGCTCCTCGGCGCCATGCATGCGGTCGGCCGCCTCTTCCCCCGCGGCGACCGGGCCCCGGCCATCGAGCCGGTGAGCGAGGGCGGGCTTGCCCGCCGCATCGCCGCCGACGCCACGATCGGATCGTGGAGCCAGGCCCGCACGGTGAAGGTCGCCCGCGGCTTCTACATCAGCCAGGCCCTGGAGCTCGTGCGGCCATGATCCGGGCGAGCGGCATCATCCTCTCCCTCTGGCGCCGGATCGGCCCGCGCTTCCTGCCCTTCGCCGATGCGGCGAGCGCGGAAGTGCCGCTGTCGCGCCTGGTGAGGCTGTCGCTGTTCCAGGTCTCCGTCGGCATGGCGACCGTCCTGCTGGTCGGCACGCTCAACCGCGTCATGATCGTCGAGCTGAAGGTGCCGGCCTCGCTGGTGGCCATCATGGTGGCCCTGCCGCTGCTCGTCGCGCCCTTCCGTGCCTTTATCGGCTTCCGCTCCGACACCCATGTCTCGGCGCTGGGCTGGCGGCGTGTGCCCTATATCTGGATGGGCTCGCTGCTGCAGTTCGGCGGCCTCGCCATCATGCCCTTCGCGCTGCTGGTGCTCTCCGGCGACGGCGAGGGCTCGGTCCTTGCCGGCCAGATCGGCGCCGCTCTCGCCTTCCTGCTGGTCGGCGCCGGCCTGCAGACGACGCAGACCGCGGGCCTGGCGCTCGCCACCGACATCACGAGGCCCGAGGCGCGGCCGCGTGTCGTCGCCCTCATGTATGTCATGCTGCTGGTCGGCATGGTGGCGAGCGGCGCCGTCTTCGGCCTGCTGCTCACCGATTTCAGCGCCATGCGGCTGATCCAGGTGATCCAGGGCGCGGCCGTCGCGACCATGGTCCTCAACGTCATCGCCCTGTGGAAGCAGGAGGCGCGCGACCCCTCCCGCAACCGCGGCCGCACCGGGGAGCCCTCCTTCCGCGAGGCCTGGGGCCGGCTGATGGCCGAGCCGAAGGCGCGCCGCTTCCTCATTGCCGTCGGTCTCGGCACCGCCGCCTTCAACATGCAGGACATCATCCTCGAGCCCTATGGCGGTGAGGTGATCGGTCTCAGCGTCTCGGCGACGACCGGCCTCACCGTCCTGCTCGCCCTCGGCGCGCTCCTCGCCTTCGCCCTGGCGGCACGGCTGCTCGCCCGCGGCTTCGACCCGGCCAGGCTCTCCGGCCTCGGCGGCGTCGTCGGCATCGCCGCCTTCACCGCGGTGATCCTCGCCGCCCCGCTCGCCTCGCCGACGCTGTTCCGCACCGGCGCCTTTCTCATCGGCTTCGGAGGCGGCCTCTTCGCCGTCGGCACGCTCACCTATGCGATGAGCCTCGACGGCCGCGGCTATAACGGCCTCGCACTCGGCGCCTGGGGAGCGGTGCAGGCAACCGCCGCGGGCCTCGCGGTTGGCCTCGGCGGCATCCTGCGCGACGTGACCGGGGCGCTCGCCACGCGCGGGGCGCTTGGCCCCGCCCTCACCGATCCCTCGGCCGCCTACGCCGCGGTCTACCACCTCGAGCTCTTCCTGCTCTTCGCCATGCTCATCGCGCTCGGCCCGCTCGTCGGCCGGTCGTCAACCAGCGTTCACGCCGAGACACCCGTCCTGGCGCCCTTCGGCCTGTCGCAATTTCCCCGATAGGCCGAAGGGCGTCCCCATCAGCCCCTGGAGGCGACCATGATCACCGGATTTGACGACCGCGGCATCGACCTGGCGCTGTTGACCTTCTGGGCCTTCCTCATCTTCTTCGCCGCGCTGATCTTCTATCTGCACCGCGAGAACAAGCGCGAGGGCTATCCGCTCATCGAGGGCTCCGGCGACCGCAAGCGTGGCCGCGTCAGCATCATCGGCTGGCCAGCCCCGCCGCCCTCCAAGACCTACCACCTCGCCAGCGGCGAGAGCGTCCTGGTCGCCGGCGGACGCCCCGATACCCGCGCCATCGCCGCCACCCCCATGGCGAAGTTCCCCGGCGCTCCGCTGATCCCGACCGGCAATCCCCTCGTCGACGGTGTGGGCCCCGCCGCCTATGCCGAGCGTGCCGACGTGCCGGATCGCCTCTATTCCGGCGAGCCGCGCATCCTGCCGCTGCGCATCATGACCGATTTCCACGTCGCCGAGCAGGATCCTGATCCCCGCGGCATGACGCTGGTCGCCGGTGACGGCGAGGTGGTCGGCACCATCTCCGACGTCTGGGTGGATCGCGCCGAATATGTCATCCGCTACCTCGAGGCCGAGATCCCCGGTGCCGGCTCGCCCCGCCGCATCATGATCCCCATGGGCTTCTGCCGCTTCGAGCCCTCGCGCCGCCGCGTCGTGGTCGATGCCCTCTTCGGCAAGCACTTCCCCGATGTGCCGGCGCTGCGAAATCCCGACCGGATCACCCTCCTCGAGGAGGACAAGGTCATGGGCTATTTCGGCGGTGGTCTGCTCTACGCCGCGCCGAGCCGCCAGGAGCCGATCATATGACCGATGATTTCGACTTCGAGCCGATTCCCGGGCTGCCGGCGATCCCGCCCCAGGGCGAGCGCATCCTCTGGCAGGGCAAGCCGGAATGGCGCAGCCTCGCCGTGCGCGCCTTCCACATCCGCAAGGTCGCGATCTACTTCGCGCTGCTGGTGGCCTGGTGCGGCTTCGCCGCCCATGCCGACGGCATGGCGGTGGCAGCGGCCTCGCGGCAGATGGCCTGGATTGCCATGCTCGGCCTTGCCTGCATGGCGGTGCTCGCGCTGCTGGCCTGGTCCTATGCGCGGAGCACGATCTACACGGTGACCACCAAGCGGATCATCATCCGCTCGGGCGTCGCCCTGCCGCTGACGGTCAACGTGCCCTTCAGCCAGATCGAGTCGGCCGCTCTCAAGGTGCGCGGCGACGGCACCGGCGACCTGCCGGTCCGCATCGTCGCCGGCCAGCGCATCGCCGCCCTCGCCCTCTGGCCGAACTGGCGCCCGTGGCGCTTCAGCCGGCCCGAGCCGATGCTGCGCGCCATCGCCCGGCCCCAGGCCGTCGCCGCCCTGCTCGCCGGAGCCCTGCGCGGCGAAGCGGTGCAGCCGCTCCCCGCCGCCATGACCGAGACGCCGTCCCCGGCCGTGCTCGGCCAGCCGGCCACGAGCTGAGGAGACCCCCATGACCACGGCGACCGCCCCCAACACCCGGTTCGGCCTCTGGCCCATCGCCGCCGCGGGCCTGGTGCTGGCGCTCGCCATCCTCTTCGCGGCGCTCGGTCGCCATGCCGGAATCGGCACGGTCCACCTGCCCGCCGCAAAGGCCGCAACGTCCATCGACCTGCGGTTCGAAGACCGGGAGGGTTCCATCCGGGTGCTCAGCGCCTCGGATGACAGCCTCCTGCTGACAGTCCCGCCCGGGGAGGGCGGTTTCATGCGCGGCGTCATGCGCGGGCTCGCCCGCGACAGGAAGATGCGCGGCATTGGCCCGGACCAACCCTTCCGCCTCGAGCGGCGGGTGAACGGGATGCTCATCCTCCACGACACCGCGACCGGTCGCGAGATCGCGCTCGGTTCCTTCGGCCCAACGAACCTGGAGGCGTTTTCCCAGCTCCTCCACAACAAGGAAGGTTCATCATGATACAGAACGGGAAAAACGGGGAAAAACAGTTCGACGTGCCCTGCACGATCGACCTGGAGAATACGCCTGAGAGCCTGCACGCCTATGTCGACATCGGGACGGTCGAGATCCGCCCCGGCGACCGTGTGCTGGTCCACAACGCGCCCTCGCATATCGCCTTCGGCGAGCGCCGCGTCATCGAGAGCACCGCAACCATCATCCGCGCCGGCGGCCTCTCCCGCCTCGCCACGCGCATTGCCGCCTATCTCGAGCTGACCGAGCTCTACGAGGTGGGCTTCCAGCCGGCTGGAGGTGAGTCATGACCCCCGAAGGCGGCACCCGCGCAACTTTTTCGGCCGACATCGCCAAGGACGAGGCCCTGCTCTCGCCCCGCTTCTACACCACCGACCACGCGGCCATGGATCGGCTCGACATCTCCTCGGTTCGCGCCGAGTGGGACGAGCTCATGGCCGAGATGCGCCGCGACCCCAATCGCGGCCATTTCAAGCGTGACGCGGCCTTCGACGTGGCGCTGGACCAGCTCCCGCCGGAGCTCCGGGCCGAGTTCCTGGACTTCATGGTCTCCTCGCTCACCGCCGAATTCTCCGGCTGCGTGCTCTATTCGGAGATCAAGAAGCGGATCCAGAACAAGGAGATCCGCGATCTCTTCACCTTCATGGCGCGCGATGAATCGCGCCATGCCGGCTTCATCAACGAATCGCTCAAGGATTTCGGCGTCGGCGTCGACCTCGGTTTCCTGACGCGGGAGAAGAAGTACACCTACTTCAAGCCGAAGTTCATCTTCTACGCCACCTACCTGTCGGAGAAGATCGGCTACGCCCGCTACATCACCATCCACCGCCTGTTCGAACGGGATCCGGAGCGCCGCTTCCACCCGATCTTCAAGTGGTTCGAGAACTGGTGCAACGACGAGTTCCGCCATGGCGAGGCCTTCGCCCTCATCATGCGCGCGAACCCCAAGCTGCTCCAGGGCCGCAACCGCCTGTGGATCCGCTTCTTCCTGCTCGCCGTCTACGCCACGATGTATGTCCGCGACCACATGCGGCCGGCCTTCCACGCGCAGCTCGGCATCGACCCGGCGGATTACGATTACAAGGTCTTCCGCATCACCTCGGAGATCTCCAAGCAGGTCTTCCCCTTCACGCTGGACATCGACCATCCCGCCTTCAAGCCCGGCCTCGACCGCCTGCTCGCCCTGGTGCGCGCCGGCGAGGAGGCCAAGGCCAAGGGCGGCATCATGGGCCGCGTCAAGCGTGCCTGGCTCAGCGTCCAGGGGGCGGCGACCTTCGCCCGCCTCTACATGATCCCGGTCGTCCGCAACGAGCTGCCCGCCCAGGTGCGGCTCGCTCCGGCCTGGTAGGACGGGACCCATGGGCGAGATCGCTATCCCGGTCGTCGTGACCATCGTGCTGTGGTGGGGCAGCACGGGAGCGATTCTCTATGTCGACGGGCTGCCCCGCCCGACGCATCGCTGGAGCCTCGCGGTCGCGAGCCTCCTCGCCCTTCTCGCCCTTGCCGCCATTGGGTGGACGGCGGCCGACACCTCGGCCGCCGCCGCCTACACCGCCTTCGTCGCCGCCCTCGTCCTGTGGGGCTGGACGGAATTGACCTTCCTCACTGGCACCATCGCCGGCCCCCGGCGGGCCCCCTGCCCGCCGGACGCCACCGGCTTCCGGCGCTTCCGCCTCGCGGCCTCCGCCATCATCGACCACGAACTGGCCATTGCGGCCGCCGGCATCGCCGTCCTCGTGCTCACCTGGGACGCGGCCAATCCTGTCGCCGCCTGGACCTATGGCGTGCTCTGGCTGATGCGCCTCAGCGCCAAGATCAACCTGTTCCTCGGCGTTCCAAACCCGCCGGACGCCTTCCTGCCGGCCCATCTCGCCTATCTCGGCAGCTATTTCCGCCGCCGCGCCATGAACCCCTTCATGCCCGTCGCCATGACCGCCGCCACCGTGGCGCTGGTCCTCTTCGCCCTGCCCGGCTTCGACGCGGCAACCGATCCCTTCAAGCGCATCGCCCATCTCCTGCCCGGCACGCTGCTCGCCCTCGGCATCCTCGAGCACTGGCTCATGGTGCTCCCCATCGCCTCGACGAAGCTGTGGGATTGGGGCTTTGCCTCGCACCGTCGCGGCTCGGCCACGACGGCGCCCGAAGCGGTCACCTCGTGGGAAGCCTCGATGACCGGCGAGGTCGATGCCGGCGCGCTGCGCGGCGTTCTCGAACAGGTCGCCGTCGGCCAGTTCGGCCAGGTCATCAGCCTGACCGGCACGAGCCGGGCCGGCAATGGCTGGATCCGTTTCGCGGTGGCCCACGGGCGCGCCGAACTCCATCCGGCGGCTCCGCGCCGCTTCAGCCCACCCGTCGTCACGGCCATCGGTCGTGACTTCGACGCCGCCCGGCTCGAACGGGCCTTCGCCGCTTGTGCGGCATGACCGTGAACACCACGGAGAGGGAGGAATAGCATGACACAAGAACTCGGCCTCGAAAGCCGCAACGGTTCCCTCCCCCCCGAGGCACCGCATGCCATCACCGACGACCGGCCCGTCTCGGCCTGTCCCTATGCCGGCGCCTTCGCGCGGCGGCCGACCAAGCCCATCGACCACGAGGCCTTCTTCGTGGGCGAACTCGACCGCCTTCGCCTCGAGGGCCGCTACCGCGTCTTCGCCAACCTGGAACGCCACATGGGCGCCTTCCCGAAGGCGACGCATCGGGCCGGCCGACGCCAGCGCGAAGTCACCGTCTGGTGCTCCAACGACTATCTCGGCATGGGGCAGAACCCGACCGTGCTCCAGGCCATGCACGAGGCGCTCGACCGCTGCGGCGCCGGCGCCGGCGGCACGCGCAACATTTCCGGCACCAACCACTACCACGTGCTGCTGGAGCGCGAGCTTGCCGACCTCCACGGCAAGGAAGCGGCCCTGCTCTTCACCTCCGGCTATGTGTCGAACTGGGCGAGCCTGTCGACGCTGGCCTCCAACATCCCGGACTGCGTCGTCATCTCCGATGCCGGCAACCATGCCTCGATGATCGAGGGCATCCGCCACTCGCGGGCGCCGAAGAAGGTCTTCAAGCACAACGATCCGCGCGACCTCGAGCGCAAGCTCGCCGAGCTCGACCCGTCCGTGCCGAAGCTGGTGGCCTTCGAGTCGGTCTATTCGATGGACGGCGACATCGCCCCCATCGCCGAGATCTGCGATGTCGCTGATGCCTTCGGCGCCATGACCTATCTCGATGAGGTCCATGCGGTCGGCCTCTACGGCCCCCGCGGCGGCGGCATCTCGGAGCGTGACGGCGTCAGCCATCGCCTCACCGTCATCGAGGGGACGCTCGGCAAGGCCTATGGCGTGGTCGGCGGCTATATCGCGGCCTCGGACGCACTCTGCGACTTCGTCCGCTCCTTCGCGTCGGGCTTCATCTTCACGACCTCGCTGCCGCCCGCCGTCGCGGCCGGCGCCCAGGCCGCGATCGCTCATCTCAAGGACAGCAATGTCGAGCGGATGCAGCAGCGCGACCGTGTGGCCCTGGTGCGGCGGCGCCTCGCCGCAGCGGGTATCCCGACGCTCGACAATCCCAGCCACATCGTCCCGGTGATGGTCGGCGATCCCGTCCGCTGCAAGGCGATGAGCGACATGCTGCTGGAGGATTTCGGCATCTACGTCCAGCCGATCAACTATCCCACCGTGCCGCGCGGCACGGAGCGGCTGCGCATCACGCCGCTGCCGATGCATACCGACGCCGACGTGGATCACCTCGTCGATTCACTGAAGGCGGTGTGGACGGCGGTCTGATCCCGCCCGCCCACATGGAAAAAGGGGGCCGACGGGCCCCCTTTTTTGTTCTCGGCCATGATCGGCAGAACCGCCCGCCCCTCGCGGGGTGGCCGGCAGCCCTCACTGCGAGCGAACGCCCTCGGCGTTGAACTGCTTGAGATAGGCGATGAGGTTGGTGATCTGCCCCTCGTCGCGCAAGCCGTTGAACACCATGCGGGTGCCCGGCGTGACCTCGCGGGGATTGCGGATGTAGACGCGGAAATTGTCCTCGTTCCACACCTTGTCCAGCGCCTGGTAGGCCGGGGAATAGTTGAACCCGGCGACGCTGCCGGCCTTGCGGCCGAAGATCCCGTTCAGCTGCGGGCCGACACCGTTACGGGCGGTCGGGCCGAGCTGGTGGCAGGCGCGGCACTGCGCGAAAATGCGCTCACCGGCGGCCGGATCCGCCGCACCGGCGGCGGGCGCCGCAGCCGGGGCCGGTGCAGACTGAGCGAATGCGGGGGACGCTGCGGCGGCCAAAGCGAGGCCGGCGAGAGCGATCATGCGACGTCTGAATGCCATAGGGATGCTCCTCCGTGAGGGCGATGCTTCCTGGCTTCGCCTTATTGCGAAGACCATTTACGTCTCGCTCCGGGATCGGATCGGCGAGTCCGTAGTCCTGCTGACTCCTAGGCAGCGCCCGTCCGGCGCCGCGCAGCACCCGCCGGGACAGCGAGATCGCGGATGCGGTCAGCAATGGTCTCGGCGTCGAGACCGGCCTCGCGATACATGCCGGCGGGCGAGTCTTGCGCCTGGAACCGGTCGGGCAGCGCCAGAGTGCGGACCTTAAGGCCTGCATCGAGCAGGCCCTCGCCGGCCATCCATTGCAGCACATGGGCGCCGAACCCGCCGGATGCGCCGTCCTCGAGGGTGAGGAGCGCGCCGTGACGGGCGGCGAGATCGGCGATGAGGGCGGTGTCGAGGGGCTTGGCGAACCGCGCATCGGCCACGGTGACGGAAATGCCCTCGGCGGCCATGAGGTCGGCGGCCGCCAGGCCCTCGGCAAGCCGCGTGCCGAAGGAGAGGATCGCGACGTCGTGCCCCTCGCGCAGCACCCGTCCCTTGCCGATCGGCAGGATCTCGCCGCGCTCGGGCATGTCGACGCCCGTGCCGTCGCCGCGCGGATAGCGGAAGGCGATCGGCCCGGCGTCATGGGCAGCGGCAGTCGCCACCATATGGACGAGTTCGGCCTCGTCGGCCGCGGCCATCAGCACCATGCCGGGGACGCAGGCCAGCGAGGCGACGTCGAAGGCGCCCACATGGGTCGGCCCATCGGCGCCGACGAGGCCCGCCCGGTCGATGGCGAAGCGCACCGGCAGGCCCTGCAAGGCAACATCATGGATGATCTGGTCGTAGGCCCGCTGCAGGAAGGTCGAGTAGATCGCCACGAAGGGTTTCAGGCCCTGACAGGCAAGGCCCGCGGCGAAGGTGACGGCGTGCTGCTCGGCGATTCCGACATCGAAACAGCGTTCCGGCAGGGTGCGGGCAAAGAGGTCGAGGCCGGTACCGGTCGGCATGGCAGCGGTGATGGCGACGATCCGCTCATCCGCCTGGGCCTCGGCCAGGAGGCTCTCGGCGAAGACCTTGGTGTAGCTCGGCGCATTCGACTTGGTCTTCACCTGGACGCCCGAGCCGACGTCGAACTTGACGACGCCATGGTAGCGGTCGGCGGCGGTCTCGGCGGGCTGGTAGCCCTTGCCCTTCTCGGTGACGACATGGACGAGCACCGGACCGGGCGGCCCGTCGCGCGCTTCCGTCAGCACTGGCACGAGACGGTCGAGGTCATGGCCGTCGATTGGACCGACATAGCGGAAGCCGAGATCGACGAAGAGCCCGCCATCGGCGAGCGGACTGCGCGCCCGTTCGGCAGAGGGCGTGAGGAGCCGGTCGGGCTGGGTCGGCGCGAGCCTGGCGAGGAAGGTCGTCAGCGCCCCCACCGAGGGCGAGATCGACATCTCGTTATCGTTCAGCACGACGATCAGCCGCGAGCCGAGCGCGCCGGCATTGTTGATCGCCTCATAGGCCATGCCGCCGGACAGGGCGCCATCGCCGATGACGCAGACCACCGAGAAGTCGTCGCCGCTGAGGTCGCGCCCCACCGCGAAGCCGAGGCCTGCGGAGATGGAGGTCGAGGCATGGGCGGCGCCGAACGGGTCGTATTCGCTCTCGGCGCGACGGGTGAAGCCGGACAGGCCGTCCTTTTGCCGGAGCGTGTGAATGCGGTCACGTCGCCCGGTGAGGATCTTGTGCGGATAGCACTGATGGCCCACATCCCAGATGATCTTGGAGCGCGGCGTGTCGAAGACATGGTGGAGCGCCACCGTGAGTTCGACCACGCCAAGCCCGGCGCCGAGATGGCCGCCGGTGCGTGACACCGCGTCGATGGTGGCGACGCGGACGTCCTCCGCGAGCCCGGCGAGATCGGCTGGGCTGAGCCTGCGGATGTCCTGCGGTGAGGTGAGCCTGTCGAGCATGGGAGTGACGGTCACGACACCCTCCTTCGTGGGAAGCGTCCAGGAAGAAGGAGATTATCGTGACATAAAAAAGTGTCAATTTAATTTGACACTCCTGTGCTATAACCAACGTGCGTCGTCATGGAACCAGGTCGTGGTTCCGGAATTCCGAGTGGCGCTTCGGGGGATGCCGTCAGGGCTTGCTCGCAAGCGCTGGGCGTTTCGTCGCTGCGTTAAAATCCTGCGGACATCATTGCAGTCGGGCAACCGACTGGTGTATCGGACGTGACAGCGATGATCCTCTCCCCGCGCCCCACTGACGCGCCGACCGATCCCGTCCTCGAAGCCGAGGCGGCGCTCGAAGCTGCGTTTCAGGATCTCGTGGCGCGCGCCGTCGCGGCCGGGTGGAAGCCCATGGTCGTCGCGCAGGCGCTCGTCGGCCTCTCCATCGCCCAGACCGCCGCGGTCATGGCGGAGGTGGAGGGGGAGCGGCATATCGGCCGAATGGGGGATGCCGACGTCAACTGACGTGGCATCCGGCAGTGATCCACACGCCCGTCACCTGCGTAATCAGGCGCTACCCAGTAGCGCCTGCCATGATCCAGCCCCCGACGACCCAGCCTGAAGACCCCGATCACCTCGACGAGGCCGAGATGGTGCTCGAGCCCGCCCTCGAACAGCTCATCACCGACATGGTGGAGCGCGGGTGGGACCGTCAGACCGCCATCGAGGCGGTGCTGCGCATCGCCCATGCGAATCTCACGCGCAACGCATCGTCCACCGGCTCGCAGCACTAAGGCCGATCAGGGGCTCCGGAATGGCCGGATGGAGATGCCGGCCGCCTCTAGCGTCTGGCGCACCGTGCGGGCCATGGCGACCGCCGCGGGGTTGTCGCCATGGACGCAGATCGTGTCGATCGTGACCTTCAGCCTCTTGCCGGTGACGGTGACGACCTCCTGGTCCTCCACCATGCGCAGCACACGCTCCGCAGCGAGTGCCGCATCGTGGATCACCGCGCCCTCCTTCTTGCGGCTCGTCAGGTTGCCGGTGTCGTCATAGGTGCGGTCGGCGAAGACCTCACGGGCCATGGGAAGCCCAAGCGTCTCGGCGGCGCGTTCGGTGACGAGGCCGGGCATGACCACATAGACGAGGCCCGGATCGACAGCCTTGATGGCGCGGCCGACGGCCATGGCCATGTCGAGGTCGTCGTTGCACATGTTGCCCAGCGCCCCGTGGGTCTTCACATGGGTCACCGTGTGGCCGGCCATGACGGCCAACGCCTGCATGGCGCCGATCTGGTAGGCCATCTGCTTTTCGAGATCGCTCATGCTGTCGCCGCGGATGACGCGGCGCCCGAAGCCCCAGAGGTCGCCGAAGCCCGGATGGGCACCGATGGCGACGCCCTTGGCCTTCGCGATCTCGGCGGTGCGGTGCATGATGATGGGATCGCCCGCATGCCAGCCGCAGGCAATATTGGCGGAGGAGACGATGGAGAGCATCGCCTCGTCATCTCCCATCTGCCAGGGTCCGAAGCCCTCACCCATGTCCGAATTGAGGTCGACGGCGGTCATGCGGGCCTCCTTCAGGCGACGCGATCGGCAAGAGGATCGACGAGCGGCGCGTGGGCGTCCACCCAGCCGTCGACGAGATTGACGGAGAGCAGGTGCTCGGTATCGAGGCCGAGCCCGACCGGCTTCAGGCCCGCCCGCACCGCTTCCAGCATCGCCGCCTGCTCGCGCGCGGCCGCGATGGCCTCGGCCAGCGTAACGGCGGTGAACCGCATGGCACTGCCCGGCCGCTGCTGGACGAAGCGCGGCAGGTCCGCCGACACGATGGTGGCGATCTTCGGGTAGCCGCCGGTGGTCTGCCGGTCGGCGAGGAGGACGATTGGCTCGCCCGAGCCAGGCACCTGCACCGAGCCGGTGACGATGCCGTCCGAGACGATGTTGAAGCCCTTGGCATGCTCGATCACCGGTCCGGAGAGCCGGTAGCCCATGCGGTCGGCCTCGGCCGAGACGGTGTAGGTCTCGCTGAGAAAAGTGGCCTTGCCGGCCTCGCTGAAATAATCGTCCTGCGGCCCGAACACGACACGATAGGCACCGGCCGAGACCTTCGGCGGCACGGTGGCCGTGAGGTCCGGCCCCTGCGGCGCGCCGGCGACCGGCAGCGACTGGCCCGGGCGCACGGGCGCGCGCTCGACGCCGCCGAGCCCACCGCGCAGGTGGAAGGAGCGGCTGCCGAGCTCCTGCTTCACGGCGAAGCCGCCCGAGACTGCGAGCACCATGAAGGTGCCGGCCTTGGCCGCGCCGACACTGATCGTCTGGCCCGGCTCGGCCGTGGCGCTGGTGAGCGCCGCCACCGGCTCGCCATCGACCTTGAGGTCGGCGAGCGCTCCGGCGAGCGCCACGCGCACCGGCCCGCCCTCGACGACGAAGGACCCGCCGAGCACGGTGAACTCCATCGCCGCCTCGCCCGGCGCATTGCCGACGAGCATGTTGGCGACGGCGAGCGCGATTCTGTCCATGGCGCCGGCGGGGCCGACGCCATAGCGCTGGTAGCCGAAACGCCCGGCGTCCTGGATGGTGGTCCCGGCGCCGCAATCCTTCACGAAAAGGCGCGTCATGATGCGAGCACCGCCACCTGTTCGCCCGCCGCCGCAGCGCGGTCGAGCGCGTCCCACTCGCTCTCGGCGATGGGCTGGAACACCACTTCGTCGCCGGCGCCGACCAGGAAGACCGGGTCGCGGTCGGGCATGAAGTTGCGCACCGGGGTGCGGCCGAGGAGATGCCAGCCGGAGGGCGCCTCGACGGAGGCGAAGAGCGCCTGGACGCCGCCGATGGAGACGGTCCCGGCGGGCGTCTTGAGACGCGGGCTGGTGCGCCGCGGCAGGGCAATGGAGGGGTCGGCACCCGAGAGGTAGCAGAAGCCGGGAAGGAACCCGAGCATCGCCACCCGGTAGGTCCGGCTCGCATGGCGGCGGATCACCTCCTCGGTGGTGATGCCGTGGGCCCGCGCCACGTCCTCGAGGTCGATGCCGAACGCGCCGCCATAGACCACCGGAATGGTCCAGCGCCGCGGCGGCGCACCCGACTGCTTCAGCCCGTCGAGGATGGCGTGAACACGCGCCTCGAAGGCGGGCATGTCGATCACCAGCGGGTCGACCTGCACCAGCACCGAGCGATAGGTCGGCAGCGTCTCGATCACGCCGGGAATCGCAGCAGCCTTCAGCGCCTCGTCGAAGGCGAGGCAGAGGGCATTGACCGCGTTATCGATCTCGGTGCCGAACTCGATCGTCACCGCCGTGTCGCCACACGGCAGGAAGCGGGGAACGGGCGATGCCATGGCGCTACCTTGGACCGCCCGCCTGTGTCGCCTCCACGAACATGCGCGGCAGCACCGTGACGATGTCGGGGAAGATGGTGATGACGACGATGGCGATGACCAGCATCAGGAAGAAGGGCAACGCAGCATAGGCGACGTACCAGCTGTCGCGCCCGCTCATCGATTGCAGCACGAAGAGCACGAAGCCCACCGGCGGCGTCACCTCGGCGATCTCGACGAGGAGCACGATGAAGATGCCGAACCAGACCGGGTCGATGCCGACTTTCTGGATCATTGGCAGGACGATGGTCGTCGTCAGCACGATCATCGACACGCCGTCGAGCGCCGTGCCGAGGATGATGTACATGATGGTCAGCACGCCGATGAGCTGGAACTTCGACGGGTTGAGCCAGGCGACATATTCCGCCAGCGCCCGGGGAATGCCGGTGAAGCCCATGGCGAGGGTGAGATAGGCCGCGCCCGCCAGGATGAACATGATCATCGCCGACAGCCGCGTCGCGCCGAGGAGGCTCTCGCGGAAGTTCTCCCACGTCAGCGACCCGCCCCACCAGGCGAGGATCAGCGAGCCGACCGCGCCGAAGGCGGCGGCCTCCGTTGCCGTCGCATAGCCGGCGACGATCACCCAGATGACCAGCAGGATGAGCAGCATGCAGGGGATGAGCTCGCGCGAGGCGTAGAGCTTCTGGCGCAGCGTCGTCGAGCCGAGATCGTCGGGCGGCACCTGCGAGGGGTTCAGCAGCGCCCAGATGATGATGTAGCCGGAGAACAGCACCATCACGAGCAGGCCGGGCAGGAAGCCGGCGAGGAAGATCTGGATGATCGAGACCTCGGCTGCCACCGCATAGACCACCATGATGATGGACGGCGGGATGAGAATGCCGAGCGTGCCCGATCCGGCCAGCGAGCCGAGCGACATGTGGTCGGGATAGCCGCGGCGCTTCAGCTCCGGCACGGTCATCTTGCCGATGGTGACGGCGGTCGCGGCGGACGAACCGGAGACCGAGCCGAAGATGCCGCAGGCCAGCACGTTGACGTGCAGCAGCCGGCCGGGGATGCGCCTCAGCCAGGGCGCGAGGCCGACGAACATCTGGTTGGCGAGATTGGTGCGGAACAGGATCTCGCCCATCCACACGAAGAGCGGCAGGGCCGCGAGCTCCCAGGAGGCCACCGACTGCCACACGGCGGTGGCAAGGTTCAGGCTGGGCGAGGAATTGGTGAAGAAGGCCATGCCGACCCAGCCGGTGATGGCAAGGCCGAAGCCGATCCAGGCGCCGGCCGTGAGGACGGCGAACATGACGACGAGCAGGACGCCGCCGATCGCGAGGGTGGACATGGCTCAGACCTCGCCGGAATAGTCGCCGGCCGCATGGCGGTCGCGAACCTGCTGGACATATGTGGGCACGAGGCCCGCGGCGACGCGCAGGAACTCGTCGACGAGAGCGATGGTCAGCACGCCCGAGCCGATCGCGACCGGCGTTTGCGGGATCCACAGAGGCAGCGGCAGCAGGCCCTGGCCGCGGTCGTTGAAGACGTAGCTCTCGTAGACCATGTTGCCGAGCGCATAGGTCATGTAGGCCGAGAAGGCCGCGCACATGGTGAGCGCCAGCAGCTCGATCCACCGCGCCGTGCGGTCATCGAAGCGGTCGATGAAGATGCCCATGCGGACGAGCTCGCCGCGCTTGAAGGTGGCGGCAAGCGGCAGCAGGGCCGCAGCGGCGCAGATCCAGGCGGTGATGTCGTCGGCGCCACGGATCATGCCGCCGCCGAGCCTCAGGGTCGCCTGCGCCATCATCAGGATGCAGATGGCCAGCACGCAGGCGGCACCCGCCCATGCGGCGCCGGTGTAGAGAAGGTCGAGTGATTTCCGCATGGGAGGTCCGGGGCCGCCGGCCGCGATGTGATCGCCCGGCGCGCATGACGAGAAAAGGGCTGCGGGGGAGGCGGCGGGCCCGGAGGTCCGGGCCGCCGCGGCGGCCCGGCCTCGTCAGGCTCAGGCGCCGATGCGCTTGCGGAAGTCCGCGATCACCGCGCGGCCGGTGTCACCGGCCTTGGCGATCCATTCCTCGGTCAGCTTGGCGCCGACCGCCTTGACGTCGGTGAGCAGCTGGGCCGACGGCTCGACGATGGTCATGCCATTCTTGCGCAGCTCCTCGATCGAGTTGGTCTCGACCTCGCCGGCGAGCTTCCAGCCGCGCTCCTCGGCCTTGGCCGACACCTCGGTCATGGCCTTGCGGACCGCTTCCGGCAGGCGCTGCCAGGCACGCTCGTTCACCAGCACCGCGTTCTTCGGCATGGAAGCGCGCAGGTTGACGAACTGGCTCGAGAACTCCCAGGCGCGCGACTGCACGCCGGTGGCGCCCGAGGTGATCATGCCGGTGACGATGTTGGTGGCGAAGGCCTGCGGGACTTCCGAGGCCTGGACGAGGGTCGGCACCGCGCCAAGCAGCTCGGCCATGCGCGAGGTGATCGGCGACACCGTGCGGAACTTCATGCCGCGCATGTCGGCGGCCGAGTTGATCGGGGTCTTCGAGTAGAAGGCCTGGCTCGGCCAGGCGACCGAGTAGAGCACGCGGATGCCGCGGCGCTGGCAGGCGGCCTCGAGAGCGGCCTTGGACGCGGCGTAGAGCGCCTGGCCCTGGTCGAAGCCCTGGGCGAGGAAGGGGATCGAGTCGAGTTCGAAGATCGGGTCCTCGTTGCCGAACTGGCTGATGAGGATCTCACCGGCGGCGACCTGGCCCGAACCGACGGCGCGGAGGATCTCCGGCAGCCGGATCAGCGAATTGTTGGAATGGACCTGGATCTTGATGCCGTTATTGGTGGCCTTGGCGATCTCATCCACCCACCAGCGAACATTCTGGGTGTGGTAGGTGCCATCGGTATAGGGCACCGGCATGTCCCAGGCGGTCTGGGCGCGCAGCACGGTGGGGGCGGCGAGGACGGTCGTGCCGGCTAGGCCGGCGACGAACTGGCGGCGGTCGAACATGTGGCGGGACTCCTGTTCCGGTCTCTGGATGCGTCCGCCATTGTGGCGGTCGGGCTTTGCGCCCTTCTTCGGATTGGATCGCCACCGAGCGGTAATGACAAGGTCGAAATCCGCAACGCGGCACCATCGTGCACGCGAGACGTGTTCCGGCCGCACGATGGCGGATCGTGAGCCGACGATCCGTCACACCTGAAGTCTTGTCAACATGACGTTGATGTTTTCTCGCTAAATTATCCATTTGATCTCGGCGAATAGTACAGGCATTGTCTGTGGCCCATTCGCCCGGGAGGAGCCCCGCGATGAAGCCCACCCTCCCGCTCGGTCCGATCGTCTCCTCGGCTCATCTCGCCGCTGGCGAGCTGCCGGCCCTGTCGGAATTCGAGTTCGGCATGATCATGGTGAGCCACGCCTTCCACCGCTGGACGGTGCGCTGCGCTGCCGCTGCCGGCGCGCCCGGCCTCTCGCCGCTGGAGAACATGATCCTCCACACGGTCTATCACCGCGGCCGGCCGAAGCGCATGGCCGACATCGCCCTCGTGCTCAACGTCGAGGACACCCACCTCATCACCTATGCGGTGAAGAAGCTGGAGACCGCCGGACTGGTGAAGGGCGAGAAGATCGGCAAGGAGAAGGCCATCTCGGTGACCAAGAAGGGCGCCGAGGTGGTGACGCGCTATCACGAGATCCGCGAGGCGCTGCTGATCCAGGGCGTCAAGGCCTTCGGCACCGAGCCGGCCATTCTCAGCCGCATCGCCACGGAGATGCGCGCCCTCTCCGGCCTTTATGACCAGGCCGCCCGCGCCGCCGCGAGCCTCTGAGCCCTCAATCGCGCAGGTCGTAGGCGCAGCGGAACCCGACATAAACGGCGAAGAACGCCGCCGGCTTCCACTGTGCGCCACCGCTCTGCGTCTGCGCCGGCCCGTACCACCATGACCCACCGGCGGTGAGCGCATCCTCGCCGCGACGGTCGGCGATCCATTCCCAGACATTCGCGCCCATGTCGAAGAGGCCGTTGACGCCGCGCTTCGTCGTGCCGACCACGACATGGTGGCGGCGGTTATTGTTCATGCCGTCGGGCTGGTCGCCGACCGGATAGGCATAGATGCGCCCGCGCTCGAAACCATCGGTCGGCGTCGCGCGCATCTCGGTATAGGCGGCCTGCCGCCACTCGGCCATGCTGGGCAGCCGCCCGCCGACGGACCGGCAATAGGCGCCCGCCTCCTCCCAGGTGACATGGACCGCCGGCTCGCCATCGCCGCCCGGCGCCCCTTGCGGCCGCGCGTAGGTCCAGCCCGGACGGCGCGTCCAGCCGCCGGCGAATTCGAAGCCGCCGCCCTCGCGCTCGGCGACCGTGACGAGACCCGTCGTCCGCGCGAAGGCGCGGAACCGGCCGATCGTCACCTCGGTGCGGTCGAGGGCGAAGGTGCCGAGGCGGGCGCGGTCGGGCTCCGACGCTGCGGCTGGCGTAGCCAAGCAGAGGAGGACGGCGGGGATGGCAAGGCGGCGGGTCATGCGAACTCTCCAGGCCGATCTCGTCGTGACCTACGCCGACGACCCCGCCGCGGTTTTCTCGCGCTTCTCGGCTCAGTGGTCGTGGGCGTGGCCGTGGTCGGGGAAGATCTGCAGGCGGCCGAAGCGAACCCCGCGTTGCGTCACGACGCTGTCGGCGAAGTCGCGGACGTCCCCGACCGGCCCCTTCAGGACCGACACTTCCAGGCATTCGTGGTGGTCCATGTGGACGTGGAGGGTCGAGACGGACAGGTCGTGGTGATGGTGCTGCATGCCGGTGATGCGGCGGGCGAGATCGCGGGTGTGGTGGTCATAGACATAGGTGAGCGTCGCCCAGCAGGGCGCCGCGCGATCTTCCGACGCCTCGTCCACGGCGGCGGCGCGGACAAGGTCGCGGATCGCTTCGGACCGGCTGGCATAGCCACGTCGCGCCGCCAGTTTGTCGACCACATCGAGCAGGTCGTCGTCGATGGTGATGGTGATGCGCTGCATGGGACCCGTCCTTGGCCGAACCCCACCACACTAGCCGGCCCGGTCGCCGCCACCAGCCTCCAGCGAGTATGATTTTTCGGCGCAAAGCTCATATTTTGGACTTGTCCCTCATGGCCCTGCTGCGCGACGTTTCCGCAGGGGGAGTGGTATGGCGTGGGGCGGCGTGAAGACGGGCGGGCGATGGGCGACGATTGCAGCCATGCTGCTGTCGGGCGCAGCACATGCCCAGACCGCCCTCCCCGAGATCACCATCAGCGCCGAGCGGCCTGGCGCCGGCCGCACGATCCCCCCGGACGGCCCGGCCCCCCAGCGCGCCGCCTCCGAAGGCACCATCTCCGCCGCGGAGATCCAGTCGCGGCCGGTGACGCGGCCCGGGGAAGTGCTGGAGGCCATCCCCGGCCTGATCGTCACCCAGCACAGCGGTGAGGGGAAAGCCAACCAGTACTTCCTGCGCGGCTTCAACCTCGACCACGGCACCGACATCGCCATCCATGTCGATGGCATGCCTGTGAACATGCGCAGCCATGGCCACGGCCAGGGCTATGCCGACCTCAATTTCCTCATCCCCGAACTCGTTGGCGGTGTCTGGTTCCGCAAGGGGCCCTACTATGCCGATGAGGGCGACTTCGCCTCAGCCGGCTCCGTCCGCATCAACTATGTCGACCGGCTCGACCGCGGCCTCGTCCAGACCACGCTCGGCAGCTTCGGCCATTGGCGGAATCTCGTCGCCGGCTCCGGCGCACTCGGTGAGGGCACGATCCTCGCGGCGATCGACACCACGATCTATCGCGGCCCCTGGCAGGTCTCCGACGACATCCGGAAATTCTCCGGCCTGCTGCGCTACAGCCAGGGCACCGACACCAATGGTTTCGCGATCACCGCCATGGCCTATGCGAACCGCTGGACCGCCACCGACCAGGTGCCGCTGCGAGCCATTGCCAGCGGCCTCATCGACCGGTTCGGCTCGCTCGATCCGACGGATGGCGGCAATGCCCACCGCTTCAGCCTCTCCGGCCGCTGGAGCCGCGCCGAGGCCGACAGTGCCTCGCGCGTCGAGGGCTACGTCATCCGCTCCGGCCTGAACCTGTGGAACAACTTCACCTATTTTCTCGATGACCCGGTCCGCGGCGACCAGTTCCGCCAGAGGGACCAGCGCACCGTGCTCGGCCTCAATGCCAGCCATACGTGGTTCGGGCGGCTCGGCTCGATCCCGATGGAGACGCGGATCGGCTTGCAGACCCGCCACGACGACATCCGCGTCGGCCTGTCACGGACGCAGGATCGCAACCCTCTCGACACGATCCGCGATGACCGTGTCAGGGAAACGAGCGCTGCCCTCTTCGCCGAGAACACCCTGCGCTGGACGCCCTGGCTGCGCACCACCGCCGGCGCGCGGGTCGACTGGTACGCGGCCTCGGTGGCGAGCGGTACGGCGGCCAATTCCGGCCGCACCCAGGCCGCCATCGTCAGCCCCAAGCTCGGCCTCGTCCTCGGCCCCTTCCACGGCGCCGAGCTCTTCCTCAACTATGGCGAGGGCTTCCACTCCAACGACGCGCGCGGCACCACCATCACCGTCGATCCCAGGGACAAGGTGACCCCCGTCGACCGTGTGCCGCTGCTGGTGAAGTCGCGCGGCGCCGAGGCCGGCCTGCGCTACCGGCCCTTCGCCGGCCTCGAGACCACCCTCGCCGTCTTCGGCCTCGACTTCGCCTCGGAGAACCTCTTCGTCGGCGATGCCGGCACCACCGAGCCGAGCCGGCCGAGCCGCCGCATCGGCATCGAATGGACGGCGAAATGGCAGCCCGCCGCATGGGTGACCCTCGACGCGGAGATCGCCTATACCCGCACCCGCTTCACCGATATCGACCCCGCCGGGTCCTTCGTTCCCGGCGCGCCCGTCGCCATCGCCGCAGCGGGCTTCACCCTAGGCGGCGCAACGGGTTGGTATGGCGGCATGCGGCTGCGCTATTTCGGGCCGCGCCCGCTCATCGAGGACAACAGCCAGAAGGCCCCCGCCACCACCCTCGTCAACGGCCGCGTCGGCTACCGTTTCGACAACGGCGTCGCCGTGCAGCTCGACGTGCTGAACCTGTTCAATGTCGCCGCGAGCCAGATCGACTATTTCTACACGTCGCGCCTGCCCGGCGAGCCGGCCGGCGGCGTCGCCGACCGCCACCTCAAGCCGGTGGAGCCGCGAGCGCTGCGGCTGACCGTGTCGGGCCGGTTCTGAACCACGCGAGCAAACGGTGGGTCGACCAAGCGCAGGCACGACCATCAGTCGCGCGCCAGACCGGGAGGCGTCGTCCTCCAGATGCGCCCGCTTCGGCCCTCGTTGAAGCCGAGATCATACAGCGCTGCCATATAATCGCGATCGAAGGGCGTGCGAGCCTGGACGACGAAGCTGTCGGGTATCGCGGCGAGATTATAGCCGATGCCATCACGCCGGAGCAGGACGAAGGCACGATAGGTGTCTCCGGCGGCGTTGGCGGCGATCAGTGTCGAAATCGATCGCCTGGCGATTGGCAACAGCCCGCGAGCGGTCTCCGCGCGGGCCTCCGCGAAGCGCCCATTGCGAATGATCCAGGCGACCCTGGTTCTGCTCCGGACGTGGGGCGGTGCCGAACTCAGAGGAACAGTCGTCGCATAGAGGAACAATTGATTGGTGACCCCGCCATCGACGTGAAGCTCCTGGCGGCCCGGCACGTCACTGTCGAACAGCACAGGCGGGAAGAGGCCGGGAATTGACGCGGAAGCCAGCAGGATACGGCGGATGAGCGCGAGGGCATCGCGATGACCCGATGCGGCGATGGCGCCGATGTTCCATATCATCGGGCGGCCGAGATCGAGATCCGTCGTGGCAACGAGGAGCACCCGGCCCTTTCCGTGCTCGTGCCCGATGGCCTGCATCATGTCGGAGGTGAAGTTCGCCTCGATCAGGCGCGCTAGCGGTGCTGTCTCGGCGAGCGAGTCGGCAGACAGCAGGGCGAGCAAAGGCCGCTGCACCGCGACCTCCGAGTCACTCAGGCTCGTATAAAGGGTCCGCAACTGGGCATCGTAGGCCGGGCCGAGGAAAGCGAACGGTGCGATCAGCGCCCCGGTCGACACGCCCGTCACGAATTCGAATTGTGGCCTGTTGCCGCTCGCGGTCCAGCCTGCCAGCAGGCCCGCCCCAAAGGCGCCGTCGGCGCCACCACCCGAGAGCGCGAGCATGTGGCTCGGCCCGGGACGCCCTCCTGCCGCAGCCGCCCGCCGCGATTCCGCGGCCAACCACACACGGCGGACCAAAGCAGGATCGGCGTCGAGGGCGAGCCTCGCATCGGCGATGCCCTGGTAGGCCGATGTGGCTGCACCAGACATTGGCTCAGGAGCAGGCAGACGGTCCAAGGACGCGCAGCCTGCCCCCATGCCGCAGGCAAGGAGCACTCCGGCGAGCCCGAGTTTGCACCGCAACAGGCTGACGGCCGATCCGACAGATGTGCGGCGGCCCGAGCTCATGCCGGCAACTGCATGCCGTGACCGTCGGGCGTGCTGTCGTCAACGACGCCCACCGTCGAAGCCGGCCAGCGCGACTGGATGACCCCCATCATCTCCCGGCCGTAGGGCCCGGCGAAGTCCTCGCCCAGTTCCGTCAGGGCGTTCAGCCAGCTCACCGGCACAGCCCCTGCCTGGCTGAGGCGGATGATGGCGGCATCCTCTGCCAGCTTGCTGTTGGTGCTGGAGACATCGACCACAAAGAAGACGTTGTAGCCGGCGCGAAGAAGATCGAGAGATGTGTGTAGGGTACAATTGTCGATGGAAATGCCGCCGATCAGGACGTTGCGTCGGCCGGTGCCTCGCAGCCAAAGGGCCAACTCTTCGGTATAGCCCGTGGGCGTCGAGCGCGACTGGAACGTCTTAGCTCCCGCGGTGATCAGTTCCTTGATCTCGGGCAAAAACGTCCCGTAATACTCGTTCTCCTCGCCGAGAACGCCGGTCGGCATGTTAAAGATCCGGCTGAAACTGGCGAAAGCCGCAATGTTGTTGCGGTACTGGCGTGACGGGATCGTCGTCATGAGGTTGTCGAGACCTGTGACGTAGTCGACGTACAAGAGCGCGGTGTTAGTCGCCTTGAAGCCGGCGAGTGCGGCGTTGGTGGGGGAAGCGATCATCGGGAGCGAGCCTTTGCTGCAGTGCGAGACTTGATGATACGCGCCGCCTATGTTTCAAAAAGGGACCGAACTAGCGATAGTATGTCCCACAAGCGGAACGATGATGGACGCCGATGACCTTGTTCTGTTCGACGCCATCATCTCGGAGGGGGGCCTCTCTGCCGCAGCCAGAAGGCTTGGATTGCCCAAGGCGACGGTGAGCCGACGTCTCATTCGTCTTGAAGCGGCAGTCGGGGTGCCGCTCTTCGATCGCTTCGGCCGCAAACTGCGTCTGACTCAGGCCGGAGAAGTCCTTCGCGGACCATCCAAAACCATGGGAATTGCCCTGTCCGAGGCCCGTTCGCTAGCGAAAGCGGCGATGGGACCGACCCAGGGCTTGTTGCGGATCGTCTCACCGTTCCTCTTCGGCAAGCTGGTCCTCTCGCCCTTCCTTGGACGTTTCCTGGCGGAGCGTGAGCATGTGACCGCCGTCGTCCGCTTCGACAATTCCCGGATTGATCCGCTGCGCGACAATGTCGACCTGGCCATCCGGATCGGCCAGCCCAGCGAGCCCTATCTCATCACCAGCAGGCTCGCGTCTGCGACACTTGGCCTCTATGCGCCGCCAGCTTTGGCAGCGCGCGTGACGACATGCGACGATTTGGCCAACCTGCCATTCGTGCAGGTGTCGAACGATCACACCGACGAGGCTGTCCTGAACCTCAGGGACGGCGATGACGTCCTATCGCAACGGGTGAAGGTCTGCTGCACCGTGAACGATCCGGAAGCGGCTTGCACCATCTCGGCAGGTGGCGCGGGGTTCAGCGTCCTGCCCACCTTCCTTGCCGCGGACTTTGTCGCGCGGGGCTCACTGGTCCCCGTTCTGCCGAGGCTGGTGATGGGCAACGTCGACATTTTTGCGCTCCTGCCGCCAGGCCGGAACGCCATTCCCGTCGTCGCCGAATTCCTGAAGTCGTTGCGACAGCAGATCGGGCGAAAAGGCTTTCAATGAACATGCCCCGCCGGCGGCGTTACCGACCGCCACCCCAAGCCGGTGGAGCCGCGTGCGCTGCGGCTGACGGTATCCGGCCCGTTCGGAACAACCGCGAGGCCTAGCGCTGCCGGATGGAGCGCAGCCACATCGACAAGCGCCTCAGGGGGGCCGTCACGCGCCAGCTGGTCGAGTTTTCAAAGTCCCGGACGCGCTGTTCCAGCGCGACAAAGGCCGGCCCCTGTTCGACCACCAGGGGGAGGCTGAAGGCCCGCGTGAGTTCCGTCGTCCTGCCGCTGGCCTCCCAGTGGATGACCCCGCGGACGACGCGATCCCAGGCCATGACAATGGCAAGCGCGGCGTCCAGGTCCGACCGCTCGTGGTCGCCGAGGCCCCGTTCCATCGCCTCGTAGGCCTCCGAGAGATAGAGCCTCAGGTCCCGTTCGCCCTCGTAGTCATCGGTCAGGGCGTAGTCGAGCTGCCGCGCGATGAACTCCCTGAGGTCGCGATAATTCTGGTGATGAATGTGCAGGCCGCCCGAGGGGTCGACCAGTGCGAGGCGCTCGTCTCCCGACAGGACCACGGGACGCTGGTGGTGGCCCTTCTGGAAAGCGATGACACCCGTCCGGAACAGCCTGATCTGATGGTCCGGATACCATCCCGGTGCAGGGAGCCTGTCGGCGCCGATATAGTTGAAGCGGGGGATCCCATAGGCGTCGATGCGATCGCCGGCCGTCGCGATCAGCGTGCCGATCAGCCCCTCTGCGTCGGCCGAGAGATACTCGTCGGAATCGAGAAGCAGGGTCCAGCCTCGCGTCGCCAGAGGCAGGTAGCGGTTGCGCAGTTCATCGACGAACGGCTCGGCAGGAATGCGGATCACGCGGCAGCCGGCCTGCTCGCACAGATCGGCACTGCCGTCGTCGCTGGCCATGTCCACGATGATGCGCTCGCCGATGAACGCGGTGGACCGCAGCAGCGGGTGAAGCATGTCCCGGCGATTACGCGTATGGACGATCAGCGACAGGTCCAGCGATGCGCTCATGGCGGTTGCCAGCTCCCCACCCGTGTATGGCGCCCCTGCCACCGCAGCCAGAACTGTTGCCGGCTCAGGTCATGGCGCCCGGGATCGCGATTGCTCGTCGATTCGAAATGAAGGGAGTCGATCGCTTGCGCGCAGGTGATCCGCGCACCCTTTTGCCCGGCACGCAGACAAAGATCGAGGTCCTCGTAGCCGAAGGGATATATCTCGTCGAAGCCTGCAAGCTCATCGAACAGCTGACCATCGATGAGCAGGACGGCGCCCGTTACCGCAGGAAAGTCGCGGATCGCACGGCTCACACGCGCCGTCGGCTACCCGGCGAACTCGTGATAGGGGCCGATCGGGCCGTCATCCATCTTGACGCCGCAGTGCTGGATCCTGTCGTCGGGAAAGACCAGGCGAGCCCCGCATATGCCGGCATTGCGCACCGCGTCCATGGTGCCGACCACGTCGGCAATCGCCTGGGGATGCAGAAGCACATCATTGTTCAGGAAGAGGTAGCGACGGGCGGGTGCCGATCGCGCAGCCATGTTGCACGCCCGCGCAAAGGATGTGCGCTGATCAAGGCGAAGGATCTCGAGCCTGTCACCTCCCAGGTGCTCGACGCGGTAGGGGTTGCTCGAACCATTATCGGCCACGACGACCCGCACGTCGTCGATCGCCGCCACCTGAAGGCTCGAAGCCAGACTGGCGAGGCATGTCCTCAGCAGGGCATCGAGGCCGAAGGAGGGGATGACGACCGTCAACTCCACGAGAGCGCCTCACGCAATCCACGGCCCATCGCGGCTTCCACAAGCGACCGCTGATGACCGAGGGTATAGCGGCTCGCTGTCGCCATGCCACCGAGCAGAACACGATGGCGCAGGAGGGCCTGGGCGTCGGCGCTGATGGACGCCAGCGCCGAAGGCAGGGCATCCGCTGCAGCCACCATGCCGTTACGGCCATGGTCGAGATAGTGTGGACCTGTGGGAACCCGGACCGAAACGACCACCGCGCCCGCCGCCATGGCCTCCAGCGCCGGCAGACCGAACCATTCGCCTTCGGATGTCGCGAGGAAGTAGGTGCACTCCTTCATGATCCGCGCGGCGTCTCGCTCATGCTGGTTCTCGATCGGCACGAAGGTGAGGGACGGGACATGCCTCCGGCAGGCCTCCGCAAGGTCAGAGCCGCGGCGCGGCATATAGGCGACGCACGCCGGCTTCTTCGGCGTGCCGCCATAGTGGAACACGTCGGAGACGTGAAGGCCGACATCGATGGGCTCGCGTCCTCGCGCGCGCATGTAGGCTGCCGCCTGCGGCCAGCAGGCGAGCATGACGACATCCGGATCGTCGACGATGGGACCGATGAGCGGGTCGGTTCCCTGGCAGTGGAAAACCAGCCTCGCCGGTGTCCTTTTCAGAAGGGCATAGTCGTGCGGAAGGGAAAAGACCGCGACGTCCTGGTCGGTCAGTTGCGCGATACTGCTGTCGCGATCGACCACGGCCATCGCGCTTTCGAACCATGTCGGTGCAAGCCCGCCCGGGGTAGCGACTGCGATCCGCACGCCCATCGTGGCGAGGATCGAGGCGAACTGGAAGCCCACTTTGATCCCGCCATAGATGCCGTGGCCGGGGAGCACGTAGAGGTTCATCGGGCCTCTCCACGGGAAAGGCTCTTGAGGCCGTGCAACGTCCGGTCCACCTGATGGGCGAGACGCCGGACGAGGCGCAGCCCGTGCACGAACAGGGCGCCGTAATGGGTCAGTCCATATTGCCGCCGCGCATGTTCAAGAAGATCGCGACGCGCCGGCTCATCCAGGCTCGTCCCCTTCTGCCCCAGGTGCAGAACCTCCGTGTCGAGGAGGCGAATGGCGACCTGGGCGCGGGCCGCCCGCAGCCCCAGTTCGACATCCTCCATGTAGCAGAAGTAGCTTTCGTCGAACCCGCCAAGCGCCTGGAACGTGTCCCGCTCGACGAACAGGCAGGTCCCGAGCGGCCAGGCCCAGGACCGGTCGTCGATCCACGGTGCTGACCTGAGCATCCGCGAGACCCGGTGGAGTTCGGCCGTTTCCATCAGATCGGCCGCGAGCTTGGTGCGCGTGTAGCCCCATTGCCTGCCGCTCGCGCGATGACCGTGCCAGTCCACAAGGATGGGAACGACGATCTGCTGCGGATCGTCGGCAAGCGCCGCGACAGCCATGTCCACGGCGGAGGCCCGGACGAAACAGTCGGGGTTCAGGAAGCAGATCCAGCGCGTCGACGCCGCGGCTGCCCCCTGGTTGGCGGCGATCGCGAAGCCGAGATTGGCCGCGTTGGCGACAAGCGAAGCGCCGGCCCGCAGCGCGATCTCCCGCGAGGCGTCCTCGGAGGCATTGTCGACGACGATCACGTGGCCGAGGCGTGACGCCGCATCGAGAGCGGTTCTCAGGAGAGCCGCGGAATGATGGGAGACGACCACGAAGGTGAGATCCCCATGGCGCGGCGACGGGCAGGCCGCATCACCGCCCCGCAGCAGGCTCAGGTGGTCGCGGGTTTCGGGCGTCGGCCCCTCGCAGAAATTGCTGAGGTGGACGATACGTGCCCCTGGATCGGGAAACTGCTCATCCCACAGCGGGCAGTGGTTCCACTCCCAGGGAAGCGTGGTGACGCTGCCCGGATCGATCACGTTGCCCCAGACCTGCAGATAGTCCTGATCGGCGAGCATCGTCCTTGGCGAAGACGGAGCCTTGTGCAGGCGCTGACGTACCGATGATGCCCAGACCAGAAACGTCGCCAGCGCCTCCGGGCGAAACAGCACGACACCACTGTTGAACGAACGGAACGTCTCCAGGGGAGGCGCCTCCCGCTCGGGGGCGAGGTGCCGCAGCGTGTGGTCGACGTAATGCGAAAAGAGGTCCGACCGCGCCATGGGGCTCGCACCCAGTGTCCGCGATTGCTCGGCCATGCCGATCCCTGCATCGCCCAGCCCCTGGTCCAGATCCGCTTCCGCGAGCGGCCGCGTCAGCACCGCGTCGGCATCGAGATGCAGCATCAGGGATGAGGGAAACAGCGTCAGGGCCGCGTCCCAGGCCGCGAACTTGGCGAGAAACAGGTCTTCACGCTGGTCAAGTCTGGTGAAATCCACGAGATGCGTCGTCACCCGCGAATGGTCGGGAACGAGATGCCGCGTCGACCGATCACAGGTCACGACGATCGGGAAATCCGAATGGTGAAGCGCGGAAAGCACCGCCTCTCTCGCTGCCAGCGCATAGTCGACAGAGCCGATGGCGAGGATCGAGACGACGGCCAAGGGGGCTCCCGTGAGCATTGTTCACGCGCCGCGCCATCGATCACGGTGTCCTTGGCGTGGGAACGATCGCCTCAGAGCATAAGGGTCGGGCCCGCCCCTGCCAACGGATGCCGCCAACGGGCGTCACCGGCCGCCACCTCAAGCCAGTGGAGCCGCGGGCGCTGCGGCTGACAATGTCGGGCCGGTCAGGGGCTCGCCGGAACGGCCGTGATGAAGCGGCGGAACTTGGCCGCCGCCTCGCCGCTCGGCTGGAGCGGCATGACAAGGCGCAGTTCCGTCGTCAGGCCTTCATCCGGCGCGAAGGAGAGATAGACGACGCCGGGATGGGCGATCATGCGCAGGGTCTGCGGCAGGAGGACAACCCCGAGGCCGAGGCCAACCATCGCGACGGCAGCACTGAGGCGCGGCGCCTCAGCACCGAAACGCGGTGAAAAGCCAGCGCGGTGGCAGGCCGCGATCGTCGCGGCGAAGAGGCCGAAGCCGTCGCGCCGCCCATAGACGATGAAGGTCGCATCGGCGAGGGCGGCAATCCGGATGGGTCCGGCATCAAGACGCTGCGCCATCGCAGCCGGCACGGCGGCGACCAGCGGTTCGCTGGTCATCTCGCTGGTCCAAAGTCCGTCGACGGGCGGCGTCCACAGGAAGGCCGCGTCGAGCATCGCGCCCCGCAAGGCGTCGATGAGTTGCGCGCTTTGTCCCTCCTGCAGCGTCAGCGCCACGTCCGGATAGCGCGCCTGGAATCGCCCGAGCCGGTCCTGCAGCGCGGCGTGGAGGGCGCTGGTCGCGGTGACGCCGATGACCAGCCGTCCCCGCTCGCCACGCGCGGTCTGCCGCGTCGTCTCGGCGAGCCGTTCCGCCTCCAGGAGAAGCCGCAGGGCGCCGTCCCTGAAGATGCGGCCAGCCTCCGTCAGCTCGACGCCGCGCGGGCGCCGCACCAGCAGCCGCGCCCCGACCCGCGCCTCGAGCTTCTGCAGCGCGCGGCTGAGCGGCGGCTGCTCGATGCCGAGCCTGGCAGCGGCCCGCGAGACCTGGCCTTCCTCCGCCACGACGAGGAACTGCCTGAGGAGGTGATGATCCAGCCAGTCCATACCCGATCCGGTATCGATGACGCCGAATTCGATCATGGACCGCCGGATCGCAAAACCACAACATCGACCTGTGAACAAATGAGGCCGCACCATGCGGCCCGGCGGAGGACGCACCATGAAGCCCTCAACCTTGATCGCATGCCTCGCCACCGGCCTTGCTGGCGCTGCCCTCGCCGGCCCCGCTGCCGCCGATTACCCGCAGCGGGCGATCACCCTCGTCGTGCCCTATGCGGCCGGTGGCACCAACGACACGCTGTCGCGCATCATCGGCGAACATCTCGCCAAGACGCTCGGCCGCCCGGTGCTAATCGAGAACGACGCGGGGGCCGCCGGCACCCTCGCTGCACGCCGCGTGGCGCGGGCTACGCCCGACGGGCACACGCTGATCATGGGCAATATGGGCACCCATGCGGTGGCCGTCTCGCACTATCGCAGCCTCGGCTATCAGCCGCAGGCGGATTTCACCCCCATCGGCCTCACCGCGTCGGTGCCGGCGGTGGTGGTCGCCCGTCGCGACTTTACCGGCACGACGCTCACCGACCTGAAGGCGGTGCTGCGCTCTCGCCCGGAGGGATTGTCGGAGGCCCATATTGGCGTCGGGTCACCGACCCATACCTTCTGCACGCTGCTGCATGGCCTGATGGGCACCCGCGCGGTGCGGGTTGCCTATCGCGGCGGGTCACAGGCCATGAGCGACCTTGTCGGCGGCCATGCGGATTTCAGCTGCATCTCGCTCAGCGGCGCCATCGCCCAGATCAATGCGGGGAGCGTGAAGGCCCTTGCGGTGGCGACCCGCGAACGCGTCGGCATCATCCCTGCCGTTCCGACCGCAGCCGAAAGCGGGCTGCCGGGCTTCGAGGTCTCCACCTGGAACGGGCTCTTCGCACCGCGGGGTCTGCCGCCGGCCATCCGCGACCGGCTGTCGGCCGCCATGGATGCCGCGCTGGCCGATCCCGGCGTGCAGGCGCGGTTGCTCGAGCTCGGCTTCGTCCTGCCCGCGCCGGCCGAACGCGGCGGCGAGGTCCTTGGCAGCCTCGTCGCCCGCGAGATCCCGCGCTGGGCGAAGGTGCTGCAGGAGGGTGGCATCGCGCCGGATTGATGTGCGGCGGGCACAATGCGCCGAGCCCCATCCCCGTCCCATGTCCCAGGCAACTCTACGTAACCCGGCCTTAAGGCACGGCAGGCACCATCGCGCGCTGATCGCGAACGAGGCGCCCGAATGTCGTCCCTTGAACCCACCATGGCGTCCGGTCTGGATGGACGGCGCGCCACTGTCGCGCGGCTCGCTCTTCCCGTCTTCGCGCTGGGCATCTTCCTCTCGGCATTCCTGCTCTTCAGCGTGCAGCCCCTCTTCACCAAGATGGTTCTGCCCAAGCTTGGCGGCGCGCCGGGCGTCTGGTCCGTGGCGATGGTGTTCTTCCAGGCCGTGCTGCTGCTGGGCTATCTCTATGCCCATGGCCTCACCCGCTGGCTGGCGCCGCGGCATGCGGTCGCGGTTCATCTGGCGCTGATCGTCCTCGTCGCCAGCCTCGCCCTGCCGATCAGCCTTGCGCCCGGATGGGGCAGGCCGCCCGTGGAGGGTGAAGCATTCTGGTTGCTCGGCCTTTTCGCCGTGTCGGTGGGACTGCCGTTCTTCGCCGTCTCTGCCAATGGACCGCTGCTGCAGGCCTGGTTCGCGCGCACCGGCCATGGCGCCGCCGCCGACCCCTATTTCCTCTATGGCGCCTCCAATCTCGGCTCCTTCATGGCGCTGATCGCCTATCCCTTCGTCGTCGAGCCGCTGCTGCCGCTGAACGTGCAGTCGGGGTTCTGGTCGATCGGATTCGCCGGGCTCGGCGCCGTCATCGGCCTGTGCGGCGCCATGCTCCTGGCCTCGCCCCGGACCGCGGCCACCCAGGCGCAACAGCTGGCCACCGCACCCGTCGGCTGGAGCGAACGCACAGCCTGGATCGGCCTGTCGGCGGTTCCGTCCGGCCTGCTCGTCGCTGTCACGGCCCATGTCACGACGGATGTCGCAGCCGTGCCGCTCCTGTGGATCGTGCCGCTGGCGATCTTCCTGCTGACCTTCGTTCTGGCATTCCGCGACGGCGCCGAACGCCTCCACACCACGATGCTCGCCATGCAGCCGGCCTTGCTCGCCGTCCTGCTCATCTCCCACGTGCTCGGCGCACGTGTGCCCTGGCTGCTCGCCGCGGCCCTGCACATCGGCTTCTTCTTCATCGCGACGATGGTGTGCCACGGCGAACTCTATCGCCGCCGTCCACCGGTCGCCCGCCTGACGGAGTTCTACGTTCTTCTCTCGCTCGGCGGCGTGCTGGGCGGAGCCTTCGCAAGCCTTGCCGCGCCGCTGCTGTTCTCGACCCTGCTGGAATATCCGATCCTGCTCGTCGCCACCGTGCTGTGCCGGCCCGGGGTCATGAAGGGCCTTGCCGCCCTCGGCGCGACGCGCCTGATGTTCGGTGCTCTCGCCCTCGCCGCCTTCGCCCTGAGCCCGGTCGTCCTGAAAGGAACCCTGGCCGCGGTTCCGGTCTGGGGCTTCCTCCTGGCCGTCCTGCTCCTGGGCGGTGTCATGGCGCTGAGCCGTGGGCGGCCGGTCGCTCTGCTCGTGGGCACGGCCCTGCTGGCGGCCACGGCCCAGACTCTCGACACCCTGAACGCGCCGCTCGCCCGCGAGCGCTCCTTCTTCGCCGTTCACAAAGTGACGGAAACGACATCGGGCAATGGCCGTTTTCTTGTCCATGGCACCACCGTTCACGGCGCCGAGCGGGTCAGAAATGCCGATGGGAGCGTGGTCCGGGACCGGCCGGAGCCGGTCAGCTATTTCTACCGGGGCGGTCCCTATAGCGAGGCCATCGAAGCAGTCCGCGCGCACCGCGGCGGCCGTATCGGCCGCGTGGCCGTGGTCGGCCTCGGCATGGGCTCCCTCGCCTGTCACGCCAGGCCTGGCGAAGACTGGGTCTTCTTCGAGATCGATCCCGTCGTCGTGAAGATCGCGCAGGACCAGCGCCTTTTCCGGTCGCTCTCCGTCTGCACACCCGGCGCACGCGTCGTCACGGGCGATGGCCGGCTGACCCTGGCCGACGAACCCCAGGCCTACGATCTCATCATCCTGGATGCGTTCAGCTCCAACGCCGTCCCGGTTCATCTTCTGACGGCGGAGGCGCTGGCGGGCTATGGCGCCAAGCTGGCACCCGATGGCGCGCTGCTCTTCAACATCACCAACCGCAGCATGGAGCTCGCCTCGGTGGTGGCCGCCTCTGCCAAGGCCAACGGCATGGTGACGGCGGCCAAGGCTGACCGGAACGACATCGGCGATCCCGATGTCACCCTCTTCGCAAAGGCCGAGGTCGCCATTGTCGCGCGGTCACCACGGGGCCTCGGTCAACTCGCCGATGATCCGACCTGGCGACGGGTCGAGGCCTCCGCCAGCGTGCGCACCTGGACCGACGACTATTCGAATGTCGTCGACGCCATTCGCCGCCGCTTGTGGAAGCCCTGACCACACCCGGCCGGCGAGTGGGCCACCGATGACGCCAAGCCTCAGGCGTCGACCGTCGCGCTCAGCGCGTTCTCCTGGATGAACTCGCGGCGCGGCTCCACCACATCGCCCATCAGCTTGACGAAGATGTCGTCGGCCTCGTCGACCTCCTTGATCTTCACCTGGAGGAGCGAGCGGGCGTTGCGGTCGAGCGTCGTCTCCCAGAGCTGCTCGGCGTTCATCTCGCCAAGGCCTTTGTAGCGCTGCAGCTTGATGCCATGGGCGCCGGCGTCGCGAACGAGTTCGAACAGCGTCATGGGCCCGGCCACCAGCTCCTCGCCGGACTTGCGGCGGAAGGCGGCGGGCTTGTCATAGACGGCGCTGAGGCGGGCCGAATATTCGTCGAGCTTGCGCGCCTCCAGCGAGGAGAGCAGCGCACCGTCGAGCATGGCGACTTCCTTCACGCCGCGCACCGTGCGCGAGAACAGGTAGCGCTCACCGTCGAAGCTGCCCTCCCAGCCGCGCTCGATCTCGTCGGAAATGGCGTCGAGCCGGCGGGCGATCTCGGTGGCGATGGCACCGGCGCGGGCGGGATCGCGGGCAAGCTCCGGGTTGAGCGCGCCGGCAATGGCCGCCTGCTCGACCACGGCGGGATTGTAGCGGGAATGGACGGTGGCGATCAGGTTCTTCACCTGCCGCGCCTCCTCGACGATGGCGGCAAGGTCCGGTCCGGCGCAGATCTCGCCCGAGCCGAGCGCGAGGAGGCTGTCCTCGATGCCACCGGAGATCAGGTAGTCGTCGAGCGCCCGCTCGTTCTTGATATAGGTCTCGCTCTTGCCGCGGCTGACCTTGTAGAGCGGCGGCTGGGCGATGAAGATGTGGCCGCGCTCGATGATCTCCGGCATCTGCCGGAAGAAGAAGGTCAGCAGCAGGGTCCGGATGTGGGAGCCGTCGACGTCGGCATCCGTCATCAGGATGATCTTGTGGTAGCGCAGCTTCTCGATGTTGAACTCGTCGCGGCCGATGCCGGTGCCGAGCGCCATGATCAGCGTGCCGATCATTTCCGACGACAGCATCTTGTCGAAGCGGGCGCGTTCGACGTTGAGGATCTTGCCGCGCAGAGGCAGCACCGCCTGGAAGGCGCGGTCGCGGCCCTGCTTGGCGGAACCGCCGGCCGAGTCACCCTCGACGATGAAGAGTTCGGACTTGGCGGGGTCGCGCTCCTGGCAGTCGGCGAGCTTGCCGGGGAGCGAGGCGACGTCGAGGGCCGTCTTGCGGCGGGTGAGCTCGCGCGCCTTGCGGGCGGCCTCGCGCGCCGCGGCGGCTTCCGCGACCTTCTGAACGATGGCCTTGCCCTCGGCCGGATGTTCCTCGAACCAGGTGGAGAGCGCCTCGTTGACGATGCTCTCGACCACCGGGCGAACTTCCGACGAGACCAGCTTGTCCTTGGTCTGGGAGGAGAATTTCGGGTCCGGCACCTTCACCGAGATGATCGAGGTCAGGCCCTCGCGGCAATCGTCGCCGGTGAGGTCGACCTTCTCCTTCTTGGTGACGCCGGAGGACTCGGCATAGTTCGTCACCTGCCGGGTCAGCGCACCGCGGAAGCCGGCGAGATGGGTGCCGCCGTCGCGCTGGGGGATGTTGTTGGTGAAGCACAGCACGTTCTCGTGGTAGCTGTCGTTCCACCACAGCGCGACCTCGACGGTGATGCCGTCGCGCTCCGCCTTGAGCATGATCGGGTTCGGCACCAGCGGCGTCTTGTTGCGGTCGAGATAGCGCACGAAGGCCTCGACACCGCCCTCGTAGAACAGCTCGACGCGCTTCTCCTCCACGTGCCGGCGATCGGTGAGGATGATGCGCACGCCGGAATTGAGGAAGGCGAGCTCGCGCAGCCGGTGCTCCAGCGTGGCGAAATCATATTCCACCATGGTGAAGGTGTCGGTGGAGGCGAGGAAGGTCACGGCGGTGCCGCGCTTGCCGTTGGCCGGGCCGACCTCGACCAGCGGCGCCACCGGGTCGCCATGGCGGAACTCGACGAAATGCTCCTTGCCGCTGCGCCAGATGTGCAGCTTCAGCCAGGTCGACAGGGCGTTGACCACCGAGACGCCGACGCCGTGGAGGCCGCCGGAGACCTTGTAGGAGTTCTGGTCGAACTTACCGCCGGCATGGAGCTGGGTCATGATGACCTCGGCCGCCGAAATGCCCTCGGTCGGGTGAAGGTCGGTCGGAATGCCGCGGCCGTTGTCGGTGACGGTCACCGAATTGTCGGCGTTGAGGGTGACGGTCACTTCCGTCGCGTGGCCGGCCAGCGCCTCGTCGATGGCGTTGTCGACGACTTCGTAGACCATGTGGTGGAGGCCCGAGCCGTCATCGGTGTCGCCGATATACATACCGGGGCGCTTGCGGACGGCGTCGAGACCCTTGAGGACCTTGATGCTGTCGGCGCCATAATCGGCTTCGTTGACGTCGGTACGGGCGGGTTCGGCCATGAGCCTCGATCTCTCCTTGAGGCGCGCGACGGGCGCGCCCGCGCGAGCCTTGCGATTCGGTCCGGCAGTCTAGCGGGAACGGGTCGGAGTGTCCTGCGACGCGCGCGGGCGTGGCCGGGACGGGCCTCTCATAGGCCCGAAAAGGGGAAAATGAAAGGCGAGGCGACGCGCAGCGCATCCCTCGCAAGGGTGGTTGACCGGGAGTCACGTTCAGGATTGCTTAGCGCCTGACATGCTACCGCACGGACGACGTGTGATTTAGGTTCCCTCGGTTTGGTCATCCGCATCCAGCATCTCCAGTGGCTCGGTGGGGTCGTGGCGGCTGCAGCCTGCCTGGCCCTGGGAATCCTGTCGCTCCATGCCAACTTCTCCGACCACATGCGCTATCGCCGTGCCGGCGAGCAGTTGCAGCGCTTCCATGCCTCGCTGATCGCCGCCACCTCCGTCTCCGCCGAGCGTGGCCCGGCCAACAGCGCCATGGGCGGCCGCGAGGAGGATCGCGCCGCTCTCACCGCCGCGCTGGCCGCCCGCAGGGCACTGAATGATCGCGACATCGCTGTTGCCGAGGCGCAGATCGGTCGGGACACCCGCTCCCTGGCCCTCGCCCAGATCGCCCGCCAGCTGCGCGACGACCTCGCCGCTGGCCGCGCCGCGGTGGATGCCGTCATCGCCCGTCCGGCCGCCTATCGCGGCGGCGCCCCGACCCGCCAGGCCATCGAGGCCATGTTTGCCGCCGCCGACACGGCCGCAAGGCTCCGGGAAGGCCTCGGCCACGACGCGGTGCTGGAAGCCTCCGAGCTCGCCTCCGACATCATCATCAACACGGTAGCTGGCGCCCTGCGCGAGGAGACCGGCCGGCTCGGCTCCTTCGTGGTCATGAAGCTCACCAGCGACGCGGCCATCCATCCCCGCCTCGATGCCGCCATCGCCACGACCCGCGCCCGGATCGACATGCTGCGCTCGGCCCTGCGCAACTATGCCGCCGCTTTCCTGCCCGGCAGTGGCATCGAGCAGGCGGTTGCGACCGTCGAGGACACCTATTTCCGCGGCGCCCTGCCCTACGCGGAGCGGATCGCCGCCCTTGGCACCACCGAGCCGCGGCCCGATGCCGACACCTTCACCCGCCTCTACGTGCCGGGCATGAGGCCGGTCGAGGAGCTGCGCGACCGCGTCGCGACCGCCTCCCGCCAGACCATCGAGAAGCTGAGCCACCAATCCCAATTGATGGTGCTGGCCTCGCTGCTGCTCACCACGGTCGCCGTTCTCGCCATCGTCGCCATCGCCCTGGTCTTCCGCGATGGCCTGTTCCGTCCGCTGATGACCGCCCACCGGCAGGTGCTGCGCATCGCCAATGGCGACCTCTCCGACCCGCCGCAGCAGCATTCGGCCAGCGCCGAGGTCCGCGCCATGTTCGAGGGCCTGGAGATGCTGCGCCTGCAGCAGCGCCGCCGCCTCGAGCTCGAGGAGGAGCAGATGCGCCTCTCCGAGCGCCTGCGCCACCTGTCGCGCACCGACATGCTGACCGGCCTGCTCAACCGCCGCGCCCTGCAGGAGGCGGCCGACCATGCCTTCGCCGCATCGGATGCCGGCGGCGGCCCCATGTCCGTGATCCTCTTCGACATCGACCACTTCAAGGCGATCAATGACGGCCATGGCCATGGCGTCGGCGACGACGTGCTGCGTGCCATCGCCGAAACGCTGGGCCGCAGCCTCGGTCCCGACGCCGCTTTCGGCCGCCATGGCGGCGAGGAGTTCATCGTGCTTCTTCCCGGCGACGAGGCGCGGGCGATGGCCAGCGCCGAGGCCCTGCGCCGGGCGCTTGAACAGGTTGTCGTCCCCACCGCCCCGGACCTCACCGTGACCGGCAGCTTCGGCGTGGCGGTGCGCCTGCCGGGCAGCAGCCTGCCGCTCGAAGAGCTAGTCGCCATCGCCGACCGCCGGCTTTACCTTGCCAAGATCGCTGGCCGGAACCGCGTCTGCAGCAGCGATCCGCTGGGACCCTTGCCGCGCCGCGCCGCCGGCAACTGAGGCGAGGCAAACCGGCGAGCCCCGCGCATCGCCGCCACATCCGCGCTACCTTCTGGTGCGAATCAGTCCGCGCTCCCCGCTTGTCGAGGCTCCGCCGCCATGTTCGCTCGCCCACCCATCCTCCTGACCCGCCGCGCCACCCTCGCAGGCCTTGCAACCCTCGCGGCCCCCGGCCTGGTTGGTCCGGCGGAGGCCCAGTCCTTCGAGAGCTTCGTCGCCGGCCTCTGGCCCGCTGCGTCCTCGGCCGGCGTCTCGCGCGCCACCTTCGACCGCGCCTTTGCCGGCGTGCAGCCCAATCCGCGGGTGATCGAGCTGTCGCAGCGCCAGCCGGAATTCCGGCGGACCCTCGGTGACTATGTCGACGTGCGCGCCTCCAACAAGCGCGTCACCAACGGCCGGGCCGCCATTCGCGAGCATGGCGGCACCTTCCAGGCGGTCCAGGCGCGCTATGGCGTGCCCGGCGAGATCATCTGTTCCATCTGGGGCAACGAGACCTCCTACGGAACGTCCCGCGGCGAGCACTACGTGATCCAGGCCATGGCGACGCTCGCCGCCGCCGGCCGGCGCGTCGACTTCTTTCGCCGCGAGCTGATCGCCGCCCTGCGCATCCTGCAGTCCGGCGACACGACGCCGCAGAACATGATCGGCTCCTGGGCCGGCGCCATGGGCCATGTCCAGTTCATGCCGACGAGCTTCCATGCCTTCGCCGTGGACTTCACCGGCGACGGGCGCCGCGACATCTGGACCTCGATCCCTGACGCTATGGGCTCGGCGGCCAATTACCTGCGCCGCAACGGCTGGCAACCTGGCGTGCCCTGGGGCATGGAGGTCCACGCCCCGGGCCTTCCCGGCACCCGCGGCCAGCGCAAGAGCTTCGACAGCTGGGCGGCGTCCGGCGTGCGGCGCATCGGCGAGGGCTCGCTCGCCGGCGGCGCCGAGGCGACCTTGTGGAAGCCGGCCGGCGAAGGCGGTCCGCACCTGCTGCTGAGCTCCAACTTCAACGTCATCAAGCGCTACAACAACGCCGATTCCTACGCCCTCGCCGTCGCCCATCTCGGCGACCGCATTCGTGGCGCCGGCCGCTTCTCCAAGCCCTGGCCGCCCGGCGAAGGTGGCCTCACCCACGCCGACCGCGAGGAGATCCAGACGCGGCTGAACCGCCTCGGTTTCGATCTCGGGGACGTCGACGGCATCCTCGGCGACAAGTCGAAGCAGGCGGTCCGCACCATGCAGGGCCGGTTCGGCATGCCGCAGAGCGGCGAGGCCGACCGCGCCTTCCTCGAAAGGCTGCGGCGCGGCTGAGGCATAAGCTGGCACGCGGCTTGTATCGACGGGAACCATGACCCGCCCGATCCCCGTCTCCTTCACGGCCGGCGCCAGCGGCGACTGGCACATCCTCGCGATCCATCCGGTCGCCGGTCCTCCGCTGGCAGCGGCGGCGCGGCTGTCGGTGACGAGCGGCGAGGCCCCGCCGCCTGGCCTCTGGACGCTGACCGGCAGCACCAGCAACGCCCGCTACGCGACCCGCGCCGAGACCGACGGCCTCGCCGCGCGCCAGCAGGGCCTTGGGCGCCCGGCCGCCACCCGCGCCGCTCTGATCCCGATCACCAAGAACCCGGACTGGTGGGCCTTGGCGCAGGACGAGCGGCGCGCCATCTTCGAGGAGCGCTCTCGCCATACCGCCATCGGCATGGATTATCTCCCCGCCATCGCCCGCCGGCTGCACCATTGCCGCGAGCTCGGCGGCCCCTTTGACTTCCTCACCTGGTTCGAATTTTCGCCCGAGGCGGAGCCGGCCTTCGACGCCATGCTCTCCCGCCTCCGGGCCACCGAAGAGTGGCGCTTCGTCGCGGCGGAGGTCGATATCCGCCTCGCCCGCGACTGACCCATGGACGGCATCGGCGGGCCGCGCTTAACTCTTCGTTCAGCGTAAGCGTTGTTTTCCTTGGAGCCTGGAGCTGCCCGTTCCGCACCGGAGGCGCTTGGCATGACGATCGACACGAAACGACGCGGAACCTTGGGACGCGAAACTCTCGGCGCGGCACTCGCCCTGGCCGTCCTGTCGGCTGCGCCCGCCGCGGCGCAGGGCAGCTTCCAGGACTGCCTGCGCGGCCTCGAGCAGCAGGCCCGCTCGCGCGGCGTCCTGCCCCAGGTCTTCGCCGAGGCGACCGCCGGCCTCAGCCCCGACAATTCCATCCTCGCTCTGCTGGACCGCCAGCCGGAATTCTCCCGCCAGCCCTGGGACTATATCAACGGCCTCGTCGCGGCGAACCGCATCGCCGAGGGCCGCCGCATGCTGCAGGTCCATCGCGCCGCCTTCGACCGGGCCCAGCAGGAGACCGGCGTCGACAAGCACATCATCGCGGCGATCTGGGGTATCGAGACGAGCTTCGGCAAGTCCAAGGGCAATACCAGCGTGGTCCGCGCCACAGCCACCCTCGCCTGCTACGGCCGCCGCCAGGACTTCTTCCGCGGCGAATTCGTCGCGGCGCTGCAGATCCTCCACCAGGGCCATGTCAGCCCCGCCGCCTTCCGCGGCTCCTGGGCCGGCGCCTTCGGCCATACCCAGTTCATGCCCTCGACCTTCCTCCGCGCGGCGCGCTCGGCGAGCGGTTCACAGCGGATCGACCTCGTCGGTTCGGTGCCGGATGCGCTGATGTCGACCGGCAACCTGCTGCGCGCCGAAGGCTGGCAGACCGGCCAGGGCTGGGGTTACGAGGTGACGGTGCCCGCCGGCCTCGATCTGGCGCTTGCCGGCCGCGACCGGCCGCAGGCCATCGCCCAGTGGGAGGCCCGCGGCGTGCGCCGCGTCGGCGGCCAGGGCTTTCCGCGCCGCGGCGACCAGGCCTTCCTGCATCTGCCGGGCGGCGCCGCCGGTCCGGCCTTCCTGATGCTCCCGAATTTCCGGGTCATCATGAAATACAACAACTCCGAAAACTACGCGATGGCGGTCGGCCATCTCGCCGACCGGCTGCGCGGCGGCGGCGGCTTCGTGCGGCCCTGGCCGACGGCCGAGCGACCGCTGACCCAGCAGGAGCGGGTCGAGCTGCAGCAGCGCCTGAGCCAGGTCGGGCTCTATACCGGCACGGTCGACGGCAAGCTCGGGGCGGGAACCCGCGAGGCGCTGCAGCGCTTCCAGCAGCGCGCCGGGATGCCGGCCGACGGTTTCCCCACCGCCGCCCTGCTCCAGCGCCTGCGCCGCGGCGGCTGAACCGGGGATAGATTCCGCCGCAAAGCCAGGTGGCATCTCGCCGGACACTGAAACTTGTCCCCATCGGACGGGCCGATGCTAGACTGGCGGTCCCTCGAACCAGACGGACCTGCCGGTGACCATCCTTCGACATCTCCTGCTGCTGGCCTGCCTCGCCATCGCCGCCTTCGCGGCGGTGCCGGCCGGCGCGCAGGCGCCCTATGTCGACGATCGCTACCCCCACCTCCTCGCCCCGCGTGACCAGCGCCCGCGCATCCTGTCGATCCCTCAGGGCTCGCGCCAGGCGCCGCGCGCCGCCCGCCCGGCCGAGTCCATCCGCCCGCCCGCGGCCACCACGGCCCGCGGCCCGGCGACGGAGGGCAGCGCGCCGACCACCTTCGTCCTCGTCCTCGGCGACAATCTCGGGGAATGGCTCGCCTATGGCCTAGGGCCCGCCTTCGAGGACGTGCCCGAGCTTGGCATCATCGACCGCAGCCGGCTCGCCTCCGGCCTGACAAGGCCAGATGTCCTCGACTGGACCAAGGCCGTGCCGGAAACTTTCGCCGGCATCGCCAAGATCGACTTCGTCGTGATGCTGCTCGGCTCCAATGACCGTCAGGCCATCCGTCTCGAACGCGAGACGGTGGACCCCGAGGACGAGCGCTGGCGCGGCCTCTATGCCGAGCGCGTCGACCAGGTGATGCAGGCGATGAAGGCGCGCGGCGTGCCGGTCTACTGGGTCGGCGTGCCGCCGCTGCGCGGCCAGCGCCTGTCGACCCACATGCAGCTCCTCAACACGATCTACAAGGAGCGGGCCGAGCGCAACGGCGTCACCTTCGTCGACGTCTGGAACGGCTTCGTCGACGAACATGGCAATTACACGCAGTTCGGCCCCGACTTCGCCGGCCAGATCCGCCGCCTGAGAACCGCCGACGGCGTCCATTTCACCATTGCGGGTGCGCGCAAGCTCGCCCTCTTCCTCGAACAGGAACTGCGCCGCGATCTCGTCGGCCGCATCACGCCGGCCCTGCCGCCGGGCACCGATCCGGGGGCGCCTGCACCGCCTGCGGGCGGACCCGAGGCGACGGCCCCCGGAACGGTCGCGCCGGGGACGCCTGTGCCCGCTGCGCCACCGCGTCCCGCCATCGGCCCGGTCTTCGTGCTGCATGGCAACCCGGCGCTGCCCCAGGGCACCACCGCGCCGAGCGCCGCCCCCGCCGGCGGCCAACTCGCGGGGGGAAGTGGCGCCCGTCCGGCAGGCAGCGCCGCCGCCTCCGTCCTGGTCCGGGGCGAGGCCCCCGTCCCGATGACCGGTCGCATCGACGACTTCCGCTGGCCGCGCCCGGCGGAGGCCGCCGTAGCGCCGGCGGCGGGCCCGACAGCCCGGTCGCCCTGACGGTCATAAAGTTGCGTCCCGGAGGCCCTATCCGTTGCCTTTGGGATGCCTTTGCGCAAGCGTTGGCAATAAAGGTGATCCCGGGCCGCCTTGCGGCACGTAATGGCGCTTGTGTCGCTGTTTGAAATCTGTCAAATAACGGCCGGAGAAAGGTCAGCATCGCTGCCCTATCCGTCAAGACCCCGATCAAGGGGCTCCGGGGAGGACGAAAAGGGCCCCGAATCTGCATGCCGGTCGGTGGCGGGATGGTCCCGTCGCTCGCGCCGGCTTCCTGTGTCACGGTGAGGGCACGAACCGCGGCTCCGGCCGCAATTGAGGTGGATGATGAGCACGCAGCCTTTTGGTGCGATGTCGGGTCTGGGGGTCGAGGCGGGCATGGGCCGCGCCACGAAAGCCAATACGCCCGCCGTCACCAAAAACCGCACGCGTGCCGTGATCGATCCGGGCCTGCCGGAAGCGCAGGGTCTTTATGACCCGCGCAACGAGAAGGACGCCTGCGGCGTTGGCTTCATCGCCGACATGAAGGGTCGCAAGTCCCACAAGATCGTCCAGGACGGCATCCAGATCCTGCTCAACCTCGAGCATCGCGGCGCTGTCGGCGCCGACCCGCGCGCCGGCGACGGCGCCGGCATGCTCGTCCAGATCCCGGACGCCTTCTTCCGCAAGGAAGCGGCGAAGCTCGGCTTCTCCCTGCCCGAGCCCGGCCATTACGCCGTCGGCTTCATTTTCTTCCCGCGCGACCCGGCCGGACAGGCCATCGTGCGCGAGGCCATCGAGAAGGTCGTCGCCGACGAGGGCCAGGTGCTGCTCGGCTGGCGCGACGTGCCGACCGACAACGCCTCGCTGGGCGAGAGCGTCAAGCCGACCGAGCCGCTGCACAAGCAGATCTTCGTCGCCCGCGGCCCGGGCGTGGAGAGCGAGGAGGAGTTCGAGCGCCGCCTCTTCGTGCTGCGCAAGGTCATCTCCAACCTCGTCTATGACCTGAACGACCCGCGCACCAAGGGCTATTACCCGGTGTCGCTGTCGTGCCGGACCATCGTCTACAAGGGCATGTTCCTGGCCGACCAGCTCGGCTCCTACTATCCGGACCTGCACGATCCGAGCTTCGAGAGCGCCCTCGCCCTCGTGCACCAGCGCTTCTCGACCAACACCTTCCCGGCCTGGTCGCTCGCCCATCCCTACCGGATGGTCGCCCATAACGGCGAGATCAACACGCTGCGCGGCAACGTCAACTGGATGGCGGCCCGCCAGGCGAGCGTCGATTCCGAGCTCTTCGGCAACGACATCTCCAAGCTCTGGCCGATCTCCTACGAGGGCCAGTCGGACACCGCCTGCTTCGACAACGCGCTGGAATTCCTCGTCCAGGGCGGCTACTCGCTCGCCCATGCGGTGATGATGCTGGTGCCCGAGGCCTGGGCCGGCAACAAGCTCATGGATGAGCAGCGCCGCGCCTTCTACGAGTACCATGCGGCGATCATGGAGCCCTGGGACGGCCCGGCCTCCATCGCCTTCACCGATGGCCGCCAGATCGGCGCGACGCTGGACCGCAACGGCCTGCGCCCCGCCCGCTGGTTCGTCACCAAGGACGACCGCATCATCATGGCCTCCGAGATGGGCGTTCTGCCCGTTCCGGAGAGCGACATCGTCCGCAAGTGGCGCCTCCAGCCCGGCAAGATGCTCCTCGTCGACCTCGCCGAGGGCCGCATCATCTCCGACGAGGAGATCAAGGCGCAGCTCGCCGCCTCCAACCCCTACAAGGAGTGGCTGGAGCGCTCGCAGCTGATCCTTGAGGACCTGCCGCCGGTGGAGCCGCGCGCCTCGCGCACCGACGTGCCGCTTCTCGATAAGCAGCAGGCCTTCGGCTACACTCAGGAGGACGTGAAGATCCTCCTCGAGCCGATGGCGACGACCGGCCAGGAGGCCGTCGGTTCGATGGGCACCGACACGCCCATCTCCGCCCTCTCCTCCAAGTCGAAGCTGCTCTACACCTACTTCAAGCAGAACTTCGCCCAGGTGACGAACCCGCCGATCGATCCGATCCGCGAGGAGCTCGTCATGAGCCTCGTCTCCTTCATCGGGCCGCGGCCGAACCTGTTCGACCTCGACGGCACCTCGCGCCGCAAGCGCCTAGAGGTCCGCCAGCCGATCCTCACCAACGAGGACCTGGAGAAGATCCGCTGCATCGGCCATCGCGAGGATTCCTTCGACACGAAGACCCTCGACATCACCTATCCGGCCGCCAAGGGCGCCGCCGGCATGGCGGAAGCCCTGCAGCTGCTCTGCGACCGCGCCGAGGCTGCCGTCCACGGCCGCTACAACATCATCATCCTGTCCGACCGCATGGTCGGCCCGGACCGCATCCCGATCCCGGCGCTGCTCGCCACCGCCGCCGTGCACCATCACCTGATCCGCAAGGGCCTGCGCACCGCCGCCGGCCTCGTCGTGGAGACCGGTGAGGCGCGCGAGGTGCATCACTTCTGCTGCCTCGCCGGCTATGGCGCCGAGGCGATCAACCCCTATCTCGCCTTCGAGACCCTCGAGGAGCTGCACGAGAAGGGCCAGCTGCCGCCGGAGGTGGACGCCCACGAGGTGGTGAAGCGCTTCATCAAGTCGATCGGCAAGGGCATCATGAAGGTGATGTCCAAGATGGGCATCTCCACCTACCAGTCCTATTGCGGTGCGCAGATCTTCGACGCCGTCGGCCTCGGCGACGACTTCGTGGCGCAGTACTTCACCGGCACCGCCACCCGCATCGGCGGCGTCGGCCTGCCCGAGGTCGCCGAGGAGACGGTGTCGCGTCACACCGGCGCCTTCTCTGATGATCCGACCCTGCTCACGAGCCTCGAGGTCGGTGGCGAATATGCCTACCGCATCCGCGGCGAGGACCATGTCTGGTCGCCGGAGACGGTGGCCGCCCTCCAGCACGCCGTGCGCGGCAACAGCCAGGACCGCTACCGCGAGTTCGCCCGCCTCGTGAACGAGCAGGCGAGCCGGCTGCAGACCATCCGCGGCCTGTTCCGCATCAAGACCGCCGAGGAGGTGGGCCGCAAGGCCGTGCCGCTCGACGAGGTCGAGCCGGCGGCGAGCATCGTCAAGCGCTTCGCCACCGGCGCCATGTCCTATGGCTCGATCTCGCGCGAGGCCCACACCAACCTGGCGCTCGCCATGAACGCCATTGGCGCCAAGTCGAACACCGGCGAGGGCGGCGAGGAATCCGAGCGCTTCCAGCCCCTGCCGGACGGGCGCTCCATGCGCTCGGCCATCAAGCAGGTGGCCTCCGGCCGCTTCGGCGTGACGACGGAATACCTCGTCAATTCCGACGTCATGCAGATCAAGATGGCCCAGGGCGCCAAGCCCGGCGAGGGCGGCCAGCTGCCCGGCCACAAGGTCGATGCGGTCATCGCCAAGGTGCGTCACTCGACGCCGGGCGTCGGCCTCATCTCGCCGCCGCCGCACCACGACATCTACTCGATCGAGGATCTGGCGCAGCTCATCTACGACCTGAAGAACGTCAACCCCCGGGCCGACGTCTCGGTGAAGCTCGTCTCCGAGGTCGGCGTCGGCACCGTTGCCGCGGGCGTCGCCAAGGCGCGCGCCGACCATGTGACGATCTCCGGCTTCGAGGGCGGCACCGGCGCCTCGCCGCTCACCTCCATCAAGCACACGGGCTCGCCGTGGGAGATCGGCCTCGCCGAGACCCACCAGACCCTGGTGCTGAACCGCCTGCGCTCGCGCATCGCGGTGCAGGTCGATGGCGGCCTGCGCACCGGCCGTGACGTGGTCGTGGGCGCGCTGCTGGGTGCCGACGAGTTCGGCTTCGCCACCGCGCCGCTGATCGCCGCCGGCTGCATCATGATGCGCAAGTGCCATCTCAACACCTGCCCGGTTGGCGTCGCCACCCAGGATCCGGTGCTGCGCAAGCGCTTCAAGGGCCAGCCCGAGCACGTCATCAACTACTTCTTCTTCGTCGCCGAGGAAGTGCGCGAGCTGATGGCCTCCATGGGCTACCGCTCCATCGACGAGATGGTCGGCCAGATGCAGATGCTCGACCGCCGCGAGGCCGTCGACCACTGGAAGGCCAAGGGCCTCGATTTCTCGCGGCTCTTCCACAAGCCCGATGTCCCGGCCGAGGTGGGCGTCTATCACTCCGAGACGCAGAACCATCACCTCGAGGCGGTGCTCGACCGCAAGCTCATCGAGGCGGCCAAGCCCGCCCTCGACGAGGGCAAGCCGGTCGTCATCGAGACGGCCATCGGCAGCGTCAACCGCTCGGTCGGCGCCATGCTGTCGGGCGCGGTCGCGGCGAAGTTCGGCCATACCGGCCTCACCGACGACGCCATCCACGTGAAGCTGAAGGGCACCGCCGGCCAGAGCTTCGGCGCCTGGGTCGCCCGCGGCGTCACGCTGGAGCTCGAGGGCGAGGCCAATGACTATGTCGGCAAGGGCCTCTCGGGCGGCAAGCTGATCGTCTATCCCGCCGCCGAGGCCACCAGCCTCGACGTCGACAACTCGATCATCGTCGGCAACACCGTGCTCTACGGCGCCATCGAGGGCGAATGCTACTTCCGTGGCGTCGCCGGCGAGCGCTTCGCGGTGCGCAACTCGGGCGCCATCGCGGTGGTCGAGGGCACCGGCGACCACGGCTGCGAATACATGACCGGCGGCGTCGTCGTCGTGCTCGGCCAGACCGGCCGCAACTTCGCGGCGGGCATGTCCGGCGGCATCGCCTATGTGCTCGACGAGGAGGGCGACTTCGCCCGCCGCTGCAACCTCGCCATGGTCGAGCTTGAGCCGGTTCCGGAGGAGGACGAGCTGCTGTCGCGCGTCTATCACCAGTCCGGCGGCCTCGACAGCCACGGCCGGGTGGACGTGATGAGCGACATGAGCCGCTTCGACGCCGAGCGCCTGCACCAGCTCATTGCCAACCACGCCCGCTACACGGGCTCCAAGCGCGCCAGGGACATCCTCGACAACTGGTCGGAGATGCTGCCGAAATTCAGGAAGGTGATGCCGGTCGAGTACCGCCGCGCGCTTCAGGAAATGGAACAGGCCCAGCAGCGCCCGCTCGCGCTGGCAGGAGAGTAAGACGATGGGGAAGGTCACGGGTTTCTTGGAGATCGACCGTCAGGACCGGCGCTATGCGCCGGCAGGCGACCGCATCCGCCACTACCGCGAATTCGTCATCCCGCTGAGCGAGGAAGGCACGCGCAACCAGGCTGCGCGCTGCATGAATTGCGGCATTCCGTTCTGTCACAACGGCTGCCCGGTCAATAACCAGATCCCCGACTGGAACGACCTCGTCTACAATGGCGGCTGGCGTGAGGCGTCGATCAACCTCCACTCCACCAACAATTTCCCCGAGTTCACCGGCCGCGTCTGCCCCGCGCCCTGCGAGGCGGCCTGCACGCTGAACATCGAGGACACCCCGGTCACCATCAAGACGATCGAATGCGCCATCGTCGACCGCGCCTGGAACGAGGGCTGGATCACGCCCGAGCCGGCCAAGGTGAAGACCGGCAAGAAGGTCGCCGTCATCGGTTCGGGACCGGCGGGCCTTGCCGCCGCGCAGCAGCTCGCCCGCGCCGGCCATGACGTCCACGTCTACGAGAAGTTCGCCAAGGCCGGCGGCCTCCTCCGCTACGGCATTCCGGACTTCAAGATGGAGAAGCGGCTCATCGACCGCCGCATCCATCAAATGGACGCCGAGGGCGTCACCTTCCACTACAACGAGCATATCGGCGTCACCCGCCCCGTGCAGGAGCTGCTCGACGGCTATGATGCCGTGCTGCTCTCCGGCGGTGCGGAAAAGCCGCGCGACCTGCCCGTTCCCGGCCGCGACCTTGATGGCGTCCATTTCGCCATGGACTTCCTGCCGCAGCAGAACCGCCGCGTCGCCGGCGAGCCCGTCGGCACCAACGAGCCGATCCTCGCCTCCGGCAAGCACGTCGTCGTCATCGGCGGCGGCGACACCGGCTCGGACTGCATCGGCACCTCGGTGCGCCAGGGCGCGCTCTCGGTGACCCAGCTCGAGATCATGCCGAAGCCTCCGACGAAGGAGGACAAGGGGATGGTTTGGCCGCTCTGGCCGCTGAAGCTGCGCACCTCCTCCAGCCACGAGGAAGGCGCCGAGCGTGACTTCGCCGTCATGACCTCGGAATTCACCGGCGCCAATGGCCGCGTGAAGAGCCTCAGGTGTGTCCGCGTCGACGACAAGATGCAGCCGGTGCCGGGCTCCGAGTTCGAGCTGAAGGCCGATCTCGTCCTGCTCGCCATGGGCTTCGTCAACCCGGTCCACGAGGGCATGGTCGAGAGCCTCTCCGTCGGCCTCGATGCGCGCAAGAACGTCGCCGCCAACACCAACGACTACCGCACCTCGGTGGCGAAGGTTTACGCGGCCGGCGACATGCGCCGCGGCCAGAGCCTCGTCGTCTGGGCGATCCGGGAAGGCCGCCAGGCCGCCCACGCCATCGACAAGGACCTGATGGGCACGACCACCCTGCCGCGCTGAGCGGCGGGGGCGTCCCTAGGCTTCGATTCAACAAGCTTTCAGAGCCGATGCCCGGGCCAATCCCGGGCATCGCTTTTTTGGACCTGCCGTTCGCGGTCCGGGCGCGGACACCCCAGATTTCGCCAGCGCCCGTGACATACCACCTGTCTTCGGGCATCCTCGGCGCATGAACGTCACCGTGCGATCGCCCGACGATGTCCGGATTGACCCCGCTGCACTGGTGGGGTCATGCCGTCGCTTCGGGCTCTACGGCCCGGTCTATGAGATCCTCGCTGTTGGCACCGTCAGCGCCTCCGAGGGGCTGCTCATGCAGGTCCGCGTCGTCACGACGGGCGAGACGGTCGACTATCCCCTCACCGACATTCTCGACGATCCGCTGGAGCGGTAGGGCGCGTGTTCGCCATCACCTTCGACCTCGTCGTCGCTGAGTTGCGCGCTTCCTACCCACGCCGGGTGCCCCAGGCTTATGAGGACATCAACCAGGTCCTCGGCAGCCTCGGCTTCGAATGGGTCCAGGGGTCTGTCTATGTATCCCGGACCGGTGACCTCGCGGATCTGATGCGCGCTGTCGATGCCTTGCGCGCATTGCCGTGGTTCGGCACCTGTGTGCGGGACATACGGGCGTTCAAGGTCGAGAACTGGTCCGACTTCACGCCCCTCTTCAAGAGCTGATCCATGTTCTTCGCAAGCGACAACGGCCTCGGGGCCTCCGACAAGGTCATGCAGGCGATCCTCGCCGCCAATGGCGGAGCGCGGCTCGGCTATGGCAATGACGACGCCACCAAGGCCGTCGAGCGCCGGCTCGCCGATCTCTTCGAACGCGAGGTCGCGGTGTTCATGGTCGCCACCGGCACGGCGGCGAATGGCCTCGCCCTATCCACCCTGACGCCGCCCTGGGGCATCGTCCTCTGCCACGACGAGAGCCATGTCATCGAGGACGAGTGCTGCGGGCCGGAATTCTTCACCGGCGGCGCCAAGCTGGTCGGCATTCCCGGCCGCGGCGCCAAGATCACCGCGAAGGCGCTGGAGGCGACCATTGCCGGCCTCGGCCGTCGCGTGCCGCACAATGCGCCGATCCACGCCCTCTCCATCACCCAGTCCACCGAACTCGGCCAGGTCTATTCCGTCGCCGAGGTGACGGAGCTCGTCGCCATCGCAAGGCGCCACGGCCTCGGCGTCCACATGGACGGCGCCCGCTTCGCCAATGCGGTGGCAGCCCTCGGCTGCACGCCGGCGGAGATCACCTGGAAGGCCGGCGTGGACGTGCTCTCCTTCGGCACCACCAAGGGCGGCACCATCGCCTGCGAGGCGCTGGTCTATTTCGAACCCGCCAAGGCGAATGAGATGGTGCGCCGGCGGATGCGGGGCGGGCACCTGCTCTCCAAGCACCGCTTCCTCGCAGCCCAGATGGAGGCCTTTCTCGACGGCGGCCATTGGCTGGAGCTCGCCCGCCACGCCAATGCCGCCGCGGCACGGCTCGCCGAGGGGCTTGCGGCCATTCCCGGCATCCGTCTGCCGATCAAGCCTGACGCCAACGGCCTTTTTCCGATCTTCCGGCAGGAGATCGTCGACGCGCTGAAGGCGGAGGGCGCGGTCTTCTATCCCTGGTCCGACAAGGGCCTGCCCGAGGCTGAGCGCGCCGGTCCCGGCGAGTGCATGATGCGCCTCGTCACCTCCTTCGCCACGACGGAGGCGGATATCGAACGGTTCCTCTCCATCGCCGCCAAGGCCGCCCGCCCGCTCGCGGCGGAGTAACGACACACAACGCGTCCGCCTCACCCGGCACGGCATGTCGCCCTGAAATCGCCGTTCTCCTTGCCGAAAGGTTGCGAGGGGCATGAGGGGAAGAGAAGGACGCGTTTCGTGCGCCACGGTCTCATCACGGCGGCCACAGCCGCCATCATCGCCGCAACCGGCGCGCTGCTGACGGCCCCGCTGGCCGCAGCGCCACTGGCAGGTCCACGCCTCGCCGCGCCCGCCACCGCGACGTCCGACCTTGTGCCCGTCCAGTACTGGGGCGGCTGGGGGCCGCGCTACTACGACTATGACGACGAGCCGCCCGTCTATCGCCGCCGCTATGTCGTGCCCGAGGTCGAGGACGTCATCGCGCCCGCCGAAGCCGTCGCCATCGCCCGCTCCATGGGCTACCGCGCCATTTCCCGGCCGCGCCTTGCCGGTCGCGTCTGGGTGGTCGAAACGGTCGGCGGCGCGGGCCAGCGCGCCCGCGTGACGATCAACGCCTATTCCGGCGCGCCGATCAACATCCGCGAACTCGAGCCCTCCGGGCCGCGCTTCTCCACCCCGCCGGCCTGGCCGGAGGAACGCCCGAGCTTTGGCCGCGAGGGCGCGGTGCGTGCCCCTCCGCCCATCCGCGAGGGCCGCCTCGACCCCGACGGCTTCGAGCGGCCCGAGAGGCCCGAGCGCCCGGCCCGTCCGGCTCCCAACATCACCGCTCGTGCCGTGCCGGTGCCAGAGCCGCGCCCGAACCTCGGCCGTGGCCTCGACGACCGTCCGGCGGAAACACCGCCCCTGCCGCCGGTGGCAAGCCCGCCCCCGGCCGAGGCACCGGTTGCACCGCCGCCCGCGGCATCCGTCCCGCCGCGCCGGGTCGATCCGCCGGCCGCCGTGCCGGTTCCGCAGACCCCGCCGCTCAGCGTCGAGCCCCAGCAGCCGATCACGCCGCCCGCGGTCACTGCGCCGCAGGCCGTGGAGCCGCCGGCGCCCGCCGTCACCGCCCCGCCGGTGGAGCCCGCTCCCCCGGCTGCCGCGACACCCGCTCCGCAGCCCGACCGTTCCGCGGTCGAACCGCCGGTCGCCGTCCAGCCGCCGCAGGTAACACCGCCCGCGCCAGCAGCGCCGACCACCGAGACCGCGCAGAGGCCCGAGAGCGACGGCGTGCTGATCGACGGCCGCTTCCTCGGCCCCAATGGCGAGGCGCCGCCGCCCGGCAGCCGGCCCTGAGGGCGCCGCCCACTCCCTCCCCGACATGACGAAACGCCCCGGTGATGCCTCACCGGGGCGTTCGCGCATCTCAGGAAGGGCCGTTGGAGGGCGGCCCGGCCGTCAGGTGATGCCAGAATCCAGGTCTGGCTGGATCAGGCCACCTGGCGGCTGGCCGCACCCTCGATCACCCGCGGCGAAGCGTTGCCGCCGCCGATCGGGATCTGCCGCGGCTTCATCGCCTCCGGGATCTCGCGGACGAGATCGACATGGAGGAGGCCGTGGTCGAGCACCGCGCCCTTCACCTGCACATGGTCGGCGAGCTGGAAGCGGCGATCGAAGGCGCGGGCGGCGATGCCCTGGTGGAGATAGTCGGGCTTGCCCTCACCCTCGGCCACGGCCTTCTCGCCGCGGATGGTGAGCGCCTGCTCCTTGACCTCGATGGAGATGTCCTTGTCGGTGAAGCCCGCCACCGCCACCGAGATGCGATAGGCGTTCTCGCCGGTGCGCTCGATATTGTAGGGCGGGTAGGACGGGGCCGGACCTTCGAGGCCGGAGGCCTGGTCGAGCATGGAGAAAAGACGGTCGAAGCCCACGGTCGAACGATAGAGCGGGGCGAGGTCGAAATGGCGCATGGATGTCCTCCTTCAAGCGACATCGGATCGACGAGGAACCCGCCTGTTGCGGCCGGGTCCGGTTGGGTGTGCAGCCACCTGGGGCCTGCACAGAAGGAGAGTTAGGAAGCGGTCCTTGGCCGCGCAAGGGGGCGGTCGCCGAGCAATTTTTCGCATGAAGGCCGGGTGAACGGCGCTTTCCGGGAGGGTTCAGGCGGGAGGCGGCAGAGTGCCCGCCATCATCGACCCGTCGCCTGTCCCGGCGGGTCATCCAGAACGGGTCCCGCCATGCGGCTCTCCTCCACCACCCTCGCCTCGCGCTCGCCGGCCGTGCTCGGCATCGTCGCGGCCTCTGCCACCATCGCCCTCGCGGTCGCGCTGCTCGCCTGTGCGGGCGGCCTCGCCCGCGCCGATGAGGCTGGACGCCGTCGCCCCGTCCCGCAGGAGATGAGTGCCGCCGACGTTCCCGCCAGGCTCTCCCAGCGCGGCTATGCCGTCACCGACCCGGTGGTGCGCCGCGGCAGCACCTACCTGACCCACGGCACCGACCGCTTCGGCCAGCGCCTTCGCCTTGTCATGGATGCGCGGAATGGTGAGCTCATCGGCCTGCGTGTCGTCGGCAACGGCCGTGCGCCGCGCGAGCCGCACGGGGCACCCTGACCGCCCGCGGCGGTCTCACCTTGCGGCAGGCGTCGATATCGCCAAGACTGCACACGCATGTCCCGGGAGGACCGCCATGAAGACGCCAAGCCTCGCCACCCTCATCCTCGCCGCCAGCGCCGCAACGGCCGCAGCCATGCCGTTGGCCGTCCCTGCCCCGCTCGAGGGGCCCCTCCTCCAGGTCCAGGATTGCGGCCCGCCCATCCGCCGGATCCAGATCGACCCCTTCACCGGCGAGCAGCGGCTCGTCTGGATCCGCCGTCCCTGCGGGCCAGGCTATTATGGCGGCGGCTGGGCCCCGCCGCGCGTCTATGAGGAGCGTCCGTACTATCGCCCAGCGCCGCGCTACTACGAGCCGCCGCCCGTCCGCTACTACGAGGAGGAGCCGGTCTATCGCCCGCGCCGTCCGCCGCCGCCCGGCTGGGAGCGCGATCCCTATACCGGGCGCGACACCCGCATCCTGCGCTGACCGCCCGGCGCGGCCATGGTAAGCGGACGGGAGCCCTGATCGCTTCCGCCGCCGATTCGTGAGCCCGCCCGCCGATGGACCTCGTCGCGCTTCCCGACTGGCCGATCCCCCCCGGCGTCCGCGCCGGGACGATCACCACCGAGGACAGCATCCCCATCCGCTATGCCCGCTGGGAGGCAACCGGCGCGCCGCGGCGCGGCACCGTCGTCATCTGCCAGGGGCGGGCCGAGTTCATCGAGAAATATATCGAGGTGATCCCGGAGCTGCGCGAGCGCGGCTTCGGTGTCCTCGCCTTCGACTGGCGCGGCCAGGGCGGCTCGGGGCGGCTGCTGTCGGATGGGCGCAAGGGCCACGCCCGCCGCTTCGCCCATTACCAGCGCGACCTCGAGGCGGTCATGACCCTGATCGGCCTGCCCGACTGCCGCCCGCCCTTCTTCGCGCTCGGCCATTCCATGGGCGGCGCCATCCTGATCGAGGCGGCCAAGGCCGGCCGCACCTGGTTCGACCGCATGGTGCTCACCGCCCCCATGGTGAAACTGCGCCAGGTCAGCCATCCCAAGGCGGTCGGTCTCTTGGTCGGCGCCCTGTCGCTCGCCGGCCTCGGCGGCGCGATCATTCCCGGCGGCTCGGCCAAGCCCATGGCGCTGAAGCCCTTCGAGGGCAATCCGGTGACGCAGGACCCGGAGCGCTATGCCCGCACCGCCGCCTATGCCCTCGCCGATGCACGGCTCGGCCTCGGCGCACCCACCATCGGCTGGCTGCGCGAGGCCATCGCGGTGACCCAGCGCTTCGCCCATCCGCTCTATACCCGCGACATCCGCCAGCCCATGCTGCTGATGGGCGCGGCACTTGACCCGCTGGTCGACACGCCGGCGGTCGAGGATTTCGCCCGCCGCGCCAAGGCGGTGGGCTGCGTCGTCGTGCCAGGCGCGAAACACGAGCTGCTGCAGGAGCGCGACGCCATCCGCAGCCAGTTCTGGGCCGCCTTTGACGCCTTCATTCCCGGCGAGCAGGCCTATCTCTGAGCCTCAAGCGTTGAGGATCGCCAGCGCCTCGGCATGGACGCGCTTGTCGCCGGCCGCGACGATGCGCCCGCCGCCGCTGGCAGCGCCGCCGTCCCAGGTGGTGACGATGCCGCCCGCGCCCTCGATGATCGGCACCAGCGCGGCGATGTCATAGGGCTTCAGGCCCGCCTCGACCACGAGGTCGACATGACCGGCGGCCAGCATGCAATAGGCGTAGCAGTCGGCGCCGTAGCGATAGGTGCGGCAGCGCGCCTCGACCTTGTCATAGAGCCCCTTGGTCTCGGCGTCGAAGAGCTTCGGCGAGGTGGTCATGATGGTCGCCGCATCGAGCCCGGTGCAGGGGCGCGTGCGAAGGCTGCGCTGGCCGGCCGGGCCCTCGTAGCGCGCCGCGGCGCCATCGCCCCAGAAGCGCTCGCCGATGAAGGGCTGGTGCATCATGCCGAAGATCGGCGTGCCCTGGCGGGCGAGGCCGATCAGCGTGCCCCAGACCGGAATGCCGGCAATGAAGGCCTTGGTGCCGTCGATGGGATCGAGGATCCACACATGCTCGGCATCGGCGTTCTCGGCGCCATATTCCTCGCCGACAATGCCATGGGCGGGGAAGGTGCGCTTGATGAGCTGGCGCATCACCGCCTCGCCGGCGCGGTCGCCCTCGGTGACGGGGTCGAAGGCGCCGAGGCCGGCCTTGTTCTCCACCCCGATGGAGGAGCGGAAGAAGGGCAGGATGGCCTCTCCCGACAGGCGGGCAAGATCACGGACGAAGCTCTCGAAATCGACAGCGCTCACGGGGGCGTCCTTCTCTGGCGGCCGGGTCCGCGTCCTATAGGCAGGCCGCCCTGCCGCGGCAATGGGCGGGACGCGGCGCGAAGGGCCTGCCGCATGCGCCGCGGTGGGTTCAGGGCTGCGCAGCGGGCCTTGCCGCTGAGAGAGACGACGGGCAGTGTCGCCGCCCGGCGAGAGAGGGAACCCCCGAGGTGACGGACCAGACATCCCCCCGCTCGGGCGTGATCGGCACGGCGCTCGTCGGCCTGGTGGCCGTGCTCGCCACCGCCACCCTGATGAGCCAGTTCTTCCGCAACTCGGTCGGTGTCATCGCCACCACCCTCGCGGGCGAACTCGACCTCGATCCTGACCAGCTCGGCCTCGTTGCCTCCTCCTTCTTCCTGATCTTCGCGCTCTGCCAGATCCCCGTCGGCATCGTCATCGACCGCTGGGGCCCGCGGACCGCCCTGCTCGGCTCAGGGCTCTTCGTCGTGGCGGGTGCGCTCGTCTTTGCCGGCGCGACCGGCCAGGCCGGCCTCGTCGCCGGCCGCCTCCTGCTCGGCATCGGCTGCTCGACCTTCTTCATGGCGCCGCTGGTCGTCTATGCGCGCAGCTTCGACCCTGCCGTCTTCGCCAGCCTCACCGGTTTCCAGATCGCCTTCTCGAGCCTCGGCACGCTCATCGCTACCGCGCCGCTGGGCTGGATGACCGCGACGCAGGGCTGGCGCTCCGCCTTCCTGCTCGCCGCGGCGGTCTCCGCCGTGCTGCTCCTCGCCATCCTCGTTGTGGTCCGCGGCCCCGCGACCGGCCGCCTCCCCGGCGCGAAACGGGAAACGCTCGGCGAGGCCTTCGCCGGCATCGGCGCGGTGGTGAGGACCAGGGGCTTCGTGCCGCTCTTCCTCATGTCCTTCTCCACCTATTCGACCTTCGGCCTCATCATCGGCCTCTGGGGTGGCCCCTATCTCGCCCATGTCCACGGCGCTGACCTCGCCATGCAGGGCAAGGTGCTCTTCGCGATGGCGCTGGCCCAGATCATCGGCACGATGGCCTGGGGGTCGGCCGACCGGCTCGCGGGGGCCTACAAGCCGGTGGCCGTCACCGGCGCCGCACTCTCGCTCCTGCTGGTGGGCGGCCTTGTCCTCGGCGGCTCCACGTCGACGCTCGCTGCGGCGATCCTCATGGCGGTGCTGGGCTTCTCCTGCGCCTTCACGCCGGTGCTCGTCGCCCATTCCAAGGCGCTCTTTCCCCCCGAGCTCACCGGGCGTGGCCTGTCGCTGATCAACATGGGCACGATGAGCGGCAGCTTCGCCACCCAGTGGGTCACCGGCCTCGCGGTGAAGGCGGTGGCGGGCGGCGCCAGTGTCTATCCGCTCGCCGCCTTCCAGGTCGCTTTCACGCTGCAGGCGGTCCTGCTCGCCTGCGCCACCCTCGCCTACCTGCGGGCGCCCGACCCCCGCCGCGGCCTCTGACGCGAAGCTGTCTTATGGCGCGCAAAAAAATGGGACAGCCTTCTTGCCTTTTCCGGCGACCCTAGGCATATTGTTGCAGCGCGGTATCGCCTTGCGATGCCCCGCAGCCCTCCTTGGGCGTTTCCTCCCTAGACTTGGGCCGCTCACGAAAGTGAGCGGCCTCTTTCTTTTCCGGGATGCCATAAATCCTTTAAATCAACGATTTAAGGCAAGTTTCCTCGCCACGTCAGGTTCGGCGCCAAACTGTATAAAATCGAAAAATGGGTGACTGGCCTTGTGCGCCGCACCCTGATCGAGCGATCAGGACGACGGAATCATGACAACCCCTCAGGAGGTCGAAGAGGTCCTCCGGGCCCTCGTCATGCAAAATTGTGGGGTCTGATCCGGCTATTCCGCCGCGACGCGCCAGTCGCTGCCGCGCTCGAGCGGCAGCCGCGCCAGGGCCTCGGCCAGCACCATCATGTCCGCCTGCAGCTGCGGGAAATGGTCGGTGAGCCGATAGCTGCGCTCATCCATGTAGAGGGCGCGGTTGATCTCGATCTGCACCGCATGGACGCCGGTCTGCGGCTGGCCGTAATGCTCGGTGATGAAGCCGCCGGCATAGGGCTTGTTGCGCACCACGTTGTAGCCGCGCTCGCGCAGCACTGCCTCGACGAGGTCGCCCACGGCCGGCGCGCAGCTCGTGCCGTACCGATCACCGATGACCATGTCAGCGCGCGGCCGGTCCTCGCGCACCGGCGCCATGGACGGCATCGAATGGCAGTCGACCAGCAGTGCACCGCCGAAGGCGCGGTGCGTCGATGAGATAAGCCGCCGCAGCGCCCGGTGATAGGGCTTGTAGAGGGTTTCGATGCGCATCAGCGCCTCGTCCACCGGCAGGCGGCGGGCATAGATCTCCTGCGCCTCGCCGACGACGCGCGGGATGGTGCCGAGGCCGCCGGCCACCCGCATGGAGCGGGTATTGGCGAAGGTCGGCAAGCGGCCGTCGAACATGCGGGGATCGAGTTCGTAGGGCTCGCGATTCACATCCACCATGGAGCGGGGGAAATGCACCCGCATCAGCGGCATGCCCCGCTCGACCACGCCGGCGAAGAGCGAATCCACCGCCGTGTCCTCGGATCGGCGGAGCAACGCCATGTCGAGCCTGACCTGGCGGAGGAAGTTCGGCGGATAGACCCGTCCCGAATGCGGCGAGTTGAAGATCACCGCCGCGCGCATCTCCACCGGCTCGAGCGCCTCGAAGGCTGGTTCGATGTCGCAGATCGCCGGGTCCGTCATCATCCGTCCGTCACTGGGCCTTGTCTGCACATTAGCGCGCAGGCCCGCCCTGTGAACCCCCGCCACCGCGGGGCGGCCCGCCGAAGCCGATTTCGGGCGTTCCGTTCACCAAGCCTTTACCAAGTTCCGGCTTGATGACCACAACCGGGATCGGGTTCGCTACACCGCTCTCCCGACGACGGACGGACTGAGGATCGCATTCGGCATGGGCAAGATTCTGCTGGCGGAAGACGACAACGACATGCGCCGCTTCCTGGTGAAGGCGCTGCAGACGGCCGGCTACGACGTCGCCCATTTCGACAATGGTCTGTCGGCCTATCACCGCCTGCGCGAGGAGCCCTTCGAGCTCCTGCTCACCGACATCGTCATGCCCGAGATGGACGGCATCGAGCTCGCCCGCCGCGCCACCGAACTCGACCCCGACATCAAGGTGATGTTCATCACCGGCTTCGCCGCCGTGGCCCTTCAGCCGGATTCGCAGGCCCCGAAGGATGCCAAGATCCTCTCCAAGCCCTTCCACCTGCGCGACCTCGTCAACGAGGTCGAGAAGATGCTGAAGCAGGCCGCCTGAGGCCGCCCCGGCGATACCGGATTTTGGGCTCCGCGGGCCTCTTGCACGCTCGCGCGATCCCCACTATACGGTGCGCCTCGCTTCCGCGGCCCCCGGGCCGCACCGGGCGCGTAGCTCAGCGGGAGAGCACTACGTTGACATCGTAGGGGTCGCTGGTTCGATCCCAGCCGCGCCCACCATTCAAAACCCCGGCGAACCCCCAAGGTTCGCCGGGGTTTTTCGTTATTCGGCAACCTGTCACGGGCGACGCGGCATGCCCGCGGCCGGTTGAAGCGCTGGCTGCAAGCTTTGACAATTTGTCGCAGGTTGCCAGATACCAGCCATGCCAGCTTCGTTAACGCTTTGACCCGAAAATCACGCGCACTTTATGGAGATTCCATCGTGCGCATCCGCTTCGGAATGATCAGCAAGGTCGTCGCTCTGGCGATCGTCGTGAGCATCGCCTCCCTCGGTGTCTTCGCCGCCGTCGCCATCAACAAGAGCGCGGAGACCAAGATGTCCCTGCGCAAGGAGTCGATTGCCCGCACAAGCGGTCTCGCTCTCGCTGTCGTCGAGACCGGCTTCCCCGGCGCGCGCGGCGAGTTCTCCTCCGACGGCCTGGTCAACAAGATCATCCTGAAGGGGCCGATGGACGTCGGCCAGCATCAGGTCGTCGACCGCATCGCCCAGTCGCTGGCGGGCGTCGCGACCATTGTCGGCCGCCGTGACGACGGCTCCTATGTCCGCCTGTCCACCACCGCCCGACGTGAGGACGGCAGCCGCGCCATCGGCGTCCAGGTCGACCGTGCCAGCCCGGTCGTGGCGGCGCTCGAGGCGCGTCAGCCGGTCGTCGCCCCGACCCGCGTCGGCGGCATCGATTACCTCACCCGCTGGGTGCCCATCGTCGATCCCTCGGGCGCGGTGCTCGGGGGCATCGCCAGCGGCTCGTCGCTCGCCAGCGTCCAGGGCTCCATCGCCGAGTTCAACCAGACGCTGACGATCCTCGGCGTCATCGCTGCCCTCGTCTCGGCGCTGGCCATGTGGTGGGTGGTGCGCCGGCAGGTCTCGCCGCTGGCGGATCTCAGCGCCGCGGCCGGCACGCTCGCGGCCGGCGAGGTTGCCGTCGCCATTCCGCATCAGGACCTGCGCGACGAGCGCGGCGGCCTCGCCCGCAGCCTCGAGGGCCTGAGGATCAGCCTCGAGGAGCGCCAGCGGCTCGAGGGCCAGACGGCCGCCGACCGTATCCGCGAGGCCGACCGCGCCACGGCCCTCGGCGGGATCATCGAGAGCTTCCGCGAGCGCATCGCCCACACCGTGTCGCAGGTGGCCACCCGCGCCGATCAGCTCGATGCGACCGCCGCGAGCCTTGCGGCCGGCATGGGCGAGGCCCGCAGCCAGGCTGGCGCCGCCTCCGAGGCCGCCGCCCAGTCCGGCACCCAGGCCCAGACCATTGCCGCCGCCATCGTCCAGCTGACCGCCACCGCCGAGGAGATCCGCCGCCAGGCCTCCGACATGGCTGGCGCCTACGAGAAGACCGCCGCGACCGTCGAGGGCACCGTTCAGGAGGTGCAGAAGCTGTCGGACAGCGCCAATGACGTCGCCAATGTCATCACGCTCATCGGCACCATCGCCGAGCAGACCAACCTGCTGGCGCTCAATGCCACGATCGAGGCGGCCCGCGCCGGCGAGGCCGGCAAGGGCTTCTCGGTCGTCGCCAGCGAGGTGAAGGCGCTCGCCGCCCAGACCAAGCGCGCCACCGAGCAGATCTCCTCCAAGATCATCGCCATCCAGGAGGCCACCAACCAGACGGTCCAGGCCATCAACTCGATCGCCACCGCCACCTCCGGCAACGTGCAGGCCACCGGCATCATCCGCACCTCGATCGACGAGCAGACGGCCGCCTTCGGCGAGATCGCCAAGGCCGCGGCGACAAGCGTCGAGGGCACCGCCGTCACAGGCCGGCAGGTCAACGAGATGCTGCACCGGGTGGACAGCACCGAGGAGACCTCGCGGGCCATCGCCAGCGTTGCAGGCGCCCTGGCGCAGGACGTCGTCAGCACCCGCTCCGTCGTCGACGATTTCCTCAACCGCGTCCGCGCGGCATGACGGTGCAGGGCCTGGGCAGAACCATCTGCCACAGGCCCTGCCCGCCTCGTCATCTCCTGCCGACAGTCCGGCGCGCGCGCCCAGGGGCAGTCGCCTGCGCCGGAAGGCCTGCGATCAGCCGATGGCGGAAATGAGCTTCGTCATGGCGCCGAGAACATCGGCGGTCAGGTTCAGCCTGTCCGCCAGTTCATTCGCCTTGGTCTTGGCCGCCACGAGATCGTCCTTCGCCTTGCGGAAGTTGGCGGTCAGCACGCGATACTCAGCGTCGTGCTGGGAGAGAGCGATTTTCGCAAGTGCGATGATTTCCTTCAGGATTGCCCGCTGCGCCGCATGGTAGCGGGCGAGCAGCTGCGCATCATTGGTCTCCTCGCTGAGCCGCCGCAGAACCTCGCCGGCGGCGTCGAGAGCTTCGATGGCCTGGTCGATGGTCAACGGCGCGGCGGCCCGAACAGATGCCCTGGTGCCGGCGATCGCGAGCCTGTCGCGGGCGATACGCGACATTAGAGTCCGAGGCGTGGTCATGGGGTCCTCCTGATGGCTGTGGCGAGCGCTGCGATGTCATCGGAAAGATCGACAAAGCGACGCAGCAGTTGTTCTCCGTCAGGCTTTCCGGTCGCGAGGGCGTGGTGGGAGTCTTCCAGAGCGGTAAGCACCTGGTCATAGCGATCGACTGCCGCCAAGGCCGCCGAGATCTCGGCCACCTCCTGGCGAGCGCGACGCCATTCATCATAGGCCCGGAGGCGGTCGATGCGGCGGTCGCCCCGGATCAGGCTGAGGCTATCGCTACGGGAGTCGGTAAAGACAGCGTGCTGTCTGCGAAGGACACTGCGAACCGTACCGAGGCTCCTCCGCAGGAGCGTCGCCGCCTGCTTGACATCAGCATCACGAGCCGAAATGACTGCCTGGATTTCTGCCGCATAGGCGTTTCCGAGCAGAATGCCGACGCCGCGCGAGACCAGGCGGATGGCAGGCCCAGCAATCGGCGCCGTTGTTGGCGATAGCACCGCCGCAAGCGACGTCGCCGCCCCACCAAGTTTCGCCGCTGCGGCTTCAAGCTTCGCGACGTTGCCGTTGTCGGCCGCATCGGCAAGCGCCTTGCCATATCCGCCGAGGGCCGAGAGCAGCTGCAACCGAAGTTCGATTTGTTCCTTCGGCAGGAGAGGCACGGTGCCCACGGACAAGGCGACCGGCCCGCCGCGAACAAAGCTCTGGGCGTGGATTTCAGCCTCGTCCAGCATCTGGATCCGCGCGCTCAAGGCGATCGCGTCTTCCATGACCGTCGTGGAGGCGGTCACGGCCTTGCCGAAGCGCGCGACGCCGTCCGCGTTCGGGAGTGTGCTGCAGGCCCCCAACAAGATGAGAACAGGAATGATCGCGACAATACGCGTAAGCCTTCTCATGGATCGCCCTCCACGACGCCAGGTATGGATTTTCAGGATGTGTGGGCCGCCTCAGGAGGACGGATTGATCATGCCGCGGAGCTGGTTGGCCGCGTAGGGCAGGAACATCGCCGAGCCGGCGAACAGGAAGGTCGGGATTCCGTCGAGCAAGCGCGCAACGCCGGCATCCCCGGCCATCAGCCGGAAAAGGACCACGTTGGCGATCCCCCAGAAGAAGGTTGCCATGACGACCGAGCCGACGAAGCCGGCGACACGGCTGAAACTGCCCGGCTCCGCAGCAGGCTCGGAAGAGGCTGCACCCCCAGCGTTTGCGCCTGCGGCCGCGCCCCTGTCGGCCGGCTGCCTGGATGGCGCCTTCTCGCCGAGGACCTCGGCGAACACGACGTGGCGAAGGCTTGTGACGATCAGGGCGATCGTCGCCCCATTGAAGATCAACAGGAAAAAAGCGGCAAAAAGAACGGTATTGTCTGACAACGACATCACAGATCCCCCTTGGACAAGACAGCCAATTTGGCGATCCAGAGCTTGGCCAATGTTGTGGGGTGGCTTCTGTGATTTAGCCCACACTTGCGAAGATGACGTCCGTCGCTGACAATGACAGGGCGAATGCAGCCGTCGGGGGCCGGTTGATGGATCTGCGGGACAATGCGCTGTTTGTGGGCTTGTCGGCTGAAGCGAAACGCGAGCTCGGACACTCCTTCTCGCCCCGGCGTTATGCCGAAGGCAGCCGGATCATCGCGGCGGATGATCGTTCAACCGACCTCTTCCTGGTCGTCTCCGGGCGTCTCTCGGTACGGTCCTTCGCCGACGACGGACATGAAGTCGCCTTTGTCGAAATCGGACCGGGCGCCTTCTTCGGTGAACTGGCCGCGATCGACGGAGGACCACGATCGGCCGATGTGATGGCCGCCGAGGAGTCCGTGCTCGCCACCATGCGGGCCGAGGCGTTGCGGGAGGCCGTCCTGCGCCATCCGCAGCTTGGACTCAATCTCGCGATCCATCTTGCCGGTCGGGTGCGCGACCTCTCCGGCCGGGTTTTCGAGGTCAGCACGCTGCGCTCGTCACAGCGGATACGACGGGAGCTGCTCCGGCTCGCTCGGAACGGCTATCCCACGCTGAATGCAGTCGACATCCGGCCCGCCCCGACGCACTACGAGATTGCGGCCCGCACATCCACGCATCGCGAAGCGGTGTCGCGGGAGCTCTCTGCCCTCGCGACGCGCCGAATCCTGCGCACCGGGCGCAAGACGATCACCATCATCGACATGGCGGCCCTCGAGCGGCTGGCCGAGTCCTGACGGCCTCAGAATCGCAGTGGATGACGATCGGAGTTGTCGTCGTCGGTGGCCGCTGGTCGGATTATCCCCCAGCCCTGGCGCTCATCCGACTTCGAGGGCCTTGCGAAGGTCGACACGAGACCGCCGGCCGCCGATTTTGGCGATGCTTGCCGGAAGGATTCGATGCGATCCGCGATCCGGCGCGCGACGAATGGGGCCGCGACGCTGGTGCCGTTGAGCCGGACCGAGCTGCGGCTGCGCGCACCGCCGGCCCTGATGCCGGCCAAGACGACCGATTCCTCGGAAGGGGCCGCCAGATCGACCCCGCGGTTCTCCTCGCCCTTGAAGCCGGCACCGGAATAGGGCGCGATGTCGGGAACGCCGCCTGCCATGTCGGTGCGCACGAAAGCGCCCGCCACCACGACGACGCTACTGCCACTCGCCATGGCGTTGAGCGACCCCGCGCCATCGACGAGGCATCGGTGCTCCGCCCCCTCGTTCGGAACCCGTCGATCACGCGTCCCGCCGCAAGGATCGACAAACCGGGACTGACGGGCGTTGCGAACCGTTCGCCGCGGGAGATCGTCGCGCTGGACCCAGGCATGGACATGAGTCCCCGTCTGCATGCCGCTGGCCGCAGCGGTGAGGCGCCACCGCCCATGCGGTGCCACCGGCCCGCCAACGTCATCCGGGGCGGTGCGGGTGACACAGATCTGGAAGAGGTGGCGGCTGCGCGCCTTGGACGGCGGACAGGAGATGGCCTGGGCGACGAGCCGCCCCTTGTCGTCGCGGAGTTCCGCGAAGCTGGTGCCCTTGGTCGAGAGAGCGACTGTCTGACCCGTCGGGGTCGACACCTGCAGCGAGAAGACACCGTCAAATCCGTCGGGGAGCCAGACCTGCACGAGATTGGGAGTGCCGTCGTCCGGCAGGATCTCCCAGGTCAAGGACTGCGGAAAATCGCGCTCGAACCCGTCGGCTGGCAGCGCCGCATGACAGTCGGCGAGATAGCTGTTGCCCGAAGGCATGACGATGACGAACGGAACGCTGGGATAGGCCACGGACCAGCCCCTCACGAGGTCGTCCATCGCTCGCTCGACATCCGAGCTGCCATCGTGGGGCCCTGCCATGTTGCCGTAGCTGACGGTCACGACGACGGGGTTGGGAGGACCGTCTGTCCCCTCCGCCATACGCTCGGCCATGGCGGCGATGAAGCGAAGACCGTCGAGCAGGTAATAGCCGAGGGAATGACCGGAACCATCATCCACCGCGACATCCGGCAACTGGACCGATACGATCGGGCGCAGGTCCGATCCGGCAACATCTCCCTCCGGCGCGGCGCCGGCGGCGATGTCCATCACATGCGTCCCGTGGGTGGTGCGGGCTGCGGACCATGTCGTCTGCGGCAGGCCAGCGTCATACAACCCGATGATCCGGTAGAACGCGTCCTCGTCGCCGCCGGATGATCCAAGGGCAGTGTTCACCTCGCGCCGCGTGATGAGCCGCCCGTAGTCGAAGCCCGGCGGCCGCGAGGCCGCCGTGAACTGTTGCGACCAGAGGCCGACGGAGCGCGTTTGACCGTTCGCGCTGCGAAACCGGTCTGAGGCCAGGCAAAGCCCATCGTCGATGAGGCCCATCAGAACACTGCCGGCCGCGATGCGCGGCGTCGCCTGCATGGCCAAAGGGGTCCCGGCGGCACGGATGACGAGAGGTTCCGGTGGAACCGATATCGTCAGGCTGTCGATGAAGGATGCGAGAACATCATGATCGGCAAGCCAATTCACCACCTGCGGCGCGATACGGGCCGTGCAGTACCGGGCTCCGGCCCAGTGACCCTTGGCCTGGCGATACGTCGACGCGATGAGGATGCTGGACCTCCATGTGGCCGCCTTCACATCGCCGAACACGATGGCATCGTCTGCCGGGCGAACCCCGTTCACGGCAAAAGTGGCGAGGTCCGCCGCGGTGACGCCTTCCGCGAGGCGGATCAAGACCCGCAACGAGAGATCTGGCGTCAGATCATCCGGCGATGGAACGGTGGCGGCAATAGGCGCGCCGGCATCGCCCAACAGCCAATCGGCGAGGGGATCGATTGTGATGGCGCGGCCCTGGAACCGGCTCTGGCCTTCGGTTCTCCATTCCATGACTCACCCCCGCGGCGCAGGTGCAGGAGCGCCGTCGCCCTGCCATTCGGCGAGCGCCTGGTCCCACAGCCATCCGAGCATCGGCGCGCGCGCAACGGTGTGCTCGCCACCAGTTGTCAGGCCAGCGAGCTTGTTGGCCGGCGATGCGAAGGCGTCGTCCACGAGCCCCCAGGCGAAGTCCTGCTGGTCATTGCCATCGTCGGTGAACTCCGAGCCATCGAAAATCCGCTGGCGGTACACACGGTCGGCCTTCTGGCAGCGAGCCACAAGATAATCGCCCAAGGCCAGACCCAGTGCACAGCCGGCGACGCTGTCGACGGGAAAATGGACGCCGGCGATCGTGCGGTTCACGGCCACGCGGTAGGCGAGGCGCATCAGCTGTTGCTTCCACAGGCCCTCGCGATAGTGATCGACACCCGCACTGGCCAGGAGGGTCGAGAGCACGCGCGCCATGATGAACATTTCCGTGGCGTGCCCGCTCGGGAAGGCGCCGTGCAGCGGGGTCGGAATGACCGGCTGGATCTGCGGCGAGAAATCCGCTGGTCTGGGTGTGGCGAAAGCCTGTTTGAACCGCATCTCGACGAGGACCGCAAAGCGGTGAGCGGCCATCAGTAGTTCGATGGTTCGCGGCGTACGCACGTCAGACAGGAAGGCGATCGCGCCGATGAAGCCGAGGGGAATCGGGATCTGCGAAACGATCTCGTGGATGCGGTCGATGCGCAGCGCAGCATAGCCCGCCGTCAATCGCAGCTGTTCGCCGCCGAACTGCTGTGGGCCGGGAGCACGGATGGAAATAATGGGCAGATGATCGCATTCGATCCCCGCGGTGCCGCTGCGGCGCTCGACATGGAACAGCGTCAGCGTGGACGGGCCGGGGCCGGAGGTTGCGAAGGTGAGTTCGGTGAACAGCGAGGCATCCAGAGCGTGTCCACGAAAGGCGGCACCCCAGAGGCGAAGGTTGTCAGCCGAATCGAAACTGGGCCATCGCGGTGACGTGGCAGGCGCCTGCCAGGAGCCAGCGATGCCATCGTGGGTGGTCAGGAGCGCCGAGGGATCCGCCGTGGCGCCAGCGGCGCCGGAAAGCCCATTCGCGATGGCGAGCCCGTTCAGGCCGTTGAGACCGTTCAGTCCATTCAGACCATTGAGGCCGTTGAGCCCGTTGAGGCCATTGAGCCCGTTGAGCCCGTTGAGTTGTGCCATGTTGCTCTCCCCTTGGCTGAGCTGTCGGATCAGTCGGGCACGCCCGCCTGTTTGAGTGCGTGAGACAATCGTTTGCCGACGTCGAAATCGGCGGCGGGTGACCACCGCAGCCATTGCGTGACCGTGAGGTTCGGCTGGATCGCGAGCAGGTCTTCGGCAGCGCTGCGGGCTTCGTCATGCCTGCCGAGTTGCCAAAGCGAGGCCGCCCGCACCCGCGCCGCCGAGGCATAGCCTCGATTGCAGCGTGCGGATTCAGTCGCGTGCATCAGGGCGAGTTCATAGTCGCCGGCCGAGAAGGCGCAGGAAGCGGCGATCGCATCATAGTAGTAACGGTGGGGATCCCGGGGCGACAGCGCACGGGCATGCAGGTTCAATCCGTAGCCAGCCTTGCCGCGGTCGGTGAACTGATACAGCGCCGATTTGTGGAGGATCGCCAGGGAGTCGCTTGGGTTTGAGGCGATGGCGAGATCGAGATATCGCTCGGCGGCATCGAAGCTCTTGAGAAAATTGGTGTGGATCAGCCCGCAGACCGACAGCGCCAGGGAACTCTCAGGATCGAAATCCAGCGCACGAAGCGCCAGTTCATTGGCCTTCGAACCATCGGCCTCGGGATCCTCCGATCGGCCGAGCTGAACCTTGATCGTGTACCACACCGCCAGCCAGGCCTTCGGCATGCTCTCGCGCGGCAGACGTTCGACGAGCGTCTCCAGCAACAGCCGCCCATAATCGAAATCCCGATGCGAGGGCTTGTGCATGAGGCCGATGGCCGCGAGGAGAAGAGAATAGCTCTCCAGCGATGGCATGGGCTGGCGCCGGGCTCGGTCAAGCTCCCGCGCCATGATGGAGCGCATCGCAGAGGCCATGAATTCGGCGAGAGAAGGAGCGTCGCCGGTCACCAGCGACGAAGCGTTGAGCGACAGCCGCTCCTGCAGGATGACCTGTCCTGAACGGGTCTCTGCCAGCTCGATACGGATCAGCAGGTTTGCGCCGCGCCGCCCATAGGAGCCCGACACGACATACTTGGCGCCCAGTTGATCGCCGATGTCCGACAACCCCGTACGCCGCCAGCGAAACACCGCGCTGGACAGTCGGGAAATGACGTTCATGTGCTGGGATCGGGAGAACGTCTGGATGATCGTGTCGGCGATCACATCGCCAAGAACCAGGGTGTCGCCGTGCGCCTCGACGTCCACGAACGGGATCACCGCGACGGCCGGAACGAGGTCGTGGCGAAGACCTCCCGGCTGAAGCAGCGTGCGGCTCCCCGGTGGCGAGAGCCTGAAGGCATGGATGGGCCGCTCGAAATGCTTGAGATGACAGGGACCTAGATCCTCGATGTCCGCATCGATAGCGTCGACGAGGCCTGCATGGACCGCTGCCGAGACCACGATCCCGCCGGGATCAGCCAAGGCGCACAGCCGCGCGGCCAGATTGGCGGTCGTTCCGTAAACGTCCTGATCGTCGGCAAGGAACTCGCCCGCCTCGAGCCCCATCCTCACGGCAAGGACGGGTTCGTCCGAGGACAGGCCCTGCGTCAGCCGCAGGATTGTCAGTGCCGCCGAAACGGCCGCGCGAACATTGTCGAAGGCAGCGAGGACACCATCGCCGAGGGATTTGACGAGCCGCCCGCCGACGGGGCGAATGGCCTCGTCCTCGATCCGGCCGCGCAGGTTCAGCCATTGCGTGACGAAGCGCCCCTGGTAGACCTCCGTGAGCCTGACAGACTCCACCACGTCGACCACCAGAACGACGCCGACGCGCCACGCGAGTTCGCTGCTGGCATAGGCCGCAAGAAGGTCTCTCGTTCCCACCGGCATGTACGTCGTCGCCCCACGACCGCTCAACCCCAAGCTACGGAACGCAGGCGACTTTGTCATGCCGGTTGCAACGCCGCCAAGGCGCTGCTTTGCCTCGAAAGCCTGCAGCTTGACCGCGCCCCCCCTCACGCTCCGAGCCCCCCTGCTCAACCCAATGCCGTCCAAGCTCGCAGTTCATCTCCCGACGTTCTGTGACCTTTCCCACAGACGACCACGTCCGCTTGGCGAGAGCCTGGAGAGAGGGCGGGTATCCCCGTCGACGGGCCGGGGAGGCAACTCATGGTGGGGCGAACGGGCATTGGTCTTGCGATGATAGCAATGGCGCTGGTCCCGATCTGCGGTGCTCCGTCGGTCGCGGCGTCCCCGCGGACCTCGGTCGGTGCGACGGAACGTTTCGACATCGTGATCGGGTCGCTCTGCATCGGCGATGTTCCCCGGTCAGCGCGGCGGACGGTGCGCGTCATCCAGAGCGGCGCAGACCAGTACGAGGATTGGGTGGTCGACTGGACCGGCCGGCCCGGTCATCCCCGCCCCATCATCAAGTTCCTGCGTGAGCCCGCGCGAGAGACCACAGGCGCAAGCTGCCGGGAAACGCCAGGCGACCTGCTTCTGGGCGGTGACCTGGAGGCGATCCGCATGTCGGCGCGCTCGTCCATGCCCGGCAATCGTGGCACGCCCCGCATCACCATTCCGCGGGGCGGGCTGAGCTTGCGGGTCGGCCATGTCCATTCCGGACTGGCACCGATCTTCGGTGGCGTGCTCGACCTCGCGGGTAGCAAGGCTTGGATCAAGAGCCGGGAGGCTTTGACCATCGTCGAGGGCCTTCAGCCACAGGGGGCTCTCCAGATCACGTCCTGGGCGCGCACGGTTCGTGGCGCACGCCTCGCGCTGCAGCCAGGTGCTGAAGCGTTGCCCATGGACCTGTCGTCGCGGCGACAGAACATTACCATCGTCACGCCCTTGGACGGCTCGGACACGGAACTGCTGGAGGGTCGTCTCACGGGACGGCTGCCGCGCCAGACCCTCCCGAACCTCGTGCTGCCAAGCGGTCGCTTCGGCGATGCGGTGCTGGAGAACGGCCAGGTGACCATCGAACGGCACGGGGCCGAGACCGCTATGGCGATCGAGAAGGTCACCATGGGCTTTGCCAGTGCCCGCCTCGAATCCGGCCTTCACGCCGTGACCCTGGACAGGGGCAGCGCCAGAATCGCGAAGATCATGGCTCCCATTTCGCCCACGGCTGACGTGCTGGTCATGCGCTCGCCCAAGGTCGAAGGGCTGGAGGCGAGCGCCGGCTGCCAAACCACCCTGGCGGAACGTTCGGTCATGGTGGCTGCCGCATGCGAGCTAAGCCTCGCCGCACAGCCCGGCGCCGCCGTTTACACGATCAGCAGCAGCGCACTGACGAGCCTCGGGCTGGACGGCATCGTGACGCCAGTCGGCGGCACCTCGGCCAGCTTCAGGGTCGAGCAGCGCGAAGACCAAGAGCACCTGACGGGTCGGCTCTCCGACTATGCCACCCGGCTGGGTGCTCTAAGGTTCCAGCCCATGCAACTGCTGGACATGGCTCGCACCCGCCTTGCCCGCGGGACGGCCATCCGCATTCCCGTCGATCTGCAGCTCCCCGCAGCCGGGGGTAAGGTGACCCACGACGCCGGCGGCGGGCGGCTCGTTGCCGAAGGCAAACTCGAGGAGTTCCGCCTCAAAGGGGAGTTTGTCCTCGATCTGGCGGGTGTTGAGCCCTGGCGCCTCGAGATCGCGCCCGGCGACCTGCGATTCAGCGCCTCGGGCATGGTCACCTACGAACCACTCGTTCTGGGAGGCAGCACGCAGTTCGCCTCTCTCGCCATCGGTTTCGTCAGCCAGACACCCGTCGTTGTGAAACGCGCCGGTGCGACGGGACGTGTCCTGTTCGCGCCCGCTCTGACGACGGTACTGGATCCCCGCCTGTCCCTGGGCCGATCCCCGGAGGGTGTCGTGTTCAAGGCACCGGCCAGGCTGGACGCCAGAGCGACCCTGTCGCTGGACCTGTCCAGCGGCAAGGTCGACGTGGAGACCGGCCGGCTGTCGATCGAAACCGCCGAAGCCATCGTCGAGGCCGGCAAGCCCGCCACCGTCGGCGACATCAGCGTCGAGAATGGGAGCCTGCGGTTCGACAGCCTGTCTGCGGTGTTTGATCGCGGCATTGGACGGGCCGAGATCAAGGGCCTGCAGATTTCAGCCGCGAGGCTGTCGAGCGTACCAGCCGAGATGGGCGGTACATCGGCCGAGCAGATCGCCTGGTCAGGAACCGGCACTCGTCTGGTCAGGTCAGGTCTTGTCTCCGGGAGGTTCGGCAGGAACCCAGCGACCGGCAGCGGCATCAGGCTGGAGGACGTCGAGGTACGGGACACTTGTATCAACCTGACCGATGCGCGGGTCGGTCGGGGGACGGCCTTCACCCTCGCGGGCGGGTCGCTCGACATCTGCGTTGATGTCTGGAGCGACACGGACCTGCGCGGACGCCTCGCCTTCCGCAGCGGCTATGTGGCTGGGCAGATCGAGACCTCGAGCCTTTCGGTAGCGGGCCGCGTCGACATACCCGTCCTCGACCTGGTCGTTACGCACGGAACACCACGCAACCCCAGTGGGAGTGGCCGGCTGGTGACGACCAACATCGACATCCGCGCGGCGACCCCGGTCGAGATCAAGCAGCGTTGCATCGGTCATCCGGATTTTCAGAGCCTGAAGGCCGCAGCCCATCTTGAGGCCGCAGCTGCTAACCTCGTCGTTCAGATCGAGAGCGGAGTGCTGCGCGGAACGGGCGGCATCGCCTTCGCCCGGGTCCAACTGAAGCACACGGACGATTACGACTGCCGCACCGAGCTGGTCGACTGGAAGCTTTGGTCCGCGGTGACCGTCAAGACGGACGTACCCTGCCCCACATGGCGGAACCCGTTTCGATGGTGCCGAAGGGAGATCGTGGTCGTGCCCGAGGGGCGCGTGACGATCGACTCGCGCCTGCGGATCTATGGCCTCCGGGTCGAAGCCGTTGCGGTCGATCCCCGCATGACGGTGGCGCCGGATGATGGTCGCACCAGGCTTCGGATCTGCTCGGGACAGTTGGTCACGGCGGTCCCGATTATCCTGGTGTCCTACGCGTTCCAGCCTCGTACGCCGGTGCCTGACTTCAACAGGTTTGTCGGCGACCTCGCTGGCGCCGTCGTGGCGCCTTTCCAGAGCATGGTGGTGTCGAGTGCCGCGAACACCCTCACCACGACCGTGTCCCTGGTGCGCCTTCTCAACATCGCCCCTGTGTGCAGCTGAGGTCCCCCATGGTCACGATCCCTCATCGTCTCGCCATCGCCACCCTGGCGGCCTCGGTGCTCGCGCCACCGGCGGTCCACGCCCAGCAAACGCTTCGCCTGTTCGAGGCGCCGGCAGCCGCAGAGGTCCTCGCCTGCACCGAGGTTCTCCTCGTCTCGGAGGAAGAAGCTGAAGCTGAACAGGCTCTCGCCGCGGCAGATGCCCACCTGCTATCCGAGGCGCGGAGGTTGGGTGTCGCCCGGGTGGGGATTGCCTTCCTGCGCGCCCTTGCTTCCACGGCCGACCATGCCGACCAGCCTACGGCCTACGACTATTGTCTTCCTGTCGACCAGCGGCCGAAGGGCGCATCCGGCCTCAATCTGACCTTTCGTGATCTGCCGGCGCGCCGCGTGCAGGTCGCATTCTGCCGCTCCAGCGACACCATGCTCTGTCGGCAGGACCTGGAGCGGCAGGCACCGCGGGCTGGCGGCCTGGCGCCTGCCCCCGGCGCTCAACCGGCCACGGTGCGCATTGCACCATGGCGGCAGACCGTGCTCCCGACCGCGCGCGTCATGGTCGAAACCGTTCAAGCGCTGCAGCCGGTTCGCGTGCAGTCGCCCGCCCCCTCCGGCACCGGGGCTGCGGTGGATATCCCCGACACCGATCTCAGGCCCTTCGGCGCGCCACCTTCTGATCGGGCAGGGGCCGCGCAGCCCCTGACGGACACGGTGGTTCAAATCCCTGGGCTTATCATCATGCTGGAGCCCCCAGCGCCGTAGCTTGATCCTTTCGGCGCCACAATCTCGATAAAATTCGGCAGATAGAAAAACATGCGCCAAAAACAGGCACTGATAAAATCTCTTGCCTTTGCAGAACAATCATCGTACAAGCAGAGATCGATATTTGCTCGGTCGGCCTTTGTTTTTTGCCGCTTCGGCGCGCTCCTGACGAACACCTCCCCTTCGAAAATCGTTCGGCCCGACTGCGCATCCGCGCGGGCGGACTTCTATTGCCAAAGGGAGGATCATCATGACCACCGGCACAGTGAAATGGTTCAACGCCACCAAGGGTTTCGGCTTCATCCAGCCGGATGACGGCGGCGCGGACGTCTTCGTGCACATCTCGGCCGTCGAGCGCGCCGGCATGAGCACCATCAACGAGGGTCAGAAGCTCGGCTTCCAGGTCATGCGGGACAACAAGTCCGGCAAGATGGCGGCTGAACAGCTCCAGGCGGCGTGACGCCGCGTGCCTTCAGGTTCGTTTGCCACGGATGGACTGGGACCGGACCACAAGGCACCCCCTCGACGACAAGGCCGGGCATCGCCCGGCCTTTTTCTTGATGCCCTCGACACCCCTCTCGTTCCCATGAGGATGCCATGACCAGCCACACCAAGACCCGCGCCTCCGCCAATGCCGCCTTCCTCAAGGGCGAGAAGCAGATCGCCCGCGACCGCGTGCATCTCGACATCGCTGCCATGGCCAATGCCCGCGACGCCAACATGAACAAGCTGCGCCAGCTCCGCCTCGAGCGCGACGCCCGCGATCGCCACACCGCCGCCGCCATGGCGCCGGCCAAGGCCGCCGGGCGCAAGGGCCGCAAGGGCTGACGACAGCCTGCGACCGCCCCTCACCGATCCGAAAGCCCGCCGCATCCCGGCGGGCTTTTCGCGTCAGGAGCCATGGCCACAAGGTCGCCCAAGATACCGCCCCGCCGGGAACCCCGCACCGCCAGCCGCGTTGACCGGGCATGATGAGCCGGTCCCTGCGCGCGAGCCTGAAAGCCCTCGGCGGCATGGCCGCCGGGCTGATGCTCGCCGCCTGCGCCGGCAACTACGCGACGCAGGGACCGATCACCGTCGAGTCGAACCTGCCGGCGACCTATGTCGCAAGCTGCATCGAGAACCTCTTCAACACCCGCATTCCGCTGGTCCGCCGTTCGCCCCTGATCGGCGGCGCGCTGATCAAGGCGATGGATGTCAACGACCACACGATCGCCGCCGCCAGCGTGCTGACCGAGGACGGACGCACGCGCGTCGCCTTCGTCTCCGACCATGCCGACCGCATCTGGTACGAGGACCTGTTCCGCCGCTGCGTGTCCGTCCCCACCGGCTGGCGCTGATCCGTCATTGCGGTCGCAAGGCCACCACAGCCACGCGTTGAAATGTCGCGGTCGCGGGTTGCGGCAGGTCAAACCAGGCGCGCTGCCCGCACGCCATGAGTCTCGCAGGCCTTCCCGCCCAAGGAGACTGCAACCATGCGCCGAACCGTTTACCTGCCCGTTCTCACCTTCCCCCACGCCCCCACCCAGCGCGCGCTGGACGCAGCTCTGCAGGCTGCGCAGGTGGTGCAGGCCGACCTGTCCGCGACGGTTTACAGCGCCGACCTCCCCACTTCGAGCGCCTCCATTGCCGGACTGGTGATCGGGGTCTCGGACATGATCGCCAAGGTGGAGAACGACAGCCGCGCCACGGCGGAAGTGCTCGCGGCGACGATCCGGCGACTGGCGGAGGGCAAGGGTGTGACGGCAGAGGTCGAGACGCGTGCCGCCCTGCCGGCCGACGCCAAGGGGGCTCTCGTCCGGGCCGCCCGCTACCATGACCTCGTCATCCTGCCCTGGGATCCGGACAACCTGACCGGCAAAGAGGTGGCGGAGGCGGTGATCTTCGGCTCCGGCCGGCCATCCCTGATCGTGCCCGAGGGCAGCGCCCTGTCATCGCTGCGGCACGTCACGGTGGCATGGGACGGCAGCAGGGTCGCGGCCCGTGCCCTCGCCGACGCGCTCCCCCTGCTGGCGGACACGGCCCGCCTGACCGTTCTCACCGTCGATGACGACAAGACACTGGAAGCAGATGTGGGCACCCGGCTCACCGAGGCTCTCCGCCGCAAGGGCTTCGAGGCCGACCACCGGGCGCTGTCCGGCAACGGGCGCCCGGTTGCCCACACGCTCCAGGAGGCGAGCGGCCAATTGGGCGCCGACATGCTGGTGATGGGCGGCTACGGTCACTCGCGCATGCGCGACTTCATCGTTGGCGGGGCGACGCTCGGCATCCTCGCCCATCCGACGCTGCCAATCCTCATCTCGCACTGAACGGGACGCCCCGACGCAGCCACCGTCCCTCCGTTCGACTATCATGGCGGGGCTGCGAATCGGGGCGGGACATGACGGCAGAAGCGGCTCAGCGCGACATCGAGGCGAAGATCCGCGACCTTGTCGCCTTCATCACCGGCGAGGACGGCGCGGGCCTGACAGCGGCCTCGCCGCTGGTCGGCGATGGCGCGGTGGTCGACTCGCAAGGCCTGCTCGAAATCATGCTGGCGCTGGAGGACTTTGCCGGCGAGCGCTTCGGCAAGCCCTTCGACTGGATGAACGACGCCGCCTTCTCCTCCTCCCGCAGCCCCTATCGCTCCATCGGCACGCTCGCCGCCCATATGGCGGCGCAGATGGTGGACGCGTGAGGCGCACCCTCCTCGTCACCGGCGCGAGCCGCGGCCTCGGGCGCGCGGTCGCCGAGCGCGCCATCGCCGCCGGCTATGACGTCATCGGCATCGCCCGCAAGCCGGCCGAGGCGCCCTTCCCCATCCATGCCTGCGACGTCGCCGACGCCGCGGCGGTGAAGGCGGTGGCGAGCCGGCTTCCGCGTGAGATGCCACTATGGGGCGTGGTCAATGCCGCCGGCGTCGCGAGCATGAACCTCGCGCTGATGACGCCGCCGGCAACCGTCAGCAAGGTCATCGCCACCAACCTCATGGGCGCGATCCATGTGAGCCAGGCCTTCGCCCCGGCGCTGATCCGCGCCAAGGCCGGCCGCATCATCCATTTCTCCACCATCGCCGTGCCGCTCGGCCTTGCCGGCGAGGCGGTCTATGTCGCCTCCAAGGCCGGCGTCGAGGGTTTTGCCCGCGCCTTCGCCCGCGAGGTCGCCGGCTTCGGCGTGACGGTGAACTGCATCGCGCCGGGTCCCATCGACACCGACCTCATCGCCAAGGTGCCGGCCGAGGCCATCGACCGCATCGTCCGCCGCCAGGTGGTGCAGCGGAAGGGCACGCCGGAGGATGTCTGGAACCTCGTCGCCTTCCTCCTGTCCGAGCAGAGCGCGATGATCTCCGGCGAGGTCCTCCACCTCGGGGGCGCCTGATGGCCGGGCTGGTCGCTGAGATCCTCGCCCGCCAGGCCGATGTGACGAGGCCCTTCCTCATGGGCGCCGGCGGCAGCCTCGCCTTCGCCGACATCGTCGCGGCGAGCGGGCCGGACCTCGCGATGATTGAGCCCGGCGATGTCGTCGCCCTTGTCGGCGATTTCGAGCCGGCGAGCGTCGCGACGCTGCTGCGCCTCGTCGATGCCCGCGCCATCCTAGTGCCGCTGACCCGCCAGACTGCCGCCGACCACGCCTATTTCCACGACGCCGCCCATGTGAACGTGGTGATCGACGGCGGCAGCGTGACACGCCGCCCGCAGGCCGGCCTCGACCATCCGATGCTCGCGGAACTGAGACAGCGCGGCCATGCCGGCCTCGTGCTCTTCTCCTCTGGCACGACCGGCCGGCCGAAGGCCATCCTCCACGATTTCGAGCCCTTCCTCGCCCGCTTCCGCACACCCCGCGAGGCGCTGGTCACCATGAGCTTCCTCATGTTCGACCATATCGGCGGCATCAACACGCTGCTCCACACGCTCTTCAACAACGGCCTGATCGTTGTCCCGTCGAAGCGCACGGCGGAGGCGGTGGTCGCCGAGATCCTTGCCCATGGGGTCGAGCTCCTGCCGACGACGCCGACCTTCCTGCGCATGGCCCTGATGAGCGGGCTTCTGCCGCGCCTTGCCGGCTCGACGCTGAAGGTCGTCACCTACGGCACCGAGCGCATGGACGAGCCGACCCTGCTCCGGCTCTGCGAGGCGCTGCCGGGGGTCGATTTCCGCCAGACCTACGGCATGTCGGAGCTCGGCATCCTCCGGGTGAAGTCGGAGGCGCGCGACAGCCTGTTCATGAAGGTCGGCGGCGAGGGCGTGGAGACGCGGGTGCGCGCCGACAGCGTGCTGGAGATCCGCGCGGCGAACCGCATGATCGGCTATCTCAACGCTCCCTCGCCCTTCTCCGCCGACGGCTGGTACGACACCCGCGATGTGGTGGAGGTGAAGGGCGACTATCTCCGCGTGGTCGGGCGCACCAGCGACGTCATCAATGTCGGCGGCCAGAAGATCCTGCCCGGCGAGATCGAGCGCGTGGCGCTGCTCCACCCCGGCGTGGAACTGGCGGCGGCGTCAGGCGGGCGCAATCCCATCACCGGCGAGCATGTCGAGGTGCTGGTGCAGGCGAAGGCCGGCGAGACGCTGACCCGGGAGGACATGATGCGCCATTTCCGCGCCCACCTCGCGCCGGGCCTGCAACCGCATCGCGTGCGCTTCGGCGAGGTGGCGGTGGGGCATCGGTTCAAGCGGCTTTGAGGGCTGCGAATAGGACAAAACCCCGCCCGCGCCCTGCATCAGGCAAGTGCGTCCTTCGAGGCTCGCCATAGCATCGAGCGAACGCGAGACGCGTTCGCTTCTCGCTATGCGCTCGCACCTCAGGATGAGGAAGGTTGGAGTCCGGCATGCCCGACGCAGGCAGCGCGACGGTTCCGCATCCATCGACCGAGCTGCAATGCTCCACATTCCTCATCCTGAGGTGCGAGCGGCAGCGAGCCTCGAAGGACGCACTTCATCGCTGCAGGGATGGTCTCACGCCTGCTGGAAGTTCAGCAGCAGCCCCGAATTCTCCCACTCCGTCGCCACCAGCCGGCCCGTGGAGGACAGCGTCAGATAGGCCGTGCGCAGCTCCGGCCCGCCGAAGGCGATGTTGGTCACCCAGCGCTCTCCCGGCACCGGGATATGCCTGAAATCCCCGGTGTCCGGATCGATCACGGTAATGCCGCCATTCACCAGCGTGGCCACGCAGATCTGGCCATCGGCATCCACGGCGAGGGAATCGAAGCGGTTGTAGCCGCCGATCCCCGCGACGATCCTCCCCCCGTGCGGCGAGGGGAAAGGGTGGCGGCGGATGCGGCCCGGCCCGTCGAGGTCGAAGGCCCAGAGCCGCGCCGTCTCGGTCTCGGCGACGTAGAGCACGCTGCCGTCCGGCGACAGGCCGATGCCGTTCGGCGTCACCATGGGATGGGCGAGTTCGGTGATGAAGGAGCCATCGGCCTTGGCGTAATAGACGCCGCCGCGGTCCATGTCGCGCGGCCGGGTCTTGCCGAGATCGGTGAAGTAGAAGCCGCCCTCGGCATCGAAGACGATGTCGTTCGGCCCCTTGAACGGGCAGGCCTCGCTGGCGGTGTAGAGCACCTCCAGCGCGCCGGTCGCAAGGTCCAGCCGCTCGATCCGCCCGCCGGAATAGTCCTCCGCCTGGCCGAGGGGCAGCATGCCGCGCGCATCGCCCGGCGGGGTCCAGCGGAAGCCGCCATTGTTGCAGATGTAGAGCTTGCCGTCGGGGCCGAGCGCGAGGCCGTTCGGCCCGCCGCCGGGATGGGCGAGATAGGTCACTGCGCCATCGACGGCGACCTTCGTCACCGTGCCGCGGGCGATCTCGACCAGCAGCACGGAGCCATCGGCGAGCACCACCGGCCCCTCCGGGAACATCAGCCCGGACGCCTTCTCGCGGAATTCCATCATGTCAGTCCTCCCGATGCCGGACCGTTTCGGTCTCTCGGGCGGCATCCAACCATGCCGTAGCGATGGCCGCGAGCCGCGCGGGAACAGGGCAGCCGCGCCGCCGTTGCTATCGCGCGCGGCACGGTGTTTGATGCCGCGACCCAATGGCACGGGGCAGGGCGTTCATGGCGTTGGAAATCGAACGCAAGTTCCTGGTGATCGGTGACGGCTGGCGCAACGGCGCCCGCATCCGCACCATCGCACAGGCCTATCTGACCCCTCCCGGCCCGACCTCCGTGCGCGTCCGCATCCAGGACGGCCGCGCAACGCTCACCATCAAGGGCGAGTCCCGCGGCGCCGTGCGCGACGAGTTCGAATATCCCCTGCCGCTCGACGATGCCGAGGCGATGATGACGCTCTGCCAGCGTCAGCCCATCCGGAAAAAGCGCCACGAGGTCCTCCACGCCGGCAAGCTCTGGCAGGTCGACGTCTTCGAAGGCGCGCTGACCGGCCTCGTCGTCGCCGAGATCGAGCTCAGCAAGGCGGACGAGGCTTTCGCGCTGCCCGACTGGATCGGCCGCGAGGTCACCGATGATCCGCGTTACCGTAATTCCACCCTGATCGCCTCCGGGCTCGCCGGCCTTGGCGCCGACGCCCCGCGCAGCGCCTGCGTCCCCGCCTGACACGGCCGCGCCGGGATCGCTTCCCGCAGCCCTCGGCCGGTGCTAACCAAGGCGACCCCAGCGATCCCGAGAGAAGGTTCGTATGACCGTCGTCACCAGCATCGAAGACCTCCGCGTCCTCGCCAAGCGCCGCGTCCCCCGCATGTTCTACGACTATGCCGATTCCGGCTCGTGGACCGAGGGCACCTACCGCGCCAACACCTCGGACTTCGCCAAGATCAAGCTGCGCCAGCGCGTGGCGGTGGACATGCGCAACCGCTCGCTCGCCAGCGAGATGATCGGCCAGAAGGTCTCGATGCCCGTCGCCCTCGCGCCGACCGGCCTCACCGGCATGCAGCACGCCGATGGCGAGATCCTCGCCGCGCGCGCCGCCAACAAGGCCGGGATCCCCTTCACGCTCTCCACCATGAGCATCTGCTCGCTGGAGGATATCGCCGAAGCGACCGGCCAGCCCTTCTGGTTCCAGCTCTATGTGATGCGCGACCGCGAGTTCGCCGCCAACCTCATCGACCGGGCGAAGAAGGCGGGCTGCTCGGCCCTCGTCCTCACGCTGGACCTGCAGATCCTTGGCCAGCGCCACAAGGACATCAAGAACGGCCTCTCCGCCCCGCCCAAGCCGACGCTGAAGAACATCATCAACCTCGCGACGAAGCTGCGCTGGTGCATGGGGATGCTGGGGACCAAGCGGCGCACCTTCGGCAATATTGTCGGCCACGCCAAGGGCGTCGACGACATGTCCTCCCTCTCCTCCTGGACCTCGGAGCAATTCGACCCGGCGCTGAACTGGGACGATGTGAAGTGGATCAAGGACCGCTGGGGCGGCAAGCTGATCCTGAAAGGCATCCTCGACGCCGAGGACGCCGAGCTGGCGCTGGGCTCGGGTGCCGACGCCATCATCGTGTCGAACCATGGCGGCCGCCAGCTCGACGGCGCCATGTCCTCCATCGAGGCCCTGCCCGGCATCGTCGCGGCGGTCGGCTCGAAGGTCGAACTGCACATGGATGGCGGCATCCGCTCCGGCCAGGACGTCATCAAGGCGATCGCGCTCGGGGCCAAGGGCACCTATATCGGGCGCGCCTTCCTCTATGGCCTTGGCGCCATGGGCGAGGAGGGCGTCACCGCCGCCATCGAGATCATCCGCAGGGAGCTCGACATCACCATGGCGCTCTGCGGCCTGCGCGACATCAAGACCGTCGACGGCAACATCCTGGTGCGCTGAGCACTAGGCCGGCCAGGTGAGGACGAGGCGCTCCGCCTCGTCCCATCGCCCGGCGACGAAGCGGCGCACCGCTACGCTGATCCCGCCCTCCCCCACCGTGATGTGGTTCCAGGCATTGACCTCGCCGCGCAGGCGGTCCGAGGTCGCCGAGCCCGCATGAAGGATGAGGACGTCGTCGGCCGCGAGGCGGTCGTCGCCCGCGAGGCGGTCGCCGCTCGCGGCGGGACGCTCGCCTGCGGCCGGATTCCACAGGCTCGCATGAGAGCGGTGGCGATGGCCGAGCAGCAGCACGCTCTTCGGCCGCCGCGCCAGCGTCGCCAGCAGCCGCTCCGCCCCGGTGACGAGGTCATAGGCGCGCGCCGTGTCATTGCCATAGGCGACGGGGTGATGGGCCGCGACGAGCAGCGGCCGGGGGTCTTTCTCGGCGGTCGCAAGCGCCTCGACCTGCGCCGCCGAGACGATGCCGCGCGACCAGTTGAGATAGGGGCCGAAGGGCCGGGCGCTGTTGACGCCGCGGATGAGCACCTCCGCATCCGACCATTCAGGGCTGAGGCCATCGGCGATGAAGTGCCGCCAGCGGCGGAAGGGGACAAGGAACCGCTCGCTCAAGGGGACGGCGACGATGTCGTGATTGCCCGGCACGACCAGGACGGGCGCCGGCATCCGGTCGAGAAAGGCGCGCGCCTGCGCGAACTCGGTCCGCCGCGCCGACTGGGTCAGGTCGCCGCTGACCACCACCACGTCCGGCCGCAGCATCGCGAGGTCGGCGAGCAGGGCCGCGACCGCCTCCGGCAGCTCGCGCCCGAAATGGATGTCGGAGACATGGGCGACGACGGTCATGCCCCTCAGCCCGGCGCGACGGGGCGCGGCACGACCACACGCAGCGCCCGGGGCATCACCTCGAAGCGCAGCGGCGTCGAGACCCGGCGGATCTCGCCATCGTTAAGGATGGTGAGGAACGGCCGGCTGGCGTCGATCGTGAGCCGCGCCGTCTCGTGATAACCGATGGTCGGTGCCTGCCGCGCCGTCCCCGAGAAGATCGCCGCGGCGAGCCGGAAGAGGGTGAAATAGCCGCTCTCGCGCGCCGCATAGACGGCGAGCAGCCCGTCGTCGAGCTTCGCCCGGAACGGGATGCGCGAGACGATCTCGGCCAGCGGATTGACCGAGACGATGACGCCGCGCGTCGTCTCGGTCCAGGCACTCGCCCCGTCGCGGATGGCGAGGCGGGCGGGGCGCAGCGTCATCGCCTTCCAACCCGTGCGCAGGACGGACACGACCGTCGCGGCGAGCCGCCCGCGCGCCTCCTCCCGGTAGCGCTGGAGCTTCGCCAGCGGGCCGATGACGCTGGTACAGAGGAAGGCCTGGCCATTCACCGAGCCGACATCGATGGCACGGATCTCGCCGCCCGCCAGCGCTTCGATGGCGGCGTCGGGGAGGAGCGGGATCAGGAGATCGCGCGCCAGCTGGTTCACCGTGCCCTGCGGCACCACGGCGATGACGGTGGGCGTGCCAAGGAAGGCCTCGGCCACGGCGAGGATCGTGCCATCACCGCCGGTGACGACGACCACGTCGGGGGCCTGCGCCTTGCAGGCAGCGATGGCGTCAGTCAGCTTGCCGCTGCGCGCCATGAAGATGCGGGGGTAAATGCCGTAGCGCGACAGGGTGGACACGATCGCCTCCACCGCGGCGCCACGCCCGACGAAGCCGGAGCTGCGATTGGCGAGGATGGCGACCGAGGGCGTGCCGTCGAACCCGAAAATGCCGTCCTCAGCCATGACACCCCTTCCCTGCGCCCGATCGGACCCGCCCATCGCGGCGACGGCCATGAAAACGGCCGAGCGGAGGTCAGGATTCCGTCGATCACCGGCAGATGGGGTCGGAGCGGGCGATCCGCGGCGCGACGGATGGGCGCATCGGCGGACCGGCGAGGCAAGCTTCGCCCAACGACAAAAGGGCCACCTCGCGGCGGCCCTCGGTCAATCGTCAGTCAGGCTGAGAGGCTCAGCGGCGGCCGCCCTTGGCGGCGGCCTTGGCGCGAGCCTCCGCATAGGCGGCGATCTCGCGATAGATCTGCTTCGGACGCGCCTTGGCGCGGGCCTCTTCCTCTTCGAGCCGCTTCAGCTCGGCCTCTTCGGCCAGCCGGCGCTCCTCTTCCTTGCGGATGGCCTCCTCGGCGGCGAGGCGCTCGGCCTCGGCGCGGCGGGCGGCTTCCTTCTCGGCCTCGCGCGCGGCGCGGGCATCCGCGATGGCGCGACGTTCGGCCTGACGCTTCTGGAACTCCGGATCATCCGGGCCCGGGCGCGACTTGAACTTCTGGAGCAGGGCCTGCTTCGCCTTCTGCTGGGCTTCAAGACGTTCGCTCAGGCCGTTCTGGGATTGAATGCGCAAAGGGCACTTGTCCTTCGTCAGGGTGGTCGGGTTGTGAGGTACCGCAGCCGGCAGGCTCGTCCCGCAATCGGGAGGCCACGTCGCGGCTGCATCCGGGTACAGAAACGCTGGCCGGACGTCAACGTCTAAACATGGTGGAATGACATATGGTTGACGCTTGGCAGCCATTCGCCGGCGCATGATCCGGCGAGGCAGGGCTCACGCCGCGCGGCCGAGCACCCTCAGGAGGTCGCGGCGTACCGCCTCGATATGGTGGACGAGGAAGCGGCCGGCCTCGGCGAAGGCACCCGCGCGGCACAGGCGGATGAGCTCGGCATGTTCCAGCTCGGCAACCCCCATGGCCTCGGTGTTGGAGAGCTGGACCCGCGTGTAGCGGTCGCTGGTCTGCAGCAGCGCCACGACGATGGATTGCGTGCGCGGCTGGTTCGCCTTGGCATAGAGCGCGAGGTGGAACTCGGCGTTGATGGCGCCCCATTGGGCGACGTCCCCCGCCGCGATCGCCGCCTCGAAGCGGCCCTGGATGGCGTCGAGACCGGCCAGATCCGAGTCCTCGAAGCGCGGCGCCGAACTCGCCAGCATGCGCGGCTCGAGCAGGGCGCGCAGGTCGAAGACGTCGTTGACCTCCTCCAGCGACAGTTCCGAGACGATGGCGCCCTTGTGCGGGACGATTCGCACGAAGCCCTCGGCCTCCAGCTGGAACAGCGCCTCACGCACCGGGATGCGGCTGACGCCATAGGTCTCGGCCAGCGCATCCTGCCGCAGCTGTGTGCCGGCGGGATGCGATCCGTCGAGGATCGCCGTCCGCAGCCGGTCGACAATGGCGGCGGAGAGCGTGCGGTGCTTGAGCGGTGCGGTCATGCGTGTCTCGTTCCAGCCCGACTGAGCGGGCCATGATTGCAGGCACTCATCCACCCGCGGAAGGGTTGTAGCATCCCTTTCCACGCATGGCCGTCTGGGGATGAGAAAACTCTCGCAACCCCGTTGACTCACAGATTGTATAAAATCTACGGTGAGAAAAATCCAGAGCCAAGCGCGTGTCGGGGGACGGCGCAATCATGAACGAGACAATGACCACGGAACGGCCGCGGACCGCGGCGGCGACCGCGATCCAGGCGCTGTCCGCCGGCCTGCTCTCCATCGAGCGCATCGCCATCATGGGACTGATGTTCCTGCTCGCCGGCCTGATCCTGCTCAACGTGGTCACCCGCTATTCCGGCATGCCGATCTACTGGATCGACGAGTCGGCGGTGTACTCGGTGGTCTGGCTCACCTTCATCGGCGCCTCGGCCATGACGCGCCTGAGGCTCGACTTCGCCGTGACGATGCTGACCGAGCGCCTGTCCGACCGGGCGCAGAAGATCGCCAAGGTCACGGCCACCGGCCTCGTGGTGATCTTCGGCCTCGCCCTCGGAGTGATGTGCTGGCTGTGGATGGACCCGGTCGGCCTTGCAAGGTCCGGCTTCGACGCCCGCGAATTCGCCGGCCAGACCTTCAACTTCCTCTACACCGAGCGCACCCAGACGCTGAACTGGCCGACCTGGGTCCTCTACCTGATCCTGCCGCTCTTCGCCGTCACCATGACGGTCCATGGCCTCGCCAATCTCGTCGAGGACATGGGGCTGGCGCCGCGCGCACCGCTCAGGGGCTTCGTCCTCTCCGACGTCGACGGGGTGAACTGATGCTCACCACCGCCGCCTTCGTCGCCATCATGCTGGTCGGCGTGCCGATCGGCCTCTGCCTCTGCCTTGCCGGCATCGTCTACATCTGGGCCTCCGGCAATCCGCTGCTGTTCCAGTCCTATCCGTTGCAGATGTTCGGCGGCGTCGACAGCTACGGCCTCATCGCCATCCCGCTCTTCATCCTGATCGGCGAGATCATGAATGGCGGCGGCATCACCCGGCGCATCGTCGAGCTCTCCATGGCCTTTGTCGGTTCGGTGCGCGGCGGCCTCGCCTATGTGAACATCCTCGCCAACATGTTCGTCTCCTCGATCCTGGGATCGGCCACCGCGCAGGTGGCGATCATGGCCCAGATCATGGTCCCGGAGATGGAGAAGCAGGGCTACGACAAGACCTTCGCCGCCGGCCTCACGGCTTACGGCGGTATGCTCGGCCCCATCATCCCGCCCTCGGTGATGTTCGTCGTCTATTCGGTGCTGGCGCAGGTCTCGGTCTCCGACATGCTGATCGCCGGCATCATCCCCGGCGTGCTGCTCACCGGCCTGTTCTTCATCTGCATCGCCATCATGGGGGTGAAGTACAACTACCCCCGCGCGCCGAAGCAGACGCTGCGCGAGCGCTTCGCCACCGTCTTGGCGGCCGGCCCGACGCTCGCCATCCCGCTCGTCATCGTCGGCTCGATCCTCTCGGGCCTTGCCAATGCCACGGAGTCGGCTGCCGTCGGCACGGTCGCAGCCGCCCTCGTCGGCCGCTACTGGACCAAGGAATTCTCCTTCTCGCGGCTGCCCGAGATGATGCTGCGCGCCGGCATCTATTCGGCCGTCGTGCTCTTCCTCGTCGCCGCCGCGGCGGTGTTCTCCTGGATCCTCATCTACGGGAAGGTGCCGCAGGAGACCGCCGCCTGGATCCAGACCGTCGCCAAGGACCCGGTCTCCTTCATGCTGCTGACCAATGTCATCCTGCTGGTCATCGGCACGGTGATCGACGGCATTCCCGGCCTGATCATGACCGTGCCGATCCTGCTGCCCATCGCCACCGAGATCTACGGCATCGACCCCCGCCATTTCGGCGTGGTGGTGGTCATCAACCTCGTCCTCGGACTGCTCTCGCCGCCCGTGGGCCTCTGCTTCTTCGTCGCCGCCGCCGTCACCGGGGCAAAGCCGGGGAAGATGTTCCTCGTCACCATGCCCTTCTTCGGCGTGAGCTGCATCCTGCTGGTTCTGCTCTCGCTCTATCCCTTCCTCTCCCTCGCCCTCGTGAAGTGACCCTCGAAAGGAGCCTGCCGATGACCCTGTCCCGTCGCCATCTCATCGCCGCCGGCGCCAGCCTGCCGCTGGCAGCCCCGTCGCTCGCCCTTGCCCAGGCGAAGGAATTCCGCCTCGGCATCCTCACCCCCAACGGCCATCCCTGGAACCGGGCCGCGGTGAAGGTGGGCGAGGACCTGAAGGCCGCCACCAACGGCCGCCTGACGCTGACCGTCTTCCATTCCGGCCAGCTCGGCAACGAGGCGGCCATGCTGCAACAGATGCAGTCGGGCGCCCTCGACATGGGCTGGATCATGGCCGCCGAGCTTGGCTCGCGCGTACCGACCATCGCCGCCATCACGGCTCCCTATGTGGTCGACTCGACCCCGAAGATCGCCAAGCTGGTCCGCGATCCTGTCGCCATGAAGCTGTTCGACGTGCTGCCGCGCGAGACCGGCACGATCGGCCTTGCCTGGGGCATCACCGGCATGCGCGCCGTCTTCGCGGCGAAGGACATTTCCAAGGTCGCCGATATCCGCGGCATGAAGCTGCGCATCAACCCGACCCCGGTCTATCGCGACTTCTACCAGCTGCTCGGCGCCGCGCCGACGCCGATCCCGACCCCGCAGGTCTTCGACGCCATGACCAACGGCCAGGTCGATGGCCTCGAGGCCGATCTCGAGTTCTCCTGGAACCAGCGCTTCGACAAGGTCTCCAAGTCGATCCTGCAGATGAACGCCGTCTTCATGCCGGTCATCGCCCTCGTCTCCGGCCGCGTCTGGCAGACCGTGCCTGCCGCCGACCGCGAGCTGATCACCCGGACCGTCAAGGCCGCCCTCGACCAGCAGATCGACGAACTCGCCGGCAACGAGCCGAAGCTCGTCGAGCAGTTCAAGGCGACCGGCATCCCCTTCCGCAATGCCGACCCGAAGGAGGCGGAGGCGGTGGTGGCCGAGTTCGACAAGATCTGGCTGCCCAAGGCCCCGATCCTGGCCGACCTGCGCAAGGCCGGCGCGGCGCTCTAAGCGACCGAAACACCATCCGTCATCCCCGGTCTCGCTCCGGGGATGACGATGCGGATGCGCCGGCTCACCGTCCGACACCCACCGCGTATCCGCGCTGATTTCCCAGCGCTGGCCACGGGCCCGCGCCACGACATTATTGGAGAAAACCCCATGGCAGCCCGCATTTCCTGGGAAGGCGTCTTCCCGGCCGTTACCACCCAGTTCCACGATGACCTGTCGCTCGACATCGACGCCACCGCCAAGGTCATGGACAACCTGATCCGCGACGGCGTCTCTGGCCTCATCATCTGCGGCTCGGTGGGCGAGAACACCTCGCTCCAGCGCTCCGAGAAGATCCAGATCATGGAGGCCGCGAAGGCGGTCGCGAAGGGCCGCGTGCCGGTGCTCTGCGGCATCGCCGAGTTCACCACCGCCTTCGCGGTGGAGACGGCGAAGGAAGCCGCCCGCGTCGGCATCGACGGCATCATGGTCATGCCGGCACTGGTCTATTCGTCCAAGCCGCACGAGACCGCCGCGCATTTCCGCGCCGTCGCCAAGGCCACCGACCTGCCGGTGATGCTCTACAACAACCCGCCGATCTACAAGAACGACGTCACTCCCGACATTCTCGTCTCGCTCGCCGATGTCGACACCGTCGTCTGCTTCAAGGATTCGTCCGGCGACACCCGCCGCTTCATCGACACCCGCAACATGGTCGGTGACCGCTTCGTGCTCTTCGCCGGCCTCGACGACGTCATCGTCGAAAGCGTCGCCATGGGCGCGGTCGGCTGGGTCTCCGGCATGTCCAACGCCTTCCCGCGCGAGGGCGAGACGCTGTTCCGCCTCGCCCGGGCCGGCCGCTTCGCCGAGGCCATGCCGCTCTACGAATGGTTCATGCCGCTCCTGCACCTCGATGCCCGCCCGGACCTCGTCCAGTGCATCAAGCTCTGCGAGCACATCATGGGCCGCGGCACCGCCCTGACCCGTCCGCCGCGCCTCGCGCTGCTGCCGCAGGAAAAGGCCGAGGTCGAGGCGATGATGGCCAAGGCGCTGGCCAACCGCCCCCTGCTGCCCGGCGTCGGCCTGCCCGCCGCGGCCTGAAACAATCTGCGACCCCGGCGCGCCAAGCGCGCCGGGCACACGCAGAGTAACGCGTTATTAGGTTGCATGATGTCTGCTTGCCTTGTTACCGAGGCGTGCATGACCAAGACAGCTCAGCTCCACGGCGAACCACAATGGTGGCTGACGCGCTGGCTGGCCGGCACCGGTCAGAGCGTCCCCGATGACGTGCGCGCCCGCCTGCAGGCCATGCTCTTCGGCAACCTGCCCATCTTCCTCGGCGGCGCCGCCAGCACCACCGGCGTCGCCGTCCTCGTGGCGCTGTTCTTCCCCTCCCCCGCCATCCTCGCCTGGTGCGCCGTCGAGATCGCCATCAACCTCGCCCGGCTCGCGGTGATGGTCCACGCCCACGGCGCGATGGCGCGGGGCCGCGCCCCGCTGATCGACCTCAACATCCTGCTCGCCGTCGCCTGGGGCTTCTCGACCGGCCTCGGCGCGGGCCTCAGCCTGATCTCCGGCAACTGGGCGGTCGCCATCGTGGTCTGCATCTCCGCCGCCGGCATGGTGGGCGGCATGTGCTTCCGTTACGTCTGCGCCCCGCGTCTCGCCTCGGCCGTCATCGGCGGCGCCCTCATTCCGGCGACCATCGGCGCCCTCGCATCCGGCAATCCGATCCTGCTGATCTCGGCGGTGCAGGCACCCGCCCTGCTCGTCGCCATGACCATGGCGGCCTTCCAGCTCCACCGCACCCTGCTCGCCAGCATGATGGCCGAGCGCGAGCACCGCCACCGCTCCCGCCATGACCCGCTCACCGGCCTGCCGAACCGTCTTGGCATCCTCGGCGACGCCGAGCGGCGCATTGCTGCCGCTGGCCCTGACCGGCCTCTCGCCCTCCTCTATCTCGATCTCGACGGCTTCAAGCTGGTCAATGACGGCCACGGCCACATGGCCGGCGACCAGGTGCTCACCGCCGTGGCGGCCCGGCTGCAGCAGGCCCTCGCGGCGGACGAGGCGATTGGGCGCATCGGCGGCGACGAGTTCGTCGTGCTGGCCGGCGGCGACCGTCTGGCGGCGGAGAAGGCCGCGGAACGCATCGCCGCAGCGCTCGCGCCGCCCTATCCGCTGCCCTCGGGCGCCATCGCCCGCATCGGGGTCAGCATCGGCATCGCCCTCCTGCCCGAGGACGGCACCGACATCGACACGCGGCTGGGCCGCGCCGATCTCGCGCTCTATGCGGCCAAGGCGGGCGGAAAGGCGCGCCATGCCTTCGCCTGCGCGCTTCCCGTCGCGGACGCACCCGAACTGGCGCCCAACGCCGCGGAGTGACGCCGTGCCCTTGGGGAAGGCCCTCTTTTCGCGAAAAAGTTGACGCCAAACGGCAGCTTACACCCCAGCCTTTACCACTCGTTCAGCTTGTCACGGCATGTGTCATTCAACCCCTTGGGTGAACGCATGCAGATCGACGGTTCCGCTTACACGCTGCCGCGCTGGCGGCTGACGCGCTGGTTGGCCGAGCCGCCACCCGGCACGCCGGAACCCGTGCGGCGACGCCTGATCGCGACCCTCTATTCAGGCCTGCCCGTCTTCTTCGGCGGAGTCATTGCCACCGTAGTCGGTCCGGCGACCGTGGCGATCTTCCGACCCAGCATCTGGTTCTTCGCCTGGCTGGTGCTGGAGGTGGTGATCTCCGCGCTCCGCATGGGCCTGCTCGTCCACGGCCTGCGCGCCTCGCGGCGCGGCCGCGGCACCCACACCGACCTCGTCATCCTCATGTCCGTCGCCTGGGCCGGAGGTCTCGGCTTCGGCTGTTACGCCTCCATCGCCTCCGGCGACTGGATGATCGCCACCATCGCCTGCGTCCCCGCAGCGGCGATGATGGGAGGCCTGTGCTTCCGCAATTTCGCCGCCCCCCGCATGGTGACGGTGATGATGGCCTTCTCCCTCGGCCCCATGGGCGTTGCCGCCATCGCCACGGGCGAGCCGATCATGGTGACGGTGGCCTTCCTCGTGCCGCTCTTCCTCATCAGCATGTCGGTCGCGGCCTTCCGCATGAACGCCATGTTCGTCGCCGTGCTGGTGGCCGAGATGGAGAACCGCCACCGCGCCTTCCACGACGACCTCACCGGCCTCAGCAACCGCGCCTTCCTGGTCGGGCAGCTCGACGAGCGGCTGGCGAGGTCGGCCGGCCAGGGCGTCGCGGTCTTCTATCTCGACCTCGACGGCTTCAAGGCCGTCAATGACAGCCATGGCCACGCCACGGGTGACCGGCTGCTACAACTGGTGGCCGACCGCATCAACGCTGCGGTTCGCGCCGGCGACATCACCGCCCGGCTGGGCGGCGACGAATTCTGCGTGGTCGCCGACCGGCTCGGACACGAGGAGGCCCTGGCGCTGGGCCAGCGGCTCTCCGACAAGATCACCCGCGTCTACGAGATCGACGGCAAGGCCTGCCCCATCGGGGTCAGTATCGGCATCGCGCTGGCCCCCCGCCACGGCGACCGGTCCGGTGCCCTTCTCGCTGCCGCCGACGGCGCGCTCTATGTCGCCAAGGGCCGCCGCGTCTGTTCAGTGGTGATGGCCGATGGCGCCATCGATGCGCCGCCGATCGCGCCGGTCGATCCGGAGGCGGCGGGAGCCTTGCCGCAGCCGCAGCCCGTCCCGTCCCCTTAAGGCGGTTGCGCCCTCGGCAGCGCCATCCCATAGCTGGAGCGACGACGACGCTCTGGGAACCGGCCGATGGCGCGCACCACCTTCACCTGCATTGATGGCCATACCTGCGGCAATCCCGTCCGGGTCGTCACCGGCGGCTCGATCCCGCAGCTCACCGGCGACACCATGTTCGACCGGCGGCAGGACTTCCTCGCCCGCTTCGACTGGATCCGCACCAGCCTGATGTTCGAGCCGCGGGGCCACGACATGATGTCGGGCTCCATCCTCTATCCGCCGACCCGGCCCGACTGCGACGTCGGCATCCTCTTCATCGAGACCTCGGGCTGCCTGCCCATGTGCGGCCACGGGACGATCGGCACGGTGACGACGATCATCGAGCACGGCCTCGTCACCCCGCGTGAGGCCGGGCTCCTCCGGCTCGACACGCCCGCCGGCCTCGTCGAGGCGCGCTATGTCCAGAACGGACCCTATGTGGAGAGCGTCCGCATCACCAACGTGCCGTCCTTCCTGCTCGGGCGCGGCTATGAGGTGGATGTGGAGGGGCTCGGAACGCTCACAGTGGACGTGGCCTATGGCGGCAACTTCTACGCCATCGTCGAGCCGCAACCGGGCTATGCCGACCTCGACGACCTCCAGCCCTCCGAGGTGATCCGCTTCTCGGCCCTGCTGCGCAAGGCGTTCAACGCCCGCCACGCCATCGTCCATCCGGAGAATGCGGCGCTGAACCGGCTCACCCACGTGCTGTGGACCGGCGCGCCGCGGCACGGCGGCACGGCCCGCAACGCCGTCTTCTATGGTGACAAGGCCATCGACCGCTCGCCCTGCGGCACCGGCACTTCGGCGCGCATGGCCCAGCTCGCCGCAACAGGCCGGCTCTCCGAGGGCGAGCCCTTCGTCCACGAGAGCATCATCGGCTCAAAGTTCGTCGGCCGGATCGAGGGCCGGGTGAAGGTCGGCGGGCTCGACGCCATCATCCCCTCCATCGAGGGCTGGGCGCGCGTCACCGGCATCAACACGATCTTCGTCGACGACCGGGACCCCTATTGGCAGGGCTTCCAGGTGGCGGACCGCTAGGCGCGAGGGTTTCGCCTTTTCCCGGGCAGCTCAGCTGCGCGGCGCAACCACCGGATGGGCCGAGCGGTAGGGCTCGATGCGGACGATGCCCGCCGCCATCAGCGCGACCTTGTCGGCCGGCGCCATGACCAGCGACCCACCCTCGCCGCGTCCAACCACATAGTGCCAGACCGTCATCTGGCCGTCGGCGGCGATCTTGCGCGCCAGGGCCTCGGTGGGATTGCTGCCGCCGAGAGCCGCCATCTCCGCCGCCGTCAGGCCGATCACCATCGTGTCGCGCGGGCTGACGACATTGAACAGCGTCACCGCCGCCGGTGCCGACTGGGCATTGGCCATGGCGGGGACCGCCACGGTTGCGGCGATGAGACCGGCGGCAAAGCCGGCGATGAAGCGGCGGCGGGAGGCGGCTCGCAGGATCAGGGTGGTCATGGGTCAATCTCCGTTGGAGCGCAGGGATGCGCCGCTGTCGGCATCGCTTCTCGCCGCCTCCCATTTCAGGCGCACGGCTCCCGCGGCCTCCGCCGTTTCAGCGTGGAAAGGTTGAGCGCATGGCGGTCCGTCGCGACCACGCGGTTGACAGCGGCAGCAGCGCAGGAGAAGAAGGTTATGTTGTAACGTTACAGGCACCAGGCCTCATGTCCCGTCTTCGCCCCCTCTCGACCGTCGCTGGCCTTGCCCTCATGACCGTCGCGGCAGGACCTGCTGGCGCCCAGACGGCGCTGCCGGAAATCCTGATCGAAGCGCCGCGCAGCCCGGAAGGCGCGCGCCGCGACCTCGCCCTCAGCGAGGGGCAGTTGCAGGTCATCGACCGGGCCTTCGTGCCGGTCACCGTGGTTCCCGAGAGCGAGATCCGCCGCAATGGCGGCGGCACGCTGGGCGACCAGCTGAACAATCTGCCCGGCGTCACCAGCTCCTCCTTCGCACCCGGCGGGGCGAGCCGGCCGATCATCCGCGGCCTCGACAACACCCGCGTGCGCATGCAGGAGAACGGCATCGGCGCCCAGGACGTCTCCGACCTGTCCGAGGACCATGCCGTGCCGATCGATCCGCTCGCCGCCGAGCGCATCGAGATCATCCGCGGGCCGGCGGCCCTGCGGTTCGGCTCGCAGGCCATCGGCGGCGTGGTCAACGTCACCAACGAGCGCATCCCCACCCGCCTCGGGCCCCCCGGCATCAGCGGCATGGCCACCGGCTCGCTCTCCTCGGTCGACAACGGCATCGACGGAGCCATGCGGGTGCGCGGCTCCTCGGGACAATGGGCCTATTCCGCCGATGTCTTCGGCCGCAATGCCGGCGACTACGCGACGCCGCAGGGACGGCAGGCCAATTCCTTCGCCCGCACCTTCGGCGGCTCCTTCGGCGCCTCCTATTTCTTCGACCAGGGCTATCTCGGCGCGGCCATCTCGCAGTTCCGCTCGCTCTATGGCATCCCCGGCATCGAATCCTCGGCCAACCGCACCCGGATCGACATGATCCAGACCCGGCTGACCTCGAAGGGCGAAATCCGCTTCGATGGCCAGGTGGTCGACAATGTCCGCTTCTGGCTCGGTGGAACGCTCTATCGCCACAACGAGCAGGCGCTCGATGCCGGGCAGTTCCAGACCGCCGCCACCTTCCGCAACCAGGAGATCGAGGGGCGTGTCGAGACAGCCTTCCGCCCGCTGACGACGCCGCTGGGCACGCTGAACTCGGTTTTCGGCGTCCAGTTCGGCGCCGCTCGGCTCGGCACGTCGGGCGAGGCCGGCGGCCTGCTGGCCCCGGCCAACAGCAGCACCGTCGCCGCCTTCCTGTTCAACGAGGTCGAACTCACCCGCACCACTCGCCTCCAGGCCTCCGCCCGCATCGAACAGGCGCGTGCCGCCGGCACCGGCTCGGCCTTTCCCGCCACCTTCGACCCGCTGGGCGGCCTGCCAGCCGAGTTCGGCGCCGTGCGGAACTTCACACCCATGAGCGGCTCGATCGGCCTGTTGCAGGAGCTCGGCGGCGGCTGGGTCGCAAGCCTCACCGGGAGTTATGTCGAGCGCGCGCCGCGGGCGCAGGAGCTCTATTCGAAGGGCCCGCACGAGGCCTCCGGCACCTTTGAGATCGGCGATCCCAACCTGACCAAGGAGCGCGCGCAGACGATCGAACTCGGCCTGCGCCGGTCCCAGGGCTCCTGGCGTGCCGAGGCGACGGCCTTCTACACGCGCTACAACGGCTTCATCTACAAGCGCCAGACAGGCCTGACCTGCGACGACGATTTCGCCACCTGCGGCTCCGGCGGCGGCACCGAACTGCGCCAGGTGGTGTTCACCCAGCAGGACGCGACCTTCTACGGGGCCGAACTGCGCGGCCAGGTGGATGTCGCCGAGATCGCCGGCGGCACCTTCGGCGTCGAGGGCCAGTACGACTTCGTCCGTGCCCGCTTTGCCGACGGCACCAATGTGCCGCGCATCCCGCCCCACCGGCTCGGCGGTGGCCTGTTCTGGCGCGATGCCAACTGGTTCGCCCGCGTGACCCTGCTCCATGCCTTCGCCCAGAACCAGACCGCCGCGGAGGAAACCCCGACGCCCGGCTACAACCTCCTCAACGCCGAGATCAGCTACCGGATGAACCTGAAACCCGGCTCCGGTGCCCAGAGCCTGACCTTCGGCCTCGTCGGCACCAACCTGCTCGATGCCGACATCCGCAACCACGTCTCGTTCAAGAAGGACGAGGTGCTGATGCCGGGCCGCGGCGTGCGCTTCTTCACCACCGTCCGGTTCTGACGGGGCCGGAACCCGCCACAGGCCTTGCCGCCCGGGGCGGAAGGGTCGAGACTGCGGGGATGCTGAGCGATCCCATCTCCCTGACGCGGCCGGGCCTGCGCGGCATCCTCACCGGCACGCTCGCCGTACTGACAGCAGCGCTGATCCTCTCGGTCACGGCGGTGGTCGTCTGGACGGCGACGCGCGAGACGCAGCGCTCCATCGGCCGCTCGCTCGGCGACCTCGCGGCCTTCATGCGCGAGGCGCTGGAGAGCGATGTCTACGAGCGCTGGCGCTCGATGCGAACGCTCTCGACGCTGCCGGCCTTCACCAATTCCGGCGCTTCCTATCAGGGCCGTCGCATCATCCTTGACCGCGTGAAGTCCAACGTCGAGGAGATCGTCTGGATTGGCCTTGCCGACATGGAGGGCCGCGTCATCGTCGCCTCCGGCGGCGAGCGCGAGGGATCGAGCGTCGCCGACCGCCGCTGGTACGCCGCCGTCCGCGCCCGCGCAGCCCCCGCCAGCGGCCAGCAGGAGCGCCCGACGGTACAGACCACGCCCGGCGAGCGCGTGGTCGAGATCGGCGTCCACCTGCGCGACAATGACGGCCAGTCCGTCGGCATCATGGGGATGCTGGTGAGCTGGGACTGGCTCGGCCATCTGCGACGATCTCTCATCGACCGCTCGCAGGGGCGCCAGTCCGACCTCGAGGTCATCGTGCTGGACCGCGACGGGCGCGTCGTCATCGGCGACCCCAACCATCTCGGCGCCGGCCTTGCCCGGCGCACCGCCGAGACTGCCGACGGCTTCCAGATCGACACGCTCCCCGACGGCCGCACCATGGTCATCGGCACCAGCCGCGCCTCGGGCGGACGCAACATCGACGGCCTCGGCTGGCAGATCGTCGTCACCTCCAATGCCGAAGTGGCCTTCGCCCCGGTGCGGGAGCTGCGCCGGCAGATCGTCGCCGCCGGCGGCATCGTCGGCCTCATGGTGCTGATCGCCGGCTGGTGGGTGGCGGGCCGCATCGCCAGCCCGCTGCAATCCATCGCCGCCCGTGCCGACCGCGTCGGCCTCGCCGATGCGCTCGACGGCGTGGTGATCGAGGTGCCGAAGAGTTCCTCGCAGGAGATCGTCTCCCTTGCCGCCTCGCTACAAGGGATGATCGACCGTCTGGCCGATAACGAGGAGGCGTTGCGGCATCTCGCCAACACCCTGGAGCACCGCGTCGCCGACCGCACGGCGGAACTCGAGACGGCAAACCACGCCCTGTCGGCGGCGCGCGACGACGCCGTGGCCGCCACCGCCGCCAAATCACGCTTCCTCGCCGCTGCGAGCCACGACCTGCGCCAGCCGCTCCATGCCCTGTCGCTCTTCGCCAATGCGCTGGCGCGCCGCGTGCAGAACGATGAGCAGCGCCGCCTCGTCGCCAATATGGAAACGACCCTCGGATCGCTGCAGGACATGTTCAGCGCGCTGCTCGACGTCTCGCGCCTGGACGCGGGAATCGTCATCGCCGAGCCCCGCACCTTCGTCATCGGCGACCTGCTGGAGCGCGTCGCCGCCGACTTCCGCGCCCAGGCCGCCTCCCATGGCCTGCAATTCGGTCTCGTCTCCTCGCGGCTCGCCGTCGTCAGCGATCCGATCCTGCTCGAGACCATCCTGCGCAATCTCGTCGGCAACGCCCTGAAATTCACCGCCGAAGGCAAGGTGCTGGTCGGCATCCGCCGCCGCGGCGACCATGCCGTGCTCGAAATCCACGATACCGGGCCGGGCATCGCCGAAGAGGATCGCGAGCGCATCTTCGACGAGTTCGAGCGGTCGAAGGACGCGGCGCACGGCCAGAACGACGGCCTCGGTCTCGGCCTGTCCATCGTGCGGCGCCTCTGCGCCCTGCTCGGCCATCGCATCACGCTCACCGGCCGGCGCGGCCACGGGACGGTGGTGCGCGTGGAACTGCCCATCGCCACCTCGGACCTGCCGGCGGTCGCCTCGCCCGCCGTGCAGCCGGACCTGTCGCTCGCAGGCCGTCACATCCTCATCCTCGACGACGAACCGATGATCGTCGACGCCCTCGCCCGCACGCTGCGCGACGACGGCGCCACGGTCTCCGAGGCCGGCGACAGCGTCCAGGCGACGCGCCTCCTCGCCGATGGCGCACCGGTGGACCTGGCGGTGATCGACCTTCAGCTGGAACGCGGCGTCGACGGCCTCGAGCTCATCGAACGCTGGCGCCGGGAAAGCGCCTTCGGCAAGCCGGCGCTGATCGTGACGGGATCGACCGATCCGCAGACCCTCGCGCGCCTCCAGGCGAGCGGCACGCCCTGGCTCACCAAGCCCGTCGCTCTGCCGGTGCTGCGGGCAACCCTCGCCCGGCTGATGGCCTGATCAGCCTCGCCCGAGGAGCGGCGCCGCAATGGCGGCGGCGGCGGCCCGGTTCGACACGCCGAGATGACGGAACACCGCGGCGAGGTGGATCTTCACCGTGCCGTGTCCGAGATCGAGCGCACGGGCGATCTCCTTGTTGGAGCGGCCCTCGACCAGCAGGTCGAGCACCTCGCGCTGGCGCGGCGTGAGCCGGGCGAGGTCGATGCCGGGGGATACAGGCTCCGCGGCCGGGCCCGTCGACTGGGCAAGCGTCGCCGGCACATAGATGGCGCCGGCAAGGATCGTGCGCAGCGCCGCCACGAGATCGTCGTCCCTGAGGCCCTTCGGGACAAAGCCATTGACCCCCGCGGCGAGGGCGGCCAGCACGTCGGTGCGGCTGTCCGAGCCGCTGACGACAGC
>NZ_JAPZTZ010000028.1 GCF_027532945.1 Phreatobacter sp.
ATGGACCTCTGCCCGATCACTTGCCAATCACGAACTTGAGAAATTGCAACGATGGATGAAAGTTTAAACTTGCATCATTGCACAATCGCACATCCGTGATCATTGGTCGCGAAACCGTGAGCCGACAAGCCTTGCGGAACCGGATCGCGTGACATGGAGCCCTGTGCTGGCCGCCGGCGGGCGGCTCCTGACACTCTGTCCAACCGCCAGTGGCGCGGGCCCGCGATTGTCGGTGATCTTGGCGCATCCAGCCGGACGGCGTCTCCCCCTGACACCGCCGACCGGCAGCCGCAGGAGCAGATCATGAGCTGGCGCGACACCTCTCCGCCGCCCCTCCGCCGCGAGGCCCATTTCGGCGATCGCGTGGTCTCCTGCTTCGCCGACCGGCCGGCAAGCCTCTTCGCGCTGCTGGACGAGGCCGTCGCCCGGCGGCCCGGCGGCGAGGCGATTGTCTGCGATGACGTCCGCTGGACCTATGCCGCGCTCGACGGTGCGGTCGGCCGGATGGCCGCGGGTTTCGTGGCGGCTGGCGTGGTGGCCGGCGACCGCGTCGGGCTGCTGGTGGGAAACCGAACGGATTTCGTCACCGCCCTCTTCGCCCTGGCGCGCCTCGGCGCGGTGTCGGTGCCCATGGGCTTGCGCCTCCAGGCGCCGGAGATCGCCCATATCCTCGCCGATTGCGGCGCGCGGCTCCTCGTCCACGAGACCGAGATGGCGGACCGCTTGCCCGCGGACAGCGACCTTCCGGCCCCGGCACGGCGCGTCACGGTCGGTGGAGAGGGTGGCGACCGCCTCGCCGATCTGGTCGCCCGCGCCGGGGCCCTGCCGGTGCCGCCGGTCGCCGACGTGGATGAGGAGGACCTCGCGGTGATCCTCTACACGTCCGGGACGACCGGACGGCCGAAGGGCGCCATGCTCACCCATCTCGGCATCGTCCATTCCTCGCTGGTCTACGAGCATTGCATGGGTCTGACTTCGGCGGACCGCTCGCTCGCCGCCGTGCCGCTCAGCCATGTCACCGGCCTCATCGCCAACATCACCGCGACCGTTCGCGCGTCGGCGACGCTCATCATCATGCCGTCCTTCAAGGCCTCGGATTTTCTCAGCCTCGCCGCACGGGAGCGCATGACCCAGTCAGTGCTCGTGCCGGCCATGTACAATCTCTGTCTGCTGCAGCCCGATTTCGACGCGCACGACCTCTCGGCCTGGCGGATCGGTGGCTATGGCGGCGCGCCCATGCCGACGCCGACGATCGAGCGGCTCGCCGCCCGCTGCCCCGACCTCGCGCTGATGAATGCCTATGGCGCCACCGAGACCACCTCGCCGACGACGATCATGCCGCCGCGCTATACGGCGACCCATGGCCATAGCGTCGGGATGGCCGCGCCGGGGGTCGAGATTCTCGTGGTGGACGACCGGGGTCGCGAGGTGCGAGCCGGCGAGGTCGGCGAGATCTGGATCGCCGGCCCGCATGTGGTGAAGGGCTACTGGGGCAATGCGGCGGCGACGGCCGAGGGCTTCACCGCCGGCTTCTGGCATTCCGGCGATCTCGGCTGCATCGATGCGGAGGGCTTCGTGCAGGTTCTCGACCGCAAGAAGGACATGATCAACCGGGGTGGCTACAAGATCTTCACCGCCGAGGTCGAGACCGTGCTCGTCGCCTGCCCGGGCGTCGTCGAATGCGCCGTCGTGGCGGTGCCCTGTGCCGTGCTCGGCGAGCGCGTCCACGCCGTGGTCGTCACCGACGCGAGCGAGCCGGCCACGCAGACAATCCGCGACTGGTGTGCGGCGCGGCTCTCCGACTACAAGGTGCCGGAGACGCTGACGCTGACCACCGAGCCATTGCCGCGCAACGCCAATGGCAAGGTGATGAAGCGCCTTCTGCGCGAGGGGCTGAGGCCCGTGGCCTGAACCATGCTGCTTTTTGCGGCAGGTGCTCCCGGCGACGATCCGTGACGCAGGTCCGGCGCGTATGTATACAATCGCGCCACCGCTGATCAGACCGTTGTCCCGCAGGCCCCCATGACCCTTCCCCGCGACCGCGCTCCCTATTCCGCCATCGTCGACCGGCCGCCGCTGAAGCTGCCCGGCGGGGCAAGGGTCGTGCTCTGGACCATCGTCAATCTCGAGGTCTGGGACATTTCCCGCCCCATGGCCCGTCAGGTGCTTCCGGCACCGACCGGGCAGGTCCTGCTGCCGGACGTGCCGAACTGGAGCTGGCACGAATACGGGATGCGGGTGGGGGTGTGGCGCTTCTTCGACCTCTATCGCCGGCTCGGCATCCGCCCCACCCTCTCCATCAATGCCCGTGTCTGCGAGGATTACGAGCGCGTGGCGGCCGAGGCGCGCGATGCCGGCTGGGAGTTCATGGGCCATGCCTATGAGCAGATGCCGATCCACAAGGTGGAGGACCAGCGCGGCATGATCCACCGCTCCATGGACATCCTCGAGCGCTTCGCCGGCAAGCGTCCCATCGGCTGGCTCGGCCCCGGCCTGACGCAGACGCTGGAGACGCCCGACCTCCTCGCCGAGGCGGGGGTGAAGTATATCGGCGACTGGGTCTGGGACGACGAGCCCTCGGTGATCGACACCGCCCACGGACCCCTGACCACGCTGCCCTACACGGTCGAACTCAATGACATTCCCACTATGATCGTCCAGCACCACGAGAGCCCTTATTGGGCGCAGCGGTGCCGCGACAGCCTCGACCGGCTGCACCCCGAGGGCGCCGAGCGCGCCAAGATCATGGCCGTGGCGATCCACCCCTATATTTCCGGCCAGCCGCACCGCATCCGTTACCTCGAGGAGGTCTACGACTACGCGCGCTCGCTCGGCGACGTGGTCTTCTGGAACGGCGAGGAGATCCACGACTGGTACCAGGGCGTCCGCGCCGCCGGCTGACCGGCCACCGGGGCCGGTTGCGACACGAGGGGAAAATCTCCTCCGCTGCCCAGGGGCGCTGCGTTGATATTCTCCGGAGGCGGGTACATTCAGCTGGCCATTTCATTGCCTCTGGACGGCTTCGGCCCGATCATCGGACTTCCCGATGCCGTTGGCTTTGATCGTCCATGCTTGAACGTTATGACCCCGCCGATGCCGCTGTTCCCGCGCCGGTTAGCGCCAGGGTCCTGAAGCAACGGACGATGCTGCACCAGATGGCTGACTGGAGCCTTGTGGTCGGCTCGTTTGGCCTCATCCTGTTCTCGACGGTGGCCCTGCGGCCCCCTGCGCCGCAATCGGCCGTTGTGACGGTGACGCCCGTCATCCTTGCGACGAACCGCTGAGACGTCGGCACTGAGCGCTTCGGTCCGGACCGCGGCCAGACCTATTCCTTCGCCTTCGTCCAGATGGCCTGGCGGTGGCCACGGCCGGGCGGATGCAATAGGAGCTGCAGACCTTCCCCGCGACGGTGCGCGCCGCCTGATCGCGGCGCAACTGGCAGCGGCCCCCGCATCCAGCCATTCCTCACCATGTTGCGCCCTCCAGTGTCCTCGCCGGTGGGCGCGGCGTTTCGGCAGGGCCAGCGGTCTTGCTTTTCAAGGCGCTATCGATATTTTCAGAAATAACAGAAATTAGCGATAGCCAGACTTTCCCCCGATGCCCTGGTCCGCCGCCGCCTGCGCCTCCGTCGCATTGCAGCCGTCACGTCGCGGCGGCATTGTGATGCACCGCGTCCCGGCATGGTCCCGGCTCGCGGGTGTTCCGGTATCCCCCGGCCAGGAACAGGAGCCTTGACGCCATGGACTCCCCCATCATGGACCCGACCATCCTCGCGCGGATCCAGTTCGCCGCCAACATTTCCTTCCACATCCTCTTCCCCACCATCACCATCGCGATGGGCTGGGCGCTGGTCTTCTTCAAGCTGCGCTACCGCGCGACCGGCGACATGAAGTGGATGGATGTCTACCATTTCTGGGTAAAGGTCTTCGCCCTGTCCTTCGCCCTCGGTGTTGTCTCCGGCATCACCATGAGCTTCCAGTTCGGCACGAACTGGCCGGGCTTCATGGAGAAGGTCGGCAATGTCGCCGGCCCGCTTCTGGCCTATGAGGTGATGACCGCCTTCTTTCTGGAGGCCGTGTTTCTCGGGATCATGCTCTTCGGCTTCCGCAAGGTGCCGGGCTGGGTGCACACCTTGGCCACCGTGCTGGTCGCCGGCGGTACCACGCTCTCGGCCTTCTGGATCATCGTGCTGAACTCGTGGATGCATACGCCGGTCGGCTTCGAGATCCGCAACGGCGTGGTCCATGCCACCGACTGGTTCGCCATCATCTTCAATCCGTCCATGCCCTATCGGCTGGCGCATATGCTGCTGGCCTCGGGCCTGACGGCGGCCTTCCTCATCGCCGGCCTCTCCGCCTATCGCTGGCTGAGGAACGACCGCTCCCCGGCCGTGCTCTCGGCCATGCGCTTCGGCGTCGGCGTCGCCGCGATCCTCATTCCGATCCAGATCTTCGCCGGCGACATGCATGGCCTCAACACGCTGAAGCACCAGCCGCAGAAGGTCGCGGCCATGGAGGGCAACTGGGAGACCGGTCCCGCCAAGCCGCTCCTTCTCTTCGCCTGGCCCGACGAGAAGGCGCGCGAGAACCGCTTCGAGATCGGCGTGCCCTATGGCGCCAGCCTCATCCTCAAGCATGATCCGCAGGGCGTCATTCCCGGCCTCAACGACTATGTGGGCCAGCATCCGCCGGTGGCGCCGGTCTTCTTCGCCTTCCGCATCATGGTCGGCGTCGGCATGCTGATGCTGCTGGTCTCGTGGGGCGCGGCCCTCTGGCTGTGGCGGCGCGGAGAGCCGCATCCGTGGCTGGCGCGCGGCCTCGTCGCCATGACCTTCTCGGGTTGGGTGGCGACGCTCGCCGGCTGGTACGTCACCGAGATCGGCCGCCAGCCTTGGCTCGTCTCGGGCGTGCTGCGCACGTCGGACGCGGTCTCGGCGGTGCCGGCCGCGATGGTGGCGACGACGCTCGTCGTCTATCTCCTTGTCTATGCCGCGCTGCTCGCGGCCTATATCGCGACGCTGTTCCTGCTCGCCCGCAAGGGTGCGGCCGGCAAGCCGGTAGAGACCGGCCCGACGCCCCATCCCAACGCCTTCGTCGCGGCGGAGTGAACCCGATGTTCAACGATCCCGCCGTCTGGCTGCCGCTCGCCTTCGCCGCCCTGATGGGCCTGTCGATCCTGATCTATGTCGTCCTCGACGGCTTCGACCTTGGCGTCGGGATCCTCTTCCCAGGCGCCAGTGGCGCTGACCGGGACCGCATGGTCGCCTCCATCGGGCCGTTCTGGGATGCCAACGAGACCTGGCTGGTGCTTGCCATCGGCCTGCTGCTCGTCGCCTTCCCGATCGCCCATGGCATGATCCTCACCGCGCTCTACCTGCCGGTGGCGCTGATGCTGGTGGCGCTGATCCTGCGCGGCGTCGCCTTCGAGTTCCGCGCCAAGGCCGAGGCCTCGTGGAAGCCGCTGTGGGACCGCGCCTTCTTTGGCGGCTCGCTGCTCACCGCGCTCACCCAGGGCTACATGCTCGGCCTCTATGTGACCGGGCTTGAGAGCACGCTGCCCACCGTCTCCTTCGGGCTGTTGACGGCGGTGTGCGTTGCCGCCGGCTATGCGCTGATGGGCGCCACCTGGCTCATCATCAAGACCGAGGGCGACCTGCAGCGCTATGCGGTGAGCCGGGCGAGGCTGGCGCTGGTGCTGACCATGATCGGCTTCCTCGCCATCTCGGTGGCGACGCCGCTCGTCTCGCCGCGCATCTTCACCAAGTGGTTCTCCCTGCCGGAGATCCTGTTCCTGTCGCCGCTGCCGATCACCGCCGGCCTCCTCGCGGTGGCGGTGTTCATCGCCCTGTCGCACCTGCCGGATTCGCGCGACCGGTTCCGCTGGGTGCCTTTCGCCGGCTCTGCGGGCATCATGGTGCTGGCCTTCTTCGGCCTCGCCTATTCCTTCTATCCGTTCATCGTCCCGGACAGGCTGACCATCTATGCGGCGGCGGCGGCACCCGAGAGCCTCGCCATCATCCTCGTCGGCGCGCTGGTCGTCGTGCCGGTCATCATCGCCTACTCGGCCTTCAGCTACTGGGTGTTCCGCGGCAAGGCGGGTGAGCTGCGTTACGACTGATCGTCGTCGCCCTTGCCCCGGCGCGCCTTGCCGGGGAAGAGCTTGTCCTTCCAGTCCAGCGCCTTGACGATGCGCGAGCCGAGGCTGAGGAGCTGGATCAGCCGCTCTGTCTCCAGCCGCTCGACGTCGTCGTACCAGGTGGTGAGCAGGTCGATGGCCTCGTGCATGGCCTGCATCCGCCCCTGGGCGTAGCGCTCGGCCTCCGATCCCGGCTGCTCCATGAGCAATTCGCGCAGGATCGTCATGGTCGGGTCGATCTCGCGGCGCTTGCGTTGCTCCACCAGCTTGCGGACGATCGCCCAGACATCCTCCAGCGTCACGTAGAAGTCGCGCCGCTCGCCGGGCACGTGCTTCAGCCGGATAAGCTCCCAGCTCTGCAACTCCTTCAGCGCCATGGCGACATTGGAGCGCGCCACGCCGAGGGCATCGACGAGATCGTCGGCGCAGAGCGGCCGGTCGGCGAGGAAGAACACCGCATAGACCTGGCCGACGGTGCGGTTGATGCCCCAGCGCGAACCCATCTCGCCGAAATGGAGCACGAAGGCCTGGATGAGCGGCGGCAGGTTCATCGTTGGGTCAGCCTCGTCAGTCGGCTCCGCACTAGCGGAATGGGCTCTGCCGATCAACGTCGATGGGTTTACCATGTGCGGCAGGTGACGTTGAGCGCTCCCTTTGGTTGTGCAACCTTGGCCTTACGAGCAGTGCCCGCCCCGGCGGGTGAAACGGGAATGCGGTGGGGGTTCGCCCGAAGCCGCGGCTGCCCCCGCAACTGTAGGCGACGAGCCCCATCGACAGCCACTGGCCATGAGGTCGGGAAGGCCGGCGGGGCGCCCCTAGTCGCGAGCCAGGAGACCGGCTGCTCGTGAACGCTGCTGATGGACGCAGCCCGGCGGGGAGCACGGGCGGCGCGCTGGCGAGGCCAAATGCCGGGTCTCGACCGTCAGGGCTGGCATCTGGCGCCTGGCGCCGGGATCGATCCGTGTCACCCTTTCCCCCACGCACCGGGCCCGTCACGCTCGTCCTCGGTGGCGCGCGATCCGGCAAGTCGGCCCATGCCGAACGCCTGGTGCTCGGCGCCGGCGCAGAACCCCTCTACATCGCCACGGCCGAGGCCCATGACGCCGAGATGGCCGAGCGCATCGCCCGCCACCGCGCCGACCGCGCCGGTCGCGGCTGGGCCACCGTCGAGGAGCCGCTCGATGTCGCGGGCGTCATCCGGCGGGAGGCCCGCCCAGGTCGCAGCATCCTTGTCGACTGCCTGACCCTCTGGCTGTCCAACCTCATGCTTGCCGGCGAGACGCCGGAGGGGCGGCAGGAAGAGCTGCTCGTTGCGCTGGCTGCCGCGACCTGCCCGGTCGTCCTCGTCTCCAATGAGGTCGGCCTCGGCCTCGTGCCCGAGACGCCGCTCGGCCGAGCCTTCCGCGATGCGCAGGGTCGCCTCAACCAGGCCATCGCCGCCAGAGCCGACCACGTCTTCTTTGTCGCGGCCGGCCTGCCCTTCACCCTCAAACCTGCCTGACCTCCCGTTTCCGAAAGATCCTTTTCATGACCGATACGTCCATCGCCGATTCTGCCGCCAACAGCCGCCACGCTGAAAAGATGAAGAAGGTGCAGGTGGCGCGGGCCCGCATGATGGCCACCAAGACGGTCGAGAAGGGGCTGCTCATCGTCCATACCGGCACCGGCAAGGGAAAGACGTCCGCCGCGCTCGGCATGGTGTTCCGCCATATCGGCCACGACATGCCTGTGGCGGTGGTGCAGTTCACCAAGGCCGAATCCTTCGTCACCGGCGAGGCCCTGCTGCTCCGGCGCTTTCCGGACCTCTGCACCCTCGCCATCATGGGCGACGGCTTTACCTGGGACACGCAGGACCGCGCTGCCGACATCGCCTCGGCCCGCGCGGCGTGGGAACTCTCGAAGGATTTCATTCGCGACGACCGCCACGCCATGGTGCTGCTCGACGAGCTCAACATCGTGCTGCGCTATGGCTATCTGCCCGTCGAGGAGGTCGTCGATTTCCTCAAGGCCGAGACGCCGCCGGGCAAGCATGTCGTCATTACCGGCCGCAATGCGCCGGCCGAACTCGTCACCATGGCAGACCTCGTCACCGAGATGACGCTGGTGAAGCATCCCTTCCGCGATGGCGTGAAAGCGCAGAAGGGCATCGAGTTTTGATCCGGAAACGCCCGCCCGCCCTGATGTTGCAGGGTACCGGCTCCAATGTCGGCAAGTCGACTCTGGTTGCCGGTCTCGCGAGGGCTCTTCACCGCCGCGGCTTCGCGGTGCGCCCCTTCAAGCCGCAGAACATGTCGAACAATGCCGCCGTCACCGCCGATGGCGGCGAAATCGGCCGGGCGCAGGCCTTGCAGGCCCGGGCGGCCGGCGTCGCGGCGTCGGTGCATATGAACCCGGTGCTGCTCAAGCCGGAGACCGACAAGGGCGCGCAGGTCATCGTTCAGGGCCAGCGCGCCGGGACGCTTGAGGCGAGGAGCTTCGGCGCTCGCAAGGGCGAGCTCATGCCGAAGGTGCTGGAGAGCTTCGCCCATCTCGAGGCCGAGGCCGACATCGTCCTCGTCGAGGGGGCCGGCAGCCCGGCCGAGATCAACCTGCGGGCCGGCGATATCGCCAATATGGGTTTCGCGCTTGCCGCGGAGGTCCCGGTGGTCCTCATCGGCGACATCGACCGCGGCGGCGTCATTGCCAGCCTCGTCGGTACCCATGCGGTGATCGCGCCGGAGGAGCAGGCGCTGGTGAGGGGCTTCCTCATCAACAAGTTCCGCGGCGAGGTCTCGCTGTTCGATGGCGGCCTCACCGCCATCACTGAGCGAACCGGCTGGCCCTCCATGGGCGTCGTACCGTGGTTCGCCGAGGCGCATCGCCTGCCGGCGGAAGACGCCCTCGACCTTGCGCGTCCGAAGGGCGACCGGGGCCGGCTTGTCATCGCCGTGCCGATCCTCTCCCGCATCGCCAATTTCGACGATCTCGACCCGCTGGCCCAGGAGCCGGAGGTCGATCTGCGCTTCGTCGCCCCCGGCGAGCCGCTGCCGGCGGAGGCATCCCTCGTCATCCTGCCGGGGTCCAAGTCGACGATCGGCGATCTCGCCGGTTTGCGCGCCGTCGGCTGGGACATCGATCTCGCCGCCCATCTGCGCCGCGGGGGGCGTGTTCTCGGCATCTGCGGCGGCTACCAGATGCTCGGCCGGTCCATTGCCGACCCAGAAGGGCTCGAAGGTCCGCGCGGTTCGGCGCCGGGGCTCGGTCATCTCGACATCCACACGGTGCTCACGCCTGACAAGACGGTTCAGCCGGTGACCGGCCTCCATATCGCCAGCGGCGAGCGGGTCGAGGGCTATGAGATCCATCTTGGCCGGACGACCGGGCCGGACTGCATGCGGCCGATCCTCCATATCGACGGTCGCTGCGACGGCGCGACCAGCGCCGACGGGCTGGTGGAGGGCTGCTACGTCCACGGGCTCTTCGCCGACGACCGCTTCCGCAATGCCTACCTCCGGAATTTCGGGCGGGCGAGCGATCTGGCCTACGAGGCAACGGTCGAGGCGACGCTCGATGCGCTGGCCGACCATTGCGAGGCCCATTGCAATATCGAGGCCTTGATCGCGGTGGCGCGGAGTCGCTAAGCCGGCTCAGGACACAAGCAGCGCGCCCGCGGCGACTATGGCGGCGAGCCCCAGGCATGCACTGATCATGACGCGAAGGGCGCGCCGGATGTCACCCGGCGTCGCCTCGCGTCGGCCCTCGGCATGGAGGAAGGGATCGTCGACGAGCCGCGCGCCGTAGCGCCGGGGCCCAGCGAGGGCGAGCCCGAGGGCGCCGGCCATGGCCGCCTCTGGCCAGCCGGCATTGGGCGAGCGGTGCAGGCGGGCATCGCGGATCATCACCCGGAGGGCCTTGGCCGGCGAGCCGGCCGCCAGCGGTGCGGCCGCCGTCACAAGCAGGCCGGCGAGGCGAGCAGGCACGAGGTTGAGAAGGTCGTCGCAGCGGGCCGCAGCCCAGCCAAAGTCGCGATGCCGCTCGGACAGATGGCCGATCATGGAATCGGCGGTGTTGACGGCCTTGTAGGCTGCAAGGCCCGGCAGGCCGAGAACCGCGAACCAGAAGGCCGGGGCGACGACGCCGTCGGAGAAATTCTCCGCCGCCGTCTCGATGGCGGCGCGACAGATGCCGGCCTCGTCGAGACTTTCGGGGTCGCGGCCGACGATCATCGCGACAGCGCGGCGGGCCTCCGCGATGCCGCCGGTCGCGAAGGCCTCGGCCACCCGCGCCACATGGACATAGAGGCTGTTCTGGGCCAGCAGCACCGCGGCAACGACGCCGATGGTCCATGTGTGCCACGGGAGGGCGCGTAGCATCGCCTCCGCGACGGCCCCTGCCGCGATGGCCACGCACAGGATCACCGCCAGCGCCGCGACGCCCGCGGCCTTGCGCTTGGCGGCTTTCGCCTCCGGCCGGTTCCAGGCGGTGTCGAGCCTTGCGATGAGCGCGCCCATCCAGGCGACGGGATGGGGAACCCGCCGCCAGACTGCATCCGGATCGCCCACCACCGCATCGATGGCCAGCGCGACCAGCAGGATGAGGATGGCGTCAGTGTGGAGGAGCACGGCGGGGAGTCAGCGCGGCGATCTGCGCTGCGAGCCTGTCGATGGCCTCGACCAGCATGGGCCCGCCGCAGACCGTAAGCGCCTCGGGGAGGACGATGCGGCGCTCTGCGGGGAAGCGCTCGGCGATGGCAGGATGGACCAGCATCGCCTGGCCCTGGTCCTCGGCGCCGTCTGCGTCGCGGCTGATGAGGATGGCGTCAGGCTTCAGCATGACGATCTCCTCCACCGAGAGGAAGCCGCCGGAGCGGAGCCCTGCCTCACCGGCGACATTGACGAGGCCGGCGGCCTTGAGGAGGTCGGTGATGACGCTGTCCTGTCCGGCGACCCAGCCGCGCCGGGCAAGGGGCAGGATGCGCAGCGGCTGTCCCTTCGCCGCCGCCCTCAACCGCTCCATGGCGGCATCGAGGGCTGAAGCCCGGGCCTCGCCCGCCGCTTGCGCGCCGACGATGGCGGCGACGCGGAGGATCTGCCGCCGCGCATCGGCGACCGTGCGCACCACGTCGAACTCCTCCATGGCGATGCCCCGGTCGCGAATGAAGGCGCGCGTCGCCTGCCGGGTGAAGCGGCCAGCCAGCACGAGGTCCGGCTTCAGCACGATGATCTCCTCCGCCGTGCCGGACAGGGCCGGAAAAGCCCTGGCCCGGGCGGCGGCCCATGACCGCCAGCCATCGTGGGCGAAGGGGCTCAAGCCCACGATCTGGTCCGGGCGGGCGAGATCGACCAGCAACTGATCGGTGCACATGTTGATCGAGGCGATGCGGGCCGGGGGCTCCGCCTTGGCGGCGGTGGTGGCCGCCAGCAGAGCGGCGATGCCGGCGAGCGACTGGCCAAGGCGGCGGCGCCATGGCAGGGACGGGCGATGCAGCACGGCGGCGACCTCACCACGGCCATGACCCTCCACGGGGGCACGCGCGGCGACTGGCTCGACCTGTCGACCGGCATCAACCCGCATGCCTTCCCGCTGCCGGACCTGCCCGCCGAGGCCTGGACTGCGCTGCCGGCGGAGGGGGCGCGCAGCCGGCTCATCGATACCGCGCGCCGCGCCTATCGGCTGCCGGACGGGATCGGCCTCGTCGCCGCGCCGGGCACGCAGGCGCTGATCCAGTGGCTGCCGCATCTCGCGCCCGCCGGCGATGTCGCGGTGGTCGGGCCGACCTATGGCGAGCACGCCCTGTCGTGGCGGCGGGTCGGCGCCAAGGTGCACATGATCGGTGATCTCACGGCGATTCCGGAGTGTGTGCGCCACGTGGTGGTGGTGAATCCCAACAATCCGGACGGGCGCTGGACCGATCCCGTCGACCTCGCCGAGGCCGCGCGCCTCGTCGATGCGCGGGGCGGCTGGCTCGTCATCGACGAATCCTTTCTCGACCTCAGGCCGGAGGCGACAGCCGCCGGCCTGTGCCGCGATGCCCCGGTCGTGGTGCTCAGATCCTTCGGCAAGTTCTTCGGTCTTGCCGGCGTGAGGCTCGGATTTGCCGTGGCCCCGCCGGTCATTGCCGGGCTGATCGCCGCCGCTCTTGGTCCATGGGCCGTAGCAGGGCCGGCCCTCGCCATCGGCGCCGCGGCGCTCGGTGACGAGCGCTGGGCCGAGACCATGCGCGAGAGGCTCGCGACCGAAGCTGCTGCCCTCGATGCCGTTCTCGCGGAGACCGATTTCGCGCCGGCCGGTGGCACCGACCTCTACCGCCTCGTGCGCCATCCCGAGGCCCGCCGGATGCACGAGGGGCTCGCAGCGGCACGGATCTGGGTCAGGCGATTCGACTGGGACGAGACGCTTCTGCGCTTCGGGCTGCCGCCCGAGGCCGCGGGCCTCGACCGCCTCGCTGCCGCCGTGCGGGCGCTCGCCGCTGAGCCGGCTCATGGAGCGGTCCAGGGCACGATGACAGGCTCGCCCGCGTGCTCCGTCACGAGCGCATCGACGCCATAGACATCCCGCATCAGCTGAGGCGTCAGCACGGCGCGCGGTTCGCCGCGCGCGACGATGCGGCCGCGGTCGATGACCATGACCTCGTCGGCCATGCGGGCGGCGAGGCCGAGATCGTGGGTCACGGCGATGACGAGGGCGCCGCGCCGGGCCTCCTCGCGCAGCGCCGCCATGATGCCGATCTGGTGACGCGGATCGAGGGCGGCGGTCGGTTCGTCCGCCAGCAGGATCGGCGCCTCCACCGCGAGGACGCGGGCCAGCATGACGCGGGCGCGTTCGCCGCCCGAGAGCGTCGTCACCTGCCGCCCGGCAAAGGCGCTGGCATCGGTGCGGGCGAGGGCTGCATCGACGATGGCAGCGTCGCGCTCGCCCATGCGGGACGGATCGGCAAGGCCGTGGGGGTAGCGCCCGAGCGCCACGACGTCGCGGGCGCTGAGCGGCCAGTGCACCACATGGCCCTGCGGCAGGAAGGCGATGCGGCGGGCCCGCTCGCGCGGCGGCAATTGTGCGAGGTCCGTGCCGGCGACGGTGATGCGCCCGGTCGAGGGTGCGAGGCCGCCGAGTGCCCGCAGCAGCGTCGTCTTCCCCGCGCCATTCGGCCCGACCAGGGCGACGAGCCGGCCGGCATCCAGCCGAAAGCCGGCATCGGTGACAACCGGGCAGCCGCCATAGGCGACGCCGACACCGTCCGCGACGAGGAGATGCGCCACCTCGCTCATGCCACGCCGCCGGCAAGGCTGCGCCGCTCCCTGACGATGAGCCAGAGGAAGAAGGGAACGCCGATGGTGGCGGTGAGCACGCCGACCTTGATGTTGGTGGTCGCGGGGATGATGCGCACCGCGATGTCGGCGGCGAGCAGCAGCGCCGCGCCGGTGAGGGCGCTGGGGACAAGAAGGCGCGCCGGATCGTAGCCGACCAGTGGCCGCATCAGGTGCGGGGCGACGAGGCCGATGAAGGCGATGGTGCCGGCGACCGAGACGGCGGCGCCGACCCCCAGCGCCACGCCGGTGATGACGACGAGGCGCAGGCGAGAGACGCCGACGCCAAGGCTCTCGGCCGCCTCCTCGCCGAGCGAAAGGGCCCGGAAGGCGCCGCGCTGCATATAGAGAATGAGCGCGGCGGGAATGATGAAGGGCAGCGCCAGCGCCACGTGGCGCATCGAGCGGTCCTCGAGCGAGCCGAGCAGCCAGAAGGCGATCTCCAGCGCGGCGAAGGGGTTGGGCGCCAGATTCATCGCCAGCGCCGTGCCGGCACCGGCCAGGCTCGAGATGGCAAGGCCGGAGAGAATGAGGAGCAGGAGGCTGGCATTGCGGCCGGCCACCGCCACCAGCACGAAGACCGAGAGGAAGGCGCCGGCAATGGCCGCGACCGGCAGGCCCCAGGACAGGGCGTCGTTGAGCCCGAGCGAAATGGTCGCGACCGCCGCAAAGGCCGCCGATTGCGGCGCACCGAAGAGCGAGGGGGCGGCGAGCGGATTGCGCAGCAGGCCCTGCATGGCGGCGCCCGACAGGCCGAGGATGCCGCCAATGGCCACCGCGAGGATCGCCCGCGGCAGCCGGATCTCGGTGACGATGGTGCGGATGGCGTCATCGCCGCGGCCAAGGAGGGCCGCGACGATGTCGGAGGGGGCAAGGCGCACCGGCCCCGCCGCAAGGGAGGCAATGGCGAGGACCGCGACGAGGAGGGCGAGGCCGGGGACCAGTCCCCGCCGCGCCAGGCTCGTCATGGTCATCGCTTCGCTCACCAGTTCGCCCTCAGGCCGGCATAGAAGGACCGGCCGGCGGTCCCGTAATTGAAGACCTCCTCATAGCGGACATTGGTGAGGTTCTCGACCCGCGCGAAGGCGGTCCAGGTCCTGTCGATCTGGTAGGAGGTCCTCAGGTCGAACCGCATGTAGGGGTTGAGGCGCAGGCTCTCGCCGCTTCCCGAATAGCGCTGCGAGACGAAGGTCATGGATGGCTCGATGCTCCAGGCCGGCGTCGGCGTCACCACGAAGCCGAGGGTGCCGACATTGCGCGGACGACGGGCCAGCGTCAGGCCGGTGCCGAGGTCCCTCGCCTCAAGATAGGTCCAGCCCGCCCGCATCCTGACGAAATCCGGCCAGAACACCACGCTCGCCGCCATCTCGACACCGCGGGTCTCGGCCCGCGCCACGTTGAAATAGCTGCTGGTCGCCGAGTTGAACTCGATGAGGTTCGAGAAGCGGTTGGAGAAGGCGGTAACCGACAGGGTGCCGCGGCCGCCGAGGAAGGACTGGTCGATGCCGGCGTCGAAGCCGATGCTGGTCTCGGGCGAGAGCGAGGGATTGCCGTAGATCGGCGCGTAGAGCTGGAACAGAGTCGGCGCCTTGCCGCCCGTGCCGGCGCTGGCGCGCAGCTTGGTGCCTGTCTCAGTGATCCGGTAGGCCAGCGTACCGCGCCAGGTGGCGAAGCGCGCAACGCCGACAACGTCATCGATGCGACCGCCGATGGACAGATCAAGCCGTTCGCCGATGGGCAATTGCCACAGCGCGAAGAGGGCACGCGTGTTCTGCCCGGCCTCCAGGGTCGAGGCGCGGGCGATCGGCGTCGGCAGGCTGCGCTCAGAGAAGGTCTCAGCCGTCTCGCGCTCGAGCCGGGCACCGAAGGTGACCCGTCCGGCGAGGCCCAGCCGCAGGTCGCCCTGGTATTCGGCACCGACGCGCTGGCCATAATACTCGGACAATGTCGCGGTGGTCTGGGCCGGCGTCTGGTTCGACCCGTAGCGCACCTCGCGGAAGATGCGCTCCGAGCGGGCAAAGAAGGTGGTGATTGCGTGGGTGAGCGCGCCGTCCAGCGTGTCCCACGAGCCGCGGCCGTAGAGTTGGTAGAAGCGGCGGAATGACACGTTCGGCGTGTCCGGGTACCTGCCGGAGGCCGCGTCATATTCGGAGCGCGTGGTGCTGGCCATCACACCCGCCTCGAAGCGGAAGCCGGTACCCGGATCGTAGCCGACCCGGCCATAGCCGCTGAAGCGGTTGTAGCCGTCGGCGTCGTAGCCGGCGGTCACGGCAGGGTCGAAGCGGCTGATGCGATAGCCGTAGCGCGAGAATCCGTCGGACCGCGCGAAGGAGCCGGAGGCGGCGTAGCTCCAGGGACCCTGCGAGCCGTGGACACCGCCGGAGACGGCGCCGGTGCCATAGCTGCCGCCCTCGACCTGGGCGAAGGCGCCGGTCGGGCCGAGGCCGCGCTTGGTGATGATGTTGATGACGCCGCCCATGGCGTCGGAGCCATAGAGGGCGCTCTGCGGGCCGCGCAGCACCTCGATCCGGTCGATGAGGGCCGGCGACAGGCTCGATATGTCGAACTCGCCGCTGGTCGACGAGGGATCGCCGACACGGATACCGTCGATCAGCACGAGGGTCTGGCCGGAGTTCGCTCCGCGCAGGCGCACCGAGGTGGAGGCGCCGGGGCCGCCGGTCTCGGTCACGTCGAGGCCGGGCACCGTGCGCAGCACATCGACGAGCGAGCCGGGATTGGAGGATTGCAACTGCTCCCGCGGCACGACGGTGATGGCGCTGCCAGTGCGCTGGATCTCGGTCGGCGAGCGGTTGGCGGTGACCGTGATGTCGATGGAAGGGAGTTCGGTCTCGCGTGGTTGTGGCGGAGACTGGCTGAAAGCAGGCGTAGAAACAGCGGAAAAAGCCGCGCATGCGGCGGCAAGGGCAAGCCTTGCCCGGAGAGGGTCGCGAACCATGTGTCACCTTCTTCGGCCCACCGCCGAAGTTTGGGGTCTGAGGACACTCTGGGCCGGTCTCCTGGCTCGCGACTGGTCCGGTGAGGACCGGCTCCAACCTTCCCAGTCCCGGGGGACCAGTGGTGCGTGGAGCTTGGCGTCGCTTACAGTTGCGGGGGCAGCTGCGGCATGGGGTCTTTCGACCCGCACCGCATTCCCGTTTCACCCGCCTCGCGGCGGGCACCCAGAGCAGCGCCATCACAACCACGGGGCGCAGGCGCCCGCAAGCCGTGCCGCTGGGGCATCCGCGTCCCCCCTTAGGGGGAGGGCTGTGGACAAGTCGGCGCGGGGAATCGGTGACGCCCGGGGGCGGGCTTGCTAGACCGGGGGGCGTGGGGAGTGCTCGCCGATGGGCGAACCGGGATCGGACAAGGACACGGATGTGCCGCGGCAGTCGACGGAGGATCGCTTTGCGCGGTCGGAACTCCGCCTGCGAATCGTGCTGTCCGGCACGACGCGGCTCGGTCCGGGCAAGGCTGACCTGCTGGACGCGATCGGCCGCACCGGGTCGATCTCGGCGGCAGGCCGCGAACTCGGCATGAGCTACCGCCGCGCCTGGCTGCTGGTGGACGAGGTGAACCGGCTGTTCCGCCGTCCCGTCGTGGTCACCTCCGCCGGCGGCAGCCATGGCGGCGGGGCGAAGCTCACCGATTTCGGCCGGGCGCTGGTGGCCGCCTATCGGCGCGTCGAGGAGCGCACGCGCGCCGCGATCCGCGAGGAATTCGCGCCCTTCGAGACCGACCTGGTGGACGAGCCGGATCAGCCGGGCTGAGCCGTTGGCACCGCGCCCGGTAGGGAGCTCTCATCGATCGCGCCGGCCTTGACCAGCGCCTTCACCGGAACACCCGGCGCGAGGTCCAGCGCCTCGGCGGCGAGCCGCGTCACGGCCGCGATGATCACGTCACCGCCGGTGAGCGTCAGCGTCACGGTGACGAAGGGGCCGCCGGCGTCCGGATCGATGCGGGTGACGGTGCCACCCAGCACCGTGCGGGTGCTGAGGCCCTCGGTCGCGCCACGGGACAGGGTGACGTCGGTGGCGCGGATGGCGAGGCGCACCTCGGCCTCCGCCGTCAGCAGGCCCGGCACGACGATGTCGCCGGCGGGATGGTCCAGGAGGGTGACGCCGTAGGCCGGCAGGCGCTGCCTGATGCGGGCGGTGAGCACCGAGCGCAGGGCGAAGCGGTCGCTGCCCGGAATCTCCCGGCCAGCGGCGAAAACATCGGCAGGCGTGCCCTCGGCCACCACCCGTCCGGCGTCGAGCCGCACCACATGACTGGCGAGGCGCGTCACTTCCTCTACGGCATGGCTGACATAGACCACCGGCAGGGCGAAGGCGTCGCGCAACCGCTCGATGAAGGGCAGGATTTCCTGGCGTCGCGCCTGGTCGAGCGAGGCGAGCGGTTCGTCCATGAGCAGGAGGCGCGGGCTTGCGAGCAAGGCTCGGCCTATGGCGACGCGCTGGCGCTCGCCGCCCGAGAGCGTTGCCGGGCGACGGTCGAGCAGGTGACCGATGCCGAGGACCTCCACCACCGGATCGAAGGTGATGCGGCGCTCGGCGCGCGGCGTGAACCAGCGGCCATAGGTGAGGTTCGCCTTCACCGAGAGATGCGGCAGCAGCAGCGCGTCCTGGAAGACGAGGCCCATGCGGCGACGGTGCGGTGGCACTGCGATGCCGCTGCCGGTGTCGAGCAGCAGGGTGTCGCCCACGGCGATGCGCCCCTCTTTCGGGCGCTCAAGGCCCGCGAGCAGGCGGATGACGGTGGACTTTCCCGACCCGGACGGGCCGAAGAGGGCGGTGACGCCTTGTCCTGCCGTAAAGGTGGTGTCGAGGGCAAAACCGGGACGGGTGAGGCGGCAGGCGAAGCGGATCATGCCGGCGCCCCATGACGGTTGCCGCTGCGCCGCGCCAGCCACTCGGAGGCGACGAGGGCGGCCAGAGCGATGATGACGGCGACGACCGATAGCCGGAGCGCGATGGCGTCGCCACCGGGGACCTGGGTGGCGTTGTAGATCGCCGACGGGAGGGTCTGCGTTTCACCGGGAATGTTCGAGACGAAGGTGATGGTGGCGCCGAACTCGCCGAGCGCCTTGGCAAAGCACAGCACGGCTCCCGCAATGATTCCGGGGAGCGCCAGTGGCAGGGTAACGGTGAGGAACACCCAGGCCGGGGAGGCCCCGAGCGTGCCGGCGGCCTCGCCGAGCCGCGCGTCGATGGCCTCGATGGAGAGGCGGACGGCGCGCACCATCAGCGGAAAGCCCATCACCGCGCAGGCGAGGGCCGCGCCGGTCCAGCGGAAGGCGAGGACGATGCCGAAGGTTGCTTCCAGCCAGGCGCCGATCGGTCCGCGGCGGCCGAAAAGGACCAAGAGGACGTAGCCGGTGACAACCGGTGGCAGGACCAGCGGCAGGTGGACCAGCGCATCCACGAGGCTCTTGCCGGGAAAGCGCCCGCGCGCCAGCAGCAGGGCGGTGAGGATGCCGAGCGGCAGGCTTGCCAGAGTCGCGACGGTGGCGACGCGCAGGCTGAGGTTGATCGCCGTCCATTCCTCGGGGGTGAGCGAGAACGCATCCATGGAGCGGGTCTAGCGCAGGACCGTGAAGCCTTCAGCCTCGAAGATCCGGATGGCAGCCGGCGAGGCGAGATAGGCGAGGAGAGCGGCCGCGTCCGGATGGGTGGACGCCGCGGTCACGGCGACCGGATAGGCGATGGGCGGGTGGCTGGCCGCCGGAAAGGTGCCGACGACCCGTACCCGCGGCTCGGTCCTGGCATCGGTCGCATAGACGATGCCGAAGCGCGCCTCGCCGCGCGCCACGAGGGCGAGCGCCGCACGGACATTGTCGCCGCCGGCGATGCGCGGGGCAACCTCCGGCCAGACGCCGAGCGCGGTCAGCGTGGCCTGGGCATAGCGGCCGACCGGCACGGACTGGACATTGCCGGTGGCGAGGCGCGATGAGCCGATGGCTGCGGCCAAGGGGAAACCGGGGCCGATGGCAAGGGTTGAGGGGGTCTCGCTCACCGGCTCGATCAGGACGAGGCTGTTGCCGAGCAGGGTGCGGCGGGTGCCGGCGCGGATGAGGCGGCGCTGCTCGGCGAAGTCCATCCAGTCGAGGTCAGCCGAGGCGAAAAGGTCGGCTGGCGCGCCCTGGTCGAGCTGGCGGGCAAGCGCCGAGGAGGCCGCGAAGGAGAAGGTCACGCGCTTGCCCGTCTCGCGCTGCCAGTCCGAGGCGATGGCGGTGAGGGCGGTCTGCAGGCTGGCGGCGGCGAAGACCACGAGCGGGCGCGTCTCCTGCCCCCGGGCCGGGGCTGCGAGCCCCGCCAGCAGGACGAGGGGCAGGATGCGGCGGCTGAAGCCAGGGATGCGCATAGCGTTATGCTCAGTGGGATATATCGCTGCGCATAACGCCCTGTCCCGGTGGCGCCGTCAAGCCGGTTGCGGCGTCAGGCGATGCGCTTGAGGCGGGCCGCAAAGAAACCATCGAGACCCGCCATGCGCGGCTCGTCATGCGGCCAATGGCTGGGCAATGTCCGCAGATGGCCCGCGGGCGTGACGAAATCGGTAATGCCGGGGATCTCATCGGGGGTGATGGGGTCGAGCACCAGGCGCTGTTCCCGTGCGAGCAGTGCGGCAATCTGCGCCTCGCCCTCTTCGGGCTCCAGCGAGCAGGTGCAATAGACGGCCCGTCCACCGGGTTTCAGGAGGTCGGCGAGGCGGTCGAGCAGGCGTGCCTGCAGGCGTGCCAGCCCGTCCACGTCGGCGGCCGATTTCAGGTGCGTCACGTCGGGATGGCCGCGCAGCGTGCCGGTCGCGGCGCAGGGGGCGTCCAGCAGGATCGCGTCATAGGTGCCGTCGAGCTCCAGCGCATCCACGGCGCGGATCGCGACGTCGAGCTTCAGCCGCGCCATATTCTCGGCGAGGCGTTCGAGGCGGCGGGGATTGCGGTCGACGGCGGTGACATGGGCGCCGGCGCTGGCGAGCTGCGCCGTCTTGCCACCGGGGGCGGCGCAGAGATCGGCGACGGCGAGGCCCCTGACGTCGCCGAGGAGGCGCGCGGGGAGGGCAGCGGCGGCGTCCTGCACCCACCAGGCGCCCTCGTCGAAGCCTTCGAGATCCGGCACCGCGCCATCGGGAAGGAGCCGAAGGGAGCCCGTCGGCAGCAGCGTGCCGCCGAGGCGCTTCGCCCGGCCTGCCGCGTCGGCCTTGACGGTCAGGTCGAGGGGCGGCTCGTGGATCACGGCTGCCGCGATGGCGCGGGTGGTCGCCTCGCCATAGGTCGCGATCCACCGCTCGCGCAGCCAGGGTGCGAGGTCGTCGAGCGGGTCGAGGCTGGCGAGGTCGGCCTCGCGGTCGCGGGTGAGGCCGCGGAGCACGGCATTGGTGAGCCCGGCGAAGCCCTGCGTCTTCTTGTTGGCCTCGACCATGCGCACCGCCGTGTCGACGGCGGCATAGTCGGGCACGTCGAGGAAGAGGATCTGGCAGGCCGCGGTGCGCAACACGGTTTCGAGGCGCGGCAGGCCTTCGGGCAGGCCCTTCGCCAGGCGTTCGGCAAGCAGGCGGTCGATGGAGCCGAGGCGCCGCAGGGTGGTCGCGGCGATCTTGCGGGCGAGCGCCCAGTCGAGGGCGGAGAGATCCGTCGGCTCCTCCAGCGCCTCGTCGAGCGGGCGGCGGCGCAGCAGCACCGCCTCTACGAGGTCGCAGGCGCGCCGTCGCGCCGGCAGGCCCGGCGGTGGCGGCGGCGGGGCCTTGGGCTTGCGGGCCGGGAAGAACGGGCGCCTGGCGCCGGGGGGCTTGCTCATCCCGCCCGTTTAGGCGCGGAACCCCCGCCGCCGCAAGCGCCGCCCATCACCCCCACGGACCGCGCGAGGGGCGCGCGCCCCATGCGGGGGCCTGAGGCGGCAGGTAGCCGACGCCCCAGGCCTGGGCGAGCTGCTGCAGCGCCGCGATGCGGTTGCCTGTGTCCGGATGGGTGGAGAACAGATTGTCCATCCGCTCGCCCGAGAGCGGGTTGATGATGAACATGTGCGCGGTCTGCGGATTGTGCTCGGCCGTGTTGTTCACCGTCATGCCGTGGCCGCCGGCGATCTTGGCCAGCGCCGAGGCGAGCCAGATCGGGTTGCCGCAGATCTCGGCGCCGAGCTTGTCCGCCTCGTATTCGCGCGACCTGGAGATCGCCATCTGGACGATGGAGGCTGCGAGCGGGGCAAGGATCATCATGGCGATGGTGCCGATGATGCCGAAGCCATTGCGGTTGTCGCTGTTGCCGCCGGAGAAGGCCGCGAAATTGGCGAGCATCGAGACCGCGCCGGCGAGCGTCGCGGTGATGGTCATGGTCAGCGTGTCGCGGTTCCTGATGTGGGCGAGCTCGTGCGCGACGACGCCCGCCACCTCCTCGCGCGTCAGCATGTTGAGGAGGCCCGTGTTCACCGCGACAGCGGCGTTCTCGGGGTTGCGGCCCGTGGCGAAGGCGTTCGGCTGGTCCTCGTGGATGATGAACAGCCGCGGCATGGGCATGCCGGCGCGCTGGGTCATCTCATAGGTCATCTGCCAGAGGTCCGGGGCGCTGTGCTGGTCGACCTCCTGCGCGCCGTACATGTTCAGAACGGCGCGGTCAGAGCCCCAGTAGCTCCAGAAATTCATGGCGCAGGCCACCGCCAGCGCGATCAGCATGCCGGCCTGGCCGCCGATGAGAAAGCCGACGCCCATAAAGAGCGCCGTCATGGCGGCAAGGAGGATGGCAGTCTTCATGTAGTTCATCGACACCCCTCCTGCGGGTTCGGCCCCAAGATTGGATGCGACCGGCCGTCGGACAAGGGTCCGCCCTGTCGCAGGCGCGTGGCTCGGCCCGGGTCGCTTGCGTACGAACGAGTTGATCTGGTAATCGGCTTGGTCGCCCCCCGCATGCCGGAGATCCCGCATGACCTACGTGGTCACCGAGAACTGCATCAAGTGCAAGTACACGGATTGTGTGGAGGTCTGTCCGGTCGATTGCTTCTATGAGGGCGAGAACTTTCTCGTGATCCATCCGGACGAATGCATCGACTGCGGCGTCTGCGAGCCGGAATGCCCGGCCGAAGCGATCAAGCCGGATACCGAGCCGGGGCTGGAGAAGTGGCTGGCGATCAACGCCGATTTCGCCGGAAAATGGCCGAACATCACGCAGAAGCGCGACGCGCTGGCGGATGCCAAGGACTGGGATGGCAAGCCGGGCAAGGAAGGCCTCCTGTCGACCGAACCGGGCGCCGGCGACTGATCGACTGGCGGTAACCAAACCCGGCGAATGGTGCCGGGTGCGGGGCGGGTCGCAGGACAGTCTCGTCGCCAAGCCTTTGAATTCGGCGAAAATTGTGGTATGGTGCGGCCACAGTCGATCAGAAAAGCGGTCCCACCGGTGCGCTCCCCTCGTGAGGAGCGTTATTTTTCGGAAAAATCCGATGAATCGTCGCGATGGAGCCCTCGCGGGCCGCTGATCGCGCCGCGGAAGATCGTTTTCTCGTCGCCTGACGTCAGGGACCGGTCGGGCGATCCGGCAGAGTCCCTTTCGCGCGAAACGCCACGGCGCCGCGGTGCGGCCGTGGACCCGCAGGAGCATCGCTTCCATCGCGGGCATCACCACCGGCCGGCCACGGCCGACGAGGAGTAAGGCGCAGTATGACCGTGAAGAAGAACGCGCAGACCCGTCAGGGCTTCAAGACGAACGAGTATATCGTCTATCCGTCCCACGGCGTCGGGCAGATCGTCTCCATCGAGGAGCAGGACATTGCCGGCTTCAAGCTCGAGCTGTTCGTCATCACCTTCGAGAAGGACAAGATGACGCTTCGCGTGCCCACCGCCAAGATCGCCCAGGTCGGAATGCGCAAGCTGGCCGAGCCCGACGTCATGGCCAAGGCCATGGAAGTGCTCAAGGGCCGCGCACGCGTCAAGCGCACCATGTGGTCGCGCCGCGCCCAGGAATATGAAGCGAAGATCAATTCCGGCGACCTGATCGCCATTTCCGAGGTCGTCCGCGACCTGTTCCGTTCCGACGCCCAGCCCGAGCAGTCCTATTCGGAGCGCCAGCTCTACGAACAGGCCCTCGACCGCATGGCCCGCGAGCTCGCCGCCGTCGAGCGCGTCGGCGAGGCCGAGGCCGTGAAGATGATCGAGGCGCAGCTCGCCAAGGGCCCGCGCCGTGGTCCGGCCAAGGCTGAGGCCGAGGCGGACGATGCCGACGAGAGCGACGAACCCGAGGTCGAGGCGGCCTGATCCGCCCGAACCTGACGATCCAGCCTTCCGAGAGCCCGGCCCCGCGCCGGGCTCTTCGCTTCTGTGGCCTGGCCATCGCTTAGCCCCCATATCCGCAGGGACGCTTTTGATCCGTAGCGCACGCCCCTGCGTAAAGCGTGACAAGAGCAAAGACCGCCTGCGCATCCGCGCCCAGGGGACACATCATGGCTCAGGCACACGGCATCGGTCGCATCCTCGCCAAGGCGGCGATGAACGCCCCGTTTCTCGCACGCGAAGAGGAACATGATCTCGCCGTGCGCTGGAAAGACGGCGCCGACGAAGCGGCGCTGCATCGCCTGGCGCAGTCGCACATGCGGCTCGTCATCGCCATTGCCGCCCGCTTCCGCAATTACGGCCTGCCGATGCAGGACCTCATCCAGGAGGGCCATGTCGGCCTGCTGGAGGCGGCGGCCCGCTTCGAGCCGTCACGCGAGGTGCGCTTCTCCACCTATGCCACCTGGTGGATCCGCGCCTCGATCCAGGACTACATCCTGCGCAACTGGTCGATCGTGCGCGGTGGCACGTCCTCGGCCCAGAAGGCGCTGTTCTTCAACCTGCGCCGCCTCAGGGCGCAGCTGTCCCAGACGATGGGGTCGGGCGTCGGCTCGACGGCGATCCACCAGCACATCGCCCAGGCCGTTGGCGTCTCCGTCGCCGACGTCGCCGTCATGGACGCCCGGCTCTCCGCCAACGACATGTCGCTCAACGCCCCGAGCTTCGAGGCCGACGGCCAGAACAGCAGCGAGCGGCTCGATCACCTGCCCGATGCGGCGCCGCCGCCGGACGAGGTGGTGGGCGAGGCCATCGATACCGACAGGCGCGTGCGCTGGCTGCGGGACGTGCTCCACGTGCTCTCGGCGCGCGAGCTCGACATCATCCGGGCGCGACGGCTCGACGAGGACCAGGCGACGCTGGAATCACTCGGCGCCCGTCTCGGCATTTCCAAGGAGCGGGTGCGGCAGATCGAGAGCCGTGCGATCGAGAAGCTGCGCAAGGCGCTGGTCGATCGTCACCCCGACTCGAGCGCCCTCGTGTGAGGCCTCAGTCCTCCAGCGGACGGGCTTCTTCCGGCAGCATGATCGGAATGCCCTCGCGGATCGGATAGACGAGGCGGGCGGCGCGCGAGACCAGCTCGTTCGCGGCGGCATCGAATTCCAGCGGGCCCTTGGTCACCGGGCAGACGAGCACTTCCAGCAGGCGCGGATCGACAGTGCCGGGCCGGGTCTGGGGCACGGCGGTCTTTGTCTCGGGCGTCGGCTCGGTCATGACGGCAATCCTCGTCGCGGGCGGGTCCTCTCTAGCGCGGCCATGATCGCCGCGCCAGACGCGCCAGGGTCAGTTGAGGGTCTGGGTCTCGCTCGCCGGTTTGTCCTTGGCGAGCGCCATCTCGGTGACGGCGACGAGCAGGGCGGCGCGGGTCTTCAGGTCGGGCGCCTCCAGCAGCGCCTGCTTCTCCTTGATGCCCCAGGGCGACATCATGCAGAGCGCATTGACCAGCGTCTCTGTCGGGGCGCTGCTGATGCCCTCCCAGTCGGCCTCGAGGCTGTTGACCTCGAGAAACTCCTTCAGCGTCTTGAGCAGGCCGTCGCGGTCGACCTCGCCCTCGCCGGCCCTTGCCTCGAAGTCAGCGGCGAAGGGCTCGAAATCGGCCCGGCACTGGCGATAGGCGGTGGTCGCCGCCATTTCCTCAAGGATGCGGAAGCGGGCAATGCCGGTGAGGCTGAGCATGTAGCGGCCATCACCCGTCTCGGCGAGCTGGGTGATCCGGCCAACGCAGCCGACCGCGGACAGGGCCGGGCGGCGGGCGTTTTCGTCGGCCGGGACCGGCTGCACCATGCCGATGAGGCGATGCCCCGACAGGAAGGCGTCGTCGATCATGGCGAGGTAGCGCGGCTCGAAGATGTTGAGCGGAAGCTGCCCGCGTGGCAGCAGGAGGGCGCCCGGGAGGGGGAATACGGGGATCACGTCCGGCAGGTCTGCCGGGCCCCGGTAGGTCACGTTGGCGGCCATGGCAGTGCTCCGTGGCGACATGACAGGGTCATCCCCGTCATCTAGGGGGCCGGACGCGCTCCGCCAGTCCCCCCACCGCGCCAAATCAGCGCGCGGTGCCGTGATACTCCGGATTGGGCCGCATGTCCGTTGCCGAAGCCATGCGGTTCGACATGTTGTAGAAGGAGGCCGTCGCGGCAATGTCCCAGATATCCTTCTCCGAGAAGCCGGCCTTGCGCAGGGCCTCGCGGTCGGGCTCGTCGATGGTCCAGGGGGCCTCCGTCAGCTTCACGGCGAAGTCGAGCATGGCGCGCTGGCGGGCGTCGAGCTTGGCCGCGCGGTAGTTCATCACCATGAGCTCGCCGAGTTCCGGGTCGCCGGAGAGCTGGCGCACCGCTGCGCCATGGGCGGTGAGGCAGTAGAAGCAGCGGTTCACCGAGGAGACGGCCACCGCGATCATCTCGCGCTCCAGTTTGCTGAGCCCCGAGGGCGCCAGCATGAGGTCGTTGTACATGGCCGAAAAGGCCTTGAGCTTGGCGAGATCGTGCGTGTAGGCGAGCAGCACATTCGGCACGAAGCCGATCTTCTCGACGCATTTGCGGAAATAGGCCTCGGTCTCGGCGTCGAGCGCGGCCGGCGCGAGGTCCAGGGCGATGATGGGCTCCGCCTTGGGCACCGGGCGCGGCTTCTCGGCGCTCTTGATCGGCTCGGGCTTTGCAGCCTTCGCAGGCGCGGTCTTGGCCGGGGTGGCCTTGCTGGCCGCTGCCTTGCTACCCGCTGCCTTGCCGACCCCTGCCTTGGTGACCGGCTTGCCCTTGCCAGTCTTCGCCGAGCTCTTCGCAGCCATCGCGCTTCTCCCGAAAATGGCGGTGCCATGGTTCCACCAAGGCTTCGTCATCACCGCGTCTTGAGGACCTAGCATGGCGTCTGGAACCGACGAAATGGGCTTTACGGCCGAGTCCGGGCGTGATCATCCTGCCTTCGCGGGAACAAAAATCACGAATCCGCCCTCTGGGAGACAAGCATGACCAATCGGGCCGAGGATGCGCGGGGGGCCGCGGCCATCATCGAGCAGGCGGGCATCATCCTGCGGGGCACGGCGCCAGGCGTCCCGCCCGATTACGCCGCCGACCTGTTCGGCCGCAGCGATGCCGAAGATCTCGTGGCCTATGATTCCCGCGATATCGCCAGCCTTGCCGCCGAGAGCTTTTCCCATTTCTCCCGCCGCACTCCCGGCCTCTCCACCATCCGCATCGCCGATCCCGAGCCGACCTCGGCCGCCTCCCGCCTTGCCGCCGTGACGGTGGTCGAGGTGGTCAACGAGAACATGCCGTTCCTCGTCGACTCGGTCCTTGGCGTGCTGGCGGAGCAGGGCTTCCAGGTCCATCTCGTCGCCCATCCCATCCTCACCGTCGACCGTGAGCTCGACGGGGCGCTGGCCGCGTATCGCGGCCTCGAGCCGGGCGAGGACCATGCCGCCCGCGAGAGCCTCATCCACGTCCATGTCGACCGCATCGGCGACGAGGCGCGGCGCACGGCGCTGGAGACGGAGCTGCAGGCGACGCTGGCCGACGTGCGGATCTGTGTCGCCGACTGGAAGCCGATGCAGCAGCGCGTCCGCGCGATCATCGAGGATCTCAAGGAAAACCCGGTCCTGCCCGTCACCGAGATGGCGGAGGGCATCCAGTTCCTCGAATGGCTGGTGGCCAACAACTTCACTCTGCTCGGCGTACGCGACTACAGTTTCGTCGGCGGCGTCGCCGACGGGCAGCTTGAGCCTGACTTCCCGACCGGCCTCGGCATCCTGCGCGATGACACGGTGCGCATCCTCAAGCGCGGCACCGAACTGGTGGTGATGACGGCGGAGCTGCGCGAGTTCCTCATGCAGCCGGTGCCGCTGATCATTACCAAGGCGAATGTGAGGTCCCGCGTCCATCGCCGCATCCACATGGACTATGTGGGCGTGAAGCGCTTCGACCGGCAGGGACAGCTGGTCGGCGAGGCCCGCATCGTCGGCCTCTTCACCTCCACGGCCTATACGCGCTCGACCAAGACCATCCCCTATCTGCGCCGCAAGGTGGACCGGGTCCTGACCCGTGCCGGCTTCGATCCCGACGGGCATTCCGGCAAGGCGCTGGTCAATGTGCTGGAGAGCTATCCGCGCGACGAGCTGTTCCAGATCGATGACGAGACGCTGTTCCACCACGCTATGGCGGTCATGCAGCTCGAAGACCGGCCGCGGGTGCGCGTCCTGCCGCGCGAGGACCGTTTCCATCGCTTCGTCTCGGTCATGGTCTATGTGCCGCGCGACCGCTTCGACACGACGGTGCGTCTCGCCATCGGCGCCCACCTGGCGAAGGTCTATGACGGCCGCGTCTCGGCCTATTACCCCTTCTTTCCCGACGGGCCGCTGACCCGCGTCCATTTCATCATCGGCCGCAACGAGGGCGAGACGCCGCGCGTCGACCGCGTCGCGCTGGAGACGGCGGTCGCGCGCATCGTGCGCACCTGGAGCGACGGGCTAGGCGAGGCCATTGCTCTCATCCATGGACCGGCCAAGGCCGGCGACCTCATCACCCGCTATCGCGACGCCTTCTCGGCCGCCTATCGCGAGGCGGTGACGCCGGAAGCGGCCATTGGCGACATCCGCATCCTCGAAGGCCTGTCGGATCAGCGCACGCTGGCCATCGACTTCTACCGGCCGGAGGGTAGCGCGCGCACCGAGGCCGGCCTCAAGGTCTTCTCGCGCGGGCGGCCGATCCCGCTGTCGGAGCGCGTGCCCATCCTCGAGGCCATGGGCTTCGCGGTGGTGGACGAGCGCACCTACGAGATCGCCGCGGGCGGCGCCGGTGCGACGCCGGTCTGGCTGCACGACATGGCACTGGCGCGGCCGGCCGGCCAGGCCATTGACCTCGAAGCGCTCGACGAGAAGCTCGAAGCCGCCCTGATGGCGGTGATGCGGGGCGAGGCCGAGAGCGATGGCTTCAATGCCTTGACGCTGGAGGCGGGCCTTGCCTGGCGCGACGTGGCGGTCATCCGCACGCTGGCGCGCGTGCTCCGGCAGATCCGCGCGCCTTTCAGCCAGGACTATCTCTGGGCGACGCTGCGCAAGCACGCGACCATCGCCAAGGGCGTGGTGCTGATGTTCCACCTGCGCTTCGATCCGCGTCTCGGCCTCAGCATCGCCGAGCGCGATGCCAAACTCACGGACCTTCTCGCCCGCTTCGAGGAGAGCCTCGCCCAGGTCACCTCGCTTGACGAGGACCGCATCCTCAGGGCCTTCATCAACCTGATCCAGGCGGCGGTGCGAACCAATTTCTACCAGCTTGGCCGCGATGGTCAGGTGCGCCCGACCATCGCGGTGAAGTTCGAGTCGAAGAAGATCGATAACCTGCCGGCTCCCCGGCCGCTCTACGAGATCTTCGTCTATTCGCCGCGCGTCGAGGGCGTGCATATGCGCTTCGGCAAGGTCGCCCGCGGCGGCCTGCGCTGGTCCGACCGGCCGCAGGACTTCCGCACCGAGGTGCTGGGCCTCGTCAAGGCGCAGCAGGTGAAGAACGCCGTCATCGTGCCGGTGGGCGCCAAGGGCGGCTTCGTGCCGAAGAAGCTGCCGCCGCCGGCGCAGCGCGACGCCTGGCTCGCCGAGGGCACCGAGGCCTATCGGATTTTCGTCCGCTCGCTGCTGCAGCTCACCGACAATATCGACGGTGCCGCCATCGTGCCGCCGCCGGACACGGTCCGCCATGACGGCGACGACCCCTATCTCGTTGTCGCTGCCGACAAGGGCACGGCGACCTTCTCCGACACCGCCAATGCGCTCTCCATCGAGAAGGGCCACTGGCTGGGCGACGCTTTCGCCTCCGGCGGCAGCCAGGGCTACGACCACAAGAAGATGGGCATCACCGCCCGCGGCGCCTGGGAGGCGGTGAAGCGCCACTTCCGCGAGATGGGCACCGACATCGGCACGACGCCCTTCACCGTTGCCGGTGTCGGCGACATGTCGGGCGACGTCTTCGGCAACGGCATGCTGCTGGAGAAGACCATCAAGCTGGTCGCCGCCTTCGACCACCGCGACATCTTCCTCGATCCGACGCCCGATCCGGCCGCGGCCTTTGCCGAGCGCCGGCGGCTCTTCGACCTGCCGCGCTCCTCCTGGGCCGATTACGACAAGAGCCTGATCTCCGCCGGTGGCGGCGTCTTCCCGCGCTCGGCGAAGTCCATCCCGCTCTCGCCCGAGGTGCAGGCCGCCATCGATCTCCACAAGAGCGAGGCGACGCCGCAGGAGGTGATGAACGCCATCCTGAAGGCGCCCGTGGACCTCCTCTGGTTCGGCGGCATCGGCACCTATGTCCGTGCCTCCTCGGAGAGTGACGAGCAGGCCGGCGACCGCGCCAATGACGCCATCCGCATCACTGGCGCCGACATCCGGGCGAAGGTGGTGGGCGAGGGCGCCAATCTCGGCATGACCCAGAAGGGCCGCATCGAGGCTGGCCGCCGAGGCGTGCGCCTCAACACCGACGCCATCGACAATTCCGCCGGCGTCAACACCTCGGACGTCGAGGTGAACATCAAGATCGCGCTGACCACGCCGGAGCGCGACGGCCGCCTGTCACAGGACGCGCGCAACACGCTGCTCGCCGAGATGACCGAGGATGTCGGCCGGCTCGTGCTGCGCAACAACTACCTGCAGACGCTGGCGCTTTCGCTCTCACAGCGGCGCGGGCTCGACGATCTCGGCTTCCAGCAGCGCCTGATGCAGACGCTCGAGGCCCAGGGCAAGCTCGACCGGCCGGTGGAATACCTGCCGGACGAGATGGAGCTTGCCGAGCGCCGCCGCCGCGGCGAGCCGCTGACGCGGCCAGAGTTCGCCGTGCTGCTCGCCTATGCGAAGCTCGATCTCTATGACGATCTCCTCGCCTCCTCGGTGCCGGACGACCCCTATCTCGCGCGCGAACTCGTCCGCTATTTCCCGCGGCCGATCCAGGAGCGCTTCCCGGACGCCATCGAGACCCACCGCCTCAGGCGGGAGATCATCGCCACCGGCCTTTCCAACTCGATGATCAACCGTGGCGGGCCGGCCTTCGTCACCCGCCTCATCGACCAGACCGGTGCCGATGTCGCCACCATCGCCTCGGCCTTCGCGGCCGTGCGCGACGCCTATGGCATGACGGCGCTGAACACCGAGCTCGACGGCCTCGACAACCGCATCGCCGGCAGCCTGCAGCTCGAACTCTATGCGGCGATCCAGGACCTGCTGATCGATCGCGTCATCTGGTTCATCCGCAATGTCGACCTCACCCACGGCCTCGCCGATGTGGTGGTGCATTACCGCGCCGGCATCGAGGCGGTGGCGGCGAGCCTCGACACGGCGCTGCCGGGCGATTCGGCGACGCTGCGCAAGGCCCGCACGGAGGAACTGCGCGCTGCCGGCGTGCCCGATCCCCTGGCGGGTGTGCTCGCCAGCCTCGACCAGCTCGCCGCCGCCCCGGACATCGTGGCGGTGGCCGACCAGACGGGCCGCGGGGTCGCCGAGGTCGCGGCGACCACCTTCGCCGCATCCGCCCTGTTCCGGCTCGACCAGATGAAGGCAGCGGCGCGGGCCATCACCGTCACCGACTATTTCGACCGCCTCGCCCTCGACCGGGCGCTCGATTCCATCGCCGATGCCGAGCGGCGGCTCACCGCCGACATGGTCGCGGGCGGTGCCTCGGGCACGGCGGCGGTCGAGGCCTGGATGGGCGTGCATGGCGCCCGCGCCGAGCGCATCCGGAGTGCGGTGTCCGACATTGCCGGCTCCGGCCTCACCGTCTCCAAGGCGACGGTGGCGGCCAGCCTGCTCGGCGACCTCGTGCGGGGATGAGGCGGCGTCTTTGCCTTGTCCTCGCGGCCCTGCTGGCCGTGGCCCCGGCCGCGGCGCAGGAGGCGCGACCCGAGGGGCAGGAGGGATCGCGCCTGCGCGAGCAGGTCTGGCGCATCCCGCATGTTTCCGACGAGGGCCGCGTTCTTGCAGCCATCCTGTTCCGGCCGCCGGGCGAGACGCCGCGACCGCTCGTCGTCATGGCCCACCACACCTCCGCCGAGGCAGCGCGCAACGGCGAGCCCGCCCATGGCGTCTATCCCCAGGTCGTCGCCTGGTTCGTCGAGCGCGGCTATGCCGTCGCCATCGTCCATCGGCGGGGCTATGGGCTCACCGGCGGCGAGCGGGCGGAGCGCTTCGCCTGCCGCCGGCCCAACCATGCCGGTGTCGCGCGGGCCGATGCGGCCGATCTCGCGGCGGTGATCGACGCGCTGACGCGGCTGCCTTTCATCCGGCCATCCGGTGTCGTGGCGGTCGGCCAGTCGACCGGCGGCTGGGCGGTCATGGGTCTTGCCGCCGAGAACCATCCGGCGGTCGCGGCAGTCATCAATTTCGGCGGCGGGCGGCGCGGCCGCTCCGGCGAGACGGGCGACACCTGCGCGCTGGAGGAACTGGTCCGCGACATCGTGCCACTTGGGCGGCGCGCCCGCACGCCGGCCCTCTGGATCTACACGGAGAACGACCAGACGTTCGGTCCGGCGCTGGCACGCCGACTGGCCGACGCATACCGGGCCGCTGGTGCGCCGCTGGAGTTCCGCATGCTGCCGGCCTTCGGATCGGATGGCCATGCGCTGCTGCCGAGCACGGCCGGCGTAAGGGTCTGGGCTCCGGTTGTGGAGCCGTTCATCCTGCAGTTTCGCTGAATTTCAGGCCGTCTTGTCGACGAGAAGGCCGGTTCCGGGTGCCGGAGCCGCCTGAACGGCGGAAGCGAGCAGGTCAACCACGGCCTGATCGGCCTGGTTCTGCTGCTTCACCATCACGGCCTGAAGGCCCATGCGGGTCTCGGCGGCCTGCATCGCCACCATTGTCCCGGCGATCGCGTCGGTCGACATCAAGGTCTCCTGTCCGTCATCAGGATGGCCCGGCAGGGTTAAGGAAGGCTGAGGGCCTGATCGATCGTTGAAACAAAGCGGTGGCTCGGCTCTGGACCTTTCCGTAAGGTCAAAATACCGGTTTCCCGATTCGTCGAAGGTCGATGACGTCCATTCTGTTCCGCTTTCCGCTGCTGCTCGGCGCCGATGTCTGCGATGCACGGCAGAAGCAGGAATTGATCGACGAGTTCTTCGATCACCGTCCCTTCCTCGTGGCTGTCGTCGTCATGACGCTGGCCATCCTGCAGGTCTGTTTTTCGGGCCAACCTACCGCGGCGCTAATGGCCGCGGGTCTGCTCGCCTGCGCCCTCGTCGTGAGGATTGGAGCAGCCGAAGCCTATCGCCGGTATGGTCGTGGAGGCGATGAGCGGCGATGGCTGCGGGTCTTCGCCGCAACCTGCGTGACCATTGCCATCCTCTGGGGAAGCACCGGCGCCGTGCTTTATCTCGCAGCCGATGCGAACATGCGCTTGGCCGTGCTCGCCATCGGCTGCGTGCTCATCCAGGCGGTGACGCTGCGCACCTACATGGCGCCCGGTCCGACCCTGGCGCAGGTGCTTATTCTCATCGCCTTCCACCTGCCGGTGCTTGCCGCGGACGGCCTCACGGTGCTGGTGCCGATTTGCCTTCTCTATGGCGGCTTCCAGGCCTATTGCATCCTTCAGCTCGGCCAGGTGAGGCTGAGGCAGATGCATGCCGAGCGCGACGCCCTGCGCCTGCTCGACGAGTTGCAGCGCACCAACGTGGAGCTGACCCGGGCCAATCTGCGGCTCGCCCAGTCCGCCCTCAGCGACCCACTCACCGGAATCGGTAACCGCCGGCGCTTCGAGGAGGCGCTCGGTGCGCTCGCCGCGGCCGCAGAACGCGAGGGGTCGGCCCTCGCGCTGCTCATGATCGATGTCGACGGGTTCAAGCGCTTCAACGACGTCAACGGCCATCTGGCGGGCGACGAGGCGTTGCGCGGCGTCGCCGCGGTGCTCCAGGCGACCGCCGGCCGGCTGGGGCACGTCGTGGCGCGCTATGGCGGTGAGGAGTTCGTGGTGCTCATGGCGCGCGGCGGCCTGGATGAGGCCGGGGCACTGGCCGAGGAGATCCGCGTGACCATGGGCGCCTCGGGGACGGTGCCGCTGACCGTCAGCATCGGTGTCGCCACGGGCGCACCGCCGGAACCGCCTTCGGCGCTGGTGGCGCGGGCGGATGCCGCGCTCTATGCCGCGAAGCGGGCTGGACGTGATCGCGTCGTCGTGGCCGATGCCGATCCCGACCGGGATCGGCGTAGCGCCTGAGCGTCAGCGGGTCGGGACGGGACGTTCGCCGCGATAATCGTAGAAACCGCGCTGCGACTTGCGGCCGAGCCAGCCGGCCTCGACATATTTCACCAGCAGCGGGCAGGGGCGGTACTTGGAATCCGCGAGGCCTTCGTAGAGCACCTGCATGACCGACAGGCAGGTGTCGAGGCCGATGAAGTCGGCGAGCTGCAGCGGACCCATCGGGTGATTGGCGCCGAGCCGCATGGCGGTGTCGATGGCCTCGACCGAGCCGACGCCCTCGTAGAGCGTGTAGATGGCCTCGTTGATCATCGGCAGCAGGATGCGGTTGACGATGAAGGCCGGGAAGTCCTCGGCCACCGCGACCGTCTTGCCGAGCTTGGTGCACAGCGCGCGCGCGGACTCGAAGGTGTCGTCCTCGGTGGCGATGCCGCGGATCAGCTCGACGAGCTGCATGACCGGCACCGGGTTCATGAAGTGGATGCCGATGAAGCGCTCGGGCCGGTCGGTGGTCGAGGCGAGGCGGGTGATCGAGATCGACGAGGTATTGGTCGCCAGGATCGCGTCCGGCTTCACCACCGGGCAGACCGACTGGAAAATCTTGACCTTGACCTGTTCGTTCTCGGTGGCGGCCTCGATGACGAGATCGCAATCGCCGAGCTGGGCGACCTGAGGGGCGGCCTCGATGCGCATCAGCGCCTTCTGCCGCTCCTCCTCGCTGATGAGGTTCTTCGACAGCTGGCGGCTCATATTGCCGTTGATGGTGGCCAGACCCGACTTGATGCGGTCTTCGGAGATGTCGTGCAGGGCCACGTCGATGCCGGCGAGAGCCGCCACATGCGCGATGCCGTTGCCCATCTGCCCGGCGCCGATCACGCCGATCTTGCGAATGTCCATGGTTCCACCCGGTGCACGGCCCGGGCGTGTGCCGGGCAGCGGTGCGATCTAAACGAACTGGCGGACATCTCTACGACGGTCTCGCCGCCGACGCCATCCCGATTGCCGGGAGGCCGCCCGCCGGGCGGCGATCGCCCATGCGCATCGCCAGACGGCACGGGCGGGGATCACTCCCCGCCCGCCGCGATCGGCCTTACTTGCCGAGCTCTTTCTCGAGCTCGGGGAGCAGCGTGAAGAGGTCGCCCACCAGGCCGTAGTCGGCGACCTGGAAGATCGGCGCCTCCTCGTCCTTGTTGATGGCGACGATGACCTTGGAGTCCTTCATGCCGGCGAGATGCTGGATGGCGCCGGAGATGCCCACGGCGATGTAGAGCTCGGGGGCTACCACCTTGCCGGTCTGGCCGACCTGCCAGTCGTTCGGCGCATAGCCGGCGTCCACCGCGGCGCGCGAGGCGCCCATGGCGGCACCGAGCTTGTCGGCGACGGGCTCGATGACCTTGGCGAAGGCCTCCTTCGAGCCGAGCGCGCGACCGCCGGAAATGATGATCTTGGCAGCGCCCAGCTCGGGACGGTCGGACTTGACGATCTCCTCGCCGACGAAGGTCGAGACGCCCGGATCGGCCACGGCGGCGACCGCCTCGACCGGGGCCGAGCCGCCCGTGCCGGCCGCCTGGAAGGAGGCGGTGCGGACGGTGATGACCTTCTTGGCGTCGGTCGACTGGACGGTCTGCAGCGCGTTGCCGGCATAGATCGGCCGCTCGAACGTGTCGGGCGCGATGACCTTGATGATGTCGGAGATCTGCATGACGTCGAGCAGGGCCGCGACGCGCGGCATGACGTTCTTGCCGTTGGCGGTGGAGGGCGCGACGATCGCGTCATAGCCGCCGGCGATCGAGACGATCAGGGCGGCGGTCGGCTCGGCCAGCAGGTTGGCATAGGCGGCGCTGTCGGCGACCAGCACCTTGGCGACGCCGGCGAGCTTGGAGGCAGCCTCGGCAGCCGGGCCGCAGCCCGTGCCCGCGACGAGGACGGTGACCGGCGCGCCGAGGGCGACGGCAGCGGTCAGCGCCTTCAGCGTCGGATCCTTCAGCGAGGCATTGTCGTGTTCGGCGAGAAGGAGCGTGGCCATCAGAGCACCCCGGCTTCGTTCTTGAGCTTGGCGACGAGTTCGGCGACCGAACCCACCTTGACGCCGGCCTTGCGGCCACCCGGCTCGGTGGTCTTCAGCACCTTGAGCCGCGGGGCGACGTCGACGCCATAGGTGTCGGGCGCCTTCTCGTCGATCGGCTTCTTCTTCGCCTTCATGATGTTCGGCAGCGAGGCATAGCGCGGCTCGTTGAGCCGCAGGTCCGTCGTGACGATGGCAGGCGTCTTCAGCTTGACCGTCTGCAGGCCGCCGTCGACCTCGCGGGTCACCGAGACGGCGTCGCCGGCAACCTCGACCTTGGAGGCGAAGGTGCCCTGCGGCCAGCCGAGCAGGGCGGCCAGCATCTGGCCGGTCTGGTTGCTGTCGTCGTCAATGGCCTGCTTGCCGAGGATGACGAGGCCGGGGGCTTCCTCAGCCACCACGCCCTTGAGGATCTTGGCGACGGCCAGCGGCTCGACGGTGGCGTCGGTCTTGACGTGGATGCCGCGGTCGGCGCCCATGGCAAGAGCGGTGCGGATGGTCTCGGCGGCGCCCTGCGGGCCGATGGAGACGACGACGATCTCGGTCGCGGCGCCCTTCTCCTTCAGGCGGATGGCCTCCTCGACGGCAATCTCGTCGAAGGGGTTCATCGACATCTTCACGTTGGCGAGTTCGACCCCGGAGCCGTCGGGCTTCACGCGGATCTTGACGTTGTAGTCCACCACCCGCTTCACGGGCACCAGAATCTTCATCGTGTCCCTCCCCGCACGGACGATTTTCCGCGCGGATAATCGGTTCCAAGAGGTCGTTTCGACCGGGCGCGCACCCTAGAAGCGGCCCATGAGGGTGTCAACGAAACCACCTCGGCGCCGCCATAGGGCCTTCGGGTGATGCAGCGCAACACGAACCGCGGTGATGGCTCACACTGCCAGCGTCGCCACCACCGGCACGTGGTCGGAAGGCCGGTCCCAGCCGCGGGCGTCGCGCAGCACTTTCACCTGCCGCATCGCCGGGGCAAGGGCCGGGCTCAGCCAGACATGGTCGAGGCGGCGGCCCTTGTCGGCGGCGTCCCAGTCGGGCGAGCGGTAGCTCCACCACGTGTAGAGCTTCTGCGGCTCGGGGGTGAGGGTGCGCATCATGTCGACCCAGCCGCCGGCGGTGGCGACCTCGGTGAGGCGGCGGCGCTCCAGCGGCGTGTGCGAGACGACCTTGGCGAGTTGCTTCGAGCTCCAGACGTCGTGCTCCAACGGGGCGATGTTGAGGTCGCCGACGAGGACGGCCTTCGAGGCGCCGCCGCCGACGCGCAGGGCGTCCCAGGCCTCCATCTCGTCGAGGAAGCCGAGCTTGTGGGCGAATTTCTCGTTGATGGCGGGATCCGGTTCGTCGCCGCCGGCGGGGACATAGAAATTGTGGATGCGGGTGCCGGCGCCCGGACCCTCGGCGAGCGTCACGGCGATGTGGCGGGCATCGTTCTTGTCGCAGAAGGCGCGGCGATCGATGTCCTTGAGGGCGAAGCGGGAGAAGACGGCGACGCCGTGATAGCCCTTCTGGCCATGGATGGCGGTGTGCTCGTAGCCCATGCGCTTGACGTCGGCGAGCGGGAACTGGCCGTCGATGCACTTGGTCTCCTGCAGGCAGAGCACGTCCGGCTGGTGTTCGGCGACGAAGCGGGCGACCGTCTCGATGCGCAGGCGCACGGAATTGATGTTCCAGGTGGCGATGGTCAGCGTCATGGTGTCGGTCCGGCCTCGTTCGGCGCGCACCATAGAAGCCGCGCCGGTGCCGGGATAGCTGCGCAAGGGGCGCTGTCCACCCGTTTCCGTCCGCTGCTGCCAAAGTTGGCTGCTGCCATGACGTGTGGAGCAGCGCCGCCACCTCTTGTCCGACGCGGGCTTTGATGGTCCAAGGGAGCCCGAGAGGGCGCTCCCGTCATGCCGACGCTGTTCCGTTTCATCACCATCCTGCTTGTGCTCGCCGGCCTCGGCTTTTCCGGCATGCTGGCGCTCGCCTATCTGGTCGACCCGGAGCCGCGCGAGATGAGCGTGCAGGTGCCGCCAGCCCGCCTCCAGCCGCGCCGCTAAGGCCATGGCCGGCGAGGTCGACCTCTTCCTCGACATGATGGCGGCAGAACGCGGCGCCGCCCGCAACACGCTCGAGGCCTATCGCCGGGACCTCGAGGATTATGACGGCTTCCTCGCGGCCGCGGGCGCGACGGCCAAGACGGTCACCACCGCGACCATCCGCGACTATCTCGCGGACTGTCGGGGACGGGGTCTCCAGACCGCCTCGGTCGCCCGCCGGCTCTCGGCGGTCCGGCAGTTCCATCGCTTCCTCTATGGCGAGGGCATCAGCACCGAGGATCCGGCGGCGGTGCTGGAGGGGCCGAAGCGCGGCCGGCCGCTGCCGAAGACGCTGGGGATGCAGGAGGTGGAAAAGCTCCTCGCCGTCTCCCGCGAGGGCATCGATGACGCCGCCCGCCCGGTCGGCGAGCGCCTCAGGGCCGCGCGGCTCGCCTGCCTGCTCGAACTCCTCTACGCCACGGGCCTGCGCGTCTCCGAGCTCATCGCCCTGCCGGTGGCGGCGGCGCGGCGCGACCAGCGCTTCCTCGTGGTGCGCGGCAAGGGCAACAAGGAGCGCATCGTGCCGCTCAATGCCGCGGCGACGGAGGCCATGGCGACCTATCTTGCCCTGCGGGAGGCGGCCGGCCTCGGTCCGTCGAAATGGCTGTTTCCCTCCTCCGGCGAGAGCGGCCACCTGACGCGCCAGCATGTCGGCCGGGAATTGAAGGCCATCGCCGGGGCGGCCGGCCTGCCGGCGGCCAAGGTCTCGCCGCACGTGCTGCGCCACGCCTTTGCCAGCCATCTGCTGCAGAACGGCGCGGACTTAAGGGCCGTGCAGCAACTTCTCGGCCATGCCGACATTGCGACGACACAGATCTACACCCATGTGCTGGACGAGCGGCTGAAGAGCCTCGTGCGCGACCTTCATCCGCTCTCGGGCGAGGACTAGGCGGTCCTCCGTCCTTGACTTGCCCCGTCCTGACGGGCATGTCGTCGCGCTTCATCGGGCCCTCCGGGGCCGTCCCCGGCCCTCACCGGCCGATGCACACGGGTTGTGGGCCGCACCTTGCCGATGCGCAGCTACCTCGATTTCGAAAAGCCGATCGCCGAGCTCGAATCCAAGGTCGAGGAGCTGCGCGAAGTCGCCGCCCGCGACGGCGGCGTCTCCATCACCGACGAGGTGACGCGGCTCGAGCAGAAGGCCGACCAGGCGCTGAAGGACCTCTATGCTGGGCTTACCCCCTGGCAGAAGACGCTCGTCGCCCGCCATCCCGGCCGCCCGCACACGCTCGACTACATCGCCTCCCTGCTGGAGGACTTCACCCCGCTCGCCGGCGACCGCGTCTTCGGCGAGGACGAGGCCATTGTCGGCGGCTTCGGCCGGTTCCGCGGCCAGAGCGTCTGTTTCATGGGCCATGAGCGCGGCGACACGACCGAGACCCGCATCCGGCACAATTTCGGCATGGCTCGCCCCGAGGGCTACCGCAAGGCGGTGCGCCTGATGGAGACCGCCGAGCGCTTCGGCATCCCCGTCATCTCCCTTGTCGACACGGCCGGTGCCTATCCCGGCATCGGCGCAGAGGAGCGCGGCCAGGCCGAGGCCATCGCCCGCTCCACCGATTGCGGCCTCCGGCTGGGCGTGCCGAACATTGCCATCGTCATCGGCGAGGGCGGCTCGGGCGGCGCCATCGCCATTGCCACCGCCAACAAGGTGATGATGCTGGAACACGCCATCTACAGCGTCATCTCGCCGGAGGGCGCCGCCTCGATCCTGTGGCGCGACACGTCGAAGGCGCAGGAAGCGGCCACCAACATGAAGATCACCGCGCAGGACCTGATGCGGTTCGGCGTGATCGACCAGATCATTCAGGAACCGGTGGGCGGCGCCCATCGCCAGCCGGAGGTCGCCATCACCCGCGTGGGCGATGCGATCGAACAGGCGCTCGGCGCGCTGGCCGGCCAGTCGCCTGAGGACATCCGCCGCCTGCGTCGCGAGAAATTCCTCGCCATCGGCCGGTCCCTCTGAGGCATGGCGACGCGGGCCGGGGCGCTCGCGCCTTGGTTCGGCCACCTTCCTTGCCGCATCTTCGCCCATCCGTGACGGGACGGGGAATTCGTTAACCCTCGGTCACGTTTTCGGCTGCTTGCAGTAACCGCGGGTTGACGCTATCGGTCGCTTTCAAGGGTCCGTTAAGGATCCACGGCGCCAAGCTGAACCGTTCGCGGGGCCTTTTTTCGACGCCCCTTTTCGGGAGCAGAGCATTGCATCAGTCGGCCGGTGATCACACGAAGGCAGCTGTCCGGCACGGCCGGACCCGCGGCTGGCGGGTCGTCGCGCTCGTCTCGATGGCCGCCCTGCTCGCCGCCTGCCAGGGCGAAACCGTCTCCCGCAACGACCCGAACCGCGGCAACCGCCCGCTGGCGCAGACCGTGGTGGAAGAGCTGAACGTGAAGGGCATGACGCGCACTTCGCCGGTGCTCATGCGCATCTTCAAGGAAGAGGCCGAGCTCGAGGTCTGGAAGCGCGACGCCACCGGCCGCTACGCGCTCTTCAAGACCTATCCGATCTGCAACTATTCCGGTGATCTCGGACCGAAGGTCCGTGAGGGCGACCGTCAGTCGCCCGAGGGCTTCTACCAGATCAATATGGGCCTGATGAACCCGCGGTCGTCCTACTACCTCGCGTTCAATATGGGCTTCCCCAACCAGTTCGACCGGTCCTACGGCCGCACCGGCTCGCACCTCATGGTGCACGGCGACTGCTCGTCGCGCGGCTGCTACGCCATGACCGACGAGGCCATCGCCGAGGTCTATGCGCTGGCCCGCGAGGCGCTTCAGGCCGGCCAGGACTCTTTCCAGGTGCAGGCCTATCCGTTCCGCATGACGCCGCGGAACCTCGCCCGCCACCGCAACAATCCAAACATGGCCTTCTGGAAGAATCTCAAGGAAGGCTACGACCATTTCGAGGTCACCCGGCAGGAGCCGCAGGTCGATGTCTGCGAGCGCCGCTACGTGTTCAACGCCGTCTCGCCGCAGTCGGTGCTGGCGCAGGCCGGCGGCACGGGCGAGACGCGGGAGATGATCGCCGCCAACGATCCGTGGGCCGGCACTCGCAGCGCGGGCACGTCGCGCGCCAATGTCTCGACCTCGGCTGCGCCGCGGACCCCCGTTCCGACCTCCGTCAACCAGCCGGTCACCACCATGGCGCCGGTCACGCGCGAGGCCCCGGCCCGCAACCTGCGCACGCGCTTCACTGCCGTCGGTGATGACACGTCGGCGCCGCGTCCGAACTTCCAGGCAGCCTCTGCCTGCCCGGCCTATGTGGTCCCGGCGCCGATCCGCCAGGCGGTTGCGGCGAAGAATGCCCGCGACATGGCCCAGATGGCGGCGCTCTCGCGCGAGGTCACCGCGGCTCCGGCGCGTTCCGGCATTGACGGCGGTACCCACCGCACCTTCGCCTCGCGCTTCACCGATCGGCAAATCCGCGTCGGCTCGTCCGAGCCGACCTTCTCGCTGGCGAGCCAGCAGAGCGAGCCGGTGACCCTGGTCTCGGCCAGGGCCTCCACGCCGGCCGCTGCGCCGACCGCAACGGCTCCGGCCCTTGCCGCCGCCGCCTCGACCCCCGTTGCCACCGCTCCGGCCCTCGCCTCCGCGTCCTCGACTCCCGTCACCTTGCCGGCGGCAGCCGCGCCGCAGCAGGGCGTTCCGGCCCTCGAGGCCTCGGTCGCCAGCGCCATCACCGCGCCGGTGCCGGTGCCCTCGCCGCTGCGCACCAGCGTTGCCGCCCGCTCCAGCGGGCCGGTCCAGGCGCCGACGGTCTCTGCCTTCGCGCCGGAACCGGCGCCCGCTCCCGCGCCGCAGGGCAACTGGCTGTCGCGCACCATGGGGTCCATCGGTCTCGGTCAGGCCCAGGGTCAGACGCCGGCGCCCTCCGACGCACCGCAGGTGGCCAACCAGGGCGGCGCCCGCAACTGATCGGGGGCGCGTCAGGCGGCGAGCGGATAGCTCTCCTCGACCAGGTAGGGCCCGCCGCCGACCGATTCCTTCGACGAGAACAGCACGAAGCTCGGCACGATGAAGGTGCGGCTGAGGAACAGGCCGCGCAGTGCGAGCCAGTCCGCCGCCGTGCGGGCGGTGGTGTCGCGGCCGAGCCGGGCCAGCGTGATGTGCGGAATGAACTTGCGCGTCTCGGGGGCGAGGCCGACGCGGCGCATGATGCGCTCATGTTCGGCCTGCAGCTCCATCAGCGGCTGGGTCTGCTTCACCGCCACGAAAAGCGAGCGCGGTCTGTCGCCGCCGAAGGCACCGAGCCCGGTCAGTGTCACCTCGATGGCGCGCCTGCGGACCGCATAGAGCAGGTCGGCGATCTCGTTGGCCGTGCGGTCATCGACGTCGCCGACAAAGCGGAGGGTGAGGTGGTAGTCTTCGGGCTCGATCCAGCGCGCCCCGAGCAACCCGCCGCGCAATCTCGCAAGATCATCGCCAATGGCCTCGGGCACTTCGAGACCGGTGAAGATGCGCGGCATGGCGACCTCCCTGCGCTCGGCATGGGGCCCTGCCGGGCCACCGTGCCAGGCCCTGCGCTCCGCATCTCCGCGAATCGCAGCCTTCAAGCCGATCGTGACGCTGGCCGCAGCCGATGTCACGCCGGTGACATGCGCGCCCTCCGACCGGATCAGGCGACCTTCAGGGCCGTCCAGTGGTCGAGGAAGGCGTCAAGCCAGAGACGAACGCCGGGGTCATAGAGGTAGCGTCCGTCGAAATGGTCCTGCCGCGGCCGCGCATTGGGCGAGGCCATGCGTTCATGCGCGCGCGTCGTCCAGCGGTTCATCATCCAGTGCGTCACCTCGGGGTGGAACTGGATGCCGTAGGCGCAGCGGCCGACGCGGATCGCCTGGTTGGCGAAGGTGTCGCCGGTGGCGAGCAATTCGGCCCCTGCCGGCACCTCGAAGCCCTCCCGATGCCACTGGTAGACGTGGTCGGGCCAGGGAAGCTCCTTGCAGGCCGTCTCGCTCGGATAGAGCGGGTAGTAGCCGACCTCGACATGACCCTCGGGGTGGAAACCGACCTTTGCGCCGAGATGGCGCGCCAGCATCTGGGCGCCGAGGCAGATGCCGAGATAGGGCAACTCATCCTTGAGGGCGAGGCCGATCCAGTCGGTCTCCGCCTTGACGAAATCGTCGGGGTCGTTGGCGCTCATCGGCCCGCCGAAGATCACCGCACCGGCATAGGGGGCGGTGTCGATGGGAAGCGGATCGCCGAAGCGGGGACGGCGCACATCGAGGCGGAAACCGCGCTCCTGCAGCAGGCGCCCGACGCGACCGGGCGTCGAATGCTCTTGGTGGAGGATGATGAGGATATCCTTGGGGCGCGAAGAGCGCGGTTGCCGGCGCCGGACGAGGGGCGTCGCCGGTCCGGAGATCCTCGCGTCGGATCGCATCAGGGCGCGGACGGACATGACGCTGAATCACCTTGGGGCCAGTCGGTGGAACCAAGTGTGATGAAACCTTGGGCTTGGTGAAAGATGGCTGAACAAATGGCAGATGTGCGTTGCACAACTGTCACATGAACCGCCTCAGCCGGCGATGGAATCAGCCTGCAATCGCCTTGGCGAGGATCGCGGCCTCGACGGGCTTCTGCAGAACCACGTCGAAGAGGCCGGGCAGCATATCGCCGGGATCGTCGCCGGAGAGCGCGACGAGGCGGGGATGGCGCGGATGCGACTTCATGGCGATGGCCACCGCCGCGCCGTCCATGTCTGGCATCCGCCGGTCGATGATGGCGACGTCGAACTCGCCGGCCGCAACTGCCTCGAGCGCGGCGTGGCCACCCTCGACGCTGGTCACCCGATGGCCGAGGGCGGTGGCGATGCGGCTCACCACCTCACGCGAATAGGCGTGGTCGTCGGCGATCAGAACGCTGAGCGACGGCCGGGCCGCGGGGCTCTTGGCACGGGACGGGGCGGACATGACGGGCATGCAGCGGTCTTAGCCGCCAATGGCGAAGAAATGGTTTATGGGGCCCTGATCGGACCCCGAACCACGGCCCATGATCGAGCTCATTCTCCTTGTCGCCCCTGTCTTCGGCCTCGTCGCGCTTGGCTATGCGGCCGGGCTCGCGGGGCTCATCGGCGAGCGCGCCAATGAGGGTCTGACCTCCTATCTCTTCGTCATCGGCGCCCCCGCGCTGATGTTCAAGCTGCTCACCGCGGCGGTGTTTCCCGGCGTGTTCCCCTGGGGCTACTGGATCGCCTACTATGTGGGGATGGCGGTGGTCTGGACGCTGGCCACCCTGCTCGCCGCTCGGCTCTTCCGCCGCAGCCATGGCGACGCGGTCATCGCCGGCCTGTCGACCGGCCAGGCCAACACCGTGCTCATCGGCATCCCGATCATCCTCAAGGCCTATGGCGAGGCGGCGGCCTTTCCCATCGCCATGCTGCTGGCGGTGAACCTGCCGATCACCATGAGCATTGCGACGCTGATGCTGGAGGGGACCCGTGCCGCCCGCGGGGGTGCGCTGTTCGCCAAGCTCGGCCGCGGCCTGGCGACGCACCCCCTGATCATCGCCATGGTCGCGGGCGTCGCCTGCCAGGCACTCGGCGTGAAGCCGTCGGGGGTGCCTGCCACGATGCTCGACATGGTCGCCGGCACGACCATTCCCCTCTCGCTCATCGCTCTCGGCCTGTCGCTCAAGACCTATGGCGTGCGCGCCGACGTGCCCGTGGCGCTGATGGTCTGCGTGCTGAGGCTGATCGTTCACCCCGCGATTGCCTTCGTGGTGGCCCATCATGTCTTCGGCTTGCCGCCGGCCTGGACCGGGACAGTGGTGCTCTTCGCCGCCATGCCGGCCGGCATCAACGCCTATCTTTTCGCCGCCCGCTACGGCCAGGGCGTCGGCATCGCCTCGACGGCGGTGGCCCTCTCCACCCTCCTGTCGGTGGCCACCTCGATCCTCTGGCTGAGGGTGCTCGGCATCGGCTGAACGACCGTTCATCGCCGGTTCACGCTGTCGCAACGTGAATAGGGCTGATTGCGTAGCTCCTCCGGATGGGGGACAGTGGCGCTCACGAAATCGTGTTCAGCCGTCGCGGGTGGCCCCAGCGTTGACCTCTTCTTCCCCCTCCCCAGCAGAAGGGCTCGACCGCAAGGTCTTCCGTGACTTCTTCGGCCTCGCGTCGGGGTGGTGGACGGGTGCTACTGCGAGCAGGGCGTGGTTCCTGACGGCGGCCCTCGCCCTCTGCCTGATCGTCAATGTCGGCATCAACTTCGCCGTCAACACCTGGAACCGGCGCTTCTTCGACGCGCTGGAGAATTCCGACACGACGACGGTGGTCTGGGCGGTGTTCGTCTTCCTCGGCCTCGTTGTCTGCGCCGCGGCGATCGGCGTCGGCATCGTGCTGTCGCGTGAGACGCTGCAGGTGCGCTGGCGCGAATGGCTCATCGGCTCGCTGATCGGCCGCTGGCTTTCTGGCCAGCGCTACTATCGCATGGGCCTCGCCCGCACCGAGCCGGCCAATCCCGAATATCGCATCGCCGATGACACGCGGCTCGCCACCGAGCCTATCGTTGACTTCGCCATCGGGCTCACCAGCTCCATCGTCTCGGCGCTGACCTTCGTTGGCGTACTCTGGGTGGTGGGCGGCTCGCTGACGGTCCAGGTCGGCTCCGGAACGTTCGTCATCCCCGGCTACATGGTGCTCGCCGCGATCATCTACGGCGTCGTCATGTCGACGCTGATGCTCTGGGTCGGCCACCGGCTCCCCGGCGCCGTGGCCCGGCGCAACGAGGCCGAAGCCAAGCTGCGCTTCGAGCTGACACGGCTGCGCGAGAATGCCGAGAGCGTCGCGCTCATCCGCGGCGAGGCCGACGAGCGGCGGGCGCTCGGCACGACCTATGCCGACCTCGTGCAGCGCTGGCTCGGCGTCGTGCGCCGCCATGGCCACATCACCTGGCTGACCAATGGCAGCGGCGTCTTCGTGCCGGTCCTGCCGCTGCTGCTCGCCGCGCCCAAATATCTCTCCGGCGAGTTCACCCTCGGCCAGGTGACGCAGCTCGCCGGCGCCTTCCTGCAGGTCCAGGTCGCCATCGCCTGGCTGGTCGACAATTTCCGCGCCATCGCCCAGTGCTACGCCTCGATGCAGCGCGTCACCGAACTCACCAACGCCATCGATGACATCGACCTCGACCGCACCGCGGGCCAGGCCGGTGGCGTCGTGGTGGAGCCGGGCCTCGGCGGGGTCGTGGCGCTCGCCGGTCTCACCATCTCCGACCGGACGGGGCGGGTGCTGATCGACCGGGCCGAGGCGCGGATCGAGCCGGGCGAGAAGGTCATGGTCTCCGGCGAGAGCGGCACCGGCAAGTCGATGCTGGTCCGCGCCCTCGCCGGTCTCTGGCCCTGGGGGAACGGCGCCATCGCCCTTCCTGCCGGCGGCAGCATCGCCTTCGTGCCGGAGCGGGCCTATCTGCCGGAGGGGAGCCTGCGCGGTGCCCTGCTCTATCCGGCGCAGAGCCTTGCCGTCGACGATGCCGTCCTGCGCGAGGCCTTGGTCGAGGCCGGGCTCGGCTATCTCGGCAACCGGCTCGATGATGTCGGCAGGTGGGACCAGACGCTCTCCAACGGCGAGCGGCAGCGCCTCGCCATCGCCCGGCTGCTGGTGCAGCGGCCGGATCTCGTCATCCTCGACGGCGCGACCAGCGCCCTCGACGAGGGCGGCGAGGCTCGGCTCATGGCGACGCTGGTCGGCGCGCTTGCCAGCTCGACGCTGATCAGCGTGGGACTGCGCCCGGGCCTCGAAGCCCTCCACGATCGCAAGCTCGTGCTCTCTCGCGCTGACGATGGCGCACGGCTCGCGTCCGTCCCCTTGCGGCCAAGGGTGGCGCAGGCGGCGGGCGCCTGAGATCTTTCATCACGCAGCGGCCGATGCCGCCCAATGAGGACCTGACACCATGTCACTGCACATCTGGGATCACTTCTGGGACCTGCGCGTCAAGGAGTGCCCCTGCGACGTCCATTTCTGCGACTGGCTGGACGACAATGACATCTCGCAGAAGGCGATCTTCCATTTCGGCACCGGCGGCCATCACATCCTCGGCCTGCACAATGTCGAGAAGGAGCGCAAGAACGCCATCCTCGGCATCACGGCCTCGCCGGGCGAGATCCGCACCTACGAGACGATGATCGTCGAGAATCCGGAGCTCGGCTGGGGCTACAAGGCCTTCTTCGGCGACATCTACCAGCTCGACGCGCGGCTCCTGCCGATGTTCGACATCGTCACGCTGTTCCATGTCGGCGAGTTCCGCACCGAGGCCAACGACGCCTATGGCGGGCTGACCGACTACCAGATGGTGAAGCTGCTGGTCGGCCAGACCAAGCCCGGCGGCACGGTCGCCTTCTATGCCGGCTCCTACGCCTACGACATCGCCAAGGTGCAGCACGACAAGATGGTCGAGGAGGGCCTCCTGACGCCCAAGGAGCCCTACAAGACCCTGCCGCTCTTCGAACGCACGGCAAAGCCGGTCTGAGCCAAGCCGCCTCCGGCTTGCCAATCGCGCCGGACGGGTCGATCATGACCTGACCGTGACACGAGCCGGAGCGCCGGCAGGAGCCTCATGTCCGATGTCGATACGAGTCAGGCCGGCACCGTCGTTCCGCTGAACGCCGGTGCCGCGCAGCCGAGAGTGTCGTTCGATCGCCGCGAACTGCAGCAGATCCTCCAGCTCTACGGCCGCATGGTCGCCGCGGGAGAATGGCGCGACTACGCGATGGATTTCCTGAAGACCAAGGCGGTCTTCGCCATCTTCCGCCGGTCCTCGGAAATGCCGCTCTACCGGGTCGAGAAGATGCCCGATGCCAAGCAGGGCCCCTATGCCGTGATCAACACGGCGGGCCTGGTGCTGAAGCGCGGCCACGACCTGAAGCGCGTGCTTGCCGTGCTGGAAAAGCCGCTGAAGGTGGTCCAGTAGCGGTTCCTCGTCCGTAGGGCAGATGGCCCGCCTGCGGGGCGGCCCTGCGCGGCCTCGCATTGACGCTGGTCGTCGCTCCGTGGTCTCATTGAAAGACCATTTCATCCAATGAAATGAACGCCCTGTCGGCGTTCCGAGCCAGGCTGTCAGGACCCATGTCGAGCTTCGCGCCGCTGCCCTATGCGACCATTCCCGCCGAGGACGAGAGCCTCCGGGCGGAGGTGAAGGCCTTCCTCGCGGAGGCGCTGGCCGGCATGCCGGCGGAGAAACGGGCGCGCTCCTGGGTCGGTGCCGATCCCGCCTTCAGCGGGGCGCTGGGGAAGCGTGGGTGGCTCGGGCTGAGCCTGCCGAAGCGCTATGGTGGCGCCGAGCGCGGCTTCTTCGCCCGCTTCGTCATCGCCGAGGAGCTGCTTGCCGCCGGCGCGCCGGTGGCCGCCCACTGGATCACCGACCGCCAGTCCGGTCCGCTGATCCTGCGCTACGGCACTGAGGCGCAGCGCCAGTTCTACCTGCCGAAGATCTGCGCTGGCGAGATCTTCTTCTGCATCGGCATGAGCGAGCCGAATTCGGGCTCCGATCTTGCCAGCGTCCGCACCCGCGCCGAGCGGCAGCCCGATGGGAGTTTCCGCCTCAATGGCCGGAAGATCTGGACCAGCAATGCCGCGGTCTGCGACTACATGATCGCGCTGGTGCGCACCTCCGGCGCGCCGGAGGACCGGCACAAGGGTCTCTCGCAGGTCATTATCCCCTTGAAGCAGGATGCCATCACCATCCGGCCGATCCGTGACCTTGCGGGCGATGCGCATTTCGCCGAGGTCACCTTCGACGACGTGATCTTGCCCGCCGATGCGCTGATCGGCGAGGAGGGCGCCGGCTGGGAGCAGGTCAATGCCGAGCTCGCCTTCGAGCGCTCCGGCCCTGAGCGCATCCTCTCCTCAATGGTGCTGGTTGACACCTGGCTCGCCTACCTCAAGACCCTGCGAAAGCTCTCGACCGACGACGTGATCCTCGTCGGGCGCCTCGCCGCCCATCTCGCCTCGCTCCGCGCCCTGTCGCTCAGCGTCACCGCAAGCCTTGCCGCCGGCGAGAGCCCGGTGGTGCATGCGGCTTTGTTGAAGGATCTCGGCACGACCTACGAGCAGATGATCCCGCAGGCCGTGGCCGCCGCCATTGCCGCCGATCCGGAGGGCGACCCGCCGGGCGAGCTGATGCGGACGCTGGCCTATACGATGGGCATGTCCCCCTCCTTCTCGCTGCGCGGCGGCACCCGCGAGATCCTCCGCGGCATGATCGCCCGCGGCATCGGCCTGCGCTGAGACATCCATGACCGACAGCCTCATCACCGAAACCGCCGACCGGCTGATGGCCGATCACGTGACGCCGGCCGCGGTGCGGGCGCTCGCTGCCGGGGGATCGCCCGCGGCGCTCTGGGCGGGCCTTGCCGAGTCGGGCTTCCTCGACGCGCTGGCCTCCGAGGATGTGGGCGGCGCCGGTCTCAGCGAGATGGACATGCTGCCGGTCCTGCTCGCCGCCGGCCGGCATGCCCTGCCACTGCCCTTCGGCGCGACCATTGCGGCGCGTGCGGCCATTGCCGCCGCTGGCGAGACGGCTCCCGAAGGGATCAGCGCCCTGGCGGCGTCCGGACGTCGCGAGGGCGGGCGCCTCATCGCGCAGGTCCCGGCCGGCGAGCATGCCGAGGCGGTCCTTGTGCCCGATGGGGACGGCGCGATCCTGCTCTCCGTCGCCAGCGCCACGGTCGAGGCCGCCGGCGACGGCACGGTCTGCCGCATGGTCTGGAACGGCGCCAACGGGCCCCGCATCGCCGGTTTCGATGTGCTCGCCACCGGCGCGCGGATCGAGGCGGCGGAGATGGCGGGGGCCATGGAGGCGATGCAGGTCACGACGCTGCGCTATGCCAATGACCGCTCGCAGTTCGGCCGCGCCATCGGCAAGTTCCAGGCGGTGCAGCAGCAGCTCTCTGTCATGACCGAACTCGTCCACGGCGCCCGCGCCGCGGTCCATGTCGCGGCTGCGGCGCCCGGCAGCCTCGAGGCCACGGCCGCCGCCAAGGTCACGGTGGGCGAGGCGGCCGCCCAGGTCGTCGCCATCGCCCATGCCGTCCATGGCGCCATTGGCATGACCGAGGAGCTCGACCTCCATCTCCTCTCCGAGCGCATCCGGCGCGGCCGGCTGCGTTACGGCTCCGAGCGGCACTGGGCGGAGAGGCTGGGACAGGCCGTGCTTGCGTCCGATCAGCCGACGCTGCTCGATTTCGTCAGGACGCGCGTCTTTCGCTGAACTGGCTCAGGCCGTCGTGAACGCAAGGCTGACCCGTGCCCTGTCGGTGGCGCCGGGGGCAAGGCGGCGCATGGAGGGCTTGTCCTGAAGCTCGCCGGTGAAGCCGACCGGATCGCCGTGGCCCGACCAGGCCTCAAGGCAGAGGAAGGGCGCGCCCGGCTTCGACCAGAGGGCGAGGTGCGGCAGCCCCTCGACATCCATGCGCAGGGAGCCGCCGGGGCTCTCAAGGGTCAAGGTGCGGCTGCGGGCAACGAGGAAGCAAAGCGCTTCCTGCGCGAACAGCGCATCGTCGAGCGCCAGGATCCGGCCGTCCAGGGGGATGGGCCGGCATTCGGTGGAGAACAGGCCGCCGGGAGCGATCACCGGCACAAAGGGCTCTTCCCGCTCCGCGAAGACGATGCGGTGACCGGCGCGGTCAGACCCCGTCAGCGGCCAGCGGAAGCCCGGATGGACGCCGAAGGCATAGGGCAGCGGCCGCTCGCCGGGATTGGTCACGGCGAGCTCGGTGACGAGCCCCCTGTCGGTAAGGCTGTGGGTGACCGTCAGGCGGAAGGCGAAGGGATAGGCCGCGCGGCTCTCTGCGTCGTCGGTGAGCTCCAGCGTGCAGGACTCGGCCGTCGCCGCGACGAGCGTGAAATCCCGGCTCGCCGCGAAGCCGTGGACGCCCATCGGCCGCTCCACGCCGTCGATGCGGATGCGACCGTCGCGGGCCCAGCCGACGATGGGAAAGAGGATCGGCGCATGCTGCCCCCACCAGACCGGATCGCCGGACCAGAGCAGGTCCTGTCCGCTGAAGCTCCAGGCCGTCAGTTCGGCCCCGCGCAGGGCGATGGTGGCGCGCTGGTCGCCGCGGGTGAGCGTGATCGTCATGGCCCGTGCGTGCCGCATCGAAGGGATCGCGGCAAGCCCCTGTTGACTTGCCCGACTACCATACTAGCTTGCGGCGGCTCGCCGGATGCGAGGCCGTGCAGGAGATGCGGCCGCCGGCGCGGGAGGCATCATGATCCCTTCGAGGCTGCCGGCGCCGTCGAGCCGCATCTGCGCACCCGACCGGCTCATGCCGCTGGATGCGACCGCCCGCGCCATTGCCCGGCGGCTCTACGACTCGGTTGCGACCCTGCCGATCGTCTCGCCGCATGGCCATACCGATCCGCGCTGGTTCGCCGAGAACGCCGCCTTTCCCGATCCGGCGACGCTCTTCGTGGTTCCTGACCACTATGTCTTCCGCATGCTCTATTCGCAGGGCGTGCGGATGGAGGATCTCGGCGTTCCGACCCGCGACGGCACGCCCGTCGAGACGGATCCGCGCACCATCTGGCGGCGTTTCGCCGCGCATTACCACCTCTTCCGTGGCACGCCGACGCGGCTGTGGCTCGACCATGCCTTCGCCGCCCTGTTCGGCCTCGACGAGCGGCTCTCGGCTGCCGATGCCGATGCCGCCTTCGACCGGATCGATGCGGCGCTGAAGCTGCCGGCCTACCGGCCGCGGGCGCTTTTCGAGACCTTCGGCATCGAGGTCATTGCCACGACGGAAGGCGCGCTCGACGATCTCAAGTGGCATGCCGCGCTCGCTGCCTCCGGCTGGACGGGCCGCGTCGTCACCACCTACCGGCCGGACGCGGTGGTCGATCCGGATTTCGAGGGGTTCAGGGCCAATCTCGCGAAGCTTGGCGGCATCACCGGCGAGGATACGGCGACCTGGAGCGGGTATCTTGCCGCGCATCGCAAGCGGCGGGCCTTCTTCAAGGCCCATGGCGCCACGGCCTCGGACCACGGCCATCCCACGGCCACCACGGCAAACCTGTCGCGGACCGAAGCGGAGGCCCTGTTCGCGAGAGTCATCGCCGGCCCCGTGACGGCGACCGAAGCCGATCTCTTCCGCGGCCAGATGCTGACCGAGATGGCGAAGATGAGCCTCGACGACGGGCTCGTGCTTCAGATCCATCCCGGGTCGCGGCGCAACCACAATGCCGGCATCTTCGCCCGCTTCGGCCGCGACATGGGCGCCGACATTCCGGGGCCGACCGATTACGTGTCGGCGCTGAAGCCGCTACTGGATGCGGTCGGCAACGAGCCGTCGCTGACGATCATCCTCTTCACGCTGGACGAGACGGCCTATTCGCGCGAGCTCGCCCCGCTTGCCGGGCACTATCCGGCACTGCGGCTCGGTCCGCCCTGGTGGTTCTTCGATTCGGTCGAGGGCATGAAGCGCTTCAAGCAACAGGCCATCGAGACGGCGGGCTTTTCCAACACGGTCGGCTTCAACGACGACACCCGCGCCTTCCCGTCCATCCCCGCGCGGCACGACGTGGCGCGGCGGGTCGACTGCGCGCATCTCGCCGAGTTGGTCTGCGACGGACGGCTCGACGAGGACGAGGCGCAGGAGCTGGCGGTGGACCTCGCCTACGGGCTGGCGAAGGCGGCCTATCGGTTGTGACCGCTCAGAACGTCGTCCGCGAGCGGATGGCCGCCGAGATCGTGCCCTCGTCGAGATAGTCCAGCTCGCCGCCGACCGGCACGCCATGGGCGAGGCGCGTCACCGAGACGCCGGTATTGGCCAGGAGATCGGTGACGTAATGCGCCGTGGTCTGGCCGTCGACCGTGGCGTTGACCGCGAGAATGACCTCGCGCACGCCGCCCTCGCGCACGCGGGTGACCAGGCTCTCGATGTTGAGGTCCTGCGGGCCGACGCCGTCGAGCGGCGAGAGCGTGCCGCCGAGCACATGGTACCTGGCATTGATCGCTCCGGCGCGCTCCAGCGCCCAGAGGTCGGAGACGTCCTCGACCACGATGATGACGCCGCCGTCACGGCGCGGATCGCAGCAGATGGTGCAGGGGTCGGACGTATCGACATTGCCGCAGGTGCGGCAGATGACGATCTTCTCCAGCGCCTCGCCCATGGCCGCGGTGAGCGGCTGCATCAGGCTCTCGCGCTTCTTGACCAGATGCAGCGCCGCGCGCCGCGCCGACCGTGGCCCGAGGCCCGGCAGCTTGGCGAGGAGCTGGATCAGCCGCTCGATCTCGGGGCCCGCGACCCGCTTGGACATACTGATGCCGCCTCAGGTCAGAACGGCAGCTTCATGCCGGGCGGCAGCGGCAGGCCGCCGGTGACGCCCTTCATCTTCTCCTGCATGACGACCTCGGCCTTGCGGCGCGCATCCGCATGGGCGGCAACGATGAGATCCTCGACGATCTCCTTCTCGTCCGCCTTGAGCAGCGAGGGATCCACCGAGACGCTCTTCAGGTCGCCCTTCACGGTGAGGCTGACGGTGACCATGCCGCCGCCGGCGGTGCCCTGCACCTCCGTTCGCTCCATGTCGGCCTGGGCCTCCTGGAGCTTGGCCTGCATGGCCTGCGCCTGTTTCATCAGGCCCATGATGTCCTTCATCGCGGCAATCCTTCCCGAACTTCAGAAATCGTCGTCCCAGGGGTCGACCGGCTCCCAGCCGCCATCGCCGTAGCCCTCGTCGTCTTCGCCGGCCGATGCGACGGCGGCGGCCACGGCCGGGCTTGCCTCGGCTTCGGCGGCACCCTCCAGCGGGCGCACGGCGACGATCTCCGCGCCGGGGAACTTCGCCAGCACGGCCTGTACGGTGGGGTGGGCGAGGACGCCGCGCTCGCGGTCGGCCTGCTCGGCGGCGAGGCGCTCGCGCACCGTCTGTTCGCCTTGCTCAGACGAGATCGTCACCACCCAGCGGCGACCGGTCCAGTCGGTGAGCTTCTTCTGCAGGTCGCCGGCAAGCGTCGGTGCGGCGGAGCGCGTCGGGCGGAAGTCGAGGCGGCCGTCCTCGCAGCGTACGACATGCATGTCGCCCTCGAGCTGCTGCTTGAGGCGCACGTCGCGCTTCTCGGCGGCGAGCTTGATGATGTCGGCGAAGGTCGCGAGCACGACATGCGGCTGCGCTGCGGGGGTGGCTTGCGCCTGCTCGCGCATGGCGACCGGCGCGCCCTCGGGTCGGGCGACGGTGGCAAGGCGCGGCGCCGGTGCCGCCATGGCCTGCGCCGAGGCGCCGCCGCCACCACCGCCGCCGGAGGGCAGGCGGGGCGCTGTGCCCGCACCCACCGCGCCGGAGCCGTCGGCGAGCATGCGCAAGGCTTCATCCGGGGTCGGCAGGTCGGCGGCATAGGCGATGCGCACCAGCACCATGTCGGCGGAGGCGAGCGGCTTCGGCGAGCGCGCCACCTCCTCGATGCCCTTCATCAGCATCTGCCAGGCGCGGGCGAGGACGCGGTGCGACAGGCGGGCGGCGAAATCGCGGCCGCGGCTGCGCTCGGTCTCGGAGAAGGCGACGTCGTCGGCGGCAGCGGGCGCCACCTTGATGCGGGTGACGAAATGGACGAATTCGGCAAGCTCGCCGAGCACGATCTCCGGGTCCGCCCCGTCGTCGTACTGGCTCTTGAACTCCGCCATGGCGGCGGCCACGTCGCCCTTCATCAGGTGCTCGAAGAGGTCGATGATGCGGGTGCGGTCGGCAAGGCCGAGCATCCGCCGCACGTTCTCCGCCGTCACCGTGCCGGCGCCATGGGCGATGGCCTGGTCCAGCATGGAGAGGCTGTCGCGCACCGAGCCCTCGCCGGCGCGGGCGATGAGGCCGAGCGCATCGGCCTCCACCGTCACGCCCTCGCGGGCGCAGATGCCAGAGAGGTGGTTCACCAGCACGTCGGCCTCGACGCGGCGCAGGTCGAAGCGCTGGCAGCGGGAGAGCACGGTCACCGGAACCTTGCGGATCTCGGTGGTGGCGAACATGAACTTCACATGGGCCGGCGGCTCTTCCAGCGTCTTGAGAAAGGCGTTCCACGCCTTCTCCGAGAGCATGTGGACCTCGTCGACGATGTAGACCTTGTAGCGGGCCGAGACCGGCGCATAGCGCGCGCCATCGGTGATCTGGCGCACGTCGTCGATGCCGGTATGGGAGGCCGCGTCGATCTCCATCACGTCGACGTGGCGGCCCTCCATGATCGCCTGGCAATGGGTGCCCGGCCGGTCGAGATGGATGGAGGGGCGGTCGACCTCGCCGGGCAGCTCATAGTTGAGGGCGCGGGCGAGGATGCGGGCGGTGGTGGTCTTGCCGACGCCGCGCACGCCGGTGAACAGGTAAGCCTGGGCGATGCGGCCGGTGTCGAAGGCGTTCGACAGGGTGCGGACCATGGCCTCCTGGCCGATCAGGTCGGCGAAGCTCTGCGGCCGGTACTTGCGGGCAAGGACGCGGTAGGGCGCCGCGGCGGCCGCTGGCTCCGGCGTCCCGAGAGCGAACCCGGGTTCGGTCTCGGGCGAGGAATCCATGAGGGGCCTGCTCGGGCGGTTCGCGAACGGGGCCAGTCTCGCGCGCGCCGCGCGCGGCGGCAACCCTCCGCTGGGGAAGACTGGACGGGGATTGAGTGGGAGGCTGACACGCGACCCGAAACGGGCTCGTTACGGCTGCTTCCTTCCGGACCTGACCGGGTTGGCGAGAGTCTCGTCCACCGCCAACCTCCCGAGGGCTATATGGAGCGAAGCGGGTCCGGACGCAAGCGGCGCGGGGACGCGGGGGCGTCACAGCGGCGACGAAGGGCGCTATAGGTTTGCAATCGACAGGGACACCTCATGACCACCGCCTTCAGCCTCGATTCCCGCCTCGCCGCCGACACGGTCCAGGTCGCCGACCTCCCGCTCTCAGCGCTGCGGCTGATGAACGATGCCAGCTATCCTTGGCTGATCCTCGTTCCTCGCCGCGAGGGCATCACCGAAATCGTCGACCTCGACCCCGCCGACCGGGCACAGCTCGTCGAGGAGATCGCCACGGTCTCCGGCCTGCTGCGCGACATGACCCGCTGCGACAAGCTCAATGTCGGCGCGCTCGGCAACATGGTGCCGCAGCTCCATGTCCATGTGATCGGCCGGTTCAACGGTGACCCTGCCTGGCCGGGCCCGGTCTGGGGCAAGCTGCCGCCCCGTCCCTATGCGGAGGCGCCGCGCGAGGGCTTCGTCGCCGCGCTGCAGGCAAGGCTGTCGGCCTGATGGGCGCGTTGCTCGCCGGCCATGGCCGTGCGAGCGTCTGCGCCCTCGTTGCCGGAAAGCCTGACCCATGTCCGATGCCCTGCCGCCGCTCCCCCCGATCACGCTCGGCTATACCGAGAACGAGCTCGACCGGATGAGCGCCAAGCGCGGCGACGACACCTGGCTCGCCGCCACCTTCGCCGATCCGCGCAGCCGCCTCTATGTCTTCGCCGGCGAGACGCCGATCCTGAGGCGCACCGAGCACGGCGGCGACCCGCTGTTCACGGCTGACGAGGCCAAGGCCTTCGGCGAGCCGCTGGAGACGATCTTCCTCGGCCTCGCCAGCGGTGCGCCGCGCTTCGCGCGCCTCGTCCCCGCCCTCGCCAAGCCCGATCCCAACGCCTATCGCATCGCCGAGATCACAGTGGACGACCCGACGCTGCTCGTCACCGACATGCGCACCATCGCCATGAACGGCGTCGTGGCCCCGCACCATCTCGGCCCGATGGCGCAGGGCAAGTCGGCGCTGCACTGGCATTCCACCCATCGCTATTGCGGCAAGTGCGGCGCCGAGAGCCGCCTGAGCCAGGCCGGCTGGCGGCGCGACTGCCCCTCCTGCGGGGCTCAGCATTTTCCGCGCACCGACCCGGTCGTCATCATGCTGGCGACAGACGGCGACCGCTGCCTCATGGGCCGCCAGCGCCGCTTCCCGCCGGGGATGTATTCGGCGCTTGCCGGCTTCCTCGAGCCGGGCGAGACGGTGGCCGACGCCGTGCGCCGCGAGATCATGGAGGAGGCGGGGGTTCGGATCGGCAAGGTCACCTATCTCTGCGACCAGCCCTGGCCTTTCCCGGCCTCGCTGATGATCGGCTGCCTTGCCGAGGCGACGAGCCGCGACATCGAGATCGACACGGAAGAGCTCGAGGACGCCCGCTGGTTCAGCCGCGAGGATTGCTGGCTGATGCTGGCGAAGCAGCATCCGGCGCGGCTCTCCTGCCCGCCGCCGCTCGCCATCGCGCACCACCTGATCCGGGCGTTCGTGGACGGCAAGACGGGTTGAGGCGTTCCGGCGCGGGCAGGGTTACCCCAGCCGCGTCTTCACCAGCGCGATGGCCTCGGCGGCGGCGGTGCCTGTCGGCTGCGGCAGCCAGAGGCAGCTGATCGTCCAGGGCGGCAGGTCCTCGGCCTCGACCAGCGGAAGGACCGTCGCCCCCGCGACCGTGACGCGCTTCGCCACGATCGACGGCACCAGCGCCGAGCCGAGGCCGAGCGCCACCATGGCGACGACGCCCGCCCAGCTCTCCGCCACCTGCGCCAGCTGCGGCAGGGCGCCCGTCGCCTGCAGCGCGGCGAGCACGCCGTCATGGGCGAGGGCCGCCCGCTCGCGGTCCAGCATGACGAGGGGCTTGCGCGCGAGATTGGACAGGCTGGCGGTCTTCCTCAGGCGCGCCTCGGCATCCGGCACCACCGCAGACCAGCGCGATGTCGCGACCTGCCGGTGCTGGATGCGCGGATGGGCAGGCAGCGGCGGCGCGGCGAAGACCAGCACGACCTCGCCCTCGGCGAGCGCCGCCATCTGCCTGTCGAGTGGCGCATGAAGAAGCCGGGGCTGGAAGCCCGCCTCGATCCAGGCGGGATCGGCGAAGAGTTCCATGAGCGGCCCGATCATGGCGTCGTCGGTGACGCCGATGCCGATGGTGGCGGCGCGCTCGCCGACATCGCGGGCGAGACGGGCGGCGCGGGCTGCCGCAGCGAGGGAGAGCCGCGCCTCGGCGATGAAGACCTCGCCGGGCCGGGTGAGGCTCACCGCCTTGCCGCCATGGTCGAAGAGGACGACGCCGATCTCGCGCTCCAGCTGGGCGATGCGGGCGGCGGCCGTGCGCTTGCCGATGCCGAGCGTCGCGCCGGCCGCGCCGAGATCGCCGGTGTCGGCCAGGGCGATGGCCAGGGCCAGCGACTCGGCAGGGAGCGGTGCACCGGCCTGCGGCGTGTCAGCCATGGCGATCCGCCCTGCCGGCCGCGGCGGCGAGCACCGCCGCATCGGTCCAGCCATAGGTGCGCGTCGGCGATTTCCAGATCGGGCCGGGATCGACCTGGGCAGAGAGGAAACCCGCCCCCAGTCGCCGGTAGAAGGCCTCGGCGGGGTCGTTGCCGACGGCGACGTCCAGCCGGACCTCGCGGACGCCCTTGGCGGCAAGGTCATCGGCGAGGGTCGCCATCATGGCGAGGCCGAGGCCGCGCCCCTGGAAGCGTTTCAGCAGGTAGACCGCCTTGATCCAGCCGATGGGCGAGGGGCCGCGCCGGTCGATGCCGTTGGAGCCGAAGCCGACCGGTTCTCCGTCCTGGTCGATGACAAAGGCCGCGGCATCCGGCTGCGGTTCGGCGAAGAAGCGCCGCCACTGGGCGGTGCGGCGCTCGAGGTTCAGGCCCTCGAAGACCTCCGGCGGGGCAATGCCGCGATAGGTCTCGTCATAGGCGGCGACGTGGATCGCCGCGATCGCCTCTGCATCCGCCGCCGTTGCGCGCCGGATGGCCATGGCTCACTCCGCCACGGTCTTCTCGACCTCGTTCCGCCAGGGATGCTGGGGGTAGACGCCGAGGATGGTGAGCTCCTTGGCGAAGAAGGCGAGCTCCTCCAGCGCCAGCTTGACGTTGCGGTCGTCGGGATGGCCCTCGATCTCCGCGTAGAAGCGCGTCGCGACGAAGCGGCCGCCGATCATGTGGCTCTCCAGCTTCGTCATGTTGACGCCGTTGGTCGCAAAGCCGCCCATGGCCTTGTAGAGCGCCGCCGGCACGTTGCGGACCTGGAAGACGAAGCTCGTCAGGCAGTTCTGGCCCGGCGCCGCCCAGATCTTCTGGCGCGACAGGATGACGAAGCGGGTGGTGTTGTTGGCGGCGTCCTCGATGTCCTCGGCGAGGATGTCGAGACCGTAGACCTCCGCGGCAAGGCGCGGGGCGATGGCGGCCTGGCTGGGGTCGCCCATCTCGGCGACCTCGCGGGCGGACCCCGCGGTGTCCGCCGCGACGATGGGCTTGAGGCCGAGCTTGCGGATGATCTGCCGGCACTGGCCGAGGCCCATGATGTGGCTGCGGGCCGTCTTCACTGTGGCGAGCGAGGAGCCCTTCACGCCCATGAGCTGGAAGCGGATGGGCAGGAAGAACTCGCCGATGATGTTGAGGCCGGCGGTGGGCAGAAGGTGATGCACGTCGCCGACTCGGCCGGCGATCGAGTTCTCGATCGGGATCATGCCGAGATCGGCATCGCCGTTCTGGATGGCCGCGAAGGCATCCTCGAAGCTCGGGCAGGGCATGACCTCGGCCTGCGGGAAGACCGCATTAGCCGCCTGATGCGAGAAGGCGCTGAGTTCGCCCTGGAAGGCGATGCGCTTGGGCGCGAGGATCATGGACGCGTCACTCCGGTGGGGCGGTCTGTTTAGCGAAAGGATCAGGCTTTGGCGATGAGGGCGCGGGCGCGTTCGAGGTCGGCCGGCGTGTCGACGCCGAGCGGCACGGCCTCGACCACGGCGACGTCGATGCGCATGCCGTTCTCGAGCGCGCGGAGCTGCTCCAGCCGCTCGCGCGTCTCCAGCGGGGCCGGCGGCAGGCGCACGAAACGCTCCAGCGCGGCGCGGCGATAAGCGTAGAGCCCGATGTGGTGATAGAGCGGCCCGTCGCCGGTCGGGGCGGTGGCGCGGGTGAAGTAGAGGGCGCGCAGGCGGGTCGGCGAGAGCGGCGTGCCGACCACCTTCACCACGTTGGGATTGGTGATCTCCTCGTGGCGGGTGATGATTGCGGTGAGCGTGCCGATGTCCACCGTAGGGTCATCGAGCAGGTCGGCGGCGGCGCGCACCACGCCGGGCTCGATGGTCGGCAGGTCGCCCTGGACATTGACGATGCGGTCAAAGGCGCGGGCGGGATCGACGAGGTCCGCCGCCTCCTGGATGCGGTCGGAGCCTGTCGGATGGTCGGCGCGGGTCATAACGGCACGGCCGCCGGCAGCGGTCACCGCCGCCTCGATCTCCTGGGAATCGGTCGCGACCACCACGGGGCCGAGTTTCGCTGCCTCCGCCCGCCGCAGCACATGGACGATCATCGGCGTCCCGCCGATATCCGCGAGCGGCTTGCCGGGCAGGCGCGAGGCGCTCATGCGGGCGGGAATGAGGACGAGCGATGCGGTCATGGCGGGCCGGAAGCGAGCGGAAACGCCGCTTTGAAGGCGGCAAAAAGTAGCATGAGAGAGCCGTGCATATACGGGTTGCCTCGCGGGGCGCAAATTGGATAGTGTCCGCGCCAAATCGGCAGGCCTACCCGGAGCGTCCCCCAACGCCCATTGTCAGACGTGCCGCCGATCGCTGGAGCTGGTCCCGATGGACGGATTGGAATTCAACAAGGTCATGATGGCCCTGCTGCTGGTTGGCACGGGCACTCTCGGTGGAAGCCTGCTCGCGAACGAACTTTTCAAAGTGAAACCCCCGGCGAAACCCGGCTACGAGGTCGCGGTCGCCCCGCCGGCCGGCCAGCAGGCTGCTCCCGCCGCCGCGGCGCCGACCAAGTCGATGGCCGAGGTCTTCGCCTCCGCCAACGCCGCGAACGGCGCTGCGGTGTTCCGCCAGTGCGCCACCTGCCACACGATCAACAAGGGCGGCGCCAACGGCGCGGGCCCGAATCTCTGGGGCGTTGTCGGCCGCAACCACGGCGTCTATCCCGGCTTCAACTTCTCTGCGGGCATGAAGGCCAAGGCGGCCGAGCCCTGGTCGCTGGAGGCCATCTATGCCTTCATCACCAATCCGCGCGGCGCCGTGCCCGGCACCTCGATGGCTTTCGCCGGCATCCGCTCCGAGCAGCAGCGCGCCGACCTCATGGCCTATCTGCGCGAGCAGGCGGACAGCCCGGTCGACATTCCGAAGTAAGCCGCGGCGCGCCATCACCTCATCCAAGGGCCGGACCATCGTCCGGCCCTTCGTTCATCTGGACCTGCCATGTTCCCGGTCGGTTTCCTGAGCGGGCTTGCCCATGATCCCGAGCGTCCGGCCTGGTCGGGCGAGGGGCTGCGGCCGCTCGCCTGGTCGGCCTGGTACCCGGCGGTCGATGGTGCTGAGGCCGGGCCTTTGGGCGTCCCGCCGGCGGCGCCTCTCTTCGTGATGGGCGAGGTGGCGCCGGGAGCGCCGCTCTCTGAGGTGCGCAGCGCCTGGCCGGTGGTCCTGCTGTCACACGGCACCGGCGGCACGGCGGCGAGCCTCGGCTGGCTGGCCTGTCGGCTCGCGGCGGCGGGCCATGTCGTCATCAGCGTCGACCATCACGGCAATACCGCGGCCGAACCTTATCGACCCGAGGCTTTCCTCGCCTGGTGGGACCGGCCGCGGGACCTCACGCTGCTGCTCGATCATCTCTCGGCCGAAGGGCCCTTAGCCGGGCACCTCGACCTCGGGGACGTCACGGCCGCAGGCTTCTCGATCGGCGGCTACACGGTGTTGGCGCTGGCCGGGGCCGTGACCGAGATGGCGCTGTTCCGCGACTGGGCGGCGGTGCAGCCCTTCGTGAAGGGTCCGCGCGAGTTCCCTGACATTGCCAACCAGCTTGAGCCCCTGCTTGCCGACAGCGCGCCCTTCCGCGCCGCCTGGGAGCGGCAGTCCGTGCCGCTGCGGGACACCCGCGTGCGGGCGGTGGTGGCCCTTGCCCCGGCGCCGCCGGTGCGCGGCTTCCGGGAGGCAAGCCTGACCACCATGGGCGATGTCGTGGTCACCATCGTGTCCGGCGAGGCTGACGACGAGGCGCCGTGGGAGGCCTGCGCGCTCTGGCTGTCGCAGCTTATTCCTGGGTGCCGCCTCCACAGCCTCGGGGCCGCGGTGGCGCATTATCCCTTCCTCTGCGAGGGAACGAAGCTTGGTCGCCGGATGTTACCGGAGTTGTTCGTCGATCCGCCCGGCATCGACCGGCGGGCGGTGCATGACGAGGTCGCGGCGCTCACGCTGAGGGCGATTCGCCGCGCCTGATTTGCGCCATGACAGCGGCCCCCGGACGCATTATTCTCGCGCGAGTCGCATTTTTGCCACGCTTGGCGCTTTGGAACGGGGCGAGGCCGCTCCTTTCCTCCCTTCAAGGACCACCATGCCGACCATCGCTCTCGTCGACGACGACCGGAACATCCTGACTTCGGTCGCCATCGCGCTCGAAGCCGAAGGCTATCGCATCGTCACCTACAATGACGGCGCCTCGGCCCTCGACGGCTTCAAGCAGTCGCCGCCGGACCTGGCGATCCTCGACATCAAGATGCCGCGCATGGACGGCATGGAACTGTTGCGCCGCCTGCGCCAGAAGACCGACATGCCGGTGATCTTCCTCACCTCCAAGGACGAGGAAATCGACGAGCTCTTCGGCCTGAAGATGGGCGCCGACGACTTTATCCGGAAGCCGTTCTCGCAGCGCCTGCTGGTCGAGCGGGTCAAGGCCGTGCTGCGCCGCGCCGCCGCCAAGGACCCTGCGGCGGAGGCCAAGTCCGATGCCAAGGCGCTGGAGCGCGGCAAGCTGCGCATGGATCCCGAGCGCCATACCTGCACCTGGGACGGCCATCCGGTGACGCTGACCGTCACCGAGTTCCTCATCCTGCAGGCGCTGGCTCAGCGCCCGGGCGTGGTGAAGAGCCGCAACGCGCTGATGGACGCGGCCTATGACGACCAGGTCTATGTCGACGACCGCACCATCGACAGCCACATCAAGCGGCTGCGCAAGAAGTTCAAGGTCGTCGACGACGACTTCGAGATGATCGAGACCCTCTACGGCGTCGGCTACCGCTTCAAGGAGTGAGGTCCCGCAAGGCGGCCTCTGGCGCAGACCATGCTGGACCGGACCCAGGACGACATCGCCGAGGCGGGCGCGGCCTCCGCGCCTCCCGCGCGGCCGGTCCGCCCGTGGTCGCGGTTCGGCCGGGTGATGGCGCGGGCGGTACGGGCGGTGGTCAACCGTTCCTTCTCCAGCCTGACGCGCCGCATCGTGCTGCTCAACCTCGTCGGGCTGGTCGCGCTGGTCTCCGGCATCCTCTGGCTGTCGCAGTTTCGCCAGGGCCTCATCGAGTCGCGGGCGCAGAGCCTTCTCGTCCAGGGCGAGATCATCGCCGGCGCGATCGCAGCCTCCACCTCGGTGGAGGGGCCGGTCATCCCGATCGATCCGGACAAGCTGTTCGAGCTGCAGCTCGGGGGCGCCGCCTCGGCGGTGGACGATCCCGCGGCGCTGCTTGAGTTCCCGATTAATCCCGAGCGTGTCGCGCCGGTCCTGCGCCGCCTCACCGGTCCGACCGAGACCCAGGCGCGCATCTATGACCGCGAGGGCAACCTCATCCTCGACAGCCGCAACCTCTATGGCCGCGGCGAGATCCAGACCCTCGACCTGCCACCCATCGGCAGCAAGCCGCCCTTCTACGAGAAGTGGTGGAACGAGGTCCGCCGCTTCCTGCGCGGCGGCAACAACTTCCCCATCTACCGCGACCTCGGCATGCGCAACGGCCGCTCCTATCCGGAGGTGGCGCAGGCGCTGAACGGCCAGAAGGTCAGCATGGTCCGGGTCAACGACCAGGGCGAGCTGATCGTCTCGGTGGCGATCCCGGTGCAGCGCTTCCGCGGCGTGCTCGGCGTGCTCCTGCTCAATACGCAGGGCGGCGAGATCGACGAGGTGCTGGATGCCGAGCGCTTCCAGGTGCTGCGCGTCTTCCTCGTCGCCGCCCTGGTGATGATGCTGCTCTCCATGCTGATGGCGCGCACCATCGCCGGCCCGGTGCGCAAGCTCGCCGAGGGCGCCGACCAGGTGCGCCGCCGCCATCGCTCGCGCGAGGAAATCCCCGATTTCAGCCAGCGACGCGACGAGATCGGCCATCTCTCCCGCTCGCTTCGCGACATGACGGACGCGCTCTATGCCCGGATCGAGGCGATCGAGCGCTTCGCCGCCGATGTCGCCCATGAGCTGAAGAACCCGCTGACCTCGCTGCGCTCGGCGGTGGAGACCCTGCCGCTCGCCAAGACCGACACGTCGCGCGCGCGCCTGCTCGAGGTCATCCAGCATGACGTGAAGCGGCTCGACCGGCTGATCACCGACATTTCCGACGCCAGCCGCCTCGATGCCGAGCTGCAGCGCCAGGAATCGACGCGGGTCGATCTTTCGAAGCTGCTCGGCACCCTCGTCACCATCGCCAACGAGGTTCGCAAGGACGGCGAGGCCTCGGTGCGGCTCGCCTTCGAGGGCGGCAAGCCCGGCGACTTTGTCGTGCCCGGCCACGACAGCCGCATCAGCCAGGTCGTGACCAACCTCGTCGACAATGCCCGCTCCTTCTCACCAAGGGACGGCGAGGTGCGGGTCACCGCCAGGAAGCTCAAGGGCCTCGTCGAGATCGTGGTGGAGGATGACGGGCCGGGCATCCGCGACGACGCCCTGCAGCGCATCTTCGAGCGCTTCTACACCGACCGCCCGCATCAGGATTACGGCCAGAATTCCGGCCTCGGCCTGTCGATCTCCAAGCAGATCATCGAGGCCCATGGCGGCAAGATCTGGGCCGAGAACCGCCCGGGCCGCCGCGACGAGGAGGGCGAGCCGATCCCGGCCGGCGCGCGCTTCGTCGTCCGCCTGCCGGCCGCCTGAGGCGATGGCGCCGAGCCTCCACGCTACCGCCGTCCTCGTGGGCGCTAAGGCCCTGCTGATCCGCGGCGCCCCAGGCTCCGGCAAGACAAGCCTTGCGCTGCGGCTGGTGGCGTTGGGTGAGGCCGGCGCTTCGATTTTCGTGCGGCTCGTGGCCGATGACCGCGTCCATCTGGCGGCGTCCGGCGGTCGGCTGGTCGTTTCGGCGCCCGCGGCCATTGCCGGGCTCGCCGAGCAGCGCGGCATCGGGCTGCGGCCGATCCCGTTTGAGAGCGCCGCCGTCATCGGCCTTGTCGTCGACCTCGGCGCGGCGGATGCGGCGCGGATGCCGGAGGAGGCCGCCTTGACCGCCAGCATCGCCGGGGTCAGCCTGGCGCGCCTGCCGGTCGCCGCGGGCGTCGACCCGTTGCCGATCGTGGCATCGGCCATCTCATGGTGTCGCATCCCGGCGGCGGTCCTTGCTGCGCCGCACGCGGGGGCGTATCGTTAACGCCCTTGCCCTTGCGCCAACCGGCCAGATGATCAAATTATCACCCTCCCTCGTGAGCGAGCGCGCGGCCTGCCGCGCGCGGAGTGCCTGATGATCGGTCTCGTCATCGTGACGCACGGCCAGCTGGCCGTCGAATTCCGCCATGCCATGGAACATGTCGTGGGTCCCCAGCGCCAGGTGGAGACCATCGCCATCGGTCCCAGCGACGACATGGACCAGCGGCGGCGCGATATCATCGCGGCGGTCGACCAGGTCGATTCCGGTGACGGCGTCGCCGTGCTGACCGACATGTTCGGTGGCACGCCTTCCAACCTCGCCATCTCCGTGATGAGCGGGCGTCCGGTCGAGGTCATTGCCGGCATCAACCTGCCGATGCTGGTGAAGCTCGCCACCGTGCGGGCCGAGAAGCCGCTGCAGGAGGCCGTGCTCCACGCCCAGGAGGCCGGCCGCAAATACATCAACATCGCCAGCCGTGTGCTCGCAGGTCATTGAGATCGGGACGGCGGGGTGGCTAGAATGACCTCCAGGTGCCCGGGTGAGTGGCATGGCCGTGGCCGTTTGCAGCGGACCGCGGTGAGGGGGTAGGACGTCTCATGGGCCAGGGCGACATCGGCGGCTCCGCCGCGACGGCTGCCACCGCGGGTGCGGTGGTGCGCGAGCTGCCGATCATCAACAAGCGGGGCCTGCATGCGCGCGCCTCGGCCAAGTTCGTGTCCTGCGCGGACCGGTTCGATGCCACCATCAAGGTGTCGCGTGCCGGTGAGACGGTGGATGCAAGTTCGATCATGGGGCTGATGATGCTGGCCGCCGGCATCGGCACCTCCGTGACCCTGACTGCCACCGGCCCCGATGCCGAGGCGGCGGTTGAGGCTCTCGCCGCGCTCGTCGCCGACCGGTTCGGCGAGGGCGAATGACCGCGTCCGCCCTGCCGCGACGCTTGCTGTAACCCTTGCCGACGAGACACGATCCATGAGCGACACGAGCGTGGTTCCCGCGGAGACCTCCGCCGAGAAGGTGGAGCGCGGCGTCGAGAAAGCCCTGTTCGCCAGCCGCTGGCTGATGGCGCCGTTCTATGTCGGGCTGATGATCGGCCTCTTCGCGCTGATGGTCGTCTTCCTCCGCGATCTCGCGGTGTTCGTGACGAAGATTCCGACCGCCAAGGAATCCGACGTCATCCTCGGCATCCTGACCCTCATCGACCTGTCGCTGGCGGGAAACCTCGTCATCATGGTGGTGTTCTCCGGCTATGAGAACTTCGTCTCCAAGATGGAGCATGTCCCGACCAAGGACCGGCCGGAATGGATGGGTTCGATCGATTTCTCCGCCCTGAAGATGAAGCTGCTCGCCTCGATCGTGGCGATCTCGGCGATCCATCTGCTGAAGGCCTTCATGAACGTCGGGGCCATGTCTGACCGCGAGATGATGTGGCTGGTGGTGATCCACGTCACCTTCGTCATGTCCGGCGTGCTGATGGCGCTGACCGACAAGTTCGCGAGTTCGGCCAAGTGAAGCCCGGAGCCCTATGATGGCCGACTGGCGCTCCTTCTGGGACGGCGAACACGCCATCTACGTCTCCGACCGCCACAAGGCGGTGCACTATGCCGCCATCGCCGACGGCATTCTCGACCATGTCAGGCTCGCCGGGCTCGGCCATGACGCGGTCATGCTCGACTATGCCTGCGGCGAGGCGCTGGAGACGCCGCGGGTGGCCGCGGCCGTCGGGCGGCTCATCCTGTGCGACGACGCGCCGTCGGTGATGGCGAAGCTCCGCGAGCGCTTCGGCGGCCTCGGTAACATCGCCTTCGCCCTGCCGGAGGATCTCGACGCGGCGCTGCCGGACGGCGACGCTGACCTGATCGTCGTGTCCTCGCTGATCCAGTACCTGTCGCGCGACGATCTCACCGGCCTGCTCGGCCGCTTTCGGGCGAAGCTGAAGCCCGATGGCCGCCTCGTCATCGCCGACGTGATCCCACCGGAGGCGGGGATGGTGCCGGATGTGCTGTCGCTGCTGCGCAATGCTCTGCGCCATGGCTATCTGCCTGCCGCGGTGGCCGGCCTTGTCGCGACCGCCGTGTCGCCCTATCGCAAGCTGCGCAGCGAACTGGGGCTTTCGACCTATGCCGAGGCGGACATGCTGGCGCTCTTCGTGGAGACGGGCTTTTCGGCGGCGCGTCACCAGCCCAATCTCGGCCTCACGCCCCATCGCATGACCTTCGTCGCGCGTCCCGCCTGACCTAAGCGGGTTTGACTCTCCGGCGCGATTTCGGCATAGCGATCACTTCGTTCTTTGAACCGAACACCGCGCCGGGGTGTGTCCGATGAACCCGATTTTCGCCGACCTGCCGACCACCGTCTTCGAGGTCATGTCGCAGATGGCGCGGGAGACCGGCGCCATCAATCTCGGCCAGGGCTTCCCCGACGATCCCGGACCGCTCGACGTGCGCCAGAAGGCGGCCGAGGCCGTCGTCTCCGGCTGGAACCAGTATCCGCCGATGATGGGCCTGCCGGAGCTCAGGCAGGCGGTCAGCGACCACTACCGCCACCACCAGGGCCTGACGATCGACCCGGCGCAGGAGGTGATGATCACCTCGGGCGCCACCGAGGCCCTCGCCGGCGCCCTGTTCTCGCTCATCCAGCCGGGCGACGAGGTCGTGCTGTTCCAGCCGATGTACGACGCCTATCTGCCGCTGGTCCGCCGCGCCGGCGGCGTGCCCCGTTTCGTCACCCTGCGCCCGCCGCACTGGCGCTTCACCGAGGAGGATCTCGCGGCGGTCTTCACCGACCGGACGCGGGTGGTGCTGCTCAACAATCCGCTGAACCCCGCGGCTTCGGTCTTCCCGCGCGAGGACCTCGACCTGCTCGGCCGCTTCTGCGCGAAGTTCGGCGCCACGGTGGTGTCGGACGAGGTCTGGGAACACGTGATGTTCGACGGGCAGAAGCACCTCTCCGTGCTTGCCGTGCCCTCGCTGCGCGAGCGCTCCGTGAAGATCGGGTCGGCCGGAAAGATCTTCTCCCTCACCGGCTGGAAGGTCGGCTTCGTGGTGGCCGCTCCGGCGATCATGAAGGTGCTGTCCAAGGCGCACCAGTTCCTGACCTTCACCACGCCGCCGAACCTGCAGGCGGCCGTGGCCTATGGCCTCGCCAAGGACGATTCCTACTTCACGGGGATGCGGCAGGACCTGCAGCGGGCGCGCGACCTGTTCCATGCCGGGCTCGATGCCGCCGGGTTCCAGGTCCTTCCCAGCGCGGCCACCTATTTCATCAATGTCGATCTGGCAGCGGCGGGCATCACCGACGATGTCGCCTTCTGCAAGGCGCTGGTGCGCGACCACGGCGTTGCCGCCATTCCGGTCTCCGCCTTTTATGCGGAGACGCCGGTCACCTCGGTCGTGCGCTTCTGCTTCGCCAAGAAGGACGAGACGCTCACCGGCGCCCTGGACCGGCTGTCGCGGGTTTTCGCCAAGGCGGCGTGACGGGAGGGCGGCGATATGCCGCCCCCGTCGGATCGTCTCCGTGCCGCTCAGGCCGGCTCGAGCAAGCCCGGGATCGCCTCGACGGCTTCCTGGGTCTTGGCGCAGAGCTCGGCCACTGAAATGCGGTCGAGACGGGCAAAATAATCGTGCTCGGCCTCGGCCATGGCCGGGACGATGATCGCCTCCATCAGCGGCGAGAGCGTATCGATCTCGTCGATGCCGCTGCCAACCGCCGTACGGACGATATCGCCACAGGTGATCTTGGCGCGGTCCCGCGCGACGTCGTAGCCACCGCGCGGGCCGCGAAGGCCGCGCAGGATTCCGGAGCGGACGAGCGCCTGAAGCAGGGGCTCGAGGTGGCGGGGCGGCAGGTTGTGGCGGGCCGCCAGCGCCTTCGCCGACACGGGTCCGTCAACCGCGTGAACGGCAATATCGACGACGGCAGCAATCGCCAACCGGCCACGACGTGACAGAATAGACATAGGTCCCTCAAATGATGGAGGGCGACGTCGTTTCACCCCCGGTTAACAAAACAAGTTTCACACTGCAAATAGAACTTCTTTTCGCGCATAAGGGCATTGCCGCCAGCGCAAACAAGAATATTTCTAAACTCCTGTGGAGCCGAACCCACCCATTCCACGTTTAGTCTCGTTCAATTCTTCCACGAGCTGGATATGTGGTATTGTGATGGGTGCCACGACCAGCTGTGCGATGCGGTCCCCACGGCGAATGGTGACGGCCTCCCGGCCGAGGTTGACGAGGATCACTTTCACCTCGCCGCGATAGTCGCTGTCAATCGTACCCGGCGCGTTCAGGACTGTCAGGCCCTGCTTCAGGGCGAGGCCAGACCGCGGCCGCACCTGGCCCTCGTAACCCCTGGGGATGGCCATTTCGAGGCCGGTCGCAACGGCGCTGCGCTCGCCGGGGGCGAGGGTGAACGGCGCGTCCTCGGGGAGGGCGGCGGTCAGGTCCATGCCGGCGGCGCCTTCGGTCTGCGGCTCGGGCAAGGGCAGGCCCTCGCCATGGGGCAGGCGGCGCATCTGGACGATGGGGCGGGTCATGCAACTGTCCTGTCAGGCTGGGGCGAGCCGGCGGCCGAGTTCGGCGACGAGGGCGCGGGCGACAGCCTCCTTCGACTGGCGCGCCCAGGTCTCGATCCCGTCCGGCCCGACCAGGTGGACCGTGTTGGAATCGCCCCCGAACGTGCCCGTGCCGACCGCCACGTCATTGGCGACGATCAGGTCGCAGCCCTTACGGGCGAGCTTGGCGCGGGCATTGTCGAGGACGTTCTCGGTCTCGGCGGCGAAGCCGATGACGAGATCCGGCCGGCCTTCGCTGCGCCGCGCGATGGTGGCGAGGATGTCGGGATTCTCGACGAAGCTCAGCGCAGGCGGGCCGCCTGGACCCTTCTTGATCTTGCCGCCGGCGACATCCGCCACGCGCCAGTCGGCGACGGCCGCGGCGAAGATGGCGATGGTCGCGGGAAGGGCCGCCTCCACTGCCGCGAGCATGTCGCGGGCGCTCTCGACATGGACCGTGGCAACGCCTGCCGGATCGGGGAGTGACACCGGGCCGGTGACGAGGGTGACGCGGGCTCCCGCCTCGGCGGCGGCGCGGGCGATGGCGTGGCCCTGCTTGCCGGAGGAATGGTTGGAGATGTAGCGGACGGGGTCGATGGCCTCGCGGGTCGGGCCGGAGGTGACGAGCACATGGCGGCCGGCGAGGGGGCCGGCCGGGGCGGGCGCCAGCAGCGCCTCGACGGCGGCGATGATTTCGGGGACCTCGGCCATGCGGCCCGGGCCGAACTCACCGCAGGCCATGGCGCCGTCATTGGGGCCGACGACGGCGATGCCATCGCCGCGGAGCGTGACGAGATTGCGCTGGGTCGCCGGGTGCAGCCACATCCGGACGTTCATGGCCGGGGCGATCAGCACGCGCTTGTCGGTGGCGAGCAGGGCCGTCGAGGCGAGGTCGTTGGCATGGCCGTTCGCCATCTTCGCCATGAGGTCGGCCGTGGCGGGAGCGACGACCAGAAGGTCGGCGTCACGCGACAGCTCGATATGGCCCATCTCCGCCTCGTCGGTGAGGGAGAAGAGCTCCTGGAAGACCTTGTCGCCGGTGAGCGAGCCGACCGAGAGGGGCGTGACGAACTCCGAGCCGGCGCGGGTCAGGATGGCGCGCACCTTGGCGCCGCGGTCCTGGAGCCGGCGAATGAGATCGAGCGACTTGTAGGCGGCGATGCCGCCGCCGATGACGAGAAGAATGCGCTTGCCTGCGAGCATGGGTTCGCCCTGGTCGAGGCGCGGACCCTAACGGTTTGTGCGGCGCACCGCAAAGGCCTCCGAATGGGCGGTGTTCACGGGCCCCGGATCACCGGAACGGCGGCTCGTCGAAGCTGCGCAGCTTGCGGGAATGGATCGTGCCGCCCATGCGCTTGAGGCGCTCGACGGCGTCGAGGCCGACCAGCAGATGCTGGGCGACGGCGCTGGCATAGAAGGCGTTGGCCGCACCCGGCAGCTTGATCTCGCCGTGCAGCGGCTTGTCGGAGACGCAGAGCAGGGTGCCGTAGGGCACGCGCAGGCGATAGCCCTGCGCGGCGATGGTGCCGCTCTCCATGTCGACGGCCACCGCCCGCGACAGGTTGAAGAGCCTGGCTTCCTGGGTATAGCGCAGCTCCCAGTTGCGGTCGTCGTTGGTGACGACGGTGCCGGTGCGCAGCCGCTGCTTCAGCGCCTCGCCGCTCATGCCGGTGACGGTGGCGCAGGCGTCCTGCAGCGCGGTCTGCACCTCAGCGAGGGCCGGAATCGGGATTTCCGTTGGCACCAGCGCGTCGAGGATGCGGTCGCGCCTGAGATAGGCATGGGCGAGCACGTAGTCGCCGATCTCCTGCGCCTGCCTCAGGCCCCCGCAATGGCCGATCATCAGCCAGCAATGCGGCCTGAGAACCGCCAGATGGTCGGTGATGTTCTTGGCGTTGGAGGGGCCGACGCCGATGTTCACGAGGGTGACACCGGCGCCGTCCTCGCGCTCCAGGTGATAGGCCGGCATCTGGTAGCGATGCCAGGCGGAGCCGGCGATGCGGGCGGCGCCGCCCTCCAGCGTCTCCGCCGTGATGGTGATCCCGCCAGGTGCGACGAGGCGGGTCGCCCGGCCGGCCGCGATCTCCGCGATGCCATGGGCAACGAACTGGTCGACATAGCGGTGGTAGTTGGTCAGCAGGATCCAGGGCTGGACCGCGCGCCAGTCGGTGCCGGTGTAGTGGATGAGCCGGCGCAGCGAATAGTCGACACGCACCCCGTCGAAGAGGGCGAGCGGGCGCGGCCCACCCTCGATGAGGTCGAAGGCGCCGTCGGCGATCTCGTCACCGACGAGCGACAGGAGTGGCACGGGGAAATGGCGGGCGAGCTCGGCCGAGGTGCGGGCTCCGGAGGCGAGTTCCTCCACCCCGTCGGCGACATAGGGATAGGGGATCTCCTGGGCGCTCGGCCGCACGGCGATGGTGGCGCCATAGTCCTCGACGAGCGGGCGCAGCTGGTCGAGCAGATAGGGCCGGAAGTGCAGCGGCTGGGTCACCGTGGTGGTGTAGAGGCCGGGCTGCGCGAACTTGGCATAGGCCCGGCGGGTGCGCGGCGCCTCGCGTCCCGGCACGTAGGTGACGGCGAGCTCGGGATAGACGAAGGCGGCGCGCTCCTCCGGTGTCGGCGGGGGGCCGCCGGCGAGGAAACGGGAGAGGGCGGTGCGCAGTGCCGAGGTCGCCTCGTCGAAGAGGGTTGCGAGGCGGTCGACGGCGGCTTCTGGCGTGAGGGTCTCGGTCATGGTCGAGGGTTTAGCATGATCGGACGATGGCGGGATGCGGTGGCGACATGCACCACCCAACTGCGTCCTCACCCCTCCGGCGTATCGGGCAGGGGCTGCCACTCCGCGGGATAGTCCACCTGCGTGAGATAGAGCGCATGGGCCGGGCCGACCATGCCGCAGGCCTTGCGGTCGCGGGCGGCGAGCGCCGCGGCGAGGTCGTCGGCGGTCCACAGGCCCTCGCCGACAAGCTTCAGGCTGCCGACCATGGACCGGACCTGGTTGTGCAGGAAGGAACGGGCATCGAGCCGGCATTCGATGCCGTCGGCCGTGCGGGTCACCTCGAAGCGGTCGAGGTTGCGGATGGGCGATTTCGCCTGGCATTCGGTGGATCGGAACGTCGTGAAGTCGTGCCGACCGATGAGGATCTGCGCCGCCGCCTGCATGCGCTCGACGTCGAGCGCCTTGGGCGACCACCAGGCGCGCTCGCGCTCGAGGGTCAGCGGCGGGCGGCGGTCGATGATGCGGTAGAGATAGTGGCGGCGCACCGCCGAGAAGCGGGCGTCGAAGGCGTCGGGCATCTTCTCGGCTGAGAGCACCGCGATGGCCTCGTCCTTGAGGTAGCGGTTGGTGGCATCACGCACCACGCGGTTCGGCCAGTCACGCGTCAGATCGACATGGGCGACCTGGCCGGTGGCGTGGACGCCGGCATCGGTGCGGCCGGCGCCTCCCACCGCCACGGCTTCGCCGCAGAATTCACCGATGGCGCGGACGAGTTCGCCCTGCACCGACTTGCCATAGCTCGCGGCCTGCATCTGCCAGCCGAGATATGGCGCGCCGTCATATTCGATGGTGAGCTTGTAGCGCGGCATCGCGGGCGCCGTCCTATCCCAGGACCGTGCCGGGCCCCACCTTGGCACCGTTGAGGAAATCGGCGGCCCTCATGGCCTTGGCGCCGGCCCGCTGCACCTCCACGAGGCGCACCGCGCCGCTGCCACAGGCGACAGCGAGATCGGCGCCCAGCACCGTGCCCGGCGCGCCGGAGCCGGCCGCCAGCGACGTGCGCAGCACCTTCACACGCTCGTGGCCCTTGCCGAGATCGGCCTCGAACCAGGCGCCGGGGAAGGGCGAGAGGCCGCGCACGGCATTGTGGACCTCGGCGGCGGGGCGCGACCAGTCGATGCGCGCCTCGGCCTTGTCGATCTTGGCGGCATAGGTGACGCCCTCCGCGGCCTGGGCCGAGAAGCCGAGCGTGCCGCGCTCCAGCGCGCCGAGCGCCCGGACCATGAGGTCGGCGCCGAGCACGGCCATGCGGTCGTGCAGCTCCTGCGCGGTCATGTCTGACGTGATGGCGATGCGCTCGACCATGGCGACGGGGCCGGTATCGAGGCCCTCGTCCATCTGCATCACCATGACGCCGGTCTCTGCATCGCCGGCCATGATGGCGCGCTGGATCGGGGCAGCGCCGCGCCAGCGCGGCAGCAATGAGCCATGGAGGTTGAGACAGCCGAGGGCAGGGGCGTCCAGCACCGGCTTCGGCAGGATGAGGCCATAGGCGACGACCACCGCGACATCGGCGCCGAGCGAGGCGAAGTCGGCCTGCGCTGCCTCATCGCGCAGGGTGCGGGGGGTGAAGACCGGAATGCCGAAGCGGTCGGCGAGGCGGTGCACCGGCGTCTTCTGCTCGTCCAAGCCGCGGCCTGCGGGCTTCGGCGCGCGGGTATAGACCGCGACGACCTCGTGGCCCTGGCCGAGGATCTCGGAGTGGGTGGGCACGGCGAAATCCGGCGTGCCCATGAAGACGACGCGCAGGCTCACGCGAGCGCCTCGCGGCGGGCGGCCTTGGCGAATTTCTTCATGACGCGCTCGCGCTTCAGCCGCGACAGATAGTCGATGAAGAGAACGCCGTTGAGATGGTCGATCTCGTGCTGCACGCAGGTGGCCATCAGGCCCTCGCAGTCGAGCTCCTGCACCTTGCCGTCGAGGTCCTGGTAGCGGATGCGGCACTTCGCCGGGCGCTCCACCTCCTCGTAATATTCGGGGATGGAGAGGCAGCCCTCCTCGTAGATGGAGAGCTCGTCGGAACGCCAGATGATCTCGGGGTTGATGAGGACGACCGGCTGCTTCGGCTCGTCCTTGCGGGCGAGGTCGATGGTGACGACGCGGCGCGGCACGGCGATCTGGATCGCGGCGAGGCCGATGCCGGGAGCCTCGTACATGGTCTCCATCATGTCGTCGGCGAGCTTGCGCACCTCCGTGTCGACGGTGGCGATGGGCTCGGAGACGAGCTTCAGCCGCGGATCGGGAATGACGATGATCTCGCGCAGGGCCATGGTGGACAGTTTCGCAGGGTTGAGCCGGGAAGGGCTGAGTTAAGCGCGGCGCCCCGCCGGGTCAATGTCCACCGCGCGCGCTATGTCACACCGGCAGGCCGACATAGTTCTCCGCCAGCGCGGTCATGGCCGCTTTCGACGAGACCAGATAGGCGAGATCGGCTTCCTGCATCCGCTGGTCGAAGGCGGTCTGCTCGGGGAAGCGGTGCAGCATGGTGGTCATGGACCAGGAGAAGCGCACGGCCTTCCAGATGCGGGCGAGCGCCCGCGCCGAATAGGTGTCGAGGCTCGCCTCGGACCGCTCGTGGAAGAAGGCGAGAAGCGCCTCGGAGAGGTAGCGCACGTCGCTCATGGCGAGGTTGAGGCCCTTGGCGCCGGTCGGCGGCACGATGTGGGCGGCATCGCCGACGAGGAACAGCCGGCCGAAGCGCAGCGGCTCGGCGACGAAGCTGCGCAGCGGCGCGATGGACTTCTCGAAGGACGGGCCGGTGACGATGGCCTCGGCCGTCGGGGCGTCGACGCGGCGGCGCAGCTCGTCCCAGAAGCGGTCGTCGGACCAGGCCTCGACCTTGTCGTCGAGCGGGCACTGCACGTAGTAGCGGCTGCGGGTGCTCGACCGCATGGTGCAGAGCGCGAAGCCGCGCGGCGAGTTGGCGTAGATCAGTTCGTGGTCGACGGGCGGCACCTCCGCGAGGATGCCGAGCCAGCCGAAGGGATAGACCCGCTCATAGGTGGTGATGGCGCCCTTCGGCACGCTGGCGCGCGAGACGCCGTGATAGCCGTCGCAGCCGGCGATGATGTCGCAGGCGATCTCGTGGGTGACACCGTCCTTGGTGTAGGTGACGCGCGGGCTCGTGCCGTCGAAGTCGTGCAGCGTGACGCCCTGCGCCTCATAGACCGTGGCGGCGCCGGAGGCGTCGCGGGCGTCCATCAGGTCCTTGGTCACCTCGGTCTGGCCGTAGATGGTCACCACCTTGCCGCTCGCGAGGCCCGACAGGTCGATGCGGTGCCGCTCGCCGTCGAAGGCCAGCGCCATGCCGTGGTGGATCAGCGCCTCCTTGTCGAGGCGGCCGGCAAGGCCGTTCTCGCGCAACAGGTCGACGGTGCCCTGTTCGAGCAGGCCTGCCCGGATCCGCGCCAGCACATAGTCGCGGCTGCGGTTCTCCAGGATGATCGTGTCGATGCCGGCCCGGTGGAGAATGTGGCCGAGCATGAGCCCAGACGGACCAGAGCCGATGATGGCGACCTGCACGCGCTTCATTTGACGTTCCCGATATGGCGCTCTTGAGGGCGCTTGAAGTCCGGAGCCGGTATCCGGCGCCGCTGCGTTCTTAGCGGGATTGCCCGGGCCAAGGGAAGCGCCCGCCGCGGCACCTTCGGCGTTGTGATTGGTCGGACTGTCAGGGAGGGGCTGGAGCGGGCGAAGGGAATCGAACCCTCGTATGCAGCTTGGGAAGCTGCCGTTCTACCATTGAACTACGCCCGCACCGGGGGGCGGACCATAGCCAAGGCGGCCCCCTGTCCGCAAGCGGGTCGGTGGCGGCGGCCCGCGCGATGCGGACCGCCGCTCCCTGGCGGCCGTGAGGAGCATTGGGGACCGGCCGCCCCGCCGCCCGGCGGCGCCGCTCTGATGGCGGCTGCCTTGCCAGGCGTGTCGTGCCGGGACGCGTCCACATCCCGGCGGTGGACATCGTGCGTCCCGCGATGGAACAGCCGATGACCTTGGCGAACACGTCGCAAGGCCGAGGCCCGTTCGGCCCGTTTCGGCCCTTCACCTTCCCGGCGCTTGCGGATGCGGTGAAGGAACCGTAAACGCCCGGCGTGTCCCGGTCCGACCTGCCCATCGATGCGGCCCTGCCCGCCCTCCGCGAGGCCCTTGCGGGGGCGTCGCGCGCCGTCCTGGTTGCGCCGCCGGGCGCCGGGAAATCGACGCGTGTGCCGCTGGTGCTGATGGAGGAATCCTGGTCTGGCACAGGCAAGATTCTCGTCCTGGAGCCGCGGCGCATCGCGGCCCGCGCGGTCGCCGACCGGATGGCCAAGACACTCGGCGAGGAGGTCGGCGGACGGGTGGGCTTAAGGGTGCGCTTCGGTTCGAAGGTGTCGGCGCGGACGCGCGTCGAGGTCGTCACCGAGGGCATCTTCACCCGCATGATCCTCGACGATCCGACGCTTGAGGGTGTCGCCGCCGTGCTCTTCGACGAGTTCCACGAGCGCAGCCTCGATGCCGATCTCGGCCTTGCCCTCGCCCTCGACACGCAGGGCGCCCTGCGCGACGACCTGCGCATCCTCGTCATGTCGGCGACCCTCGACGGCGCGCGCGTTGCCGCGCTGCTTGGCGGCGCGCCGGTGGTGGAGAGCGCGGGGCGCGCCTATCCCGTGGTGACGCGGCATGTCGGTCGCGATCCCGCCGCCCGGCTGGAGGACGAGGTCGCCCGCACGGTGCGCCGGGCGCTCGCCGAGGAGACCGGCTCGGCGCTGGTCTTCCTCCCCGGCGCTGCGGAGATCCGCCGCACCGCCGAGCTTCTCGCCGCTACCGTCAAGGACCCTGCCGTCGACATCGTGCCGCTCTACGGCGCCCTCGACCGCGCCGAGCAGGACCGCGCCATCGAGCCGGCCGCCCCCGGCCGTCGAAAGGTGGTGCTCGCCACCTCCATCGCCGAGACCTCGTTGACCATCGAAGGCGTGCGCATCGTCGTCGATTCAGGTCTTTCCCGTGTGCCGCGCTTCGAGCCGGACCTCGGGCTCACGCGGCTGGAGACGGTGCGTGTGTCGCGTGCGGCGGCCGATCAGCGCCGTGGCCGTGCCGGCCGCACCGAGGCGGGCGTCTGCTACCGGCTGTGGGAGGAGGCGCAGGAGGGCGCCTTCCCGGCCTACCAGACGCCGGAAATCCTCGCCGCCGATCTCTCCTCGCTTCTCCTCGACTCCGCCGCCTGGGGCGTCACCGATCCGGCGAGCCTTGCCTTCCTCGACCCGCCGCCGAAGCCGGCGGTGGCGGAGGCGCGGGCGCTGCTCGCGAGCCTCGGCGGGCTCGACGCGGACGGGCGCATCACCGAGGAGGGCAAGCGCCTGCGCGCCCTGCCGCTCACGCCCCGGCTCGCCCGCATGGTGGTGGATGCGGCCGCTCGCGGCGAAGGCCGGCTTGCCGCCGACCTCGCCCTGCTCGTCTCCGAGCGCGGCCTCGGCGGCGAGGACGTGCATCTCGGTCATCGCTTCGACCGCTTCCGTTCCGACCGCTCGCGGCGGGCGGAGGACGCGCGCCGCATGGCCGCGGGTTGGCTGCGCGAAGTGACGGCGGCGCCCGATATCGGCTCGGGGCCGGAGCGCGCCGGCGCGGTGCTGGCGCTGGCCTTTCCCGACCGCATCGCCCGCGCGCGTGGCAAGGATGGCGATTTCGTCCTCGCCAATGGCCGCGGCGGATCGGTCGATCCCGCCTCGCCGCTGGCGCGCGAGACCTTCCTCGCCGTGGCCGAGATCGGCGGCGTCGCGGCGCGGGCGCGCATCCTGTCGGCTGCGCCCATCAGCCTTGCCGAGATCGAGGCGGATTTCGCCGACCGGATCGAGACGCGCGAGGAGGTGACCTTCGACCGCACGGCCGCCGCACTCCGGGCGAAGCGCGCCCGCCGGCTCGGCGCGGTCAATCTGGGCGAGCAGACGCTGGCCGTGCCGCCGACGGAGGCGAGCGCCCGGGCTCTGGCAGAGGGCATCGCCGCGCTGGGGATCCACCGCCTGCCCTGGTCGAAGCCGCAGCTGGCGCTGCGCCACCGCGTCTCCTTCCTGCGGCGGGTGGACGAGAGCTTTCCCGACCTCTCGGACGCGGCCCTGGCGGCAAATGCGGCGGAGTGGCTGGCCGCGCATATCCTCGCCAAGACGGCCTTGTCGCAGATCGGCGCGGACGAGCTTTCGGCGGCCCTCGACCAGCTCATCCCCTGGGACGTGAAGCGGCGGATCGAGGCAGACCTCCCGAGCCATTTCGACGCGCCCTCGGGCCAGCGCCATCCCATCGACTACGAGGGCGAGGAGCCAGTCCTGTCGATCCGCGTGCAGGAGCTTTTCGGCCTCGCGGTCCATCCGACTGTGGCGCGCGGCAAGATCCCTCTGGTGGTCGAGCTGCTGTCGCCCGCCCACCGCCCGGTGCAGATCACGCGCGACCTACCGGGCTTCTGGAAGGGCTCCTGGCAGGCGGTGAAATCGGAGATGAAGGGGCGCTATCCCCGCCATCCCTGGCCGGATGATCCGGCGTCCGCGGCTGCGACCCATCGGGCCAAGCCGCGCGGGACGTGAGATCGGCCGACGGCGTGCACGGTCACGCCGACAGTCCGCATTCGTGGCGGACGGCGATCCTAAGGTGATGGGTGGCCGCATCGCGTGAAAGCGGGCTCCCCGGAATGAGGCAGAGGCCCGCCAGCCCCAGCAGGATCGCGATGATCCGCCAGCTCGATTCATGGGGAGTCGGGCAGGTCCACACGCCGTCCGAATGGCCACGGGCCAGAAGATCCGACAGGGCACCGTGCCAGCGATCCGTTGCCTCGGACGCCGCCTCGGCCAACAGAGCGTCGCTCGCCCCCATTTCGGTTGCCTCCAGCCACAGACGCCACAGGGCGTCGGCCTCGGCGCTGAAGGCCCCATCAACGAGGTCGGAGAGGACCGTGTCGGGGGCATCTCGCGAGCGGCCGGTGACCGACTGGTCGATATCCGCGACGACGACGCGCGAGAAGGCCGCGGCCCGGAGCGCCGACCAGCTGAAGTAATGCGCCAGCAGGCCCGCCGCGACACCCAGATCGGATGTGACGTCGCGGGTGGTGGCCGCCGCCAGTCCCTTGTGGAGGATGACCCGCTCGGCGGCTTCGAGGATCTGCGTGCGACGATCCGCACCTTTGAGGCGAGGCATGGGGTCTCTTGACTTTGTTGAGCGATCGCTCAATTGAGCATATGCTCAACTCTGACCCAAGGCTTGGCCCATGGCAAGGACCACCGACATCGACCTCCTGCGTTCGATCGCCCTGATCGGCATCGCCGTGGTCAACATCCCCTTCCTTGCCAGCCCCCCGACCCTGGTCCGGCCCGCGGGCGTCGATGCCGTCGTGCAGGTCCTGGTGGAATGGCTGTTCCAGGGGAAGTTCTTTATCCTGTTCTCCTTCGTCTTCGGATGGGGCTTCGCTGTCCAGATCGCCTCGGCCGAGCGGGCGGGACAGTCGGCGACCGCGCGCCTGAGCCTGCGACTGGTCGGGCTTGGGCTTCTCGGAATCGCGCATGGGCTGCTGGTCTTCGCTGGCGACATTCTCCTCCTCTATGCGCTGCTGGGGGTGGGCCTCCTCCTGTTGCGCAAGGCGTCGCAGACCGTCCTGCTTGGCGTGATGGTGGGCAGCCTCGTGCTCGGCGTGGTGAGCCTCGCGCTGCTCGGCGCCATTCTCCCCGAGCACCTCGCATCCATGCCACCGCCGCCCGCCACCGGAGGCTATCAGGGAAGCCTTGCCGACAGCATTCAGCAGCGCATGGGGGAGTGGCCGTCCGCCTTCGTCTTCATCCTGCTGTTCAATGGCCCGGTCACCTTCGCGGCCTTCACAGCCGGCCTTCTCGCGGCAAGGCTGGGGGTGATGAAGCCAGGCTCGCCGATCCATGCCCGGTTCGATCGGGCCCTGCCCTGGTTCCTGAGCGTCGGCCTCGCCTTGAACGGCGTTTATGCGGCGGCCATGGCGGGCCTGCTCGGCGAGGGACTTGGCGCTCTGGCGGGCTTCGCGTTGCTGGCCCTCGCGGCGCCCACCCTTTCCATCGCCTATCTCCTGCTGATCATCCGGGCAGCGCGGCGATGGCAAGCCGCCGACGTCATTGCGAGGCCCGGCCGCATGTCGCTGACCTGTTATGTCCTCGAGGGCGTTCTGGCGGGCCTTGTCTTCAACGGCTATGGCCTCGGGCTCTACGGCACGGTCGGGGCCATGGGCTGCCTGCTGATCGCGTTTGGCGTGGCGGCAGTGACCCACCTTGCCGCGACAGCATGGCTGCGCGCCTTCCAGGATGGACCGCTGGAGGCGATCCTGCGGTGGTGGACGCGGCTTGCCGACCGGAGGGCCGATGGCCGATGACCCTCACGGCGTGATGAGGATTGCCCCCGTCGTCGCGCGGGCTTCCGCCGCGCGGTGGGCCGCGGCCACATCCGACAGGGCGAAGCGCGCGCCGATATCCACCGTCACATGGCCCGCCGCGATGGCGGCGAAGAGCTCGGCGGCGTTCTCACGGAACACTGCCGGGTCGGCATTGTGCGGGAAGACCGAGGGGCGGGTGAGGAAGAGGCAGCCCTTCTTGTTGAGCACTTCTGGGCTGATCTCCGGCGCCGGGCCCGAGGCGGCGCCATAGGAGACCATGAGGCCGAAGGGCTGGATGCAGTCGAGCGACTTCAGGAACGTGTCCTTGCCCACCGCGTCATAGACGACGCGGGCCTTGCGCCCGCCGGTCGCGGCGAGGACGGCTTCGGGCCAGGCGGGATCGCGGTAGTCGATGGCATGGTCGGCGCCGATGCGCTTCGCCAGCGCGCATTTCTCAGGGCCGCCGGCCGTGGCGATGACCTCGGCGCCCAGCGCCTTGCCCCAGCGCACGAGGATCTGGCCGACGCCGCCCGCCGCGGAATGGACGAGGATGAGGTCGCCGGGCGCGACGCGGTGGGTCTTGCGGAGGAGATACTGCGCCGTGAGGCCCTTGAAGATCAGGCTCGCCGCCGCCTCGTCGGAGACGCTGTCGGGCAGCGTCACCAGCCTTTCGGCCGGCACGACGCGGCGGTCGGCATAGGCGCCGATGCCGGCATTGATATAGGCGACACGGTCGCCCGGCTTCAGCGTCGTCACGCCGGGGCCGACGGCCTCGACGACGCCCGCCGCCTCGTGGCCGAGCCCGGTCGGGGTGGGCAGCGGATAGATGCCGCGGCGCTGGTAAACGTCGATGAAGTTGAAGCCGATGGCGGTCTGGCGGATCTGCACCTCGCCGGGTCCGGGCGCCGCGAGCTCCAGCGTCTCGATGCCCATGACCTCCGGCTCGCCGAAGCCGTGCAGCCGAACCGCGCGCGCCTGTGCCATGGCCTGTCTCTCCCTCAAGCATTCCCGCCTCTGCCGGGCGGCGCACCCTCATGCCACGGACCTGCCGCGCCGCCAATCCGCCGGATCGCCGGCCTTGCCATCGCGGGCCCGAGCGCGGACAAAGGCGCCGGAGGATGCCCATGAGCCAGACCCGTTCCAGCCAGAACCTTGCCGTCGAGATCATCGAGGTCGCCCCCCGCGACGGCCTGCAGAACGAGAAGGTGATGGTCTCGACCGCCGACAAGATCGCGCTGGTCGAGCGCTCGGTCGCGGCCGGCTTCCGCCATGTCGAGGCGGTGTCCTTCGCCAATCCGAAGCGCGTGCCGCAGATGGCCGATGCTGAAGCGGTCATGGAGGGGCTCGTCGGGCGCCATCCCGGGCTCAACCTCATCGGCCTTGCGCTCAATGCCCGCGGCGCCGAGCGGGCGGTCGCGGCGCGCTGCACCCAGATCAATTACGTGGTGGTGGCCTCGGAGACCTTCGCCAACCGCAACCAGAACGCCTCGGTCGCCGATCTCGTGGCCGGGACCCGTGAGGTCGCGGCCATCGCCAGGGCGGCGGGCCTGCCCATGTCCGTCTCCATCGCCACCGCCTTCGGCTGCCCCTTCGACGGCGAGGTGCCGGTGGACCGGGTCATGGGCATTGTCGAAACGCTGCTGGAGAGTGACCCCTTCGACATCGGCTTTGCCGATACGATCGGCTGCGCCGTGCCGCCGCAGGTGACCGAGATGCTGGCGCGTGCGCAGGCCCTGTCGCGGATGGTGAAGTGGCGCTGCCATTTCCACGACACCCGCAACACCGGTGTCGCCAATGCCATCGCCGCGGTCATGGCCGGGGTCGACTTTCTCGATGCCTCCACGGGCGGCGTCGGCGGCTGCCCCTTCGCGCCGGCCGCAACCGGCAATGTGGCGACCGAGGACCTGCTCTATACCTTCGACCGCATGGGCATCGCCACGGGTCTCGATATCACCACGGTGATCGACACCGCGCGCTGGCTCTCTGGCGTGCTCGGCAAGCCCGTGCCCTCGGCGCTGCTCCGCGCCGGCCTGTTCCCGGCAAAGGCGGCCTGATCCATGGACCCCATCACGCTCGATGACTTGAAGGCCGCGGAGCAACTGGTGCGGCGCGCCATGCCACCGACCCCGGCCTTCGCCTGGCCACTGCTTGCGGAGCGCTTCGGCCTGGATGTGGTGGTCAAGCACGAGAACCATACGCCCACCGGCGCCTTCAAGGTTCGCGGCGGCCTGGTTTACATGGACAGGCTGGTGCGGGAGCGGCCGCACGTGCGCGGCATCGTCTCGGCGACCCGTGGCAATCACGGCCAGAGCCTCGCCTTCGCCGCCCGCAAGGCCGGGCTCGAGGCGGTCATCGTCGTGCCGCACGGCAATTCGGTCGAGAAGAATGCCGCCATGCGGGCCTTTGGCGCGACGCTGGTGGAGCATGGGCGGGACTTCGACGAGGCCCGCGACCATGCCGTGGCGCTGGCCAAGGAGCGCGGCTACGAGTTCGCCGCCTCGTTCCAGCGCGATCTTGTGCTTGGCGTTGCGACCTATGCGCTGGAACTGTTCACCGATCACCCGGACCTCGACGTCGTCTATGTGCCCATCGGCCTCGGCTCGGGCATCTGCGGCGTCATCACAGCGCGGGATCTCCTCGGCCTGAAGACGGAGGTCGTGGCGGTCGTGGCCGAGAACGCGCCGGCCTATGCGCGCTCCCTCGCGGCCGGCCATGTTGTCGAGACCAATACCGCCGCCAGCTTCGCCGATGGGATGGCGGTCCGGATCCCCAATGCCGAGGCTCTCCGCATGATCGCCACGGGGGCTGCGCGATGCGTCACCGTGGACGAGGATGCGATCGCTGCGGCCATGCGGATCTACTGGACCGACACCCACAACGCAGCCGAAGGTGCGGGAGCTGCGGCTCTCGCCGCGTTGGGACGCGAGGCTGAGGCCATGAAGGGCCGCAAGGCTGGCGTCATCCTGTCTGGCCAGAATGTCGATCTGGCCATCATGGCGGAGGTCATGGCGGGCCGGACGCCGCAGGCCGCCTGACAGGGGCCGCGACGGGTTGTCGTCTTGCGGCCGGAACCGGCCGCTCCCACCTGACAGGCGCGGAGGTATCCGATGGTTCAACTGCGCTGGCTTGTTCTCGGCCTCATTGCGCTGCCTTTCCTGGAGTTCGCCACCTTCTTCTGGGTCGCGGGCCAGATCGGCTTCTTCGGCGCCTTCTTCGGGGTCCTGCTTACCTCCTTCCTCGGCATCCTGCTGCTCAAGGGCGGGGCGAAGCTGCTGTTCTCGCAGGTCTTGCGCTCCGGCGGTGTCGTCCTCGTCTCCGGGGACGCAGCGCGTTCCGGCATGCTGACGGCCTTCGCGGGCCTGCTCCTCGCCATTCCCGGCTTCGTCACCGACATCATCGCGCTGGTGCTGCTGGTGCCGGCGATCCGAGGCCTGCTTTCCGGGCGTGCCCTGACGCCGGCTCAGCGGCCGACCCCGCCGGGCGTGGTCGATCTCGAACCCGCCGACTGGCGCGAGGAACGGCGCCCGCCGGCCACCGATCCGCGCCTCAATCCACCAGGACCCGGCTAAGCGCCGCCTTGCCCGCCGGCCCCCGCGCGTGGTAGCGAGCCCGCCACGCACCGATGCGAAACCGATGCCGCTCCGACAGCGGCGCCAGCGGAGATCCCCATGACCACCAACGGTGAACCCGCCCTCGAGGCGGCCCCGCAGCTCAACGTGCTGGCGCAGTATGTCCGCGACCTGTCGTTTGAGAACCGCAACGCCCCGCGCTCGCTGATGCCGCAGAGCGAGCAGCCGGCCATCAACATCCAGATCAACGTCAACGCCAATCCGATGAGCGAGCAGGAGTTCCAGGTGGAACTCACCATCGAGGGCGACGCCAAGACCAAGGAGCTGACGCTCTTCAAGTTCGAGCTGATCTTCGGCGGCATCTTCCGCATCGCCAACGTGCCGGAAGAGGCGATCCACCCGATCGTGCTGATCGAGTGCCCGCGCCTGCTCTTCCCCTTCGCCCGTCAGATCATCGCCAACGCCACCCGCGACGGCGGCTTCCCGCCGCTCTATCTCGACCCGGTCGATTTCGCCGCGCTCTACCGCCAGCGCATCGCGGAGCAGGGCGGTATGCCGGGTGGCCAGCAGCTCACCCAGTGAGCCAGCGCCTGACGCCTTCCGAACAAGCCGGGCTTCGCGCCCGGCTTTTTCTTTGAGCCGAACGTCATGACCGCCATCCTCGACCGCGCCGCCTTCATCCGCTCGCACACCCGGCTCATGGCCGTGCCGCATGCGCCGGAAATCGTGCTGCACCTCGCCGACGAGGCGACCGCGCTGTGGCAGAAGACCGAGGACGAGCTCGGCGAGATCGGCCTGCCGCCGCCCTTCTGGGCCTTCGCCTGGGCGGGGGGGCAAGCGCTCGCCCGCTATGTGCTCGATCATCCCGAAACGGTCGCCGGTCGGCGCGTGCTCGACGTCGCGACCGGCTCGGGCCTTGTCGCCATCGCCGCGGCTAAGTCCGGCGCGGCCGCGGTCACCGCTATCGACATCGACGCATTCTGCGAGGCGGCGGTCAGGCTCAACGCCGAGGCGAATGGCGTCGTCATCACGGCGGAGACGGGCGATGCCATCGGCCGCGATGCAGGCTTCGACGTCATCCTCGCCGGTGATGTCTGCTATGAGCGGTCGATGACCGAGACGATGATGGCCTGGCTGCAGCCGCTGGCGAAGGCGGGCCGCACCGTGCTGATCGGCGATCCCGGCCGCACCTACCTGCCGCGCCAGCACCTCGACAAGCGGGCCGAGTACATGGTGCCGGTGACGCGCGAGCTCGAGGACCTCGAGATCAAGAAGACTGCCGTCTGGGCCCTCGCCGGCGCTTAGCCGGCTGCTCGCAATTGTTTGATCGCGCCACGGAAAAGTCCGGGGATGCGCCACACTGTCGCCGTGACCATCTTGTCGATCGCGAGCGTAGACGCAGGCATCGAGACGAGGGAGGTCAGGATGACATTGACGGCAGACATTCGCCCCACTGCTTTCAAGGCACGCCCCTTCAAGGTCGTGTTCCGCCGCCATGAGGAGGTGGTCGCCGAATGGCCGGTTGCCTCGCGGCAGGCCGGCGAGGAGCGCATCGCCGAGACGCTGGGCGCTCTCGCCTGCGCCAAGTCGGCGAGAGGATCGGCGCCCAAAGGCATGCCCTGCCACGTCGGCTGAGGCGGCGGCATTGACGTGACGCGCGGGCAGGTGGAGACAGGGATCTCCACCGCCCGAGGTCCTCATCGTGACAGCATCGACCACCGAGCCGGCTCCCGCCCCGGGCGAGACGGGCCCCAGGGCGCGGCTCCCGTCGTTCTGGCAGGACGGCATCATGCGGCCCGTCCGCGCGGTGCGGGCGGCCTATGTGCCCCTGCTCATGGTCTATTTCGCCTATGGGGCGCTTGGCATCATCGACGTGTCCCGGGACATGTGGGTGAAGGAGAGCCTGTCCCTGTCTCCGGCGGAACTGGCCGGCGTTGCGGTCTGGCTCAGCCTGCCCTGGACCATCAAGATGGTCTTCGGCCAGCTGGTGGATGGCGTCGCCATCTTCGGTTCGCGGCGACGCGCCTATGTGCTGATCGGCGCCAGCTTCACCGCGACAGGCCTCATCATTCTTGCCGGCGCGGCCGGGGGCTGGTTCACGCTCTTGCCGGCGGATGATGCCTATGTGCTCGGCGCCGTCTCGATGGTGCTGGGCGCCGTCATCCAGGACGTCGTCGCCGATGCCATGTCCTCGGAGGTGGTGGATCGGGTCGATGAGACCGGCCAGCCGCGGCCCGATGCCGACATCCGCACCGATCTCGCCATGGTCCAGGTCCTCGGCCGGCTGGCGCTCGGCATCGGCATCCTCTCCGTCGCCGGGCTCTCGGGCTGGCTCGCGCACCATTTCAGCCGCGAGCACGTTTTCCTCTTCGGCCTTGCCATCCCGCTCATTTCCATCACCGGCGTAATGTTTGCCCGCGGCGAGACCGGCGAGGGCCAGCCGCTCGACTGGCGCATCCTCGGTGGGGGCCTCGCCTTCGGCACCTTCGTCGTCGCGACGGCGCTGCTGCGTGTGCCTTTCGCGCAGGAGCTGGTCTTCGTCGTCTCCATGGCGGTGGTGCTGACCATGCTGCACATGGTCACCCGCGACGTCGAGCAGAAGACGCGGCAGGCGATCATCTTCGCCTCGATCATCATCTTCGCCTTCCGCGCGACACCCGGTGTCGGCGACGGCTATTTCTGGTGGACTCTCGACGTCCTGAAATTCGACGAGGCCTTCTACGGCATCCTGCGCCAGACCTCGGCCATCATCGCCATCGGCGCCATGTGGCTGTTCTCCCGCCAGCTCACCGAATATTCCGTCACGACGGTGCTGTTCTGGATCGCCGTGGCCGGCACGATCCTGTCGCTGCCGAATATCGGCCTGTTCTACGGCCTTGCCGACTGGACCGAAGCCCATCTCGGCTTCGGCGCCCGGACCATCGCCGTGGTGGACGCGGCGACGACATCGCCCTTCGCCGATCTCGCGATGATCCCGATGCTGACGCTGATCGCCTATTACGCGCCGGACGGACGGCGGGCCACCTGGTTCGCGCTGATGGCCTCGCTGATGAACCTCGCCCTCGTCGCGGGCCAGCTGCAGACCAAGTACCTCAACCACATCTTCACGGTGAACCGCGGCCATTACGGCGAGCTCGGCGACCTCCTCATCACCGCGACGGTCATCGGCTTCGTCGTGCCCATCGCGGTGATCCTGATGTTCCGCAAGCGGGTCTGACGTCAGGCGGCGCGGCGGTAGTCGGCCTCCATGAAGACATGCCAGCTCCCGTCGGGCTGCCGCACCTGCGAGCGGAACCGATAGTGGTCGTCGGTCATCACCTCGACGATGTCCTGGTAGGTGGCGATGGTGCCGTCGCCGGAGAAGGACGGGCCGTCGGCCTGCAGGGTGAGGATGCGGCCTGATTCATCGACATCGCCGTCATAGACCCAGAGGTTCGGCATCATCGAGCCGATCCACGATCCGACATAGCGCTTCGTGGCGGGGTCATAGCCGATGGTGAGCAGCATCTTCGCCTCGCCGCCGTCCGGCATCTCGCCGGTGCCGTCGCCGAGGATCCAGAAGCCGCCGAGCGAGGTGAAGGTCTGGCGGCCCTTCAGTTTCTGGACCGGCTGGTCGGGGTCCGGCTGGCATTCGTGCTCATAGGTCCAGGTGCCGAGAAAGCGGTCGAGCCAGCGATGCTCGCCTTGCGGTTCTCCGAACATGGTCGTTCCTCCGTTGGGTCTTGGGGGGATAGGTGTTGGGGATGGATGCCGGAGCGCCGTCAGCCCTCGGCCTGGCGCTTGAGCTTCGCGAGGCCGGCCTCGAAATCCGGACCGACCATTCGCTCCATGCTGAAGACGAGGCTCATCAGCCTGGCGACGAATGGCTGGGGGCCGGACATGGCCCAGGTGACGCGCGTTCCCTCGGGGCCGGGCAACAGGGTGAATTCCGCTCGGTTATGCGCCTCGAAGGGCTTGAGGAAGTCGAGCTGGATGGCCACCGCCCGCGGCTCGGCGGAGAGGATCTCCATGCGTCCGGTGCCGACCTTGCCGTTGCCGCTCCAGCCATAGACGGCGCCGACGCCGCTCTCCGACCCCGACAGGGTCCGGGTCATGGCGGGGTCCTTGTCCTCCCAGGGCGACCAGCGCGGCCATTGGCGGAAATCGGCAATGAGCGGCTGGATGCGCTCCGGGGGAGCTGCGATCACCGTCGATCGCTCGAGGCGGAAATGATCGGGCCGCGTGGCCGCAAAGGCGAGGACGCCGCCGATGACGGCGGCAAAGGCGACGAGGGCGTAGAGCCTGCGGCGAAGTCCTCTCATGGTCGCGGTCGTCACGCCTTCGCCAGCGGATGGGCGAAGCTCCAGGCATGGCCGAAGGGATCGACCACCTGACCATAACGGTCGCCCCAGAAGGCGTCGTGGGGGGCCATGACCGAGGTGGCACCGGCCTTCATCGCCCGCTCGTACCAGGCGTCGCAGCTCTCCACCCTCAGGTGAACCGTGACGGAACTGCCGCCGATCCGCGGCGGGGCGCCAAAATTGGCACCGGGGAAGCGATGCTCCGGGAAGTCGTCGTGAAGGAAGACGTGCGACCCGTTGATGAGGAGATCGGCGTGCAGGAGCCGTTTGCCGTCCTGCGACGGCAATCGCGACAGCTCCTGCGCGCCCAGTGCCGCACCGTAGAAGGCGATGGCCTCCGCCGCGCCCTCGACATTGAGGTGGGGGATCACGGCCTTGGCGGGGAGGGCGCTGTCGGTCGTGGCGCTGTCGGTCATGGCGCTGTCGGTCATGGCGGGCTCCTTCGGAATGACGGGGTGCGGCCGGGTCGGTGCGAGGAGGTGGGCCGGCTATTTACTTAACATTTAGGTTAAGTATCGAGGCGCAAAGCGCCGCTGTCAAGCCGGGGCGGCGGCAGGACCGCCGCCTCCTCACCCCGGCGTTCAAGGGCTCAAGCCAGGACGGTTTTTCAAACGTCACGTTTTCGGGTATGATGTCCGTCGTTGCGCCCCTCGTGGCGCGAAGCAGAGAGGATTGGACCCTGTCCACCACAACCCTGCCGGGCTCGGCCGCCAGCGCGCCGCCCACCGGGACTCCCACGGCCGGCACCGCGCCCGCGGACGTCCTCAAACTCGTCCTCGACACCTTGGAAGAGAACAAGGCCGAGGAGATTCAGGCGATCGACCTCAAGGGCAAGACCTCCATCGCCGATGCGATGGTGGTGTCCTCCGGCCGTTCGCATCGTCATGTCGGCGCGCTTGCCGATTATCTGATGAAGGCGCTGAAGGAAGCCGGCGTTGCCCAGGTCCGCGTCGAGGGCCTGCCCGCCTGCGACTGGGTCCTCGTCGATGCGGGCGACGTCATCGTCCACGTCTTCCGGCCCGAGGTCCGCGCCTTCTACAATCTCGAGAAGATGTGGTCCGCCGCCCGTCCGGGCGACCGGCTCGCCGGCTGACATCCGGGACCTGAGGCGGGCGCGCCGCGGAGTGTCGATGCGGCTGTCGCCATGCGCCTGATCCTCGTCGCCGTCGGCCGTACCAAGGCGGGCCCGGAAACCGAGCTCGCCGCCCGCTACCAGGACCGCGCGGCCAAGGCCGGCAAGGCGCTTGGCTTTCGCGCGATGGAGGCGGTGACGCTCGACGAGAGCCGCGCGGCCGACGTCGCCGCGCGCAAGGCCGAAGAGGCTGCCGCCATCCGCCGCGTCCGGTCGGGCCGCCTCATCCTGCTCGACGAGCGCGGCAAGAGCCTCGGCAGCGCCGATTTCGCCGCACAGCTCGGACGCTGGAAGGATGCGTCGGAGGAGGCTGCGACCCTCGTCATCGGCGGGCCGGACGGGCTCGATCCGGCGCTGCGGGCGGAGGCCGATCTCGTGCTCTCCTTCGGCGCCATGACCTGGCCGCACCAGCTCGTGCGGGTCATGGCGATGGAGCAGCTCTACCGTGCCGTGACCATCCTCTCAGGCCATCCCTATCATCGCGTCTGAGCGGTGACCGGGCGTGTTGATGTGGATAAGGGGCGTCGGTCCGGCGCGGCCGCACTGGACATCGCGCCCCTTACGCTGTCATCGAACCTTCATTAAACTGTCACCCGTCCGTCACTGCGCGGACCCAGAACGGCGCGGTTCTTTGCCGCAAGCCGCACCGCCGCCGCAAGGCGCCCGTTGGGAGGTATTTTTCATGTTCAATCGTCGTTTCGTGCTCGCGGCCACCGCGGCAGCCATGATGGCCGCCACGCCGGCTGCCGCCCAGGTCGAGATCCAGTGGTGGCATGCCATGACCGGCGTCAACAACGACGTCGTCAACAAGCTCGCGCAGGACTTCAACGCCACCCAGACCGAATATCGCGTCGTCCCGGTCTACAAGGGCTCTTATCCCGATACGATGAATGCCGGCATTGCGGCCTTCCGCGCCGGCAACGCCCCGCACATCCTGCAGGTCTTCGAGGTCGGCACCGCCACGATGATGGCCGCCCGCGGCGCCATCAAGCCGGTGTTCCAGCTCATGGCCGAGGCCAACGAGCCCTTCGATCCGAAGGCCTACCTGCCTGCCGTCGCCGGCTACTATTCGACCTCCCGCGGCGAGATGCTGTCCTTCCCGTTCAACTCCTCATCCGCGGTGATGTGGTACAACAAGGACGCCTTCCGCCGCGCCGGCCTCAATCCGGACGTGCCGCCGAAGACCTGGCCGGAAGTGTTCGAAGCGGCCAAGAAGCTGCGTGCTGCCGGCTTCGACAAGTGCGGCTTCTCCTCGGCCTGGATCACCTGGCTGAACCTGGAGCAGTTCTCGCTCTGGCATAACGTGCCGCTCGCCAGCCGGGCTAACGGCATCGACGGCTTCGACACGGAACTGCGCTTCAACTCGGCCCTTCACGTCCGCCATCTGCAGAACCTCATCGAGCTGCAGCGCGACAACACCTTCTCCTATTCGGGCCGCACCAATACCGGCGAGGGCCGCTTCACCTCCGGCGAGTGCCCGATCTTCCTGACCTCCTCGGGCTTCTACGGCAACGTCAAGGCGAACGCGAAGTTCGACTGGGCCAATGCGCCGATGCCCTATTATCCGGATGCTGCCGGTGCCCCGCAGAACTCGACTCTGGGTGGCGCCTCGCTGTGGGTGATGGGCGGCAAGCCGGCGGCCGAATATCGCGGCGTCGCCAAATTCTTCGCCTTCCTGTCGCAGACCGACCGTCAGGCGCGTCTCCACACCGACTCGGGCTACCTGCCGATCACGCTGGCGGCCTACGAGCAGGTGAAGGCCTCCGGTTTCTACCGCGAGAACCCCTATCTCGAGACGCCGATCCTGCAGCTGAACAACAAGCCGCCGACCGAGAACTCCCGCGGCCTGCGTCTCGGCAACATGGTGCAGATGCGTGATGTCTGGGCCGAGGAGATCGAGGCGGCGCTGGCCGGCCAGAAGAGCGCCCAGGCGGCTCTCGACGCCGCCGTGTCGCGCGGCAACACCATGCTCCGGCAGTTCGAGCGTACGGTTTCGCGCTGAACTTACTGTGTCTATCGGATCGGGGCGGGCCCTCAGCCCGCCCCGGTGCCGTCTGAGGGGATCGTCATGGAAAAGCGCGTCGTTTTCGACGGCAAGATCCTGCCCTACGCGCTGCTGATGCCGCAGCTCCTCATCACCATCATCTTCTTCTACTGGCCTGCGGCTCAGGCGGTCTGGCAGTCCTTCCTGATCCAGGATGCCTTCGGCCTGTCCACCGAGTTCGTCTGGCTTGAGAACTACGCCGTCCTCTTCGCCAATCCCGACTACTACCGGTCGATGCTGACGACGCTGGTCTTCTCGACCCTCGTCACCGTTTTCTCGCTGTCGCTGTCGCTGTTGCTGGCGGTGCAAGCCGACAAGCAGATCAAAGGGGCGAGCGGCTACAAGACCTTCCTGATGTGGCCCTATGCCGTCGCCCCGGCCATTGCCGGCGTGCTCTGGCTCTTCATGTTCCAGCCGTCCCTCGGCCTCGTCGCGCAGGCCATCCGCGCGCTCGGCTTCGACTGGAACCCGCAGCTCAACGCCAATCACGCCATGGCGCTGGTGGTCATGGCGGCGACCTGGAAGCAGATCAGCTACAATTTCCTGTTCTTCCTCGCCGGCCTGCAGTCGATCCCGAAGAGCGTCATCGAGGCCGCGGCCATCGACGGCGCCCGTCCCGTCCGGCGCTTCTGGACCGTGATCTTCCCGCTCCTGTCGCCGACCACCTTCTTCCTGCTGGTCGTGAACATCGTCTACGTCTTCTTCGACACGTTCGGCATCATCGATTCCGTCACCGGTGGCGGTCCCGCTCAGGGCACCACGACGCTGGTCTACAAGGTCTTCTCCGACGGCCGCCTCGGCGGCGACCTCGGCGGTTCCGCCGCCCAGTCGGTTGTCCTGATGGTGCTGGTGATCGGGCTGACCGCCATCCAGTTCCGCTACATCGAGCGCAAGGTCCAGTACTGATGGTCGAGCGCCAGAGCTTCTTCTCGTTCCTGCCCCACCTGATCCTCGCTCTCGGGATCCTCGTCGTGGCCTTCCCGGTCTATGTGGCCTTCGTCGCCTCGACCTGGGACCCCGCGACCATCTCCAACGGCACGATGCCGCTGAGGCCCGGCCCCTATTTCCTCGAGAACTACCGCCAGACGTTGTTCGAGGGCACGGCGCGCTCCTCGCGCTCGCCGGTTGGCCTGATGATGCTGAACAGCCTGGTGATGGCGCTCACGATTGCCATCGGCAAGATCGCCATCTCCATCATCTCGGCCTTCGCCATTGTCTATTTCCGCTTCCCCTTCCGGATGACGGCCTTCTGGGTGATCTTCGTTACGCTCATGCTGCCGGTCGAGGTGCGCATCTACCCGACCTACAAGATCGTCGCCGATCTCGGCCTGCTCGACAGCTATATGGGCCTCACCGTGCCGCTCATCGCCTCGGCTACGGCGACCCTGCTGTTCCGCCAGTTTTTCATGACTGTGCCGGATGAGCTGGTCGAGGCCTCGAAGATCGACGGCGCCGGGCCGATGCAGTTCTTCCGCGACACGCTGCTGCCGCTTTCCATCACCACGGTCGCCGCCCTGTTCGTCATCCAGTTCATCTACGGCTGGAACCAGTATCTCTGGCCGCTGCTGATCACGACGCGCGAGGGCATGCAGACCATCGTCATCGGCATCAAGAAGATGATCGTGACGCAGGACGCGCTGACCGAATGGCAGATCGCCATGGCCACGGCGGTGCTGGCGATGCTGCCGCCGGTGCTGGTTGTCATCATCATGCAACGGCTCTTTGTGAAGGGCCTGGTCGAGACCGAGAAGTAAGGGACCACCATCCATGAGCGAGGTCGTTCTCGACCAGATCCGCAAGGTCTATGCCGGCAATGTCGAGGCCGTGCGCGGCGTCGACATCCATGTGCCCGACGGCGCCTTCTGTGTGCTTGTCGGCCCGTCGGGCTGCGGCAAGTCCACGCTGCTGCGCATGATCGCGGGGCTGGAGACCATCACCTCCGGCGAGTGCCGCATCGGCTCGCGCCGGGTCAACGAGCTGGAGCCGGCCGAGCGCGACATCGCCATGGTGTTCCAGAACTACGCGCTCTATCCGCACATGAGCGTCTACGACAACATGGCCTATGGCCTGCGCAACCGCGGCACGGCGAAGGATGAGATCGATGCGCGGGTGAAGGAAGCCGCCCGCATCCTCGAGATCACGCCCTTCCTCGACCGCAAGCCGCGGCAGCTCTCCGGCGGCCAGCGCCAGCGCGTCGCCATGGGCCGCGCCATCGTGCGCAAGCCGCAGGTCTTCCTGTTCGACGAACCGCTCTCCAACCTCGACGCCAAGCTACGCATCCAGATGCGCGTCGAGATCAAGAAGCTGCAGCGCGCGCTCGGCGTCACCTCGGTCTATGTGACCCATGACCAGCTGGAGGCGATGACGCTCGCCGACGTGCTGGTGGTGATGAACAAGGGCGAGGTCGAACAAGTGGGTGCGCCGCTCGACCTCTATGAAAAGCCGGCCTCGACCTTCGTCGCGAGTTTCATCGGCGCGCCGCCGATGAACCTCATTCCGGTCGCCGGCGGTCCCGGCGGCATCGCCACCGACGGCCTCACGGGCGGCGCCGGCCTGCCGGTTCCCGCTGCCGGCGCCATTCTCGGCATCCGGCCGGAGCATCTCCATCTCGCCACTGGCCCGCTGCCCGATGGTGGCGTCGGCATCACCTTCCCCGTCTCGGCGGTGGAGGCGGTGGGATCGGAGACCTTCGTCTACGGGCCGATCGGCGGCACGGGACAGGACATGATCGCCCGCCTGCCGGGCAAGGCGCTGCTCGACGCGGGCACGGCCATGTCGGTTTTTGCCCTGCGCGAGAACCTGCACCTGTTCGACAAGGATACCGGCAAGCGCATCGGCTGAGGACGGCCGGCGCGCGCCGCGCCACCGCTCCTTGAAGGGGCGAGGCAGCATCGCCATATTCGGAAAGCGCCGGTGCCGTCCGGCGTGCCGGGTGCCTTCGGGGCCCGGTCGATGTCGCTCTTCCGAGGACCTCGTCCATGTCGCGCGTGCCGTCTCTCTCCTCGCCGTTCCTCCTTGGTTTCGACCAGCTGGAACGGGTCCTGGACCGGGTCGCCAAAGGTGCCGAGGGCTATCCGCCCTACAATATCGAGCGGATCGCCGCGACGCCGACGCAAGCCGAACGCCTGCGCATCACCCTCGCGGTTGCCGGCTTCACGCGCCAGCAGCTCGAGGTCACCGTCGAAGAGAACCAGTTGCTCATCCGCGGCCGCCAGCAGGAGGACACGGAAGGGCGCGACTTCATCCATCGCGGCATCGCCGCCCGCCAGTTCCAGCGCGCCTTCGTGCTTGCCGACGGGATGGAGGTCATGGGAGCCGACCTGAAGAACGGGCTTCTGTCGATCGATCTGGCCCGCCCGGAGCCCGAGCGGATCGTGCGGCGGATCGACATCGCGACGCAGGACTGACCCTGCACCGCAACCTGCCTTTGAAGGAGGTTCGAGCATGAACGACCGTTCCCCCATCGCCCCCGAGATCCTCGCCCAGCTGGGCGTGGCCAAGGTGGCTTATGTCAAATCGATGCGGTCCGACGATTTCTCCCGCGCCTTCCCGCAGGCGCCGGCCCTGCCGCCGGGGATCGACCTCTTCGCCCTCGTCTCCGCCGACGGCACGCCGATCATGGTGACTGACCGCCGCGAGGACGCGGTGGCGAATGCCTGGGAGAACGAGCTGGAGACGGTCAGCCTGCACTGACCGATGGTGAGGCGCCACGGCTCAGCCGGTCGCGGCGGAGGCCTCGCGAACCTGCCAGAAGCGCAAGACGCGCATGGCCGTGCCGGAGGTCAGTTTCTGATAGCTGTCGCGCGCCTCCTCAAGGCCCGCGGCAGAGGAGCCGGCACTGCCGTGGCGCGCTGCCAGCACCGCCTTGACCGTCGGCCAGGACAGGCCGGCGCAGCGGGCGATGATGAGGATCGGGTCCGGCCGGTCGCCGAGGAACAGCCGCTCGACCAGTTCGATGGGCACGCCGCTGAGCACCGACAGGGCGCAGAGCGTCTCGTCCGTCTTGCCCTCTTCGGCATAGGCCCGAAGCTCGGCCTCGCCGAGCGCGCCCCGGCCATGCTGGACGACGATGGCGCGGTGAGTGGCCGTATAGTCGCGGCCGGGGCCTGCCGTGCCCACCGCGATGCGGTCGGCGACGCCGGCGATGGCGCCGGACAGATGCACCTTCTCGCGCGGCGAGGAGGAGGCGACGAGGCGCTTCCTCACCTCCTCGCGCGCGGTGGCGAGAATAACGCGGAACAGATAGGGCGGGATGTCCTTGCGCAGGCCGACGGCCTCCGCCAGCACGTCGTCGCCCTTCGACTTCTCCACCAGCGCATCATAGGTCTTCGGCGAGAAGCGGGCGCCCTCGTTGGCGGCGACCGAGCGGGCGACGCGGGCATCGCCCCGTTCCACCAGCACATCGGTGACGGTCTCGCCGACCGAGGCACGGCCGGCGATGGCCAGCATGTGCTCCTGGCTCTTGGTGCGGGCGATATCGGCGAGGATCGTGTCGTCGAGCTGGGCCGAGAGGAGAAGGATCGGTCGGGCGACGTCGATCTCGTCGGCCTGGGCCAGCGAGCGAAGCACCGTCTTCGGCGCGCTCATCACCGGCGCGAGGCGCTCGGCAAGCTCCTGGCGCACTGCCAGTTCCATGGAATCCGACAGGCGCATGATGACGTCGTCGAAGAGCGCGACCTGCTCCTCGGTGAACCGGTCGGCATCATGAAGGAAAAGGTCGGTGACACGGCGCAGCGTCTCGACCCGGCGATGGCTGGCGCCGCTCGAGAGCGCATCTTCCAATTCGGCGATGATGGAGGCCGGGGGCATCGCGGATCACAGGTCCCAGACTGCGGCGGATGAACGTCACGGCAGCCTAGTGCCGGGGCCTTAAGAAGCTGTTGCGGGCGACCGGCGGATCGTGGGGCAAGCGATGAATTCACGCTGCGGAGGGAGGGGCCGGAGGGCTCACGCGACCTCCGTCGAACGGCGCTGAAAAAACTCACAGGGTCGCTTGAAGGCGGAAAAGAAATGTGCGAAAGACGCGCTCCTCACGCGGGGCCACCCGCTGGAGACCCTGCGGACGGCCCACCGTCCGCATGGCTCGCGAGAGCCGGATTGGGGCCATAGCTCAGCTGGGAGAGCGCTTGCATGGCATGCAAGAGGTCGGCGGTTCGATCCCGCCTGGCTCCACCAAATCCTTCCATCTGATACCGCCTCCATCGCAGCACCCTTGCCTTGCACGGCCATGCGCTGATGCGGGCCGGAAAAGGTGCTAAGTCCGCGCCATGGCGAGGCTGTGATGACGACTCTTTCACCTCCGGCCGGGACGATATCGGCGATCGGCGCGGAGCGGCGGCTCCTGGCGCAGATCTCGCTCGCCCATTGGGTGAGCCATGTGCACATCATGGTCGTGCCGGCGCTTCTGCCGTTGCTGCCCGGCCATTTCGGCCGCAGCTTCCTCGAGATCGGTGCTGCACTCACCGTCTTCAATCTCGTCTCGCTGGTGGTCCAGGGCCCGATGGGCCTTGTCTGCGACCGTTTCGGCCATCGCCGGGTTCTCACCGCCGGCCTCGTGCTGGGCGGGTCGAGCTTCCTCATGCTGGCGGTCATGCCGAGCTATCCGATGCTCATCGTGGCGATGGCGGCGGCGGGCTTGGCCAATGGCGTCTATCACCCCGCCGATTACGCGCTGCTCGCCCGCGGCGTGGACGGCACCCGCATGGGCCGCGCCTTCTCCCTCCACACCTTCGCGGGCTATCTCGGCACGGCCATGGCGCCGGTGCTGCTGCTCGGCACGGCGGCGCTCGCAGGCGTTCCTGCGGCCTTCACCCTCGCCGGCCTTGCCGGTCTCCTCGCGGCGCTGCCGGTAGGTCTCAGCCGCGAGCCGGCTGTTTCGCCTGCGCCGTCCAAGGCGGCCGGCGACACCAAGGCGAGCGCGCCCCGGCGCCGGCTCATCACCGGCGCGGTGGTGTCGCTCATGGCCATGTTCATGCTGCTGAGCCTGTCGACCGGCGGCATCTCGTCCTTCTCGGCCTCGGCCCTCGTCATGGGCTATGGCATCGACCTCGCCGGGGCCAACACGGCGCTTACGCTGTTCCTGTTCATGAGCGCGATGGGTGTGCTGGCAGGCGGCTTCGTCGCCGATCGGACGACGCGGCATGGGCTCGTTGCGGCGGGCGCCTATCTCTGCACCGCGGTGATCGCCGCGACCCTCGCCGTCACCCAGCCGCCGCTGTTGACAGTGACCGCGATGCTCGGGCTCGCCGGCTTCCTGTCCGGGATCATCACGCCGTCACGCGACATGCTGGTGCGCGCCGCCGCCCCGAAGGGCTCGGAGGGCGTGGTCTTCGGCATTGTCTCGACCGGCTTCAACCTCGGCGGGCTTGTCGGCCCGCTGCTCTATGCGGCGCTGCTCGACCGCAGCCTGCCCACGGCGATCTTCGCCGTCGCGGCCGGCTTCATGCTCTGCACCGTGGTCCTGACGCTCATCCAGGATCGCCGCAAAAACACGCCCTCACCGGGCTAGCCGGCGGGTGGCTCGGAGTCCTTCGTGCCGGGCTTGGGGAACATCCCCGAGCCCGGGGTCTTGTCGGGATCGATGAGGCCAGGCCGTGCATGCGGTCCCTCGGGGGGCGCAGGGGGCTTGGCCGGTTTTGGCTCGGGCGGGATGGCGTCAGGGGGCATCTTGCTCATGCCCTGACAATGCCGGGCTCGGTCTCCCTGTTCCCTCGTCTCAGCGGATCTCGGCGGGCATCGGGCCGCGGAGCGCGCGCAGCGCGTTGAGGATCACCGCCACGTCGATCACCTCCTGCAACAGCGCGCCCTGGACCGGCGCGATGAGGCCGAAGGCGGCGGCCACCATGGCCACCAGCGACAGGCCGATGCCGGCGACGACGCTCTGGAGTGCAATGGCGCGGGCGCGGCGGGCGATGATGAGCGCTTCCCGCAGCCGCGAGAGCTGGTCCACCAGCAGCACGACATCGGCGGTTTCGGCAGCGGCGGCCGAGCCCGTCGCGCCCATGGCGAGGCCGATTTCGGCTGCCGCCAGCGCAGGCGCATCGTTGACGCCGTCGCCCACCATCATCACCGCGCCGTGGCGGCGCTCGGCGATCACCACCGCCACCTTGTCGGCCGGGGTCTGCTCGGAGCGGATCTCGTCCACGGGAAGGTCCGCCGCGAGCGCCTCGGCGACGCCGGCGCGGTCGCCGGTGGCGAGCACGATGCGCTTCAGCCCCTCGGCGCGCAGCGCATCGAGCAGGGCGTGCGAGCCGGCGCGCAGCTCGTCCACCATCAGGAAGCCCCCGGCGAGACGGCCATCGACGCTCACCGCGACGACGACGCCGGTGCCGTCGCGCAGGCGGCGGAGGTTGTCGGCGGCCTCGGCGTCGCCCGAACCGAGATCGGCGCGGGCCGCGGCATAGGCGATGCCGCCGACGCTGACGCGCCGCCCTTCCACCGTAGCCGTCACGCCCTCGCCCGGTATCTCCTCCGCCGCCTGCGGGACGGCGAGGGCGATGTCCCGCGCCTCCGCCTCGGCGACGAGCCGGCGGGCCAGAACATGCTGCGAGGCCTGGTCGGCGGAGGCAGCGAGACGCAGCAGCTCGCGCGGCGATATCCCGTCGAAGACCAGCTCCGAGGTGATGCGCGGCCGGCCATGGGTGAGTGTGCCGGTCTTGTCGAGCACCAGAACGTTGATCCGCGCCAGCGATTCCAGCGCCTTGCCGCCCTTGACGAGGATGCCGCGCGCCGCGGCGCGCGACAGGCCGGCGACGAGCGCCACCGGCACGGCGAGGATGAGCGGGCAGGGGGTCGCCACCACCAGCACGGCCACCGCGCGGACGGGATCGCCGCTGAGGATATAGGCGGCGATGGCCAGCGCCACCGTGACGGCCAGGAAGACCATGGCGTAGCGGTCGGCGAGGCGCGACATCGGCGCCTTGGAGGCTTCCGCCGCCGCGACGAGACGGACGATGCCGGCCAGCGTGCTGTCGCTGGCGAGCCGGTCCGCCCGCATGTCGAAAGGCGCGCCGACATTGATCGAGCCGGAAATGAGCTGTTCGCCATGACGGCGCTGGGCTGGCACGGATTCGCCGGTGATGGCGGCCTCGTCGATCACAGCGAGATTGCCGAGAACCGTGCCGTCGACGGGAACGGTCTCGCCCTGGCGGATCAGCAGGCGATTGCCAATAGCGACGGCGTCGAGGCTGACCTCTTCAAGGCCGGCGGAGCCATAGCGGCGGGTGCTGCGCGGGGCGCGGGCGAGGAGGGCCACCATGTCGCGGCGGGCGCGGCGCTCGGCGAAGGCCTCGAGGCTCTGGCCGCCAGCATACATGAGGGCGACGACGGCCGCCGCCAGCGTCTCGCCGATGGCCAGCGCCGCGCTCATGGAGAGCAGGGCGACGACGTCGAGGCCGACCTCGCCGCGCCTGAGGCTGGCGACGATTTCCGCCACGAGCGCGGCGATCACCACGAGGGTGGCGATCGTGAAGGCTGGCCTCGCGAGATCGGGGGCTCCGAGGGCGGGGGCAGCGAGGCCCACCGCCAGGCCCGTGGCCGGAACGGCGAGCAGGGCCGTCTTGATCCATCCCGACGCCATGACCGCCCCCCGCTGTCGCTGACCTTGGGCTACCAGCGGGGGACGATCCACAAAATGATTCAGGACAAGCCGATGGTCAGCGGGTTGCGGCGAGGTACTGGTCGCGCAGATGGCGCTTCACCAGCTTGCCGGTCGGTGTGCGGGGCAGTTCGGCGAGGAAGTCGATGCTGCGCGGACATTTCAGCGCCGAGAGGCGCGAGCGGCAGAAGGCGATGAGTTTCTCGGCCAGCTCAGGGCCGGCCTCCGCCATGTCGCGCGGCTGGACTGCGGCCTTCACCTCCTCGCCCATCTCGGCATTGGGGATGCCGAAGACGGCGACGTCGGCGACGGCGGGATGGAGGATCAGCACATCCTCCGTCTCCTGCGGGTAGATGTTCACCCCGCCGGAGATGATCATGTAGGCCTTGCGGTCGGTGAGGTAGAGATAGCCCTCGGCGTCGAGGAAGCCGATGTCGCCAAGCGTCGACCAGCCCTGGTCGTTGTGGGCGCCGGCGGTCTTGGCGGTGTCGTTGTGATAGGCGAAGGCGGGGCCGCCGGCGAAGTAGACCGCGCCGATCTCCCCGGCCGGCAGTGCCGCGCCGTCCTCGCCCAGGATCCTGATCGTGCCGACGAAGGGCCGGCCGACACTGCCGCGATGGCCGAGCCATTCGGTGGAGTTGATGACGGTGACGCCGTTACCCTCGGTGCCGGCGTAATATTCGAGCAGGATCGGCCCCCACCAGTCGATCATCGCCTGCTTGACGTCGGCAGGGCAGGGGGCCGCCGCATGGACGGCGGCGCGCAGCGAGCCCATGTCGTAGCGGGTGCGGACCGCGTCGGGCAGTTTCAGCATCCGCACGAACATGGTCGGCACGAGCTGGGCGTGGGTGACGCGGTGGGCCTCGACGAGGCGCAGGAAGGCCTCGGGGTCGAACTTCTCCATGATGATGGAGGTGCCGCCGAGGGCGGCGACGATCATGTTGAAGCGCAAGGGAGCCGCGTGATAGAGCGGCGCCGGCGAGAGATAGACGGTGTCCTCGCCCATCCCGCACATGTCCTGGCACAGGACCTTCATCAGCGGCGGCAGCTTCTCGATGGGCTCGCCCAGGAAGGGCTTCTTGACGCCCTTGGGCCGGCCGGTTGTTCCCGACGAATAGAGCATGTCATAGCCCGTCACCTCGTCGGCGATGGGCGTTTGCGGCATGGCGGCGCGTTCGGCGTCGAAGTCGCGGAAGCCGGGACGCGCGCCGCGCGCCATGAACAGGGAGAGACCCGGCTGCCCCGCCAGCGGCGCGGCCTGCTCGGCCGTCTGCGGCGTGACGATGAGGGCCCGCGCGCCGCAATCGCGGACGATGTAGGCGATCTCGTCGGGGGTCAGGTAGCGGCTGATAGCGGTGTGGTAGATGCCGGTGCGCTGCGCGGCCCAGCACAGCTCCATGAAGGCGATGGAATTCTCCATGATGAAGGCGATGTGGTCGCCGGCCTTCAGCCCCAGCGAGCGCAGCAGATGGGCGCCCTGGTTGGCGCGATGCTCCAGTTCGCCATAGGTGATGGCCTCGCCCGAGCCGGCCATGCGGTAGGCGATCTTGTTCGGATGGGCTGCCGCATGGGCGCGCGGATGGGTGGCGTGCATGGACGCGGGACTCCTCTCGGCGGCATTTCCATCAGGCAGCCGGACGCTGCTCTTGGTCCCGGATCCCGGGCCGTTTGGCGGCGGGGCCGCGCCCCGCCGCGACGCGGGCGTCAGAGCGCCTCGACGATGGTGACGTTGGCGATGCCGCCACCCTCGCACATGGTCTGCAGGCCGTAGCGCTTGCCGCGCGCCTTCAGCGCGTGGATCAGCGTCGCCATGAGCTTGGTTCCCGACGCGCCGAGCGGATGGCCCAGCGCGATCGCGCCGCCATTGACGTTGAGCTTCGCCGGGTCGGCGCCGGTGTGGCGCAGCCAGGCGAGCGGCACGGGGGCGAAGGCCTCGTTGACCTCGTAGAGGTCGATATCCTCGATCCGCATGCCGGCGCGCTTCAGCGCCCGGTCGGTGGCCGGCAGCGGCTCCTCCAGCATGATGACGGGATCGCCGGCGGTGACGGTGAGATTGTGAATGCGGGCGATGGGCTTCAGGCCGTGGGCCTTGATGGCCTTCTCGTTGGCGATGACGACACCGGAGGCGCCGTCGCAGATCTGGCTGGCATTGGCGGCGGTGATGACACCGCCCTCGACCAGGGTCTTCACCGAGCCGATGCCCGCGAGGGTCGCGTCGAAGCGGATGCCCTCGTCGCGGCGATGGGCCTCGCCGTCGACATCGACGGCGACGATCTCCCGGTCGAAGGCGCCCGCCTCGGTCGCGGCGATGGCGCGGCGGTGGCTCTCCAGCGCGTAGCGGTCGAGCTCGTCACGGCTGAAACCGTATTTCTTCGCGATCATCTCGGCGCCGGTGAACTGGCTGAAGCCCTCGACGCCGAAGCGCTGCTGGATGCGCTTCGAGAAGGGACCCTCGCCGATGCCGGCCTTGGCGTAGAGGCCGGTGACCGATCCCATGGGCACGCGGGTCATGCTCTCGACGCCGGCGGCGATGACGAGGTCCTGCGTGCCCGACATCACCGCCTGGGCGGCGAACTGCATGGCCTGCTGGGAGGAGCCGCACTGGCGGTCGATGGTCACGGCCGGAACGCTCTCGGGGAGCTTCGAGGCCAGCACCATGTTGCGGCCGACATGGAAGGCCTGCTCGCCGCCCTGGGAGACGCAGCCGACCACCACGTCCTCGATCGCGGAGGGATCGATGCCGGTGCGGTCGACGAGGGCATTCAGCACCTCGCCGCCAAGATCGGCCGGATGCCAGCCGGCGAGCCTGCCGCCGCGGCGGCCACCGGCCGTGCGCACTGCTTCGACGATATAGGCCTCGGCCATGGTCTCATCCTCCCTTGCGGCGGCCGTCCCATGGCGGCCGTCTCGTTGTGTGTGGCGGTCAGTTTCGCGCCTGCTTCCAGTCCCGCTTGATCTTCTTGGCCAGCGACCATTTGTGGACCTCGGTCGGGCCGTCATAGATGCGGAAGGCGCGGATCTCGCGGAACACCCGCTCGACGATGGTGTCGCCGGAGACGCCCATGCCGCCCATGACCTGGACGCAGCGGTCGGCGATGCGCATCAGCGCCTCGGAGACGGCGACCTTGGCCATGGAGCTCTCGGCCGTGCCGAGCGAGCCGCCGTCGAGAACGCCGGCGCACCAGTCGATCATCAGCTCGGCCTGTTTCAGGTCGATGAGGTTCTCGGCCAGCATGAAGCCGACCCCCTCGTGGTCGATCAGCAGCTTGCCGAAGGCCTCGCGGCGGCAGGCATAGTCGGTGGCGATCTCATGGGCACGGGTGCAGGCGCCGAGCCAGCGCATGCAATGCGACAGGCGGGCCGGCGACAGGCGCACCTGGGCATATTTGAAGCCCTCGCCGCTGGCGCCGAGCATCTGGTCGGCGGGGACGCGCAGATTGTCGATGGCGATGATGGCGTGGCCGCCCGGCATGGTGCTGTCGATGGTGTCGAGCACCCGCTCGATGCGGATGGCCGGGTCCGGCAGGTCGACGAGGAACATGCAGGCGCCGTCGTCGGACTTCGCCATGACGATGCCGACCTTGGCGCCCTCGGCGCCGGTGATGAAGGCCTTGCGGCCATTGATCACCCAGTGGTTGCCGTCGAGGCGGCAGGTGGTCTTCATCATCGAGGGATCGGAACCCGCGCCGCCCTCCATGGCCGGCTCGGTCATGAAGAAGGCCGAGCGGGCGCGGCCCTCGACCAGCGGCTTCAGGAACCGCTCCTTCTGCGCCTCGGACCCCACCTTGCCGAGCAGGTACATGTTGCCCTCGTCGGGGGCGGCGGTGTTCACCGCCGTCGGCCCAAGGGGCGACAGGCCGTAGCGGATCAGCACATAGGCCGTCTCGGCCTGGCTCAGATGGTCGCCGTCGTCGAGGATGTGCGGGGTGAGCACGCCGGCGGCCCGCGCCTTCTCGCGCATCTCGACGACCATGTCCTCGGAGGGGCCGTGGGGGCCGAGCCGTGAATCGGTCTCGTAGGGCACGATGATCTTGCGGACGAAGGCCTCGACCTTCGCGCCGATGGCCTTGGCGCGCGGCGTCGCGCCGGCCGGCTCGACCTCGCCGTGGCCGCTCATTTCGGCGACATCCGGATGGCGCCGTCGAGGCGGATGGTCTCGCCGTTGAGCATCGGGTTGGCGACGATGGCCTCGACCATCATGGCATACTCGTCCGGGTGGCCGAGGCGCGAGGGGAAGGGCACCTGGGCGCCGAGCGAGTCCTGCGCCTCCTTCGGCAGCGATCCCATGAGCGGGGTGAGGAAGAGGCCCGGCGCGATGGTGACGATGCGGATGCCGTAGCGGGCGAGCTCGCGGGCGATCGGCAGGGTCATGCCGACAATGCCGCCCTTGGAGGCGGCATAGGCGGGCTGGCCGATCTGGCCGTCGAAAGCGGCGACCGAGGCGGTGTTGACGATGACGCCGCGCTCCTCGCCGATCGGCTCGGCAGTGTGCAGGCGGGCGGCGAATTTCGACAGCACGTTGAACGTGCCGAGGAGGTTCACCTGAATGATCTTGTTGAACTCGGCGAGCGGCAGGGGCGAGCCGTCGCGGGCGATGACCTTGGCGGGCGGGCCGATGCCGGCACAGTTGACGCAGATGCGGGCCTTGCCGTGCAGGCCCTCGGCCTCGGCCAGCGCGGCGTCCACCGCCGCCTCGTCGGTGACGTTCACCTTGACGAAATGGCCACCGATCTCCTTGGCGAGAGCCTGACCCAGATCGGCGTTGAGGTCGAAGATGGTGACCTTGGCACCGGCCTTGGCGAGCCGCATGGCGGTCGCTCCACCGAGCCCGGATGCGCCCCCGGTGATGATTGCCGCCGAACCCCGTGCATCCATGGCTTTCGCTCCTCGGCCCGCACCTGAGGCGGGCGCATTCCTGTTGGCCCGCACCTTTGTCAGCGGTGGTCCGATGGTCAATCGTCCGTGCGGCGGATGGCTGTTCAGCGGCCCATCAGCAGGCCGATGATCGCGACGATGATGGCGACCGCGGTGAAGACGTGGCGCGACCCCGAACCGAACCAGTGGATGCAGGCGGCCGTTACCAGGGACATCGCTGCTGACAAGCCTGCGAGAAGGAACGCGATAGACTGCGAAGCGTTCTGCGCGATGGCGAGGAGCCATCCGCCGACGAAGAGGAAGGGCGTCACGATGAGAAGCGCGCGCACAACGCGCGCCTTGACCAGGGGATCATCGAGGTTCTGGCTCACCGGCCGAGCCTCCTGCCGCGGTGGCCCTCCGTCAAGGCATTCCGCCCTCTTCACCTTCCGGTGAGCGCGGCCGTCCTGTCTTGCAACCTGTCTCCACAAAAGTTACATACATCCGTGTATGTATTTCCAGGCGACGTGATCCGCAGACGCGCCGAACCCTCGCCTTCCCCCGGGATTTTCCATGACGCTCTTTCGCCTGTCGGCCGTTCCGGCCTTCGCCCTCTTTTCCGGCCTCCTCGCCCTCGCCGCGTCTCCGGCCGCCGCCCAGGCGCCCGGCCAGACCCCGCCGCCGCCGCCCGTCGGCATTGTCGAGGTGAAGGGTCGCCCCGTGCCGATCATCAGCGAGCTGCCCGGCCGTATCGCGCCGACGCGCATCGCCCAGGTGCGGCCGCGCGTCTCCGGCATCGTCATCGCCCGTGTCTTCCAGCAGGGCAGCCTGGTGAAGCAGGGCGACGTGCTCTACCGCATCGATCCCGAGCCGTTCCGGGTCGAGGTCGAGCGCTCGCGCGCGACGCTGCAGCGCGCCCAGGCCACGCGCCTGCTGGCCCAGCAGCAGAGCGACCGCACCGAGCAGCTGCGGGAGCGCAATGTGGCGAGCCCCCAGCAGGTCGACAGCGCGGTCGCGACCCTTGCCCAGGCTGACGCCGATGTGGCGAGCGCCAAGGCCGGCCTCGCCTCGGCCGAACTGAACCTGCGATATGCCGATATCACCGCGCCGATCAGCGGCCGGATCGGCCGCGCCCTCATCACCGAGGGTGCCTTGGTGGCGGCGAACGGTGCCGATGCTCTCGCCACCATCCAGCAGCTGGACCCGATCTATGCCGACTTCACCCAGTCGGCCACCGACCTCATTCGCCTGCGCCGGGCCGTGAATGCAGGGGCGCTGACCGAGGACAAGGCCGACGTGGCCGCGGTGAAGCTGCTCATGGACGACGGCAGCCCCTATCCCCATGCCGGCCGGCTGCTCTTCTCCGAGGCGACGGTGGATGCCGGCACCGGCCAGGTGACGCTGCGCGGCGAGTTTCCCAATCCCAATGGCGATCTCTTGCCGGGCATGTATGTGCGCGTGCTCATCGAACAGGGCGTGCAGCCGAACGCCGTCACCGTGCCGCAGCAGGCGATCCAGCGCGACACGGCCGGCCGTGCCCAGCTGTGGGTCGTCAAGGCTGACGACACGGTCGAGTTGCGCGTCGTCCGCACCTCGCGGGTCGTCGGTACCGATGCGGTGATCGACGATGGCCTCGCGAACGGTGACCGCGTGGTGGTCGACGGGTTTCAGCGGCTGCGTCCCGGCGCCAAGGTGACGCCGCGGCCCTGGGCCCCGCCGGGCCAGGGGGCTGCCGCTGCCGCCCCGGCCTCCCGCTGAGGACCGCGCGATGCCGCAATTCTTCATCGACCGGCCCATCTTCGCATGGGTCGTCTCCATCCTGATCATGCTCGGCGGCGTGCTGGCCATCCCGCAGCTGCCGGTCGCTCAGTATCCGGATGTCGCGCCGCCGCAGATCACCATCAACACGGCCTATCCGGGGGCTGCGCCCGAAGACGCCTACCAGGCGGTGACGCGCCCCATCGAGGAGGAGCTGAACGGCATCGAGGGCCTGCTCTATTTCGAGTCGGTGGCCGACACGACGGGCTCCATCCAGATCACCGTCACCTTCCGGCCCGGCACCAACGGGGCCGCCGCGGCGGTGGAGGTACAGAACCGCGTGCGCCGCGTCGAGCCGCGCCTGCCGCGCTCCGTCAGCCAGCAGGGCGTGCAGGTCGACCAGGCCCGCTCGAACTTCCTGCTCGTCGTGACGCTGACCTCGACCGATGGCACGCTCGACGATATCGGCCTCGGCGACTACATGAGCCGCAACATCCTCGGTGAGATCCGCCGCGTGCCGGGTGTCGGCCGCGCCCAGCTCTTCGCCTCCGAGCGGGCCATGCGCATCTGGCTCGACCCGGACAAGATGGTCGGCCTCAACCTCACCGCCGCCGACGTGACAGCCGCGGTTACGGCGCAGAACGCGCAGGTCGCCGCCGGCTCCATCGGTGCGCTGCCCAACCCCATCAACCAGCAGGTCACGGCCACGGTCCTCGTCAAGGGCCAGCTCGTGTCGCCCGAGGAATTCGGATCCATCGTGCTGCGCGCCAACCGCGACGGCTCGCTGGTGCGGTTGCGCGACGTCGCACGAATTGAGGTCGGAGCCCAGGCCTACGCGACCTCGGCGCGCCTCAACGGCAAGCCGGCCGCCGCCATCGCCGTGCAGCTGTCGCCGACCGGCAATGCGCTCGCCACCGCCGAGGCGGTGAAGAAGCGCATGGGCCAGCTTGCCACCAGCTTCCCGCCGGGCGTCGAGTTTGCCGTGCCCTACGACACCTCGCCCTTCGTGAAGGTGTCGATCGAGAAGGTGCTGCACACGCTCGGCGAGGCGATGGTGCTCGTCTTTCTCGTGATGTTCCTGTTCCTGCAGAACCTGCGCTACACGCTGATCCCGGCCATCGTCGTGCCGGTGGCGCTGCTCGGCACCTGCGCGGTGATGTATGCCACCGGCTTCTCCATCAACGTGCTGACCATGTTCGCCATGGTGCTGGCCATCGGCATCCTCGTCGACGACGCCATCGTCGTGGTCGAGAATGTCGAGCGCATCATGTCCGAGGAGGGCCTGTCGCCGAAGGAGGCCACGCGCAAGGCCATGGGCCAGATTACCGGCGCGGTCATCGGCATCACCGCCGTGCTGGTCTCGGTGTTCATTCCGCTCGCCTTCTTCCCCGGGGCGGTCGGCGTGATCTACAAGCAGTTCAGCCTGACCATGGTCGTGTCGATCCTGTTCTCGGCCTTCCTCGCGCTGTCACTGACGCCGGCGCTGGCCGCGAGCTTCCTCAAGCCCGTCCAGGCCGGCCACCATCACGCCAAGCGCGGCTTCTTCGGCTGGTTCAACCGTAGCTTCGACAAGACCTCGCGCGGCTATTCGGCCATGGTCGGCCATCTCATCCGCCGCGGCGGGCGCTACATGATCATCTATCTGGCGCTGCTGATCGGCCTCGGCTGGCTCTATATGCGCCTGCCCACCTCGTTCCTGCCGAACGAGGACCAGGGCTATATCATCGTCAACTTCCAGGCTCCGTCGGATGCCACGGTGAACCGCACCATGGCGGCCATCGAGGCGGCCGAGAAGCATTTCATGGCCGAGCCGGGTGTCTCCCGCATCGTCACGGTGCGCGGCTTCTCCTTCTTCGGCCAGGGCCAGAATGCGGCGCTTGCCTTCGTGACGCTGAAGGACTGGGGCGGCCGGGGCCCCCGCGATGCGGCTTCCGCCATCGCGCTGCGCGGCACGATCGCGCTGTCGCAGCTGCGCGACGCCATCGTCTTCTCGCTGTCGCCACCGCCGATCCAGGGCCTCGGCAATTCCAACGGCTTCTCCTTCCGCCTGCAGGCGCGCGGCGGCCAGAGCCAGCAGCAACTCGCCGCGGCCCGCGACCAGCTCGTCGGCGCGGCCATGCGCAGTCCGAAGCTGGCGCAGGTCTTTGTCGAAGGCCTGGCCGATGCGGCGCAGATCGCCCTCATCATCGACCGCGAGAAGGCCAATACGTTCGGCGTCACCTTCGCCGACATCAACGCGACGATCTCAACGACGCTCGGCTCGTCCTACGTCAACGACTTCCCCAATGCCGGGCGCCTCCAGCGCGTGCTGGTGCAGGGCGACACGGCCTCGCGCATGCAGATCGACGACCTGCTCAACCTCAATGTCCGCAATGCCAATGGCGGCATGGTGCCGCTGTCGGCCTTCGCCCGCGCCGAGTGGCAGCGCGGACCCTCGCAGATCGTCGGCTATAACGGCTACCCGTCCATCCGCCTGTCGGGTGCAGCGGCTCCGGGCTTCTCGTCGGGCGATGCCATCGCCGAGATGCAGCGCCTCGCCGCCGACCTGCCGCCGGGCTTCGGCTACGAGTGGACCGGCCAGTCGTTGCAGGAGATCCAGGCGGGCTCGCAGGCGCCGCTGCTTATCGCGCTGTCCTGCATCCTCGTATTCCTGTGCCTCGCCGCGCTCTATGAGAGCTGGTCGATCCCGATCTCGGTGCTGCTGGTGGTGCCGCTCGGCGTCATCGGCTCGGTGGCAGCGGTGACGCTGCGCGGGATGCCGAACGACGTCTACTTCATGGTCGGCCTCGTCGCGATCATCGGCCTGTCCTCGAAGAACGCCATCCTCATCATCGAGTTCGCCAAGGACCTGAGGGCCGAGGGCAAGGGGCTGATGGAGGCAACGATCGAGGCGGCGCATCTGCGCTTCCGGCCGATCCTGATGACCTCGCTCGCCTTCGCGCTCGGCGTGCTGCCGCTCGCCATCGCCTCGGGCGCCAGCGCCGCGAGCCAGCAGGCGCTCGGCACCGGCGTGCTCGGCGGCATGATCTCGGCGACCATCCTCGCCGTCGTCTTCGTGCCGATCTTCTTCGTCTTGGTGACGCGGATCATGGGCGGCGGCGACAAGGCGGCGGAGACGACGCCGGGCGAGGCTCCGCCTCCCAAAGCGGGCCACTGACTTGCGACGCACCAAGGCCGAGGCCGAGGAGACGCGGCGGGGGATTCTCTCCGCCGCGGAACGCCTCTTCCATGCCAAGGGGCTCGCCAGCACGACGCTGGAAGAGATCGCCGCCGAGGCGGGCGTGACGCGCGGGGCCGTCTACTGGCACTTCGCCAACAAGGCTGACCTCATCCTCGCCCTGTTCGAGGATGCGCCGCTGTTCCACGAGGACCTGCTGGCGCTCCTGTCGGACGATGATCCGGCCGGGCCACTCGGCGCGCTGGAGGCCATGGTCATCGCCGCGCTGGCGCGGCTCGCCACTGACGAGCGCCGCCAGCGCATCTATTCGATGGTGGCGCTGTGCGACCATCCCGAGCTGATGAGCCGGGTGATGGAGCACAAGACCAGCATGATGGACGCGGTGCGGCTGCAGCTCTCCGTCGCCTTCGTCAAAGCCGCCGATCGGGGCCAGATCGCCGCACCCTGGACGGCCACGACGGCGGCCGATGCCTTCGACTGGCTGCTCCACGGCGTCATCTCGGACTGGCTCAAGTTCGGCCGCCGCTTCGACCTCGCCCACCGTGGCGCCGAGGTCTTCCGCCTGCAGTTCAGCTGTTTCCGCGGCGGGGCGCCCGCCTAGAGGCGCAGGTTCACCAGGAAGGCGGTGAGGTCGTCGGTGATGTGGTCGACGTGGTCGTCGCTCCGGCCTTCGAACTCCCAGGCCTCGCGGAAGACCTCGCGGGTCTTTTCTGGCACCACCAGCACGGTGCGCATGCCGAGCGCGTGGGGTGCCTCGAGATTACGGGCGAGGTCCTCGAACATGGCGGCTCGTGTTGCGTCGACGCCGTGGTCGGCGAGGAATTTCTCGTAGGTCACGCGGTGCGGCTTCGGCAGCAGGCCGGCATCGACGATGTCGAAGACGCCATCGAAATGGTTGTCGATGCCGAGCCGGCGCGTCACCGCCGCCACATGGGCATGGGTGCCGGAGGTGAAGACGAATTTGCGGCCGGGGAGTGCGGAGATGGCGGCGCCCAGTTCGGGGTTCGCCTGGAGCGGCGAATGATCGATGTCGTGGACATAGGAGAGGAAGTCGTCCGGGCTCATGCCGTGTTCGATCATCAGCCCGCGCAGCGAGGTGCCGTAGCGCTTGTAATAGTCCTTCTGGACGCGGAAGGCCTCCTCCTCCGAGACATTCAGGAGCTTCGCCACATAGGCCTTGATGCGGCCGTCGATCTGCTCCCACAGCGACAGGTGGGCGGGATAGAGCGTGTTGTCGAGATCAAAGATCCAGGCATCGACATGGGCGAAGGCAGCACGCGTGGCGGCGGGGTCGGTCATCGGGGCTCCCGGAAACGCAAGGAGGCGCGGCGGCGCCCGTCGAAAGGCACTGCCATGAATTGCGCCGGCAAACCACCATGGGCTGCGCAATCCTCGGTGCCGGTGATCTCGAACTCGCTGGCGCGGATGCACCCCGGGGTCTCGCCGCCAAAGGTGAGGGGCCGGCCCTGGCGTAGCACCGGGCGACCCTCGCCATCCACCGCCTCGGCGAAGGAGAAGACGCGCTGCGGGCTGCCGTCCAGCGGCGGCTTGAGGCAGGTCCCTGCGTCGATCCTGTACCAGCCGCGGGTCACCATGCGACCGCCCTCTTCGGTGCCGAGAGCCGCCATGACCCGGTGGGCGGTGTCGTTGCACCAGGCGAAGCCCGGTCCCTCGCCGGCCCGGAGCGCGGCGAGCAGCCGGTCGAAAATGTCGGGCAGGGCGGCGGCATCGGCCGGCAGGTTCAGGTCGGTGACGAAGGCGCGCATGGCACCATCGGTCTTCGGTCCCTCCAGCCCGTCGATGGGGCCGGGATCGTAGCCGAGCCGGGTCAGGAGGCGCTGGATGCCGGCGCGGCGGGCCTGGGGCAGGTCGTAATCGGCCTCCTCCGAGAGGAAGAGCACGGCGATGCCCTCAACCACGGTCGGACGGACCTCGGCGAAGGGGGCCATGACATGGCCCTGCTGGCGGCAGGACTGGGCAGCCGGCACGAGGAAGTCACCCTCGCCGATGCAGAGCTGGCGCTGGTTCGGCTGACCGAGGCGCGCACCCGGTGGCTCGCCGCGCGGGCGGGTGTGCAGGAAGAGGCGGCCGGGAGCCTCGGCCGTCTGCAGGATGGCGCGGCACTGGCCGGGATCGAGCCGGAACCAGCCGCGGGTTGCCGCAGTCGCATCGACCGCGACGCCGATGGCTGCTTCGGTGACGACGCTGGTGCGGTTGCACAGGCGCGTCTCCGCTGCGGCCGGGGCGGCGAGCGCCGCCGCGACGACGAACGCCGCGGCGAGGCTCGCGACGGCCTCACGCATGGATGAGCGTGCCGGCGCCGCCATCGGTCAGGAGCTCCACGAGGACGGCATGCGGGGTCTTGCCGTCGAGGATGACGACGCCTTCGACGCCGCGCTCGACCGCATAGATGCAGGTCTCGATCTTCGGGATCATGCCGCCGGTCACGGTGCCGTCGGCGATGAGCCGGCGGCAGTCCTCGACCGAGAGCGACTTGATGAGGTTCTTGTTCTTGTCGAGCACGCCCGGCACGTCGGTGAGCAGAAGCAGGCGCTTCGCCCCCAGCGCACCGGCGATGGCGCCGGCGAAGGTGTCGGCGTTGACGTTGTAGGTCTCGCCGTCGGCAGAGGTCGCCACCGGCGCGAGGACCGGGATCAGCTCCTTGCCCAGCACGGTGTCCAGCACCTTGGTGTCGACCTTGTCGGGCTCGCCGACGAAGCCGAGGTCCACCACCTTCTCGATGTTGGAATCGGGATCGCGGGTGACGCGGCTGACCTTGGCCGCCTTGACCATGTCGCCGTCCTTGCCGCACAGGCCGATGGCCTTGCCGCCGGCGGCGTTGATGAAGCCGACGATCTGCTTGTTGATGGAGCCGGCGAGGATCATCTCGACGATCTCGACCGTCTGCTTGTCGGTGACGCGCAGGCCGTCGACGAACTCGCTCTTGATGCCGAGCTTGGCGAGCATCTGGCCGATCTGCGGCCCGCCGCCATGGACGACCACCGGATTGATGCCGGACTGCTCGAGCATGACGATGTCGCGGGCGAAGGAGCGCGCACCGCCCTCGTCGCCCATGGCGTGGCCGCCATATTTCACCACGACGATCTCGTCGTCGTATTTCTGCATGTAGGGCAGCGCCTCATTGAGGACGCGGCCGATATCGTGGGCATCGAGGGGCGTATGCGACATGGGCGGCTCCGGCGGTCGCGTTCCCTTCGGGATCGCGCTTGACGTGATCGCGTTCTGGCGCGCGACATGGGCGGCGTCTTAGCCGATTTGGCGGTCGGCGCGAAAGCGGCAAACCGCATCACGCCTGTGCGCCACGAGGCCGACACGATCGGCCTCCATCATCCTTACCGGTGACAGGGGCCATGACACGCCCTATGGCTCACTGCGAGGCCGTGGCGCTGCGCCACGGCTCACAACCATTGTGAACGGAGACCATGACAGCACTCCGTTCCAGGACCTTCGACCTGCTGCTTGGCGGCTGGACCGCCCTGTTCGGCGCGATGATCCCCGCCCTGTTCTGGGCAGACGGGGCGCGGCTGCGCCATGTCTCGCGGCTCTGGGTCGCCGGCGTCATGGGCCTGCTGCGCCGCGTGGTGGGGCTCGACCATGTGGAGATCGGCACAGCCAACCGCCCCGCGGGGCCCTGCCTCATCGTCTGCAATCACCAGTCGACCTGGGAGACCATCGCCTTCATCCGCCTGTTCCCGGATGTCGCGATCGTCGCCAAGGAGGAACTGCTGAAGATCCCGGTCTTCGGATGGTACCTGCGCCACTCCCCGATGATCACCATCGACCGGGAGTCCGGGACCCAGGCGCTGCGCCGCATGGTGGAGGGCGCCAAGGCGGCCCTCGCCGAAGGGCGTCCAGTGCTCGTTTTTCCCGAGGGCACCCGCAAGGACCCGGACGCGCCTATCGACTTCAAGCGGGGCGTCGAACTGCTTTACGGCCGCCTCGACGTGTCCGTCCTGCCGGTCGTGGTCAATTCCGGTCGGTTCTGGGGTATTGGCCGGCCGGCCAAGCGTGCCGGCACCATCACCGTCTCCTGCCTGCCGCCGCTTCCCCCCGGGCTCAAGTCCGGCGAGATGATGGAGCGGGCCGAGCAGGCGATGGAGGCCGAGCGGCGACGGATCGGCTGACTGCCCGGCCCGCCTTGACGTGCCGGGGTCCGCCAGCACTATCCCCTTGCCCCCGGGGGCCCGCGAGGCCGCACAACCCATCAGGAGCAACCACCATGACCCGCGCCTATCCCGACCGATTCTATCCCGTTGTCGACAGTCTCCGCACGCTGATGGACCTCGCGGCCCTCGGCGTCGGCACCATCCAGCTGCGGGTGAAGGGCCTCGGCGAGGCCCAGGCGACCGCGCTGGTGCAGGAGGCGGTGGAATCGGTCGCCGGCCTGCCGGTCAGGCTCGTCATCAATGATTACTGGCGCGCCGCAATCGCCGGCGGGGCCAAGCACCTGCATCTCGGCCAGGAGGATCTCGCCACCGCCGATGTCGCGGCGATCCGCGCGGCGGGCCTCACCCTCGGCCTCTCCACCCATGACGAGGCGGAGCTGGAGACCGCGCTGGCGCATCGGCCGGACTATATCGCGCTCGGACCGATCTATCCGACGACGGTGAAGGCCATGCGCTTTCCGCCGCAGGGCCTTGAGCGGATCGGGCAGTGGAAGGCCCGTATCGGTTCCATCCCGCTCGTCGCCATTGGCGGCATCTCGCTGGAGCGGGCGCCTGCCGTCTATGCCGCGGGTGCGGATTCCATCGCCGTGGTGTCGGACATCGCCAACGCCGACGATCCGGACGCCCGGGTGCGGGAATGGCTGGCCGAGGAACCGGCGGGGGAGTGAGAACCGGCGCCTTGCAGCAGCGAAGTGCGTCCTTCGAGGCTCGCCACCGGACGATGCTCGCGCATCGCCGGGGCTCGCACCTCAGGATGAGGACTGTGGTGCGTTGCATCCGGGGCGCCAGCCACGCTGACGTCGCGGCCATGTTGCCCGCGGTGCCAGTCTCCACCTCCCTCATCCTGAGGTGCGAGCGACAGCGAGCCTCGAAGGACGCACT
>NZ_JAPZTZ010000011.1 GCF_027532945.1 Phreatobacter sp.
TGACGTTGCCCCCAGTTTCTATCCAGCCTTGAGTTCGTCCCGGCGGTTGGTTTGGCCCTGTCGGGCGGGTTGAGCGGCGTGGGCAGACGCGTAGCTATTCACGTTGCGTAGCGTCTGATCCCGCCGCGGGTGGAACGTCGCCGCGAAGTCGATCGGCGTCTGCCATCCGAGCTTCGAGTGCGGCCTCGTGGTGTTGTAGTCGAGCTGCCACCGCAAGAGCGCGGCTCTGGCCTGGGCCAGGCTGGAGAACAGCGTCTCGTTCAACAGCTCATCCCGCAGGCGGCCGTTGAAGCTCTCGATGAAGCCATTCTGCATCGGCTTGCCGGGCGCGATGTAGTGCCACTCGACCCTCGCCGTGTCAGCCCAGGCCAGGATGGCGTTGGAGGTCAGCTCGCTGCCATTGTCGCTCACGATCATCTTCGGCTTGCCGCGCTCTGCCAGCAGCCTGTCGAGTTCGCGAGCAACCCTCACACCCGACAGCGACGTGTCCGCCACCAGTGCCAGGCACTCGCGGGTGCAGTCGTCGACGATCGCCAGGATCCGGAAGCGCCTGCCGTCCGTCATCTGGTCGGCCACGAAGTCGAGCGACCAGCGCTCGTTCGGCCGCAGCGGGATCATCATCGGCGCCCGTGTCCCGATCGCCCGCTTGCGGCCACCCCGGCGGCGGACCGTCAGCCGCTCCTCGCGGTAAAGCCGGAACAGCCGCTTGTGGTTGACCTCGAAGCCTTCGCGCCGGAGCAGCACATGCAGACGCCTGTAGCCGAACCGTCGCCGTTCCCGGGCGATGGCCTTCATGCGCTCGCGCAGCGAGGCGTCATCCCCGCGCGTGGTTTCGTATCTCATGGTCATGCGGCAGAAGCCGGTGGCTTTACACGCCCGCCGTTCGCTCATCCCATGGGTGTCCATGAGGTGGGCGACAGCTCTCCGCTCGGCAGCGGGCGTCACCACTTCTTTCCCAGAAGGTCCTTCAGCGCGACGTTGTCCAGCATCGCGTCGGCCAGCATGCGCTTCAGCTTGGCATTCTCGTCCTCGAGCGCCTTCAACCGCTTGGCCTCGGATACGTCCATCCCGCCGAAGCGGGCCTTCCACTTGTAGATGCTCGCATCGCTGACCCCGTGCTTGCGGCACAGGTCCGAGACCGGGATCCCGGCCTCGTGCTCCTTCAGGATCCCGATGATCTGCTCTTCCGTGAAGCGGCTGCGCCTCATGTTCTGGTCCTCTCGATGGGCCAGAACGAACTTCAAACTGGATTATCCCCGAGGGGCAACGTCAGTCATTGTCGGGTTAGGTGGGTTTGCCTGGGCGGTTTCCGAATGGGCCTCCGCTAACTTCGGGCCATTGGGTTATGCGGTTCTCATCAGGGGTTTGATCATTTCTCTGACGGCGATCGCGGTTGGCGTGCAACTCGCCTTGACTGCATTTCTTGTCACGATCGTAAGCATCGTTACCCGATGAACGGGGCGGTCATGCTGCAACGGCTGGCTGCTTTCGGGGTTGTGGGGGCTGGTGCTACGGCTGCTTATGTGTCCGGAAGCACGGTTCTCGTTTATCTCGGCGTCAAAGCTTGGGTTGCGGGGCCGGTGGTGTATGCCGCCATCGTTCCGCTGGCCTATCTCGGGCAGCGCAATGTCGTGTTTCGGTCCCGCGCTTCGCACGCCGTGGCGTTCTGGCGGTATGTGGTCGTCCAGGTTGGCGGCTTGACCTTATCTTTCGTTATACCGTGGCTCGTTGGCGACCGTGTCCCGCCCGTGGTCTTGTTCCTGTCAGTTGCAACGGTCGTGTCGCTCGCGAGTTTCATCCTGATGTCTCGATGGACGTTCGGTCATCGTAACGGGGTACCATGATCACGCCAAAGGCGTTGTTGAACGCTGCTCACGCCAAGGCCGTCTTCGGTCGGCGTATCCAGATTTTGTCCGGTCACATTGCTCAAATACTCGGCGATGAACCGGGCACAATTCTTGATGTCGGATGTGGAGACGGAACGCTTGCGGTGGCCGTTTCAAAACTGAAGCCCAAACTGTCCTTCACGGGCATCGATGTGTTTCTCCGCCCGAATGTAGCTATACCAGCCGTTGCATATGATGGCTTAACAATCCCGATGCCAGAGAAGTCTGTGGATTGGGTCACTATCGTTGATGTCCTCCATCACACAGACGACCCCCGAGCGGTCTTGGCAGAATGCATTCGGGTCGCGCGGCGAGGTGTCGTCATTAAAGACCACAGCCTCGAAGGGTCGTTTGCCTATACAACTTTGAGATTCATGGATTGGGTTGGGAACCGAGGGCACGACGTTCGGTTGCCCTACAATTACATGAGCCCGTCGGAGTGGACCGACCTCTTTCAAGGCTTAGGTCTGATGCTAAGCGACTATCGGGGGACGTTAGGCATATACCCGCAGCCCTTCTCGTTGGTGTTCGATAGGGGCTTGCATTTTGTTGCGCGCGTTGAGCCAAAGGATGTGAAGTGACGAGGTCCGACGTGAATTCCTCTGCAGAAGGGCGGCCATGATCCTCGAAGCGTTCCAGCTGATCGTCGCTCGCGCCGAGCACCTCGCCGTCCGCGACCCGGTCGCGGCCCTCGCAGCCCTGCGCGAACTGCCGCTCGACGATTTCGGACTTCTGTTCCTCGACATGCCGCGGGCGGATCTGCCGGCCCTGTCGCGGGTGCTGCCCCGGATGGCCGACCCCGCAGGTCCAGCGCAACTGGACCGGGTCCGACGGCGTTACCCTCTTGGGGCAGAGCCTCAGCTTCGTGCGGATTGTCTCGCGGGCCTATACCGAACTGACCGGCAAGACCTTGAACCAGCGGCGCATCCTCGATTTCGGCGTCGGCTGGGGGCGGCTCGTGCGCCTCATGTACCACTATAGCGATCCCGACCTCATCCACGGCTGCGACCCCTGGGACGCCTCGCTCGACATCTGCCGCAAGGACGGGCTGCTGTGCCACCTGGCGCTGTCGGAATATCTGCCGACATCGCTGCCCTTCGCGGGGCGCTTCGACCTCATCTATGCGTTCTCGGTCTTTACCCACTTGTCGCAGCGCGCGACCGGCAGCGCTCTCGCCGTGCTGGAGCGCCATCTTGCCGATGACGGCGTGCTGGTTGTGACGATCCGCCCGGTCGAGTACTGGACCGTCCACCAGCCCCTCGATCCGTCCGAGCGCGACCGGCTTGTGGCACTGCACCGGTCGTCGCGCTTCGCCTATCGCCCGCACAACCGCGAGGCGATCGACGGCGATGTGACCTATGGCGACACGTCCATGACCTTCGACTGGCTTCAGGAGCAGGTTCCGCGTCTCGTGATCCGCCGCGTCGATCACAGCCTCACCGATCCGTTCCAGCTGATCGTTACGCTGACCCGGCGCTGAGGCCGGGCAGCCCTCTTGCCCCGCCGGGCCCTGTCCATCGGCGCGCAAGCTGCAGACCCGGTCGTTCGATCCCGTGAAACGTCGCCAGCGACAAGGGCACGACCAGCGCTAGGGTGACGGCCACGGCCGCGACATAGCCCAGCCCCGGCGTCGCCGGTGCGAAGTCGTAGAGGGCGCGGTAGACGCCGAGCACATGCAGCATCCCGATCAGCAGCGGGTGCCAGAGGTAGAGGCCGAAGCTTGCCCGGCCGAGGGTCGCGGTCCAGGCCAGCCAGGGCTTGCGAAAGCGGGCGAAGCCCATGCCGACGGTCAGCGCTCCCAGGGCCAAGGCCCACAGGACGATCATTCCGGCGCGTGAATGGTCCCAGCCGAGCAGGCGGCCCGAGGTCATCTGAATGGGCAGGGCGAAGGCGATCAGGCCGGCAATTCCGCCGAGGCCTGCCGTGAGCAGGCCCGCCCGCCAGAGCGCGCTACCGCCAAGGGCGCGCCAAGTGAAGAAGGCGAGCATGCCAGCGGCAAAGAATGGCAATTGTGCCGGCAGCGCGAGGCTCGCGAAGGCCTGCAGGTCGGGGGGCGCTGCCTTGAAGCCCTGGGCCCAGAGCCGCGGCAATGCCCGCGGCCCCGATAAAGGCCACGGTGGCGCTCCGCCAGCTCCTCACCACCACGGTGAGCAGGGGGAAGATGGCGTAGAACAGCATTTCCACGCCGATGCTCCACGAGGCCCAGACGAAGCCCTGGTGATGCTGCGGAAACAGGCCAAATGTGAATGTCGCTGACGTGACGAGGTCGGCCATGCCGATGCCCCGTCCGTAGGCCGCGTAGAAGAAGGCCAGCGACACCGCTCCGACGAGATAGAAGAGCGGCGCGATCCGGAAGAGCCGCCGCAGATAGAAACTGCGCACGGCCTCGGCGGTGTCGAGACGGCCGTGATAGCCATGGCAGAGGACAAAGGCGCTCAGGGCGAAGAACAGCGGCACGCCAAAGCCGCCGAAATTGCGGATGACCCAGAAGGACCCCGGCGGCTCGATCCCGGGGAGCAGCAGCGCGTGGTAGAGGATGATGGACAGGGCTGCCCAGAAGCGCAGGGTATCAGCGCCTTCGAGGTCATGGCGCGACAGCCCGGTCAGGGCGGCTGCAGTCGGCACGGCCCGCCAACCGTCGTGCGGCTCCGTCGGATGATTCATGTTCGGCCCGGGACGGCCAGGTAACGGCAGTCGGCGAAGCTTTGGCGTGGCACCAGCCCGTCAACGAGACGCTGCAAGGGCTCCTGCATCGCACCATAGGCAGCCGAGACCTCGCCGCAGACGATGACACCGGCGAGCGGGTGCGGTCCGAAGGCCTTCTGGGGGTCAGCTAGCAGGGCCGAGACGATGGGCTGCCGCGTCCAGTGCGGCAGCACCAGCCCGCGCCGCTCCGCGTGATAGGGGATCGTCGCGGCCCAGTCGCTGTTGATGACGAGGATCGCCTCGTCCGGCCTGGTCGCGTCCCGCGCCAGTTGCGCGATGCGCAACATCTTGTCGTTGGAGAAGTCCTGCACGACGTGGGGCGCGAAGGCGCGGTGGAAGAACGCGAGTTGCGCCGTGGCGAGCACTGCCACCAGCACGACGGCGATCGGCCGCGTCGGTCCCTCAGCGACGGCCCCGATGGCGATGCCGATGGCCGCGACAAGGAAGATGGCGTTAGCGACCTGATAGTAATTGTGGACGATGTGAAGGTTGGTGAAGAGCAGGAACGGCAGCAGGAAGGCGATGGCCGCCATGGCCGTGTAGCCGAGGCGCCGCCAGCTGGTGAGGCAGGCGCCCAGCACCGCAAGACCCGGCAGCACGACGAAGCCGAGGATGTCCGGCAGCGCCCGCAGCCGCACCGTCGCGAGCCAGAGCTGGGCGCTGGTCCGCTGCTGCCAGTTGCCCCAGTTCCAGCCGGCGAGCGAGGCGGAGGTGAGGCCCCGTCCGATGAGGTTCGCTTCCTTGATCCTGTCGGAATAGGCTACCCACCACAGGCCGAGGCCGAGCGGCACCAATGTCGCCGCGAGGACCATGGCAGCGAGCGGGATGAGGCGAAGGAGCGGGGCGCCGCGCCACCAGGCCCGCGCAAGCAATGCGGCGGCGGCGACGCCGCCGACGAAACCAAAGGCTGGAAAGGTCGTGGATTTCGAAAGACAGGCCGCGGTGCCGGCCGCTAGCGCCACCGCGAACCAGCGCCAGTCGTGGCGCACCAGCAGCCGCACGATGGCCGCGAGCCACAGCGCTGCGAAGAACAGCGCCGTGGTCTCGATCATGAAAGTGCGGGCCCAGTAAACGTGGATCGGCGCGCAGAGGAAGAGGATGGCCGTTGCGAGGAACGTCGTTCGCCCCAGCTTCAGGTCGCGCGTGAGCATGGCCAGCGGCCAGAGCGTTGCAAACAGGAAGGCGACGCTGACCAGCCGGCCCGCGGCATTGAGCGGGATGCCCATCTTGGCCACCGCGGCGACGGTCAGCTGGTAGAGGGGAAACTCGAAGGGGATCGCCCAGGGATGGCCGAGCACCGGCGTTTCGTAGGCAAGCCACGGGCCGCCCTGCAGGATCCAGTAGACGGTGATCGCCGTCTGCGACTGCCGGAAATGGTGCTGGTCCAGCAGCGGCTGGTTCAGGCCGAGCCACAGAACCCACAGCATGTGAGCTGCCGCGAGCAAGAGAATCAGCGTGAGGACACCGTCGACCGAAATTGTCGGCTGCCGAACGTCGGTGGCCGGATCCGCCGGTCCCACGGTCACCACGGCATCGCTGCTCACTCGCCCATCTCCTCCACCAGGGCCTCGGCCGTCAGGCCGAACTGCTCCGCGATGGTGGCACGATAGGCACGCTGGCGGGCGCGCAATAGATCATCTGCGCCGAAGAGCCCCGCAAAAAGCGTGTGGACCTTTGCGATCTCGGCCAGATGGGCCTCGGCCCGCGTCGAATGGGTGACGCTTCCGCCATGGCGTCGGTGAATGTTGAGCGAGGCGGCCACGAAGCCGACAGTTCCCGGCCGCGTGCACAGCGCCAGATAGGTCGCCCAGTCGCCGGCGAAGCGATAGCCCGCCAGTTCCTCCATCTGGCCTGACAGGATGTCGAGGAGCGTGCCCCGATCGAACACGACGCCGCTGACGTTCAGCACGCTGTTGGCGACCGGCAGGAAGCGCCTGGCAAAGACGTCGGCCTTCAGGCGCAGCGAGCGATCGAAGCCACCGGTCTCGAACTGGTTGAGATAGGGCCGATAGGAATCACCCAGCGCCGCCCCGTCCTCATCGATCTGCGCAGAATCGGAGAAGCAGAACAATGTGTCCGCCGCCATGCCGGCCGTGACCTCCTCGAGGAAGCGCGGCTGCGCGAGGTCGTCGGCCTCGCAGATCCACAGCCGATCGCCGCGTGCCATCGCGGCGGCCTTCCCCCATTGGCGCATCACCGAGCCGACATTGCGCGCATTGACCTCGACCAGGATGTCCCGGTTCCACTCCTCCGCCACGCGGCGCGCCACCGCGACACTGTCGTCGGGCGACGCGTCATCAAGGACGATCACCTCGAAGACTGGAGCCGTCTGGTCGAAAATGCTGGTGAGCCGCCCGCGCATGTAGCGGTCGTAGTTGTAGCTGGGAACGGCGACGGAGACCTTGCGCCAGGCAGGATTGAGCGCTTCCAGCAAGGCGAAGGCGTAGTCGTCCCAGCGGTAGTCGGTGTCGATCGCCTCACGCCTCGCTGCGGCTGCGTCAGGGCTGTCGCCCCGCAGAACCTCGCTGATCGCGGAGAGCCCGCCCTCGGCCGAGCGGCGCGGGACTATGGCGCCGTGCTGGCGGATGAGCTCCTCCGATCCGACGCAGCCGGCAAAGCCCACCACCGGCTTTCCGGCGGCAAGCGCCTCCAGCACCGTCGAAGGGAAGGGGTCCTCGCGCGACGTCATGTAGAGGAGATCGGCGGCCGCGAGATGGGCGCTGACGTCCGGCAGAAAGTCCAGGAGCCTGAGGTTGGGGGGCAGGTCCTCGCCGAACAGCCAGGTCCCCACCGCCCGCTCGAGCCGCCCGATCCATACGAAGGCGATGTCCGCGCCGCTCGCATGGGCAAGGCGGGCCGTCTCCAGAAATGTGTCGATCCCCTTGCGCAAGTCGGCATAGCCGAGGCCAAGGACGATGGCAGTCTGCGGGTCCAGTCCAAGCTCGCGGCGGATGCGGATACGGGCATCAGCGTGGTGGCCCAGGGCGGCGTAGAGCCCCTGTGGCCGGACCATGACAGTCCCGCTCACGTCGCCGAACCTCTCGACGAAGGCGTTGCGAACCATGTTGGCGGGAAAGACCGTGGCGTCGCTGCCGAGACGGATCGCGTTGGCGCCGCCCCCCACGTCGTGTTCGGCAATGAGCCTTGGCAATTCATGGACCAGCGATACGACCGTGAAGCCCTCGCGCTTCAGGTGGGGCACGACGATGCCGGTGACGACCGTGTTGGTGATCGCATGGGTCAGGCCTTGCCCACGCAGCGCCTGGACGGCGTCGCTCACGGCCTCGCCCGTGCGCTCGCAGACCACGACGTCGCCGATCGCGCGCATCGCCGGCAGCAGGTTGCCGCCGCCGAGCACAAGGAAGGTGACCCTGACCCCGAATTGGCGTGTCATCACCCGTCCGAGGTTGAGCAATGTCATCTGTGCGCCGTGCTCGTGGGCGTCGTGGCCCACCAGCAGGATGTGGGTCTTTTTCCCTGCCACGCGGGCCTCGCGGCCGACAATCGCCCGGGCGGCCGCATTGAGATAGGCGGCCCCGTGGTGGACGTCGGGCTCGAGATAAGCGCCTTCGGCCCATTCGTTCCAGGCGTTGACGAAGACCAGCCGCTCGCCCGCAAAGGGGGCCTCGGCGGCCTGGCCGATCAGCCCGGATAGCCAGCGTTCGAAGAGGGCGGGGCTTGAGGCCGTGATCGTCGTGCCATTGCCCTGCCGGCGGGCGTCGTTGTCCCAGGACGGAAAGCAGGTTCGCAGCAGCGGAAAGGAAGGCCGCGGGAGATCGAGAGAGATCTGCGCCATGGTCCCGTAGTCGAGGACCGCGCCCCTGAATGCCGGATCGAGCACCTGCAGGTCGTCGATCGTCGGCGTCAGCTGCGACAGCTTGTGCGGCGGAAACTCGACGGCACCATCGAAACCATAGGGCGTCGGGTCATGGTCGTCGAAGGTCTGGGCCATGAACAGCCACGGGCTGACGCCGAGACGGCGTGTGAGCTCCTCCCGCCACCGGTCGACACGCTGGCGCATCTTGGGGATGAGGCCCGGTCGATAGACGAAGAAGATCGGCCGGCCGCCAATCCGCAGGTACCGCGGATCGGCGAGATGGCCGGCCACCGTCTCGATGAAGGCGTCCTCATCCCCCTCATCGTAGGTCTGCTGCAGCAGCACCTCCTGCTCCCGTCCGTCCCACCGGCGGGTCCAGTTCTCGTTCGCCCACATGAGGCAAAAGGGAAAGTCGATACTCTTGTCGGCGAGGTAGAGGTCGAGCGGCCTTTCCAGGATCCGCCGGCGGCCAAACATGTAGAAATAGAAGCAGAAGCCCGCGAGTCCGGCCGCTGCCGCCATCTGCACCTGCCGGCGGATCGCCGCCGGATCGCTCAGATCATAATGGCCGAGATCGCGGGGTATGCGGGGCTGGTAGTGGCCGACGAAGCGCGGCGTTCCACGCGCCACGTTGCGCCATTCGGTGAAGCCTGTGCCCCACCAGGCATCGTTCTCCGGTACGGCGTGGAACTGCGGGAGGTAGAAAGCGATCACCTTGGCGCGGCGCTTGGCATCCGCGGCGATGGTCGGGTCAAACGCCTCGAAGGCGGGTCCGGGTTGCACGGACTTGCGGATTTCGTTGGCAATGGACGGCAGATCTTCGGGACGGGGCACATGGCCCCGCGTCCGGCCTTCGAGAATATAGTGGGAGATCGCCTCGGCCCCGGCCGGCAGCCCATAGTGGCGCCGGTACCAGGGTGCATCGAACACCCGGCTGACATTGCGCTCTTCGGCAAAGCCATTGCGCAGGTAGTGAAGGGTGGCCTCGCGCAGGTCACGCGGCAGATCCTGATGGGCCTCCATATAGTGGCGCGGGTCGAAGATCGCGTTGGGCTGCCGGCCCGTCCTGCTGCCGACCTGCACATAGTGCGAGAGCACGCGCCCGCCCCCGGGCTCGACGGCGTTCGACTCGCCATACCAGCGCGGGTCGAGGAGGCGGCAAGGCCAGCGTCCCTCGGCCTCGCCATTGGTCAGGTAGTGGTCGAGCGGGTCGATGCCCGAGGCTGCCACATCAGGGTTCTGTTCAAGATACCAGGACGGTTCGAAAAACGGATTGGGAGCGTGGCCTGAGCGCCAGCCGACGGCGAGGAAGTGAGCAAGGGCGCCGCTCCTGCCGGCCACGCGATGCAGACTGGCGTACCAATCTCCATCAACGAGGTGTTGGCGAACGACGGTGAGGTAGGGGCGTGTCATGACGGGTCGTGGGCTGCCTCGCCGGAAGCGTACAGGTCGTTACGCACGAACGCCGATGGGGGCCGAAGGACCACCCTCTCTTGGATCTCTAGATGACTCGCAACATCGTCGCCAAGCCACGATTGTGCAAAACGAGCCCGTGCTTCTGCAAAGCAGCCCCGGCCGGGGACGATCCCGTCCCAGGCGGCCAACCCCGCAATCTCCCGTCGCTCGCGCGGCGCCTGTCTCAGGCCAATGCGGCGCGGACGCTCTCGATGATCCGATCCTGCAAGGGCGCATCGAGATAGGGATGCATCGGCAGGCTGATGACCTCGCCGGCGAGGCGGTCGGAGACCGGCAGGCCGTTCCCGGCGACGGGGTAGCGGCGATAGGCGGTCTGCTGGTGCAGGGGGCGCGGATAGTAGATGGCAGTCGGCACGCCTTGCGCCTTCAGCGAGGCGGCGAAAGCCGTCCGGTCGCGGCCGCGCAGGCGGATCGTGTACTGCGCCCAGACCGAGACCAGGCCCTCCTCGACCCGCGGCACGTCGACGAGGTCGGCGAGCGCAGAATTGTAGCGCTCGGCGACGACGTTGCGGGCGGCGATCTCGTCCTCGAAGACCTTCAGCTTCTCGATCAGCACCGCTGCCTGGATCGTGTCCAGGCGGCCGGTCATGCCGATGCGCTGGTTGTCGTATTTGTCCTCGTTGTTCTGGCCGTGGATGCGCAGCGAGCGGATGATGTCGGCAAGGCCCGCATCGTCGGTGAAGACCGCGCCGCCGTCGCCGTAGCAGCCGAGCGGCTTGGCGGGGAAGAACGAGGTGGCGGTGGCCATGCCGATGGTGCCGATCTTGCGGCCCTTGTAGGTGCCGCCGAAGGACTGGGCGGCATCGTCCAGCAGCCAGAGGCCATGCTCGGCGCAGAAGGGCTCGATGGCGTCGTAGTCGGCGGCCTGGCCGAAGAGGTCGACGGCGATGACGCCGACCGGCTTCAGACCCGCCGCCTTCGCCGTGGCGAGACCCTGGGCCAGCGAGACCGGGTCGACGTTGAACGTGTCGGCATGGACGTCGACGAAGATCGGGCTGGCACCCAGCCAGGCCACCACCTCGGCCGTGGCGGCGAAGGTGAAGGCCGGGCAGAGCACCGCATCACCGGGCTTCACGCCCTTGGCCATGAGGATCAGCGCGAGGGCATCCGTGCCGGAGGAGCAGGAGATCACCTGGCTCGCGCCGCAGAAGGCCGCGAGGTCCTTCTCCAGCGCAAAAACCTCGGGGCCCATAATGTAGGCGCCGTGGTTCACCACTTTCAGCACCGCCTCGTCGATGGCCGCGCCGAGCCGCCGGCGCTGGGCGCCGAGGTCGATGAAGGGGATGGGGGCGAGCGGGGCGGCGTCGGTCACGGCATTGTACCTGGTTGTCGGGCCCGTCGAATCAGCGGGGGGCCACGGCGTGTCGTCGCGGCGAGCCATAGGTGCTGCATCGCGGCAATCGAAATCACTTTGTCTTCCAATGCGTGACGGCTTGCAAAGCGGGACGGGCCGCCTCAGCGCGTCATGGCCTCCAGCCGGCGTCGCGCTTCGGTCGCCAGCGGATCGGCGGGATGGCGTGCGATGAAGAGTTCGAGCGCCTCGCGCCGGCCAGCGGCGATGGCCGCGTCGAACTCCTCGCGCACGGCGATGTGACCGGGACGGACCCGGGGCGGGTCGAGCTTGTCGGGTGCGATGGGCGGGCGTTCGGTCACGGGCTGGGCTCCGGCAGGAAAAAGGACCGCCGCCAGCACAAGACACGCGCCAAGCAGGTGGGCGACGGGCGATGCGTTCATCGGGCGGCTCATGGCTCCACGTTTTGTGGTCATTCCAGGGTTGTCAAATCGTCATGCCATGGTGTTCCCTTAAGGCAAGACAGGAATGGTGGCGGCTGCTGTGCCGCCCCTTGAGGGGAAGCACTCATGTGCACCATATGTTCGGGTCCGATGCTGCGCGACTGGTTCGGTACGCCGGTTCACAGCGGCTTGGATAGCGGGTTCACGGCAACGCCGGCTGGTTTCACGGGCGGCCCGTCGAACGGGCCCGTCCTGCCGAACACCGCCAGCGGTTCGCTCAGCCAGGGCGCCACGGGCGACCCGAACATCGACGGCATCCTGTCGGGCTACAAGTGGACCACCACCGCGCTCACGTGGCGCATCCCCACGGCCGCGACGGATTATGACACCAACCCGAGTTTGGCCGGAATCCAGTACAGCGACATGGCCCGCGTCAACAGTTTCCTGTCGCCGACCGCGGCGATGGACACGGCGACGACCGAGATCTTCAGCAAGATGTTCGGTGGCGTCAGCGGACTGACCTTCACCAAGACGACGGCGGGCGACGCGACCGCCGACCTCACCATCGGCCGATCAACAGCCGTGACCGGCGACTTCGAGACCGCCTATGCCTATTACCCGTTTGGTCCCGGCACCGGGCTTTCCGGCGATTCCTGGTATAGCGACAATTATGACGGCTTTGGCAGCGGCTACGCCCTGAACAACCCGGTCAAGGGTGGCTATGCCTGGATCACGTTCATCCATGAATACGGCCACAACATGGGCCTCAAGCACGGCCACGAGACGACAGGCGGTGTCGCAGGCGCCATGGCGTCCGACCGCGACGGCATGGAATTCTCGGTGATGACCTACCGCTCCTATGTGGGCGGACCGACGACCGGATATACGAACGAAGCCTGGGGCTTCGCCCAGACCCTGATGATGTATGACATCGCCGCGCTGCAGGTGATGTATGGGGCGAATTTCACCACCAACAACGGCAATTCCGTCTATACGTTCTCGGCCACGACGGGCGAGATGTTCATCAATGGCGTCGGCCAGGGCGCGCCGGGCGGCAACCGCATCTTCCTGACGATCTGGGACGGTGGCGGCACCGACACCTACGACTTCTCCAACTACACCACCAACCAGTCGATCGACCTGACGCCCGGTGGCTGGTCGCTGATGTCAAGCGTCCAGCAGGCCAATCTCGGTGGCACCAACCTTGCGCGTGCCAATGTCTACAACGCGCTGCAGTACAATGGCGATGTCCGCTCGCTGATCGAGAATGCCATTGGTGGCAGCGGCAACGACACGATCACCGGCAACGCGGCGAATAACGTTTTGGAAGGCGGTCCGGGGGCTGACCAGCTTCGGGGTGGGTTAGGAACCGACACGGCAAGCTACGCTAGAGCGGGATCAGCGGTAGTTGTGTCTTTGCTTACCCCTCTGGTCAACACAGGTGTTGCAGCTGGCGACACTTATGATTCGATTGAGAACATTATAGGCAGTGATTTCAATGATACGATTGACGGTGATCACGGCGCGAACGTCATAACGGGTGGCGACGGCTTAGACGTTATTAGGGGCCGGCAGGGCGACGATCAGATTTACGGAAACAATGGCGATGACAATCTCATTGGCGATATGGGGAATGATTCGCTCTACGGAGGAGATTCAAACGATATACTTACAGGAAATGCTGGGGCCGATCTGTTAGATGGTGGGAGCGGTTTTGATACAGCGACATACAACAACGCTCCAACGGGTGTAAATGCCTCTCTTTTATCTTCTGCTTCGAACACGGGTGTTGCTGCTGGTGACGTGTATATCTCTATAGAAAATTTACTGGGATCGATTTTTGGGGATTTCCTTGAGGGGGATCACGCTAGTAATACTATCGATGGCAGCAATGGAGATGACGTTATTCGCGGCCGGCAGGGTAACGACTTAATCTATGGAGGCGAAGGTCGCGACAGCCTTATTGGCGATATGGGCGCCGACTCCCTATACGGTGGAAACGGTGATGACGTTCTAACTGGAAATGCCGACGCCGATCTGCTTGACGGGGGAATGGGCTCTGATTGGGCTACTTACACAAATGCTTCGGCCGGAGTTGTGGCCTCGTTGGCAAATCCTAGCGTCAACACCGGAGTCGCATTTGGTGATCAGTATGTTTCAATCGAGAATATTCGGGGCGGCGCTTTCGCAGACACTCTTTACGGTAATTCGCAAGCCAATATGATAGAGGGTGGAGCCGGCAACGACACTCTAATCGGAGGCGCAGGCGTGGATACTTTTGTTTTCTCGCCAGGTGGTGGCAACGATGTTATCGAAGATTGGCAAAACGGGTTGGACAAGATGGACTTTACCCAGTTGTCCGCCCGCGTTAGGTCTATTACTGACGTCGTGGTGTCTATTAGTGGTTCCGATACCATTCTCACGTACGATGGTCAAACCGTTACACTAAGGAATTTCTCGCAGCCCATCGATTTTTCTAGTTGGATTTTCGTTTAGTATTTATATGCTTTATAGTAATGGGCTATGCTTGTTAGTGAGTGCTTCTTTATGATGTGCTTGATATGGTCGCGTATCGCGTCCTCTGAGATCTGGCTTTTTTCGGATAGTTTTGGCTTGTGAATTATGTTAGCGTCTGTTGGGTGCGTGCCGATTTTTCGGAAAAATGAACTCGGAGACTGAACTATATCTTCATACTTGATTGTGATTGATCGGTTCCCTAGGTTGTGTATGCGAGCGAATATGCTCTCGCAAATCAAGACTTGACGCTCCAGCAACGAGGCTGTGATTTCTGTTCGGTTGTATATGCTTGGCCAGAATTTTTCTGCTGCCGGCATCTTGCCGTGCGACACCGGTATGTCTGGGATCGACTGCCACGAGCGTATTGCGGAAGCTGGATCTCGCAGCACGCATATTATCTTAAGCGTTGTCTTTGCAAACTCAGTAAGGGCGCTCAAATAAAGCCCATTGTGCTTGGATGCGATGATCGTGTTTTTGTCTACGCTTGGAGCGCGCCATTCTACAAGGTCGTACGAAGCGGGACGGTTCTGGTCGTCTCGGGTCCCCGAAAAATAGTTCGTGACCGCTTTTCCATCAGCGGTCCGACGATCAATAACCGTCCCACCTTGTGAAAGTTTAACGCGAAGGTCGCGGAGGTCCAGCGCAACTTGCTCAGCAAAATGGTCGGCTGATCCCGCCCTTGTATGCAAGTCGACGTGGTGGGGTGGCTCTGATAGGCAGAGTGCGTTTTCACTCGCATCGATTAAGGCCGCGACAAGTGTGGTACCTCCTCTCGGAAGGCCCGTCACGATCATCTCTCGGGTTAGGGTTGCCCTGCTACAAGGTTTCATTCATTCACCTCAATCGGTTGCCCATGCAACCGTCCCACGATGACTGTTGGGCGGTTCGTCGCCCTTCACCTAAGATCGAGTCTGGCGCGTGGCAAATTGCGCACACAGCTGCATTGATGCGAGTGGGCTCCGTGGTAGTGAGTGCTTGGGTGGCTGCAAGTTAGGAAGGTTTAGGGCTATAGTCGTCCCGTTAATTTGGTTCGTTGGCTGATTTAAAAGAGGGCTCAAAATCGAGTCTGGCGGGCCCAATTTCGAGGGCAACTGTGTCATGTTCTACCCTAAACATGATTGCATCCTGAATGCGATGTAAGAATTTAGCGCCATCGCCTGTCGTTGTTACGACGCCGACATTGCAGAAGAAAATGCCCGGGGTTAGATTGCATTTGAACTCAAACGAGAACGCGAATTTTTCCCCTTTTGAGACTTGTGTTAGAGTAAAAGGTGTTGTGAGTGTTGTTGCTCCTGCAACACTTGTTCCGTTGGGAAGACGTATGTGCGTGGCGTATGATACACGTCGGGCGTCGTTTTTGAACAAGACTTCAAATGTGATTATGTATGTATCGTTGGCGTGAAGAATGTTGGTTTCATTTCCGGAAGTATTCAAGATTCGAGGATTTATAATTTGCGCGCCATTCTCGGGGTAGTAAACGGTTGACTGTGGAACTAATGATCTGTCAAAGCTGGGGCGGGCGCGATCATCTAGTGAAAATGCCAATGATTGTGATGTTGTCGCATCGTCAGGTTGTTGTGGCGCGGCATCGGTGTTTGATCTGATGGCGGCTATGAGCCCATTGAGTGCGGGTGTTGGGGCATTGATGATCCGCTGATACTTAGTAATAACAGCCTTCGGCGTCCCCTCCATCAGCTTCTCGCCGCCATCCATCAGCACCGCCCGGTCACAGAGCTGGATGATGGTCTGCGCCGCATGGCTGACGAAGAGGATGGTCGCGCCGCGCTCCTTGATCTGCTCGATCCGCGCGAAGCACTTGCGCTGGAAGGCCTCGTCGCCCACCGCCAGGGCCTCGTCCACCACGAGGATGTCGGGATCGACATTCACCGCCGTGGCGAAGGCGAGGCGCACGAACATGCCGCTCGAATAGGTCTTCACGGGCCGGTCGATGAACTCGCCGATATCGGCGAAGGCGATGATGGCGTCGATGCGCTCGTCCATCTCGGCGCGGGTGCGGCCGTGGAGGGCACCGTTGAGATAGACGTTCTCGCGGCCGGTGAAATTGCCGTCGAAGCCGGCCCCGAGCTCGAGCAGCGCGGCGATGCGGCCCTGCGTCGTCACCGTGCCCGCCGTCGGCTGGAGGATGCCGCAGATCACCTGCAACAGCGTCGATTTCCCGCAGCCGTTGCGGCCGACAATGCCGACCGTCTCGCCGCGCCGGATCTCCAGCGACACGTCCTTCAGCGCGGTGAAGGTGCGGTGCCGCTGGATGCGGCCGAAGCTCACGAGCTCCATGAGCCTGTGCTCCGGCCGCTCGTAGAGCCGGAAGCTCTTGGTCAGGCCCTCGACCCGGATGGCGACATCAGAGGACATCGGCGAAGCCTCCGCGCGTGCGACGGAAGAAGGCAAGGCCCAGCGCTGCGACCCCGAGGCCGATGGCGAGCGCGAGGATGAAGGCGCCGGGGTCGGGCCAAAGGCCGAAGACGAGGGCGCCGCGCACCTGCTCGATGGTCATGGCCAGCGGGCTCAGGGCCGCGAGTGGGCGCAGCCAGTCGGGGAGGGCACTGACCGGATAGAAGATCGGGCTGAGAAACATCAGCATGGTCGTCACCGGTCCCACCACCTGCGCCACGTCGCGCAGATAGACCCCGAGCGCCGCGAGGAACCAGGCAAGGCCCAGGGTGAAGGCCACGAGGGGCAGCATCAGCACGGGTGTGAACAAGACGGTGGCGTGCCAGCCGCTGCCGAGCGTGAGCTGGAAGACGAGAAGCAATACCAGCGCAATGGCGGTGTGGAACAGCGCCGCAGCGGTGATCACCACCGGCAGGATGGCGAGGGGAAAGACCACCTTCTTCACCAGGTTCGGCTGGCCGGTGATGAGCGCCGGCGCCTTGTTTGCGACCTCCGCGAAGAGGTTGAAAACGACGAGGCCTGCGAAGGTGACGAGGGCGAAGTCGAGCGTCGAGCCGCCCTGGCCCCAGCGCGCCTGGAACACGACGCCGAAGACGAAAGTGAAGACGGCGAGCATCATCAGCGGGTTGGCGATGGACCAGACGAGGCCGAAGGTCGAGCCGCGGTAGCGGGCTTCGACCTCGCGCCTTGCAAGTTGCCAGACCAGGAGGAGCCTGCGCCGATGGTCCACGGGTCTCGGTCTCCCTGCCGCTCAACTGAACCGGAACTGCGGCCCGATCTCCCTGAGGAGCGGGGCGGTGCGGTCCTTGTCGGAGAGGGTGGCCTCGGTCTCGGCCACCGGCCAGGCGATGGCGATGCCGGGATCGTTCCAGCGCACGCCGGCATCGTGCTCGCGGCTGTAATGGTCGGTGACCTTGTAGATCACCTCCGTGTCGGGGGCGAGGGTGCAGAAGCCATGGAGAAAGCCGGCGGGCACCCAGAGCTGGCGCCAGTTCTCGGACGACAGCTCCACCGCCACATGCCGGCCATAGGTCGGTGATCCTTCGCGGATGTCCACGGCCACGTCGAGGATGGCGCCGCGGGTGACGCGGACGAGCTTGCCCTGGGCGCGCGGCGCCTTCTGGAAATGCAGGCCGCGGATCGTGCCGCGCGCGGCGGAGAGCGAGTGGTTGTCCTGGACGAAGATGACCGGCCCTGCCGCCTCGGCGAAGCGGTCGGCGCGGAAGGTCTCCGAGAAGAAGCCGCGCGCGTCGCCGATGCGGGTCGGCTCGACCAGCAGCAGGCCCCCGATCTCCAGCGCAGTGATCTTCATGCCCTCGCCCTCGCCCTATGCCGCATCAGCCGCGCTCGTCGACGATGCGTCTGAGGTAGCGCCCATAGGGGCTCTTGCCCAGCGCCTCGGCCAGGGCCGCGAGCTGGGCGGCGTCGATATAGCCCTTCTCGAAGGCGACCTCCTCGGGGCAGCAGATCCGCGTGCCCTGCCGCTTCTCCAGCGTGCGGACGAAATTGGAGGCATCCGTGAGCGAATCCGGCGTGCCGGTATCGAGCCAGGCGAAGCCGCGGCCCATGCGCTGCACATGCAGGTCGCCGCGCTCGAGATAGGCGCGGTTGACGTCGGTGATCTCGTATTCCTGCCGCGCCGAGGGCTTCACCGCCTTGGCGATGGAGACGATGTCGGCGTCATAGACATAGAGACCCGTCACCGCCCAGCTCGACTTGGGCCTTGCCGGTTTCTCTTCGATGGAAAGCGCCTGACCCTGGTGGTCGAACTCGACCACGCCGTACCGTTCCGGATCCTCGACGTGATAGGCGAAGACCGTCGCTCCCGTCGGCCGCGCAATGGCTGCCTCCAGCAGGGTGTCGAGGCCGGCGCCGTAGAAGATATTGTCGCCGAGCACCAGTGTCGCCCGGTCGCCGGCAATGAATTCCTCGCCGATGACGAAGGCCTGGGCGAGGCCGTTCGGTACCGGCTGCTCGGCATAGGTGAAGCTGACGCCCCAGGCCTCGCCCGAGCCAAGCAGGCGGCGGAACATCGGCAGGTCATGCGGCGTCGAGATGATGAGGATGTCGCGGATGCCGGCGAGCATCAGCACCGACAGCGGATAATAGATCATCGGCTTGTCGTAGATCGGCACCAGCTGTTTGGAGACGCCGAGGGTGATCGGGTGAAGCCGCGTGCCGCTCCCCCCGGCGAGGATGATGCCCTTCATGCCGCCTGTCCTCCGCCCGTCAGAACGCTGCCGCGCGCCAGATGATCCATGCAGCGTCCGAGCGCCTCGCGCCAGTCCGGCATGATGATGCCATGGGCCTTGGCCAGCCTGCCGCAGTCGAGGCGGGAATTGGCCGGGCGTGCCGCCGGGGTCGGATAGTCCGCCGTGGCGATCGCGCGGACCCGCGCGTGAGGCCCGCCCAGGGCCGCCGACCGGCTGAAAATCTCCGCGGCGAAGCCGGCCCAGGTCGTCTCGCCGGCGCCGCTCAAGTGGAAGATGCCACGCAGCGTCGGATCGCTTGGGCGGGCGATGAGGTTCCGTGCCACGCCGATCACAGCTTCGGCGATGTCCGGGGCATAGGTGGGCGCGCCGTGCTGGTCGGCGACGACGCCGATCTCGTCGCGGCCTTGCGCGAGGCGCAGCATGGTGCGGACGAAGTTCTTGCCCTCGGCGGCATAGACCCAGGCGGTTCGCAGGATGGCATGATCGGGCTGGGCGAGGGCGACGGCCTGTTCGCCGGCAAGTTTCGAGCGCCCGTAGACGCTGACCGGCCCCGTCGGGTCATCCTCGGTGTAGGGCGTGGCCTTGCTGCCGTCGAAGACATAATCGGTCGACAGGTGGACCACCGGGACGCCGAGCGCGGCTGCGGCCGCGGCGACCGCGCCGGCCCCGTCGCGGTTGGTGGCGAAGGCGATGTCCGGTTCGCTCTCGGCCTGGTCCACGGCCGTATGGGCCGCCGCGCTCACCACGACATCCGGGGCATGGCGGCGAAACAGCGCCGTGACATCGCCGGGCGCGGCCAGATCGAGTTCCGGGCGTCCCACAGGGACGACGACCAGGCGGTCCACCAACCTTGCATGCTCGACCAGCGACCGGGCCACCTGGCCGTTCCTGCCCGTCACGATAAGACGCATGTCATGCTCCGGCGGCGGCGAGGAGGCCGAGCCGCTCGCCGGCATAGACCTTGTCGCGCAGGGGACGCCACCACCATTCATTATCAAGATACCAGCGGACGGTTTTTTCGATGCCGGTATCGAAGGTCTCCATCGCCTGCCAGCCGAGCTCGGTCTCGAGCTTGCTCGCATCGATGGCGTAGCGATGGTCGTGGCCGGGGCGGTCGGTCACGAAGGTGATGAGCTCTTCGTGCGGCACGGCGCGGGGACGAAGACGGTCGAGCAGGCCGCAGATGGTGCGAACCACGTCGATGTTCCGTCGCTCGTTACGCCCGCCGACATTGTATTTCTCGCCGATGCGGCCGCGCGCGGCGATGAGCGCCAGCGCCCGCGCGTGGTCCTCGACATAGAGCCAGTCGCGGACGTTCTCGCCCTTGCCATAGACCGGCAGCGGCTTGCCGTGCAGGGCGTTGAGGATGACCAGCGGGATCAGCTTTTCGGGGAAATGGAAGGGCCCGTAATTGTTGGAGCAGTTCGAGATGAGGCCCGGGAAGCCGTAGGTGCGCGCCCAGGCCGCGACGAGGTGGTCGGCGGCGGCCTTGGAGGCCGAATAGGGCGAGGAGGGGTCATAGGCGGTCTCCTCGGTGAAGAGGCCGTCCTCGCCCAGCGAGCCATAGACCTCGTCGGTGGAGACATGGAGGAAGCGGAAGGCCTCCTGGCGTCCCGCCGGCAGGCACGACCAATGCTGGCGCGCCGCCTCCAGCATCACGAAGGTGCCGACAATGTTCGTGTCGATGAAGGCCCCCGCCGCCCCGATGGACCGGTCGACATGGCTTTCCGCCGCCAGATGGATGACCCGGTCGGGCTGGAAGCTGGCGAAGGCCTCCTCGACGGCGGCCCGATCGCAGATGTCGACCTTCGCGAAGCGATAGCGCGGCGCGCCCTCGACGGCGCGCAGCGAGGCGAGGTTGCCGGCATAGGTGAGCTTGTCGAGGTTCAGGACCTCGTCGCCCGCCGCGACCAGATGGCGGCAGGTGGCGGAACCGATGAAGCCGGCGCCGCCGGTGACGAGAACGCGCACCATGGGTTCGTCTCCCTGCGGTGGTCGGCGCCTACCGCCCTTGCCACGGCCTGTGCGCAACCGGGGGCCGCCAATGGTGACGTCACGGCACGGAATCGTCCGGGCCACGGCATCAACGTCCTGGATCGGTGAAAGCCCTAATTCGGTCTGGCGTCAATGGCTGCCGTTTGCGTCAACCTTGGCTGACACGGCGCCGGCGCCCTCGCGGAGCGCCGCGACTTCCGCCCGGGTCTGGCGCAGGGCCGCCCAGAGCACGGCGACGAGTTGGTCGGGCCGGGTCCACTGGCGGCTGTCCGCATCATCGCGGTCCTCGAGGCCCCAGGCGCCAAAATCGATCCCGGTGGCGTCGAGGGCTGCCTTGAGGTCCTGGGCGAGGAAACCGGCATGGGCGCGGGCCCCGGGCCGGTGGACAGGCACCCCGGTCGCGACGGTCTCGCCGTCGGCGTCGATCTCCGTCTCGTCGGGGGAGGGCTCGATCCGCGTGCCACCGATGCGCCAACGGAAGAGCACCGGGTCGACCGCATCGACCATCGCGGCGGCGAAGGGCAGGGGGCCGATCACCTGCTTGTCGCGGGCATCGGAGGTCTGGATGACGCCGGTGGCGCTCCACACGGCGCTCCAGCGGGCGGAGGCCGTGCCGAGCGTGTAGGCGTTATCGGCGCCGGGCTGGCTGTGGCCGGCTGCTGACACGACAAGGCGCGGCAGCAGCGACTGGCCGGCGCCTTCGGCGATCGTCGACAGTTCGATCTGCGCGCCGCGATTGGTGTCGCTCCAGGCCTCCGTTGCCGTGACCTGCACGGTGGCGCTGTTGCTGCCCCACATGGCTGTCGCGCCATGGCCCCCCGCGCCGAAGCGCATGAGAATGTCGCCCGCGGCCACCGCGGCGGGGGCTGCGAGGCTGCCGCGGGCGCGACGGCCGTTGAAGGCCGGGAAGCTGGTGCCATAGGTGAAGGCCGTGGCCTGGGCCGCCACGCCATCGCCGACGATGGCGAGGCCACCGGCGCCGCTCGCCGCGTTCACCTGGAGGACGTTGCCCGGCATCGCCGTGCCGATGCCGACGCGCCCGGTGGAGGGATCGACAACCAGCGCCTCGCTCCCGGTGGCCCCGTCGGCGCTGACCTTGACATGCAGCTTGTCGTCACCGGTGGTGCCGATCTCGGCGCGGCCGGCATAGCCGGTCTGGAACAGGAGGCTGGCAGTGTCGCCGGCCGCCGCCTTGTTGATCTTGACCCGCACGTCGCTGCCGGCATGGCCGAGCAGGACAGCGGGGCTCGCCACCGCCAGCCTGTTGGTGGCATCCGCCATCGTCCCGATGCCGAGCCGGTCGGCGGAGCGGGGCTTCAGGTCACGCCAGGCGGTGCCGTCGTAGATGACGGAGGCAGCCTCCGCCTCGAGCCAGCAAAGCCAGCCCGGAGCCGGCGCATCGAAGCGCCAGGCGCCGTCCGTGAAGGTGGCCAGCGCCCCGGCATGGCCGGCAAAGGCACCGGTGGCGGCCGGGCCGACGAGATAGGCAGCCCCGTCGGCGGGCGCGACCGGCGGGGCATCGCGCAGGTCGGCCGCGACGAGGTGCACGAGCCGGTCGAGCAGGACGAGCGCCTCGTTGTGGGTGACGTGCTTCTGGGCCTGCGCGGCGGCGAGGAGGGGGAGCGAGAGGCGGGGCGTGGCGTCGGTCATCGGGCGATCTCCAGGCAGCACAGAGTGCCAAGGAGAATCGTCCTTGTCAAGGATATAAATCCTATCTCTCAGGCTGTGGGGTTCGCGGCCTACCCCTCCATCAGCGCCATGATCCGTTCCACCGCCTCCTCCGGCGTGATCGCATCGGTGTGGAGGTGCAGATCGGGGGCCTCCGGCGGCTCATAGGCGGCGCCGACGCCGGTGAAGCGCGGCAGGGTGCCGGCCATGGCCCGGGCATACATGCCCTTGGGGTCGCGGGTCCGGCAGACCTCCAGCGGCGCGTCGACGAAGACCTCGATGAAACGGCCGGCGCCGATGACCTCGCGGGCCTTGGCGCGGTCGGCGCGGAAGGGCGAGATCAGCGACACGACAACGATCAGGCCGGCATCGGCCATGAGGGCGGCGACATGGGCAATGCGGCGGACATTCTCGCTGCGATCGGCGTCGGAGAAGCCGAGATCGGCGGCAAGACCTTGCCGCAGGTTGTCGCCGTCCAGTACCGCGCCGTGGCGGCCGAGGGCGTGGAGCCGTCGGTCGAGGAGGTCGGCGATGGTGCTCTTGCCGGCGCCGGACAGGCCGGTGAGCCAGATGACGCGGGGCGTCTGGCGCAGCGCCCGGGCCCGGTCAGCTGGCGTCACCGCCATGGTCTGCCAGGGCGTGTCGCGGCTCTGGCGCTCCACCGACAGGACGATGCCGGCGGCAACCGTCCGGCGGCTGACCCGGTCGATGAGGATGAACGCGCCGAGACGGCGGTTCTCGGCGAAGGGCAGGGCGGGCAGCGGCGTCGTGAGCTGCAGGCGCGCCACGGCGATGTCGTTGGCGGCAAGGTCCGCGTCGAGCGCAGTGACGGTGAGGGCGTCAAGGTCGAGCCGTCCCTCCAGTCTGGCGATGCCGGCGGCGCCGCGTGCCGTGCCGATCTCGACATCGTAGCCGCGGCGGGTCTCGAGCGGCTCGGACGCTAGCCAGACGAGACGGACGCGCAACTGCGTCGCAGGAGGGACCGGCCGGTCGGCGGCAAGCACCGCGCCGCGGCCGAGGTCGAGTTCGGGCGAGAGTGCCACCGCCACGGCCTCGCCGGTGCCTGCTTCGTCGACGGGCGCGCCGGCCGACCACAGGCCTGTGACGGTTGCCTCGAAGCCGCCGTCGCTGCGCAGCACCTGGCCGCGGGCGATATGGCCGGCCGCCACCTCGCCGAAGGAAACGCGGCCGCCGCCGTCCAGCCGGCCGGTCAGTGCCACGGGGAGGAGGGCACGGGGCTCCTCGGCCGGCGGTTCCGGCACGAAGGCCTCCAGCAGGGCGAGAAGCGGCGGGCCGGCATACCAGGGCATGGCGGGGCTGGAGGTCACGACGTTGTCGCCCTCGCGGGCCGAGACCGGGACGATGCCGCCGATGCGCAGGCCGAGGCCGGTGGCGAGCGCCTTGACCTCGGCGGCGATGGCGGCGAAGGGGGCCTGCGCACGGCCCACCAGGTCCATCTTGTTGACCGCCACGACGATGTCGCGGACGCCGAACAGGGCAGCGATGGCGAGATGCCGGCGGGTCTGCGGCTGGATGCCGTCATTGGCGGAGACCAGCACCACCGCGAGCTGGGTCTGCGATGCGGCGGCGGCCTGGTTGCGGGTGTATTGCTCGTGGCCCGGTGCGTCGGCGATGAGGAAGGCGCGCTTGGCCGTGGCGAAATAGCGATAGGCGACGTCGATGGTGATGCCCTGCTCGCGCTCGGCTTTCAGCCCGTCGACGAGGAAGGACAGGTCGAGTTCGCCGGTGGGCCCGGCACGCAGCGCCTCGGCGAGATGGTCCTCAAAGACGGCACCGGATTCGTAGAGCAGCCGGCCGATCAGCGTGCTCTTGCCGTCATCGACGGCGCCGCAGGTCATGAAGCGCAGGCGCGGCAGGGTCAGCGGAGCCGGCAGGGTTGCGGAAGCGGCCATCAGAAATAGCCCTCGCGCTTCTTGTCCTCCATGGAGGAGCCGACATGGTCGATGATCCGGCCGATGCGCTCGGAACTGCGGGTGGCGAGGAGCTCGGCGATGATGGCGGGGACGTCGGCCGCGTCCGATTCTACCGCCGCGGTGAGCGGGTAGCAGCCGAGGGTGCGGAAGCGGACGGTCGCGGTCTCGGCCGTCTCGCCGGACTGCAGGCGGAAGCGGCCATCATCCAGCGGGATCATCTGGCCGCTGCGGCGCACCACCGGCCGCGGGGCTGCGAAATAGAGCGGAACGACCGGGATCGCCTCGGCGTGGATGTAGCGCCAGATGTCAAGCTCGGTCCAATTGGAGAGCGGAAAGCAGCGCATGGTGGCGCCGGGTTCCAGCAGGGTGTTGTAGAGCCCGAAGAATTCCGGGCGCTGGTTGCGCGGGTCCCAGACATGGCCCGGTTCGCGCAGCGAGAAGATGCGCTCCTTCGCGCGCGAGCGCTCCTCGTCGCGCCGCGCGCCGCCAATGGCGACGTCGAAGCCGTGGCGATCGATGGCCTCGCGCAGCGGCACGGTCTTCATGGCGGCGGTGTAGGTGGAGGCGTCATAGTCGAAGGGGTTCATGCCTGCCGCAATGGCCTGATGGTTGGTGGCGACCAGCAACTCGACGCCTTCGCGGGCCACCAGCGCGTCGCGGAAGGCCACCATCTCCCGGAACTTCCAGGTCGTGTCGATGTGCATGAGCGGCATCGGCAGCCGCGCCGGGGCGAAGGCCTTGCGGGCGAGGTGGTAGAGGACCGAGGAATCCTTGCCGATCGAATAGAGCAGCACCGGTCGCGTGAAGCGGGCCCTCGCCTCCCGCAGGATGGCGATCGCCTCGGATTCAAGGGCTTTGAGATGGGCGTCCATCATGGTCTCGCCTGTCGCTGCCTGGCAGCGGGGCTCGCAGGTTGGCCTCGTGGCATGGCTTACAGGCTCGCTGCGGGGCGACCAAGCCCCTCGCTCGGGGGCAGCAGGATGCCGCCTTCGGTGTCGGCGACGGCATAGCCGCTGGCCGCGGTGGAAATGGCGAACAGCCGCTCCACGGCATGGTGGAGCGTGCCGTCGATCTGCCCAGCCTCCTCCTCGAAGTCGTCGGGCTGAATCGGCAGGGCCGCTATAGCCGCAAGGGCCGTGGGCCGGAACCAGAACATCGACCCGCCGAAGAAGGCGAGGTCCGCGTGGGCCGGCGGCTGGAGCCGTGCAGCCAGCTCCTCGACGCGGCCGCGGTTGGTGTGCCAGTGGCGCGGACGTGTCAGGAACACGCGGCGCCAGCCGACCATACCCACTTTCGGGTCGGCCATGATGGCGAGGATGCGCGTCACCGTCGCCGGATGACCGGCGAGCGCCGTGAACATGGCGCGGCGCAGCAGCCCGCCATGGGACAGGTGGGGGCTGCGCTTGGAATGGATCTTCAGGACGGCGTCGAGCCCGTCCAGCGCGCCAGACCTCAGGATCGCGAGGAAGGGTGCGATATCGCGGCCGCGGTTGGGGACGACGTGAAGATGGACCTCGGGCAGGCCGGCGATTCGCGCCGCCACGGCGTCAGCGATCTCCGCCGGGGCTGTGATATGGCACACGCTGTTCGGGGGCAAATGCGCCCAGCAGGCAATGATCTCGTCAATGAGTTCGGTGTAGTAGATGTGGGCGACCAGGCCGGTCCTTATCGAGGTGTGGGGTATCGCAGTCGGCTCGCCCTGCGCTCGTCTGGTTTCGCGAGCAAGATAGACGAGCAGCGCAAGCCGATTGGCAGCCGACAGCGAGGCCTTGCCGATTCGCAGGATGGCTCGTCCGACCGCCGTGTTCTTCACAATATCGCTCATCACGCCTTGGTCGTGGTCCTCCACCGCGTCCGTCCCTGCATAACGGCTGAGCCGCCGGGCGTGAAGGCATGCTCTTCCCAAAATGCGGAGACTTCCGTCCTGAGCCTAAGGATCGCCGGAGCGAACCCTCACGCCAGCGGGTGCAGGCGCGGCGGAAAGCCGAGCGTCTGATCCTCGCGGGCCAGCGTCAGATTGGGCGAATAGAAGGGATCGTTGAGCAGCTTTTCTCCCCAACGCGCCATCATGGTTGTGGTCTCGCGCTCGAAGCGCGCCCTCTTCTCCGGCGTCGTCTCGGCGCCGCGCGACAGGCTTTCGTGATGCTTCAGGCAGGCGAAGGGAGTCCAGACATTGCGGTATCCGGCCTCCCGCACCTTCAGGCAGAAGTCGACGTCGTTGAAGGCGACGGCGAGGTGCTCGGCGTCGAGGCCACCGACCTCGGCATAGACGGAAGCGCGAACCACGAGGCAGGCCGCCGTCACCGCCGACACGGTGCGACGCAGGCCGAGATGCCAGAAATGGCCTGGCTCGCCGGCAGGCGTATGCTTGAAGGCATGGCCGGCAACACCGCCGATGCCGAGCACCACGCCGCCATGCTGCAGCGACCCGTCGGGGTAGAGCAGTTTCGCGCCGACGCAGCCGATCTCGGGCCTCACCGCCAGCGACACCATCTCGCGCAGCCAGCCAGGCTCGAGGATTTCGACGTCGTCATTGAGCAGGCACAGGAGGTCGCCACGCGCCTTGGCGGCGGCGGCATTGTTCAGCGCGGCGAAATTGAAGGGGCGGTCGTCGCGCAGGACGCGGATGCGCCCGTCGCGGCGCGGCCAGGATTCGAGCAGCGCGAGGGTTTCCCGCGCAGCGGAGCCATTGTCGATGACCACGACCTCGAAGGCCTGATAGTCCGTCCGCGCGACGAGCGAGGTGAGGCACCGGTCGAGGACGGCGCCGCCGTCGCGGGTCGGGATGAGGATCGTGACCAGGGGCAGCGGCTCCGGCACAGGGTGGACGACGCGGTAATAGGGCGCGCCGCCAACGGGCTCGACCCGCGCGCCGGGCAGAGCGGCCGCCACATGGTCCTCCAGTGCCCGCAGGCCGGCGGTGAAGGCATAGGACTTCTCTCCCGTCGCGACGGCGGTCGATCCGGCGGTGGCGCGCCAGTGGTAGAGGATGCGCGGCACGTGGATGACCCGCGCCGCGCCGACCCTCGCAAGGATGCGCAGCGCGAGGTCATAGTCCTGGCTGCCGTCGCGCTCTGGCCGCCAGCCACCTGCGGCAACGACCTCCGCGCGGCGAAACAGCGTGAGGTGGTTCAGGTAGTTCTGGCCGAGGAAGAGCTCGGGCGAGAAATCCGGCTTGAAATAGGGATCGAAGCGACGGCCGGCATCGTCGATCTTGTCCTCGTCGGAATAGAGGATCGCGGCGTCGGGATGCCGGCCGATCGCCTCGGCCATGCAGAACAGCGCATGCGGCCTGAGGACGTCGTCATGGTCGAGCATGGCGACGAAGTCTCCGGTGGCGAGGGCGAGGGCGTCGTTCGAGGCCCGGGCGATGCGGCCGTTCTCCACCCGCCGTGTGACCTTGATGCGTGGATCGGCAGCACTCGCCGCAGCGAGCACGGCGGCGACATGCGACGCGGTCGAGGCGTCATCGCAGATGCACAGTTCCCAGTTGTCATAGGCTTGGGCGCTGACCGAGGCGATGGCCTCCTCGAGCAGCCGTCGGGGCGTCTCGTGGACGGGCATGATCACCGAGATGAGCGGACGGTGCGGCAGGGCAGCGGCGGCGGCGCGCAGGTTAACGAGGTCGACCTCCCCGAGCGTGTCAAAGGCGGCGATCCAGTCGGAATAGCTGCGGCGGCGCTGTTCCAGCAGGATGGCGATGCGCCGGCGGAGGCGACGGGCGAGCGCCACCGGCCCTTCCTCCCGCAGGATGCGCAGCGCCACACGGGTGATGAGGCCGGGACCAAGACCGGCGATCACGGCGTTAAGTCCCGGCCGGCGGGCGACGGAGGCAGCGGGCGATTCATCGCGGCGATTATGGCCGCTTCGCTCCGGCGGGGCCACCCGGCCGGCGGGCGGGCCGGCGCCGCCCGCATGCGGAATCGCGCGGACGACATCGCTTTGGGGATGCGGCCCCGCTGGCGGACGGGCGCATCGTTAAGGCTCCATTGACCATGTCGCGGCACTCTCGGGAGCACGATTACCGGTCGACAGGAGGTCACCGGTCGGCGGGACCAGGGAGCGGATCGCCATGCCGGGGCTGACCCCGCAGGAGACCGAGGCGAATGCGCGCTATCTGAGGGCGACGCTCGCCACGCTGGCGCGGATCGACTGGCGCGACCAGGCGGTGGCGCGGAGCCTCGCCGAGGCCGCCGTGCGGCGTTACCCCGCCGTCGTGGCGCCGCAGGCCGATGACGACCGCAAGCTCGTCCTCGGCCGTGCTTTCCTGGCCGACCTTGTGCCCATCCTGCACCGCCTCGACGAGCCGGGCTTCGACCTCGCTGTCCATCTCGCCGCCGATGGGCCCGCGCCTGCCGCAGCCATCGCCGTTGCTCCGCTGCCCGTGGAGGCCCCGCGGCGTCCCGTAGCCGCGGCGCCGCCGGAACCCGTCAAGCGCGGGGACACAGCATCTGCGCCGTCATTCGGCCGATCGCGCCTCCTCGCCACCGCGGCCGTCCTCGCCCTTGCCGTCATCTCCGGCGCCTGGCTGCTCGGTGGCACCGACAGCCCGCCCGAGCGCACCGGTGCGCTGCCATCCCCCGAGGTCAGGCTCGCCTTTGCCCGGGAGAGCGAGACCGGCCGCTCGCTCGCGCAGGTGCAGCGCGATTTCGCCGCCGTCCTCGCCGCCAACACCATGCGCCCGCCGGTGCTGATGCCGACCGAAGACGGGCTCTTCGCCCACGCGCCCTCCGTGGTGCTGGTGCCGGTCGCCGGCCAGAGCCGCGTGCAGGTCGCCTTCGGCATGCGGACGGGCTCGTGGGACAATGGCAGCCCCACGGACGGGGCCTGTTTCCACATCGAGGCGGAGGGGGCCGGCCGGATCTTTGACCAGTGCCTCGATCCCGGCGCGGTCGCGCCCGACCGCCGCATCCAGATCGGCTTCGCCACCATCCCGCCGGGCACGGCGCAGCTCAAGCTCATCACCTCCTGCAAGGGGCACTGCGCCTCGGACTGGACCTACTGGGGGCGCGTCCGGCTGGAGTGACGGCGCTCAGCGGGCTGCCGCGAGCGGACCGAGGTCCAGCGGCGTGAACGTCACGGTGACGCTGCCGCCATAGGCAAGCCGGCCGAGCCATCCTGACGAGAGCCGGATGGCGGTCGGCCGCGTCCAGCCCGGGCGGTCCATGCGCCCGAGGGCGAGATCGCGAAACTCCTCCGCCGTCGCCACGTGAGGCGCAATCACCATGCCCTCGGAGAGCATGCCGGGGATGGCGCGCCAGGGCGTGCGGCGGCCATCCGCCTCGACCGTGGTCAGCATGACGATGGGTGGGCGGAAGGCGAGGTCCATGACGCGGCCGAGCGGCGTCAGCGGCATGCGGACGGTCATGACGAGGGGGCCGTCCCCGGCGGGAAGCGCCACGTCTGTGTCGAGCCCGGCTTCGATGGTCACAGTGGTGCCCGCGGTAAGCGGAACTGGTGCGGCGCGCCGGCGCATCAGCACCATGCCGCCGACGATGTCCCCTGGTTCGTAGCGCGACAGGATGAGCGGCCAGAGCGCACCTTCGGCTGAGGCGGGATGCCGGCCGTCGATGGAACCGGGCTGCATCAGGAGGTTTGCCGGCCCGTCCGGCCCATCGACATGAGCGCGGTTGCGGGCGATCAGGCCCGGCGCATAGCTTGTATACTCCTGCACGGTCGGGCGCGGGCGGTAGGCGAGGCCGTGGGCGATCAACTGAGCCTGGTTCGAGGGCACGACGTCGATGGTCCCGTCGATTGCCGGCAGCGGGTGGCTCGCCCTGAGGGCTGCGCGGGCGGCGATGAGGCGCGCCCCGGCGTCCCGCTTCCAGGCGGCCGGATCTGCGATGAAACGGAGGAACGTCTCTCCGATGTCCCGGGCGGCCCGGGCGGTCGCCACCGGCTGGGCGGTGTAGTCCGGCAGAAGTGTGCGCTGGACCAGAACCGGGCCCGGCAGCAGGGCGAGGAGCGCGATGGCGAGGGCTGTGGCCGCAGCAGGGCGGTCGCGGCGCGCGGCAGGGCTGGTGCCGACGAGGGCTGCGGCGACGGCGAGGCAGCCCCAGCCGATCAGGGAATGAAGGTCGTGGCGGACGAAGCCGATCTTGAGCGCGAGGAACAGGAAGCCGGCAAGGATGACCACCTCGGCGGCGATGGCGAGGACGCCTTTCTCCCCCCGCTTCCAGTCCGACAGGGCGAGCCGCATCACGACGCCCCCGAGGGTCGCGGTGATAGCGATCCAGGCCGCGAGTTCCAGCGGCCGGCTGGGAAGGCTCATGGCGGCGGAATAGCCGGCGGAGGTCTCCAGGCTGCCGCGCAGCCAGTCGCCGAGGGCCAGGGGATTCTGGCCCGCGAGGCTGAAGGCCAGGGCGATGACGGCTACGGCTGCGAGACTGTGCCAGGGCCATTGCCGCCGCGACAGTGCCAGCAGGTCCGCCAGCAGGCAGGCGAGGACCAGCAGTGGCACCGTCGAGAACTTGGCCAGGGCGAGCACCGCGCCGGCCGCGAGGGCCGCGAGGCGCACCATGGGGCCGGGGCGAGGCTCGCCGGTGACGATGAGGACGAGGAACAGCGCCGGCAAAAGCGCGATCGTGTCGCGCAGGAGGACGCCCGTGCCGAGGATCACGACGAGGGCGAGGGCCGTCGGCCAGCCGCGCTGGGCGATGAAATGTCCTGCGACGATGGTCAGCGCCACGGTGACCAAGAGGCCGAACCCGGCGATGGGCCAGGCCATGGCCGGCTCGAAGAAGCCGGTATAGAGCCCGGAGAGGGGGCCGCCGGTGAAGACGATGTCGCGGCCGAAGGCGGCCCCGCGGGCGGCCGCGTCGGCGAGCGCCGCCATCCAGGAAGGGTCGAGGCCCTCGGAGGTGCCATAGGTTCGCAAGGGGCCGACATGGGCGGCGATGAGCGGCAGCAGCAGGAGCGCGCCGGCGAGCCAGCCGAGGCGGAAGAGCCAGGTGACAGGCCGGGGCGCCGGGTTTTCGCTCATGTCCTGCCGAGGGATCATGGCTTGCCGAAGGAATAGCGCTTGTGGCCGAGATAGCTCGTCAGCACCGGGCTCAGCACGCCGATGACATGGGCGACGGTGTCGGCGTGGAACGTGTAGCCGACAGCCGGGAACAGCCAGCGGGCGAGGCCGACGCTGACCAGCCAGACCTGCACCAGCGCCACGGCATTGACGACGGCGAAGCGCCACAGCTCGCTTCCCGCGGCGCGTCCCGAGGCTTCGAAGACGAAGAGCCGCATCAGCACATAGGCGGTGAGCATCCCAACGAGATAGGCGAGCACCACCGCGATCTCATAGGCCATCACCGGCGAGAACAGGATGCGGGCAAGGACATTGACGCCGGCGGCGATACCGCCCGAGGCGAGGAAGCGCAGGAAGGGAGAGCGGGCGAGATCGCCAACGAGGTCCTTCACGCCACCCGCTCCGCCATCATGCGGCCGAAACGGATGCTCTCGGCAACCCCTCGATCCTCTGGATAATAATAGCAGGTGTCCGCCACCTGCAGACCGCCGATCGGTGTCTCGATGGGAGGCAGCTTGTCGCGAAAGTTCGGCTCGCAGACCGGCTGGGCATGGGTGAGGCGGCCGACCTTGGCGTCGATGAGGTCCTGCGGGCCGATGGCGGGGTTGACGCGGGCGATGGCCGCCATGGCCTCGGCGATGAAGGCCTCGTCGCTCCAGCCCCATTTCGGCTGGGTCACCGGCATGTAGTAGGGCACATAGACGATGGTGTCGCCGGTCGGCCTCAGGTTCGAGAACTCGATGATGCCGGGGATGGGGATGGCATCGTCGACGATGTTCACCCAGAAATGCCGCGTCACCGGCCGCTTGAGTTTGAGGATCAGGCAGACGACGCCGATGTTGCGGATGGCGTCGTAGCGCGCCTTCCAGTCCTCCGGCATGTCCGGCACCAGGCGCGAGACCAGTGGCGTCGGCACGGTGGAGATGACGGCATCGGCGGGGAACAGCCTGCCGCCGGCGGTGACGCCGGTCACGCGGCCCTCCGCCGTCTCGACCCGCGTCGCGGGCGTCGATAGGTGGATGCGGCCGCCCCTGGCGGCGATGGCCTCCACGAGGACGGCGACCAGCGTCTCCGAGCCGCCGTCGACATAGCCGAGCTGTTCCTGGAAGATCGAGCGCCGGGAATTGCCGATCCGCTTGACGCGGGTGGCGATCCACGAGGCCGAGACCTCGTCGGCGAGCTCGTAGAATTTCAGCTCCATCAGCCGCTTCCACAGCCGCTCGTAGACGGTGCGGCCCGAACCGCCCTCGATCCACTGGCGGGCGGTGAGGCTCTCGATGCCGTCCATGGTCGGCCGCTTCGTCGTCCAGAACATCTGCAGGCCGGTGCGGATCTTCGAGACGAGGTCGAGATGGGGGAAGGTGAGGAGCGAGATGGGATCGCCCCAGGGATGGACCTTGCCGCCCATGAAATAGCCCATGGAGGTGGGCACCCAGCGCATCCGGTCGGCAATGCCGAGTTCGTCCATCAGCGCGAAGGTCGGCGCGTCGGTCTTGCAGACGAAATGGTAGAAGCGCTCGATCGAGACGCCGCCGAAGTCGAAATGGGCGGCCATGCCGCCGGCGCGGTCGCCGGCCTCGATGAGATCGACCTCGTGGCCGAGGCTCGCCGCGCGATGGGCGGCGGCAAGGCCCATGGGGCCGGCTCCGATGACGACGATCCGTGACACGCGGGAAGTCCTCTCAGAAGTCCAGAACGATCGACGAATAGGCGGGGTCGCAATAGGTCTCGACGAGGGCCCGGCGCAGCGGCGTCGCCGTCACGCCGAAAATGCGCGGCCAGTCGATGACGGGGAAGGTCTCGGGAATGACGAGCGCCTCCAGCTGGCGCGTCGTGAAGGGTGGATTGCGGTCGACGAGCGCATAGGCCCAGAGCAGCAGCCAGAACAGCCGGTAGGGAATGTGGACGATGCGCGCCCGCGGCCGGACGATTTCGTGGATCATGGCGATCAGATCGCCGTAATCGATCTGTTCGAGCCCCGATATGTCGTGGGTGCCGGTTGCCCTGGTCCTCAGGCAGGCGGTGATGATCGCGGCGAAATCGCCGACATAGAGCGGCTGGCGGATGAAGCGGCCGTCGCCGGGAATCGGGAAGACCGGGGTGCGGTCCATGAAGCGCCGCAGCCAGCCCAGATGCTTGCGGTCGAACCAGCCGAACATCAGCGTCGGCCGCAGCACGACATGGGGGATCTCGACCCTGTCGATGAAGCGCTCCTGCGCCGTCTTCGACCGCGTGTAGAAATCATCGGCGCGCGAGTTCACCACCGAGGACGAGATGTGCACGAAATAGGGCACGCCGTGCCGGCGCATGGCCTCGACGATCCGCTCGGTGGCGGTGACGTTGTTGGCGGTGAACTCCGCCTCGTCGAGGCCGCCGATCTGCGCCTGGTTGAGCAGCACCGCATCGGCGCCGGCGAAGGCCTCGCTCCAGGCGCCGTCGGCGGCCAGGTCCGCCTCGATGACGGTGATCTCCGGGTGGATGCGCCGCAGCAGTGCCGTGTTGGCGGGATGCTTGTCGATGGCGACGATGCTCACGCCCGGCTCGCCCTTGAGCCGCGCGATGACATTCTGGCCGACGAGGCCCGCCGCCCCGGTGACGACGACCCGCATCAGATGTCGAGCCTGTTGAAGATGGGCGCGGGCAGGAAGCGGATGATCAGCATGATGTAGCGCCAGAACCAGGGCGCGTAGACGACCGGCCCGCCCTTGTCGGCGGCGCGCCGCACGACGGCGGCGACATCCTCGGGCTTCGCCCAGGTGAAGCCCTTGCGCTGCATGCCTTCGGTCATCGGCGTGATCGTCGGGCCGGGCTTCACAAGTACGGCGCGCGGCCCCTTGGCGGCGAAGCGGTGGGCGATGCCCTCGACGAGGGCGGCGAGGCCCGCCTTGGCGGCGCCGTAGACGAAGTTCTGGCGGCGGCCGCGATCGCCGGCGACGGAGCCGAGGACGACGAGCGACCCCTGGCCCTGCGCCTCCAGCAGGTTGGCGGCGGCAAGGCACCAGGCACTCGCCGAAGTGAAGTTCACGGCGAGGATGCGCTCGGCGGCAGCGGGATCGCGGGCCGCCTCCGCCTGGTCACCGAGGATGCCATAGGCGACGAGGATGTGGTCGATGCCGCCGAGGGTCCCGGCAAAGCCGGCGAGCGCTACGGCCGCGTCCCCGGGGGCGGCGAGATCGGCAATGGCCACCTCTGCCCGCGCCGCGCCGCGCACCTTCAGGTCGGCGGCAATGGCGGCGAGCCTGTCCTCCTGGCGGCCGACGAGCAGGATCTCGGCGCCCTCGGCGGCGTAGAGCCGTGCGGTGGCCTCGGCGATGCCGGAGGTGCCGCCGAGCACCACGAGGCGGAGACGCCGGCCGGCGGCGGGAGCGATCGTCGTCATGAGCCGACCCTTGTCCAGAAGAGCGATGAGAAGCGCGGATCGACATGGGCGGCGAAGCGCTCCCAGTCGGGATAGCCGGCGCGGAACATGTCGCGGGGCATGCGGCCGTCCTTGGCCGGATAGAGCCTGCCGCCGGCCTCCCGCACGATGGCGTCCAGCCGTGCCAGCAGCGCCATGGTCGAGCCACCGCGATTGGGAAAGTCGAGGGCGAGCGTGGTGCCCAGCCGCGGGAAAGAGAGGAGGCCGGGCGAGGGCCTATCGCCGAAGGTCTTGATCACCGCGAGGAAGGAGCCTTCACCCGCGGCGGCGATGGCGGCCAGCATGGCGGCGGTGGCATCGCGCGCCGCGGCGGGCGGAACCACCGACTGGTACTGGTACATGCCGGGGTGACCGTACATGCGGTTCCACTGACCGATGGCGTCCAGCGGATAGAAGAAGGGCTGGTAGTGCTGCATGGCGCGACCCGCCGTGCGCCGGCCGTTCCAGTCGTAGATCGCGTTGAAGGCGCGGATGCTGAAGCGGTTGAGCGCGATCGAGGGCAGCTCCACCGGAAAGGTCGGGCCGCCGCCCTTGCCGGCCGACAACTCGCCGCCGGTCGCGTGGCGGGCGCGGCTGAAAATGCCCCGTCCGGTCTTGTCGCCGGTGGCAAGGCAGTCGATCCAGGCGACGGTGTAGTCGTGGCTCGCCTCGCTCTCCGCGGAGAGGCGGAAGAAGCCGTCGAGATCATCGAAGGGAATGGTCTCGACATCCATGAGCGCGCCGGAGATCGGCATGAGCTCGATCTCGACCCAGGTGATGATGCCGGTGAGGCCGAGGCCGCCGATGGTGGCGGCGAAGAGCCCGTCCGGGTCACCGGGGGTGAGCTCGTGCTCCACGCCGTCGGATCTCAGCAGGCCGAGACGGCGGATCCACCGACCGATCGTGCCGGCGCCGTGGTGGTTCTTGCCGTGGACGTCGTTGGCCACCGCGCCGCCGAGGGTGACGAAGCGCGTCCCCGGCGAAACCGGTGGAAACAAGCCGCGCGGCACCATGGCCTTCAGCAGCGCGTCGAAGGAGAGGCCCGCATCCGCCTTGAGGATGCGCGTCTCGGGATCGAAGGCGATCATCCGGTCGACGCCGGCCATGTCGACGATGCCGCCGGCCGGATTGAGGATGCTGTCGCCATAGGAGCGGCGCAGTCCCGTGGCGAGCAGCGTCGGCAGGGTGCTCAAGCCCTCGGCCAGCGTCGCCGGCACGTCCTGCCGGAAGACCGGCCGCGCCACGCGATGCTGCAGGCGCAGCGTGCGGCCCCAGGACAGGTGGTCGGCGGTTTCGGTGAATCGCGTCATAGGGCGAGTACGAAGACGAAGGCGACGGCGAAACCAAGGCCGATGCTGACGCGGTCCCGCAAGGCGAAGCTGACGGGGTCGTCCCGCATCTCGCCGCGATGGGCGAGGAGCCAGATGCGGCCGACCCAGATGGCGAGCAGCAGCGGCACGGCGAGGAGCAGCCTGGGATGCGCGTAGGTGCCGCGGTGGAAGAGCTCCTCGACGAGGAACAGCACCATGATCAGCAGCGAGGCGACGCTTGCCGCCGTGCCGAAACCGAGCGTCAGCGGTGCGTCCTCCGGCCGGTAACCGCGGCTCGCGAGGGCATGTTCGCTCGCGCCCGCGGCGCGCACGATTTCCGTGTGGCGCTTGGCGATGGCGAGTGATGTGAAGAAGAAGACCGAGAAGGTCAGCAGCCAGGCGGAGTAGGGATGGGCGAGAAGCGCCATGCCCATGACCAGCCGCGTGGTGAACAGGATGCCGATGACCAGCGTGTCGAGCAGCGGGATGCGCTTCAGCCCGAAGGAATAGGCGAGGGTGAGCAGGAGATAGACGACGAGCGCCAACGCGAAGCCCGGCGCGAGCAGGGCCGCCCCGGCAAGGGCGAGGGTGATGGCCGCCGCGGCCCCGCCGAGGGCGAGGCGGATCGGCAGGCGGCCGGAGGCGATGGCGCGGCGACGCTTCGACCAGTGGCGGCGGTCGGCCTGCAGGTCGGAGACGTCGTTGATGAGATAGGTCGAGGAGGTGACCATCAGCAGGCAGATGAGGCCGGCGATCGCGGCGGCGACCGCCAGTGGGTCGGTGAAGGCATGGGCCAGCACCAGCGGCACCAAGATCAGCCCGTTCTTCGACCAGTGATGCACCCGCACCGCCTTCGCCCATTCGCGGAGCGACAGCGGTACATCCGTGAACTCGGCCTCGACCGGCTTGCCGAGGGCCCGTGCCTCCTCTGCGACCTGTCGGCTCGCCCCGGCGAGGACGACGCCGCCCGCCACCTTCCAGACGGCAAGGTCTGCGGCGGAATCGCCGACATAGACGAAGCCTTCGGGGAAGGTGCGGGCGAGATGGGCAGCCTTGGCGGGGCCCTTTGAGGTTCTCGTCGCCCGAGCCGGTGGCCGAGGCGAAGAAGCCGAGCCGCCGGGCGATGGCCTCGACCACGCTCTGCGTGGCGGCCGAGCACAGATGCACCTGACGGCCCGCCGCGGCCTGGTCGCGCAACCAGACGAGGAGGTCCTCACGGAAGGGCAGGGCGGCCGTGGAGAAATCGACCTCGTCGGCGAGGGCCCGCTTCAGCGCCGCGCGGCCACGGGCCAGTTCAGGCAGGGCGCGGGCGAGATGAAGCGGCCGGCGAAACAGCGCCTCGGCCGCCTGCTCATCCAACGTGTCAGTCAGCAGCAGCGTCCCGTCGAGGTCGACGACGAGGGGGAGCGGGGGATGTTGGGTGGCGGCATGACCCGCGGTCGCATCCAAGGCGCGAAGGATCCCTTGTCCGTGATGGGGCGAGAGCAGAGCCGCGGGCGTTACGGTCCGGCGTCACGCACGACAAGGGACGTTCCGGCGGAAGGGTTTTGGCACAGCGTCGAAGCCCTGTGAACCCCGCGGATCGCTTGCGGATAGGGAAGCGGTCAGCCCGCGGCGGCGCGGAGGGCTCCGATCAGGGAGCGCTCGAGGGTCGCAGCGACCTGCGCCTGCGAGGCCTTCTCGGCGAAGTCATGGATCATTTCAGGCGGAAGGCGCGGGGCGAGCGCCGAGACGAGGTCGACGAGGTCCGACAGAGTCGCCTCGAAATGGCCGCGCAGGGTCGCGTCCGTTGTCGGCGGCAGCTTGCGGTGGATGTCGCGAGCGACCTCGATCGCCGATGCGTCCAGCCGCACGCCAGTGGCGATAACGCCATTGACGCAGAGCCTGATGAAATAGGGGAGGCAACGTTCGACTTCGTCGCTGACCGAGCGCATCGCCTTGGACTTGATTTCCATTCCTTGCCGGGCTCCGATCCGCAGCCCGGCGGAAGTTGTCTCACCGCGGCGGATCGAAGGCAAGGATGGGGATGGTAACGGGGGCTGATGGCCGGGGCGAGCGCACGGCCCCTGGGGATGGCGAGGCGTCGGCTCCGTGCATTCTCTGCGTCATCAACGAGGCCTGGTTCTTCCGCTCGCATTTCCTGCCCTGGGCGCGTGCGGCGCGGGATTCAGGCTTTCGCGTCGCTGTCCTGGCTGCACCGCAGGACGGCGTCGCCTGGGCCGAACCTGGCATTGCGCTGGAGCCTGCCGACGCCCGGCGCGGCGGTCTTGCGCCCCGTGGCCTGTGGACAGCTGCAGGCGAGCTGCGTGACCTCGCCGGTCGCGAAGGCTGCGCGCCGCTCGTCCACGCCTTCGGACTCCACGGCATGGCGATCGCGGCGCTGGCGCGGCTTCGGGGGCTTTCCACGCCGCGGGTGGTCAGCATCACCGGGCTCGGCTTCCTCGCCACCGCCGCCCCGCCGCAGCGGTGGGCGGCACGCCTTGCCGCGGCCGGCCTCGCGCGGCTCTGCGATGGTCCACGGACGGTCTGGCTTGCCGAGAATGGCGCCGACCCGCTCGCCCTCGGCCTGCACCGGGCGCTAGGCGAGGGCCGGGTGGTCACCCTGGCTGGTGCCGGGGTCGATCCGGCCGAGTTCCACGTCCGGCCGCTGCCGGAGGTGCCGCCGCTGCGGCTGATCTTCGTCGCCCGCCTCGTGCGCTCGAAGGGGCTCGATCTCGCCGTCGCCGCGCTGCGACAGGTGCGTGCAGGCGGGCTCGATGCGACGCTCACCGTCGTCGGAGAGGCCGATGCCGCCAATCCTCGCGCCTTGACCCCGGACGACTGTGCCAGCCTTGCCGCCGAACCGGGCGTCACCTGGCTCGGACGGCGTGACGACGTGGCGGCGCTGCTCGCCGATCATCATCTCTTCGTCCTGCCCTCGCGCGGAGGGGAGGGCCTGCCGCGCGCCCTGCTGGAGGCCGCCGCCGCCGGCCGGCCGGCGCTGGTGACGGCCGTTCCCGGCTGCCGCGACTTCGTGGAGGACGGCGTCACCGGCTTCATCGTGCCGCCGGAGGATCCCGGCGCGCTCGCCGCCGCAATCGGCCGTGCCGCCGGCGCCGATCTTGCGGCGATGGGAGCTGCCGCCCGCTTGAGGGTGGAGCGCGAGGCGAGCCTCGGCGAGGTCGCCGGGCGCGTGGTCGAGGTGTATCAGCGCCTTTTCCCGGTCCTGCGGTAAGGTCCCGACTGCACGCCGGCCTTGCATTTTGCCCTCCAGACACGGCATGACCGTTGGGCCGTGCTCCGTTTCCGGGGCACCGTGAGCCGAGACCTTCAGCGAGATGGCCTTCCGCCAAGCGCCACCGACCACGCCGGATCCCATCGCCGAGGCGCTGAGGACATGCCGCGGCGCGCTTGTTGCGGCGGCGGTTTTCTCAGGCGTCCTCAATGTTCTGATGCTCTCCGGCGCCATCTACATGCTGCAGGTCTACGACCGGGTGCTGACCAGCCGGAGCCAGCAGACGCTGATCGGCCTCACCCTGCTGCTCGCTCTGGTGTTCCTGGTCCAGGGCGCGCTCGACATCATCCGCCAGAAAATCCTCACCCGCGTCGGCGCTGCCGTCGACCGGCGGCTGGCGCCCGAGGTTTTCCGGCTCACGGCGACCATGGCGTTGCGGGCCGGGCCTGGCCATGACGCCTTGCAGCCCGGTCGTGACCTCGATGCCGTGCGCGGCTTCGTCTCCAGCCTCGGGCCGACCACGTTTTTCGATATGCCCTGGGTGCCGCTGTTCGTCGTGCTCTGTTTCCTGCTCCATCCGTGGATCGGTGCGGCGGTGCTGGTGGGCTGCCTCGTGCTGTTCGCCATCACGGTGCTGACCGAACGGGCGAGCAAGGCACCGATCACCGAGACGGCGCGCTCGGCTGCGGCACGCTCCGGCATCGCGGAGGCGACCCGACGCAATGCCGAGGCGATCGAGGCGATGGGGATGCGGACCGCGCTTTCCGCCCGCTATGGCGCCGTCAACGACCGTTTCCTTGCCGCCAACGAGCGGGCGACGGATGTCGTCAACACCTATGCGACCGTCTCGCGAATCCTGCGCATGGCCCTGCAGTCAGGCATCCTCGGCCTCGGCGCCTATCTCGTGCTCATGGAGCAGGCGACGCCGGGTGTGATGATCGCCGCTTCCATCCTCATGGGCCGGGCGCTGGCACCGATCGAGGCGGCGGTCGGCTACTGGAAGTCTTTCGTGGCGGCCCGCGAGGCGCGCCGTCGCCTCAGCCACACCATGCATCTGCTGCCTCGTCCAGCCGATCCGATTTCCCTGCCGCCTCCGCGACGGATGCTGACCCTCGAACAGGTCTTCGCTGGTGCACCCGGCCAGACCCAGCCGATCATCCACGGCCTGTCGCTGTCGCTCCTGGCCGGCCAGGCGCTTGGCGTCATCGGTCCTTCCGCTTCGGGAAAATCGACGCTGGCGCGTGTTCTGTCCGGGGTCTGGCATCCGCTGCGCGGCTCCGTGCGGCTGGACGGGTCAGAACTCAGCCAGTGGAACGACGAGGCGCGCGGCGGCTTCATCGGCTACCTGCCGCAGGACATCGCGTTGTTTGACGGAACGGTTGCCGAGAATATTGCGCGGTTCCGTCCCGACGCGACGTCCGAGCAGGTCGTTGCCGCCGCAGTCGCCGCGGGCGCCGACGAGATGATCAGGCGGCTCCATGCGGGTTACGAGACCAGGATCGGCGATGGCGGCGTTACGCTATCGGGTGGCCAGCGGCAGCGCGTGGCGCTCGCGCGGGCGCTGTTCGGCGATCCCTTCCTCGTTGTCCTCGACGAGCCCAACGCCAATCTCGACGCCGAGGGCGAAGCGGCTGTCACCCAGGCGATCCGGCATGTGCGAGAGCGCCAGGGCATTGCCATCGTCATCGCCCATCGTCCGAGCGCGATCGCCGCGGTCGACATGGTGGGTCTCATGAAGGACGGGCGCCTTCAGGCCTTCGGTCCGCGCGACGAGGTGTTGAAGAAGGTGCTCGCCCCGCAACGGAAGCAACCGACATGACGGAGGCGGCGCCACCCATCACGCCCGGCGCCAACGGCGTTGAGGGACTGTACCGGGGGATGCGACGCCTGGTCCTCGTCGGTATGGCGGTGGTGGTTGTCTTCGTGGGCGGGATTGGTGGCTGGGCCGCGACAGTGCCGCTCGCGGGCGCTGTCGTGGCTGGCGGCGTGGTGGTGGTCGATACCAACGTCCGCATGGTCCAGCACCCCACCGGCGGTGTCGTGGGCGAGATCCTGGTGCGCGAGACAGCACGGGTGCAGCAAGGGGATCTGCTGATCCGCCTCGATGCGACGATCACACGCGCCAACCTTCAGGTCATCGTCAAGCAGCTGAACGAGGCTGCGGCACGGCAGGCGCGCCTCGAGGCCGAGCGGGATGGTGCCGCCAACATCGTCCTGCCCGCCTCGCTCGACGGGCGCCTCGGCGATCCGGAGGTGGCGCGGTCCTGGGACAGCGAGGTGACGCTGTTCAACGCCCGCCGGTCGGCGCGGCAGGGCCAACAGCGGCAGCTGCGGGAGAGGATCGACCAGATCCGTGAAGAGATCGTCGGCCTCACCGCCCAGGAACAGGCGCGTCGCCGACAGGTTGAACTGATCGAACGCGAACTCGGCGATATCCGCGACCTCTTCCGCCGCAACCTCGTGCCGCGCCCCCGCGTCGTCGAGCTCGAGCGCGAAGGTGCGCGCCTTGCCGGGGACGTCGGCCAGTTTGTCTCCGAGCGCGCCCGGGCCGAGGGACGCATCACCGAGGCGGAGCTCCAGATCCTGCAGATCGACCAGGATCTGCGGCGCGAGGTGTCGACCGAGCTCCGTGAAATCCAGGCGCGGACGGGCGAGCTCGTCGAGCGCCGCGTGGCAGCCGAGGACGCGCTGAAGCGTATCGACATCCGCTCGCCCGCCTCGGGCTTCGTTCACCAGCTGTCTTACCACACGGTCGGCGGCGTCATTACCGCCGGACAGCCGATCATGATGATCGTGCCCGGTAACGACGTCCTGGTGATCGAGGTCCGGATTGCGCCCCAGGACATCGACAAGGTGGCGATCGGCCAGCAGGCTTTGATCCGGTTTCCGGCGCTTCCGCACAGCACCACGCCGGAGGTGAACGGCACGGTCGTCCGGTTGTCGGCCGACGTGGTGAGGGACCCCCAGACCGGAAGCGCCTTCTTCCTTGCGCGTCTTGCCTTTGCCGATGGCGAACTCGACCGCCTTGGCCGAAACCGCATCGTTCCGGGCATGCCGGCCGAGATCTATGTGAAGACCGGCGAGCGGACGGCGCTGGCCTATCTCACCAGGCCGCTGATGGACCAGGTTAACCGGGCATTCCGCGAACGATGAGCATGACCGAGCAGGGCAGTCCGGGCGAGGCGGCGGGAACGCCCTCGTCCTTCGCGGCGGCGGCGGGCAACGTCAAGCTCGCCTGGTTCCTCGCGGTCAACGACCTGCGCTTCCGCTATTCGCGATCCTTCATCGGCCCGCTGTGGATCGCGCTGCAGATGGCGGTCTTCGTGGCCATGCTGGGCGTGGTCCTGGCCGAGGTCCACGGCGCGCCGATCGGCACCTTCATGCCCTTCTTCGCCGTCAGCCTGATGTTCTGGACCTTCCTCAACACCTCCATCAACGAGAGCATGGAAAGCCTTCACGGCGGTGCCGATCTCATCAAGGATCGCGGCGTGCGGCCCATCGTTCCCGTGCTGCAGGCGGTGCTTCGCAACCTGCTCATCGCCCTCCACTGCCTGCCGGTCCCGGTGGCTGTCATCCTCGTCTTCGGCGCCTCAAGCCCGATGGGGCTTCTGATGGCCTTGCCGGGTATCGTGCTGTTCATCGTCTTCACGGCGCTGGTCTCGATCAGCGTGGCGGGTCTCGGCGTGCGGTTCCGCGACCTCAGGCGCATCGTCGAGACGGCGATGATGCTCGGCTTCCTGGCGACGCCGATCCTCTGGCAGCCGGGCGTCCTGCGCGGCAAGGGCAGCCTCGTCCTGGCCCTCAATCCGTTCGCCCATCTCTTCGCGGTCTGGCGCGACCCGCTGCTCGACGGCCATTGGCCCACGGCGAGCTTTCTCGTCGTCGGCGGCATGATCATCCTTGCCGGGCTCGCCGCCCGCCTCGCGGCCCGCGGCCTCGCCCGCGCCGCGTTCTGGCTGTGAGGGGTCGCGCCATGGTCCATCTCGCCGTTCGCGACCTCGTGGTCGATTTTCCCGCCGTCGAACCGGGCTCCTATTCGCTGAAGATGGCGGCCCTCAGCCTCTTCGGCATCGGCCACGGCCGGGTGCGGCCTCGCACCATCCGGGCGCTCGACCATGTCTCCTTCGACCTGAGGCCCGGCGAGCGGCTGGGCCTCTACGGCCCGAACGGGGCCGGCAAGTCGACGCTGCTGCGCAGCCTTGCCGGGATCTATCCGCCGGCGGGCGGCACGATCGAGCGGCGGGGCAAGGTGTCGACGCTGCTCGGCCTGGCCGCCGGCACGATCTCGGAAATGTCGGCAGAAGCCAATATCCGCCTGCTGCTGCGCATCGACGGCGCGGTGCCCGAGCGCGACCTCGTCGACGAGATCTGGGCCTTTACCGGGATCGACGACGGGTTCCGCCACCTGCCGCTGCGCAGCTTCTCGGCGGGCATGCGCATGCGCCTGCTGTTCTCGGTGGCGACGCGCGTTACCGCCGACATCCTGCTGCTGGACGAATGGCTGTCGGTCGCCGACTCGGCCTTTTCCGACAAGGCCGAGGGCCGCCTTGCCGAATTCGTCGACCAGGCGAAGATCATGGTCTTCGCCTCGCATAACCGGAAGATGCTGGCCGAGCGGGCGACCCGCATCGCCATCCTCGAAGGTGGCAAGATCGTGCGCTACGAGACGCCCGACGACTTCGCGGCGGCGACCGAGGCGGCCCGCAGGGCCAAAGGCTGATCTCCGGGGTGATCAGCCCGCCGCCTCCGGCAGGGCGGCGCCCGGCGGGCGCAGCGGCACGACCTTGGCCGGCACGCGCAGGTCGCTGACGAGTTCGGCGATCGCGGCGCGGACGGCGTCGTCGTCTCCGGCGGCGGCTGACGCCTCGATCCGCGCGAGGATGGGCTGGAGCCGCGCGAGGGGCGGGGCCTGCGCCTCGGCGGCGACGATGCCCTGCACGCCGATATCCACCTGCGGCTCGCGCTCCTCGAAGAGCATTTCGGTGAGGCGCTCGCCGGGCCGGCGGCCGGAATAGACGATGTCGATGCCCTTGCCGGGCTCGAAGCCGGCGAGGCGGATCATCCGGCGGGCGAGGTCATCGATGCGCACGGGCTGGCCCATGTTGAGGACCAGGATCGTCGAGGCAGCAGGCCGCAAATGGTCCGAGACGATCCGGGCGGCGGTCCACAGGAGGTCGGTCGCCTCGCGCTTGGTCATGAAATAGCGGACCATGCCAGGGTCGGTGACGGTCACCGGGCCGCCCGCCTCGATCTGGGCGCGGAAGCGCGGAACCACCGAGCCGGCGGTGCCCAGCACGTTGCCGAAGCGCACTGCGACGAGGCGCGTGCCGGCAGTGGGCGCCGCGCGCACCAGCGAGGCGTCGAGGGCCTGGATGTACATCTCCGCGACCCGCTTGGTGGCGCCGAGGATGGAAACCGGCTGCGTCGCCTTGTCGGTGGAGATCAGCACGAAGGCGCTGGCGCTCGCGGCGACCGCGGCATCGGCGGCATTGACCGTGCCGGCGATATTGGTGCGCGCCGCATCGCACACCTCGCGCTCCAGATGCGGCACGTGCTTGAGGGCGGCGGCGTGGAACACCACGTCGGGCGCGAAGTCGGTCATCAGCCGCTGCAGCCGGGCGCGATCGCGCACGTCACAGAGGCGACCGGTGACGGTGTTGGCGCCCGGCGGGAGTTCGAGGGCGGCGCGGTCGAGGATGGCGTGCAGCACGGCCTCGGAATGATCGAGGACAAGGACCGAGGCGGCGCCGAACTGGGCGCTCCGGATGACGAGTTCCGAGCCGATGGAGCCGCCTCCACCGGTGACGACGACGCGCTTGCCCTGAACGAAGCCGGCGAGGGGCTCGGGATCGACCTCGACCAGCGGGCGGATCAGCAGATCGTCGTCGATGACGGCGTGGAGGCGGGCGGGCCGCATGCCAGCACTGGACTGCGCGGTGACATCGAGGCGGATGGCCGGAATGCCCATGCGGCGGAAGACGCCGATCACCTGTTCCATCAGCGGGGCGGCGTGCAGCGCCTCGGGCGCGATGATGACCCGCTGGATCGTGACGCCGCGCTCGTTGGCGTCGCGGATGACCGCTTCGATCTGGTCCGTGGTGCCCCAGACCGGCACGCCGCGAACCGCCTGGTCGGCCTCATGGGCAAGGGGGGTCACGATGCCATAGACCTTGAGCGGACCACCGAGGCCAGCCTCCACTGCGCGGATGACCGGATCGGCGTCGGAGGCACGGCCGATCACCAGGGCGGCGAGGGGGGCGCGGTTATGGGCGGTCTGGCGTCGCCAGGAGCGATAGGCGCGATAGGCGACGCGCGGGCCACCCAGCATGATGATCTGCACGCACCAGTAGATGACGAGGGTGCGGCCGCCGACGAACTTGATGTCCCCCGTCAGGCGCGGCCCGAGCACATAGTCGAGGGCCAGCAGTGCGAGGGTGAGGATGCAGACGGCCTTGAAGATGCCGAAGAGGTCGAAGAGCGAGGCGAAGCGCCAGCGCGAGGCATAGAGCGAGCAGGCGTGATAGACGCCGAGCGCGAAGACGGAGAAGCCGAGGGCGATCACGACGGGGTCGAGGCCGGCGACGGGGCCCGGCTTGGGCTCGCCGCGCAGGGCGAGCGCCAGCATCAACGCCGCAAAGGTCACGGCGAAGTCGTGCAGCGTCACCCAAACTTTCTTCATGGGGGCGGCGCCCTGCTTGAGGTTCTGCACCGTCCAGTTCCGCCAGTCCAAGGCCGCGTGTCCTCCCGATTCGAGCCCTGCCGGCCCATCCGCGCATCATGCCCGGCGAGCCTCGCCCTTTCACCTCACGATTGGCAACCCTCCGTGTCATTCCGCACGGGGTTGTGGCGCTGATATATCAGGTGTACCAATCATATCAGAGGGGCACGAGATGCTGACGCTGATCGGCGGAGGACGCGACAGGGCAGGGGGACGTGGCCAGACGGCCGCGGCCACGATCCACGCGCTGCTGCGCGAGGAGATCCTGTCGCTGCGCCGCAAGCCCGGCGAGCCGATCACGGAGAAGGACATCGCCGCCGCCCACGGGGTCAGCCGCACGCCGGTGCGCGAGGCGCTCCTCAGGCTCGCCGACGAGGGGCTGGTCGACATCATCGCCAAATCCGGCACCCATGTGTCGCGTATCCCGCTCGCCGACCTGCCGGAGGCCATCACCATCCGCCGGGTGCTCGAGCAGCTTGCGGTGCGGGGGGCCGTCGCCTCCGCGACGCGCAGCCAGATCATCGAGCTGCGCGCCATCCTCGCCCGCACCGCCGAGGCGGCGGAGGCAGGCGACACGGAAGCTTTCCACCGCGCCGACGAGGCTTTCCACGAGGCGGTGGCGACCGCGGGTCGCCATCCCGGCGTCTGGGCGCTCGTCCGTCATGTCAAGCTGCAGGTCGATCGGTTCCGCCGGCTGACCCTGCCGCTGGAGGGGCGGATGACCCGCGTCGTCGCCGAGCACGAGGCGGTTCTCGCCGCCATCGAGGCGCGCGACGCCGATGCTGCCGCGGCCGCCATGGGCGCCCATGTCGACGGGCTGTCGCTCGGGCTCGACGACCTGAAGCGCTTCAACCCCGGCTATTTCCTGGAGGATTCGGCGCGCTCCGACCTGAAACGCGCCTGAGCACATGCCACCGGCGCCCCTGTTGAGGGCACCGGCAAGAAGCGGCGGGATCAACCCGCCCGAAGCACGACAACCACACGGGTAGGGAGGATACCCCCATGACCACCATCTCACGCCGCAACGCGCTCATCGCCGGTGCGGGACTTGCCACCTTCGCCGCCACGCCGCTGCGCGCCCAGCAGACGAAGCTGAAATGGGCCCATGTCTACGAGACGGGCGAGCCCTATCACACCGAGGCGCTCTGGGCCGCGGGCGAGATCGCCAGGCGCACCAACGGCAAGTACCAGATCGACGTCTTCCCGGCCTCGCAGCTCGGCAACGAGAACCAGATCAACGAGGGCCTGTCGCTCGGCACGGTCGACATGATCTATACCGGCGTCGCCTTCGCCGGCTCGATCCACCGGCCGATCTCCATCACCAACGCGCCCTATGTGCTGCGCGACTTCGACCACTGGAAGGCCTATCGCGACTCGCCACTGTTCCGGCAGATCGCCTCCGGCTACGAGGGCCGAACCCGCCACAAGGTCACGGCGCTAACCTATTACGGCGAGCGCCACGTCACCGCCAACAAGGCCATCAACAGACCTGAGGACATGCGCGGCATGAAGCTGCGCGTGCCGCCGGCGCCGCTGTTCCTGATGTTCACCAAGTCGGTCGGCGCCAACGCGACGCCGATCGCCTTCGCCGAGGTCTATCTCGCCCTCCAGCAGGGCACGGTGGACGGCCAGGAGAACCCGCTGCCGACGATCATGGCGAAGAAGTTCTACGAGGTGCAGAGCCACATCATGCTCACCGGCCACATCACGGAATCGCTCCTGTCGATCGTCGGTTCGCATGTCTGGGGCCGCCTCAACGATGCGGAGAAGGCGACCTTCAACGAGGTGCTGCTGGAGGCCGCCTCGCGCGCCTCGAACCAGATCCGCGCCTCCGAACAGACACTGGCAGAGGAGTTCCGCAAGCTCGGCAAGACGGTGATCACGCCGGATCGCGCCGCCTTCCGCGCCGCCGCCATGCCGCTGCACAACGATGCGGCCTCCGGCGCCGGCTGGTCGCGGGCGGAGTACGACGCGCTGCAGGGCCTCGCCCGCTCCAGCTGACGCGAGCCTTCGGGGATGCCGGACCACCGGCGTCCCCATCGCGCCCCTCACATTCCCAAGGCGGCCCCGCGCCGCGAGGACTTCCCATGTCACCGACCCCGCCGCCCGCCGGACCACCGAGCGACGACGTCCATCTCATTGTCGCCACCGACGAGGAGGTGGTGATCGAGAAATATCCCGAGGACTGGATGGCCATCGCCCTGTTCTGGGGCCTCGCCTTCATCGTCTTCCTGCAGTTCTTCACCCGCTACGTGCTGAACAACAGCCTCGCATGGACCGAGGAGATCGCCCGCTACATGCTGATGGTGGTGGTCTTCGTCGGCGGCGCGATGGTGGTCCGGCGCAACACAAACATCGCGGTCGAACTCGTCCAGAATGTCATGCGTGACAGCCTGCCGAAGCGGGCGCTCATCGGCGCGGTCGAGATCATCAAGCTGGCCTTCCTCGCCATGCTCGCCTGGTTCTCGGTGCTCATCACCGAGCGCATGCATAACCTCTACATGACCGTCTTCGACTGGCCGATGTCGCTGGTCTACGGCGGCATCGCCATCGGCTGCTTCATGATGGTCATCCGCCAGGCGCAGATCGTCTGGCGTGGCTTTCGCACCGGCTTCAGCCGACCCGATCCCCTCAGCACTGACACCAAGGCCGGCGGCACGCCATGACCATCGTCATCTTCATCTTCTTCGTGGCGCTGCTCGCGGGCATCCCGGTCTTCATCGCGCTTGCCGGCTCGGCGCTCTACTACACCCATTTCGTTGCCCTGATCCCGGACTTCGTGGTGCTGCACCGCATGGCCGGCGGCCTCGATTCCTTCCCTCTGCTGGCGGTGCCCTTCTTCATCCTCGCCGGCAATCTCATGAACTCCGCCGGCATCACCAACCGGATCTACGATTTCGCGGTGGCGGTGGCGGGCTGGATGCGCGGCGGCCTCGCCCAGGTGAACATCGTGGGATCGGTGATCTTCGCGGGCATGTCGGGCACGGCCATCGCCGATGCGGCGGGCCTCGGCACGATCGAGATCAAGGCGATGAAGGACCACGGCTATTCGACGGAGTTCGCGGTCGGCGTGACCGCGGCGTCGTCGACGCTGGGTCCGATCATCCCGCCCTCGCTGCCCTTCGTGATCTACGGGATGATGGCCAATGTCTCCATTGGCGCGCTGTTCCTCGGCGGCGTCATCCCCGGCCTGTTCATGACCGCCAGCATGATGATCTTCGTCTGGTGGTGCGCGCGGCGCTACAATATGGGCCGCGACCAGGTCTTCCGCTGGAAGGTGCTGGGCCTGACCTTCATCGCCGCGCTGCCGGCGCTGCTGACGCCGATGATCATCATCCTCGGCATGACCCTCGGCTGGTTCACCCCGACCGAGGCGGCGATTGCCGCCTGCACCTGGGCGCTGATCCTCGGCTTCGTGCTCTACCGGTCGCTGACCTGGAAGCAGCTCTACAAGGTGACGCTCGACACGATCGAGACCACCGCAAGCGTGCTGCTCATCGTTGCCGCTGCCTCGCTGTTCGGCTGGGTGCTGACGACGACGCGGCTCACGGAGATGGCAGCGGAGGGGCTGCTGTCGATCACGACGAACCCCTATGTCATCCTCGTTCTGGTCAACATCCTGCTGCTGATCGTCGGCTGCTTCCTCGAGCCGATCGCCTCGATCTCCATCCTGGTGCCGGTGCTCATGCCGATCCTTCTGAAGGTCGGCATCGACCCGATCCATTTCGGGGTGATGATGACGCTGAACTTGATGATCGGCCTTCTGCATCCGCCTCTGGGCATGGTGCTCTTCGTGCTCGCGCGAATATCCGGGATGACGGTCGAGCGAACGACGGTCGCCATCCTGCCCTGGCTGATCCCGCTGCTGTTCTCGCTCGTGGCCATCACCTTTATTCCCGAACTGACGCTCTGGCTGCCGCGCACCATGGGCCTGATCAAATGAGGTGTCGCGGGCCCCCCCCCGGCGGCGGGCCCCCCGCCCCTTACGGCTTTGCCATTCGGCCGGTCTCGCCGAGGCTTGCGGCAATATTTAATACCCCCCCCAGCCGCGGGCCC
>NZ_JAPZTZ010000026.1 GCF_027532945.1 Phreatobacter sp.
CCCACCCCTGACCCCTCCCCGCCGCAAGCGGGGGGAGGGGACCTACCCACGCTGTCGTCTTCACCGCACCGGATCGCGATCGGATGTCACGCCATTCCCCTCCCACCGCTTGCGGCGGGGAGGGGTCAGGGGTGGGGGGAGTGCGGAGCCGCGCGTTCCGGTCGCTTGCGGCCGGTAGAGTCGTCAGTGTGACGTCGCCCTTAGCCCCGCCAGGTCCTGCGCCGGCAGCCAGAACACCTCGCCCTCGCTCTCCTCCGAATCCAGCCAGAGGAAGGGCAGGTCGAACTCCTCCTCGAGGATGTCGCGGCCCGTGCCGATCTCGCAGAGCAGGCCGCCATCCGGCGTGAGGTGGTTACCCGCTTCGCGGAGGATGCGGCGGACGATGTCCAGCCCGTCGGCGCCGCCGAGATGGGCCATGACAGGCTCGGCCTTGAACTCCGCCGGGAAGGCGTCGACCTCGCCCTGCGCCACATAGGGCGGGTTGGTGATGATGAGGTCGTAGCGTCGGCCCTTGAGCGGCGCGAAGAGGTCGCCCTGGAAGAGGGTGACGCGCTCGCCCATCTCGTGGTCGGCGACATTGAGCTTCGCCACCTCCAGCGCATCGCCCGAGAGGTCCACCGCGTCCACCGCGGATTCGGGAAAGGCCATGGCGGCGAGGATGGCGAGACAGCCCGAGCCGGTGCACAGGTCGAGGACGCGCTCCACCGCGAAGGGATCCGGCACGGGCCCCGCGCCGTCGCCGGCCAGCGCGCCGGTCATGATCATCTCGCCGAGATAGGAGCGCGGGATGATCACCCGCTCGTCGACGCGGAAGGGCACGCCCTGGATATAGGCGCGTCCCAGCAGATAGGGCGCCGGCTTGCGGGTGGTGACGCGCGCCTCGATGAGGCCGAGGAGCCTCTCGCGCTCGGGGCGCGTCAGCCGCGCCTCCAGCCAGGGCGCGAGGTCGTCGATGGGCAGTGACAGACCTTCGAGCAGGATGAAGGCAGCCTCGTCGAGCGCCGTCGTCGTGCCGTGGCCAAAAGCGATCTTCGCCGCGCCGAAGCGCGAGACGGCGTAGCGCAGGAGGTCGCGGACGGTGATGAGGTCGTCGGCGGGCGAGGCGGGCGTCGGGGCCATGGTGATCCGTCTGTGGTCCGAGGCAGCGGCCTCGCGAGGGGGTGCTAGCGGCTTCGTGCCCCTGGTTCAAGCATCGCGCCCGGCCGATCACAAGCGCGAGACCAGCCCCGTCGCCGCCGCAAAGGACGGGCAGGACGGCCACGGCCTCGCCCAAGTCCGGGGCGATGGTCGCCTTGCGGATCACCGGTTTCGGAGGCATTCTGACCCCGGTCCGCAGGCCCGTCCGGCGCGCAATCCGATGCGGCGCCCCCCTTTCCCATCGGGACACGAGAGAGCGACGAGTGAATATTCTGACCCCGATTCGCGTCGTGGCGCTCGCCGCCGGCCTTGCTCTCGCCGCGGTGTCGTCGGCCTTCGCCCAGTCCCGCAGCCAGACGTTCGAGCCGCTCGGACCGACGCCGACCTTCCGTGACGCGCTGCGCGCCTCGGTCTATGGCAATGTGCTGGCCGCCCGCCTCGCCTCCAATGTGCGCGATACGGCGACCGCCTCGGTCTACTGGCGCGCAGCGCTCCGCCAGGATCCGCGCAACAACGAGATCCTCGAGCGCGCCTTCATCACGACGCTGGCCGATGGCAATGCCGACGAGGCCATGCCGCTCGCCGAGCGGCTGATCCAGGTCGATCGCGCCCATCGCCTCGCCCGCCTCGCGCTCGCCATGCGCGCCATCAAGGCGCGGCAGTTCCAGACGGCGCGCACGCACCTGACCGCCGCGCCGCGCGCCAATGCCGACCTCACCTCGGCGCTGCTCATCGCCTGGACCCATCTCGGCTCGGGCGAGCCGCAGGCCGGCGTTGCCGCCCTCGATCGCCTCACCGGTGCCGACTGGTATGCGCTGTTCAAGAACTTCCATGCCGGCCTCATCCTCGACGCCGCCGGCCGCAGGACGGAAGCCGGCCAGCGGCTGGAAGAGGCCTACAAGCTCGACCCGACCATCCTGCGGATCGTCGATGCCTATGGCCGCTGGGCCTCGCGCGCGCGCAATGCCGATGAGGCGCGCCGCATCTTTGCGGCCTATGACAAGGTTATCCCGAGCCACCCGATCATCACCGACCTGCAGGAGAAGCTCGGCCAGCCCGGCGGCCTGCCGGTGCTGGTGCGCAACAGCCAGGCGGGTGCGGCGGAGGTCCTCTACGGGCTCGGCTCGGCCCTGTCGCGCCAGGGCGGCGAGGATCTCGCGCTGATCTATCTCCAGCTCGCGCGCTATCTCGAACCGCAGCACGAGATGGCGATCCTGTCGCTCGCCGACCTCTACGAGTTCCTCAAGCTGCCGCGCCGGGCGATCACCGCCTTCGACGACATGCCGGAGCGCTCGCCGCTCTACCGCAATGCCCAGATCCAGCGGGCGCTGAACCTCGAGCAGATCGACCGCACCGACGAGGCCCGCCAGGCCCTGTCCGAGCTGATCACCCGCAACCCGCAGGACCTCGAGGCCATCCAGGCTCTCGGCAATATCCAGCGGGCCCGCAAGCTCTTCGCCGAAGCCGCGGCGACCTATTCCAGGGCGCTGGCGCTGATCCCGACGCCGACGTCGCAGCACTGGATCTATTTCTACTTCCGCGGCATCGCCTATGAGCGCACCAAGAACTGGGACAAGGCCGAAGCGGACCTGAAGAAGGCGCTGGAGCTGATCCCCGAGAACAATGTCCGCGGCCGCGCCCAGGTGCTGAACTATCTCGGCTATTCGTGGGTCGACCAGGGCGTGAACCTCGAACAGGGCCTCGACCTCGTGAAGAAGGCGGTCGAGCTCACGCCGGAGGACGGCTACATCGTCGACAGCCTCGGCTGGGCCTATTACCGCATGGGCCGCTACGAGGAGGCGGTGGTGGAGCTTGAGCGCGCCATCGAGCTGAAGCCCGAGGATCCCGTCATCAACGACCATCTGGGCGATGCCTACTGGAAGGTCGGCCGGCAGCTCGAGGCGCGGTTCCAGTGGAACCATGCCCGCGACCTCAAGCCGGAGCCCGACGATCTCGTGCGCATCCTGGACAAGATCGCCAACGGCCTGCGCGAGATCCCGCAGGAAACGAGCCGCGCCTCCGGCGATGCCGCCCCTGCGCCCAAGCCGAACTGACGGTTGCGGTCGCCGCCATGGCTGAGGCCGCGAGCGTTGCGCGCGCGCCGGCGAAGGTGAACCTCACCCTCGTCGTCCGGCGGCGCCGCGAGGATGGCTATCACGACCTCGAAAGTCTCGTCGTCTTCGCGCGCTGCGGTGACGAATTGCGCTTTGCGCCGGGCGGCGAAGGGTTTCGCCTCGCCATGCGCGGGCGGACCGCCGCAGCAGCTGGCCCCGACAGCGACAATCTTGTGCTGCGCGCCGCCCGGGCTCTCGCCGCCACGGCACCCGTGCCCGGAGGCACTTTCACTCTCGTGAAGCGGCTGCCTGTGGCAGCCGGCCTTGGCGGCGGCTCGTCGGATGCGGCGGCCGCGCTCAGGCTGCTGGCGCGTGTGGGCGGTCTTGCCCCTGATGACGACAGGGTCCTCGCTGCGGCGCGCGCGACCGGCTCCGATGTCCCGGTCTGTCTCGATCCCCGGCCGCGATTCATGCGCGGCACCGGCCATGACCTGGGGCCACCCCTGTCGCTGCCGCGGCTGCCGGCGCTTCTGGTCAATCCGGGCGTGGCAGTCTCGACGCCGGCGGTGTTCCGCGCGCTCGGCCTTGCCGCCGGGACCGAACGCGAGGGAGACCCGGCGACGGTTCTTGAAGCCGGGCCCGCCGCGCCGCGCGCCGGCCTCCTGTCGCTCATCGCAGCCTCACGCAACGAGCTTGAAGCCCCCGCTGTGGCGCTGGCACCGGAGGTCGCCACCGCGCTCGCGGCGCTCCGGGCCGATCCCGGCTGCCTTTTTGCCCGAATGTCCGGGTCTGGAGCGACGGTGTTCGGGCTGTTCGACACCTGTCGTGCAGCGGCGCGCGCGGGGAAGGTGATCGCCGCGGCTCATCCGGGCTGGTGGGTGAAGCCGACCATGCTGGGGTGACGCGGAACGGGCGGCTTGATGCAGCCTCAGCCGCCGCGATACCGCCGCCATCCTGCGGCCCGCAGATCGCAGGCCGGGCAAGTTCCGCAGCCATGGCCCCAGTCGTGCACATGCTCGCGGTCGCCGAGATAGCAGGAATGGCTCTCCTCGCGGATGAGCTCGACCAGCCCCTCGCCGCCGAGCCGCTCGGCCAGCCGCCAGGTCTCCGCCTTGTCGATGAACATCAGCGGCGTGTGGAGCACGAAGCGGCTCTCCATGCCGAGGTTGAGGGCCACCTGCAGCGCCTTGATCGTGTCGTCGCGGCAGTCCGGATAGCCGGAATAGTCGGTCTCGCACATGCCGGCGACGATGTGCTTGAGGCCGCGGCGATAGGCGAGCGCCGCCGCGAAGGTGAGGAAGACGAGGTTGCGGCCGGGCACGAAGGTGTTGGGCAGGCCCTGGTCGGTCATGGTGATCTCGACCGACCGGGTCAGGGCCGTATCGGAGACCTCGCCAAGGGCGCCAAGGCCCAGCGTGTGGTCGGGTCCGAGGCGGGCGGCCCAGTCGCCGTTCACCCGCCCGAGGCCGTCCCGCACGGTGGCGCGGCATTCCAGCTCGACGGCGTGGCGCTGGCCATAGTCGAAGCCGAGCGTCTCGACATGGCCGAAGCGGTCCAGCGCCCAGGCGAGGCAGGTGGCGGAATCCTGGCCGCCGGAGAACAGGACGAGGGCGCCGCTATCGTCCATCGTCGCCACGGGCTCAGTGGGCCCGGGCGATGCAGAAGTCGACGGCCTGGACGAGGGCGTCCTTCATGGCGCTGTCGGGGAAGAGGGCGAGGGCGTCCTTCGCCATCTCGCCGTAGTGACGGGCCCGCTCGATCGTGTCGGTGAGGGCGCCGTGGCGGGTCATGAAGCCGATGGCGGTCTCCAGGTCCCCATCCGAGATCGCGCCGTCGACCAGCACCTTCTTCCAGAAGGCGCGCTCCTGCTCGGAGCCGCGGCGGAAGGCGAGCACCACGGGCAGGGTGATCTTGCCCTCGCGGAAATCGTCGCCGGTGTTCTTGCCGAGCTTCTGCGACTTGCCGCCATAGTCGAGCGCGTCGTCGACGAGCTGGAAGGCGATGCCGAGATTCATGCCATAGGCGCGGGCGGCGGCCTGCTCGGCCTTGGGCCGCTCGGCGATGACCGGGCCGACCTCGCAGGCCGCGGCGAAGAGCTCGGCCGTCTTGCCGCGGATCACCGCGAGATATTCGTCTTCCGTGGTCGAGGTGTTCTTGGCGGCGGCGAGCTGCATCACCTCGCCCTCGGCGATGACGGCGGCGGCGGTCGACAGGATGTCGAGGGCGCGGAGCGAGCCGACCTCCACCATCATCTTGAAGGCCTGGCCGAGCAGGAAGTCGCCGACCAGCACCGAGGCCTCATTGCCCCAGACCATGCGCGCCGCCGGCTTGCCGCGGCGCATGTCGCTCTCGTCGACGACGTCGTCATGGAGCAGCGTCGCCGTGTGCATGAACTCCACCGCCGCGGCGAGCTTCACATGGCCCTCGCCCTGGTAGCCGGCGAGGGCGGCGGTCGCGAGGGTCAGCATCGGCCGCAGGCGCTTGCCGCCGGAGGAGATGAGGTGGTTCGCCACCTCCGGGATCATGGTGACCTCGGAACCGGTGCGCGAAATGATCATCGCGTTCACCCGTTCCATGTCGGCCCTCGTGGCCCCGACCAATGCCTCGATCGAGGCCCTGTCCTTCTCGAAGGGGACGACGACTGCCACGCCATGCTCCACGAAACCCGCCCGCGCGGGAGCGCGGGTCGCCGCCCCGGGATAGGGGCGAAATGATGGCGGGACAATAGGGCGGTGGCGTGGTCTTCTCAAGCCGCGGCCGGTCACGAAACGGCGCGCAGGGGTGGCGAGAGGTCGCGGTGGCGGCCAATCGGCTGCGGCGGGCGGCGCCAGAGGAGGGACGGCTTGGAGGAGATCATCCGCACCGGCGATCCGGTCCTCGTCAGCGCCGTGGAGGCGCTGCTGACGGGCGAGGGGATCGGTTATTTCGTCGCCGACCGGCATGTTTCGGCGCTGGAGGCGCGGATTGCCGCCTTTCCCATGCGGATTCTCGTCGCCGGCGAGGACGCACCACGGGCCCGCCGCGCCATCGTCGATGCCGGCTGGGGCGACACGCTGAGGGTCGGCCCGCCCTGACACCGGGGCTCATTCCTTCGGCTTGACGTGCACGTCACGTGTTCATCCCCGCTGTATTGTATGCAACACTATGCATATGAGCGCACTCAGCGATCCGCTGCTGGACATCACGGCCGATACGGTGCTGGGCGGGCGCGTCCAGATCCACCAGCCGCGCGCCGGTCATCGCGCCGGCCACGACGCCGTGCTGCTCGCCGCTGCCGTTCCCGCCGTGCCGGGCGACCGGATCCTCGATCTTGGCGCCGGCGTCGGCACCGCCGCCTTCTGCCTCGCGGCGCGGGTGCCGCAGTGCTTCCTGACGCTGGTCGAGATCGACCCTGAACTCGGCGCCCTCGCCGAGCGCAATGCCAGCGCCAACGGCTTCGGCAACCGCAGCCGCGTCGTGGTGATGGATGCGCTGTCCCGCGGCACCTCGCGGGAGAAGGCAGGTTTGTTGGTGGGCGAGATCGACCGCGTCATCACCAATCCGCCCTTTCACGATGCGCCGCGCCACCGCGTCTCACCGGGCACGCGCCGCCGCCTCGCCCATGCCGGCGGCGACGAGGTGCTGGCGGGCTTCCTGCGAACCGCCGTGGCGGTGCTGCGGCCGGGCGGGACGGTGACGCTGATCCACCGCGCCGACCGGCCGGAGGCACTGCTGGCGGCGATGAAGGGCCGGTTCGGCGGCATCACCATCCGCCCGGTCCATCCCAAGCCCGAGGCCCCGGCGATCCGGCTGCTCGTCACCGGCACCAAGGGCTCGCGCGCGCCGGTATCGATCCTTCCCGGGCTGGTGCTGCAGGACTGCCTCGGCAAGCCGACGGCGGAGGCCGAGGCGGTGCTGCGGGGTGGGCGGGGGCTTTAGCCGCCTGCCTCAGCCCTCGATCTTCGAGAAATCGGCGACCGTCGCGGTGGCGGCGCGGAGCTGGCCGAGAATGCGCAGGCGGTTCTCGCGCAGCGCCGGGTCGTCAGCGTTCACCGTCACCTTGTCGAAGAAGGCATCGACCGCCGGGCGGAGCTCGGCGAGCGCCTTCATCGCCCCGGCATAGTCCTCGCGCGCCACCTGATCGCGGGCTTCGGCAGAGGCCAACTGGAGCTGCGAAAACAGCGCCTTCTCCTCGGGCAGGCCTTGTGTTTCGACGAGGGCGGCATCCGGCGCGCCGTCATGGGCGCGGCCGTCCTTCTTCTCCTCGATGCGCAGGATGTTGATGGCGCGCTTGGTGCCGGCGAGGAGGTTCTTCCCGTCCTCAGTGCCGAGGAGGGCAGCAAGCGCCTCGACGCGGCGGACCACCAGCAGCAGGTCGTCATTGCCCTCGCCGGAGGCCAGCACGGCATCGACGAGGTCGTGGCGCTGGCCCTGATCGCGCAGCAGGACCTTTAGACGGTCATGGAAGAAGGAGAGGAGGTCGGATGAGAAGCCGTCGATCTGACCGAGCGGGAACTTCAGGCCGTTGTCCGTCAGCAGGCGGATGACACCCAGGGCTGCGCGCCGGAGGGCGAACGGATCTTTTGAGCCAGTCGGCTTCTCGTCGATGCGCCAGAAGCCGGTGAGCACATCCAGCTTGTCCGCCAGCGCCACGGCCACGGCGACCTTGTCGGTCGGCACGCGGTCGCTCGGCCCCTGCGGCTTGTAATGGTCCTCGATGGCGGCGGCGACGCTGTCGTGCTCGCCCTGGAGGAGGGCGTATTTCCGCCCCATCAGGCCCTGCACCTCGGGGAATTCGCCGACGACCTCGGTCATGAGATCGGCCTTGGCGAGTTCCGCGGCGCGCTCGGCGAGGTCGGGATCGGCGCCGACCAGCGGCGCGATGTGGCGGGCGAGCGCCTTGATGCGGTCGACGCGCTCGCCTTGCGTGCCCAGCTTCTCGTGGAAGACGACGTTCAACGCGCGCAGCTTCGCCATGCGCTGGTCCAGCGGCTTGCCCTTGTCCTCGAAGTCGGGGAGGGCCTTCTGGTCGGTCTGCCAGAAATAGAGCGCGTCGGAGAGGCGGGCGCGGATGACGCGCTCGTTGCCGGCGATGATGGCCTTGCCGCCATCGCTCGCCTCGATATTGGCGGTGAGCACGAAGCGGTTGGCGAGGCGCCCCGTCTTCGGGTCACGCACCACGAAGCACTTCTGGTTGGCGCGGATCGTGGCGCGGATCACCTCGTCGGGAATGGCGAGGTAGCTCTCCTCGAAGGCGCCCATGAGCACGACCGGCCATTCGACGAGGCCGGCGACCTCGTTCAGTAGCCCCTCGTCCTCGACCAGCTCGAAGCCTTGAGCGAAGCAGAGATTGCACGCGTCGGCGAGGATGCGGCGCTTGCGCTCCTCCGGGTCGGCAACGACGAAGGCCTTGTCGAGGCTCGTCAGGTAATCGTCCATCCGACGGGCGCGGATGGTGGCGGGCGCCATGAAGCGGTGGCCGCGGGTCGTGTCGCCCGAGGCGATGCCGTCAACCGCGAAGGGCACCACCGCCGGCTCCTCGGTTTCGGGACCGAAGGTGCAGAGGATCGACTGGAGCGGGCGCACCCAGCGCAGCGACGAGGTCGAGGTGGAGGCGGCGCCCCAGCGCATCGATTTCGGCCAGGGGAAGGACCGGATCACCTCGGGCACGATCTCGGCGATGACGTCGGGCGTCGGCCGGCCGGGCTTCTCGATGATGGCGATGTAGCTGTCGCCCTTCTTCGGGTCGGACTGGATGACGGCCTGGTCGATGGAGGCGAGACCGGCGCTCTTCAGGAAGCCCTGGATGGCGGCCTCGGGGGCGCCGACGCGCGGGCCCTTGCGCTCTTCCTTCACGTCCGGCGAGGCGGGCGGAAGGCCATGGACGGAGAGGGCGATGCGGCGCGGCGTGACGACGACGCGGGCGCCCTCGTAGAGGCAGCCCTTCGCCACCAGCGCGTCGGTGACGGCCTTCTTCAGATGCGCGGCGGCGTCCGCCTGCATGCGGGCCGGGATCTCTTCGGAGAGGAGTTCGAGGAGAAGGTCGGGCATGTCAATCACGCATCTGCAGGAGCTGCGACAGGACCCAGGCCGGTTCATCGGAGCCGGCCACGTCGTCGATCAGCCAGCGGCCGTTCTCGAGGGCGAGGTCGAAGGTGATGGTGCGGGTCTCCGCCTCGGTCGCGAAGACCTTCACCGTCACCGCGACCTTGGCGCGCCGCTCGTCGCGGCTCACCACCCGGTAGACGTTGCGGGTGTGATAGTTGTCGTCACTGTCCTGGCAGCCGCAGGCGAAGCCGAAGTCGAGGCCCGGCATAACGTCGCCGCTGCGGCGGGAGCGGGCCTGCTGCTCGGTGTAGAGGCGGCGCAGCCGCGGGGTCAGGAAGGGATTGACCGAAGCCCGGCCGGGCTTGGCGTAGAACGCGCGCAGGGCGGCGACCGGATCGGCCGGCGGGGCAGCCTGCTGGGCGAGGGCGGGAGTCGCGGCGGCGAGCGCAGCGACCACGAGGGTGCGGCGGGTCAGGAGGGTCATGCTTGCGCTCCACCGGCTTCGGTCTTCAACCAGGCCGCGCCGCAGGCCTTGGCCAGTTCGCGGACGCGCAGGATGTAGCTCTGACGCTCGGTGACGGAGATGACGCCGCGGGCGTCCAGCAGGTTGAAGGCGTGGCCGGCCTTCAGGCACTGGTCATAGGCGGGCTGGACCATCAGGTGACGCTCGCCGCTCTCGCCCTTACCAAGCAGCGAGCGGCATTCGGCCTCGGCCTCGGCGAAGCGGCGGAACAGGGCGCTCGTGTCGGCATGTTCGAAATTGTAGCGGGAATATTCCTGCTCGGCCTGCAGGAAGACCTCGCGATAGGTGACCTTCTCGGCTCCGTCGCGGCCGTTGAAGTTCAGCTCCATGATGCTCTCGACGTTCTGCAGGTAGCAGGCGAGACGCTCGAGGCCGTAGGTCAGCTCGCCGGAAACCGGGGCGCATTCGATGCCGGCGACCTGCTGGAAGTAGGTGAACTGCGAGACCTCCATGCCATCGCACCAGCACTCCCAACCAAGACCCCAGGCGCCGAGCGTCGGGTTCTCCCAGTCGTCCTCGACGAAGCGGATGTCGTGCAGCTTCGGGTCGAGGCCGATCGCTTCCAGCGAGCCGAGATAGAGCTCCTGGAGGTTCGGCGGGTTCGGCTTCAGGATGACCTGAAACTGGTAGTAGTGCTGCAGCCGGTTGGGGTTCTCGCCGTAGCGGCCGTCCTTCGGCCGGCGCGAGGGCTGCACATAGGCGGCATTCCACGGCTTCGGCCCGAGCGAGCGCAGCATGGTGCCGGGATGGGACGTGCCGGCGCCGACCTCCATGTCGTAGGGCTGGAGGATGACGCAGCCCTTGTCCGCCCAGAACGTCTGGAGCGCCAGGATCAGGCCCTGGAACGAACGATCGGGCCGCATATGCGGCGGGAGGTCGGGTCGGGACATCGCGATGCGGCCTGTCGGGACGGTAAGCGTCGTCCCTTAAAGACCGGGTGCGAGGGGGTCAACCGCCGTCAGAACGGGCGATATTCGCCGGTCACGGGATCGCGCCGCAGGCGATGGACGGGTTTATCGACCCGCACAGGCTTCAGCTGTAGCTGGAGGGAGCGGCGGACCATCACGTAGGTCGCGATCACGATGCCTGCGACCGCGGCCGCCATCAGAACTGGAGCCATGATTCTCTCCGATCGCCCTCAATGCTGCGTCGCAGGATGACACGCCTGCATTGGGGCGAAAACGCGGCGCTTTGTCCCCCCTCACCGGCAGGTGATCACCTTGGTCGGCAGGCCCTCGAACAGACCGCGGGCCTGCGGCGAGGCATCGAGGCCGAAATCCTCCGCCGACAGGGCGCCCTTCTCGGCCAGCGGCACCACGGCGCGGCGGATGATGCTGGCCTCGGCGCGGCGCCAGAAGCCGGCATCGGCAGGGGCGGTGGTGTCGATCGGGGTGCGCGGCGCCATGAAGCCGCCGACGAAGAGGTTGATATTGGCGGCAGCGAGGTGGCGCAGGTGCCGGTCGCAGGGCGTGTAGGCGAGCGCCCTCAGGTCATTGGCGACAATGGCGGCGTGGTCATAGACCGCGTTGCCGCCGCGGCGTGGCCCGATGGGCGGGGGCAGGAGGCGGGGGCCGTCGATCTCGACATAGCCCTCGCGGCGGCGCAGCACGACCGGGCCGACCGGCGCATAGACTTGCGCCATGGCGGCGGGGCCGACCAGGGCCATGCCGGTCGCGGCGGTCGAGACCTCGCGGACGCCGGGCACCATGGACATGATCCGTGGGCCAGGTTCTGCCGGAGCGGCGGCGACGGGCGCCGGCGCACTCCGCCAGGGCGTTGCAATGGCCGGCAGGGCGGGAAGGGCGGCCGGGCCACCGATCACGCTGAAGCCCGCAAAGCCGATGGCGAGGCTCGCGCCCACCAACAGAAGAAGGGACGGGCCGCTTGCGGCCGCCGCCTCTTCGGCAGGACGGCCGCGGTTCTTCCTGAATGTCATGGCCACGTCGTCAGGCATGGTCACTCGCCGCAGAAACGGAAACTGCGGCCATCATGCCTGACCATCCGTGAGAGGTGACTTAACGTCAGCGGTTTCTTTGAAGCAAAAACCGGTGTGACGGGTAACGAGCGGTCAACGAGCCTGCCGCTTAGCCGACCGTGACCGTCGGCTGTCCGTGATCGGCGATGGCTGTCGCGACCCGGCCGCCGCAGAAGCGGGTGATGAGGGCGGCGGTATCGGCGGCCGCGGCCTCGACGTTGCCCCAGCCATTGGTCTGGACCGTGACGATCGCCCGCTGCGTCGCTGGCGTGATGATGGTGCGGGCGTCCTGCCGCCAGTTCCAGCGACGGCAGAGGACATGGCCTGCGCCGGCATAGACCACCTCGCCGTCCTTGGGCGGATCGTTCGGGTCCTCGCCGGCCTCCGCCGCCATGTCGATGAAGGTGTCGCCCTCGCGCGCGAAGCGGAAGGCGAAGGGCCCTTGCGCCTTGTCGCCATCGTCGGCACCGACGCAGGCGACGGCCGCGAGCGAGGCGGCGTTGTAGGCATCGACGAAGGCGTTGATGGCGGGCAGCGGTCGCTCGGCGAGGGCGTTCTTCATCAGGCGCTCGACCGAGCAGCGGTAGCTCGTCTTCTTGATGCCGAAGCCCTTATAGGCGGCCCGCCATGCGGCGATGCCGGGAATGGCGGCCAGATCGGTCCCGGCATAGGCCGCGCGGGCGGCGGCCTCGCGCTCGGCGATGAGTGCGTCGAGCGCCGGGGGGCGTATTGCCGGGATCGCCAGCCCCTCGCAGAGAAGCACGGCGACGCGGAAGTCGGGGAACCTGTCGGTGAGGTCTGCGATGGTGAGCGTGACGGCCATGGATCATCGCCTAGCCGCAGGCGAGGGGCGGGGCAAGTCGCGGCGCTGAACGTCGCGGCGGAGCGCCGGGCGCGCTAGGCTGCCGTCACGGATTCGCCGCAACGGCGATTACAGGATAGGTCATGACCCAGCGCGCGCCCCTCACCCTTCTCGCCCTTGCGGTTCTCGTCGGTGGCGTCCTGCCGGCCTCGGCCCAAGGACAGGGCAGCCAGCAGGGCGGCCAGCAGGGCGGCCAGCAGGGCCAGCGGCTGCGCGGCGCCGATTTCGCCGGGTTCTGGGCGGCGCAGCCGGGCGGGCGCGCCGGCGTCGAGATCCGCGTCACCGGTGCGACCATCGTGGCGCGCGAGCTGTTCCAGACCCAGGCCGCCGGCCGCTGCGGCACGGAGGGGCGCGGCCGCCTCACCGGCTTCACCTCGCGGCTCAACTTCCGCGGCCGCTGCGCCGACGGCAGCCGCACCTCGGAGACCTGGTGCTCGGTGACCCTGCAGAGCCGCGATCGCATCTCGTCGCGCTGCGGCAACGGCCACACGATGACGCTGCACCGAGTCAGGGGCTGAGGGATAGCGGCAGCTGCGGTTCCGAGTGCAGGCTGCGCCCTGCACTTGCCGGACTCCCGGCTCCAGCGGTCATCGGCTACGCCGCCTGAACCTTGCGGCCATGCCCAGGCGAGGCCCCGGCATGGCACGCTGGCCTCACATCCCCGGATAGTTCGGACCGCCGCCGCCCTCGGGCGTCACCCAGTTGATGTTCTGGGCCGGATCCTTGATGTCGCAGGTTTTGCAGTGGACGCAATTCTGCGCGTTGATCACGAATTTCGGGTCGGTCTTGGCCTCGGCATCGGCATAGACGACCTCGTAGACGCCCGCCGGGCAGTAGAGCCGCGCCGGCTCGCCGTAGGTCGGCAGGTTGTCGCGGATCGGCACCGCCGGGTCCTTCAGCGTGAGATGGACCGGCTGGTCCTCCTCGTGATTGGTGTTCGACAGGAACACGCTCGACAGCTTGTCGAAGGAGATCACCCCGTCCGGGCGCGGATAGACGATGGGCTTCACCTCGGCGAGAGGCTTGAGGGTCGCGTAATCGGCCTTGCCGTGCTTCAGCGTGCCGAAGGGCGAGGCGCCAAAGATCGAATTGATCCACATGTCGACGCCGCCGAGGATGACGCCGCCGATCGTGCCGAGCTTCGACCAGAGCGGCTTGACGTTGCGCACCGGCCAGAGGTCCTTGCCGATGGCGCTGGAGCGCCAACTCTCCTCATAGGCTGAAAGCTCGTCGTGGGAGCGGCCATCGGCGAGCGCCTTGGCCAGGTGCTCGGCCGCCAGCATCCCGGAATGGACGGCGTTGTGTGAGCCCTTGATGCGGGGAACGTTGACGAGGCCCGCCGCGCATCCGAGCAGTGCGCCGCCGGGGAAGGCGAGCTTCGGTACGGACTGCCAGCCGCCCTCGGTGATGGCGCGGGCGCCGTAGGACAGGCGCTTGCCGCCCTCCAGCGTCGGGCGGACCATCGGGTGCTGCTTGAAGCGCTGGAACTCGTCGAAGGGCGAGAGCGTCGGGTTCTCGTAGTTCAGGTGGACGACGAAGCCGACATAAACGAGGTTGTCCTCCGCGTGGTAGAGGAACGAGCCGCCGCCGGTCTTCATGTCGAGCGGCCAGCCGAAGGAATGCTGGACGAGGCCGGGCTGGTGGTTCTCCGGCTTGACCTGCCAGATTTCCTTGAGGCCGATGCCGTACTTGCCGGGCTCGCGGCCCTCGTCGAGCTTGAAGCGCTTGATGAGCTGCTTGGACAGGTGTCCGCGGGCGCCCTCGGCGAAGAGCGTGTAGCGGCCGCGCAGTTCCATGCCGCGGGTGAAGCGGTCGGTGATCTCGCCGTCGCGGGCAACGCCCATGTCGCCGGTGGCGACACCGGTGACGGCGCCCTTGTCGTCGAAGAGCACCTCGGCGGCGGCAAAGCCCGGATAGATCTCGACGCCAAGCGCTTCGGCGCGGGCGCCGAGCCACTTGGCGACATGGCCCAGCGAGCCGATGAAGTTGCCGTGGTTGTTCATCAGCTTCGGCATGCCGAAATTCGGCAGGCGCATGCCGCCGGCGGGACCGAGGAAGTAGAAGCGGTCGTCGGTGACCTCCTGCTTCAGCGGCCGGTCCGGGTCCTCGCGCCAGTCGGGCAGCAGCGCATCGAGCCCCGAGGGGTCGATGACGGCGCCGGAGAGGATGTGGGCGCCGACCTCGGAGCCCTTTTCCACAACCACGACGGACAGATTTTCGTCGATTTGTTTAAGGCGGATGGCAGCGGCGAGGCCGGCCGGGCCGGCACCGACGATCACGACGTCATAGTCCATGCCCTCGCGCTCGGGCAGGTCCATCGCTTCGGCCATCGAACATCCTCGTGACTGCGGAAAGCACAGGGCTTTCCTCGGTGTTTTGCAGGTTTCTAAAGCACGGCTTCCCGTCGAAGACAACGCGTCGAGCGGCCGAGGGGGGCCGTCCGCGATGCCGCGGCGGGAGCGTCCGTCGCACCGCGCGGCCGGCGTTAACCCTTCGGTAAGGTCCGTTAACGATGTCTTAACAACCCCTCTTGTGCCGCAAAGATTAACAGGAGATTAATGACCCCGGGTCGCAGGGCAGTCATCGTTGGTTCAGGGGTTTTCACCCATGGTTCGCTTTGCGTCCTGGTTTTTCATCGCTGCTTTTGGCATGGCCGGCATTGCCGTCGAGGCCGCCGCGCAGCAGCCGCAACAGCAGCAGCGCCGCGTCGCCTCTCTGGCCGCCGGCGCCTCCACCTCGGCGCCCATCGGCTGGGTGCAGTTCTGCAACGAGAACCCGGTGGATTGCGCCCAGCGCTCGCCGGCTGCCCGTAGCGTGACGCTCACCTCGGCCGCCTTCGCCCAGCTCGCCCGGATCAACGTCCAGGTGAACCGCGAGATCCAGCAGGTCACCGACCTCGAGCTCTTCGGCGTCGAGGAGTACTGGACCTATCCGGTGGACGGGAAGGGCGACTGCGAGGACCTGGTGCTTGAGAAGAAGCGCCGCCTCATCGCCCTCGGCGTGCCGCGCGAAGCCATGCTGATCACCGTAGTGCGCGATCTCAACGGCGACGGCCACGCCATCCTGACCGTCGTCACCGATCGCGGCGACTATGTGCTCGACAACTTCACCAACGAGGTGAAGCTCTGGCACGAGACCGGCTACCGCTTCATCAAGCGCCAGTCGCAGACCGATCCCAACCAGTGGGTCTCGCTGAACGGCGGCGCCGCCGGCCCGCAGCTGGTCGCCAATCCGCGCCGCTGAGTTTCCTCATCACAGCGTCATCTCCCCGGCGGTCGCAGCGGGTGGAGAGGCAAGGCCGGAGCGGGTCGCAGCGCTCCGGCCTTTCGCCTATGATGGGCCCATGACCCTGTCGCTCACCCCTGATGAGATCGAGGCGCTGCTCGTCTTCTACCGCGACGCCGGCGTCGACGTCGCGCTCTCGGAAGAGGCGGTGGACCGTTTCGCCGAGGCGGATGCCGAGCTTGCCCGCCGCCGCGAGGCCGCCGCCGCCCGCGCCGCGGAGATGGCGGCGCCGGCTGTCGCGCGTCCCCGACCGGTGAGCGCCGAGGGCGCGCCGCCCTCGCCCGATTCGGCGGTGGCCGCGGCGCGCGACGCGGCGCGGAATGCCACCAGCCTCGACGCGCTGAAGGCCATCGTCGAAACCTTCGACGGCTGCGCTTTGAAGACCACCGCCTCGAAAACGGTGTTCGAGGACGGCGCCCGTGATGCCCGCATCATGTTCGTCGGCGAGGCGCCGGGCCGCGAGGAAGATCTGGAGGGCAAGCCCTTCGTCGGGCGGTCGGGTCAGCTGCTCGACCGGATGCTCGCCTCCGTCGGCCTCGACCGGGCGACCAATGCCTATATCGCCAACATCATCCCCTGGCGGCCGCCCGGCAACCGCACGCCGACGCCGCAGGAGATCGCCATCTGCGAGCCCTTCATCCGCCGGCAGATCACGCTGAAGGCGCCGGAGCTCTTGGTCTGCGTCGGGGCGCCGTCGACCGAGACGCTGCTGGGCCTCAAGGGCATCATGAAGGCGCGCGGCCGGCTGATGCCCTTCACGCTGGAGGATGGGCGGGAAATCCAGGCCATAGCCACGCTCCATCCGGCCTATCTGCTGCGCAGCCCGATCGCCAAGCGTCAGACCTGGCGGGACATGCTGACCATCCGCAAGGCGCTGGGGATGTGAGGGGGATGGGGCGCCTTGCATCATGCAGGCCCTAGTCCTCCCTGATCTTTTTCAGCGAGCCGAAGGTCATGCGGTGGTGCGGCGAGGGGCCGTGGGCCTTCAGCGCATCGCGATGGACCTTGGTGCCGTAGCCCTTGTGCAGGTCGAAACGCCAGTGCGGGAAGGCGCCATGGACCTCCCGCATCAGCCGGTCGCGATGGACCTTGGCGAGGATCGAGGCCGCGGCAATGGAGAGAACCAGCGCGTCGCCGTCGACGATGGCCTCGCCCGAGACACCGAGAGGCAGGGGCGGCACGTCCCGGCCGTCGACCAGCACGTGGCGGGCGGGGAAGGCGAGGGCCGTCACCGCCCGGCTCATGGCGTGGAGCGTCGCCTTGCGGATGTCGGTCGCGTCGATCCGCGCGGGGCCGGAGGAGGCGATGGCGCAGGCGAGCGCCGAGCGCGTCACCGCCTCGTAGAGCGCCTCGCGGGCCGGTTCGTCGAGCACCTTGGAATCGGCGAGCCCCTCGGGGATCGCCTGCGGGTCCAGGATCACCGCGGCCGCCACGACCGGGCCGGCGAGCGGGCCGCGCCCCGCCTCGTCGACGCCGGCCACCGGCGCGAAGCCCTGGGCGAGAGCGCGGGCCTCGAGGCTGAAGGTGGGAATCAGGACGGCCATGTCCCTGTCTCGCCGAAGGGGCGCGGGGCGGCAAGACGGGCTTGTCGTTCCGATTCAACCTGCGGGGTGAAAGGCTAGTTCACCCAAGGGGTTGGTCGCAGGCGTGAAGAGCGAGAGTCCGGCGGTTGAGACGGTGAATCAAGCGCCTCACCTGGCGATTCAGGCCGCCGGCGGGTCTGGCGGCAGTTCCAGTGAGCCGTCCGGCCTGAGCGTGATGAAGGGGTTCCACGCGATCTCGATCGGGTGGCCGTCAGGGTCAGCCACATAGCTGGAATAGCCGCCCCAGAAGGCGTCGTGCGGGTCCTTCAGGGCTGTCGCGCCAGCGGCGAGTGCGGTGGCGAAGGCGGCATCCACCGCCTCCCGCGAGGGCAGGGTCCGTGCGAGCGTGATGCCGCCGAAGGGCGCGCGGGGCTCTGCCGGCAGCCCGGCATCCTCGGCGAGGGCGCCATGGCCATAGAGCGCGAGCACCGTGCCACCGGCGGCGAAGAAGCTGATGCTCGGCCGGCTCAGCGCCGCCGAGCGGCGGAAGCCGATGGCTTCATAGAAGGCGGTGGCGCGGGCGATGTCCGCGACCCCGAGGGTGATGATGGCGATGGCGGCGGACATGCGGGTCGCTCCAGGGTGGGGTTCGGCCGCGCGCGGCCCGTGACGTCAGAACAGGCTGAGCTGCTCGGCCGCCGCAAGCCCCTTGCGCGGAGGCGGCTTGAAGTGGCGCGTCTCGAGGCGCAGCGAGCGACGGTTGAAGCCGAGGCGCTCGCGGGCGATCTCGAAGCGGCGCCCGATCATCCAGGCGAAGGGACCGGTGCCCTTCTGCCTGAGGTGGAAGGTCGCGTCATAGTCCTTGCCGCCGCGGGTGTCCTGGATCAGCGAGAGGACGTGGCGGGCGGCATCCGGCCGGTTGGCGACAAGCCATTCGCGGAACAGGTCGCGGATCTCGTGGGGCAGGCGCAGCAGCACATAGCCGGCCTCGCGGGCGCCCATATGCCAGGCAGCGTCAAGGATGCGCTCCATCTCCGCGTCGTTCACCACCGGAATGATCGGCGCCACCAGCACCGCCGTCGGCACGCCAGCCTCGGCGAGCAGGCGGATCGCTTCCAGCCGCTTCGGCGGGGTGGAGGCGCGCGGCTCCAGCGAGCGCGCGAGCTTCGGATCGAGCGTCGTCACGGAGATCGCCACCTTGGCGAGGCCCTTCTGCGCCATGCGCGCGAGGATATCGATGTCGCGGGTGACCAGATGGTTCTTGGTGACGATGCCGACGGGGTGGTTCGCCGCCTCCAGCACTTCGAGGATGCGGCGGGTCAGCGTCCATTGCCGCTCGATGGGCTGGTAGGGGTCGGTATTGGTGCCGATGGCGATGGTGCGCGGCTGGTAGCCTGGCGCCGCCAGCTCCTTTTCGAGAAGCTCCGGCGCATTGGGTTTGGCGAAGAGCAGGGTCTCGAAATCGAGGCCGGGGGAGAGCCCCATATAGGCGTGGCTCGGCCGGGCGAAGCAGTAGGTGCAGCCGTGCTCGCAGCCGCGATAGGGGTTGATCGAGCGGTCGAAGTTGAGATCGGGCGACTCGTTGCGCGTGATGATCCGCTTCGCCTTCTCCTCGGTCACCGTGGTCGCGAGCGGGGGGAGGTCCTCGAGGCTGTTCCAGCCGTCATCCACCGCCTCGCGGCTCTCGCGCTCGAAACGGCCGGAGGGGTTGGTCAAAGTGCCGCGGCCGCGGCGGCGGTCCTGGGCGATGCCGCTGCCGCCGGTCACATCGAGTGAGCGAGCGGTGTGCAGCCCGAAGATTCGCGCTGCGGCGGCCTCCATTCCGGTGCCGTTCATCAGCTCGGGATCAGGATCGGGACGCGTCGAGGGGGCGGGGCGCGGCATGGCCGGACGCTAGCAGCGGGCGGCCCGAGTCTCAAGAACAAAGGCGGAACAAAACAAAGTGCACGTGGGGATCAGGTCCGAGAGGCTCTTGCGTTTGGCGATGAGCGGGCATAAAGATATCTTTATATGTGAGTGAATGATGTGACGACCCCTGCCACCACGACAGCCCGCGCGATCCAGCCCGGCTACGGTTTCGACGACGCGGTCGCGGTTCTCCGGGCCGTCGGCGAGCCGACGCGCCTGCGCCTGATCGCCCTGCTGGTCGAGGCGGAACTGACCGTCACCGACATGGTCGACATTCTCGGCCAGTCGCAGCCGCGCATCTCCCGCCATCTCAAGCTTCTGCTGGAGGCCGGTCTCGTCGAACGGGTGAAGGAGGGCTCCTGGGCCTTTTTCCGGGGCGCGGGTGAGGGGCCGGGCGCCCGCACGGTCGATGCGCTCGCCGCCCTGGTCGATCCTGCCGACGCGATCCTTGCCAGCGACCGCGACCGCCTCGCAGCGGTGCGCGCCAAGCGTTCGGCCGAGGCACAGGCCTTCTTCAGCCGCCATGCCGCGGACTGGGGCCGGTTGCGGGCCCTGCACGTGCCGGAGGAGCGCGTCGAACGCGCCGTGCGCGAGGCGCTTGCCGGTGGTCCGCTGCGCTCGCTGCTCGATCTTGGCACCGGAACGGGGCGGATGCTGGAGCTCTTCGCCCCGGAGATCGAGCGCGGCCTTGGCATTGATGCCAGCCCCGAAATGCTGACGCTCGCCCGCGCTGCCCTCGACCGCGCCGGCATCCGCCATTGTTCGGTGCGCACCGGCGATATCTATTCGCTGGCGCTGCCGCGCGACGCCTATGACGCAGTGATCATCCACCAGGTCCTGCACTTCCTCGACGACGGCGCCCGCGCCATCCGCGAGGCGGCGCGGGTCCTTCGCCCCGGTGGGCGCCTGGTGGTGGTCGACTTCGCACCGCACGAGCAGGAGTTCCTGCGCGAGGCCCATGCCCATCGCCGCCTCGGCTTCGCCCGCGACGTGATCGAGGGCTGGATGGCCGCCGCCGGGCTCACCCCCACCCGCTTCCAGAACCTCGTTCCCGACGAGGCCGGTAGCGGCAAGCTCACCGTTTCCGTCTGGGTCGGCCGCGACCCCCGCATTCTCACCGATGCCCCGGTTCCCCCGGCGGCCAAAGCCATCGAGGTCGTCTGATGTCCTCCGCCTACAAGCCGAGCCGCTATGTCTCGCGCTCCCGTCTGAAGGTCTCCTTCGAATTCTTCCCGCCGAAGACCGAGGAGATGGAGCAGACTCTGTGGGAATCGATCGAACGGCTCGCCCCGCTTGAGCCCTCCTTCGTCTCGGTGACCTATGGCGCCGGCGGCTCGACCCGCGAGCGCACCCACGCGACCGTCTCGCGCATCATCAAGGAGACGGCGCTGAAGCCGGCGGCGCACCTGACCTGCGTCGCCGCCACCAAGGCCCAGGTGGACGAGGTCATCCGCGACTATTGGGCGGCCGGCGTGCGCCATATCGTGGCACTGCGCGGCGACCCCGTGGGCGGCGTCGGCACGGCCTATGAGAGCCATCCCGGCGGCTACGAGGGCTCGCCCGAGCTCATCGCCGGCATCCGCGCCATCGGTGATTTCGAGGTGTCGGTCTCGGCCTATCCGGAGAAGCACCCCGAGAGCCCCTCGCTCGACACCGACATCGACATGCTGAAGCGCAAGGTCGATGCGGGTGCGACGCGGGCCATCACCCAGTTCTTCTTCGACAATGACGTCTATCTCCGCTACCTCGACCGCGTCCGCGCCGCCGGGATCACCATTCCGATCGTGCCGGGCATCGTGCCGGTGCAGAACTTCAAGCAGACCGCGGGCTTTGCCGCCCGCACGGGGGCCAGCGTGCCGGACTGGCTCGCCAAGCGCTTCGAGGGCCTGGAGAACGATCCGGCGACCCGCAAGCTCATCGCCGCGGCAGTGGCGGCCGAGCAGGCGCTCGATCTCGTCGATCGCGGCGTGACCGAGTTCCACTTCTACACGATGAACCGGGCGGACCTCGTCTATGCGGTCTGCCACCTCCTCGGCCTCCGGCCGAACGAGGCGGTCCCGAGCGCTGTTGCGGCTTGAGACGGAACGCGAAACCTCTGGAGCCTGCCCGATGACCCAGTTCCCGCACCACCACGCCGATGGCGCCGAGGTCCTCGCTGCCCTGACCAAGGCCGCGAAGGAGCGCATCCTGGTGCTCGACGGCGCCATGGGCACGATGATCCAGCGCTACAAGTTCTCTGAGGCCGATTTCCGCGGCGAGCGTTTCGCCCACTGGACCCACGACCTCAAGGGCAACAACGACCTGCTGATCCTCACCCGTCCCGATGTGGTCGAGGCGATCCATCTCGAATATTTCGAGGCGGGCTCGGACATGGTCGAGACCAACACCTTCTCCTCCACCTCCATCGCCCAGGCCGATTACGGCATGGAGTCCCTTGCCTATGAGCTGAACTACGAGGGCGCGCGCCTCGCCAAAAACGCCGCGCGCCGCGCCGAGGCCAAGGACGGCCGCCGCCGCTTCGTCGCCGGCGCCTTCGGGCCGACCAACCGCACCGCCTCCATCTCGCCGGACGTCAACAATCCCGGCTTCCGCGCCATCACCTTCGACCAGCTGCGCGAGGCCTATGCCGAGGAGGCCCGGGGCCTCATCGATGGCGGCTCCGACATCATGCTCGTCGAGACGATCTTCGACACGCTCAACGCCAAGGCGGCGCTGGTGGCGATCGAGGAGGTCTTCGAGGAGCGCAAGGTGCACCTGCCGGTGATGATCTCCGGCACCATCACCGACCTCTCGGGGCGCACCCTCTCGGGCCAGACGCCGGAAGCCTTCTGGTACTCGCTGCGCCACGCCAAGCCCTTCTCGATCGGGCTCAATTGCGCGCTCGGCGCCAAGGAGATGCGCGCCCATATCGCCGCCATCTCCAAGGTCGCGGACACGCTGGTCTGCGCCTATCCCAATGCCGGACTGCCCAACGAGTTCGGCCTTTACGACGAGAGCCCGGAGGCCATGGCGGGCATGGTCGGCGAGTTCGCCACGGCGGGTCTCGTCAATGTCGTCGGCGGCTGCTGCGGCTCGACCCCGGACCACATCGCCGCCATCGCCAAGGCGGTGGCCGGCGTGAAGCCGCGGCCGATCCCCACCCTCGAGACCAAGCTGCGCCTGTCCGGTCTCGAAGCCTTCGAGTTCGCGGCGTGATGCGTCGCGCTCCCCTTTCTCCTGCCCTGAGTGCCCGATGACCACCCCCGTCGCGTCCTTCATCAACATCGGCGAGCGAACCAATGTCACCGGCTCGGCGAAGTTCAGGAAGCTGATCACCAACGGCGACTATGCGGCCGCGCTCGACGTCGCGCGCGAGCAGGTCGAGAACGGCGCCCAGGTCCTTGACGTCAACATGGACGAGGGCCTGCTCGATTCCGAGAAGGCCATGGTGACCTTCCTCAACCTCATGGCCGCCGAGCCCGACATCGCGCGCGTGCCGGTCATGGTCGACAGCTCCAAGTGGGAGGTGATCGAGGCCGGCCTGAAATGCGTGCAGGGCAAGGCCATCGTCAATTCGATCTCCATGAAGGAGGGCGAGGAGAAGTTCATCGAGCAGGCGAAGAAGGTCCGCCGCTACGGCGCGGCCGTCGTCGTCATGGCCTTCGACGAGGTCGGCCAGGCCGACACGTTCCAGCGCAAGATCGAGATCTGCGAGCGCGCCTATCGCATCCTCGTCGACCAGGTCGGCTTTCCGCCCGAGGATATCATCTTCGATCCCAACGTCTTCGCGGTGGCGACCGGCATCGAGGAGCACAACAATTACGGCGTCGACTTCATCGAGGCGACCAAATGGATCCGGCAGAACCTGCCGCACGCCCATGTCTCCGGCGGCGTTTCGAACCTGTCCTTCGCCTTCCGCGGCAACGAGCCGGTGCGCGCGGCGATGCACTCGGTCTTCCTGTTCCACGCCATCCGCGTTGGCATGGATATGGGCATCGTCAATGCCGGCGCCCTGCCGGTCTATGACCAGATCGACCCGGAGCTGCGCGAACTCTGCGAGGATGTCATCCTCAACCGCCGTCCCGACTCCACCGAGCGGATGGTGGATGCCGCCGCTCGCTTCAAGGGCGATGGTTCGGCCCAGCAGGACAACAAGAAGGACATGTCCTGGCGCGAGAAGCCGGTCGGCGAGCGCCTGACCCATTCGCTCGTCCACGGCATCACCGAGTTCATCGAGCAGGATACCGAGGAGGCCCGCCAGCAGGCGGTGCGCCCCCTCCACGTCATCGAAGGCCCGCTGATGGACGGCATGAACCATGTCGGCGACCTGTTCGGAGCCGGCAAGATGTTCCTGCCGCAGGTGGTGAAGTCTGCCCGCGTGATGAAGCAGGCAGTGGCCTATCTCCAGCCGTTCCTCGAGCAGGAAAAGCGCGACATGGGGCTGGTGGACAAGCCGGCCGCCGGCAAGATCCTCATGGCGACGGTCAAGGGCGACGTCCACGATATCGGCAAGAACATCGTCGGCGTCGTGCTCCAGTGCAACAATTACGAGGTCATCGACCTGGGCGTCATGGTGCCGGCCCAGCGCATCCTCGACGAGGCGCGCAAGCACGAGGTCGACATGATCGGCCTGTCGGGCCTCATCACCCCCTCGCTCGACGAGATGGTGCATGTCGCCTCCGAGATGGAGCGCGAGGGCTTCAACATTCCGCTGCTGATCGGCGGGGCCACCACCTCGCGCGTCCACACCGCGGTGAAGATCCACCCGAACTATTCGCGCGGCCAGACCGTCTATGTGCTCGACGCCTCGCGCGCGGTGGGCGTTGCCTCGGCGCTGCTGTCCGAGGAGCAGAGGGGCGGCTACATCGCCGACATCCGCACCGAATATGCCAAGATCGCCGAGGCGCATCTGCGCGGCGAGCAGACCAAGCAGCGCCTGCCGCTGGCGGATGCCCGCGCCAATGCGCTGAAGCTCGATTTCGAGGCCTACAATCCGCCGAAGCCGCGCTTCACCGGCACCCGCGTCTTCGAGGATTACGACCTCGCCGACCTCGTCTCCTGCATCGACTGGACGCCGTTCTTCCAGACCTGGGAGCTGAAGGGCCGCTATCCCGTCATCCTCGACGACGACACCTATGGCGAGGCCGCGCGCAACCTCTTCAAGGACGCGCAGGTCATGCTGCAGCGGATCGTCGGCGAAAAGTGGCTGACGGCGAAGGCCGTGGTCGGCTTCTGGCCGGCCAACCGCGCCGGCGACGACATGGTGCTCTATGCCGACGAGACCCGCCGCAAGGAGATCGCCCGGCTGCACAGCCTGCGCCAGCAGATCGCCCGGCGCGAGGGTCGCGACCGCGCCCATATGGCGCTGGCGGACTACGTGGCGCCGGCCGGCAAGGCCGACTGGATCGGCGGTTTCGTCGTCACCGCCGGCATCGGCGAGGAGGCGATCTCGAAACGGTTCGAGGACCAGAAGGACGATTATTCGTCCATCCTCGCCAAGGCGCTGGCCGACCGCCTCGCCGAGGCCTTCGCCGAGCGGATGCACCAGCTCGTCCGCAAGGAGCTGTGGGGCTATGCCACCGACGAGGTGCTGTCGAACGAGGAGCTGATCCTCGAGCAGTATCGCGGCATCCGCCCGGCGCCGGGCTATCCGGCACAGCCCGACCACACCGAGAAGGACACGCTGTTCCGCCTGCTCGATGCCGAGCGCGCCATCGGCGTCCGCCTCACCGAGAGCCGCGCCATGTGGCCGGGCTCCTCGGTCTCCGGCCTCTACTTCTCCCATCCGGACAGCGAGTATTTCGGTGTCGGCCGGGTCGAGCGCGATCAGGTCGAGGACTATGCCGCCCGCAAGGGCTGGACGGTGGAGGAGGCCGAGCGCTGGCTCGCCCCAGTGCTGAACTACGATCCGGCCCTGCTGCGCAATCTCAGCCAGGCCGCGGAGTGAAGCGGTGACGGCCGGTTCCACCCCCGGCCGTCGCTTGGCATCCCCGGTGGCCCGTGCTTTGGCCCGCGATGCGTGGCGCAGCGGCCAGGCCCTTGCGCGTAGCGTCCGATCAAGCCGCTCAGCGAAGCGCCGCCGCTTCCCGGGCTCGAGCCGTTGAAGCGCCTCTGGCCGCCGGCGGGCTTCCCACCGCGGCCCTGACCCGCCTCAGATCGTCACCTGCGTGCCGACCTCGACCACCCGTCCTGTCGGCAGGTGGAAATAGTCCGAGGCCGAATTGGCGTTCACTGCCATGCCGATGAAGATGTAGTCCTGCCACAGCGGCATGCCGAGCTTGCCCGAGGCCTTGAGGTGCCGGCGCGACAGGAAGAACGAGGTCGACATCATGTCGAACTTCAGCCCCAGCTTCTTGCAGGCGATGAGCGCCTTCGGCACGTGCGGCGTCTCCATGTAGCCGAAGCGCACGGTGAGGCGGGAGAAGCGGTCGTTGATCTTCTCGTAGCTGACGCGCTCGCTGTCGGGCACGCGCGGCGTGTCGACGCTCTTCACGGCGAGGAAGACGTTGTGCTCGTGCAGCACCTTGTTGTGCTTGAGGTTGTGCAGCAGCGAGGCCGGCGCATAGGACTGGTCGGAGGTGAGGAACACCGCGGTGCCCGCGACCTGGTGCGGTGGCCGCTTGTCGAAGCTCTTCAGCAGGTCGACCAGCGGCACCTCGATGCGGCGCGTCTTCTCGGCGAGGATTTCGGTGCCCTTCCGCCAGGTCAGCATCAGGAACATGATCACCGCGCCTATGACGAGCGGCACCCAGCCGCCGTCCACAAGCTTCAGCATATTGGCGCCGAAGAAGATGAAGTGGATGACGATGAGCGGTACCATGATGGTGATAGCCAGCGCCATGTTCCACTTCCACAGCTGCCGGACGACGAACCAGGCCAGTACGGCAGTGATGAACATGGTCGCAGTGACGGCGATGCCATAGGCCGAGGCAAGGCTCGACGAGGATTTGAACAGCAGCACCAGCGCCAGCACACCGATCAGCAGGCCCCAGTTCACCGCGGGCATGTAGATCTGGCCGGAATGTTCCTCGGAAGTGTGGCGGATCGCCATGCGCGGCAGCAGGCCGAGCTGGATCGCCTGCCGCGTCAGCGAGAAGGCGCCGGTGATGACGGCCTGGCTGGCGATGATGGTGGCGAGGGTGGCGAGCACCACCATCGGCAGCAGTGCCCATGAGGGAGCGAGGAGATAGAACGGGTTGGCGAGCTTTGTTGGATCGGCCAGAACCATGGCGCCCTGGCCCAGATAGTTCAGCGTCAGCGCCGGGAAAACGAGGCAGAACCAGGCCCACTGGATCGGCTTGCGGCCGAAATGGCCCATGTCGGTGTAAAGCGCCTCGCCGCCGGTCACTGCCAGGAACACAGCGCCAAGGGCGAGCAGGCCGATCGTGCCGTGATTGGCAAGGAAGACGATGCCGTAATAGGGGTTGAAGGCGAGGAAGACGCCAAAGTCATCGGCGATGTGGATGAGCCCGATAAGAGCCATCGCCACGAACCAGACGACGCAGATCGGCCCGAAGAAGCGGGCGACGCTCGCAGTTCCGTGGCTCTGGACGGCGAAGAGGCCGACGATGATCACCACGGTGAGGGGCAGGATGTAGGGCTCGAAGACGGGGGTGACGAGCTTCAGGCCCTCGAGCGCCGAGAGCACAGAGATGGCCGGGGTGATGGCCGCGTCGCCGTAGAACAGGGCGGCACCCGCCATGCCGAGCAGCGCAACCGCATAGCTTCGCTTGCCGATGGCGCGCTGGGCGAGCGCCACCAGGGTGAGGATGCCGCCCTCGCCCTTGTCGTCGGCGCGCAGGAGCAGAAGGACATATTTGCCGGTGATGATGAGGATCAGCGACCAGAGGATCAGCGACAGGACGCCGAGGACGATCTCGCGGCTCGGTGCCCCCGCACCATGTCCCGTGGCTGCCATCACCGCCTCGCGGAAGGCGTAGAGCGGGCTGGTGCCGATGTCGCCATAGACGACGCCGATGGAGCCGACGAGCAGGCCCCAGAAGCTCGCCTGCGTGTGGGCCGGGCCGCCATTGTGGCCATTGGCATCGACGGCATGCGGCGCGTCGCCGGCGACCGGCGCCTTCGCTGCTGCTTCACCGCCCTGTTCGACCGGCGCGGAACCGGTCGTCCTGTCGTGTGCCATTGGTGTGAAACCTTGTAGGATCGGTCGCTTTACCGGTCATGCGTCGAAGGTGGGACCGAACCACCGGGTTCGGCAAGTCTTGGCCCCGCGGCGAACGGGACTAGTCTCCGGATTTCGCATCGACGGCGGATTGTGGCGGTGCCCCCTGGCCATGCCACGCCCCTGCGGTCAGGGCGCAGGCTTCTACCGCAGCGGCGGGTCACGATCAATGGGTGGCATCGACGCGGCACGACGGAGTCAGGGCAGCGCTGCGCTGCGGCTCTGGCTGATGTCGATCACCCTGACCGGAGCGTTGCTGGCCGGCGTCACCGGGATGGAGACGGGGGAGGGCGGCGACACCGTGCCGGCATCGGCAGAACGGGCTGGAAAGCGGGTCGAACCGCTCGTGGCGAGCCCTGCCTCGATCTCATCGACCCGGCGGCGCAGGTCGGCAGGAAGGCGCCCATAGGCGCGCGCCGAGACGAAATCCTGGGCTCTATAGGGGAAGCGAGCGCCGCCGCGAAACACGCGCGCGCCCTCCTCGGTGACGACGACGTCGCCGGGGCGCAGCGTCGGGTCGTGTGTGACGGGCAGGCGGGCAAGGCCGCTGGTCGCCATGCTCTGGCAGGAACAGGAGCGCTCGATGCTCTGGCGGAAGCGGAAGGCAGTGCGCAGCGCCGCATAAGGCTGGCCGCGGGCATTGGTCGCTTCCTCGATCGTGCCCTGCCGCGCGACCGAATAGAGCACCGTCTCGGCGCCGGGACACATGGCATTGCAGCTTGCCTGCTGGGTATCGCGCGCGGCGCCGGAGGTCGCCGGACCCATGGGGAAGAAGAAGCCGTCGCAGGTGCGCACGCAGTAGGCGCGCGGACCGCCGACATTCTCGCCGGTATCGCTGCGCGACTGTTCTGCATTGTCGCGCGGGCGCTGGTCGCGCCCCTCGCGGGGGCGGACGATGATTTCGGGCGTCTCGCGGCGTCCGCCACCGCCGAAAAGGCCGAACGGGTTGAAGCCACCGGAGGGCGTGGCGGCGACGGGGCGCCTGCCGCTCTCGCCGCGGGCGATGCGGTAGAACTCGTCGCTGTCCTGTGCGCCCGCCGGACCCGTCCCGGTGAGGACGCCGCCAAGGGCGAGGACTGCCAGGGCCATGCCGGCCCTTGCGGAGATGAAGGCGATCATCGGCCGATCCTCCCGTGGATCGCCGATGGGACTACCCGGCCACCATTGCACGCCGATGTCGCGGCGTGGCCTGCGACCGGAAACATCCGGCATGGTGAATGAGATGATGAGCGGGTGACGCGACAGGCTCGGCGGCGCGGGCCGCCCATGCGCAATGCGGTGGAGGCCGGGACCGGCCTATGAGATGTCCGGGTCAGAACGCTCCCAGGACGATGGCGCCGACGAAGGCGAATGCGGCGCACGCGGCAACGATGTTGACGTGACGCACGTAAACCACGGCTGACCTCCCTTTCAGGAACCGGGAAATGAAGCGTAAGGCCGGACTCCGGTGCCGGCCAAGCGGAATCGTCGTTTCCACAGGCCCCCATGACCGAATGCCGCGCCACGCCGCTGCTCCCATTTGACAGGATTGATGAATCCTCGCTGGTCAACGCCAGCCGACGGGTGAGGGTTCCTGACCTTTCGCCGGCGCAGGGCCATGTGACGCGTGCCTTGACGCGGCGGTGTGAAAATGTCACGGATCTTCACATCATGGCATCCGAACCCGACAAGACCCTCGCCGAGCGGCGCGGCTACCATCACGGCAACCTGCGCGAGGTGCTCCTCGAGGCGGCGCGGCGGCTCATCGCCGAACGCGGACCGGCGGGCTTCACGCTCTCCGATGCGGCCAAGCTCGCGGGCGTCTCGCCGGCGGCGCCCTACCGCCACTTCAAGGACCGTCAGGCGCTGCTGCGCGAGGTGGCCTTGCAGGGCTTCGGCGAACTCGGCCGCAGGCTTGGTGCTGCGGCGGCCGCGGGCGGCAAGGATGGCTTTCTATCGATGGGGCGGGCCTATCTCGCCTTCGCCCGCGAGGAACCGGCCTACTACGCCGCCATGTTCAATACCGGCCATCCCGGTTCCACGCCGAGCGGGGACGACCCCGGTTTCGCGGCGCTGGAGCGGGCCGTCGGCCAGTATCTGGGCAGCACGGATCCGGCGAAGGTCCGGTCGGCGGCGCTGCTGGTCTTCGCGCTGACCCATGGGCTTGCCTCGCTGTCGTCGCCGGATTCGATCGCGACACCGGGCGGCCTCGCCGAGCCGGAGCATCTGCTCGATATCGGCGTGACGGCGCTGCTGCGCGGCCTCTCGACCCTCACCTGACCGCCGGCCGCCTGAGGCCGCCCTTCAGGCTGCGAGCCGCATCAGGCCGATGATCCCGCTCACGGCACCGCTGGCAACAGCGGTGCCGAATTTCAGGGCGGTGAGCCAGGGCAGCACCGGCGCCATGTCGGCGAGGCCGGCATAGGCGACGGCCAGCGCGAGGTTTTCGAGAAGGTCCGCCGCCGCATAGGCCAGCGGGATGCCGACGAGGAGCGCTTCCGTGCGCTCGCCCAGAGGGATGCCGCGGCGGGCGAGCCCGGCGCCACAGAGCAGCGCGGCCGTCACGGCGGCGATCAGCGGCAGGTCGGCAAGCACCCCGAGAAGGGCCCTGTGCCGCAGGCCCCAGACGGCATCAAGATAGAGGCGGAAATCGGCGGCGCCGTAGCCGCCATGGCGGGTGTCGGGCCGGGTCGGGCGCAGGCAGTCGAGGCCGGCGCAGGCGCCATCGCGGATCGCCGCCTCGATCGGGGCATGGACAAGAGCGACGAGCGCATAGGCGGCGAGGACGGCCAGCAGCGACAGGGCGAGCCGGGCCGGCGTCGCCGCCGCCGCGAAACGATCCGCTGCGGCCAGCGGCCCCGTCACAGGCCCCGCGCCTCGAGGAAACCGACGATCCGCCCGGTCAGCCGCTTCGCGATGGGGATGGCGATATAGGCGGCGACCGCTGCAGCGGGCCAGGCGATGACGAAGGCCGTCAGCCATTTGCGCAGGTAGTCCGGCGGAAAGCCGAGGTTCAGCCAGGTGATCAGCGCGGTCATCAGAAAGGCCATGACGGCGGCCATGAGGATCGGCTGGATGATGGCGGCTTTGGAGGGCATCACAGGCTCCGCGGGACGGCTCGATGAGGTCCCATCCCCCGGCGCGGTGCAAGAGGCAAGCCGGCCGCCGGCATGGCAGGGCGGCTGTGCGTCAGTCCTGCTCGTTGAGGCGGCGCAGCAGCTTGCGGTTCTGCAGTTCGAGCAGGCGCAGCTTCTCGGTGAGGCTGTCGGCCGCCGTTCCGGTGGCGGCGACAAAGGCGACGCCGATCTCCGGGAGGCGACGCCAGATCACCTGGCACGGGAAGGTCTCGCCCTTCTGCGGGATTTTCAGGTCGAAATGGTCGGGAATGTCGCCAACGCCGCCGCAGTCGAGCCGGGCGCCCTGGGTCGTGAAATTGCGCACCGTGCATTCGGTCGAGCGCAGGCCGCCGGGGAACAGGATTGTTCCCTTCCAGAAGGTGCGCGACCGCTGGACGGTGCGTCGTTCCGGGGTGGCGGCGGTATTCACGTAGGCTCCGCGGATGGAGGGCGAACCGCGACAGCCTAGCCTGCCGGCCTTAACCGTCCGTTGCGACCGCAGCCGGGGCGAACATGCCGCGATAGGCCTTGGGCCGCGGCGGGGCATAGCCGCAGGCCTTGGAGGTCTTCAGGCCAAGGGCATGGAGGCTCTCGGCGAGCTTCACCGCCGCCGCCACGCCGTCGATGACGGGAATGCCGTGTTCGGCGGAGAGCCGCGCGGCGAGATCGGCCATGCCGGCGCAGCCCAGCACGATGGCCTCGGCGCGATCCTCCGTCTTGGCGCGGGAGATCTCGGCGGAGATCAGTCCGTAGGCGCCGGAGGCAGGATCCTCGAGCTCGAGCACCGGCACCTCGCAGGAGCGGACGCGGCCGCAGCGATGGGAGAAGCCGTATTTGTGGACGTTGTGCTCCAGCGCCGGCACCGAGACGGCGAGGGTGGTCACCACCGAGAATCGTCCGGCAACGAGGGTCGCGAGGTGCATCGCCGCCTCGCCGATGCCGATGACCGGGGCGTCCATGAGGGAGCGTGCGGCCTCAAGCCCCGTGTCGTCGAAACAGGCGATGACAAAGGCGTCGGCGCCCGGCCGCGCCCGCATCTCCGCGAGCATGCCAGGAATGGCATGGACCTCGTCGTAATAGCCCTCGATGGAGGCCGGCCCGTGCTCGGGATTGACCGCCTCGATCACGGTTCCCGGCGCTGCGACCGCGCGGGCGGCCTCGCCAATGGTGTGGGTCATGGAGGCGGTGGTGTTCGGGTTGACGATGGTCAGGTGCATGGGGCTCGAGGCTCGGCGGGTGATCACACATGCTGCCACGCCGCAGCCGACGTAATGAAGCGGAAACGCTCCGCATCCAGAACCAGATCATCGCAACCCATCCGGGAGTTCGCGGGCGTGCGCATTCCGATCATCGTCGCTTTCTGTTGTCTGCCCATTGCCGCCCTGGCGGAACCGGCGGAAGGCGACTGCCGCTCCGAGGTCTTCACCGCACAGGCGGGGCTGGAGGCCGCGCTGGTGCGCAACGAGGGCGCCCGTCTCAACTTCCTGAAGAACGCGACCGACCAGGCGGGTTGCCCGTCATCGGAAGAGGCCTGCCGCGAGCGCGCCTATCTGGTGCCCGGCAATGGCGTCATTGCCGGCCGCCGCCACGAGGCCTTCCGCTGCGCCATGTACCTCGCCTCCAACGGCCAGGCGCGCACCGGCTGGTTGCCCGAGGCCGGGCTCATCACCCTGCCGCCGGCCAATGATCCGGACTTCGTCGGCAAGTGGCGGTCCGGGCCTGAACAGTCCATCGCCATCCGCCGCGACGGCGCCAACTGGCAATTGGACGGGCAGGCGACCTATGGCGCCCAGGACCCGGAGCGGCTGCGGCGCGGGGCGGTGAATATCGGCGACTTCTCGGCGACGGTGCCGCGCACGGGGAGCGACGGGCCAACACGGCTCGCCTTTACCGAGGGAGCGGACGGCACGCTGCCCTATGACAAGGGCGAGGAGACCGCCTGCAAGATGCGGATGCAGCTCGTCGGTCCCTGGCTGCTGGTCAGCGACAACCTGCGCTGTGGCGGTGCCAACGTCACCTTCTCTGGCATCTACCGGCGCACGCCCTAGCCGACGCGCGCGTGCGAGAGTCGCTGCGACGATCCGCGGCGGGGCGCGCCGCCCTCCATCTGGCATGGTCCGCACCGGTTTGAGCGGAGGATGGCTGGCATGCCGAAGATTCAGTATCGCGGCGGCTGTCTGTGCGGCGACGTCCGCTTCGAGGCGACGGGGACCGCGCTCAATCCGCATACCTGTTCGTGCCGCATGTGCCAGCGGCACACCGGCGCCTTGACCGTCTGCTGGGTGGAGTTCCCCCGCGAGGCGATCGCCTGGACCGGACCGGCCGGCCCGCCGGCGACGTTCCGGTCCTCAGCCGGCTCCAGCCGAGCCTTTTGCCGGACCTGTGGCAGCACGCTCGGAGCCATCGACGACAAGCCGACGGTCGCCCTGCTGCTCGGCGTCTTCGACAAGCCGACCGCGAGGGGGTTGCGACCCACCGGTCATTCCTATCGCGGCGGCCGGCCGCGTTGGTGGCACGTCGACATTGAAGGGGCGCGGGACGGCGAGGCCCGTTGAGGCCGCGTGTCCAAAACCTCAGGCCGGCACCGGCGCCGTCGCCTCGGTGCGGAAGCACCGGGCCATGTGGCCGGAGCCGACCTCGACGGGATCGGGCGTCGACTCGCTGCAGGCGGGCAGAGCCAGCTTGCAGCGCGGCGCGAAGGAACAGCCCGGCGGCAGGTTGGCGAGGTCCGGCGGCGAGCCGGGAATGGCGTCGAGCCGCTGGCCCTTGGTCATGGCGCCGTGGGCGCGGCTCTTCAAAAGGCCGATCGTGTAGGGGTGGCGCGGCGCGTTGAGGATGTCGCGGATCGGCCCCGTCTCGACGATGCGGCCGCCATACATGACCGCCACCCGGTCGGCGACCTCGACGGCGACGCCGATATCGTGGGTGACGAACATCACGGCGATGCCGAACTCGCGCTGCAGCTCGCGCACCAGCAGCAGGATCTGGATCTGCACCGTCGCATCGAGCGCCGTCGTCGGCTCGTCGGCCAGCAGGACCTTCGGATTGCAGGCGAGGGCGAGCGCGATCATGGCCCGCTGGCGCATGCCGCCCGACATCTCGTGCGGATAGTTGTCGAGGCGCCGCTCGGGCGAGGGGATGCGGACGCGCTCGAACAGGTCGAGGGCGCGCTTGCGGGCATCGTCCCAGGACCCGCCGTCATGCTTGACGATGGTCTCGGCGATCTGATGGCCGAGCGTATAGACCGGATCGAGGGCGAGCGCCGGCTCCTGGAAGATCATCGAGACGTCGCGGCCGCGGAAGGCCTGCAGGTCCTTGGAGCCGAGGGCGAGCACGTCCTTGCCGCCGACGGTGATGGAGCCTTCGACCTTGGTGCGCTTCTCGGGGTTGAGGCGCAGCATGGCGCGCAGCGTCACCGACTTGCCCGAGCCGGATTCACCGAGGATGGCGAGGGTCTCACCGCGCTCGAGGCTCAGATCGACGCCGTTGATGGCGCGGATCGGCTTCGGACCGCCGGTGAAGGTGACGTGCAGGTCGCGGATATCGACGAGGGGAGGAATGGCCATGATGTCTCCTCACGCGGCCACGGCGGGCGCGGCGCTGTGGCCGGAGCCGGGTTCGGAGCGCAGGCAGGCGACGTCGTGCAGTTCCGCGGCGCGGGTCAGCACCGGCTCGCGCTGGGCGCAGACGCCTTCGGCCAGCGAACAGCGGGTGTGGAAGCGGCAGCCCGGCGGCGGATCGATGGGGTTCGGCGGATCGCCAAAGAGCGGTGCCTCGTTGGTGCGGTTGTCCGGGTCCATGGTCGGCATGGAGCGGGTGAGCGCCGCCGAATAGGGATGGAAGGGGTCGTCGAAGATCGCCTCCGACGGGCCGATCTCCGCGACCTTGCCGAGATACATCACCATGACCCGGTCCGACATGTAGCGGACCACGTGGAGGTCGTGGGAGATGAAGACATAGGTGAGCTTGAACTCGTCTTTGAGATCGAGGAGCAGGTTCAACACCTGCGCTTCCACCGACTTGTCCAGCGCCGAGACCGCCTCGTCGAGGATGACGATCTTCGGCCGCAGCGCGAGCGCCCGGGCGATGTTGATGCGCTGGCGCTGGCCGCCGGAGAGCTCGTGCGGATAGCGGCCGGCGAAGCGCGAGGGCTCGAGGCCGACCTTGGCGAGGAGGTCGCGGGCGCGCTCGATGGCTTCGCGCTGCGGCACGCCATGGACCTGCGGTCCGAAGGCGATGGAGCTCTCGATGGTCAGGCGCGGGTTCAGCGAGGCGTAGCTGTCCTGGAAGACCATCTGCACCTGGCGGCGATACTCCGTCAGCGACAGATCGGGCGTGCCGACCTTGGCGCCGTCAAAGAGGATCTCGCCGGCGGTGGGGTCCATCAGGTGCATGAGCAGGCGGGCGGTGGTCGACTTGCCGCAGCCGGACTCGCCGACGATGCCGAGCGTCTCGCCATCCATGACGTCGAAGGCGATGTCATCGACGGCGCGCACCACCTTCTTCGGGCCGAAGAGCCCGCCGGCAATGGGGAAGTGCTTGACCAGGCCGCGGACCGTGAGCAGGGGCTTCGTCATACCTTGACATCCATGGCGTTTCGCAGGCCATCGGCCAGGACGTTGAAGGAGATGGAGGTGATGAAGATCATCATGCCGGGCAAGGCCGCGACCAGCGGCTGGTTGTAGATGGCGGTGCGCAGCGTGTTGAGCATCAGGCCCCATTCAGGCTCGGGCGGGCGGACGCCGAGGCCGAGGAAGGACAGGCCCGAGGCAAGGATCATCGACACGGAGATGAGGCCGGTCGCATAGACGAAGATGGGGCCGAGCACGTTGCCGAGGACGTGGACGCGGATGATGGTCAGCGCCTTCGCACCCGAGGCGCGCGCCGCCTCGACATAGTCGCGGTTGCGCACCTGCGTGGTCACCGCCTCCGCCACGCGGGCGATGGGCGGGATGAAGACGACGGTCAGCGAGACCAGGGCGTTCTGGATGCCGGCCCCGAGCGCGCCGGAGAGCGCCACGGCCAGCAGCACCGAGGGGAAGGCGTAGAACACGTCGATGGTGCGCATGATCGCCGTGTTGGTCTTGCCGCCGACATAGCCGGCAATGATGCCGATGAGGCTGCCGATGCCAAAGGCCATGATGACCGGCGCCACGCCCATCATCAGGGAGTAGCGGGCGCCGTAGATGAGGCGCGAGAGCATGTCGCGGCCGAGTTCGTCGGTGCCGAGCGGGAAGCCATCGGTGCCGACAGGGCGCAGGCGGCGGATGGTGCGGCCGGCATAGGGGTCCATCGGCGCGAGCAGCGGCGCGAAGACGGCGATGAGCAAGAGGATGAGCACGACGATGCCGGCGGCGATGGCAAGCTTGTCCTTGCCGAAGCGGCGGATGACGCCGGCCCAGTAGCCCGGCGATTTCTCGATCGGGGCGATGGTCTTCGCCGGGTCCTGCGGCATGAGCGAGGAGAGGGACGTCATGGCTCAGCTCCTCTGGATGCGGGGATCGATCGCCGTCTGCACGACGTCGACGATGAGATTGAGGAGCACGAAGAACAGAGCGAGGACGAGGATTGTCCCCTGCAGCAGCGGCAGGTCGCGCTGGAAGATGGCGGCGTTGAGCAGGAAGCCGGTGCCCGGCCAGGAGAACACCGTCTCGATGAGGATCGAGCCGCCGAGGAGATAGCCGAGCTGCAGGCCCATGACGGCCAGGGCGGTCGGCGCGGCATTCTTCACCACATGGCCGAAGATGCCGAGTTCGGAGAGGCCTTTCGCCCGCAGCGCCGGCACGAAGTCCTGGCTGAGGATGTCGGCGACGAGGGCGCGGATGGTGCGCGCGACGATGCCCATGGGAATGACGCTCATGGTCACGGCGGGCAGGATCAGGTGGCGGAAATGCGCCCAGTCAGGCCGCCATTCCGCCGAGCCGCCGGGGCCGGCTCCGGTGGGGGGAAGCCAGTTGAGCTGGGCGGAGAAGATGATGACCAGCACCATGCCGAGCCAGTAATGCGGCACGGAGACGCCGATGACCGAGAGGATCGAGGCGATCTTGTCGATGGCGCTGTTGCGGAAATAGCCGGCGACGAAGCCGAAGAGCAGGCCGAAGAAGAAGCCGATGAAGGTGGCGACGACCGCCAGCAGCAGGGTGTTGCGCACGGCCCGCATCACCTCGCTCGCGACGGCGCGGCCGGTGGCGATGGAGGTGCCGAGATCACCCTGGATGGCGCGCCAGCACCACAGGAGGAACTGCTCGTAATAGGGCCGGTCGAAGCCGTAGGCCTTCATCATCTGCTGCTTGAGCTGCTCGGAGGCGTCCGGCGGCAGCACGGAGACGAGCGGATCGCCCGGCGCGATATGCACCAGCGCGAAGCAGACGATCGACACGCCGATGACGATCGGGATCGTGTAGACGAGCCGTTTGCCCAGATAGATCAGCATGCATCAAGCCTTGCGGTCGGCGTCATCCGAGGGTGACCTGGACGATGTCCTGGTACCAGTTCTGTGCCTGCACGAAGCCCTTCACGCGGGGTGAGAGGGCGCGGGGCGCGACGTCGTGGGCGACGAAGAGGAAGAGGGCCTCGTCGACGATCTTCTCATGGGCCCGCTGGATGGCGGCGAGCTGGGCGGCCGGATCGAAGGCGGCGCGGATGGCGGCGAAGCGCGCATCCATGTCGGCATCGAGATAGTAGCCCCAGTTGGTGCCGGCGGGCGGAACCAGCGTGGTGTCGAGGTGGCGGATCAGCGCGGTGAAGGGGTCCTGGCTGAAATAGGAGGAGTTGGTGGAATGGGCGCCGCGCGAGGAGGCGTGCTTCGCGCCGGCCCGCCAGGAACTCACCAATGCGTTCCAGTCCATCACCTCGAACTCGACCTTGATGCCGATCTCCTGGAGGTTCTGCTGGATGAGCTCGTTCATGGCGAGCGGCTGCATCTGGCCGGACCCCGAGGGCGAGATAATCGCCTTCACCGAGAGCGGCTTCGCCGGGCTGTAGCCTGCCTCCGCCATCAGCTTGAGGGCGGCGGGGATGTCGGTCTTGGCCTCGAAGGAGGGCTTGCCGAACCACGGGCTCTGCGGCGGCACGAGGCCGCGGGCGGGGAGCATCATGCCGCCGAGCAGCTCGACCATGCCGGCGCGGTCCACGGCAAGGTTCGCCGCCTTGCGCACGCGGATGTCGTTCCAGGGCGATCCCTCCACCCGGGAGAAATGCCAGGTCCAGTTGTGCGGATAGACGTTCGAGGTGATCTGCATCCCGCGGGCGCGCAACTGCTGCAGCGCGTCCGGCGCCGGGGCCTCGATCCAGTCGACCTGGCCGGCGAGCAGGGCGGCGGTGCGGGCGTTCGGCTCGGGCATGGGCACCAGCACGACACGGTCGAGCTTCGGCCGCCGCGCCGGGTTCCAGTAGGCCGTATTCGGGGTGAGCTCGAGGCGCTCGCGCGGTGTGTAGCGATCGACCTTCCAGGGACCGGTCCCGGACGGGCTCCTCAGGAAATTGTCCCAGTTGCGGCCGACCTTCTCCCACTGGGCGGGGGAGGACATCAGGATCCAGGAGATCTCGTAGGGAAAGAGCGCATTCGGCGCCGCGGACACGAACTCGACCGTCATCGGGTCGATGGCGCGGTAGCTCTTCACCGAGGGGATGCGGGTCCGGCCCTGTCCGGCCTGGCGCGGGTCGTGCTGGGGGGAATCGGCCTTGAGGATCTTGTCGAAGTTCCAGACGACCGCCGCCGCGTCGAAGGCCGAGCCGTCATGGAAGGTGACGCCGGGGCGCAGGGTGAAGATCCACCGGGTCGGGTCGGAGGGGTCCACGCGCCATGCCGTGGCAAGGCCCGGCACGAGGCCGCCTGGCGCGTCGGCCTTTGTCAGGTCCCAGAGAATGAGGCTGTCGAAGACATTGTAACCGACGAAGCGCATGCCCTCGGCGCCCTGGTCGGTCTGGCCGTTCGGCAAGGGGATGTCCGACGCGGTCATCGCGATCCGCAGCGTGCCGGAGCCCTGGGCCCGGAGCCCCGTCAGGTCGAGGGTTGAGGCCGCGGCGGTGCCGAGCATGCCGGACATCATCGTCCGGCGGTCGAGCAGAACCATGTGAGCCTCGCTGTTCGGGGGAATGGAACCGGGCGGCGGCGAGCCGCCGCCCGGTCGATCATGTCGCTCGGGATCAGGACCCCGGACGGATGTCCATCGTGGTGATGTCGATAAACCAGGAGCGCGGCTGGACCACGCCGGTGACGCGGGCCGACATGGCGCGCGGGCCGACGTCATGGGCGACCCAGAGGAACGGCGCCTCTTCGACGATCCGCTTGTGGAGCGCGGCGAGCGCCCGGTCGCGGCCGGCATCGTCGAAGGTCGAGCGTGCGGTCGCGGCGAGCTGGTCGAACTCGTCGAAGTTGAAGAAGCCCCAGTTGTTGGAGGCCGGCGGGTTCGCCTGACGCGTCACGAAACGCATCATGCCGAAGAACGGGTCCATCGCAGAGAAGGTGACGTTCGTGGCATTGGCGCCGCGCGAGCCGGGCGAGCCAGCACCCTCACGCCAGTTGTTGAAGACCGCATTCCACTCGGCGACTTCGAGTTCGACGTTGAAGAAGCACTCCTTCAGCGCCTGCTGCAGCCACTCGTTCATCACGATGGGCTGCATCTGGCCGGAGCCCGATGCAGAGGTCAGCACCTTCACATTGACCGGGCGCTGGGCGGAGTAGCCAGCTTCGGTCATCAGGCGACGGGCGGTGGCGAGGTCATACTTGATCTCGAAGGTCGGGTTGCCCCACCACGGATGGCCCGGCGGGTAGGTACCGCGCGGCACCTCCATCAGACCGCTCAGCAGAGTCTTCAGCTCATCGCGGTTGATGCAGAGATTGGCGGCATGGCGCACGCGGCGATCGACGAAGGGCGAGCCCTCGCGGAAGGAGAACTGCCAGGGCCAGACGTGCGGCTGGGCGTTGGTGTACATCTTGAAGCCGCGCGACGTGATCTGCGCCACGGCGTCAGGCGCCGGAGCCTCGATCCAGTCGACCTGGCCGGAGAGCAGCGCCGCGGTGCGGGCATTGGCCTCGGGGAGCGGCAGCAGCACCACACGGTCCACCTTCGGGCGGCGCGCCGTGTCCCAGTACTCCTTGTTGGCGACCATCTCGAAACGCTCGCGCGGCACGAGACGCACGCCGCGGAACGGGCCGGTGCCCGACGGCGTGCCGGCGAACGCCGTCCAGGCCGCGGCGGCGCGGGCCTTCGGGTCGGTCACCGAGGCGGGGACCTCGCCGAGCAGCTTCTGCCAGTGGGCGGGCGACGCCATGAACAGGTTGGTCAGGTTGATGGGGAGGAACGAATCCGGGTTGCGCGTCGTCAGCTCGACGGTGAGGTCGTCGATGGCGCGGGCCGAGAGGAGGTTCGGCATGCGCGAGACCGTGACGCCGACCTGGCTCTGGTCGAAATGGGCGGCGTTCTGGTCCAGGACCTTCTGGACGTTCCAGACCACGGCAGCCGCATTGAAGGCCGAGCCGTCATGGAACTTCACGCCCGGACGAAGCTTGAAAACCCACTTGTTCTTGTCGGTCGCATCGACCTCCCAGGAGAGGGCGAGGCCGGGAATGATGACGGAGGGGCCATCGGTCTTGGACAGGTCCCAGTTGACCAGCCCGTCATACATCGGGATGCCGGTGAACCGGTTGCCCTCGAAGCCCTGGTCGGGCTGGCCGTGTGTGCGCGGAATATCGGCGGCAGTCATGCCGATCCGCAGGACCTTCTCCTGGGCCATGAGCGACGTGGTCGTCATGAGTGCGCCGGCGATGGCGAGCGCACCGGCCAACAGGACGGGGCGGAACATGGTTCGCATACGAAGTCTCCCTGATGCTTCCTTGACGGATGCTGGCAAGCCACATGCCAGCCGACCCGTACGGCCGGTTGGTCCGGCCTTCATGCTCCTGCCTCAGCGTCGCACTGGCTTTGTTGCCGGAGCGTCGGGCAGAATGCTTAATCCTTGAGCAGAAACGCACGGGGTTCAAGGTGCCACGGCAAAGCCTCGGTGGAGAACCTCGTTCTCCCCGGGGCGCCAATGGGCAAACTGGTGCGAAAGGCGTCAGACGGGCAGGGGAAGCGGTCCGCCAGCAGCCTTTTCGGCAGCGCGGGCGATGCGCAGGGCGCGTGCGTCACAATAGCGTGGGGTGACGACCTGGTAGCTGATGGGCAGACCCGCAGCGGTCTTGCCCACGGGCACCGAGACGCCGCACCATTCGAGATAGTTCACGAAGCGGGTGAGGATGCCGGGCAGGCCGGCCTCGTCGATCGCGGTGAGGGGCTGGGCGGCAATGGGCGTCGTCGGCAGCACCAGCGCGTCGATGCCGCCTTCGGCCAGCAGCGCGTTGGCGGCCGCCGTCCGGGCGCTGCGCGTCTCCACGCCTGCGAAATAGCGTGTCGCCGGAATGTCGAAGCCGCCGCCGATGCGCTTCGCCGCCCAAGGGCTGAGGCGCAGCGGATTTTCGCGCGCCAGCGCGCCGTGGCGATGGGCGCCCTCGACCATCATCAGCTCGCCGCAGTCGGTGGTGTAGGTCGCGAGCGTCTCCGGCAGCCGTACCGTGACGAGCCGCGCGCCGGCCTTTTCCAGCGCCGCATGGGTCCTCGCGATCGCTGCCGCCACCTCCGGATCGACCGCGATGGACGCGTCGAGCTCGACGACGCCGAGGGTGAGGCCGGCAACGCCCGCCTCGAGGCCGGCGAGGAGGTCGAGGCCCGGTGCGCCGGTGGTCGAGGGGTCGGCGGGATCGGAGCCGAGCATGACCTGGCTCATCACCGCGGCGTCAGCGACGGTGCGGGCGAGCGGCCCGATCGTGTCGAAATGCAGGGCGAGCGGCACGACGCCGGCGCGGCTGACGAGGCCCATGGAGGTCTTGTGGCCGACCGTGCCGCACCAGGAGGCTGGCAGGCGCACCGAACCGCCCGTATCGGTGCCGAAGCCGATGGGAACGAGCCCGGCGCCGACCGCGACGCCCGTGCCGGAGGAGGAGCCACCGGGATTGCGCGGCGTCGCGCGGTCGTGGGGGTTCACCGGCGTGCCGGCGATCGGGTTCGTGCCCCAGCCGCCGAAGGCATATTCCACCGTGTGGGTCTTGCCGACGACGATGGCGCCGGCCGCGCGCAGCCGCGTGACGCACCAGGCATCCGCCGTCACCGCGGGGAGGTGGTCGCGGGTGACCGAGCCGGCGCGGGTCTTCTGGCCGGCGACATCGATGATGTCCTTCACGCCCACCGGCACGCCGTGGAGGGGCCCGCGGCTCTGGCCGCGCGCCTGGACGGCGTCGAGCATGTCGGCCTCGGCGCGGGCCTCGTCGGCCATGACGGCGATGAAGGCGTGAAGCCGGTCGTTCTCGGCGGCGATGCGGGCGAGCGTCGTCTCGACGACCGCCCGGGCGCTGGTCCGGCCCTCCCGGATGGCGGCGGCGGTGGCGAGAGCGCCCTCGGCGAGAACGGCAGCGGCGTCAGTCATGGCACGGTCTCCAGGGCGGGCAGGTCGAGGCGGCTTGCGACGAGGTCGGCGATGGCGAGGGAGGCGGTGAGGCCGGGGCTCTCGATCCCCAGGAGGTTCACGAGACCCGCCGTGCCATGCAGCTGAGGCCCGTCGATGCGGAAGTCGGGCATCGGCGTGCCGGGTCCGTGGAGCTTCGGGCGGATGCCGGCATAATCGGGCTGGAGGGCATCGTCCGGCAGGCCCGGCCAATAGGCGCGGATCGCGGCGTAGAAGCCCTCCGAGCGGCGCGGATCGACGACGAGGTCGCTCTCGCTCTCCACCCATTCGACATCCGGCCCGAAGCGGCAGCGGCCCTGCAGGTCGACGGTCGCATGAACGCCGAGGCCGGCCGTGTCGGGCATGGGATAGACGAGGCGGGAGAAGGGCTGGCGACCCACCAGCGAGAAGTAATTGCCCTTGGCGTACCATTGCTTCGGCACATGCGCGGCGGGAAAGCCGTCGAGGCCCGACAGGAACTTCGGGGCGAAATGGCCGGCGGCATTGACGACGATGCGGGCCTCGATCTCCGCCGGCTCCGCGCCGCCGGTGACGATGCGGATGCCGGTCGGGGTGACGGCGGCGGAGACGACGGGGGCCTCGAAGGCGACCATGCCGCCGGCCTCCTCGAGGTCGCCCTGCAGCGCCAGCATGACACCGTGGCTGTCGACGATGCCGGTGGTGGCCGAGAAGAAGGCCTTCACGCAAGCGACCTCGGGCTCCATGGCCCGCACCTCGTCTGGCGTCATCCAGGTCAGGCCGGTCACGCCGTTGACATGGGCCTGGTCCCAGATGGCCTGAAGCTTCGGCAACTGGTCGTCGGAGGTCGCCACCATCAGCTTGCCACAGGCCAGCGCCTTGACGCCGCGCGAGGCGCAGTAGCGGTACAGCAGGTCCTTGCCCCTCAGGCAGGCCGTCGCCTTGATGGAGCCTGTCGGATAGTAGAGCCCGGCATGGATGACCTCGCTGTTGCGCGAGGAGGTGCCGGTGCCGATGGCGTCCGCCGCCTCGATGACGAGGGTCTCGAGCCCCGCCAGCGCCAGCCGTCGCGCTGTGGCGAGGCCGACAACGCCCGCTCCGATGACTACGGCGTCGATGGACCAGGTCATGCGGCGGTTCGGGGATCCATCGGTGGACAGGGTGCGGCGATCTGCAAAGTCATAAGGCGAGGCGCCTGCTTCGCCTAGCCGCGCCGCGGGGCGGCATGGCGCCCATGCGCGGGGTCGTCAGCGGATGAGGACGATGACCGATCCGGCAAGGCTCCAGAGCCCGACGCTCGTCAGCAGCGCATAGCGCCACATGCCGCTGACCGGCGGTGCGGCCTGCATGGGCAGTGTGACCCTCGCCGAGGATTGTCGAATGCGCGGCACCAGCATGATGGAATCAGTCCCCCATGCCAAAGGTAATCAGGGACCAGCACGCGGCGCCATAGGCCTTACCGCCAGCGGCGATGCAGCCACAGCCATTGCTCGGGATGCTCGCGCACCCAGCCCTCGACGACGTCGGTCATCATCTGCATGGCGCCCTTCACGTCGATGCGGCCTTCCGCGTCGCGGGGCAGGTCGAGCGCCTCCGTCGCCTCCAGGCGGAAGCGGTTGCCGGGCAGGCGGATGACGCGCACGCCATGGACCGGGCAGTCGAATTCGCGGGCAAGGCGCGCCGCGGTGGGGTTCGCCTTGGCCGGGCGTCCGAAGAAGGTGACATCGACGCCGCGGTGAAGGTGCTGGTCGATGAGCATGCCGACATGGTTGCTGGCCTCGAGCTCGCGGGCGAGCTGGAGGACGCCGCCCCCGCCGGAGGCGACGAGCTTGCCCATGGTGCGGCCGCGGATGCGCTGGATGGCGCGGGCGACGAAGCGGTTGTTGGGCATGCGGTAGAGCGAGGTCGTGTCCAGCCCGTGGGCCGCGGCGGCCACCGCCGGCATCTCCCAGTTGGCGAGATGGGCGGCGAAGAAGATGGCGGGCTTGCCGTCGTCGCGGAGGCGCTCGTAGAGCGGCACGTCGTCGGTGACGATGCGGCCCTGGTTCGGACGGGCGGGGTCATAGTCCCACAGGTCGTCCATGCAGGCATATTCGAAGGACGTGCGGCCGAGATTTGCCCAGACGCCGCGCAGGATGGCGCGGATCTCGGCCTCCGGCTTATCGGGATAGGCAGCCTTCAGATTGGCATAACCGGTGCGGTTGGCGCCGATCAGCGGGGCGAGCCGCGGCAGGATCCAGGCGCCGATGTCGCTGGCGCGGTCGGGCCCGAGCGCGCGGATGCCGGCCATGGCGCCGAGCACCAGCATGCCGATGATCCAATCGAACGGCACCATGAGTGCCGGGACACGATGGCGAATCCAGCGGACCAATGACCCGGCCTCAGATGTGCACGAGGATCTTGCCGAAGACCTTTCGGCTCTCCAGCCGCTCCAGGGCCTCGGCGAAGCGGGCCACCGGCAGTTCGGTGTCGATGACCGGCGAGACGCCCGCCTCGATGCGCTTCAGGCCGTCGGCAATGGCGCGGATGGGGGCGCCGAAGGAGCCGAAGATCTTGTACTGCTGCTGGAACAGCTGCATCAGGTTCATGGAGATGGTGGCGCCCGAGGTGGCGCCGCAGGTCGCGAGGCGGCCGCCGCGCCGCAGGCAGAACAGCGACTGGTTGAAAGTGTCGGCGCCGGTGTGCTCGAAGACCACGTCGACGCCCATCTTCTTGGTGATCTTGCGGACGACGCCCTCGAAGCGCTCGGTGCGGTAGTTGATCGCATGGTCGGCGCCGATGGCCAGCGCCTTGGCCGCCTTGTCGTCGTCGCCCACCGTGGTGATGACGGTGCAGCCCATGGACTTCGCCAGCTTGATGGCGATGGTGCCGATGCCTGAGCCGCCGGCCTGGACGAGGACGGTCTCGCCGGGCTCGAGGCGGCAATTGTCGATGAGCATGTGCTCGACGGTGGAATAGGTGATGGGGGCGGTGGCGGCATCGCGCAGCGACACGCCGGCCGGCACCTTGAGCACGTGGCGGGCTTCCATGGTGACGTGCTCGCAGGCGAAGCCGTCGATGTGGAAGCCCATAATGCCCTGCACGTCGGTGCACAGGTTGTCCTGGCCACGCAGGCAGAACCGGCAGGTGCCGCAGGTCTTGGCGCCGAACATCACGACATGGTCGCCGGGGGCGAAGGCGGTGACGCCCTCGCCGATGCTCTCGATGGTGCCGGAGGCCTCGGCGCCGACGACGAGGGGCATCTTGCGCTTGGCGAAGGCCATGCCGCGGAAGCCCCAGACATCGATATGGTTCAGCGCCACGGCGGCGACGCGGATGCGCACCTCGCCCGGACCGGGGGCGGGGGCATCCTCGATCTCCTCGATGCGGAGGTCACGATCACCGTGAAGACGCAGGGCGCGCATGGCACGATCCTCAGGTTAAGGGGCGGGGGCGACATAGCCCCGCGGCCGGCCCTGTCAGCGGGCGGCCGAATGGAACCGCAGAGCGCCGCTGCCTAAAGGCCCCGGGCGGGATCGTCAAATCCGGCCCTGGTCCGCCGGGAGCGCGACGGTTGGTCGATCCTCCACAGGGTTGATGAGCCGGGCCTCGTCATCTATAGCAGCAGCGACCATTCGAGGCGCCCGCCGCGGGCGATGGCCTTGTCTTGCGCCACCGGTCATGAGCCGGCGGCCGCTCAGGAGTTAGCGCTACCATGTCGTCCACCTTCGAAACCGTCTCGAAGATCATCTCGGAAACCTGCGACATCCCGCTGGAGAAGATCACCCCCGAGAGCCACGCGATCGACGATCTCGGCATCGATTCGCTCGATTTCCTCGACATCGCCTTCGCCATCGACAAGGCCTTTGGCATCAAGCTGCCGCTCGAGAAGTGGACGCAGGAGGTCAACGAGGGCAAGGCGAAGACGGAGGACTACTTCGTTCTCGGCGCGCTCTGCGGCAAGATCGACGAACTGGTCGCCGCCAAGGGCGCGTGATCCGGCGCGTGAATCAGCGGGTGAATGGCCGCCGCAACGGCAGCCGTCTTCAGCTCCAGTCTGCATGACCGGCCGGGCCCCCCGGCCGGTTTCGTCTTCAAAAAACACCTCACAAAAGGCCCCGCACCCCTCGCGGCGCGGCAGAGAACGCCTCCGATGCGGCTCGAATATTTCCAGATGATCACCCGCGTCGTGGAGTTCGACGCCGAGAAGAAGACCCTCGTTGCCGCCGCCGACGTGCCGGCGGAGAGCCCGGTCTTCGAGGGCCATTTCCCCGGCTATCCGCTGCTGCCGGGGGTGCTGATGATCGAGGCCATGGCGCAGACCTCGGGCTGGCTCATCCTCGGCCTCAACCGGCTCACGGCGATGCCGTTCCTCGTCGGCACCAACACCACGAAGATGCGCGACTTCGTGAAGCCCTCGACGCCGCTCATGGTCCATGCCGAGCTCATCGGCGACGGCTCGGGCTATGCGGTCACCAAGGCTTTCATTACCCGTGAGGGCAAGCGCGTCGCGGAAGCCGAAATCAAGTTCGCGGTGAAGACCTTCCCCGATCCGAAATTCGCCGCGATGATCCGGGAATGGGGGGAACGCCTCCAGTTCCCGTTCGAGAAGCTGGATGCGGCCTGAAGGGAGTGCATGATGGCGATTGCCAGGGAACGTGAGGCCTGGATCACCGGGATCGGCCTCGTCTCGGCGCTCGGCGAGGGGCTCGACGCCCACTGGACCGCGCTCAACGGCGATCGCGACGCCTGGCTGAAGCTCGATTCGACCACCTATGCGCCCTACCAGGTCCACCCGGCCGTGCCGCTGGACCTCGCCAAGCAGATCCCCGACCGCGGCGACCGCCGTCAGATGGAGGGCTGGCAGCGCCTCGGCACCTATGCCGCGGGCCTCGCCCTCGACAATGCCGGTGTGAAGGGCGCTGACGACATCCTCAAGCGCATGCACATGATCGTCGCGGCCGGCGGCGGAGAGCGCGATTATGCCGTCGACGGGCAGGTCCTCTCGGGCCTTGCGGGTGCCAACGAGCCCGGCAAGTTCCTCAACGAGCGGCTGATGAACGATCTGCGTCCGACGCTGTTCCTCGCCCAGCTGTCGAACCTGCTCGCCGGCAACATCTCCATCGTCCACGGCGTCGTCGGCTCCTCCCGCACCTTCATGGGCGAGGAGATGGCAGGCGTCGACGCGGTGCGCGTGGCGCTCAACCGCTGCCATGCCGGCCAGGGCGACATCTTCCTCGTCGGCGGCGCCTATTCCGCGGAGCGGCCCGACACGATCCTGTATTTCGAACTCGGCCACATGAACTGGACCAAGCCCTGGGCTCCGGTCTGGGAGCGGCCGAAGGACGGCGGCGGCACGATTCTCGGGTCGGTCGGTGCCTTCCTCGTCATCGAGGCGCGCGAACATGCCGAGGCGCGCGGCGCCACGCCCATTGCACGGCTGTCGAAGGTCTCCTCCGACCGCACCCGCCGCAAGGACGGCGATGCCGAGCATACATTGGCGGTGCAGTGGAACGAGATCTCGCCCGGCCTCATCCCCGGCGCGACCGTGGTCGTCTCAGGCGCCACCGGTGTCTCCGAGGCCGTCGCCATCGAGCGTGACATTCTCGACCAGCGCCGCGTGCCGACGCGGGCCACCGGCTCGGTCATCGGCCACAGCGTCGAGGCGACCTTCCCGGCCAATGTTGCGCTGGCGGCCATGATGGTCCAGCGCGGCGAGGCCGTGCCGCCGGTCGGCGGATCGAAGGACGAAGCGAAGATGGCGCGCAAGGTGAAGCAGGCCGTGGTCACCTCGGTTGGCCACTGGCGCGGCGAGGGCATGGCCCTCGTCGAGGCGATCTGAGGAGGCGGACATGACCCAGATGAAGGACCGTCACGGCCGTCCCGTCGTCGTCGTCACTGGCATGGGCGTCGTCACCTCGCTCGGCCAGGGCAAGCAGGAGAACTGGGCGAAGCTGACCGCCGGCCAGTCGGGCATCCACACGATCACCCGCTTCCCCATCGAGGGCCTCAGGACCACCATCGCCGGCACGGTCGATTTCGTCCCCTTCGAGAACGCGCCCGACCTCACCACCAAGATGGCGGCGCTGGCCGGCGACGAGGCGGTGGCGGAAGCCGGCATCGCGCTTGGCGCCTTCCCCGGGCCGCTCTTCCTCGGCATGCCGCCGGTGGAGCTGGAATGGCCGCAGCGCCAGGCCATTGCTGCGGCCTCCGGCAAGACCGCCGACATCACATACACGGACATTCTGAAGGGCGCGGCGGCGAAGGATTTCTCCGCCATGCAGACGCGCTTCCTGTTCGGCTCGGTCTCCGACCAGCTGGCCGACCGCTTCGGCACCAAGGGCGCGCCGATCTCGATCTCCACCGCCTGCGCCACCGGCGCAACCGCCATCCAGCTCGCCGTCGAGGCCATCCGCCGCGGCGAGACCGGGGCGGCGCTGGTGGTCAGCGCCGACGGCTCGGCCAACCAGGAATCGCTGGTGCGCTTCTCGCTGCTCTCGGCGCTCTCCACCCGCAACGATGATCCGACCGGCGCGGCCCGGCCCTTCTCCAAGGACCGTGACGGCTTCGTCATGGCCGAGGGCGCCGGCGCGCTGGTGCTGGAATCCTACGAGCACGCCAAGGCGCGCGGCGCCACCATCCTCGGCGTTGTCGAGGGCTGCGGCGAGATGGCCGACAGCTTCCACCGCACCCGCTCCAGCCCGGACGGCGCGCCGATCATCGGCTGCATCCAGAACGCGCTCGAGGATGCCGGCGTGACGCCTGCCGACGTGCAGTATGTCAACGCCCATGGCACCTCGACGCCCGAGAACGACAAGATGGAATATGTCGGCCTCGCCGCCGTCTTCGGCGAACATCTCGCCGGCATCGCGGTGTCGTCGAACAAGTCGATGATCGGCCACACGCTGTCGGCCGCCGGCGCCATCGAGGCGGTGTTCACGCTGATGACGATCAACAGCGGCGTCATCCCGCCGACCATCAATCACACGGAAGCCGACCCGGCGATCAAGCTCGACCTGGTGCCGAACACGGCGCGCAAGGCCAAGGTGACGCGGGCCATCTCCAGTTCCTTCGGCTTCGGCGGGCAGAATGTCTGCCTCGTTCTCGCCGCGGAGCCGACTTGATGGGACGCGTCCTCGTCACCGGCGGCGCCAAGGGCATGGGCGCCGCTATCGTCCGGGCGGTGGTGGCCGCCGGCCATGACGTCACCTTCACGGTGCGCTCCTCGGGCGATGCGGCCAATGCCCTTGTCGCCGAGCTCAAGGCGGCTCATCCGGACCGCGACGTGGCGGTGGCGACCCTCGACCTTGCCGACAAGGCGGCGGTCGATGCCTTCTGCGCCGAGCTCGAGAAGAGCGAGGCGCTCTATGGCCTCGTCCATAATGCCGGCCAGCCCTATGACCAGCTCGCCGCGGTCATGGACCAGGCCAAGGCCGAGGCGGTCATGCAGATCAACTTCTTCGCCTTCACGCGGCTGGTGAACGCCGCGGTGCGGCCGATGATGCGGGCCCGCACCGGCCGTATCGTTGCCATCGGCTCGGTGACGGCGGAGCGCTCCAACCAGGGCAATGCCGCCTATGGCGCCTCCAAGGCGGCGCTTGCGGCCTATTGCCGGACGCTGGCCATCGAGAGCGCCAAACGCGGCGTGTCGGTCAATGTCGTGGCGCCGGGCTTCGTCGACACCGACATGATGGCGAAATATGCCGACTACCGCGAGACGATGGAGAAGCAGATCCCCGCTGGCCGCTTCGCGCGGCCTGAGGAGATCGGCGGCCTTGTCGCCTATCTCCTGTCGCCGCTCGCCGGCTACCTGACGGGCGCGACCATCAGCATGGACGGAGGCCTGACCGCCTCGATGGGTCTGCAACGCTGAGCGCGGGGGCGGGGGTGTCATGAGCACGGCCTCGACACCGCCCGCGCCGCGGCGCCACTCGCTTCTGTCGGGCGCCTGGGCCTGGCTCCTCGCCACCATCAACGACATCAACCGGCCGGCCTGGCTCTACCTCCCGGTCCTCGGCTTCCTGCCGATGACCTTCGGCAGCACCGCCACCTTCTTCTGGTTCGGCGCCTGCATCTATGTCGGCCTGGTCTTTCTGGCCCGCCGCATCACCTGGGTCTGGCCGCCGACCACGGCCTTCGCCTGCCTCGTGGCGCTCGGCTATTTCGCCGTGACGATCATCTCGCCGCTGGCCTTCGCCAATCCTGTTGCCGGCTGGATGGATGTCGGCACGGCCCTGCATTTCCTCACCGTGGTGATGCTGATCGGAACGCTGGTCCAGACGCCGAAGGTCGATGTCTTCGCCCTCTTCCTCAACGGCATCCGGGCCGCCTGCATCGTCGCCCTCGGCCATGCGCTGGTTCAGGTCTTCCTGTTCGGCCATCCCCGCGCCACCGCCGGCATGGCCAATGCCATCCCCTTCGGTGACACGGCGATGATGAGCGCCGGCCTCGCCATGGTGGGCTTCCAGCGCCTGTCCCGCCCGATGCGGGTCTTCGCGCTGGCCGCCTTCGCCTCGGGCATCGCCGCCACGCTGCTCTCCCAGACCCGCGGCGCGCTGGTGGCGCTGCCGCTGGTCGTCCTCGTCGTCACGGTCCATCTCTGGCCGATGATCCGCAGGCGGCTGTGGCAGGCCGGGCTCGTCGCGGCGGTTCTCGTTGCCGCTCTCTTCGTCTTCGCCGTTCAGATGAAGGTGCCGCAGCGGATCGACCAGGTGCGTGCTGCCCTCGAGGCCGAGGACATCATCCGCCACCGGGACGCCTCCACCGCCCATCGCGTTATCCTCTGGAGCTACGGCCTCGACGTCTTCCTCGACAATCCGGTGATCGGCGTCGGCAGCCAGAACGCCGTCGAGGAGGTGCGCCGGCGCGCCGCCGCGGACGGCTACCGCGTGCCGCCCTACCGCCATCTGCACAACGAGTTCATCTCGACGGCTGTCGGCCGCGGGGTGATCGGCCTCATCGTGCTTCTCGCGCTGCTCGCGGCACCGATCATCATCGCGGTGGAATCGGCGCGGGACGAGAGGCGCGCCGACCGCGTCGCCTTCGCCATCCTGTTGTCCGGCTCCTATGCGCTGTTCGGGCTGACCAACCTGCTGTTCAGCCATGACCAGACCAACACGGTCTTCGTCGCCTGCTACCTGATCCTCGCGGCGGCAGCTCACCAGTCGCGGGTGGGGCTCACCCGCTTCGAGCGGCCGTTCCTCGGGGTGCCGCCGCGCGGCTGAACCGCGGCGTTGACCATGCCGAGCGAAGGTTGTGGCGCGCCGTGCCGCCAGCGGCTAGGTCAAGGGCGTCCATGCTGAGCGTAGTGTGAAGGATTTGCGTCCAATGGCGAAGCAAAGGCTGATCGTTCCGGTGATCCTGTCGGGCGGTGCCGGTACCCGCCTGTGGCCCGCGTCGCGCGAGGCCTATCCGAAGCAGTTCCTGCCGCTGCTGGGCGCCCGCTCGACCTTCGAGGAGACGCTGGCGCGCGTCGCCGACCGCACCATCTTCGCTGACCCGATCATCGTCACCGGCGAGGATTTCCGCTTCCTCGTCGCTGACCAGCTCTCCCGCGCCGGCACGGCCGGCCGCATCGTGCTGGAGCCGATGCGCCGCGATTCCGGCCCGGCCATCGCGGTGGCCGCGGAACTCGCCGCCGCCGCCGATCCGGAGGCCGTGCTGCTGGTGCTCGCCGCCGACCATCTCGTCACCGATGCGGGGGCCTTCGCCGCCACCGCCGCCGCCGGCCTTGCGGCCGCGGAAGCCGGCGCGCTCGTCACCTTCGGCATCACGCCGTCCCATCCAGCGACCGGCTACGGCTATATCCGGCCGGGCGACCTCATGGACGGCCGCGTGCGCATGGTCGCCGCCTTCGTGGAGAAGCCGGACGACGAGACCGCGACGCGGTTCCTCGCCGAGGGCTATCTCTGGAATTCCGGCAATTTCCTCTTCCGCGCCGATGTGTTCCTCGCCGAGCTCGCGGGCTTCGAGCCCGCCATCGCCGCGGCCGCCAAGGCGGTCGCCTCGACCATCGCGGTCGACCAGGTCGGCAATCTCTCCTTCGAGCGGATCGATCGCGACGCCTTCGCCGCTTCGCCCGCCAAGTCGGTGGACTATGCCGTGATGGAGCGGACCGACCGCGCCGCCGTCATCGCTGCCGACTATGCCTGGTCCGATCTCGGTTCCTGGGACGCGCTCTGGGCCATGGCCGAGAAGGACGAGGCCGGCAATGCCGTGCGCGGCGCCGTGTCCCTCGCCGGCACGCGCAATTCCTATGTCGCCAGCGACGACGTCCACACCGCGGTGATCGGACTCGAGGATGTCGCGGTGGTCGCCACCAAGGATGCCGTGCTGGTCGCCAGGCGCTCGGTTGCGGGTGAGCTCAAGACCCTGGTCGCGGACCTTCGCGCTTCCGATGACACCCGCCGTCTCGCCGACGAGCATCGCAAGGTGCTGCGCCCCTGGGGCTCCTATGAGAGCGTCGATCGCGGCGAGCGTTTCCAGGTGAAGCGCATCGTGGTGAAGCCCGGCGCGCGCCTGTCGCTGCAGAAGCATTTCCACCGCGCCGAGCACTGGATCGTGGTGAAGGGCACCGCCACCGTCGAGGTGGATGCGGAAACGAAGATCGTGCGCGAGAACGAGAACGTCTACATCCCGCTCGGCGCCTGGCACCGCCTCGCCAACGAGGGCAAGATCCCGCTGGAGCTGATCGAGGTCCAGTCGGGCGGCTATCTCGGCGAGGACGACATCGTCCGCAGCCAGGACGATTACAAGCGCGTCTGATCGCCGGCGGCGAGGACGAGGCGCGCCAGGCCGTCGCCCGAGGGCTCCACCGGCCTCCAGCCGAGGGCGCGCAGCGCGCCATCGTCGACGATGAGATCCCCGGCGAGCTGACGGGCCATGCCGGGCGCCAGCGTTGCGAGCAGCCTCGTCGCGAAGGGCAGGGCGAACAGGCCCGGCGGCCGGCCGAGCGCAGCCCGCATGGCCGTGACCATGTCCCCCACCGTCAAAGGCGCCCCATCGGCCAGATGGAAGGCACGGCCCTTCGCATCCGGATGATCGATGAGACAGACGACGGCCGCGGCCAGGTTCACGTCCGAAACGACGGAGCGACGTCCCGCGAGACCGGCCAGCGGCAGCGGGACCGGCCAGCGCGCCGCGCGGGCGAGGCGGGCCATATTGCCTCTGGCGCCGGCGCCATGGACGACCGGCGGACGCAGGATCATGGCGCCGGGGAAGGCCGCGGCGACCTCGTCTTCCCCCGCACGTTTCGACCGGCCATAGGCGTCGGTGGGCGTGGCGGCGATATCCTCGGCAAGGGGTGCGGGCGCTGAGGCCCCGGAAATGGCGCGGATCGAGGAGACGAGCAGGAAGGCGCTGACACCGCGGGCCCGCGCCGCCGCGGCGAGGCGCGCTGCGCCCGTGGCGTTGACCGCCATCAGCGCGGCCTCGTCGAGGCCGGCCGGCTGATGGGCAAGGCCTGCGGCGTGGACGATGACCTCCATGCCGGCGCAGAGCGGCCCGAAATCGGACGGTCCTGAGAGATCCGGCAGGGCAGCCGGTTCGACCTTGCCCAGCAGGCTGCGCGGCAGCGGTCCGCGCGCCGCGGCGCGCACCGCATGGCCCTCAGCCGCCAGTCGCGTTGCGATGGCCGCGCCGACGAAGCCGCTGGCGCCGGTGACGAGCACCTTCATGGGCGAGGCGTCCGGCGCAGCCAGCCGATGACCGGCGCCAGCACCCAGGCAAGGCCGATGGCGAGGCAGCCGACGCTGACGATCGCCTGGTCGGCGAGGATGGCGGTGACGGCCAGCACGGCGCAGGCGAGCGAGACCAGCGCCACCGTCAGCGCGACGCGGGGTGCGGTCATGCCCGTATCGACCGCGCGCTGATAGGCATGGTCGCGATGCGGTTCGGTGAGGCGGCGGCCAGCAAGCCAGCGGCGGATCAGCGTCAGCCCGCCATCGGTGAGCGGATAGAGCACCATGAGCAGTGCCGCCGACGGATGGCCGGCCAGGGCGATGAGGATCGCGAGCCAGCCGAGGGCGAGGCCAAGCGGCAGGGCGCCGGCATCGCCGAGGAAGATGCGGGCGGGGTGGCGATTCGACGGCCAGAAGCCAAGCGTCGCGCCGAGCAGGGCGGCGGCGAGCAACGCGACCACAGGGCCGAGCGGCAGGAGCAGCCCTGCGATCAGCGCCACGGCTAGTCCCGGCACAGCGTGTGCGACGGTGATCTCGTCGATGCCGTCGACAAAGTTCACGACATTGACCATGGCGACGAGGGCGAACAGCGCCGCGGCGCGCTCGGCCCAGAACAGCGCCGGGAGCGCGAGGCTCGCGCTCGTGGGAAGTGCTGCGACGGCGATCGCCGCGGCGACGACCTGGCCCGCAAGCTTCGCTCGCCAGGGCAGGGGGGCCATGTCGTCCCAGAGCCCGAGCAGGCAGGCCATGGCAAGGGCGAGGGCGGGAAGGACAAGGGGCGACAGCGGCAGCGCCGTCAGAGCAGAGGCCACGAGGGCCGTCGCGAGGGCTGCCACCACCACCGCCAGCCCGGCGCCCTGCGGCGTCGGCACCCGGTGCGATGAGCGGGCCTCGGCGAAAGCGAGGGCCCGGTGCCGCAGCCATGGCATCAGCGCGGCGATGCCCGCGGCGCTGAGCAGGGCGGCAGCGGCGAGGATCGCCGCAAGGAGGAGCAAGGATGGAGAAATCGCCGATCGTCCCGTCGCTGCGTCGATCCTGCGATTAGAGCATTTCGGCGCGGGATTGAATGCCCCCGTGGGGTCGTCTGTTGTGGGCGGGCCATCCGACGGCCACGAAGGGTCCTTAACCAACTCGCAGGGCGCAGCGTGTTAAAAAGGGGATGCTGGCTGTGCAAGTAGGGGCCGTCGCCCGGCCTGAGCGTGATGGAATGACCATGGCCGACGTGTCCTCCCAAGCAGCAGCCGGCGCTTTCAGACGTCGCGGGTTTTTCGTGCTCGGCATGCACCGCAGCGGAACGTCCGTTGCCGCCGGAGTTCTGTCGCTGCTCGGGATCACACCGCCGTCGACGCCGATGCCGTCGACCCCCGACAATCCCAAGGGCTATTTCGAGTCGCGCAAGCTCCAGCGCTTCCACGACCTCGTGCTCGCCGATCTCGGCTCCCGCTGGGACGACTGGCGCAGTATCGATGAGGCACGCAGCCACTCCCCCGGTGCTGACGACATTTTCGCTCGTGCTGTCGAACTGCTGAAGAGCGAGTTCCTGCACGCCCATGCCTTCGTGCTCAAGGATCCGCGCGTCTGCCGAATTCCGGGTCTTTGGCTGGAGGTCTTCCAGGCCTGCGCAGTGGCGCCGTACGTGATCCTGCCCTTCCGCCATCCCGAGGAGGTCGCGGGCTCGCTGGCCCGGCGCGACGGCATGGCGATGGACAAGGCGCTGCTGATCTGGCTGCGCCATGTGATCGATGCGGAGCGCTTGTCGCGCGGCTGCCTGCGTGCCGCCCTCGACATGGACGAAGTGTTGGCCGACTGGCGCGGCGCCTTCGCTCGTATCGGCGAGCAGTTGAGCGCTGACTGGAACCAAGAGATGGCCGCCGCGGGTGCCGCCATCGACGCCTTCGTCGATCCGGTGCTGCGCAGCGTCCGGCGAGCGCCCGAGGCCCAGCCGGGCCTGCTCCTGGGGCTGGCGCGAGACGCTTATGCTGCCATGGTGGCGCTGCGGAGCGATCCCCAGGATGTCGCTGCCATCATAGCGTTGGACGGCATCGGATCGCGCCTCGACAGCCTCGCGGCGCTGATAGACGCCGGGCCGGGCGCCGCCCCCGCGGTTGAGCCAGGTCTGGTTGCCGAGGCGGCGCGGATCGCCGGGCAGATCGGAGCGCGACCGGCGCCGGCTATTGTCGATCCCGTCGCGCGGCGTCTCAGCCTTGTCGCCGCGCTCAATGCCGACCGCCTCGCCTGGCTTACCGAAACGATCGATGACATGGCGCGCGCGGGCGCCGTGCAGCGGGCGCAGATCGCCGAACTGGCAGGCCGCGAACCGGCTGCGCTGGAGGCGGTCGGCCAGGCGGCGCAGGTCCAGGCGCTCAAGCGCGAGCGAGATGCACTGGCGGAGCGTTGCGCAGCGCTCGAATCGGATCTCGCGGCCGCCACCGCAGACGCTTCCCGCCGGCAGGTCGAGCAGGAGACCTGCGAGGCCGCCCTGCTCGACGTGCTGGAGCGCCACGCCGCGCTGGAGCGGCGGTACGAGGAGCTCGAGCGGCGCATCGGCGAGGCAGAGCCCCGGCGGGGTGCGCTGATCAGGCGGCTGACGGGGGAGTAGGAGTCAGGGCGTGTTGCGGCGGTACACTTGGGAAGTCTGAGTATTTCCCGCGAGAATAGGAACCCGGAAACTCCCTCAAGATCCGCGATTTTCCGTTGGGGAATCGGTCATATTGGCCTACACGCTCTTTCGGGCATTAAGCTTCCGGTTCTTGGCGGTAATATGATCAGGCCCTACAACATTGCGGGACATTGGCCGCTGATCTTGAGTATCGGCATTGCATATACCGCTTTGGCTGGTGCAAGTCCTATCACATTACAGATGTTCCAAGGCTACGATGACGGTCTTTTTCTAAGGACCGCTCTCGCTCTAGCGCAGGGGCGCTGGCTGGGTGCGTATGATCAATTTACACTTGTGAAAGCTCCATTCTATTCAATCTTTATATATTTCAATAGCTTTACAGGGATTCCATTTAATATCTCAGAGTGCGTTCTTTTTTGTTGCGTCATTGCTTTTTTCGCATCTTGTCGTTGTTTATTTGTTTAAACGCTTTGTTCCGGCCTTTTATTTAATTCTAATTTTCTTGCTGTCGAGTCCGATGTTGTACATTTATAGATCGCGGCTGTTACGGGATTTTTTCTACGAATCTATGACCTTGTTCGTTCTTGCTGGTGTTGTTGTTTTTTGTTTCGGTCAGCGGCGCTCGGCTGGCGCAGTGCTCCTAGGATTGGCACTTTTCGTGTTTGCGATGACGCGAGAAGAGGCCATTTGGATTGCCCCTCTTCTCGTGCTGTTTGCTTGGCGCATTTTGCACGACTTAAGAACTTTGGGGCTGCGTGCTGCCTTAACCAGCACGGGTCTCGTAGTGCTGATGGGGCTAACGTTCATGCTGGCAATGGAGGTCTACAAGTCTGTGAACCAGCGAGTATACGGAGCCCGGATCGCGATCGAAATGACAACAGACCCCTTTCAATCCGCCATGCGGGAGTTGCAACGGGTTGGTGCGGTTTATGACCTTCCATTTGTTCCCGTTCCTCGGTCCGCTCGGCTTGCGATCTATGCTGTCAGTCCTAACTTCGCGACACTCATGCCCCACTTGGAGGGGCCGGCCAACCAAGTGACATGCTCGCTTCTCCCTGCCACATGCGGAGACATCGCGGGGGGATGGTTCATGTGGGCGCTGCGGGACGCGGCCGCGAAGGCTGGCCACCATCGATCAGCCGTCGCGGCTGGTGAATTTTATGCAAGGGTCGCATCGGACGTGCGTGCTGCGTGTTCGGACGGGCGATTGACTTGCTCCGCCGCTATGTTGCCGCTGATACCGCACATCCCGGAAAGCCAGTTAAGGTTGGTTCCCGGCTTGCTGGTCAAGAGCCTCCGTCTCGTGGGTTATCTTGATGGCTTCCGCTACGCGCCGACCGCAAGTGTCCCTAACGATTCGGATCGCGACGTTCTAGCGGTGCTCAACTATCCCGTCATCGTCGGCCCGGACGGCGCGATCCAGATGTCGAGTACACGCCAGCAATTGTTTGAGGTATGGCGATCCATCGTTGTTGGGAATGCCTATGCGCTCAGATGGGTTCTTCCCTTTTCGCTTGTCGTCTTCCTCCTGTGCTTTGTCTTCGATCGGTCGCGGCTATCTAATCACTAGTATCTGTGATTGTTTTAGTCGCTTCCAGTCGTATAGTGATCATTGTGATAGTCGACATTTCATCGTTTCCGGCCGTTTATTACCCACGCTTCTCGCTGATAAATTTGCTGATTAGCCTCGCTGCAGCGTTGGCTTTGTCGCAGGCCCTGGTTCTGATCTTCGAAAAAATTGGTTGGGAACGAACGGCAAGTTTGAGCGCCGTTCCGCCTGTCGGAGGTCTTAGTTAGCCATGGCGATCGAACTGACGATCCTGATGCCCTGTCTCAACGAAGCCGAGACGCTCGCGACTTGCATTCGCAAGGCGCGCGGCTTTCTGGATCGAGCCGGCATCGCAGGGGAAGTGCTCGTTGCGGACAACGGCTCCACGGACGGCTCGCGGGAAATTGCCGTGCGCGAAGGTGCTCGGGTTGTACCGGTAAGCCAGCGAGGCTATGGGTCCGCGCTGCAGGGGGGCATCGATGCTGCGGCTGGCCAGTACGTAATCATGGGCGACGCCGACGACTCGTATGATTTCGATAACCTTAGCCCATTTGTGGAGGAACTTCGGAACGGTAATGACCTTGTCATGGGCAATCGGTTTCGTGGCGGGATCGAGGCGGGTGCAATGCCCTTTTTGCACCGCTACCTAGGGAATCCGGTCCTTAGCTTCCTTGGACGGCTGTTTTTCCGAGTGCCTGCCGGTGATTTCCATTGCGGACTGCGGGGTTTTTCACGCGATCGCATACGAGCTCTCAATTTGACGACGACCGGTATGGAGTTCGCATCAGAAATGGTCGTGCGAGCAGCTTTAGCGCAGTACCGGATTGCTGAAGTGCCAACAACTCTTCGACCTGACGGTTGAAGTCGGCCTCCACACTTGCGGACCTGGCGCGATGGCTGGCGCCATTTGAGCTTCTTGCTGATGTATAGCCCTCGCTGGTTATTCCTCTATCCAGGCGCTGCATTGCTCGTTCTGGGGGTTGTTGGTGCGGCTATACTGTTCCCCGGGCCAGTTAAACTGGAGGGAATAAGTTTCGACGTCCATTCTTTGATTGTTGCCTGCATTGCAATCATCGTAGGACTTCAAAGCATAAGCTTCTCACTGATTGCGCGGAAATTCGCGACATCCCAAGGGCTCATGCCGCCGTCGGAACGGTTCGCCGGGCTGCTGGATGCTTTCACCCTGGAGCGGTTGCTCATTGGCGGAATTGGGTTCGTCATGACGTTGCCCCCAGTTTCTATCCAGCCTTGAGTTCGTCCCGGCGGTTGGTTTGGCCCTGTCGGGCGGGTTGAGCGGCGTGGGCAGACGCGTAGCTATTCACGTTGCGTAGCGTCTGATCCCGCCGCGGGTGGAACGTCG
>NZ_JAPZTZ010000030.1 GCF_027532945.1 Phreatobacter sp.
TCCGCGGGCGTACGACGCCGGCGAACTTCTCGGCCCGTCAGGACCTCACTCTTCGCATTGTGACCAGTCATAATACCGACATTACTCCTACCTCTTAGCAAAGTGGGAGACCCTGTCCGGGCACTTAAGGGGCTAATTCACAGCTTCGCTGACGGTAGACATTTCGGAGAGCTTCTCTGCCGCGTGTTGGCGCTACCTCCGTCGACCGCACGAGTTCCGATTATTCACGGCAGCCTGATTGCGGATGCACTGGGCAGGAACGGCGTTCGGTTGATCATCGTTGAGAACGCCGATCGCCTGGTCGCAAATGGATGTGCATCGGCGAATGCAATCCATACGCTGACCAACGTTGTCTTGGAGATGCAGAAGAGGCATGGAAACCTCGGGATTGTTGTCGTCGGTCGAGCCTCGTCGACCATATTCGCGAACGCGCTAGCGCACGATCTTGGTGAGCCAGCGCAGCGCCACAGAATGGGCCCACACGAGCGTTCGCTGGCTTTCATCCTCAATCAGGTGGAGGTTTTCACATCCCTGCAAATCCTCAGTCTGAACGCACTCGATAGCGAAGCGCCCGTTTACGACGAGAACATCGCGAACCACAGTCGACAGATAACGCTCGCTACCGGTGGGCGTGTCGGCATGATCGCACGCCTGTTCATCATGGCGTGGCAAAACGCCGCCAGCGCAAAGCAGACTCCCGTATCGCTCGATCATTTCGCGCAGGCTTGGGAGAGCGTATCGCACGACCCCGAATGGTGCACTAGGGCCTACGGAAATCCTTTCAAGGCGAGCTCGATCAAGGATGATGCCTTGATCGAAGTTCTCCGTGCCAGCCTCGATATTGCAGTTGCGCCGGACTCTCCTTCGGTCACGCCTGCGCGAGGCGGGGAATCCGAAGTCCTCAAGGCTCGCACGCCGCCGAACCGCCGAATGAAGGCGGCACTCTGACATGCAGGAACTCAAGACACACGGTACGCGAAACTGGAACCTTGGGACAGAAGAGAGCTTACTGGGGTTTGTATGTCGTTTCGCGGTGGCGACCAACGTCTGGCCCAGCCAAGTCGGCCTCGCCATCGGCATCAAACAGGGGCCTTGGACTCAATTACTTTACCGCCGTGATCTGGCGCGTCCTCTAAGTCGCTTGACCGGTGTGGATATCGCCACCTTGCATTGGGCCCAATTCCAGCTCTCCGACGGTGACCGTGTGCTCTTCCGAGATACGGTGATCCCCCGTCGCAGCATAAACGCGGTTAGCAGGCTGACCGATGCCTCGGGCTCAAACGTTCACAAGGCGTCCTGGCTTATCCAAGACCTAATGGCCACTGGCAAAAGCGAGCCCGCGATGACTGACCGCTGCCTGCGCGGCGGACGCGTGTTTTGGACGCGCTTGGACCCCCGCTGCGCAGCAAACTGCAAGCTCTCGCGCTCGATTGGATTTAACCATTCCAATGAAAATCCTGCAAAGGACGACGTTCTTCGCGCACAGCGCGCTTGTTCTGTCTAGGAAATCGAAAACAATCTCAGCATGCAGCTGTTTGACGACGAGATTCGACACGATCTTATCCTGGACCTTCCGGGGCCGCTGGCCGTGGTTGTCTCACGTTGGCTTTGCGATCTCGAAATTCGTGGCTTCGCCCCCGCTACAGTTAGTCTGAAGCGCCGGGCGATCGTCGCGATTTATCGCGATTTGCACCCAAAACACTGGGAAAATACAAGCCGCGTATTGAAGTCCCCCCTCGAAGAGGACCTTGAGTCGCTTGAACGACGGTGGCGGAGCGAGGGACTTTCTGCGAGCACCTGTGACGGCCGGATCGCCGCCTGGCGCTCATTGATTAAGTTTGAAGCTGGAGTGGTCGGCGCAAGCGCCTTGCGTGGGATGCTTCGCTACGGCGCCCGCCGCCGTCATGCGCGCGCTGCTACACGGAAGCCTGTGTCGCGTGCCGAGCAGCAGCTTGCCTTTGAATTCTTCTATTCAAGTCATGCAGCGGAATCCCCGGGATTGGAACCGACCTTGCCGAACTGGGTCGTCGCGCGCGACTACGCGATGATGCTCGTGATGGCGGATACCAATGCAACTCCATCCGAGATCTGTCGTATGCCCCAGGTACTCAAGCAGCTGGACGGCAAAAGAGCCGTCTGGGTTTGCAAGGGTGATTTACAACACGGCCACCTGCAGCAGATCCGTCTGGAAACACAGGACGCGATCGAAAAGTATCAGGCAGCGTGTCCATTCCGTCCGCAGGGTGGGGATTCCCCTCTTTTTGTCGGGCGGCAGGGTGAAACCCTCAGGCCTCGTGCAGTCCAGGACGGGCTTCAGAACGTCGGGCGAGCGGCAGGATTGATGCAGCCACTGACGTCAACTGGCATGAAATACGGCTTCGGCCAGGCACTGGCTCAGGCCGGCGAATCCCATTTGACAATCATGAAGCGGCTGGGATTGACCACCGTCACCTGCGCCTTGCGCGCAACCGGATGGGATGCGGAGCAGCATGCGTTGCTCCCAAGCATTGCCCGGGACGATCTCGACAATGAGGATGAGATGGCTTCCAAGCTGGCGCGTCGCTTTATGGCCTACCTGCTGCAGCAGACAGACATGGGCATCTACACAATCGCGGCTTACGGGGGCGACGCGGAAAAATTCCTGACTTTCGTTGCGAAGCAGGGGCTGGAGCCATACGAAATCGACCGGACCAGCATCGACAGGTTCTCGGCCACGCTGTTGAACACACAAGCCAAAGCAACCGCGGCAAGGGCGGTGTTATCCGTGAACTGGCTCCTGAGGTTCATGAGCCATGAATCGCTTATTGCGTTCAACGCGGTGACAGGGCTCATCGAGCCGATCGCTCGGGATGAGGAGCCCGTCCTGACCAGTCCGAGCTTGGTCGACGCGGCTCTCAGCCGTCTGGATGCGACCCCAGACTGCTGTAGCACAAGCCTAGCTACGGCGATTGTGTCGCTCGCCGGGATCGAAGGACTTACTCTCGATGAGCTGCGTTCACTGACCCGTGCGGAGGCCTGCACCGCGTTTTCTTCGGGCCCCACAGCATGGCGGATCAAACGGTTCATCGGGCTCACGCCAGACATCCCGGCCGAGCTTCCCTTGGCCTATCTCCCGACCCAACGAGCTGACACTCCTGCTCGGATTACCGTTCGAAGGCTTCTTGCCAAAGAACTTTGCCGAATTGGATTCGCCGCGATGACACCTCGCCAACTGCGAGGTTCAGCGATTGTGCGAAAGCTGCAATCGGAGCCTGATCTGGGCGAGGTTGCGCGATGGGCCCGTCTTGCGAACCCCGATCGTCTGATCCCGTACATCAAGGCAACGGAAAGCCTTCGGGATAAGGCGGCCAACGACAACGCCGAAGCGCCCGCAGCCCGCACCGCCGCCTAGGATGGCCGGATTGGCCTGACAAATTGCTTGCGCGCTTTGGACTCCGATCCAGCCGAAAAAGACTCAGATCTAGCCGAAGCTTCTACGCTGCGCGCTGCGACCCCCTCGCAGTCCTTTGCCTCATCCGCTATGGTCCGGCGCGAACATTCGCCCGAGGGCTTCCGTCTTGACCGCATCGCTTTCCCGTCGCACCGCTCTCCTCGCCGTCGTCGTGGGCGCCGTGGCGCTCGGCGGCTGCGGCCGTCGCGGTGGCCTCGAATTGCCGGGCGAGACGCCCGCCACCATCGGCGGGCCGACGCCGCCGAACCTGCCGCCGCGCGCGGAAGCCGCGGCCGATCCCGCCAATCCTGCCCAGCGCGAGGCCGGCCCGCGCCGCGACTACGACCGCAACCGTCCGGTCGGCCGCGGCCAGCTCGTGCCTTCCGGCCAGTTCATCCTCGATCCGCTGCTCTGAGCGGCCCTTCCGCCGCCAACGCCGAACGCACCTCCCATGCATCATTTCGCCTATCGCGACGGCCGCCTCCACGCCGAGGACGTGCCGCTCGAGACCATCGCGGCCGAAGTCGGCACGCCGTTCTACTGCTATTCCACGGCGACGCTGGAGCGGCACTACCGCGTCTTCACGGAAGCCTTCGCCGGGCTCGACACCCTCGTCTGCTACGCCATGAAGGCGAACTCCAACCAGGCGGTCATCGGCACCCTCGGCCGCCTCGGCGCCGGCATGGACGTGGTCTCGGGCGGTGAACTGAAGCGGGCGCTGTCCGCCGGCATTCCGGGGAATCGCATCATGTTCTCCGGCGTCGGCAAGACCGAGGCCGAGCACGCGGCGGCGCTCGAGGCCGGCGTCTTCTGCATCAATGTCGAGAGCGAGCCGGAAGTCGCGCAGCTGTCGCGTGTCGCAACCTCACTCGGCAAGACGGCCCACATCTCCTTCCGCGTCAATCCGGATGTCGACGCCAGGACCCACGCCAAGATCTCGACGGGCAAGAAGGGCGACAAGTTCGGCATCCCGATCTCGACGGCGCGCGAGGCCTATGCCCGCGCCGCCAAGCTGCCGGGCATCCACATCGCCGGTATCGACATGCATATCGGCTCGCAGATCACCGACCTGCAGCCCTTTGACGATGCCTATGCCCTGCTGGCCGAGTTCGTCGGCACGCTGCGCGCCGACGGCCACGCCATCGACCATGTCGATGTCGGAGGCGGCCTCGGCATCCCCTATCGCGACGACAACGAGCCGCCACCCGAACCGGTGCGCTATGCCGAGGTGGTGAAGCGCCACACGGCCTCGCTCGGCTGCCGCGTCATCATGGAGCCGGGACGGATGATGGTCGGCAATGCCGGCATCCTCGTCACCCGCGTGATCTATGTGAAGGAGACGGAGGGCCATACCTTCGTCATCGTCGACGGCGCGATGAACGACCTCATCCGCCCGACGCTCTACGACGCCCACCACGAGATCCGCCCGATCAAGGAGCCCGTGCCGGGTGCGCCGAAGCCGAAGGTCGATGTGGTCGGCCCGATCTGCGAGAGCGGCGACTATCTGGCGCTCGGCCGCAAACTGCCGAAGGTCGGCCCCGGCGATCTCCTCGCGGTGATGACGGCCGGTGCCTATGGCGCGGTCCAGGCCGGCACCTACAACACCCGGCCTCTCTCGCCAGAGGTGCTGGTGAAGGGCGCCGACTACGCCATCGTCCGCCCGCGCCTCGATGTCGAGGCCATCATCGCCATGGACAGGCTGCCCGGCTGGCTCTGAAACCCAGCCCTGCCGAAAGCCCGATTGACCGACCGGGAACAAGGGTCTTCAAGCACGGTTTGAACCGTCACGGAGCCCCATGATGCTGCCAAAGCGCCTGGTCGACGGCTATGCCTCCTTTCTGGAAGGCCGCTTTCCGCAGGAATCCGAGCGCTACCGGCAGCTCGGCGAAGACGGCCAGAGCCCGAAGACCATGGTCGTCTCCTGCTGCGACAGCCGCGTCTCGCCGGAGGTCATCTTCGACGTCGGACCGGGCGAACTCTTCATCGCCCGCAACGTCGCCAACCTCGTACCGCCCTATGCCCCGGACGGTAGCCAGCACGGCACCTCGGCGGCGCTCGAATTCGCCGTTCAGGCCCTGCGCGTGTCCGACATCGTCGTGCTCGGCCATGCCCGCTGCGGCGGCATCCGCGCCTCGGTGGCGGAGGACGCAGAGCCGCTCTCGCCCGGCGATTTCATCGGCAAGTGGATGTCGATGATCGCGCCCGCCATCGACAGCCTCGGCCCACGCGGCAACCGGCCCATGGCCGACTATCTGAGCGCGCTGGAGCGCGCCTCGGTCGTCCATTCGCTGGCGAACCTGCGCACCTTTCCCTGCGTGAACATCCTCGAGCAGCGCGGACGGCTCCGCCTGCACGGCGCCTTCTTCGGCGTCGCCACGGGCGTGCTCAGCGTGCTGGACGAAGCGTCAGGCGTCTTCGAGCCGGTGCTCGACGCGCCGGGCAAGGTCTTCGCCTGCTCGGCGGCAAGCTGAAAGCCCCAAAGCAAGACGGCGGACCCGAAGGCCCGCCGTCGCAGCATAAGAATGTGGAAGCTGTCGCGGCGATCAGGCCGCCGCTTTCGCCCGCGGCTGGATGAGCTTGCGGTTGATCAGCACCTCGGCGATCTGCACCGCATTGAGGGCCGCGCCCTTGCGCAGATTGTCGGAGACGCACCAGAAGGCGAGGCCGTTCTCAACGGTCGCGTCCTCGCGGATGCGCGACACATAGGTCGCATCCTCGCCGGCGGCGTCGAGCGGGGTCGCGTAGCCGCCGTTCTCGTGCTTGTCGATGACCAGCACGCCGGGGGCCTGGCGCAGCACCTCGCGCGCCTCGTCGGCGGTGATCGGCTGCTCGCACTCGATGTTGACGGATTCCGAATGGGCGATGAAGACCGGCACGCGCACGCAGGTCGCGGTCAGCTTGATCTTCGGGTCGAGGATCTTCTTGGTCTCGACCGTCATCTTCCATTCCTCCTTGGTGAAGCCGTCCTCCATGAAGACGTCGATATGGGGAATGAGGTTGAAGGCGATGCGGGCCGGGAACTTCTTGGTCTCCGGGTCCTTCATCGAATAGAGCGCCTTGGTCTGGCGATCGAGCTCGTCCATGCCCTCCTTGCCGGCGCCGGAGACCGACTGGTAGGTCGAGACGACGACGCGCTTGATGCCGAAGCGGTCGTGCAGCGGCTTCAGTGCCACGACGAGCTGGGCGGTCGAGCAGTTGGGGTTGGCGATGATGTTGCGCTTGGAAAAGCCGGTGATCGCATCGGCGTTCACCTCAGGCACGATCAGCGGCACATCGGAATCGTAGCGGAAGGCCGAGGAATTATCGATCACCACGCAGCCCTGGGCGCCGATCTTCGGCGACCATTCCTTCGACACGGCACCGCCGGCCGACATCAGGCAGATGTCGGTATCGGAGAAGTCGTAATGCTCAAGAGCCCTCACCTTCAGCACCTTGTCGCCGAAGGAGACCTCCTGGCCGACCGAGCGGCGCGAGGCGAGCGGAACGACCTCGGAAACGGGGAACCCGCGCTCCTCGAGGATGGCGAGCATTTCGCGGCCCACATTGCCCGTGGCACCCGCGACGGCGACCTTGTAACCCATGATCTGGCCTCTTTCGGCTATGGTTCTCCCCCGGGACCGGACCGCGATCGGGTCCGTTGGCGCCCATCTCCCCGTCGGGGGAGCACCCGGAAGCGAGGACGAAGCGTCAGCCTGCCGTGCCGCGCGTGGCGACCGGCTTGGTTTTCGTCGTCGTTTTGGTGCGACCGAAAGCCATGGCTGGGATGGGGTGTCCTCGGCGGAAGTGCCGTGAGGCCAGCGAAAAACACCAGGTGCGGCGAAATGTCAATCGCGCTAAGGGCTCAGGGCTGGCAAGGGCACGACCCCGGGCACGAATGCGCCCAAGTTTCGCCCGGAAGGCCATGCCATCACGGAGGGGGCCTCGCCGCCCATTCGAGACAGAGATGACCCAGACGCTGACCCGCCGGAACCTCCTCGCCGTCACCGCCGCCGCCGGCCTCGCGCCCCTCCTTGGAGACGGTGCCGAAGCGGCGACCGCCCTGCGCTTCGGCCAGCCCGCGCCCTTCTCCTACAATGCGCTGAAGCAGATGGCCGCCGCCCGCGCCGGCCGGCCCTATGTCGCGCCGACCCGGCCGAACCCCGATGTCGTCCGCCGCATCGACTATGACGCCCATGGCAAGCTGCGCTTTGACAAGGACGTCGCCCTCTTCGGCGAGGGTCCCGGCGCCTATCCCGTCACCTTCCAGCATGTCGGTCAGTTTTTCCCCAAGACCGTCTCCATGCATGTCGTGCAGGGCGAGACGGCCCGCGAGATCCTCTACGATCCCCGCTACTTCACCATCGGCCCGGACCATCCGGCCTCGGCCTTGCCGGCCGAGCCCTCCGCCTTTGCCGGCCTGTGGCTGCAGGAGGCCAAGTCCGGCCCTTGGAAGACGCAGGAGCCCTGGGCGACCTGGCTCGGCGCCTCTTACTTTCGCGGCGTCGGCGAGCTCGGCCAGGTCGGCCTCTCCGCCCGCGGCCTTGCCCTTTCCCCCGGCCAGGCTCCGGGCCCCGAGGAATTCCCCGATTTCGTATCCTTCTGGATCGCCCCAGCGGCGAGCGAAGCCGATCCCGTCACGCTCTACGCGCTCCTCGACTCGCCCTCGCTGTCGGGCGCCTACCGCTTCCTCTGCAGGCGTACCAGTGGCGTCGTCATGGACATCGAGGCGACGCTGCATTTCCGCCAGCGCGTCACCCATCTCGGCGTCGCGCCCCTCACCTCCATGTACTGGTACTCGGAGACGATCTCCTCCCGCACCATCGACTGGCGGCCGGAGGTGCATGATTCCGACGGCCTCGCCATCTGGACCGGCGGCGGCGAGCGCATCTGGCGCCCGCTCAACAATCCGCCGCGCACCATGACCTCGAGCTTCGTCGACGAGCGCCCCCGCGGCTTCGGCCTCCTCCAGCGCGACCGCGAGTTCCTGCACTATCTCGACGGCGTGAAATACGAGAAGCGCCCCTCCGCCTGGGTCGAGCCGCAGGGCGACTGGGGCCGCGGCGCGGTGCAGCTCGTCGAGCTCAACACCGACGACGAGATTCACGACAACATCGTCGCCATGTGGGTGCCGGAAGTGCCGGGCGAGCCGGGCCAGCCCCGCGAGTTTCGCTACCGGCTGCACTGGCTCGCCGACGAGCCCTATCCGACGCCGCTGGCGCGCGTCGTCGCCACGCGCCTCGGCCGTGGTGGCCAGCCCGGCCAGCCGCGCCCGCAAGGCGTGCGCAAGTTCCTCGTGGAGTTCGCCGGCGGCCCGCTCACCAGCCTGCCCAAGGGCACCCTGCCCCGCCCGGTGCTTTGGGCCTCGCGCGGCACCTTCGGCGAGTACCAGTACACCGAGGCCGTGCCCAACGACGTGCCCGGCCACTGGCGCACCCAGTTCGACCTCAAGGTCGAGGGCAACGAGCCCGTCGAGATGCGCTGCTACCTCCGCGTCGGCGACCAGGTGGCGTCCGAGAGCTGGCTGTATCAGTACCATCCGGGGGCGTGAGCCCTCACAGGGGTCGCGATGCGTGCCTCCTGAACCTCGACCGTCATGCCCGCCCTCGTGGCGGGCATGACGCGGAGAGGGCATTGGGCACCTGCCCACGGCGCCGCCTCCAGCCTCCCGCTACTCCACCCGCACCGTCACCGAGGCGCTGCGGCCCTCGCCGTCCACGACCGACAGCGTGGTGAAGCCCGGCCCGTCCGGCTGCACATTGACCTGCCGCTGCGCGCCAAAGCGCCCGGCAGGGCGACCATCGAGCAGCACGGTGAAGGGCGGGCGGCCGCCCGTCGTGCGCACCACCAGCGGGTCCATCTCGCCGCGCACCGCGCCAAGATCGACGCGCACGCCGTCCGGCGGGAAAGCGATCTTCAGGTCGCGTGTGTCGCTTGCCTCCGCGCGCGCCGGACCGAAACGGCGGAGAGGAGCCGGCAGCTGCGCATGGGAAAGCGCCGTTGCGCTCACCGGGCGCGGCGGCAGGGCCGCCGGCGCGCCGAGCCGCGCAAAGGCGTCGAACAGGATCGGTGCCGCCGCCGTTCGCCCGGTGATCCCCGGCACCGAGGAGCCATCGGGGCGACCGACCCAGACGGCGATGGTGCGGCGGCCGTCGAAGCCCACCGCCCAGGCATCGCGGAAGCCGTAGGACGTACCGGTCTTGTAGGCGAGGCGGCCGGTCAGCGCCGCATCCGGCGCGGGCGCCTCGGTGAGGATGTCGCCGACATGCCAGGCCGCGGCCTCATCGGTGACGGGCCGGCCGGCAAGCTGCGGCGCGCCCAGCCGCTCGACGAGGGCCGGCATCTCGCCACCCCGGGCAAGGCCCGCATAAAGCGCCGCAAGGTCGGCGAGGCGCAGGCCGACGCCGCCGAGGCCAACCGCAAGGCCCGGCACCTCGCCGCGCGGCAGCTGCGGGCGGATGCCGGCCTGTTCGAGCCGCGAGAAGAAGCGCTGCGGCCCCACCGCCTCCAGCAACGCCACCGCCGGCACGTTCAGCGACATCTGCAGCGCGACGCGCGTCGACACCGTGCCCTGATAGCCGCGGTCGAAATTGGCCGGCGCATAGGTGCCGAAGCGCGACGGCCGGTCCTCGATCAGCGTCTCGGGATGGGCGAGGCCCGCCTCATAGGCCATGGCGTAGATGAAGGGCTTGAGCGTCGAGCCGGGCGAGCGCACCGCCCGGGTCATGTCCACCGCACCCTGCCGCTCCGTATCGAGCGGATCGGCGGCGCCGATGCGGGCGATGACCTCGCCGCTGCGGTGATCGATGGCGATGAGCGCGCCGGAGAGCCGCGCGCCTTGAGCCCTCACGCGATCGCGCAGCAGCGTCTCCAGCGCCTCTTGCGCCGTGCGGTCGAAGGCCATGCGGTGGACGCGGCGGGCGGGCTCGGCAGCGATCGCCTCGTTCGCCGCATGCCAGGCGAAGGTCGGCATGGGCCGGCGGGCCACCGGCACGCGCTCGGCCTTGCCGGAGGCGACCTGTTCGGGCTTGAGCACGCCTGCGAGCAGCATCCGGTCGAGCACGCGGTCGCGGGCGCGCCGCGCGGCTTCGGGGTGGCGGTCGGGCCGCCGCGCTTCCGGCGATTGCGGGATGGCAACGAGGAGCGCAGCCTCGCCCGGCGACAGGCGGCGCGGCTCCTTGCCGAAATAGGCGAGCGAGGCAGCGCGGATGCCCTCGACATTGCCGCCGTAAGGAGCGAGCGACAGGTAGAGGTCGAGCATACGCGGCTTGCCGAGCTCGCGCTCGAGCCGGACGGCGCGGGCGATCTCGCGCAGCTTCACGCTGAGCGACCGGCCGTCCTCGCGCTTGTCGATGAGCCGCGCCACCTGCATCGACAGGGTCGATCCGCCGGAGACGATGCGGCCATGGCGCAGCCACTGGCCAGTCGCGCGCGCGAGCGCGAGGGGGTCGACGCCGGGATGATGGGCGAAGCGGCGGTCCTCGAAGGCGGTGAGCATCTTCAGGAACAGCGGGTCGACCTCGGCGACGGCGCCGGGGAAGCGCCACATGTCGTCGTCGGTCTGGAAGGGGCGCAGCAGCCGGCCGTTGCGATCCACCACCTCGCGCGAATAGGGCGTCGCAGCCCCGTCCGGCCCCGCGCCGGCCCGATGCAGCGCCACGAGCCCGCCGGCGCCGGCAAGCACGAGGCCGCCGGCGGCGAGCGCGAGAAGGCGGCGCCAGCCCATCAGCGGCCCGCCGTGACCTCGGTCTGGGCGGTGGCGGTGCGCGCCGCCCGCTCGGGCCGGTACATGTCCTCGATGGTTGCTGGCGGCACGAGATAGCGGCCCGGCGTCACCGCGCGGATCATGTAGGCCACCTGCCAGGTGCCGGCGGCCTCCGAGGTCCGGCTATAGGCGGCCATGAACCGGTCGTCGCGGAAGGCCTTGTAGTCCGGCTGGACGGCTTCCGCCGGCAGCCATTTCAGCGCTGAGGTCTCGGCCGAGGCGATGAGGCTCGGATTGTCGATCTCGAAGCCGGCGGGCAGGCGGTCGACCAGCATGATCTGGCCAAGCTGGGGCTGCGCCTCCGTCACCTGCAGCACCACCACAAGCCGCGTGCCCTGGGCGACACGGGCGATGTCGGCGGGCTGGCCGGTGAGCGTCATGTAGCGCCGCTGCAGCGTGAAGCCGCTCGCCGCCGCAGGTTCCGGCGTCGCCGGGGTGCCGGTGACGGTGACAACGGCGCGCGCCGCCTCCGGCCCGGTATTGCGCAGCGTCAGGCCGGTGCCGAGCTCGTCCGAGCGGATGGTGCGGGCGAGCGCCCCCTCATGGGCGGCGCCGCCGACATCGAGGCGGATGCGCTTCGCATCCTCGATCAGCGCCTGCGCCGCCAGCACCAGCCAGACCTTCTCCTGGGTGGAGAGGAAGCGGGTCCGGCCGCGCAGGTCCTCGACGACGCGCTGGGCGTCGGCGACGATGCGGCGCGTGACCCGCGCCTCGACGCCGAGCGCCATGATGGCGGCGGCGTCGCGCAGCCGCGAGCCGTAGTCGAAGCGGCCCATGTCGGTCTGGCCGCGGGCGGTGAGCAGCGTCACCGCCGAGGCCATGACCCGCTCCGCCCTGCCCATGTCGCCCATGAGGGCTAGGGCCGCGCCGAGCTGGCCGCGCGCCACAGGCGTGCCGATCTCGTTCAGCTGGGTATCGGCGAGCCAGCGCAGCTCGGAGAGCGAGCCGCGGCCGTTGCGGGCGAGGACGTAATGCGCATAGGCGAGGTCCATGCCCTTGTTGTCACCGACGCCGTTGGTGGAGACGACGAGGGTGCGCAGCCGTTCGATGGCGAGGTTAAACGCCGTCGTCGGGATGCCGTAGCCCTTCTCCTTCGCCCGCGACAGGAAGTCGGTCACATAGGCGTCGAGCCAGGGATCCTCGTTGGCGCCCGCATTCCACAGGCCGAAGGAGCCCGAGCCGGAGGCGCGCGACAGGATGCGCTCGATCGAGTCGGCGATGCGCTCGCGCACCGGCGTCTCGAGCCCGAGCCCACCCTCGGCGGCGGAGAGCACGTCGAGATAGAGCAGCGGCAGGGCCCGCGAGGTGATCTGCTCGGTGCAGCCGAACGGATAGCGGTCGAGCGCCAGGATCAGGCCCGGCACGTCGATGGCCGTGGACGGGCCGACCGAGACAGCGACCTTCGCCGATCCGCGCAGGAAGTCGCCGAGCAGGTCGTTCGACACGGTCACCGACTGGCCGGGCTCCATGGTCAGCACCGTGCGGCGGGTGATGTCCGGCAGGGCCGGGCGCACGCCGAGCGCATAGCGCGAGGTGACATCGAGCCCGTTCGGTCCGGTGAGCTGCACCGACAGGTGGCCGACGCCGAGCCCGCTTGCCGCGAGCGGCAGCGAGACCGAGCCGCGGCCGCCGCTGGCGCCAAGCTGCACCGTCGCCTCCGTCTGCGACAGCCGCAGCGGGCCCTCGGGCCGCACGGTGACGCGATAGGCACCGGCCGGCCCCTCGGCATTGACGAGGTCGAGCCGCGCCGTGGCACTGTCGGCATGGCCAAGCACGCGCGGCAGGGTCGCCGTGACCACCACGGGATCGCGGGCGATCACGTCGCGTGACGCCGAACCGTGCTTGGTCGTGGTCCAGGCCATGGCCATGAGCCGAACCGTGCCGTTGAAGTCGGGGATGTCGAACACCGCCTCGGCCGTGCCGTCGGGGCCGACAGTGAGGATGCCGGAGAACAGCGACAGCGGCTGCTGCGCCGGCGGCGCACCGGAGAAGCGGTTGCCCGGACCGTCGCCGCCGGAGCGGATGGAGCCGCGCACGGCCGACATGCCATCGATCAGCAAGCCGTAGAGGTCGCGCACCTCCGCCGAGAGCCGGCGCTGGCCGAGATAGTGCTCCTCGGGCTTCGGCGGCTGGTAATTCGTGATGGTGAGGATGCCGAGGTCGACGGCGGCAACCGTGACCCGTGCCTCCTCGCCGGGGGAGAGGCCCTCGACCTTCACCGGCACGCGCAAGGCGGTGCGCGGCGCCATCTTCTCCGGCGCGTCGAGCGTCACCTTGAGGCGGCGGGCCTCGGCGTCGATGCCGAACCAGGCGAGGCCGATCGCGCGCCCGGGCATGCGCGAGGCGGCGGCGTCCAGCGGCCGTCGCACGAAGACCGTCGCATAGGCACCCGAGCCCCAGTCGCGGCCGACCGGCACCTCGATGGTCGAGCGGCCCTGCGGCACGTCCACGGTGCGCTCGACGAGCAGCCGGTCGCCCATGACGGCGAGCGTGGCCGAGCCGGCGAAGCGGGCGTTGATCGACACCGTCATGGTCTCGCCCGACGCATAGGACGGCTTGTCGAGGCTCATCTCCAGCACGTCAGGCGTATCGGCCGTGCCGCCGGCGCCATAGCCGGATTCGAAGATCACCGTGGTCATCGGCCCGGCGACATCGCCGCCCGACGTAACTTCGAGGCGGTACTTGCCCCAGGGCACCGGTGCGCCGATGCGCGGCGCCGCGCCCGTGGTGGTCGCCTGCACCTCGCCATCGGCGACCCGGCGCGTCGTGACCACCGACTGGCTCGACCAGCCCGACATGCCGCGGGTCCAGATCCAGCGCGTCTCGAGGCGCAGCAACTGCCAGGTAAGCGGCGCGGCGCGGCGGGTGCGGCCGTCGGCGGCCACCGCGATGAGCTCGAAGGACGCCGTCTCGTTCTCGCCGACGCGGTCACCCTCGAAGAGCGGCTTGACGCCGATCAGCGGCGTGCCCGGCAGCACCGGCAGCGTCGCGGTGCGCTCCACGGCGCGCCCACCCGGCTCGGCGACCCGAACCTGCAGGCGGGCCGAGAGCGGCCGCGTCGTGTCCTCCATGCGCGGCAGGCGCGCCGCGATGGTGGCCTTGCCGGCGTCGTCGGTGGTCAGCCCGTCGGGCAGCGGCTCGCGATCGCGCTTCGCCTCTTCGTCGCCAAGGCCGAAGCGGAAGCCGGGAAAGTCCGGCAGGCCCGGCGTCGTCTCCATGACGACCTCGCCCTCGATGCCGAGATTGGCGCCGGGCATGCCGAAGAGGTAGCGCGCATCGACGGTCGCGCCGAAGGGCGCGGTGCGGGCGAGGCGCTGCTCGGTCGGCGTCAGCTCGAAGGCGATGCGGTCGGGCACGAAGTCCTCGACCATGAAGCGCACCTCGCCGGCTGTCGGCGCGCGCGGATCGGTGATGGCGCGGATGCGCCAGGTGCCGGTCGGGGCCGAGGAGACGATCGGGATGGGCACGGCGCGGGCGCCAGCGCCCTGGTCCTGCGAGACGATGCGGCGATATTCGACGCCGTCCGGTCGCTCGACCACGAGGGTCAGCGGCAGGCTCGGCACCGCATCGCCCTTGGCGTCGCGCAGGAGGGCGGTGAGATAGACCGTCTCGCCCGGGCGGTAGATGCCGCGCTCAGGCACGAGGAAGGCGTCGAGCGGGCCCGTGACCTCGCGGCCCGCGACGCCGCGATCGGAGAGGTCGAAGGCGGGCTGGCGCAGGTTGAGGAAGGAATAGTCGCCCTGGCCCGTCTGGGCGACGAGCAGCGCCGGGGCCTGCGAGCCCTCGCCGCGGGTGAGGCCGGGGGCGAAACGGACGCGGCCAGACGTGTCGGTGCGGCCGGTGCCGAGCACCTCGTTGTTGCGGGCGAGCAGCCGCACCTCGACATCGGCCAGCGGCTTCGCCGAATTCAGCGAATGGACGAAGCCGTGGACGCCGTCGATGCCCGAGAGCGCAGTCAGGCCGAGGTCGGAGACGATGAACCACTGGGCGACACGGCCGTCGCCGCTGTAATCCTCGCCCTCAGGCGGCCGCTGGGCATTGGTCGGCTTGGCGGTGACGACATAGACGCCGGGTTCGAGCGTCCGCACCGCCTCGTCGATCGGCAGGGCCGTGGCCACATCGGCGTTGAGGCGGTTCTCGGTCTCCAGCGTGCCCTTCCAGACGCGGATGCCGCGCTCGGCAATGAGCTGCTGCATCTCGAAGCTTTCGAGCGGCTTCGGGAACTCTTCCTGGATCGTCTGGGCGATGGAGCGGTCGCCCATGCGGACGATCTCGACATCCACCGAGGCGAGGTTGACGGTGACCACCGGCAGGCCGCGCTGGCCGGTGCGCGGCAGCACATAGGAGCGACCGGAGAAGCGCACCGCCGGGGTGCGGTCGCGAACATAGACGGTGACGTCGATGTTGCGGGTCAGGCTCTCACCGGGGATCTCGGAGGGCAGGCCCTCGCGGACCTGGAACGTGTAGCGCTCGCCATGGCGCAGCCCGTCGACACAGATCTGCCGGTCCTCGACGGTGATCGGCGGATTGTTGACGCCGGTCTGCCTGATATAGGGGGCGAAGTCGGTGCGGCCGCGCTTCAGCGCCTCAGTGAAGACGAAGCAGGCGCGCGGGCGCGTGGCGTCGGAATCGACCTTGGTCTCGCGGAAGCGAAAGCCATGCTGCTCGCGCAGGCGATTATAGGCATCGCGCGCCTCGGGCGTGTCGCGGGTCTCGACGACGAGGCGGGCCACGTCGATGGCCGGCCGCCACTGCTGCCGCGCCACCAGCACCTGGCGGATATGGGCCAGGGCGAAGGCCTCCTCGTTGCGGTTGGCCGAGCGGCGATAGGCCATATAGGCCGAGCCCATGATGTCGTTTTGCAGCTGTTCGCGCTCGCGCCATTCATTGGTGCGGACGCCGGACAGCGCCTGCGAATAGCGCACCCAGGGAGCCGAATCCGTGCCGGAACGCAGCGCGATGGATTCCCAGGCGCGGGCGGCGGCGCGGAAGTCGCCGCGCGTGGCGGCCGCGGCGGCGTCGCGGCGGATGTCGGCGATGGGACGGCTGTCGGCGGCCTGCTTCGTTGCGATCGAGGCCTCGAAGCGGCGGGCCTGCTCGGCGAGGTCGTCGCGCTGGAAGGCGCGCAGCGGCGGCAGGGCCGGGGCGGGCGACGCCGGGCTGCGCTGGGGCTGCGGCTGGGTGGCATCGGGGCGGCGCTGGGGCGGAGGCGGGGCCTGGGCGAGATCGATGAGCTCAGGCTCGGACGTCTGCGCGCGCACCGGCGTGAGCGGCGAGAGACCCAGAATAGCGGCGACGACAAACGGCCCCGCGGCCGCAACAAGACCTCGGATGCGCATGGTTCCTGCCCTCACTCGCGTGCCGATCGCCCGACGGCCGCATCACGGACTGTCCCATCCGCCCATGACGCGAACAATAAGGGCTGATACGTAATTCCCCTAAGCGGAAGGGTGAGGCGGCCTCATCCCGCCATGACCGCCTTGGCAGCAGCGACGATCTTTGCCGGGGTGACCTTCACGGCATCTTCCAGCGGTGGCGAGAAGGGCACGGGGATGCGCGGCGCGCCGAGCCGGCGGGCGGCCTTCACCCTTGCCGGGCCGAGGCGCTCGATCACGGTGGAGACCACCTCGGCGCCAAAGCCGGCTGCCGTCACGGCCTCCTGGACCACCAGCAGCCGCCCGGTCTTCTCCACCGAGGCGCAGACCGCCGCCTCGTCCCAGGGCCAGAGGGTGCGCAGGTCGATGACATCGGCAGCGATACCCTCCGCGGCAAGCGTTGCCGCCGCCTGCTCGACCGCCGGCAGGATCGCCGACCATGAGACGAGGGTGAGATCACGCCCCTCGCGCACGGTCCGCGCCTTGCCGAAGGGGATCGGCTCGATGACCTGGGCCACCTCGCCGGTGAGCGGAAAGAGGTTCTTCGGATCGAAGAACAGCACGGGATCATCAGAGCGGATGGCGCTGACCAGCAGTCCCGCCGCATCGGCCGGGGTCGAGGGCGTCACCACGATGACGCCGGGCAGGTGGACGAACCAGGCCTCCAGCATCTGGCTGTGCTGAGCCGCCGAGTTACGCCAGATGCCGTGCGGCATCCGCACCACGACGGAGGGCTTCGCCTGGCCGCCGAACATGTAGCGGATCTTGGCGATCTGGTTCACCAGCTCGTCCATGGCGCACATGACGAAGTCGAAGATGCGCATCTCGATGATCGGCCGCGTGCCGACCAGCGCCGCGCCGAGCCCGGCGCCCATGATCACCGATTCCGAAATGGGCGTGGAGACAACCCGCTCCGGCCCGAATTCCGGGAGGAAGTCCTTGTACTGGCCGTAGAGGCCGCCGCGGGCGACATCCTCGCCGAGGACCCAGACGGTGGGGTCGCGCCGCATTTCCTGCAGGGCGGCGAGGCGGACAGCCTCGACCAGGGTGACCGACTGCCCGCTCATGCCGAAACTCCCGAATAGGCGACCGCGCCGACGTCCTGCACATCCTCGTAGGCGATGGCCTCCTGCGGCCAGGGCGCCGCCTTGGCGTCGGCCACCGCCGCATCCATCTCCTCGCGCGCGGCCTTGCGGACAGCGTCGAGATCCGCCGCCGCGATCCCGCGCTCGGCGAGGACCACCGCCAGCCGGTCGATCGGGTCGCGCGTCTTCGCCTCCTCGACGCTGGCCGGGTCGCGCCAGGCGGCGGCATCGGTCGAGGTGTGGCCGGTGATGCGGAAGGTGCGGGCGTGAAGGAGCCGCGGCCCCTTGCCGGCGCGCACCTCGGCGACCAGCCGCGCCGCCGCCTCATCCACCGCCATGACGTCGTTGCCGTCGACGCTCACCCCCGGCACGCCGAGAGCCTCGGCGCGCGCCATGACGCCCGGGCCGGCCGTCACCGTGTCGGTGGCGGTGAAGGCGGAAACGCCATTGTCCTCGCAGATGAAGAGAACGGGGAGCTGGTAGAGCGCCGCCCAGTTCAGCCCTTCGAGGAAGGGCCCGCGGTTGATGGCGCCGTCGCCGAAGAAGCACACCGCGATGGCGCTCGAGCGCATCATCTTGAGGCCCTGCGCCGCGCCGACCGCGATGGGGATGCCGCCGGAGACGACGCCGTTCGCCCCGAGCATGCCGACCGAGAAGTCGGCAATGTGCATGGAGCCGCCCTTGCCGCGGCAATGGCCGCCGTCGCGGCCGAAGAGCTCGCGCATCATGCCCTGGACCCCCGCGCCCTTGGCGATGGCGTGGCCATGACCGCGATGGTTCGAGGTGATGCGGTCCTCGGTGGCAAGGTTCAGGCAGACGCCGGTCGCGACCCCCTCCTGGCCGATGGAGACATGCAGCGGCCCGGGCACGACGCCCTCCTTGTGGGCGTTGAGCGCCGCGGTCTCGAAGGCGCGGATGCGGCACATGGTGCCGAAGAGATCCAGCAGGCGCTGGACATTGTGGGTGCTCTGCATCGGCTCTGGTCCAGGGTGAGGTGGCGCGTCAGTAGGATTTCGGGAGGTCGAGGACCTTCTCCGCAATGAAGGAGAGGATGAGCTGGGCAGAAACCGGCGCGAGGCGGGGGATCCAGGCCTCGCGCAGGTAGCGCTCGACATGGAACTCGCGGGCATAGCCCATGCCGCCGAGCGTCATCACGGCTGTTTCGCAGGCGCGGTAGCCGGCCTCCGCCGCCAGATATTTGGCGGCATTGGCATGGGGACCGCAGGGCTCGCCGCGGTCATAGAGCGTCGCCGCCTTGAGCATCATCAGCTCGGCCGCTTCCAGCTCCATCCAGCGCTCGGCTAGGGGATGCTGGATGCCCTGGTTCTGGCCGATGGGCCGGTCGAAGACGCGGCGGTCCTGGGCATAGGCGCTGGCCCGCTTCAGCGCGGCGCGCCCGAGGCCGATGGCCTCGGCGGCGATGAGGATGCGCTCGGGGTTCAGCCCGTGCAGGATGATGTCGAAGCCCTTGCCCTCCTCGCCGATGAGGTCGGCGGCGGGCACGGGCAGGCGGTCGAAGAAGACCTGGTTCGAATCGACGGCCTTGCGGCCCATCTTGGCGATCTCGCGCACCTCGACATGGGCGCGGTCCAGCGTCGTGTAGAACAGCGACAACCCGTCGGTGCGGCGTTTGACATCGGAGAGCGGCGTGGTGCGCGCCAGCAGCAGGATCTTGTCGGCGACCTGCGCCGTCGAGGTCCAGATCTTCTGCCCCGTGACCACATAGACATCGCCCTGCCGCTCGGCCCGCGTCTTGATCTTCAGCGTGTCGAGGCCGGCATCGGGCTCGGTCACGCCGAAACAGGCCTTCTCGCGCCCCTGGATCAGCGGCGGGAGCATGCGCGCCTGCTGCGCCTCGGTCCCTTTCACCACGACGGGGTTGAGCCCGAAAATATTGAGATGGATGGCGGAGGCCCCCGACATGCCGGCGCCGGAGGCGGCGATCGCCTCCATCAACAGCGCTGCCTCGGTGATGCCGAGGCCCGAGCCGCCATGGGCCTCCGGCATGGCGATGCCGAGGAAGCCGGCCTCGGCGAAGGCGGCATGGAAATCGTGCGGAAAACCGCCCTTGGTGTCGCGCTCGAGCCAATAGTCGTCGCCGAACCGACTGCAGAGGCGGATCACCGCCTCACGCAGGGCCTGCTGATCGGCTGAGAGCGAGAAATCCATGGTGCTCATTGCGGCTCGATGCCGGCGTCCTTGATCATCCGCGCCCAGGTGACCAGTTGCGCCCGCACGAAGGCGTCGAGCTCGGCCGGCGTCTGGGCGAAGGCGTCGAAGCCGATCTCGGCGAATTTCTTCACGAGCTCCGGATCGGTGGCGATGGCCGACAGTTCGCGGTTGAGGCGCTGCACCACCTCCGCCGGCAATTTCGCAGGACCGAAGACGCCGTTCCACGAGGTGATGTCGAATTCGGCCACGCCCGCCTCCTGCATCGACGGCAGGTCCGGCAGGAGTTTCGAGCGCTCCGCCGTGGTCACCGCCAGCGCCCGGAGCGCACCGGCATTCACCTGCGTCAGGGACGCGGTGATGTCGACGAACATCATGGAGATGCGCCCGCCGATGATATCGGTGATGGCCGGCGGGGTAGAGCGATAGGGCACGTGCAGCACGTCGATTCCCGCCCGTCGCGCGAAGGTCGCGCCCGCAACGATGCCGGTGGAATTGCCGCTGGCATAGGTCAGCTTGCCGGGATTGGCCCTGGCATGGGCCACGAGCTCTTTCACCGATGTCGCCGGTATCTTCGGGTCGATGACCAGCAGGAAGGGCAGGTTCCCCATTCGCGCCACCGGCGTGAAGTCGGCGACAGGATCATAGGGGATGGACTTCAACAGGCTCGGATTGGCCGAATGCGACGTGTTGGTCGTCATGAACAGCGTATGGCCGTCGGGTTCGGAGCGGGCCACGAAGGTCGCCGCCACCGATCCGTTGGCGCCGGCCCGGTTCTCCACCACCACGGACTGGCCGAGCCTTGTGCCCAGCTGCTGGGCGACGATGCGCGCCACGGTGTCGGTGCCGCTGCCCGCGGCGAAGGGAACGACCAGGGTCACCGGCCGCACCGGATAGGCACGAGCGGCTGAGGCCACGCCCATTGCGGCGGCCCCGGCGAGAAGCGCGCGTCGGTCGATCATGCTCGTCCTCCCTCGGCCAGCCGGTCAGCGGCGGCGAATGACCCGTTCGGGGTTCTCTTCGTAAGGCGGGGTGTAGATGACGAGGACGCGCACGGGCGTCTCGCTGGTCACCGTGAAGACATGCTCCATGCCGGCGGGAAAGAAGCAGGAATCGCCTGGCCGCATGGTGAAGCGCTGGCCATCGACCTCCGCCTCGGCCGTGCCGGCGAGCAGGTAGCAGATCTGGTCGATGCCGGGATGGGCATGGGGCAAGGCGCCATTGCCGCGCTCGATGGTGCCGATGAGCATCTCGACGCTCTCGGCCCCCACCGTCTCGCGGCTGATGAGCCGACGGTTCAGCGTGCCGGTGTGGTTGGCGGGGTGATAGCCCGGAACGTCCTCTTCGCGGACGTGGTAGCGGCGCGCGGCGCGCCCGGCCGAAGCCGTCATGTCATGCCTCCCGTCGCCGGTCTGTCGCCGGCTGATGCCCGTCGCAGCGGGTCGTTGGCCGCGAGTGTGAGGACGAGGGCCAAGGTGTCAAGCGAAGGGCGGGCATGACTGGCCCCCGCCGAAAGGCCCGGCTGGCGCGGTTGCGGGAGGGGTGCAGGATGGCGACAGTGCCGGCCCCTCGATCCGACGGCCCGATCATGACAGCGCCTCAACCTTCAGCGCCTATCGTCCTCGACAGCGTGACCCACCTGACGGCCGATGCGCGCGGCCGCATCGCCGTCTGCGCCTCGCATGGCGCCGTCTATGCCGCCTGGTACGGCGCGCGGAAAGGCGTCGGCGCCCTGATCCTCAACGATGCCGGCATTGGCCGCGAGCAGGCGGGGATCTCGGGCCTTGCCTTCCTCGACGGCCTCGGCGTGCCCGGCGCGACGGTCGCCCACACCTCCGCCCGCATTGGCTGGGGCGCCGACATGCCGGCGCGCGGCGTGCTCTCCTTCGTCAATGCCGCCGCGGCGAGCCTCGGCCTGCGGCCCGGCATGGCCTGTGCCACCGCCCTCGACATCCTCGCCGCTGCGGACCTGACACCGGCCCCCGAGCCCGCACCCCTGGCCGAGGCCCGCCACGCGATCGCCGAGGCGGGCGCAGGAGGCGTGAAGGTCTTCGTCCTCGATTCCAACGGTCTTATCGGTCCGGAGGATGCTGGCCACGTCGTCGTCACCGCCTCCCATGGCGGCCTTCTCGGTGGCCGCCCGGAGACGGCGGTGAAGGCGCAGGTCCTCGCCGGCCTCTATGTCGATGCCGACCGCGGCCTCGACGATGCCGGGATCTCGCGTCTGCCCGCCCTCCAGGACCGCGGCATTGCCGGCGCGACGGTCTCCGCCTTCTCCGCCCGCATCGGCGATGGGCTTTCGGTCTGGGAGGACGGCTTCATCTCCGCCCTCAATCCCGAAGCCGCGCGGCGCGGCGGCATGATCGGCCAGTCCACCCGCGATTTCGTCGCGGCGATGGTCGCCTCCGCGACCTGATCAGCCCTTCCGGGCGATGACCGCCACCGGCCCGCCGCCCGGCGGCCCCTGATGCTCGGCGCCGCCGGAGACATAGATGTCGGTGCGGCCGACCACCCCGGCCAGCGCCCCCGCGACGAAGGCGCGGGCATGACGGGTGGAGGAAATGTCGGAATCGTCGAGCATCGTGTGCCGCGCGCCGCGGACCTGACCGTCTGGCGAGGCTTCCGCCTTGGCAAGCAGCGCCACGAGACGGTCCCGCGCCGCCTGTCCGAGCTGGCCCGGCGCGCCAAGACCGAGCCGCGCCAGCGCCGCCCGCACCGGCTCCACGTCGATGGCGTCGCCCATGACGGCGTGGTCGATGGCGAGGGGACCCGACCAGCTCTTCGACATGCCGAGCACGACGATCTCGTGGTTGAGGAGTTCGACCCCGGCCGAGGCGCTGGCGCGGCCTGACCAGAGCCCGAGGTCGCGGCCGATCTGGGCGTCGGTGAGATCACTTTCCGCGATCTCAGCCAGCGCCACGGCGACGCCGAGCGACGAGGCGCCGCGCGACAGGCCCATGGATTTGAGCGTGTCGCGGACGGCGACGCTGGCGCCGCGCGCTTCCGCCTCGCCAATGCGCTGGGCGGTCAGCAGCGGGCACTTGATCTGGACGAAATGGACATCGGCCGGGTCGGTGAGCCCCGCCTGTGCCATGGCAGCGCGCACGCCCGCCGCCACCTGCCGCACCTGTCCGAGCCGGCCGAGATCCTCCGCCGGGAGTGCGGCGGTGTGGACGCGGCCGATGGCCAGCGCCGGACCCGGCTCGCCCTCGCCCTCGACGCGCTCGAAGACGGTCCAGTGGGGCGTCATGGCGCCTTCGGTGCCGCCGGACATGACATAGCAGACCGCTTTCGCGCGCTCCTCGCCGATATGGCGGGCCAGCGCCAGGGTCAGCGACTGGGTGGCGAAGCCGCGCGTGAAGTCGTTGACGCAGCCATTGCCCTCGGTTTTGCCGAAAATGGCGAGGATGCCGGCCGGGTCGATGGTTCCCGCCGCGATGGCGGATTCGAGCCCCGCAGCGTCGTCGGGACCCTGGGCGATGATGCGGTGGACGCGGGCGATCGGCATGGCTTATCGGGCTCCGGAGGTCAGATGTCAGGCGGCCCTTAGGGTTTTGCTTGACAGGCGGGGGTCCTGTCACTATCCCGTCGCGTCTCCGAACAGGACCAAGCTGTCCAGCGGCCGGCTCTCGCCGTCGCACTTTACCTTTGGGATCCGACCGATGTCGCGTCGTTGTGAACTCACCGGCAAGGGTGTTCTGGTTGGCCATCGCGTCAGCCACTCGAACATCAAGACGAAGCACCGCTTCCTGCCGAACCTGCAGAACATCTCCTTCTCGTCCGAGGTCCTCGGTCAGACTGTCTCGCTGCGCGTGTCGACCCACGCCCTGCGCTCGGTCGACCACAATGGCGGCCTCGATGCCTTCCTGCAGAAGGCCCGTGCCGAGGACCTGTCGCCCAAGGCGCGGCAGATCAAGTCGGCCATCGCCAAGAAGCGCGCCGAAGCCGCCTGATCGGCTGAGGTTTTAAGGTTTGGTGAACCGGCGTCGGGCGACCGACGCCGGTTTCGCCGTTTTCGCTGCGGCATTGTCGCACGGCGACACACCCCCCATATGCCGATAGTCTGGCAGCAGTGGCCATCACAAGGCCGCGCCACCCGTGGGGAAACCATGTCGAACTCCTTCTTCCGGTCCCGGAAGCTCATTCGTGCCCTCGCCATTGCCGGCGTGGCCGTCATGCTCGGCGCCGCCTTCGCCGAGGCTGCGCCGCGTTCCGGCGGCAGCCGTGGCAGCCGCACCGATTCCGCGCCCGCGGCCACCAATACCGCGCCGAACACCATGCAGCGGACGCAGCCGGGCCCCGGCATGCAGCAGCCCGGCATGGCGCAGCGTCCCGGCGCAACGCCGCCCGCGCAGCAGGGCTCGCGCTGGGGTGGCCTCGGCATGGGCCTCGCCGCCGGCTTCCTCGGCGCCGGCCTCTTCGGCCTGCTCTCCGGCCAGGGCTTCATGGGCGGCCTCGGCTCGATGATGGGCATGCTCGGCCTCCTGTTCCAGGTCGCCCTGATCGCCGGCGTGATCTACCTCGTCGTCCGCCTCATCCGCGGCCGCCGCGAGACCCCGCAGCAGGGTGAGCCCGCCATGGCCCGCGCCGGCATGGGTGGCCCGATGGGCGGCCCGGCCAACGGCCCGATGGGCGCCCCCGGCCCGATCCCCGGCATGGCCGGCGGTTCGGTCGCCGCTCCCGCCGGACCGAGCGACACGATCGGCGTGCAGCCGCAGGACTTCGACACGTTCGAGCGCCTGCTCGGCCACGTGAACGAGGCCTATTCGCGTGAGGACCTCAACGCGCTCCGCGCCATGGCGACGCCGGAGATGGCCGGCTACTTCGCCGAGGACCTCGCCGAGAACGGTCGCCGCGGCCTCGTCAACCGCATCTCCAACGTCAAGCTGCTGCAGGGCGACCTGTCGGAAGGCTGGCGCGAGCAGGACGCGGATTATGCCACCGTCGCCATGCGCTTCTCGCGCACCGATGTCATGGTCGAGCGCGCCTCCGGCCGTGTCGTCGAGGGCAACCAGCAGGGCGGCGAGGCCGTCGAACTGTGGACCTTCCGTCGCCCGCATGGCGGCGTCTGGCAGCTCTCGGCCATCCAGCAGGCCTGATCAGCGCCACTTCGAACTGCCAGAAAGCCCCGGTCCCGGCCGGGGCTTTTTGCATGGCAGGGAGGCCCGCCAGGGGGCCTGTTGATATTAACCCTTTGTCCATACCTGTTGACGAACCCTTAACGAAACCGTTGCGGCGCACACGGTCTCGTGGTTCCATTCTCACACGATGAAGACGGTTACGACAGAAGTGCGCCTCGCGCGCCAGTCCGATGCACCCATCGTGGCGGAAGTCCACGACGAGGCCTGGCGCGCGGCCTACCGTGGCCTGATCCCCGGCGCCGAGCTCGAAAAGCTCATCTCCCGCCGCGGTCCGGGCTGGTGGGATGCCGCCATTCGCAAGGGCAACCGCATCGCCCTTCTCGGCTTCGGCGACGAGATCGCCGGCTATGCCAATTACGGCCGCAACCGCGCCAAGGCCCTCACCTACGAGGGCGAGATCTACGAGCTCTACCTGCGCCCGAAGTTCATCGGCCTTGGCCTCGGCCAGCGCCTCTTCGCCTCGGCCCGCAAGGACCTCGAGGCCCATGGCCTCGACAGCATGGTGGTCTGGGCGCTGAGCGACAATGATGCCGCCATGCGCTTCTATCGCGGCCTCGGCGGCAAGCCGGTGGCGCGCTCCTCCGAGACCTTCGGCGACCGCGCGCTCGACAAGACCGCCTTCGGCTGGGCCGCCTGACGCGCCAGCCGTCCCGACACAGCAGGATCGCCTGAAGTCGAAGGCGGATTCCGCACTGCGGTACTTGCGGGCGGGGTGCTGTTGCGGCTAACGAGACGCACCCTATTCCGGAGACGTCCCCATGCGTATCGATGCCATTTCGATCGGCAAGAACCCGCCCGACGAGGTCAATGTGATCGTCGAGGTGCCGGTCGGCGGCGAGCCCATCAAGTATGAGATGGACAAGGAGGCCGGCACCCTGGTGGTCGACCGCTTCCTCTACACGTCGATGCGCTATCCCGGGAACTACGGCTTCATCCCCCACACCCTCTCTGAGGACGGCGATCCCTGCGACGTGCTCATCGCCAACCAGCGCGGCATCATTCCCGGCGCGGTGGTGGCCTGCCGCCCGGTCGGCGTACTGAAGATGGAGGACGAGGCCGGCGGTGACGAGAAGATCGTCGCGGTCCCCGTGCCGAAGCTCACCCGTCGCTATGAGAACGTCCACGACATCAAGGATCTGCCGGAGATCACGCTGAAGCAGATCGAGCACTTCTTCTCCCACTACAAGGATCTCGAATCCAACAAGTGGGTGAAGGTGGTCGGCTGGGGCGACGCGGCCGAGGCGCGGCGCCTCATCACCGAGGCGATCGAGCGCCACAAGGCCTCGAAGAAGGGCTGAGCCCTCCATCAGCGATGGTGCATCCAGGGGCGGCTCCGGCCGCCCTTTTTGCATTGCGGCTCAGGCCGGCCGCTTCGGCCCGGCGGCGAGCGCCTCCATCACCTTGGCGCGGATATCGGCGAGGGTGAAGGGCTTGGTCACGACGTCATGGACCAGCGCTTCGAGGCCATGAGCGCGCTCGCGCTGGTCGGCATAACCTGTCATCAGCAGGATCACGAGGTCGGGGAATTGCGGCGCGGCGGCCAGCGCCAGCGCGATCCCGTCCATCAGCGGCATGCGGATATCGGTGAGCAGGAGGTCGAAGGCGCCCTTGCGCTCCTCGAGGATCTCCAGGGCCTCGGCGCCGTCCCGCGCCTCGGTCACGACATGGCCGTCGATCTCCAGCGCGCGGCGGACGAAGGCCCGCACCGGCTCGTCGTCCTCGGCGATCAGAACTGTCGCCACGATCAGTCCCCGATCACGCCGACGAAGGGCAGCTGCCGCCAGGCATGGGCGACATCCATGCCGTAGCCGACGACGAAGACGTCCGGGCAGGTGAAGCCAACATGGTCGGGCTCGAGGTGGATGGCGCGCTTGCCGGGTTTTTCGAGGAGCACGCAGGTCTTCACCGAGCGGGCGCCGCGGGCCATCAGCAGGTCCTTGGCATAGGTGAGCGTGCGGCCGCTCTCCAGGATGTCGTCGACCAGCAGCACGTCGCGGCCCTCAACCGGGCTCTCGATGTCGTGGACGACACGGACCTGGCCCGTCGACACCGTTCCTTCGAGATAGGAGGACAGCGACATGAACTCCACCTCGGGCGCCATGCCGGCCGCGTCCATGGCGCGAATGAGGTCCGCGGCGAAGACGAAGCTGCCCTTCAGCACGGCGACGACGAGCAGCCGCTCGGGCTTCGCGTCGGCGATCTCCTTCACCAGCGCCGTGTTGCGCTCGGCGATGGCCTCCGCCGAGAAGAGGACGCGGATGTTGTCACGGTTCATCGGATGAGGGCTCCGGCAGGCTCCCGCGCGGCGGGATCGTTGGGGGTTAGATGTATCGCGGCGTGCAACCGCCGTCACCTGCCGGCGGCGGACCGCCGGATGCGGCTCATCGACCGCCCGCGTCCATCCGGGTGAAGAAGCGGACCTCGACGCTTGACCCGTCGGGCGGCGGCGAGGCGAGCCGCGAGCGGAAAGGCACCGCCTGTCCGGCCTCGAGCCGGGCTGCGGGCGGCGTCGCGGTCCAGGTGTAGATCTCCTTGCCGCCGGCGTCGCGCACGGCGAGCCGCAGGCGCGGCAGGTCGGCGCCGCGGCTGGTGATGTTGACGAGCTGGCCCTCGACGACGAGCACGACGACGCCGTCGACGATCTCGTTGGCGCCTTTCACGTCGCGGAACTCGACGCCGCGCAAGTTCACCGGCAGGCCGATCCGCTCATAGACGCTGGCCGAATCCGGCACGGTGCGCACCACCTGCTCGCGCCCCAGGAGGAACGTCGCGAGCAGGGCCGATCCCAGGAGAAGGATGACGACCGAGGGCGACATCCGGAAGGACCGGCCGCTCGGACGCGGCAGGGAGGGCTTTCGGAAGCGTCGCTTCGGGGGCTCGTCGGCCTTGGGCCGGGCGGGACGCGGCGACGGCCCGTCGTCTGCGGGAGGAAGCCGCGACGGCAGCGGCGGCACGTCGGCGGAGGGCTGGATGGAGGGCGCCTCGGCGGCCGGAACCGGCGCGTCGAAATCCATGTCGTCTGACTTGGCCTTGGCCTTGGCCTCATCGGCGGCGGCGGTGGGCTTTGCCTGCGCCTCCTCGGCGAAGGCCGCGCCCCAGTCGGCATCGTCATCGGCGGGCGGAGGCGGCGGAGCGGGTGGCGGCGCGGCACGGCCGGCCGAGGCGCTCGCGGCCCCGGTCGCCGCCATGGCGTCATCCTCAAGCGCGCTCTCGGGCGTCGCCAGCCAGACCGTCCGGCACTGGGCACAGCGGACCTGCCGCCCGGCATCGCCCAGGACGGTCCTCGTGACCCGGAAGGCCGTCGCGCAGGACGGGCAGACGATCAGCATGGTGACGCAAAGCCTCGGGACCTATGTCCCTCGCCTCCACCATCGGCGAGCGTGGTTAATTGGCCGTTAAGCGCGCCTTCGTGGCATGATCCCGGCGGCGAATCGCCACCCCCCGGGAGAGCCACGGCTTGGTCCGCTTCGAGAATGTCGGTCTGCGTTACGGGCTCGGGCCCGAGGTGCTGAGGGATCTGACCTTCGGCATCGAGCCGCATTCCTTCCAGTTCCTCACCGGACCCTCGGGTGCCGGCAAGACCAGCCTCCTCAAGCTGCTCTTCCTGTCGCTGCGGCCGACGCGCGGCACGCTCACCGTCTTCGACCACGACACCTCCCACCTCACCAAGGACGAGCTCTCGGTGCTGCGCCGGCGCATCGGCATCGTCTTCCAGGACTTCCGCCTGCTCGACCACCTGACGACCTACGAGAATGTCGCGCTCCCCTTGCGCGTCCTCGGCAAGGAGGAGGCGAGCTACCGCTCCGAGGTGGTCGACCTGCTCGAATGGGTGGGCCTCGGCGAGCGCATCGACGCCTATCCGCCGATCCTGTCGGGCGGCGAGAAGCAGCGCGCCGCCATTGCCCGCGCCGTCATCGTGCGGCCAGAAATGCTGCTGGCGGACGAGCCGACCGGCAATGTCGATCCGCCGCTGGCCAAGCGCCTGCTGCGCCTCTTCGTCGAGCTGAACCGCACCGGCACCGCCGTGCTCATCGCCACCCACGACCTCTCCCTGCTCGACCAGGTGGAGGCGCGCCACATCTTCATCCGCGACGGCGGCCTCACCGTCACCGATCCGCATGTCAGCGAGGACGGCGGATGGTAACGGGAACGCGGCGCAGCGCCTCGCTGCAGCACTGGGTGGCGGCGCAGGGACGTGATGGCGCGGGCGAGCGGGCCGCACGCCCGGGGCGCGGCGCCTCGCTGGTGCCGCCCTCCTCCATCGCCGGACGGGCGCTGATGGTCATCATCGCGATCATGACGTTCCTCGGCTCGCTTACCGTCGGCGGGGTCGATCTTGTCCGCACGGCCGCCGCCGACTGGACCTCCTCCATCGTCCGCGAGGCGACGATCCAGGTGCGCCCGGTGGCCGGCCGCGACGTGAATGCCGATGTCACCCGCGCCACCGAGATCGCCGTCCGCTTCCCCGGCGTTGCCGATGTCGCGCCCTACACGGCGGAGGAGACGCGGCGGATGCTCGAGCCCTGGCTCGGCACCGGCCTCGGCGCCGAGGACCTGCCCATCCCCCGCCTCATCGTGGTGAAGCTCGCCGACGATCGCCGCACCAACATGGAGGCCTTCCGCCGGGCGCTGGCGGAAGTGCCCACCGCGAGCCTCGACGACCACCGCCAATGGTTCGACCGGCTGCGCGCCATGGCTCGCGCGGTGATCGTCGTCGGCCTCGTCATTGTCGCGCTGATGATCGCCGCCACCGGACTGTCGGTGGTCTTCGCCACCCGCGCCGCCGTCGAGACGAACCGGCCGGTGGTCGAGGTGCTGCATTTCGTCGGCGCCCGCGACGCCTTCATCGCCGGCGAGTTCCAGCGCCATTTCCTCTGGCTGGCGCTGAAGGGCTCGGTGGCCGGCGGCCTCGCGGCGCTCGGCGCCATCATGGCCTCGGGACTCATTGCGGCGCGCTGGCGCGCGACGGCCGGCGGCGACCAGATCGAGGCGCTGTTCGGGTCTTTCGCCCTGGGCGCGACGGGCTATGCGGGAATCGCCGTGCTGGTGGTGCTGGTGACGGCGGTCGCGGCGGTCACCTGCCGCTTCACCGTGATGCGGACGCTGGCGGCGATCGACTAAGCGCCGTCACTCCAGCAGGCGCTGGTAGTTGATGCGGAAGAGGCGCTGATCCGGCCGGACGCGCGGATCGAGATTGTGCAGCGCCACCGAGGTCTCGTAGCCCTGCGCGTCATAGACCGTCCACTGGCGCAGCGTCAGGTCGGCGGCGTTGAACAGCACCATGAGCCGGTTGGTGCCGCCGAGGGCCTGCCGCTCCTCCAGCATGACGATGACATAGTCGGGATCGCGGGTGACCGAGGTGACATTGGCGTCGCGCAGGATGTCGATGCGGTCGGAGAGCAGGAAGCGCAGCGGCGTCTGCGACAGCGGGTAGATGTCCTGGGTGTTGAGCCGGCGATCGCGCACCGCCACCGACTGTCCGTCGGCGACGACCTCGACCGGGTTCGGCGCGTCATACTGGAAGCGGATCTTGCCGGGCTTGTCGAGATAGAGCTTGCCGGTGGTGCGGCGGCCGTCCGGGCCGACCTGCACAAAGTCGCCCTGAAGGTAGCGGATGCCGTTGAAATAGGCGTTGACCTGCTGGGCGATGTCGCGGGAATCCGCGTCGACACCGCGGGCGGCACGCGGCGCGGCGCGGCGGATCGGCGGCGAGAGCGCCGAAGGGGCCGCAGCCGGCGCGGCCTGGGCCGGGGCGACGGGCGCGCCCCGCGGCGGCGCAGCGCCGGGGGCCGGGCTCAGCTGCATCGGCGCCCCCTGCCCGAAGGCCGGCGCGGCGGCGACGACACCGACAAGGCCGAGCACCAGGCTCCGGCGGCTGACGGATCCGGTCTCGGCGGTCGGGGCGGCGGCTCGCGGCGTCAGGGTCATCGGGGTCATGGCGTGAGGGGAGATAGGGAGGCGTTGGGGCGATTTCGAGGCGGCAAGCCCGTCAATCCGCCGCCTCCGGGACCAGGATCTCGCGCTTGCCCGCATGGTTGGCAGGTCCCACGAGGCCCTCCCGTTCCATCCGCTCGATGAGCGAGGCAGCGCGGTTATAACCGATCTGCAGGCGCCGCTGGATATAGGAGGTCGAGGCCTTTTTGTCGCGCAGCACGACCTGCACCGCCTTGTCGTAGAGGTCGGCCGGCTCCTCGCCGAAGGCGCCCTTGTCGAACACGGCGCCGTCGTCGCCATCGCCCTCCATACCCTCCTCGTCATCCGTCGTGACGGCGTCGAGATAGTCGGGCGCGCCCTGCATCTTCAGGTGATTGACGATGCGCTCCACCTCCTCGTCCGAGACGAAGGGACCGTGGACGCGGCTGATGCGGCCGCCGCCGGCCATGTAGAGCATGTCGCCGCGGCCGAGCAGCTGCTCCGCGCCCTGCTCGCCGAGGATGGTGCGGCTGTCGATCTTCGAGGTCACCTGGAAGGAAATGCGGGTGGGGAAGTTCGCCTTGATCGTGCCGGTGATGACGTCGACCGAGGGGCGCTGCGTCGCCATGATGAGGTGGATGCCGGCGGCGCGGGCCATCTGCGCCAGGCGCTGGATGGCGCCCTCGATCTCCTTGCCGGCGACCATCATCAGGTCGGCCATCTCGTCGACGATGACGACGATGTAGGGGATCGGCTCGAGGCCCATTTCCTCCTGCTCGTAGATCGCCTCGCCGGTCTCGCGGTCAAAGCCGGTCTGCACCGTGCGGGTGAGCACCTCGCCCTTGGCCTTGGCCTGCAACATGCGGGCATTGAACCCGTCGATGTTGCGCACGCCGAGCTTCGACATCTTCTTGTAGCGCTCCTCCATCTCGCGCACCGCCCATTTGAGGGCGACGACCGCCTTCTTGGGGTCGGTGACGACGGGAGTGAGGAGGTGCGGAATGCCGTCGTAGATCGACAGTTCCAGCATTTTCGGATCGACCATGATGAGGCGGCACTGGTCCGGGCGAAGCCGGTAGAGCAGCGACAGGATCATGGTGTTGATGGCGACCGATTTGCCCGAGCCGGTGGTGCCGGCGACGAGCAGGTGGGGCATCTTGGCGAGGTCGGCGATGACCGGATCGCCGCCGATCGTCTTGCCGAGCGCGATCGGCAGCTTTTCCTTGGCGGTGATGAAGTCCTGGCTCGCCAGCATCTCGCGCAGCAGCACGTTCTCGCGCTTGGCGTTGGGCAGCTCGATACCGATGGCGTTGCGGCCGGCGACGAGGGCGACGCGTGCCGAGATGGCCGACATCGAGCGGGCGATATCGTCGGCGAGGCCGATGACGCGGTTGGAGCGCGTGCCGGGCGCAGGCTCCAGCTCGTAGAGAGTCACCACCGGGCCTGGGCGGACATTGATGATCTCGCCGCGCACGCCGAAATCGTCGAGCGTGGAGGCCAGCGTCGCGGCATTGTCCTGCAGCACCTCCATCGACATGGACGGGTCGCGCTCCGAGGGCTTCGGTTCGGCGAGAAGGTCGAGCGGCGGCATCTCGTAGGTATCACCGACACCATCGGGCGGCGGCAGCGGCAGGGCCTGCTGGATCGGCACGGTGCGGGGAGCCGGCGGCGGGGCGTGGATGCGCGGGCCGGCAGTGGCCGTTCGCGGGGAGACCTGCGAGGGCAGCGGCGCCTCATCCTCGGGCTCATGGGCGGGTGCGATGCGCGGCGCCGGAACCTCGCGCGGCGGCCCGTCGCTAGCGTTGTCAGGGGCCCGCGGCCGCGAAGGCGGCGCGTGGAAGGTGCGCGGCTGGCGCTCGGCGGGCTCATCGAGAACCGGCTCGCGGCGCACACCGGAGGTGGGCCGGGCGGCCGGCAGCCCGTCATCGTCGGGCTCCTGGAAGAAGGCCTTGGCACGGGAGGTGAGGCCGGGGCCGGAGGGACGGGCCTGCGCCTCGGCCGGGCGACCGGCGGCCGCGCGCGCGGTGGCCGGGGCCTCGGCCACCATGCGGGCGACCCGCGCCCGCGCCGACAGCATGCCGTGGGTGACGGCGCCGGCAACGTTGGAGACCATGCCGCCGACGAGGCCGGGCTCGCGGTCGTCGTCCGCCGGACGCCGGGCCTTGGGCGCGACGCGATCGAGTTCTTCCTCGAGCGTCTCCGGCTCGGGGCGGAAGAGCCAGCCGATGGCGGCGGCAAACAGGAAGAGGCCGATGGCGGCCACGGCGAGCAGCGCGACGATGCGCGACAGGCCGGTGAGGCGGCCGGCGAGGGCCGAGAGGACGGTGACGCCGCCGTCGCCGATGACGCCGCCGATCCCTGTCGGCAGCGGCCATCCGGCCGGCGCCGGGGAGAGCGAGGCGGCAACCGCCACCATCATCGCCGCGCCGATGCCAAGCGGCACGCGCAGGCCCTCGCGGTCGAAAGGACGGGCGCGCAGCATCAGCCAGCCCCAGACCGCCGCCACGGCGAGGAGGGCAACGGCGGCAAGGCCGAACAGCTGCATGAGCAGGTCGGCGAGGATGGCGCCAGGCTTGCCGATCCAGTTCTTCACCGGGGCATTGGTGGCGTGGCTGAGCGAGGGATCGCCCGCCGTCCAGGTGAGCATGGCCACCGCGGCGATGACGACGCCGGCGAGGATGCCGAGACCGGCGAGACGGCGCAGTTGCCGCCGCATGGCGCCACCCAGTCCATCGGGGACCAGCGAAGGTCCGGTGTGCCGGCGCGCCACTGCCATCGTCGTCCAATCCCATGCGAGGGAGGACCGCAGCGGCGCGAAAAGGCAGCGCCGCCGGCGGACCGTCCGGTTCGGTCGCTCACCCTAGCGAGGCAACGGTTGACGGCCGATTAACCATCGACGGCCGGCACAATGACAGGCGGGGTGGCCCGGGATCACCCCGATCCAAAGAAAAGACCCCCGGCACGGTGTGCCGGGGGCCAGGATGGCCTTGGGAGGAAGGCCGGATCAGAGGTTGTAGGCGCGCTCGCCGTGCTCGGCGAGGTCGAGACCCTCGCGCTCGCGATCAGCCGTCACCCGGAGACCGACGACGACGTCGACGATCTTGAAGAGGATGAAGGAGCCGATGCCGGAGAAGGCCAGGGTGAAGAGCACCGCCTTGGCCTGCGCCCAGAGCGCCGGGATGAACTCGTAGGCACCCGCCACCAGTTCGCCGGGCTTGGTCTCGTAGTCGGGGATGCCGGCGCCGCCGAGGGCGACATTGACCACGATGCCGGTGCCGAGGGCACCGATGATGCCGCCGACGCAGTGGATGCCGAAGACGTCCAGCGTGTCGTCGTAGCCAAAGGCGTTCTTCACCGTCGAGCAGAAGATGAAGCAGACGCCACCCGACACGAGGCCGAGGATGATGGCGCCCATCGGACCGGCAAAGCCGGCCGCGGGCGTCACGGCGACGAGGCCGGCCACCGCACCCGAGGCGGCACCGAGGAGCGACGGCTTGCCCTTGGCGGCCCATTCGACGAAGAGCCAGGCGAGCGTCGCGGCGCCGGTGGCCACGAAGGTGTTGATGGCAGCCAGGGCGGCGGTGCCGTTGGCCTCGAGGTTGGAGCCGGCATTGAAGCCGAACCAGCCCACCCAGAGGAGCGCGGCGCCGATCAGCGTCATGACCAGCGAGTGGGGAGGCATCAGCTCCTTGCCGTAGCCGATGCGCTTGCCGATGACGAGGCAGCCCACCAGACCGGCGATACCGGCACTGATGTGGACGACCGTGCCGCCGGCGAAGTCGAGAGCACCCCACTGGAAGAGCAGGCCCGCATCAGCCTTGACCTCGGCGAGCTTCGCCTCGGCAGCGGCCTTGGCGGCAGCGTCGGAACCAGCGGCGGCGACGGCCTTGGCGGCGTCGGCGATGGCGTCGGGGCCGGCCCAGTACCAGACCATGTGGGCCATCGGGAAGTAGATGAAGGTGACCCAGAGGACGACGAAGAGCAGCAGCGCCGAGAACTTCACGCGCTCGGCGAAGGCGCCGACGATGAGGGCGGGCGTGATGCAGGCGAAGGTCATCTGGAAGATGATGTAGGCATATTCCGGAATGACGACGCCGTTGGAGAAGGTCGCGGCCGTCTTGGTCGGATCGACATTCATCAGGAAGGCCTTGGAGAAGCCGCCGGTGAAAGCGTTGAGGCCACCGCCCGAGGTGAAGGACAGCGAGTAGCCGTAGATCACGTAGATGATCGACACGACGGCGACGATCACGAAGACCTGGGTCAGCACCGACAGCATGTTCTTGGTGCGCACCAGGCCGCCATAGAACAGGGCGAGACCCGGAATGGTCATCAGCAGCACGAGATAGGCCGAGATGAGCACGAAGGCCGTGTCACCGGCATTCGGCTTCGGGGCGGCGGGGGCGGCCGCAGCGGGCGCCTGGGCGAGAGCGGGGTCGATGACCGCCGCAGCGAGGCCCGCGAGCGCGAGTGCGCCCAAACCCCACCTGTAAAGGCTCGATCTCATCATGTGGAAAGTCTCCAGAGGAATGTCTGTGGTCGGTGAGGGGCGCGTCACAGCGCGTCGACGTCGGTTTCGCCGGTGCGGATGCGCACGGCGTGCTCGATCGAGGTGACGAAGATCTTGCCGTCACCGATCTGGCCGGTCTTCGCAGCGCCGGCGATGGCGGCCACGACCTTGTCGACGTCCGGGCCCGCAACCGCGACCTCGATCTTCAGCTTGGGCAGGAAGCTGACGGCATATTCGGCGCCGCGATAGATCTCGGTATGGCCCTTCTGGCGCCCGTATCCCTTCACCTCGGTGACGGTGAGGCCATGGACCCCGATCCCCGTGAGGGCATCGCGGACCTCCTCCAGTTTGAATGGCTTGATGATCGCCATTACGATCTTCATGTCGTCATCCCCGCATTGGCTTCCCCCTTGGCCTGAGCCGGGTGAAGCGGTTGTCTGCAAGCCGGGCCGACCAGATGGACGGCGCCCGAACCACAGTGGGGGAGTCAATTCTCGTGCCAGTGGCGAGCAGCGCGAGATTACCGTTATAAATCAGTCTGTTGAGACATATCAGGGCGCGAGCAACACAGGCTCGGAAGGCCACCTGATGAAAAACAGGGCAACGAATCTGCGCCGCCTTGGATCGGCCGCGTTTCGCCCGCAGATTTGCACAAAATCAAGGCAGATCAGTCAGCGCCGCTTCTCGCGCAGCAGGCCTTCCTGGGCCACCGAGGCCACAAGCACGCCCTGGCGCGTGTAGATCGAGCCGCGGGTGAACCCCCGCGAGTTCTGCCCCGAGGGCGAATCGTGGGCATAGAGCAGCCAATCGTCGGCGCGGAACGGCCGGTGGAACCACATGGCGTGGTCGAGGCTCGCCGCCTGCACCGACTGGTCGAAGAACGAGCGACCGTGGGGCACGTTGGCTGCGTCCAGCAGGGTCATGTCCGAGGCATAGGCAAGCACGCACTGGTGCACGACCGGATCGTCCGGCAGCGGCGCGGTGGTGCGGATCCAGACGTGGAACTTGCCCTCGGCCTGGGCCTCGCCCGTATAGCGGCCGAACTCGACCGGGCGGATCTCGATGGGCCGCTCGCGGGCGAAATAGGCCTTCATCGCGTCGGACATGTGGGCGTGGAAGAGCTGGCGCACGTCGGCTTCCGACTTCAGCTCCTCCGGCGGCGGCACGTCCGGCATGGCGAACTGGTGCTCCTCGCCCTCCTCCTCGACATGGAAGGACGCCGACAGGGAGAAGATCGCCGCTCCGTGCTGGATGGCGCGCACGCGCCGGGTCGAGAAGGAGCGCCCGTCGCGCACCCGCTCCACCTCGTAGATGATCGGATGTTTCGGATCGCCCGGCAGCACGAAATAGCCGTGGAGCGAATGCGGACGGCGACCCTCCACCGTGCGGCAGGCGGCCACCAACGCCTGGCCGATGACTTGGCCGCCGAAGACGCGCTGCCAGCCGTCCTGCGGGCTCTTGCCGCGGAACAGGTTCACCTCGAGCCGCTCCAGGTCGAGGATCGACAGGAGATTGGCGACGGCGGAGGCGGGTGGGGCGGACATGGTCGGGCTCGTGTGCGGCAGAGGGGATCGTCCGCCACAAACCACCCGTTGCGGCGGCGGGTCAAGGCGCGCCGGGGGATGCAGCCCTTGCGCCGCCCGCTTCAGCCCCGCGCCGCGCCGCGCTTGGTGGCGAGCGAGGCCGCGATGACCAGCACCGTCACGGCGGCGATCATCAGCGTCGAGATGGCGTTGATCTCGGGCGTCACGCCGAGCCGCACCTGGCTGTAGACGCGCATGGGCAGCGTGGTTGCGCCCGGCCCAGTGGTGAAGCTCGCGATGACGAGGTCGTCGAGCGACAGGGTGAAGGCGAGAAGGAAGCCGGCGATCACCGCGGGCGCGATGATCGGCAGGGTCACGTGGGTGAAAACCTGCCAGGGCTTCGCGCCAAGATCCGCCGCCGCCTCCTCCAGCGAGCGGTCGAAGGTGACGAGCCGCGACTGCACCACCACCGCGACGAAGCCGCAGGTGAAGGTCGCGTGAGCCACCGTCACGGTCCAGAAACCGCGCTCGAGGCCAAGCGACACGAAGAGCAGCAGCAGCGAAAGGCCGGTGATGACCTCCGGCATGACGATCGGCGCATAGACGAGACCGGAGAACAGCGTGCGGCCGCGGAAGCGGGCGTAGCGGGTCAGGGCGAGAGCCGCGAGCGTGCCGATCACCGTGGCGAGGAGGGCCGAGAGGGTCGCCACCTTCAGCGTCATCCAGGCAGCATCCATGAGCTGGCGGTTCTGCCAGAGGCCCGCATACCAGCGCGTCGAGAAGCCGCCCCAGACCGTGACGAGCTGGCTCGCATTGAAGGAGAAGATCACCAGGATGACGATGGGCAGGTAGAGGAAGGCGAAGCCGAGGGTCAGCGCCGTGGCGTCGAGGTAGCGGGAGCGCGGGCTCATCATCGCCCCGCCTCCAGCTGGCGACCCTGATGGCGCTGGTAGACCATGATCGGCCCGACCAGGATCACCAAGAGCACCACGGCTACCGCCGAGGCCACCGGCCAGTCGCGGTTCGAGAAGAACTCGGTCCACAGCGTCTTGCCGATCATCAACGTGTCGGAGCCGCCGAGCAGGTCCGGGATCACCACCTCGCCGGTGATCGGGATGAAGCAGAGGAAGCAGCCGGCGACGATGCCTGGCAAGGACAGCGGCACGGTGATGCGCCAGAAGGCGAGCCAGGGCGGACATCCCAGGTCTGCCGCGGCCTCCAGCAGCGTGCGGTCCATGCGTTCCAGCGCCGCATAGAGCGGCAGCACCATGAAGGGCAGGTAGGAATAGACGACGCCGATGATCACGGCGGTCTCGGTATTGGCGATGGCGAGCGGCGCGCCGATCAGCAGCTCATTGAGCAGGCCCTCGGGCTTGAGGATGCCGATCCAGGCATAGACGCGGATGAGGAAGCTCGTCCAGAACGGCAGGATCACCGCCATGACCAGGACCGCCCGCCAGCGCTCAGGCGCGCGTGCCATGGCATGGGCCATGGGATAGCCGATGAGGAGGAGGATCGCCGTGCCGATCAGCGCGATGCGGAGCGAGGAGAGGAAGGCGTCGATATAGAGCCGGTCGCCGGCGAGCACGGCGTAATTGTCGAGCGAGAGCTCGCGCGCCTTGGCGAGCCAGACGGCCGGACCGTCCTCCAGCCCGAAGACCGGCGTGTAGGGCGGAATGGCCGTCGCCACCTGCGACAGCGACATCTTCGCCACGATGGCGAAGGGCACGAGGAAGAACAATGCGAGCCACAGATAGGGCACGAGGATGATGGTGCGACGGGTGGCGCGCTCGCTCATGGCCTACCGCACCAAGAGAATGAGCGCCTCGGGCGCCACCGCAAGCCTCACCGGATCGCCCCAGTCGACCGCATCCTCCGCACGGCGGACGGCATTGGCCAACGCCGCCTTCAGCCGGAGGCCGCCGATATCGACATGGTAGGTCGACCAGTCGCCGAGATAGCCGATATCGGCGATCGTGCCGGTGAGCATCACGGAACCGGCCGGCCCGGTTTCGCCGGCGCGCACAAGCCGCGTCTTCTCCGGCCGCCAGGCCACCGCCACCGCCTGGCCGACCGACACCGGCTCACTGGCCTCTGCGACAACCATATCGCCCAGCGCCGTCATCACGCTCACGCGGCTCCCCTCGGCACCCGTGACCTTCCCCTCGACGAGGTTGATGTCGCCGATGAAGTCCGCGACATAACGCGTCGTCGGCGCCTCGTAGATGGCGCGCGGCGTGCCGATCTGCGCCAGCCGGCCCTTGTCCATGACGGCGATGCGCGTCGCCATGGTCATGGCCTCGTCCTGATCATGGGTGACGATGATGAAGGTGAGGCCGAGCCGTTCTTGCAGTGCCATCAGCTCGAACTGGGTCTCCTCACGCAGCTTGCGGTCAAGCGCGCCGAGCGGCTCGTCGAGCAGCAGCACCTTCGGCCGCTTCACCAGGGCGCGGGCGAGCGCCACCCGCTGCCGCTGTCCGCCGGAGAGCTGGTGCGGCTTGCGGCCTGCGAGACCGTCGAGCTTCACCATGCGCAGCGCCTCGCCGACGCGGGCGCCGATCTCGTCCCGCGGCCGTCCCTCCATGGCGAGGCCGAAGGCGATGTTTGTCTCGACGCTCATATGCGGGAAGAGCGCGTAGGACTGGAACATCATGTTGACGGGGCGCAGATGCGGCGGCACTCCCGCAAGATCCTCGCCGGCGAGCAGCACACGCCCCTCGCTCGGGCTCTCGAAGCCGGCGAGCATCCGCATCAGCGTGGACTTGCCGCAGCCCGACGGCCCGAGCAGCGCGAAGAACTCGCGCTCATAGACGGCGAGCGACAGGTCTACGACCGCGGTCTCCGCGCCGAAGCGCTTGGTCACGCCATCATAGACGACGAGGGGCCTCGCGGCCGGATCGTCCCAGGGGGCGAAGGCCGCGCGGTGCGCAGCCGGTCGTTCGGGAGGCTCCATGACGGGCCTCAGCGGCCGGTCTTGGCGCGCGTCCAGGCGCGGGTGATGACGCGCTGCAGCCGAGCATCGGGGCTCGTCACCGTGAAGAGCCGCGCCATCACCGCCTCCGGCGGATAGATCGACGGATTGTCCCTGACAGCCGGCGCCACCAGCGGCCGGGCGGCGAGGTTGCCGCTAGCATAGCTCACGAAGGTGGCGATCTTGGCCATGACCTCCGGCCGGTTCACGTAGTTGATGAAGGAGTGGGCGAGGTCGGCATTCGGCGCATCGGCCGGGATCGCCATCTGGTCGAACCACATCTGCGCGCCTTCCCGGGGGATGACGTACTGGATGTCGACGCCGTTACCCGCTTCCTTCGCCCGCTTCTGCGCCTGGAAGATGTCGCCGGAATAGCCGACCGCGAGGCAGATGTCGCCATTGGCCAGGGCCGAGATATACTCCGAGGAGTGGAACTTGGTGATCAGCGTGCGCAATTGCTGCACATGCGAGGCGGCGGCCTCCCAGTCCTCGGCCCGCTTGGAATTGGGGTCGCGGCCAAGATAGCGCATCACCGAGGGCAGGAGATCCTCGGCCGTGTCGAGGAAATGGATGCCGCAATCCTTGAACCTGGCGAGCGTGTCGAAATCGAGCGCCAGGCGCCAGGAATCGAGCGGCGCATCGGGCATCCGTTCGCGGATCTTGGCGACATTGTAGCCGATGCCGGTCGTGCCCCAGAGATAGTTCACCGAGAAGGCGTTGCCGGGATCGTAGGCGGCGGTACGGCGCAGGATGTCCGGCCAGAAGTTGGTGCGGTTCGGGATCTTGGCGGGGTCCAGCCGCTGGTGGACATTGGCGGCGATCTGCCGCGACAGGAACGGCGCCGACGGCACGACGATGTCGTAGCCAGTGCGCCCGGCGAGCAGCCGCGTCTCCAGCACCTCGTTGGAATCATAGGTGTCGTAGACGACCTTGGCGTTGAACTCGCGTTCGAAGTCGCGGAGCACCTGCTCGTCGATATAATTCGACCAGTTGAAGATCCTCAGCTCCCGGGGCGCCTGGGCGGTCGCGGCGGCGACAAGGCCGAACGTCGCCAGGGCCAGTGTGGCGAAACCCGCGACGGCGCGTCGCGTCAGGGAGCCTGGGACCATGATGCCATCCTTCGTTTCAGAACCTGCCGAAAGGCCGGCGGCAATCTAGGCGAAGCGCGGCGTTTAGCAACAGCCGAGGCTGTCGGAGAAGTGGCGACAGATCACCGCTTCCAGCTCCGGCAGGGCGGCGCGGAAGGCGCCGCGCGCCTCCACTTGTCCGCGCATGGCGGCGCGCAATTCGCGGTGGATGGCGGGAAGGTCCACGCCGGTGACAGTGCCGTCACGCACCACGACGCGCCCGGCGATGAGCGTTTCCTTCAGATGCCTCCCGGAGGCGCGGGCGAAGAGCAACTCGACCGGCGGCACATCCATCAGCGCGTCATCGTCGAGCGCCGCGCGGTCGAGCACGACGAGATCGGCCGGCGCGCCGGCCTCGATCCGGCCCGTCACCGGCGAGTTCAGCGTGCGATGGCCGGCCGTGAACACCGCCTGCATGACGTCGGCGGTGGAGACTTGCCTGTCGAAGCCCCAGCCGGCATGGAGCGACCAGACGAGGCGCATCTCGCGCAAGAGATCATCGTCTTCGTCAAAGGCCTGGCCGTCGATGCCGAGGCCGACCTTGCAGCCCGCCTTGATCATCGCCGCCACCGGCGCAAGACCCGAGCGCAGCGCGAGATTGGAGGAGGTATTGACCGAGATGGTCGCGCCACTCTCGGCGATCAGCTCCAGATCCTGAGGGGAAGCCCAGGTGCAATGGGCCAGCGTCAGGCGAGGTGACAGCAGCCCGATCTCTTTCAGGTGTCGGGCGATGCCGCCAGGAAAATGTCGGTCGGCCCAGTCGCGCTGGTAGCGGGTTTCCAGCAGGTGCATGTGCACCCGCCGGCCGGTGCGCTCCGAGGCCTCGGCGATGCCCTCGAGCAGCGCCGGCGTCGACCATTGCACGCCGTTCGGGCCGTATTGCACATCGACCATCGGCGAGGCGATGGCGGCGGCGACGGCCTCGACGCGGGCGAGCTGCTCGGCAACAGGCAAGGGCTTGGCGAGGAACCGCGCCTCGACCTCGGCGCGTGCGGCGGGCGACAGCGCGTCGAGGATCGGGCCTGACTCGCCATAGACGAGCGGATTGGCATCGCGCATGGCGATGCCGAAGGCGATGCGCAGTCCGACATCGCTCGCCGCGCGCGCCACCTCCTTCGCCTCGGTGACGAAGTCGGTGAGGCCCTGGACGCGGGTGTAGTGGACCATCGAGGCCCCCTGCCCGCCGAGCAGCGCCCGGCCGAAGGGCGCCACCGAGGCCAGCCAGGGATCGACCGAGCCGAAGAGCTGCAGCCGGTGCAGCCAGGTTTCCAGCGGCCGGCCAAAGCCGCCGATGGAGGAGGTGCGCAGCGAACGCGCATGGTCATGCGCGTTCGCCAGGGCAGGAAGGACCAGCACATCGTCATGGGCCTCGCCGGGGGCGAGGTCCCGCACCGCGGTGATGCGGTCGCCCTCCACAATGATGGCGGAGGGGCCGCGGGCGCCGCCGGCGTCGATGAGGCCGGCGACGGTGAGAATGCGGGTCATGATGGTCCTGCAGCTACGACGTTGACGCGCCCTCAGGCGCCGGCGGCGCGCTCGGCGGCCGGCGGCAGGAAGGAGCGGTTGAACACCTCGGAAGGCGCCGGGGCCCGCGGCAGCTGGAAGACGTCGACGATCTGCGCGATGGCGCGGGTCATGCGCGCATCGTCCACGTCGCCGAAGCCGAGGGTCCGGACCTCCGGCGTGACGATCGCCGTCTTCGCGGCATAGTCGACCCGGCGGGCCTCCAGTGCCTGGTTGAACAGCGGCTCGACCTTGGTCATCGGCGCCATGGCGGCTGCCGGGTTGGCGAGCGTCTCCTTCATGGCGCGGTTGACCGCCGAGACGAGGCCGCGCACCGCCGCCGGATTGTCGCGGGCGAGCTTCTGCGAGACCATCACGCCGTTGGAATAGGCGGCGATGCCGTGGTCGCCGAAGACGAACCAGCGGAAGTCCTTGTCCGGGTCCTGCCGCATGCCGATCAGGTTCATGTAGCTGGTCAGGGTGAAGATCAGCGAGGCCTGAACCTGGTCCTGGATGAGCATCTGCTCCTGCAGGTTCGGCGCCATGTTGATGATCTCGTTCTTCGCCGGATCGATGCCGTTGATCTTGGCGAAGGCCGGCCACATGCGCGTCGTCGCCGAGCCGGCCGGACCGCCGAGCTTCTTGCCCTCGAGATCCTTGACCGTGTTGATGCCGCTATTGGCCTTCACGACCACGCCGAAGGGGGCCTTGTTGTAGATCATGTAGACCATGACCGGCTGCTCGCCGGGCCGCTGCGCGGCGTTCTGGATGATGGCGTTGACGTCGCCGAAGCCGGCGTCATAGGCGCCGCCCATGACGCGGGAGACGGTCGCCGCCGAGCCCTCGCCCTGGTCGATGGTGACATCGAGGCCGGCGTCGCGGAAATAGCCCTTCTCCTGGGCGAGATAGTACCAGGCGTGAACGCCCTGGAACCGCCAGTCGAGGGTGAACTTCAGCGCGGTACGGGACTGCGCGAGGGCCGGGGCAGCGAGAAGCGTGGCGGCGGAGCCGATGAGCATGCGTCGGGAGAAGAGCACGGAAATCCTCCGGTTGGGGGAAAAAGGCATGCGTGGTCAGGTCACCGCAAGGTCCTTGCGGTGGGCCCAGCCGGTGACCCGGCTCTCGGCCAGCGAGAAGATCGCGTAGAGGCCGACGCCGAGGCCGGCGAGGATGAAGAGCCCGGCGAAGACCAGCGGCACGTTGAAGGTGGACGAGGCCACCATCATCATGTTGCCGATACCGCGGTTGGAGGCGACGGTTTCCGCCACCACCGAACCGACGAAGGCGAGCGTCACCGCGACCTTCAGCGAGGCGAAGAAATAGGGCATGGCCCGGGGCAGCGAGACGTTCCAGAGGATGTCCCACTTCGACGCCTTCAGCGTCTTCATCACATCCTCGAGCTCCGGCTCCACCGTGGCGATGCCGGTGGCGACGTTCACGACGATGGGGAAGATGCAGATGATCGCCGCGGTGAGGATGGCGGGCACGGTGCCGGCGCCGAACCACAGGACGAAGATCGGCACCACCGCCACCTTCGGGATCGAGGAAATGCCGACCAGCAGCGGATAGGCCGTGTCATAAGCGAGGCGCGAGGAGCCGATGGCGACCCCGAAGGCGACGCCGATGAGGACGCCGATGCCGAAGCCGGCCAGCGTCGTGAACAGCGTCTGCCCGGCATGCGGGCGGATCGCCGGCCAGTACTGGATCAGCGAGGCGATGATCTGGGTCGGGCGCGGCAGCACGATGTCGGAAATGCCGCCGATGAGGCAGGCGACCTCCCAGAAGACGAAGACGCCGATGATGAGGGCGATCGAGGCCGACTTGCGGCGGATGAGGTCGGACAGTCCGTCCATGGTCAGTGTCCTCCCGCCTGGACGATGCCAGTGCCCCCGCGGGCCGCGACGATCAGGCTGCGCAGGCGCTGGTTGAGCGCGACGAATTCGGCCTCGTAGGTCATGTCGATGCCCCGCGGCCGGGCGAAGGCGACGGGGGAGTCGTCGAGGATGCGGCCGGGACGGGCGCTCATCACGCAGATGCGGTTGGCGAGGAAACCGGCCTCGCGCAGGTCGTGGGTGACGAGGAGGACCGTGGTCTTCTTCGACATCCACAGGTCCTGCATGATCTGCCAGAGCTCCTCGCGGGTGAACTGGTCGAGGGCACCGAAGGGCTCGTCGAGCAGCAGGAGGTCCGGCTCGTGGATGAGGGCGCGGCAGAGATTGGCGCGCTGCATCATGCCGCCGGAGAGCTGCCATGGAAATTTATCGCCGAAGCCGGCGAGGCCAACCTGCGCCAGCAGCGCCTCGACCCGGTCGCGGAACTCGGTCTTGCGCTTGGCCGAGAACTCCGACCGGAAGGGCGGCACGATCTTCAGCGGCAGCATGACGTTGTCGCGGATGTTCATCCACGGCAGCAGCGTCGGGTTCTGGTAGGCCATGCCGATGCGGATCGGGGTGGCGCCGAGCTCGCGGCCACCGACGAAGACATGGCCGGTCGAGGGCTTCAACAGGTCGCCGACCAGCTTCAGCAGCGTGGACTTGCCGCAGCCCGACGGACCAACCAGCGCGACGAAATCGCCCTCGGCGATGGCGAGGCTCGTCTCGGACAGCGCCTGGACCTGCTTGTCCCCCTTGCCGAAGCGCACGGTGACCTTCTCGAACTCGATGAAGGGACGCGCGCTGGAGACGCGCGCCGCGCCGTCCGTTTCGGGACTGCCTGTTTCTTGGGCAGCCATCCCGTCATCGGGCGGTGGGGCGACCTTGGCGAGGGCGAGGGTCATGGCAAATCCTGCTAATGCGGAAGCGCGGTGCCGTTGGGCCCCTCGGGGTTCGCAAGACAGGTGCCAATCCCGCCTTCCATGCCTGCGTCATCCCGGCGCGGGCCCCTCTCCCGGCGGTGTTGCCGGGGCTTTCGCGCTCGGGCAGGCTCCAGATCCATACTGGAGCCGCCCATGACAGCCTCACCGCACGACCTCGACGCCCTCGCCGCCCGCATCGCCGGGCGGCTGGTCGCCCGCAGCGAGACCGTCGCCGTCTCCGAATCCTCCGCCGGCGGGCTGATTTCCGCCGCGCTGCTCGCCGTGCCGGGGGCCTCCGCCTATTATCTAGGCGGCGCTGTGGTTTACACGCCCAAGGCCCGGGACGCGCTGTTGCGCATCTCGACGCGGCAGATGGTCGAGAGCGGCATCCGTTCGGCCTCGGAACCCTGGGCGGCGCTGATGGCAAAGACCATCCGAGACAGCCATGGCGCGGTCTGGGGCCTGTCGGAGACCGGCGCCACAGGGCCGACGGGCAACCGCTACGGCGATGCCGCCGGCCATGCCTGCCTCGGCCTCGACGGGCCGGTCGTGCGGACCCTCACCATCGCCACCGGCTCGGCCGACCGCGCCGCCAACATGCGCGCCTTCGCGGCGGCGGCACTGGAGCTCTTCGCCGAGGCGCTGGAGGCAGGCTGAGGGGGCGCTTCAATGCCCCCCAAAACACGAAGGGCGGGCCCATTGCCCGCCCCGCTCAATCCATCCGCCCTGTTTAGTCCCGCACGAGAATGTTTCGGAACTGCCAGGGGTCCGAGCTGTCGATATCCTCGGGGAAGAAGCCCGGGCGGCCCTGAAGCGGCGTCCAGTCGGTATAGGTGCCGATGACCGGCCCGAGATAGGGCCGCTGCACCTCGAGGCAACGGCGGAAATCCATGTCGTCGGCCTCAACGATGCCGGCCTCCGGGTTCTCCAGCGCCCAGACCATGCCGGCGAGCACGGCGGAGGTCACCTGCAGGCCGGTGGCGTTCTGATAGGGCGCGATCCGCCGCGTCTCCTCGATGGAGAGCTGCGAACCGTACCAATAGGCATTGCCGGCATGGCCGTAGAGCAGCACGCCGAGCTCGTCGATGCCGTCCTCGATCTCGTTCTCGTCGAGGATGTGCCAGGAATCCTGCCGCTTGCCGGCGGCGCCGAACATCTCGTGCAGCGACAGCACCGCGTCGTTGGCCGGATGGTAGGCATAGTGGCAGGTCGGCCGGTAGGTGACCTTGCCCGCTTCATCGCGCACCGTCAGGTAGTCAGCGATGGAGATGGCCTCGTTGTGGGTGACGAGGAAGCCATACTGGGCGCCCGGCGTCGGGCACCAGGAGCGCACGCGGGTGTTGGCGCCGGGCTGCAGCAGGTAGATCGCGGCCCCGCAGCCGGTCTCGTGGGTGCCCGCATTCGCCGGCATCCAGGTCTCGTGCGTCCCCCAGCCGAGCTCGGCCGGCTGCATGCCCTCGGACACGAAGCCCTCAACCGACCAGGTGTTGACGAAGACATTGGCCGGCTTCGGCTTCTTCGAGCGCTGGGTGTCGCGCTCGGCAATGTGGATACCCTTGACGCCGACCTTGGCGGCGAGCGCAGCCCACTCCGCCTTGGTCTTCGGCTCGGTGAAATCGACCTTGTGGTCGGTGGCGATGTTGAGCAGCGCCTGCTTCACGAACCAGGAGACCATGCCGGGATTGGCGCCGCAGCAGGAGACGGCGGTGGTGCCGCCGGGCTTCCGGTCGCGGGCTTCCAGCACGCGCTCGCGCAGCATGTAGTTGGAGCGCGCCGCCGGGCCCTTGGACGTGTCGAAATAGAAGCCGGCCCAGGGCTCGGCCACCGTGTCGATGTAGAAGCAGCCGATCTCGCGGCACAGCTCCATGATGTCGACGGAGGAGGTATCGACCGAGAGGTTGACGCAGAAGCCCTTGCCGCCACCGGCGGTGAGCAGCGGCGTCAGCAGGTCGCGATAGTTCTCCGCCGTGACATGCTCCTGCACGAACCGGATGCCGCGCTCATCGAGGAGCTTTCGATCCGTATCGACCGGATCGATGACCACCATGCGCGTCTGATCATATTTGAAATGCCTCTCGATCAGCGGCAGCGTGCCGCGGCCGATGGAACCGAAGCCGATCATCACGATCGGACCGGTGATTTCATGATAGACGGGCCACTGGCTCATGCGAGGTCTCCGGACTGGCATGGGTGACGGAAAAAGGGTCCCGGCTTGTCAGCCCCGGGACCCGCGGAAGAATGGCGCATTGGCCATGAAGGGACCCGCCCGTCAACGCTTATTCGCATGACGCGGCGATGACGCGCAGGCTCAGCGGCTGCGTCCCCGTGCCTGGACACCGGCACGCCGGGCCTCCAGCTGGGCTGGCGATAAGGCGGTGTTGTGGCGGCGCGACAGGTCTGCCTCCAGCGCCAGCGCCTCGCCGAAGGCCAACCGGTAGCCCTCATCCATCAGCCCCTTGTAGGCCGCGACGAAGGACGGCTCGACCTCCGCCATGTCGCGGGCGAGCGACAGCGCCTCATCCATGAGCGTCGCCGCCGGCACGGCGCGGCTGACGAGGCCCCAGTCGCTGGCTTGGCTTGCGGTGATGAACCGGCCGGACAGCGCCATCTCCTTCGCCCGCGACGGGCCGATGATGCGCGACAGCTTCTGGCTGAGGCCCCAGCCGGGGATGACGCCGACGCGCTGGTGGGTATCGGCGAAGCGCGCTGTGTCGGCGGCGATCAGCACGTCGCAGGCAAGCGCCAGCTCGAAGCCGCCGGTAATAGCGACACCGTTCACAGCGGCGATGACGGGCTTCCGGCAATCTTCGATGGCGCGGATCGGGTTCGGTCTCTCGCCGTCGGCCTCGCCCTTGCCGAGGAGGCCGGATGTGGCGCCGAGCTCCTTCAGGTCGAGCCCGGCCGAGAAGGCCCGCTCGCCGGCTCCGGTGAGGACGATCACGCGGACGGTGTCATCGGCAGAGAGCGCAAGGATCTCGGCCGTGAGGGTGCGGATGAGCGCCTGCGACAGGGCGTTCATCGCCTGCGGGCGGTTGAGGGTCAGGATGGCAACCGGTCCCTGGCGGTCGGTCAGCAGCTGGGGTTCCATGACTTCGGCTCCGTCTATCCTGCGGCTCCCTCTGCGACAGCTTCAGAGGCTGCACTTTGGGGCCTTCCAGGCCAGCCCGCATCTCGTCGGTTCGAGGGAGACTATTGAACGGCCTTGCAGCCGGGACCTTCCCGCTGGGCCTCGACGCGCGCCGTCACCTGGCTGCCGAGAGCGCCGCGAAACACGATACGATCAAAGGACAGGGTGCGGGTCGACCACGTCCGGCCGCTGCGTGCCTGACGGAACGTGCAAACCGCACCCTCGCAACGAACAAGCGCGACACCGCCGAAGGTCGTCTGGTCACCACCCCAGTCGACGACGATACGGTCACGCTCGATCACAAGCCCTTGGCCTGCTTCCGGACAACGCCCGTCCTCGAGGAAGACCCAACGTCCATAGGGCGGCGTTGGGCCGGGCTGCGGCCCTGCCTCCGGGCCACGTGGCGGCGGCATCCGGCCAGCGGCGACGAACTGGCGCCCATCCCAGCGATAGGCCGATTCGCCGCCGCGGCCGGCGATCACCAGAACCGAAGATGCTCCGTCGCCGCGGATGCTGGCGCCGAAACCCAGCGCTTGGAGCCTGGCGTCACGGTGACCTGCCGGAGACGAGATGAATACCTCGATCGCACAACCACCGGTGCCGCAGAATGTACTCTCGGCGCCCCGGCAAACGAGCTGGTTCTGATCGAGGACGTAGTCGGGCACCCCGTCTCCGTTGAAGTCAGCCGTCCGCACGTAGCCGGGACGGATCGCCATTTGCCCACCGGCGTCACGACAGTCGCGAGCGGCCTGATCCCGCTCGGCCTGCACCGCGGGTGGCAGATCCTGCCCGGGGGCCTCGTGAACCAGCAGCAATCCGAACGCAGCTGCGGCAAGCAGACGCTTCATGACCCCCTCCCTCAGACAAGCTGGGAGCCGAGCTTGGCAAACGGCGCACCCGCAGGGCAAGGGGGAATCAGCGGGCCAGCGCCTTCTCGATCTCGGGCCGCAGGCGATCGCGCAGGCTGTCGGCGGTGATCGGCCCGACATGCTTGAACAGGATCACACCATCGCGCCCGACGACGAAGGTCTCCGGCACGCCATAGACGCCCCATTCGATGGAGGCGCGGCCGGACGTGTCGGCCCCGACCAGAGTGTAGGGATTGCCGTTGCGACCGAGGAACCGCCGCGCGTTCTCCGGCTGGTCCTTCTGGTTGATGCCGGCAAGGCGGAAACGCGTGTCCTTCGCCAGTTCCATGAGGAAGGGATGCTCCTCGTGGCAGGGAATGCACCAGGAGGCGAAGACATTGACCAGCGTGACCTGCCCCTGCAGCGCAGCGGTGGTGAGGCCCGGCCGCCCGACGCCCTCGACGGGGGGGAGCGACACCTGCGGCGCCGGCTTGCCGATGAGCGCCGAGGGCAACTTCTGCGGATCGCCGCGCAGGCCGATGAGGAAGACCACGACCAGCCCGGCGAAGATGACGAGCGGCAGGAAGGCCATGAAGGAGCGGCGGCGCGGCGGGGCGGCTTCGCCCGTGATCTGGCTCATGACGCCTCTCCGCCGCGGGCCGAGCGGCGGGTGACGCCACGCGCCTCCAGCGCCGCCAGCGCCGCCTTCTGGCGGCGGTGGTCGATGGCGATCCAGGCGATGAGGGCGCCGATCGTCACCACCGTCACGGCATAGGAGGCGATGATGAAGCCGGCATGCTGCACCCCGAACATCGTGCCCATGGCGCTTACTCCCCCGGCACCGGCTGCGCGCCGGCCGGCAGGGTCTCGCGCTGCGCCGCGATCAGCTGCATGGCGCGCACGCGGCGGCGCAGGATCTCGTTGCGCATGGCGGCGAGGTGCATGACCAGGAAGAGCAGGGTGAAGGCGAGGGCCGAGACCATCAGCGGCGTCAGCAGCGAGGGATGGATGGTAGGTCCGCCGAGGCGGAACACCGAGGCGGGCTGGTGCAGCGTGTTCCACCAGTCCACCGAGAACTTGATGATCGGCAGGTTGACCGTGCCGACGAGGGTGAGAACCGCCGCGGCGCGTCCGGCCCTGCCGGGATCGTCCACCGAGCGCCAGAGCGCGATCAGTCCGAGATACATGAGGAGCAGAACGAGCTGCGAGGTCAGCCGCGCATCCCAGATCCACCAGGTGCCCCACATGGGCTTGCCCCAGAGCGAGCCCGTGGCGAGGCAGATGAAGGTGAAGGCGGCGCCGATCGGGGCCGCGGCCTTGGCGGAGACATCGGCCAGCGGATGCCGCCAGACGAGGGTGCCGAGGGACGCCGCCGCCATCACCGCATAGCAGAACAGCGACAGCCAGGCGGCCGGCACGTGGATGTACATGATCCGGACCGTATCGCCCTGCTGGTAGTCATCGGGCGAGACGAAGAAGACCTGCCAGGCCGCCACAGCAAACACGGCAACGGTCGCGGCGACGAGCCACGGCTGCACACGGGCGACGAGTGCGAGAAAGCGCGAGGGATTGGCGAGGTCAAGAAGCGCCATGCCCTTCTGATAGTGCGGGGCATGGGCCAAGGCAATGCGGCCGATCAACAGGTGGCCCGACGCAAAACGGCCCGGGGCGAGCCCGGGCCGTCTGGCATCACGCGGTTGTGCGCGGTCAGAAGCGGTAATTGACGCCGGTGCGGATCGTGTGGCTCGACAGGCCGATGCGCGGGGTGCCGGTCAGGTTGACATAGGTGGCACGGCCGAGATCGGTGTAGCGGTACTCGAGGAGCGCAGACCAGTTCGGGGCGAACTTGTACTCGCCGCCGGCGCCGAGGGTCCAGCCGGTGAGGGTGCGCGACTGGCTCACGACGGCCGGGGCCAGCTCACGGGCATTGACGGTGCCGAGGGCGAGACCACCGGTGGCGTAGATGAGCAGGTTGTCCTGGACGGCATAGCCGAGGCGGCCGCGGATCGAGCCCTGCCAGTTCTCGGTGGCGCGCACGTCAACACCCGGGCCGACGGCGACGAAGCGGCGGGAGATGCTGCCGTAGGAGATGTCGCCGGCAAGGCCGAGGACGATGCGGTTGATCTGGTAGTCGTAGCCGCCCTGCAGGCCGCCGAAGAAGCCCGAGGCGCTGCCGAGCGCGTAGCCGGCATTGTTGCGGAAGTTCGAGGAGAACCCGGCGCCGAGATGGGCACCGAGGTAGAAACCGGTCCAGACGCCGGCCGGGGCGGCCGGGACGAAGACGGTGTCGGCGACCGGCTGGCGGCGCACGAGGTCGGCCGAATAGGCCGGGGTGGCGAGCATGGCGGCAGCGGCCGCGGCCCAGACGATCTTCTTCATAATCAACTCCTGTCCCACGGACGACGGCCGGAAAGTCGAGCGGCCGCGGTCCCCGTTGCGATGCGGTGAATGATCCATAACCGCATTCGTTCGAATTTTCGCCTGTTCCTTGACCGCGTCCTTAATGGAGCGTTACCGCAGACAGACCTCACAAGCGTCGATCGACGCCTACCCCCTGTTCATTTCCATCGGTTGTTGGCTGAAATGAGGCACGACATCAAAGTCATATTTGGAAATAAGGTGTTACTTCAGCCTAAAATGAAACTTTATACTGACAAGCGTTAAAGTATTTTCTTTCGTTCGACTGTTCGACTGTGGCGCAATCGTGGCCATGCGCGGTCAACGGTCGGGCATCCCAGGTGAACCGGCCCGGAGGGGCCGGCGTAGTGCGTCACAATCACCTGAGGGGCCGGCGCTGAGTGCCGCGGAGCCTTGGGGTTACCTGCCGGGTAAGGCTCTCGCCTGCCGCGGCCGGGTGTGGCAGGACGGCATCGGTGGCGCGACAACGCGTCCGATGCGCATGACGGGAGCCTTGTTCATGAGCCATCCGGGAGCGGCGCTCGTCACCGGCGGGGCGCGACGCGTCGGCCGCGCCATCGTCGAGGCGCTGGCGGGCGCCGGCTATGCGGTGGCCATCCATGCCAATCGGTCGCGCGCCGAGGCCGAGGCCCTGGCGGCGGAGCTGACGGCCCGCGGCGCCCGTGCTGCGGTGGTCGTCGCCGACCTCGCCGAGCCCGCCGATGTGGACGGGCTCATCGCGGCGGCCGCCGCTGCCATCGGGCCCCTCACCCTGCTGGTAAACAATGCCAGCGAGTTCGAGGTCGACGAACTCGGCACCCTCACTCGCGAGGTCTGGAACCGCCAGTTCCGGGTGAACATCCAGACGCCGTCCTTCCTCGCCCAGGACTTCGCGGCCCAGGCGCCGGACGGCTCGGCCATCATCAATCTCACCGACCAGCGCGTCTTCAAGCCGACGCCGCAGTTCTATTCCTATGCCCTCACCAAGGTGGCGCTGCACGCAGCGACTGTGGCGATGGCACAGGCCTTCGCCCCCCGCATCCGCGTCAATGCCGTGGCCCCGGGCCCGAGCCTGCAGGGCCACCGCCAGGGGCCCGAGGACTTCGCCCGCCAGACGGCGGCGACCCTCACCCAGACGGGAAGCCCGCCGGTCGAGATCGCCCGCGCCGTGCTCTATCTCGCCTCGGCAACAGCCGTCACCGGCGTCACCATCCCCGTCGACGGCGGCCAGCATCTCGTCTGGCAGACGCCGGACGTCACCGGCCTGCGCGAATAGGCGGGGGCAGCGCCGCTCCTGCCAGATGTCGGCTGGCGCGATCGCCTATATATCGCTGAGGATGAGTCGCGCCGGCCGCACCAATATCGATCCAGACCTGAGGGACCCGGAAACCGTCGAGGCCGACGAGCCGGAAACCCTCGTCCTCGACCTCGCGCCGGAGGACGAGCAGGCCCCCGCCGAGGGCACGATTGCCGCCGGCATGGAGGTCATCAAGGCGGCGGTGAAACACGCGCCCAAGGGCCCCGGCGTCTATCGCATGATCGATGCGAAGGGCGAGGTCCTCTATGTCGGCAAGGCGAAGTCCATCGCCAAGCGGGTGATCTCCTATACGCGCCCGACCGGTCTCGTCAGCCGCATCGCCCGCATGGTCGCCGTCACCACGGCGATGGAATTCGTCTCGACCAAGACCGAGACCGAGGCGCTGCTGCTCGAGGCCAACCTCATCAAGCAGCTGCGGCCCCGCTTCAACGTGCTGATGCGGGACGACAAGTCCTTTCCCTACATCCTCATCACCGGCGACCACGATGCGCCGCGCATCGCCAAGCACCGGGGCGCCCGAGTCGCGAAGGGCGACTATTTTGGCCCCTTCGCCTCGGCCTGGGCGGTGGGGCGCACCATCAACGCGCTGGAGCGCGCCTTCCTCGTGCGCTCCTGCACCGATGCCGTTTTCGAGAGCCGCACCAGGCCGTGCCTCCTCTTCCAGATCAAACGCTGCGCCGGCCCCTGCACCGGCGAGGTTTCGGGCGAGGACTATGCCGCGCTGGTCAAGGAGGCGAAGCTCTTCCTCTCCGGCCGCAGCCAGGCGGTGAAGCAGCTCCTCGCCCGGCAGATGGAGGAGGCCGCCGAGGCCATGGAGTTCGAGCGCGCCGCGGTCTATCGCGACCGCCTTGCCGCGCTCTCCGCCGTCCAGGCAACGCAGGGCATCAATCCGCGCGGCGTCGAGGAGGCCGATGTCTTCGCGGCCGTGCAAGAAGGAGGTCAGACCTGCATTCAGGTCTTCTTCTTCCGCACTGGCCAGAACTGGGGCAACCGCGCCTATTACCCCAAGGCCGACCGCTCGCTGGAGGCCGCCGAGGTCCTGTCGTCCTTCGTCGCCCAGTTCTACGACGACAAGCCGCCGCCGGCGCAGGTGCTGCTGTCGCATGACATCGAGGACCAGTCAGTCCTCGCCGAGGCGCTCACCGCCCGCGCCGGCCGCAAGGTCGAGGTGGCGACGCCGAAGCGCGGCGAAAAGAAGGATCTCGTCGACCACGCGGCCCAGAACGCCCGCGAGGCGCTCGGTCGCCAGCTCGCTGAGAGCGCCTCGCAGCTGAAGCTGCTGCAGGGCCTCGCCGGCGCCTTCGGCCTTGCTGCCCCGCCGCGCCGCATCGAGGTCTATGACAACTCCCACATCATGGGCACGAATGCGGTCGGCGGCATGATCGTCGCGGGGCCGGAAGGCTTCCGCCGCCGCGACTACCGCACCTTCAACATCAAGTCGGACATCGCGCCGGGTGACGATTTCGGCATGATGCGCGAGGTTCTGGAGCGCCGCTTCAAGCGCCTCGTGAAGGATGCGCCGAAACAGGTCGAGACCGACACCGAAGCCGCGGGCGACGATCCGGAGGCGGAGTCCTCCTGGCCCGATCTTGTGGTGATCGATGGCGGCCCCGGCCAGCTGTCGGCGGCGCAGGCGATCCTCACCGATCTCGGCATCACCGACGTGCCGCTCGTCGCCATCGCCAAGGGGCGAGACCGCGAGGCCGGCCGCGAGACCTTCCACATGCCGGGCCGCGACCCGTTCCGCCTGGAGCCGCGCGATCCCGTCCTCTACTTCGTCCAGCGCCTGCGCGACGAGGCTCACCGCTTCGCCATCGGCACCCATCGCGGCCGTCGCAAGAAGGACATCCGCTCGGCCGGGCTCGCCGAGATCGGCGGCATTGGACCTGCCCGCAAGCGCGCGCTGCTCAACCATTTCGGAACGCTCAAGGCCATCGAGCGGGCAAGCCTCGACGACCTCCAGCGCGCGCCGGGCATCAATGCCGCGACGGCGCAGGCGGTCTACAACTTCTTCCACCCGCAGGGGTGATGGCTCACTCGCCCTCGCCGCGCGCACGCGATTCGGCGATCAGCCGGTTCGTCGCCGCCTCGATGTCGGCCTCGAGCTTCGCGGAGAACTCCGCCGGCGGCAGGCCGGGCGGGATCGGGTCGAGAAACTCCACCAGCACCGTACCGGGTCGGCGGGTGAAGGCCTTGCGGCTCCAGAACATGCCGGAATTGAGCGCCACCGGCTGGCAGGGCAGGCCGAGCGCCCGGTAGAGATGGGTCACGCCGAACTTGTAGTCGGGCGGCGCGTCGACAGCCCGGCGCGTGCCCTCGGGAAAGATCATCACCTGTCGGCCGATCGCCGCGGCGCGCTTGGCGCCCACCGTGATGGAGGCGAGCGCCTCGCCCTTGCGGCCGCGGTCCACCGGAATCTGCTTCGCCTTCCAGATGAGCCAGCCGAACAGCGGCACATAGGCGAGCTGGCGCTTGTAGACATAGGCCGGGCGCCGGAACGGAAGGAAGAAGGCGAAGGTCTCCCAGGCCGACTGGTGCTTCGCCGCAACCAGGATCGGTCCGTCCGGAATCTTCTCCATGCCACGCCATTCGACCTTGAGGCCGCAGATCACCCGGAGCGCCCAGAGATTGCCGCGGCCCCAGACCAGGCCGATAAAGAGAATGGGCCTGTCGCTCGGCCAGGCGAGCGCCGGGAGGATGATGATCATCAGGAACAACGTCCAGAGATAGAAGAAGACGTTGAACAGGAGGGAACGCAGGTGGAGCATCGGGCGGGTCCTCGCCGCCCGGTGGATCAGCTCCGGGCGGTGCGCAGTCTCTGCTGCGCGGGGTCGGCTGTGGCGCGGTCGAGGCGGAGCCCGACCGCGGCCATCAGGTATTTGGCATATTCGAAGCCGAGAATCTTCACGCTCGCCGCGTCTTTCCACCAGCCGTCCGGGTGGAGCACCCCGGTCTGCACGGGGAAGGCCACCAGCCGGACCCCCGGCATGAGCTGCTGCAGCTCCAGCATGGTGCGCGGCATGTGATAGCCGGAGGTCACCACGAGCAGCGAGCGGAAGGCGTGGAGCCGCACCCATTTCGCCGTCTCGATGGCATTGCCGCGGGTGTTGAGCGCCCGGTGGTCGAGATCGATGCAGCAGCCGAGGAAGGCGGTCGCGGCCGGCACCGCGCGGGAGAGTTCGCGCTCACCGACCATGGGATTGACGCCGCTGATGAGGAGCCGCCGGCCATGGCCGGTGCCGAGCAGCGTCACCGCGTCGCTGACTCGCGAGGCGCCGCCGGTCAGCGCCACGATGGCCTCGGTGCGCGGGCTCGACGGGTCATAGGGGCGGGTGGCGCTCTCGGCGAAGGCGATGAAGCCACCGAGGAGGCCGGCGGCGAGAGAGGCGGCAATCGCGGGCAACAGGAAGCGCGGGCGCAGGAGGCGACGCAGCGCCGGGACCCGGCCGGAGCGATCATCCGCCCGGGGAGCACCCGTCTCGGGGCCGGGCAGGTTCCGGCCTGTCGCGCTGTCCATGCGCAGGGTCGTCATGGAAAAGATCATAGCGCCGAATGCGGCAATCCAAAGTCCCCTTCGTGATGGCCTGCCACGCTTCCTGCCGAAGGCTTAAGCGTGTCTTTCGCAGCCCGCTGCCTCCCCCTTCGGCCGGATTGACTTGGCCGACGGCCCGCCGAAGTCTGGCGGCCCGATCCGGAGACCCCCGATGCGCGCCGTCCTGTGCAAGGCCTATGGCCCCCCCGAGAGCCTCGTCGTCGAGGAGCTGCCCGATCCGGTGCCCGGCCCCGGCGAGGCCGTCGTCGCCGTCACGGCCGTGGGCCTCAACTTCTTCGACAACCTGATCATCAAGAACATGTACCAGGTGAAGCCCGAGCTGCCCTTCTCGCCGGGCTCGGAATTCGCCGGCCGGATCGCCGCTCTCGGCGAAGGTGTCACCGGCCTCAAGGTCGGCGACCGTGTCCTCGGCAACGTGCCGCATGGCGCCGCCCGCACCCATGTCGTGGCGAAGGCCAAGACCCTCGCCCCCATTCCCGACGGCCTCTCCGACGAGCAGGCGGCCGGCATGATCATCACCTATGGCACGACGATCCACGCGCTGAAGGACCGCGCCCAGCTGAAGCCCGGCGAGACGCTGGCCGTCCTCGGCGCGGCCGGCGGCGTCGGCCTCGCGGCGATCGAGCTCGGCAAGGCCATGGGCGCGAGGGTCATCGCCTGCGCCTCCTCCGACGACAAGCTCGCCTTCTGCCGCGAGCATGGCGCCGACGAGGTGCTGAACTACGCCACCCACGATCTCAAGGAAGGCCTGCGCGCCCTGACCGGCGGCAAGGGGCCGGACGTCATCTATGACCCCGTGGGCGACAAGCTCGCCGAGCCGGCCCTGCGCGCCATTGCCTGGGAGGGCCGCTTCCTCGTCATCGGCTTCGCCGGCGGCGAGATCCCGAAGATCCCGCTGAACCTCACCCTGCTGAAGGGCTGCGACATCCGCGGCGTGTTCTGGGGCGCCTTCGCCCAGAAGGAGCCGGAGAAGAACCGGCAGAACCTCATCCAGGTGGCGAAATGGACGGCGGAGGGCAAGCTGTCCCTCCATGTCCACGGCACCTATCCGCTGGAGAAGATCGCCGAGGCTCTGAATGTGCTGACCAGCCGCCAGGCCCGCGGCAAGGTCATCCTCAAGCCCTGAGCGGCCGGATCAGACGGCGTCCGCCACGAGGACGGGCGCGCGGCTGACGAGGTCGGCCTCGACCGCGGCGCGGGCCTCGGCGCTCTCGGCGATGAGGTGGACGTGGACCTCCTCGGCCCGCTTCATCTGGGCGAGGCGGGCGAGCGCTGCCGGGGAAGCCGGCGAGCGCCCGGCCCAAAGCGCCACGCGCGTGCCGTCCGCCTCGCGACGGGCGAGCACCACGATGGCGCCGGGATAGGCCGGCGGCGCAGCGACATCATGAACGGTGACGAGGTAGCGGCGCCCGGAGGCGCCGCGCCAGGCGTGGAAGCGGGAGGCGAGCCCGGCCGCGGCGAGGGCGGCGGGCGTGCCGGCGTCGAAAGCATGGATCATCTGGCGGTTCGTCATGAGAACATAATGCGAACAGACCGGCGTCACGGTCAAGCGCGGAGTGATGCCCAGCGGCCCTCCTGCTGCCAGCGTTCTGGCAGGAGCCTTCGTCCTCAGTGTCCCGCGGCGAGCGTTCCCCGTTGCCGGCTGTCGGATGCCGCGGCCCAGCCGCCCGGCACGGCCAGGATGGCGTTGACATTGCCGAAGGCCGGTCGCGGCGTAATCTGGTGGCCGCGGGCGGCCAGCAGCCGCAGCGTATCGACCGAAATCCCCTGCTCGACGTCGATGGCGTCCGGCATCCACTGGTGATGGATGCGCGGAGCCGCCACCGCCTCGGCGATGTTCATGCCGTGGTCGACCACGTTGAGGATGGTCTGCAGCGTGATGGTGATGATGCGGCTCCCCCCCGGCGAGCCCGTCACCATCGCCACCTTGCCATCGCGGAACAGGATGGTCGGCGTCATCGACGAGAGCGGCCGCTTGCCCGGCCCCGGCAGGTTGGCCGCGCCCTGGACCAGGCCGAAGGCGTTCACCGCCCCGGCCTTGGCGGCAAAATCGTCCATCTCGTTGTTGAGGAGGATGCCGGTGCCCTCGGCGACGAGGCCGAGGCCGTAGGAGAAGTTCAGCGTGTAGGTGTTGGAGACCGCATTGCCGAAGCGGTCGACCACCGAGAAATGCGTGGTCTGCTCGCCCTCATGCGGTGCCGGGTCGCCGGCGCGGATAGCTGTGGAGGGCCGCGCACGCTCGGGATCGATGAGAGCGCGAAGCGTCGTCGCATAGGCCTTGGAGGTCAGGCCGCGCACGGGGATGCGGACGCTGTCGGGGTCGCCGAGAAACTGCGCCCGGTCGGCATAGGCAAGCTTCATCGCCTCCACCATCCAGTGGATCGTCTCGGCGCTGTTCTGGCCCCTGGCGCCGAGGTCGAGCGGCTCGAGCATGTTGAGCATCTGCACCAGATGGACGCCGCCTGAGGAGGGCGGCGGCATGGAGGCGAGTGTCCAGCCCTTGTAGGAGCCGCGCACCACCTCGCGGATGACCGGCCGGTAGCTGCGAAAATCCTCCGTCGTCATGATGCCGCCGTGCTGGGCGAGCGCCGCGACGATGCGGGCCGCCGTCGCGCTCTCGTAGAAGCCGGCCGGGCCCTGCTGGGCGATTGCCTCCAGCGAGCGGGCGAGATCCTCCTGCACCAGCCGCTCGCCGGGCGCGGGCGCCGAACCATCGGCCTTCAGGAAGATGCGCCGCGAGGAGGGGAAGCGGCCGAGCCGCGCCGCGGCGCGCGGCAGGGAATCGGCGAGGTCCTCGTCGACGACGATGCCGTCGCGGGCGAGGCGGATGGCCGGGGCGATGAGTTCGGCGAGCGAGAAGCGGCCGGAGCCCCAACGCCGGTGCGCCTCGGCGAGGCCTGCCACCGTGCCGGGCACGCCGGCGGCCAGCCCCGAATCGCGGGAGAGGCGCGGGTCCGGTTCGCCATTGGGGCCGAGGAACATGGTCGGTGTCGCGGCGGCGGGCGCCGTCTCGCGATAGTCGATGGCAACCGTCTCGCCCCGCTCGGCGAGATGGACCAGCATGAAGCCGCCGCCGCCGAGATTGCCGGCGCGCGGCAGCGTCACCGCCAGGGCGAAGCCCACCGCCACCGCCGCATCAACCGCATTGCCGCCCTGGCGGAGCACCTCGACCCCGACGCGCGTCGCCCGCGCCTCCTGGCTCGCCACCATGCCGTTGGCGGCCGTCGCGGGATGGACGCGCGCGCCCTCGGAGATGATGGGCCAGCCCTGCGCAGCAGAGGGAGAGGCCTGCGCGGCGGCGGGAGGCGGCGTCTGTGCCGTCGCGGGCTGAATGGCGAGGGCGGCGACCACCGCCACCATCCGGAACATCTGTCGCATGACCCCTCTCATCGGACACTGCGGGTCCTTCGCGTCCCGCATTCCCGTCCCCCTTGTCGCCCCCTTGGCAAGGGCTGGCGGAACCTCATGATGCGACGGCTCGTGCGAACGAGTCGACCATGTCCGGGCGTCCCCCGGCCCCCCGCAACCCTGCCGAGAAGAACCCTCATGGCTGCCCCGGATCGCCTGCCGCCCATCCCGCCCGCCGATTACACGCCGGACCAGGAGGCTGCCGCCGCCGATTTCCGCCGCCGCCGCGGCGTCGAGCCCTTCGGCCCCTATGCGCCGCTGATGCGCTCGCCCAAGGTGATGATCGATGTCGAGGCCCTCGGCCGCCGCCTGCGCTATGGTTCCTGCCTGCCGGAGGATCTGAAGGAGCTCGCCATCTGCCAGGTGGCGCGGTCCTATTCGCAGCAGTTCGAATGGTCGGTCCACGCCATGGAGGCGGAGAAGGCCGGCGTGTCGAAGGCCATCCTCGCCGCCATCGCCGAGGGCCGCCGCCCCGACGCCATGAGCGAGGACGAGACGCTGATCCACGATGCGGTGGCCGAACTCATCACGACGAAGCGCTGGTCGGATACAACCTATGCCCGCATCGTCGCCCGCCACGGCGAACAGGGGGCGGTGGAGATCCCGACCCTCGTCGGCATCTATTCCCTGCTCGCCCTCGTACTGAACGTCGGCCGCACGCCGGCCGACGGCGCCGAGGGCCTCGCCCGCTGGCCCGAATAACAGTGCATCGCCGTCGCGGGGGCGGCTCTGATCCCCCCGCGCCTGCCGTCTCCGCCCCGGCGGAGGCGGTCCCCTGAAGGTTCCCGCCAATGCTCCCCCCGGTCCCCACCTCCGACATGGCGCCGCGCCAGGCCGCGCCGCGCTCGGCTGTCGCCGGCTGGGTGCTGTTCGACTGGGCGGCGCAGCCCTATTTCACCCTCATCAACACCTTCGTCTATGCGCCCTTCTTCGCCAGCGCCGTGGCCGCGAATCCGGTCGAGGGCCAGGCGATGTGGGGCTTCGCGACGAGCGCCGCTGGCGTCGCCATCGCGGTGCTCTCGCCGGTCCTCGGCGCCATTGCCGACGCCTCCGGCCGGCGCAAGCCCTGGATCGCCGCCTTCGGCCTGCTGCTGGTGATCGGCGCGAGCCTGCTCTGGCTGGGAAAGCCCGGTGCGCCGGAAACGGTGGCCATCGTCCTCGTCGCGTTCATCATCGCCACGATCGGCGCCGAATTCGCCACCGTCTTCAACAATTCGATGATGCCCTCGCTGGTGCCGCCGGAGCGCATCGGCCGGCTCTCCGGCCTCGGCTGGGCAGTGGGCTATGTCGGCGGCATGGTCTCGCTGATCTTCATGCTCGGCTTCCTCGTGGCGAGCCCCGAGACCGGCCGCACCCTGATCGGCTTCTCCCCGCTCTTCGGGCTCGATGCAGGGGCGCGCGAGGGCGACCGCGCCGCAGGTCCGCTCACAGCCCTCTGGTTCATTGTTTTCGTCATCCCGCTCTTCCTCTTCACCCCCGACGCGCCGGCCCGCATGGGCATGGCGGCGGCGGTGAAGGCGGGCTGCACGGGGCTGAAGGCGACCCTTACCGAGGTCCATCGCCACCGCAACGTCATGACCTTCCTCATCGCCAACATGATCTACATGGACGGCCTCGTGGCGCTTTTCGCCCTCGGCGGCATCTATGCGGCCGGCGTCTTCGGCTGGACCACCATCGAGATCGGCCTTTTCGGCATCCTGCTCACCATCACCGGCACGGCCGGTGCGCTGATCGGCGGTCGGCTCGACGACACGCTCGGCTCGAAGCCGGTCATTCTCGGCTCCATCGCCGTGCTGACCTTTTCGGTGGTGACGATCCTGCTCATTGGCCGCGACCACCTGCTCTTCATCTTCGCGACGACGCCTCCCGCCCCCGGTGACGGGCTCTTCGCCACCGCGCCGGAGCAGGTCTATCTGGTGCTCGGTGGACTGATCGGCGCTGCGGCCGGGCCGTTGCAGGCGGCCTCGCGGTCGCTGCTGGTGCGCCTCGCACCGCAAGACAAGATCGGCCAGTTCTTCGGGCTCTTCGCGCTGTCGGGCAAGGTCACGGCCTTCGTCGGCCCGTTCCTCGCGAGCGTCGTCACCCTGGCCCTGAACGACCAGCGCGCCGGGCTCGGCGTGCTGGCCTTCATGTTCCTGATCGGCGCGACGATCCTGTCCTTCGTGCGGACCAGGGCGCCGGCCTGACGCTCAGCGCTGGCCCCAGGGCGGCACCGAGCCGCCATAGCCGGCAGGCGACGGGGCCGGCTGGCCGAGCGCCATCTCCACGGTCACCGCCGTGCCGGACGCCGAGACCATCAGCATGGACTTGCCAAGGGTCTCGTAGTCGATGTCGATGCCGACAATGGCATTGGCGCCGAGCCGCTGCGCCTCCGACATCATTTCCTGGAAGGCCGTGTTGCGCGCATCCCGCAGCACGGTCTCATAGGACCCCGCCCGGCCGCCGACGATGTCGCGGATCGAGGCGAAGAAGTCGCGGAAAATGTTCGCACCGAGGATCACCTCGCCGGTGACGATGCCGTTGTAGCGGATGATCCGGCCGCCCTCTAGGGTCGGGGTCGTGGAAAGCAGCATCTGAAGGGGTCTCCGAGTCGCCCGTGGAGAATGTAGGCATTCCCCCTCAGTGCCGGAAGTGGCGAACCCCGGTGAAGACCATGGCGAGGCCGGCGGCATCCGCCGCGTCGATGACCTCCTGGTCGCGCATCGAGCCGCCCGGCTGGATCACCGCCGTGGCGCCCGCCTCGACGGCGGCCAGCAGGCCGTCGGCGAAGGGGAAGAAGGCATCCGAGGCCACCACCGAGCCCTTGGTCAGCGGCACGGCCCAGCCGCCGGCCTCCGCCGCGTCCTGCGCCTTGCGGGCAGCGATCCGGGCGGAATCGACGCGGCTCATCTGGCCGGCGCCGATGCCCACGGTCGCGCCGTCCTTGGCATAGACGATGGTGTTGGACTTCACGTGCTTGGCGACGCGGAAGGCGAAGCGCAGGTCGGTGAGCTCCTGCGCGGTCGGGGCGCGCTTGGTCACGACCTTGAGGTCCATGGCGTCAACCACGGCATTGTCGCGCGACTGCACGAGCAGGCCGCCGGCGACACTCTTGACGATGACGCCCGGCGCCTTCGGGTCCGGCAGGCCGCCAGCGATGAGCAGGCGCAGGTTCTTCTTCGCCGCGACGATGGCCTTGGCCTCCTCGGTGGCGTCGGGGGCGATGATCACCTCGGTGAAGATCTCGACGATCTTGCGGGCGGCTTCCGCGTCGAGCGTGCGGTTCAGCGCGACGATGCCGCCGAAGGCCGAGACGGGATCGCAGGCGAGCGCCTTCTCATAGGCTGCCAGCAGATCCGGCCCCTCGGCGACGCCGCACGGGTTGGCGTGCTTGATGATGGCCACCGCCGCGCTGCGGGCGGGATCGAACTCGCCGACCAGCTCATAGGCCGCATCGGTGTCGTTGAGGTTGTTGTAGGAGAGCTCCTTGCCCTGGAGCTGGCGGATCGTGGCGACGCCCGGCCGGGGGTTGGCCCCCTGCGCCGTCTTGTAGAACGCCGCCCACTGGTGCGGGTTCTCGCCATAGCGCAGCGATTGGGCGAGCGTGCCACCGAAGGCGCGCGAGGGCGTTGCGGTTTCGCCAAGCTGCTCGAAGAGCCAGGTGGAGATCGCCGCATCATAGGCCGCGGTGCGGGCATAGGCCTTGGCGGCAAGGCGGCGGCGCAGGTCGAGCGTCGTCGCGCCGCCATGGGCGCGCATGGCCTCCAGCACCGGCGCATAGTCGGCGCCGTCCACCACCACGGTCACGGCGTCGTGGTTCTTGGACGCCGCGCGGATCATGGCGGGGCCGCCGATGTCGATATTCTCGATCGTGTCCTCCCACGAGGCGCCGCGGGCAATCGTCGCCTCGAAGGGGTAGAGATTCACCACCAGAAGGTCGATCGGCAGGATGCCGTGGGCCTTCGCCGCGCCCTCGTGCTCTTCATTGCCGCGAATGGCGAGCAGGCCGCCATGCACCTTCGGGTGCAGCGTCTTCACCCGGCCGTCCATCATCTCAGGGAAGCCGGTGAGCTCGGCCACCTCGGTCACCGCGAGGCCAGAATCCTTCAGCGTCTTGTAGGTGCCACCGGTGGAGACGAGCGCCACGCCGAGATCGGCGAGGGAGCGGGCGAAATCGACGATCCCCGTCTTGTCCGACACGGAGAGGAGGGCACGGGAAACGGGACGGTCGGTCGACAAGGCGATGGCTCCGGCAGCGGCGGGGGATGCCGCGCGCTCTAGCACGGTCAAGGCCGCGCCGAAACCGTGTTTGCACCCTCACCCGAGCGGCAATTCCGGTTCGGGGAGCGGCTCGGTGCGCTTGTGCGGCCGCTCGAGCTTCTGGAAGGCCCAGGCGACGGCCGGCACGGCCGCCGAGGAGGCGACGGCGACGACGATCTGCTGCGCCCGACGCGGGCCTTCGGCCTGGGCGAGGGCGACGCTCTCCTCGATGGCGACCGGCTGGTTGGCGACAAAACGCCAGCCATCGCCGCCCGGCAGGCGCAGCAGCGCCGCCTGGGGATGCTCGGTCGGGATGACCTCCACGGCCGGATGGAGATGGAAGCGCAGCACATAGGGCTGGTCGGCGCCCTCGATGCGGTCCTCGCCGGCAAGGCGGTCGCCGGTCGCGGCGAGGTCCAGCCGACGGGCATGGATGACGCCGAGGCGCCCGCGATAGCCGTCATGGCGCGCGGTGAGCGTCTGGCCGCGTCGCTCGCGCGTCACCGGACCCGGACCCGACAGGACGAGGCCCTCCGACCAGATGCCGGAGCCGATCCTGAGCATGGAGCGGTTGGCGACGGAGACGGTGGAATGCGCCGCCGTCTTGCGCGCATCCATCCGCCAGGTGGCCTTCAGGATGGGCGGCACGCCGCAATTGACGACGATGAGATCGCGGCCGGCGGAGAACTCGAAGGACAGGCAACCGGCATGGGCCTCGCCGCTGTAGCGCGCTGGCGGCGGCGCGCCGGCATCGACCAGCACGATGGCGGGTCCCGCCTCCAGCCGCTCATAGCCGCCATGGCCGGCCGAGAGCGGGGCCGTGCCGCGCGTATCGTCATAGACGAGGGCGGTCGCCACCTGATCGATGGCGGTCGGGCCCATGCCGTTGAACCGCGCGAGCGTGCCGTCGCCGAGCTGGAAGAAGCGGATCATCGGCATCATCCGGTCGACCGCCGTGACAATGGCCGCGGGCGGCGTGGCATTGCGGGCCGGGAAAAGCTGGCGCAGCGGCAGGAGGTCGAGGATCAGCCCGACGATGATGCCGGGATGGCGGCTGACATGGCAGCCGTCTGGCAGGATCTGCGTCTGGAGCTCCTCCCCGAGCAGGCGCGAGGCCCGGGCGAGGAGCTTTTCCTCGCCGCTCATGCAGAGCGCGGCGGTGACAAGGGCGATCAGCACCGCAAGGCGGTCCTTGCCCGGCGGAACGCGCGGCAACCGCGCCTCGAGGTCGCGCACCTGCCGCCAGAGCGACCGGCTGAAGCGACGGTAGAAGGCCTGGTCGGCATCGGTGAGGAGCAGGCCGGAGGCACCGATGAAGGCGCGGATCCGTTCGGCCGCCACCGTGTCCGCCCGCCCGGCCGGATGCTGGCGCCCCTCTGCCGCGATCCAGGTGAGGACGAGGCGTCGCCCCGCTTCCGCCGCCTCGGGCGTTCCGGCGGCGCGCAGGTGCCGCAGCCAGGAGAAGGTGGCGAGGGACTCGGCCCAGTCCTCGCTCGGCGGCGTCACGCCGAAGGGATCGGCCGCCTCCACCGTGCGGCCGGCAAAGGTGAAGATGCCGGCGGCGAGCTCATCGGCGCGAACGGGATCGGTGGTGCGCAGGTCCTGCGGCACGAGGATGACGGCCGGCGCCCGGCTGGCGCCGAGGCTGACGCGCAGGCGGCCGGGCCAGGTGAGCAGGCTCGCGGCCGCGCGCCGGCCAGCCGCAAAGCCGAGCCCGACGGCGATCCGCCGTTCCCTCATCCACCGCCGCCAGGCCCCGCTCAATCCCTCACGCCCCCGGTCATTGCCCTCGGGCCGCATCCCTCACCGGGCCCGTTACGACCATCAAGCCACAGCCGGATTTCCAAGCCATTAACCATTTCCGGGTTTGATGCAGATCGTGCTGGCCGGCCCGTCCGACCAGTGGTTCTGGAGTTTGTGCCCGTGTCCCGATCGACCCTGCCCGTCGCAGCCGCGCTCGCCGGCCTGATCGCCCTGCCGGCCGCGGCCGAGGAGCGGGTCTCCGGCCGCTACGAGATCCTCATCGGCGGCCTACAGGTCGGCGTCGCCGGTTTCGAGGGCCGCCTGTCCGACGAGGCCTACCAGGCCTCGGTCTCGCTGCGCCTGTCCGGCGTCTCCCGCGTCATCGCCTCGGGCCGCGGGGCGGCCTCCGCCTCGGGCCGCATCGCCAGCGGCCGCGCCGTGCCTGCCGCCTACCAGCTGAACCTCACCACCACCCAGCAGAACGACGCGATCCGCATGGCCATGGCCGGCGGTTCCGTGCGCTCCCATTCGGCCGAGCCGCAGCGTCCCGACGCGCCCGACCAGGTGCCGCTCACCGCCGCCCATCGCCAGGGCGTGCTTGACCCGCTCTCGGCCGGCTTCTTCTTCGTTCCCGGCTCCGGCCCGCTGGTCTCGGCCGAGGCCTGTGCCAAGACCTTCCCGGTCTTCGACGGCCGCCAGCGCTACGACCTCTCCTTCTCCTATGCCCGCACCGAACCGCTGAAGGTCGCGGGCTATGACGGTCCCGCCGTCGTCTGCAACGCCCGCTACCGGCCGATCGCCGGCCACCGGCCCGCGGTCACCGCGCCGATGGAGGCGAACCGCGACATGCAGATCTGGCTGGCCCCGGTCGCCGGCACCCGCGCCCTCGTCCCCGCTCGCATCGCCATCCGCACGCCGGTGGGCATGGCGCAGATCGAGCCGACCCGCCTCGACCTCGGCGCCCCGGCCACCACGGCCTCGGTCCGCGAGTAAACGGCCCAGGCCTTCAGCAAACTGCACATTTGTTGCGCAGAATTGTCGCGGGGCGACAGATTCAGGTTGCCGTCCCTTGCGGCATGGTCTTTGCTGCCCAGGCAGTGAGACGGTGTCCGGCCAGGTGTGGCCGGGAACACCTCGGCCACGCCGCCGGCTCAGGCCCCGACAACCCGCGACCGCCCAGAAGGCCCGTCCATGACCGAGTTCCGCTTTCGTCCGACCCGCCGCGACACCCTGAAGCTCGCCGGCGCCGCCTCCCTTGCCTCGCTGTTCGCCCCCGCCGTCCACGCCCAGGCCACGACCAATGTGCGCTTCACGCTGGACTGGCGCTTCGAGGGTCCCTCGGCGCTGTTCCTCACCGCGCTGGAGAAGGGTCATTTCCGGGCCGAGGGCCTGAACGTCACCATCGACGCCGCCTCCGGCTCGCGCGAGGGCGTCACCCGCGTCGCCTCGGGCACCTATGACATCGGCTTCGGCGACATCAACTCGATGATCCGCTTCCGCGACGAGAACCCGACGGTCGACCTCAAGGCGAACATGATCGTCTATGACCGCCCGCCCTTCGCCATCGTCGGCCGCAAGTCGCGTGGCATCACCACCGACGTGAAGAGCCTCGAGGGCAAGAAGTTCGGCGCCCCGGCCCCTGATGCCGCCTATGCGCAGTGGCCGATCTTCAAGGCGGTGAACAAGCTCGACGATTCCAAGATGCGCTTTGAGAATGTCGGCTTCCCCGTCCGCGAGCCCATGCTGGCCTCGGGCGAGGTGGACGCGATCTTCGGCTTTGCCAATTCCTCCTTCATCAACCTCAAGTCGCGCGGCGTGCCGGAGAACGACATCGTCGTGCTGCACATGTACGACTACGGCGTCGAGCTCTATGGCAACGCCATCATGGCGAGCCCCGGCTTCCTCGCCGCCAACCGCGGCGCGGTGGCGGCCTTCAACCGCGGCCTCGTCAAGGGCATCCGCGAGTGCATCGCCGACCAGGGCGCCGGCGCCCGGCTGGTCGTCGCCCGCAACGACGTCGCCCGCCTCGAGACCGAGACCGAGCGGCTGAAGATGACCATCGACAATTATGTGCTGTCGCCCTGGGTCAAGGCCAACGGCATCGGCGGCATCGACCCGGCTCGCATGGCCACCGCCATCGACCAGATCGGCCTGACCTTCACCTTCAAGAACAAGCCGAAGGTCGAGGACGTCTTCATCACCGACCTGCTGCCCGCCGCTGCCGACCGCAAGGTGGCCTGAGGCTTGCTACGCCTTTGAGTTGCGGGGGCGCTCGCGCCCCCGTTCCCTCCCCATGCGGCAGCGTTGGTAACAAGACACCGCGAGGCCCTGTTCGAGAGACGAAAGCCCTTGCGTCCCTTCGTCGAACTGACCGGCGTCAGCCACACCTACGCCACCGGCGGCACCCTCGCCGTCGACGGCCTCGACATCCGGGTCAACGAGGGCGAGTTCGCCGCGGTGGTCGGGCCTTCGGGCTGCGGCAAGTCCACGCTGATGAAGCTCGCCACAGGCCTGCAGTTCCCGCAGTCCGGCGCCGTCGTTGTCGACGGCCAGGAGGTGCGCGCGCCCGTCAAGATCGCCGGCATGGCCTTCCAGGCGCCGACGCTGCTGCCCTGGCGCACCACGCTCGAGAATCTCATGCTGCCGCTTGAGATCGTCGAGCCGCACCGCTCGCGGCTGCGCCGCCACAAGGCCGAATATGTCGCCAAGGCCGAGGCGCTGCTCGAATCCGTCGGCCTCAAGGGCGCCGGATCGAAGTTCCCCTGGCAGCTCTCCGGCGGCATGCAGCAGCGCTCCTCGCTCTGCCGCGCCCTCATCCACGAGCCGAAGCTGCTCATGCTGGACGAGCCCTTCGGCGCGCTCGATGCCTTCACCCGCGAGGAGCTGTGGTGCGTCATCCGCGACCTCCACGCCCGCATGGCCGGCACGCTGACGGTGATCCTCGTCACCCACGACCTGCGCGAGGCCGTCTTCCTCGCCGACCGCATCTTCTGCATGTCGGCCCGCCCGGGGAAGATCATCGCCGAGAGGGAAGTGACCTTCCCCCGCCCCCGCGACCTCGAGATCACCTACACCTCGGAATTCTCCGACATCGTCCACGACCTGCGCGGCCGTATCGCCGAAGCCCGGACCGCCGCCTGAGGATCGACCATGGACGCGCTTGCCGACTTCCTGCTCCTCAACTGGCCGACAGCCCTCGTCATCGGCTGCGTCGCCTATGTGGCCATGCTGCTCTACAAGGTGATCGGCGCCTCGGCGCTTGACCGCACCAAGCTCGGGCTGCAGCTCGCCCCGCTGCTCTGCACGGTGGGTACGTTCCTCGCCTGGGAGCTGCTCTGCAAGGCGTTTGCGGTCTCCACCTTCGTGCTGCCGGCCCCCAGCGACATTGCCGTCGCCATCTGGCAGTTCCGCCGGCAGATCGGCTTCCATTCCTTCCACACCGCCTGGATGACGCTGGCCGGCTTCGGCCTCGCCGTCGCGGTCGGCATTGCCCTCGGCCTCGTCCTCGGCGCCAGCCGCTTCTTCTATGCCGGTTTCTATCCGCTCCTCGTGGGCTTCAACTCGATCCCGAAGGTCGCGGTGGTGCCGATCCTCGTCATCTGGTTCGGCGTCGGCTGGCTGCCGGCGGTGCTCACCGCCTTCATGATCTCGTTCTTCCCCATCGTGGTGAACGTCGCCACCGGCCTCGCCACCATCGAGCCGGAGACCGAGGACGTGCTGAAGGCGCTCGGCGCCTCCAAGCTGCAGATCATGACCAAGGTCGGCATTCCCCGGTCGCTGCCCTATTTCTTCGGTTCGCTGAAGGTCGCCATCACGCTGGCCTATGTCGGCTCGGTCATCGCCGAGTACAACGCCTCGCGCTATGGCATCGGCAACCTCATGGCCCGCGCCTCCGCCGACTTCAACGTGCCGCTGCTCTTCGCCGCGCTGATCGCCCTCGCGATCCTCGGTGTCGCCATGTACATGGCCACCGTCTGGCTGGAGAACCGCATGACCGGCTGGGCGCAGCGCTCCTCCTTCGCGGCCGGCTGACGCGGCCGGCTTGCCCCGGAGGTCCGAAGCCCCCATAAATCGGGTCCGGACTTCCCTCCCCCTATGGCGGATCCATGAAAGCGGTCATCGACATCATCATCATCGCCCTCAACCTCTATTGGTGGGTGATCATCATCTCGGCGGTGCTCACCTGGCTCATCGCCTTCAACGTCGTGAACTACCGCAACCAGATCGTCGCGCAGATCGACACCACCCTGCGGGCGCTGACCGAGCCGGTCCTCGCGCCGATACGGCGGCGCATGCCCAATCTCGGCGCCGTCGACATCTCCCCGATCATCCTCCTGCTCGGCATCATCTTCATCCAGATGCTGCTCAGCTACTACGTCCGCCCCTACGTCTTCTGAGGACCTGAGGGGATGGACAGCGCGCCCTACCGCATCGTCGACGGCCGTGTCCTCGTCGACGTGCGCCTGACCCCGCGCGGCGGCCGCGACGCCGTGGAAGGCGCCGAGCGCCTTGCCGACGGCCGCGCCGTGCTGAAGGCGCGGGTGCGCGCGGTCCCCGAGGACGGCAAGGCCAATGCGGCGCTGGAAGCCCTGCTGGCCGGCACCCTCGGGCTCGCCCGCTCCGAGGTCGCGGTGGTGCAGGGCAAGACGGCCCGTCTGAAGACCGTCCGCCTCGGCGGCGACACCGCCACCATCACTGCCGGCCTCGGCAAGCTCGCCGCAACCCTGCTGCTGGCGGTTCTCCTCATCGGCGGCCTCGGTGCCGGCCCGGCCGCCGCGCAGTTCGCCATCCGCGGCGACCTCTGCTCCGACGCCAATGTCATCCTGCGCTCGCGCGCCGCAGTGGAGCGCGCCGGCCTGCAATCGCAGGACCGCGCCCGCCTCGTGCGCACGCTGCGTGCTGCCCAGTCGCTCGCCCGCGACGGCTGCCCCACCCGCGATCCCTGGCTGCTGCGCCGCGCCACCGGCATGGTCAATGCCGTGAACCGCGAGGTGCGCCTGCCGCCCATCGACCTGCCGGGCGCCGCGCGCCCCTGATGCAGGCCCGCCCCCCCGAGGGATCGGGTGGTTCTGCCGGCACCGTCGCGCTAGACCGGTCCGCCCCGACCGGAGCCGACCGTCTTGAGCCTGCGCGACTGGATCCTGCTGATCGTCCTCTCCATCCTCTGGGGCGGCACCTTCTTCTTCGTCCGCGTCGCGCTGGACGACATCCCGCCGCTCACCCTCGTCCTGTCGCGCGTCCTCATCGGCTCCGCCGTCCTGCTCGTGGTGATCCGCCTCTCCGGCGAGAGCCTGCCGCGCCGCGCCGACATCTGGTTCACGCTGGCGGTGATGGCGGTGCTCAACAATGTCATCCCCTTCACGCTGATCTTCTGGGGCCAGACCGCAATTCCGGCTGGCCTCGCCGCCATCCTCAACGCCACGACGCCGCTCTTCAGCGTCATCGTCATGCACCTTTTCACCTCTGACGAGCGGGCGAGCCCGAACAAGGCGGCGGGCGTGGTGCTGGGCTTCCTGGGAGTGATCGTGCTGGTGGGGCCTGCGGCACTGGGCAGCCTCGACACGCCGCTCTGGGCCATCGCGGCCTGCCTTGCGGCGACGCTGTCCTACGCCTTTTCCGGCCTCTGGGGCCGGCGCATCAAGCCGCTCGGCCTCTCGCCCACCATCACCGCCTGGGCGCAGCTCACCGTCACCACGCTGATCATGGCGCCGGCTGTCGCAGCCATCGACCGGCCCTGGACCCTCGCCATGCCCGGCTGGCCGGCGATCCTCTCCATGCTGGCGCTGGCGGTGCTGTGCACGGCGCTCGCCTACATCATCTTCTTCCGCCTTCTGGCAACCGCCGGGCCGAGCAACCTGCTGCTCGTCACCTTCCTCATCCCGGTCTCGACCATCCTGCTGACCAGCCTGTTCCTCGGCGAGCGCCTGGCGCCGACCCATTTCGCCGGCATGGCGCTGATCGGCCTCGGCCTCGCCGCGATCGACGGGCGGCTGTGGCGACGGATGGTGGGGACGAGGGCTGGCTAGCCCCTCCCCGTCACCCCTCGCCCCCCGCCAGCAGGCTGGCATTGCCGCCGGCCGCCGCGGTGTTGACCGTCACCACCTGCTCCAGCGCGAAGCGCGGCAGGTAATGCGGGCCGCCGGCCTTGGGACCGGTGCCCGACAGGCCCGAGCCGCCGAAGGGCTGGGTGCCGACCACCGCGCCGATCATGTTGCGGTTGACATAGACATTGCCATTGGCGAGGCGCGCGACGACCTCCTCCACCACCTGGTCGATGCGGGAATGGAGGCCGAGGGTGAGGCCGGTGCCGTTGGCGGCGATGGCGTCGGTGAGCTTCGCGAGGCCACCCGCCTTCCAGGTCGTGACATGCAGCACGGGGCCGAAGACCTCCTCGGTCAGCTCCTCCGGCGTCGCCACGCGGATCACCGCCGGCGGCACGAAGAGGCCCGGCGGCAGATCGGCGGGGAGCCTCGCCTGCCAGACGAGCCGGCCTTCCGCCTTGGCCCGCTCCACCACCGCCTCGAGCCGCGCCTTCGCCTCCGCATCGATCACCGGACCGACATGGGTCGCGGGGTCCATCGGATCGCCGATGCGCAGCTCGGCCGCGGCGCCGATGACCATCTCCAGCATCTTCTCCGCCACATCCTCCTGCAGGCAGAGGAGCCGGAGCGCCGAGCAGCGCTGGCCGGCCGAGCGGAAGGCCGACATCACCACGTCGTCGCTCACCTGCTCGGGCAGCGCGGTCGCATCGACGATCATGGCATTGATGCCGCCGGTCTCTGCGATGAGCGGCACGATGGGCCCGCGCTTCGCCGCGAGCTGGCGGTTGATGATCCAGGCGACCTCGGTCGAGCCGGTGAAGGCGACGCCGGCAACGCGCGGCTCGCCGACCAGCAACGCGCCGACGCGCCCGTCGCCGGGAATGAGCGCGAGGGCGTCGGCGGGAATGCCGGCCTCATGGGCGAGCGCCACCGCCGCGGCCGCGACGAGCGGCGTCTGCTCGGCGGGCTTGGCAATGACGGCATTGCCGGCGGCGAGCGCCGCCGCCACCTGGCCGAGGAAGATGGCGAGCGGGAAGTTCCACGGGCTGATGCAGACGATGGTGCCGCGGCCGCGCAGCCTGAGCCGGTTTTCCTCACCGGTGGGTCCGGGCATCACCACCCCCTCGCCAAAATGGCGACGGGCCTCCTGCGCATAGTAGCGGCAGAAATCGACGGCCTCCCGGACCTCGGCGACACCGTCGTCGAGCGTCTTGCCGGCCTCGCGGGCGAGCAGCGCACACACCATGCCGAGACGCGCCTCCATGAGGTCTGCGAGCTTCTCCAGCGCCTCGGCACGGGTGCTGACCGGGGTGCGGCTCCAGGTGGCAAAGCCCGCCGCCGCGCGGTCGAAGGCCGCCGTGACGGCGGCCGCATCGGCCTCCTCGACCGCGCCGACGGGCGCGCCGTCCACCGGGCTCGTTACCGAGCGGATGGCGCCGCGCAGCGCCTTGCCGCCGACCAGCGGGCGCGCCGCCTCTGGAAATGTCGCCGGACCCTTGGCCACCGCCTCGCGGAAGGCGGCGAGCGCGCGCTCATCGCCGAACTCGACGCCAGCCGAATTCACCCGGCCCGGCGCATAGAGATCCCTTGGCCGAGGCAGCTTGACCGGCCGCGCATCGGCGGCGGCCCCGATCCAGCTCTGCGGCCGGGTGAGCAAGGTTTCTACCGGCACGGCAGGATCGGCCGAGGCGGAGACGAAGGAGGAATTGGCGCCGTTCTCCAAGAGGCGGCGCACGAGATAGGCGAGCAGGTCGCGATGGCCGCCGACGGGAGCGTAGGTGCGGCAGGCGGCTTCAGGCAGCGTCGCCAGCAGCTGCTCGTAGAGCGCCTCGCCCATGCCGTGCAGCCGCTGGAACTCATAGCCCTCGGCACCCCCGGCCTCTTCGAGGATCGTGGCGATGGTCAGCGCATTGTGGGTGGCGAATTGCGGATAGATGCGCGGCCGCGCCGCGAGCAGCCGGCGGGCGCAGGCCATGTAGTGGAGGTCGGTCATCGGCTTGCGGGTGAAGACGGGGAAGTCGGCAAGGCCGCGCTCCTGCGCCCGCTTCACCTCGGTGTCCCAATAGGCACCCTTGACGAGCCGCACCATCAGCCGCCGGTCGAGGCGGGTGGCGAGGTCGTCGAGCCAGTCGATCACCGCCAGCGCCCGCTTCTGATAGGCCTGCACGGCGAGGCCGAACCCATCCCAGCCGACGAGGGAGGGATCGGCGAGCACAGCGGCGATCACATCAAGCGACAGTTCAAGCCGGTCCGCCTCCTCGGCGTCGATGGTGAAGTTGAGGTCGTGGGCCTTGGCGGCCTGGGCGAGGCCGAGCAGCTTCGGCACGAGCTCGCGCATCACCCGCGCGCCGCTCACCGCCTCGTAGCGCGGATGCAGCGCCGAGAGCTTCACCGAAATGCCCGGCCGGTTCGGCAGCGCCTCATTGCCGGCGGTCCTGCCGATGGCGGCGATGGCGGCGAGATACGAGGCAAGGTAGCGCTCGGCATCGGCGGCGGTGCGGGCGCCCTCGCCGAGCATGTCGTAGGAATAGCGGAAGCGGCGGGCTGCGCCGGCTCGCCCCAGCGCCTCCTCGATGGTCTGGCCGAGGACGAAATGCGAGCCGAGCAGCCGCATGGCCTGCCGCGTCGCGGCGCGCACGGTGGGCAGGCCGAGCCGCTTGCCCAGCGTCTCCAGAATGCCCTCCGGGCTCTCGCCGGGATGGATGACGCGGGCGGTGACGCCGAGCGCCCAGGCGGAGGCCGAGACCAGCCAGGCCTCGGACCGCGTCGCGCGATGCGCCCAGTCGGTGCCCGACAGTTTGTCCTCGATGAGCGCATCGGCGGTGCGCGAATCCGGCACGCGCAGCAGGGCTTCCGCCAGCACCATCAGGGCGAGGCCCTCCTTGGTGGTCAGCGAATATTCGCGCAGGAAATCCTCGATGCCGCCGAGCCCGCCGGACTTCGCCCGGATCGCGCCGATCAGCGCCCGCGCCCGCGCGTCGATCCGCGCCTCGGCGGCCGCCGGCAGCGCCGCGCCGGCCAGCAGCCGCGTGGCAATGGCTTCGTCGGCCTCGGCATAGGGAGCGTCGAAACGGGGAAGAAGCGACATCGGGGGCCTCACCAGGTGATATCGCAAAGATATCGGCTGTTTCGCCGCGTTTCGATATGCTATTTGACGCTTTACGTAGCGATTATGACCAAGGACAGGCGCCTTGACAGTGATATCTTCGGAAGGCTCGGAGCTCGACGGCGTCGATCGCCGCATCCTGCGCCTTCTGCAGGATGACGGGCGGATCTCGAATGTCGATCTCGCCGAGCGGATCGGCCTTTCCCACACCGCCACCAGCGAGCGCGTGAAGCGGCTGACGCGCGACGGCTTCATCGCCGGCTATGGCGCAAGGCTCGATCCGGTGAAGCTCGGCCGTGGCTTCCTCGTCTTCGTCGAGGTGACGTTGGACAAGACAACGCCGGACATCTTCGACCGCTTCGCCGCCGCCGTGGCCCGCGCGCCGGACGTGCTGGAATGCCACCTCGTGGCTGGCGGCTTCGATTATCTCGTCAAGACGCGCGTCGCCGACATGGCGGCCTACCGCGCTTTCCTCGGTGATGTGCTGCTGTCGCTGCCGGGCGTCCGCGAGACGCGAACCTATGCGGTGATGGAAGAGGTGAAGGCGACCGCGAGCCTGCCGGTCTAGACCTGTGCGCGCTGGGGCTCGCTGGCAGCTGCCGCCTGCTGGCGGCGCCGCTCCTCGATGAGCGCCATCTGGTCGGCCATCTCGCGCGCCTCGCGCGCCATGGACGCGAGGTTTCCGCCGCGGCCCTTGCCGCTGCGGATCATGACGTCGATCGCTGCCAGGGCCTGTTGAAGGCCGACCAGCGTCTCGAGGCTCGGCATGGACATGCTCCTCCAGGGGACACCCGGAGGCTAGGCGGGGCGGGTTTCAGGCCGGCGTCGGATATCATCGCCCATGTTGCCCGGTGAAACAGGGCAGATGTGTCAGCCCGGCCGGCATTCCACGCGATGGGCGAGGGCCGCCGCCACGGCGGAGGGCGTATAGGGCAGCGGCACGTAATCGCCCTTGGCCCAGCGCTCGAACAGGTCGCGGTAATGCGGCGAGTTCGGATTGCCCGACTGTCCCGGCGTGTTGATCGTCACGGAGCGGTCGAGATCGGCGAGGTCGACGACGAGCCGGAAGGACGAGCCCATCATCGTGCGGAAGTCGGTGCCGCGATAGCCGGTATGCATGGGCGTGACCGACGAACCCGCATGGGCGATCGGCCCGATGGACCAGGCCTTGGCCGTCGCCGGCGGCATGAGGAAGGACAGCGGATGCTCGAAATAGCCGTGATGCAGCTTGCCCCAGGCCCAGCCGGCCGGATCAGGTCCGAGAAGCTGCGCCATGTCGGCATAGGCCGCGGCGAGCGAGGAGAGCAGGATCGCATCGCGGGTCGCGGCCGGATCCGCGCCGAACCGGTCGTCGGGCGCCTCCAGCGCGGCAAGCGTGCCGTCGACGTCGCCCGGCACCATCAGCGCATGGAGGTCAGGCGCCACCACGGCGTCCCATAGCGCCTTCTTCAGGTGGCGTGACCACCAGACCTCGAAAAGGGCACCGGCACCTGACCCCGCCGTCAGCGCATGATCCCAGCCGGCGAGCAGCGCGAGCGCCGCCCGTGTCGCCTCGTCCGTCCCTGTCAGGCCCGCGAGCAGCGTGCCGAGCCGCCGCGCCGGGATCGACACCACGTCCGTCTGCAAGGCCCGCGAGGTCGAGAGCCTGTGCGGCGAGACCGCGGACAGCACCTCCTCGATGCGTTTGGCGCGGGAATAGTCGACCCATTCGAAGCCGAAGGGATAGGCCTTATGGTCCCAGCCCTCCGGCACGTTCATCTCATTGGCCGAGAAGACGAAGCCGCGGGCCGGATTGTGGATGACCGGGGCCGCGGCGCGGTCGCGCCATCCCGCCCATTCGTAGCGCCCGTCGCCGGGCACCGGCATCAGCCCGTCCCAGTTCGGCCGGATCGGGTTGATGCCCGCCGGCATCCAGGCGATATCGCCGGCCTTGTCGGCGAAGACGAGGTTGCAGGAGGGCGTGCCCCAGGTGACAGCAGCGGCGCGGAACTCCTTGAGGTTCTTCGCCCGCATCAGCTTGTGGGCGACCAGATAGGGCGCGGTGCCCGGCTCGAAATAGGCGGCGCGCACCGCGTAGATCCGGCCGGCGGCGGCGTCCTCGTGGACCACCGGCCCGTGGCGGGTGAACTTCAGGGTCAGCACCTGGTCGGGGCAGCCCTTCACCTTCACCGTCTCGGTGATCGTCGTGACCTTTTCGAAGCCCTCGCCATAGCGGTAGCTGTCGGGATCGCCGGGTTTGGTCTCGTAGACGTAGAGGTCTTCCTGATCGATGTAGAAGATGGTGAGGCCCCAGGCGATCGTGCCGTTATGGCCGATCATCACGCCGGGCACCGAGGGCTCGCCGGCCCCCACCACATCCAGCGTCGGGCAGGTCAGGTGGAAGACCGTGCGCAGCGACGGCATGCCGTGGATGCGGTGCGGGTCGGAGGCGAGGATCGGCAGGCCCGTATCGGTCTTCGAGCCATGCACCGCCCAGTTGTTCGAGCCGGTGTACTGGGCATCGAGCACGACTTCGAGCAGGTCGGTGGTCGAGCGCCATTTCGGCGCGTCCTCAAGCGTCGCCGCCAGGCGCTCCTTGGAGAAGGTGGCGTTGGCCGTGGCGAGCTTGACCATGTCGAGCACGCGCATCGGGATGGAGGCGGGATCGAGCCCCTCCGGCACGACCGGCGTCACCTGCGGCTCCAGCCAGCGGCGCAAGAGGTCGGTGCGATGATCGGCCTTGCCCTGGACCTGGCAGCGCAGGATCTCCGACAGGACGTTGCGGGACAGCGAATGCGTGCGCACGCGCGACACATCCTCCGGCGCCCAGCGCGCCGGCTTCGTACCGAGAAGGCCGAACTCGAAGGGCAGCAGCGAGGGATCGGCCTCGGTCATGGCGATGAAGGCGTTGATGCCCGCGGCAAAGGCAGTGAAGGTCGCCTTCGCCTCCGGACCGTAGGCCGCATATTCCGCCACCATGTCGCCGCGATAGAGGAAGAGGCGGGAGGCGCGATCCTGCTCGAGATAGCCGGGCCCGAAATCGGCAGCGAGCAGGCCGAGGCCGCGCTTCCGGAACAGGTCGATCTGGAACAACCGCTCGCGGGCGACGTGGAAACCCTGCAGGAAGAAGAGGTCCGCCTCGTTCGCCGCCTGGATATGCGGGATGCCGTTGGCGTCGATCCCGATCGAGCCCGGAGCGGAAAGCCCCGGAAGGGCGAGCGTTTCAGTCGTGGGCATGATCGTGGACACCGCTGCGAGGGATCGTGATCCTGCACATCGGCCCCCGGAGTGTCATCCGTGGCAATGGAAGATGAGGCCTGCAAACGATGCGGGCCTATTGCTTGCCGATACGAGAAGACCGGCTCAACACGGTCGCGCGCGGCGGTCGGACTTGGCATAAGAAGGCAGCGGAGGCGGAGCAGCGCATGAAGGTCACGGTCCTGGGTTCGGGAGACGCGTTCGGCTCCGGCGGGCGCTACTCCACCTGCCTCCACGTCGCCGCCGCTGACGGCACCGTGATGCTGCTCGATTGCGGGGCAACCGCCATGCTGGCGATGCAGCGGGCCGGCATCGACCGCAACACCGTCTCGGCCATTCTCCTCACCCATTTCCACGCCGACCATATTGGCGGCCTGCCCTTCTTCCTGCTCGACGCCCTGTTCGAATCCCGTCGAACGGCGCCCCTCACCATCGCCGGACCGAAGGGACTGGAGGGCTGGATCGCCCGCGTCACCGACACGGCCTTTCCCGGCTTCGGCACCAACGCCTTCCCCTTCCCGATCCACTATGTGGAGGTGACACCGGAGGCCTCCGCAACGGTGGCGGGCCATCAGGTCACGGCCTTCCCCATGGATCACGACCAGCGCGCCGGCCCCTGCCAGGGCTACCGTCTCGCCCGTGACGGCCGCGTCTTCGCCTATTCCGGCGACACCCGCTGGACCGAGAGCCTCGTGCCGCTCGCGGCCGGCGCCGACGCGCTGCTGGTCGAGTGCTACACCTATGACAAGCCGCTGAAGAACCACCTGGACTGGATGAGCCTCGAAGCCCGCTTGCCGGACCTCAAGGCCCGACGCATCGTGCTCACCCATATGGGCCCGCAGATGCTGGCGAACCAGGACAAGGCGAGCCTGGAATGCGCCTACGACGGCATGGTGATCGAGGTCTGAGGCGATGACGGCAGCGACGGGATCGGCGGCGCTGGAGGAGCTCTTCGCGGCGGCGAAGGAGGCGCAGGCCAAGGCCTATGCGCCCTATTCGCGCTTTCGCGTCGGCGCGGCCCTGCGCTCCGATACCGGCCGCATCCATGCCGGCTGCAATGTCGAGAACGCCGCCTATCCCGTCGGTACCTGCGCCGAGGCCGGCGCCATCGCCGCCATGATCCTCGCCGGCGACCACGCCATCGCGGAGATCGTCGTGCTCGGCGAGGGGCCCGAGCTCTGCACGCCCTGCGGCGCCTGCCGGCAGCGGCTGCGCGAATTCGCCAAGGCCTCGCTGACCGTCCACGTGGCGGGGCCCGAGGGTCTGCGCGCCCGCTTCACCCTCGGGGAGCTGCTGCCCCATTCCTTCGGCCCGGACAATCTCGCATGAGCGCCGCCGACGCGATCACCCGCCGCGCAGGGCTTGAGCCCATCGCCTGCGCCATCGTGCTCGGCACCGGCCTCGGGCCGTTGGCGGACGCCGTCGCGGAGGCCGTGGCGATCCCCTATGACGACCTCCCCGGCTTTCCCCATGCCGGCGTCTCCGGCCATGCCGGGCGGCTGGTGGTGGGTCGCCTGGGCGACCAGCGGGTCGCCGTGCTCCAGGGCCGCGTCCACACCTACGAGACCGGCGATCCCCGCGCCATGAAGCCGGTGATCGACACGCTGAAGGCGCTTGGCGTCCCGCGCCTCCTGCTCACCAATGCCGCCGGCTCGCTGCGCCCGGACATGCCGCCGGGCAGCGTCATGGTAATCGAGGACCACATCGCGCTGTTCGGTCCGAATCCGCTCATCGGCCTTGCCGGTGACGACCGCTTCGTGCCGATGAACGGCGCCTATGACGCGGGCCTGCGCCGTGCCATCGCCGCCGGCGCGGCCAAGGCCGGCATCGCGCTCTTCGAGGGCGTCTATGCCTGGGTGACCGGCCCGAGCTTCGAGACCCCGGCCGAGATCCGCGCGCTGCGCATCCTCGGCGCCGATGCGGTCGGCATGTCGACCGTGCCGGAGGTGATCCTCGCCCGCCATGCCGGTGTTCGCGTCGCTGCCCTCTCCATGATCACCAACCTTGCCGCGGGCCTTGCGCCTGAAGCGCCCTCCCACGCCGAAACCAAGGCGGTGGCGACAGCCGGCGCCGCGGCCATGGCGGCGGTGATCCGCGGTGCCCTGACGAGCCTTGCACATGACTGATGCCGCCTTTGCCCAGAAAGCCATCGCACTGCTGGACCTGACCGACCTCTCCAACGGCCTGGACGAGGCCGGCGTCGAGCGGCTCTGCGCCCGCGCCGTGACAGCGCTCGGCCCGGTGGCGGCGGTGTGCCTCTGGGCCGGCTTCGTGCCGCAGGCCCGAAGGCTGCTGCGCGGTACGCCGGTGCGCATCGCCACCGTCGTCAACTTTCCCGCCGGCGAGGACGACGTCATGCGCGCCGCCGATGAAGCCCGCTACGCCCTGCTCGACGGCGCCGACGAGATCGACGTCGTCCTGCCCTGGCGGTCTCTGGTCGCCGGCCGGCAGGAGGTGGTCGGCGCGCTGCTCGGCGCCGTGCGGGCGGTCGTGCCGCCGGGCAAGGTGCTCAAGACCATCCTCGAGACGGGCGAACTCAAGACCCCGGCGCTCATCCGCGCCGCCGCCCGCATCGCCATCGGCACCGGGGCCGACTTCATCAAGACCTCCACTGGAAAGACCGAAGTTTCGGCGACGCCGGAGGCTGTCAGGCTGATGCTGGAGGAGATCCGCGCCTCGGGCCGGCAGGTGGGCCTCAAACCCTCCGGCGGCATCCGCACCGCCGAGGACGCGCGGACCTATCTGGCGGTCGCCGACGAGATCATGGGCGAGGGTTGGGCGCGGCCCGAGACCTTCCGCTTCGGTGCCTCCGGCCTGCTCGATGCGTTGCTGACGGAGGGAGGCGCACAGTGACCTTCATCCCGCAGGAGATCATCCGGGCGAAGCGCGACGGCGCGACGCTTGCCGCCACCGACATCGCCGCCTTCGTCGCCGGTATCGGCGCGGGAACGGTGACGGAGGCGCAGGTCGCCGCCTTCGCCATGGCGGTGTTCTTCAAGGGCATGACCATGGACGAGCGCGTGGCGCTGACCCGCGCCATGACCGCTTCCGGCCGTACCCTCTCCTGGGCCGACCTCGACCTTCCCGGCCCGGTGCTCGACAAGCACTCGACCGGTGGCGTCGGCGATACCGTCTCGCTGATGCTGGCGCCGCTGGTGGCGGCGGCCGGCGGGTTCGTGCCGATGATCTCCGGCCGCGGCCTCGGCCATACCGGCGGCACGCTGGACAAGCTGGAATCGATCCCCGGCTATGACGCCACCCCGGACCATGCCCGCTTCCGCCAGACGGTGAAGGCGGTTGGCTGCGCCATTATCGGCCAGACCGCCGATCTCGCCCCCGCCGACAAGGTCATCTACGGCGTGCGCGACGTTACCGCGACGGTGGAATCCATCCCGCTCATCACCGCCTCCATCCTGTCGAAGAAGCTTGCGGCCGGGCTCGACGCCCTGGTCATGGACGTAAAGACCGGCTCCGGCGCCTTCATGCCGGACTTCGAGCGCTCGGCCGAGCTCGCCCGCTCCATCGCCACGGTCGCGACCGGCGCCGGCCTGCCGACCATCGCGCTCGTCACCCCCATGGACCAGCCGCTGGCGCCCGCCGCGGGCAATGCGCTGGAGGTCCGCGTCGCCATCGACCACCTCACCGGCGGGCTCTCCGTCTCGCGGCTCCACGGCGTCACCATGGCGCTCGCCGCGGAAATGCTGGTGCTCGGCGGCCTTGCGCCCGACCTCGACGCGGCTCTCGGCAAGCTGGAGCGCGTGCTGGACAATGGCCGGGCGGCGGAGGTCTTCCAGCGTATGGTCGCCGCCCTCGGCGGCCCCGCCGATCTGGTGGAACACCCGGACAAGCACCTGCCGCGCGCCCCCCTCGTACGCCCCGTCCCGGCGCCAGCCACCGGCACGGTCCTCACCATCGACACCCGCGCCATCGGCATGGCGGTGGTGACGCTCGGCGGCGGGCGCACCCGCTCGGCCGACCCGGTGGACCATGCCGTGGGGCTCACCGACCTCGTCGCCCTCGGTGATCGGGTGGAGACGGGCCAACCGCTTGCCCTCGTCCATGGCCGCGACGAGGGGTCCATCGCCGCCGCCAGCGCCATGCTGGCCGAGGCCTTCACCCTCGGCGAGGGCGGCGCCGCCATCGGCGCGCTTGTCCAGGCGCGGATCACCGGCTGATGGCCCGCGCCCTCATCCTCGTCCTCGATTCCGTCGGCATCGGCGCTGCCGCCGACGCGGCGCGCTACGGCGACGAGGGTTCCGACACGCTCGGCCATGTCGCGGACTGGTTCTCAGGTCAGCGAGAGCGCTTCGCCCTGCCGAACCTCGACCGGCTCGGCCTCGGCGCTGCCGCAGCCGCCTCCACCGGTCGCGTGCCGCCCGGCCTCACGGCCGAGGGCCCCTTCGCCGGCCGCTGGGGCTACGGCGTCGAGACCTCGCGCGGCAAGGACACGCCCTCCGGCCATTGGGAGATCGCCGGCCTGCCGGTGTCCTTCGACTGGGGCTACTTTCCCGAGACGGTTCCGGCCTTCCCCGCCGATCTCACCAGCGCAATCATCCGCGAGGCGGGGCTTCCCGGCATCCTCGGCGACTGCCACGCCTCCGGCACGGAGATCATCGCCCGGCTCGGCGAGGAGCATGTGCGGACGGGCAAGCCGATCCTCTACACCTCGGCCGATTCGGTGCTGCAGATCGCCGCCCACGAGACCGCCTTCGGCCTCGACCGGCTCTATGCGCTCTGCGCCATCGCCCGCCGGCTCTGCGACCCGCTCGGCATTGGCCGCATCATCGCCCGGCCCTTCGCCGGAGACGATGCCGCGAGCTTCGTGCGCACCGCCAACCGCCGCGACTATGCCGTGCCGCCGCCGGCGCCCACCCTCCTCTCGGTCGCGGAAGGCGCCGGCCGCACCGTGATCACCGTCGGCAAGATCGGCGACATCTTCGCCCATGTCGGCACCGGCACGGTGCTGAAGGCTGCCGGCAATGCGGCCCTGGGCGAGCGCAGCCTCGAAGGGCTGGCGACCCTCCCCGACGGCGGGCTGCTCATGGCCAACTTCATCGATTTCGATTCGCTTTTCGGCCATCGTCGCGACCCGGAGGGCTATGGTCTCGCGCTGATGGCCTTCGACGCCTGGCTGCCCACCCTTGAGGCGGCGCTCCGGCCCGGCGACCTCTGCATCATCACATCAGACCATGGCTGCGATCCGACCTATCGCGGCACCGACCACACCCGCGAACATGTGCCGATCCTCGCTTTCGGGCCGGGCCAGCCGGCAGGCCCTATCGGCCGGCGCGAGACCTTCGCCGACATCGCCGCGACGATCGCCCGTCATCTTGAGCTGCCATGGGGAGGGGCGGGCACCGCCTTCTGAACGAGAACGGCGGGCACCATCTGCGTTCTCCCCTTGCCGCGGGCGATCCGCCATGTTTCACAGGGCGCGATTTCCGTAAGGCATCCCGCCGTCGCGAGGCCGTCGCATGTCGCTTCTCCACGTCTACTGGCGCGTCCTCAAGCAGCTCGGCCCCGAGACCCGCCTCGGCCTCGTCCTGCTCACCTGCAACATCGTCCTCGCCTGCATCATGTTCGCCGAGCCGATCCTCTTCGGCCGGATCATCGACACGCTGACGCGGGCGCAGGCGCAGGGCCGCGTGGTGACCTGGTCCGAGATCCTGCCGCTCGTCGTCGCCTGGGTGATCTTCGGCCTCTTCACCATCACCGCCGGCGTGCTCGTCGCCCTCCATGCCGACCGCATGTCGCACCGGCGCCGCCTCGCCTTCATGCAGCACTTCTTCGAGCACGTGCTGAACCTGCCGCTGAGCTACCATTCCGGCGCCCATTCCGGCCGTCTGCTGAAGCAGATGCTGGAGGGCTCCAACGCCATGGCCTGGCTGCTGCTGTCCTTCCTGCGTGAGCACTGCGCCTCGATCATCGCGCTGGTGATCCTGGTGCCGGTGTCGCTCTGGGTGAACTGGCGCCTCGGCAGCCTGCTCGTCGTCATGGTGTTCTTCTTCTTCTTCCTGACCAGCTGGGTGCTGAGGAAGACGGAGAGCCTGCAGGGCAGCGTGCAGGAATATCACAACGCCCTCGCCGAGCGGGCGACGGATGCCCTCGGCAACGTGCCCGTCATCCAGTCCTTCACCCGCGTCGAGGCCGAGGTCCGCGCCATGCGGGCGACGGTGGACGCGCTGCTCGCCGCCCAGATCCCGGTGCTCTCCTGGTGGGCCATCGCCGCGGTCGCCTCGCGCGCCTCGGCGACGCTGACCGTCCTGTCGATCTTCCTCGTCGGCACCTGGCTGCACATCAACGGCCTCGCCTCCATCGGCGAGATCGTCACCTTCATGGGCTTCGCCACCATGCTGATCGGCAAGCTCGAGGCGCTGGTCGGCTTCATCAACGCGGTGTTCCTCGAAGGCCCGAAGATCAAGGACTTCTTCGACGTCGTCGACACCGCGCCGCAGGTACGCGACCGCCCCAACGCCACCGATATCGGCCGCGTCGAGGGCACGGTCGCCTTCGAGAACGTCTCCTTCTCCTATGACGGCAAGCGCCCGGCGGTGGCCGACCTCTCCTTCGTCGCGAAGCCCGGCGACACCATCGCCCTTGTCGGCTCCACCGGTTCGGGCAAGTCGACCACCCTGTCGCTGCTCCACCGCGTCTTCGACCCGCAATCGGGCCGCGTGCTCATCGACGGCCACGACATCCGCGACATCCTCCTCGTCTCGCTCAGGCGGAACATCGGCGTCGTCTTCCAGGAGCCGATGCTCTTTGCCCGCACCATCCGCGAGAACCTGCAAGTGGGCCGGCCGGAGGCGACGGAAGAGGAGATCTGGCAGGCCTGCGCCCGCGCCCAGGCGACCGAGTTCCTCAAGCGCCAGCCCGATGGGCTCGACACCGAGGTGGCCGAGCGCGGCCGCTCGCTCTCCGGCGGCGAGAGGCAGCGCCTCTCCATCGCCCGCGCCCTGCTGAAGGACCCGCCCATCCTCATCCTCGACGAGGCGACCTCGGCGCTCGACGCCACCACCGAGCAGAAGCTGCAGCTGGCGCTGGAAGAGGTGATGAAGGGCCGCACCACCTTCGTCATCGCCCACCGCCTCGCCACCATCCGTCATGCCACCCGCATCCTCGTCTTCGACCAGGGCCGGGTGATCGAGGCAGGCACCTTCGAGGAGCTGGTGGCCCAGGGCGGCACCTTTGCCAACCTCGCCAAGGCGCAGTTCATGGCCGGCACCGAGGACGCCCCGGCGCCCAAGCCGGTGGTGGAGGGCTGAGGGGGGGCTTCTCCCCGTCTCGGCTGCATGGCGACAAGTGCGTCCTTCGAGGCTCGCCATTCAGGCGCGCACCACAGGATGAGGATGGTCGTGGCCTGCATCCCCCCGCATCACCTCAATTCCAA
>NZ_JAPZTZ010000009.1 GCF_027532945.1 Phreatobacter sp.
GAGATGGTGATGCCGGGCGACAACATCGCCATGACGGTGAGCCTGATCGTGCCGATCGCCATGGAGGAGAAGCTGCGCTTCGCCATCCGCGAGGGCGGCCGCACCGTCGGCGCCGGCGTCGTCGCCTCCATCATCGAGTGACCTGTCATCCCGAGGACGCGCGGGAAACCGTGCGTCCTCTGTCGCTTTGCCTTTGAAGGGGCGAACCCATGAACCAGAACATCCGGATCCGCCTCAAGGCGTTCGACCATCGGGTCCTGGACACCTCGACGCGCGAGATCGTCAACACGGCGAAGCGCACCGGTGCCCAGGTCCGCGGGCCGATTCCGCTGCCGACGCGGATCGAGAAGTTCACGGTGAACCGCTCGCCGCACATCGACAAGAAGTCGCGCGAGCAGTTCGAGATCCGCACCCACAAGCGGCTTCTCGACATCGTGGACCCGACCCCGCAGACCGTGGACGCGCTGATGAAGCTCGACCTGGCCGCCGGTGTTGACGTCGAGATCAAGCTCTGAGTCCTGCGACAGGCCGATGACGGCCTGGCGAAAAGTGTCCCGATGCCCCGCAAGGTGCATCTCAAGTTGAACCCGGGTCCTCTCCGGTCCGCCAAGTCGGTCACGGACGACCCCAAAACGAGGAATGCGCGCGATGCGTTCCGGTGTGATTGCCAAGAAGATGGGGATGACCCGCATCTTCAACGACGGTGGTGAGCACGTCCCTGTGACGGTGCTTCTGCTCGACGACTGCCAGGTCGTCGCCCACCGCACGGCCGAGAAGGATGGGTACACCGCCCTGCAGCTCGGTGCCGGCCTCGCCAAGGTCAAGAACACGTCCAAGGCGCAGCGTGGCCACTTCGCCATCGCCAAGGTCGAGCCGAAGCACGAGATCGTCGAGTTCCGTGTCGACGACCAGGGCGTGGTGCCGGTGGGTGCCCGCTTTGCCGCAGACCATTTCGTCGCCGGCCAGTTCGTCGACGTGACCGGCACCAGCCAGGGCAAGGGCTTCGCCGGCGCCATGAAGCGTCACAACTTCGGCGGTCTGCGTGCCACCCACGGCGTCTCGGTCTCGCACCGCTCGCATGGTTCGACGGGTAACCGCCAGGACCCCGGCAAGGTGTTCAAGAACAAGCGCATGGCCGGCCACATGGGTGTCGTGCGTGTCACCACGCAGAACCTCAAGGTCGTCCGCACCGACGTCGAGCGCGGCGTGATCATGGTCGAGGGCGCCGTTCCCGGCTCCAAGGGCGGCTGGATCCTCGTTCGCGACGCGGTGAAGAAGCCGCTGCCGAAGGATGCGCCGCTGCCGGGCAGCTTCAAGCTGCCGGGTGCCGAGGCTGCTCCGGCTGCCGCCGAGACTTCGGAGGGTTGAACATGAAACTGACCATCAAGACCCTCGACGGCGTCGACGCCGGCTCCGTGGATCTCTCCGACGAGATCTTCGGCCTGGAGCCCCGCGCCGACATCCTGCACCGCGTGGTGCGCTGGCAGCTCGCCAAGCGCCGCGCCGGCACCCACGACGTCAAGAACCGCGCCGAGATCCATCGCACCGGCAAGAAGATGTACAAGCAGAAGGGTACGGGTTCCGCCCGTCACTCCTCCGCTCGTGCCAACCTCTTCCGCGGTGGTGGTCGCTCCTTCGGTCCGACCCCGCGCTCGCATGAGCACGATCTGCCGAAGAAGGTCCGCGCCCTCGGCCTGAAGCATGCCCTCTCCGCCAAGGTGAAGGCCGGCTCCATCGTGGTGCTCGAGAAGGCGTCCACCGAGGCCGCCAAGACCAAGTCGCTGAAGGCGCAGTTCGAGAAGCTCGGCTTCAAGAGCGTGCTGGTCATCGACGGCGCCGAGGTCGACAAGAACTTCGCCCTCGCGGCCCGCAACATCCCGCTCGTCGATGTCCTGCCGATCCAGGGCATCAACGTCTACGACATCATGCGCCGGAACACCCTGGTCCTGACCAAGGCGGCCGTCGACGCACTGGAGGCGCGCTTCAAATGAGCACGGTCGATCCGCGTCACTACGACGTCATCAAGGCGCCGCTGATCACCGAGAAGGGCTCGGTGGTTGCGGAGCATAACCAGGTCGTCTTCAAGGTCTCGGCGGACGCCACCAAGCCGCAGATCAAGGCGGCGGTGGAGAAGCTCTTCGACGTCAAGGTCAAGAGCGTCAACACGCTCGTCCAGAAGGGCAAGACCAAGCGTTTCAAGGGCGTTCTCGGCCGTCGGTCGGACGTGAAGAAAGCGATCGTGACCCTCGCCGAGGGCCACTCCATCGACATCACGACCGGTCTGTGAGGCGAGGGGTAAACCATGGCACTCAAGACCTTCAAGCCGATCACGCCGGGCCTTCGTCAGCTCGTCCTGGTCGACCGTTCGGACCTCTACAAGGGCAAGCCGGTCAAGACGCTCACCGAGGGCAAGTCGTCCACGGGCGGCCGTAACAACCTCGGCCGCATCACCTCGCGCTTCCGCGGCGGTGGTCACAAGCGTTCCTATCGCCTCGTCGACTTCAAGCGTCGCAAGCTTGACGTCGCCGCGACGGTGGAGCGGATCGAGTACGATCCGAACCGCTCGGCCTTCATCGCGCTCATCAAGTATGTCGATGGCGAGCTCTCCTACATCCTGGCGCCGCAGCGCCTGGCGGTCGGCGACACCGTCATCGCCGCCGAGAGCGCCGACGTGAAGCCCGGCAACGCCATGCCGATCGCCAACATCCCGGTGGGCACTATCGTGCACAACGTGGAGCTGAAGATCGGCAAGGGTGGCGCGGTCGCCCGCTCCGCCGGCACCTACGCCCAGATCGTCGGTCGCGACGAGGGCTACGTGATCCTTCGCCTGAACTCGGGCGAGCAGCGTCTCGTCCACGGCCGGTGCTTCGCCTCGATCGGCGCGGTGTCGAACCCGGACCACATGAACGTGTCGATCGGCAAGGCCGGTCGTAACCGTTGGCTCGGCTGGCGCTCGCATAACCGCGGCGTCGCGATGAACCCGATCGACCACCCGCACGGCGGCGGCGAAGGCCGTACTTCCGGCGGCCGTCACCCCGTCACGCCCTGGGGCTTCCCGACCAAGGGCAAGAAGACTCGTTCGAACAAGCGGACCGACAAGTTTATCGTGTCGAGCCGTCATTCGAAGAAGAAGTAACAGAGGCCCGTCATGGCACGTTCCGTCTGGAAAGGTCCGTTCGTCGACGGATACCTCCTGAAGAAGGCCGAGGCAGCCCGCTCGTCGGGCCGTCACGATGTCGTCAAGATCTGGAGCCGTCGCTCCACGATCCTCCCGCATTTCGTCGGACTGACCTTCGGCGTCTACAACGGTCAGAAGCATGTCCCGGTGCAGGTCACCGAGGAGATGGTCGGCCACAAGTTCGGCGAGTTCTCGCCGACCCGCACCTTCTACGGCCATGCGGCCGACAAAAAAGCGAAGCGGAAGTGAGCCATGGGTAAGCCCGCAACACCCCGCGCCCTCGGCGACAACGAGGCCAAGGCGGTCGCGCGCATGCTGCGCGTTTCGCCCCGCAAGCTGAACCTGGTTGCCGCGCTCATCCGCGGCAAGCCGGTCGACACGGCGCTCGCCGATCTGGAGTTCTCGCGCAAGCGGATCGCCGGCGACGTCAAGAAGTGCCTCGAGAGCGCCATCGCCAACGCCGAGAACAACCATGATCTCGACGTCGACGACCTGGTGGTCGCCGAGGCCCATGTCGGCAAGGCCTTCGTGATGAAGCGTTTCCATGCCCGTGCCCGCGGCCGCGGCGCCCGGATCGAGAAGCCTTTCTCGCACCTGACGATCGTCGTTCGTCAGGTCGAGGCGGCCAAGGCCTGAGGAGAGAGCGATGGGTCAGAAGATCAATCCGATCGGTTTTCGCCTCGGCATCAACCGCACCTGGGATAGCCGCTGGTTCGCCAACAAGGGCGAGTACAGCAAACTGCTGCACGAGGATCTCAAGATCCGCCGTGAGCTGATGAAGCTGCTGAAGCAGGCGGCGGTCTCCAAGATCGTCATCGAGCGTCCGCACCGGAAGTGCCGCGTCACGATCCACTCGGCTCGCCCGGGCATCGTCATCGGCAAGAAGGGCGCTGACATCGACAAGCTGAAGAAGGCCGTCTCGCGGATGACCGACGCCGAAGTCGTCATCAACATCGTCGAGATCCGCAAGCCCGAGACCGACGCGACCCTGGTGGCCGAGTCGATCGCTCAGCAGCTCGAGCGTCGTGTCGCCTTCCGTCGCGCCATGAAGCGGGCCGTCCAGTCCGCCATGCGCCTCGGCGCCGAGGGCATCCGCATCAACTGCTCGGGCCGCCTCGGTGGCGCCGAGATCGCCCGCCTCGAGTGGTATCGCGAAGGTCGCGTTCCGCTGCACACCCTTCGCGCCGACGTCGATTACGGCACCGGCACCGCCTACACGACCTACGGGACGTGCGGCGTGAAGGTGTGGATCTTCAAGGGCGAGATCATGGAGCACGATCCCATGGCCCAGGACAAGAAGATGTCCGAGGGCGAGGGTTCGACCCGCCGTTCGCGCGGCCAAGACCGCGACGCGGCGTGAGGATGAAGGTCTAGAACCATGCTTCAGCCCAAGAAGACCAAGTTCCGCAAGCAGTTCAAGGGGCGCATTTCCGGCGCTGCCAAGGGCGGCACGGACCTGAACTTCGGCCAGTTCGGCCTGAAGGCCCTCGAGCCGGAGCGCATCACCGCGCGCCAGATCGAGGCCGCCCGCCGTGCCATGACGCGCGAAATGAAGCGCGCCGGCCGCGTCTGGATCCGCATCTTCCCGGACGTCCCGGTGTCGAAGAAGCCCGCCGAGGTCCGCATGGGCTCGGGTAAGGGCGGCAACGAGTACTGGGCCGCCAAGGTGGCTCCGGGCCGCATCATGTTCGAGCTCGACGGCGTTCCGCTGGACGTCGCCAAGAAGGCGCTCGAGCTGGCGGCTGCCAAGCTGCCGATCAAGACGCGCTTCGTCCAGCGCATCGCCGAGTGAGGAGAGGGGTCATGAAGGCCGAAGAGATCCGGACCAAGACCCTCGACGAGCTCGAGGGCCAGCTCGGTGAGCTGAAGAAGGAGCAGTTCAACCTGCGCTTCCAGAAGGCCACCGGCCAGCTGGAGAACGTCGCCCGCGTCCGCCAGGTGCGCCGCGACATCGCCCGCGTGAAGACCGTCGCCGCGCAGAAGCGCGGCGAGAAGAAGTAAGGAGAGGGCATATGCCGAAGCGTGTGCTCGAGGGCATCGTCGTCAGCGACAAGCAGGACAAGACGGTCGTGGTGAAGGTGGAGCGTCGCTTCACCCATCCGCTGCTCAAGAAGACGGTGCGCCGCACCAAGAACTATCACGCCCATGATGAAGGCAACGCCTTCAAGGTGGGTGACGTGGTGAGCATCGAGGAGGGCAAGCCCTTGTCGAAGCTGAAGCGTTGGGTCGTGCTGCCGAAGGCGTGAGCCCTCGGTGATCGTTAGAACAGCGCGCCGCCGTCGGGGAGACCCGAGACGGGCGCGAAAGGAAGAGGTTGCGTCATGATCCAGATGCAAACCAATCTCGACGTGGCGGACAATTCGGGCGCACGCCGCGTCATGTGCATCAAGGTGCTCGGCGGCGCGAAGCGTCGTTACGCCCATGTGGGCGACATCATCGTCGTGTCGGTCAAGGAAGCGATTCCGCGTGGCCGCGTGAAGAAGGGCGACGTCATGAAGGCGGTTGTCGTTCGCACGGCGAAGGACATCCGTCGCCTGGACGGTTCGGTGATCCGCTTCGACCGCAATGCGGCCGTGCTGATCAACAACCAGAAGGAGCCGATCGGCACCCGTATCTTCGGACCGGTTCCGCGCGAGCTGCGCGCCAAGAACCACATGAAGATCATCTCGCTGGCTCCGGAGGTGCTGTGATGGCCGCCAAGATCAAGAAGGGTGACAAGGTTGTCGTCCTTGCCGGCCGCGACAAGGGTCGCACCGGCGAGGTCATCCAGGTCATGCCGACCGAGGGCCGTGCCCTCGTCCGCGGCGTCAACATTGTGAAGCGCCACCAGCGCCAGAGCCAGACGTCGGAAGGCGGGATCATCTCGAAAGAGGGCCCGATCCACCTGTCCAACCTGGCCTATGCCGATCCGAAGACCGGCAAGCCGACCCGCGTCGGCTTCAAGATCCTCGCCGACGGCACCAAGGTGCGCGTGGCCAAGAAGTCCGGGGAGACCATCGATGGCTGAGGCGGCCCACACCCCGCGCCTCAAGGCGCATTACGACAGCGTGATCCGGCAGCAGCTGGTGACCCAGTTCGGCTACAAGAACCCGCTCGAGATCCCGCAGATCGAGAAGGTCGTGGTCAACATGGGCGTCGGCGAGTCCACCGCCGATTCCAAGAAGGCCTCCGTCGCAGCGGCCGACCTCGCCCTGATCACCGGCCAGAAGCCGGTCATCACCCGGGCCCGGCAGGCCATCTCGAACTTCAAGGTTCGCGAGAACATGCCGCTCGGCTGCAAGGTCACGCTGCGCAAGCAGCGCATGTACGAGTTCCTGGACCGCCTGGTCACGATCGCGCTGCCGCGCGTCCGCGACTTCCGCGGCCTGAACCCGAAGAGCTTCGATGGCCGTGGCAACTTCGCCATGGGTCTGAAGGAGCATGTCGTGTTCCCCGAGATCTCCTATGACAAGGTGGATCAGATGTGGGGCATGGACATCATCGTGTGCACCACCGCGAAGACCGACGAGGAAGCTCGCGCTCTCCTCAAGGCCTTCAACTTCCCGTTCCGGCAGTGAGCCGGGTTTCTCAAAGCTAGAAGCCCGTCTCAGACGCGGAAACCAGGAGAATCCGATGGCGAAGAAGAGCTCCATCGAAAAGAACAACCACCGCCGTGCCCTGGTCGCACGGGACGCCAAGAAGCGCGCCGCGCTGAAGGCGACCGTGATGGACCAGTCGCTCTCCATCGAGGAGCGTTTCGCGGCCACCGTGAAGCTTGCGAGCCTGCCGCGTAACGGCGCCAAGGTCCGCATCAAGAACCGTTGCGAAGTGACCGGTCGCCCGCGGGCGTTCTACCGCAAGCTCGGCATGAGCCGCGTGGCACTGCGTGACCTCGGCAACAAGGGGCTCGTTCCGGGCCTCGTGAAGTCGAGCTGGTGAGAGGAGACAGATCATGGCTCTCAACGATCCGCTCGGCGATATGCTGACCCGCATCCGCAACGCGCAGATGCGCCGCAAGACCCGCGTCCTGACGCCGGGTTCGAAGCTGCGCGCCCGCGTCCTCGACGTGCTCAAGTCGGAAGGCTACATCCGCGATTACATGACCGTCACGCACCCGAACGGCCGTTCGGAGTTCGAGATCGAGCTCAAGTATTTCGACGGTGAGCCGGTCATCCGTGAGATTGCCCGTGTGTCGAAGCCCGGCCGCCGCGTTTACGCCGGCGTCGGCAACACGCCGCGCGTCTCCAACGGCCTCGGCATCACCATCATCTCGACCCCCAAGGGCGTGATGGCGGACCACGAGGCTCGTGAACAGAACGTGGGCGGGGAGGTGCTCTGCACGGTCTTCTGACCTGGCAGAGCTCCCATTCGACAAAGGACGACATCCAATGTCTCGTATCGGTAAGAAGCCGGTCGACCTGCCGCAGGGCGTCACTGCCCAGCTGTCCGGCCAGACCGTCAAGGTGAAGGGTCCCAAGGGTGAGCTGTCGTTCACCTGCCCGGACGACGTCATCGTGAAGATCGACGGCAACGTCATCAAGATCGACCCGCGCGACCAGGGCAAGCGCGCCCGCTCCATGTGGGGCATGGCTCGCACCCGCGTCGCCAACCTCGCCGTCGGCGTGACCAAGGGCTTCGAGAAGAAGCTCGAGATCACCGGCGTCGGCTATCGTGCCGCGGCTCAGGGCAAGGTTCTGAACCTCGCCCTCGGCTTCAGCCACGATGTCAACTATTCCGTCCCCGAGGGCATCACCATTGCGACCCCGAAGCCGACCGAGATCCTCATCTCCGGCATCGACAAGCAGCAGGTGGGTCAGGTCGCCGCCGAGATCCGCGAATATCGTGGTCCGGAGCCCTACAAGGGCAAGGGCGTCCGCTACGCGGGCGAGTTCATCTTCCGCAAGGAAGGCAAGAAGAAGTAAGGCGGAGGCCCCGGCTACGGGGCCTCACCGTCTACCGGGGCGCGGGTCCGTCCGGCACCGCGCCGATCAAAGGAGCTGGCTATGGCCAAATTCAAGGATGCAACGGAGCGTCGCAAGGCGCGTGTCCGCCGTGCCCTGCGCACTGCGGCAAATGGGCGTCCGCGGCTGAGCGTCTTCCGTTCGTCGAAGCATATCTATGCGCAGATCATCGACGACGCGAATGGCGTGACGGTTGCGAGTGCCTCGTCACTGGAGAAGGACCTGAAGTCTTCGCTGAAGACCGGTGCCGATCAGGCCGCGGCGTCTGCCGTCGGCAAGCTCGTCGCCGAGCGCGCAGTGCAGGCTGGGGTGTCCGCCGTGGTGTTCGACCGCGGTGCCTATCTCTATCACGGGCGCGTCAAGGCGCTCGCCGACGGCGCCCGCGAGGGCGGCCTGAGCTTCTAACGGATACGGGCGGCTCCGCCGCCGAAAGGACAGAACATGGCTCGGGAACGTGAACGCGAGCGCAACCGCGAAGAGCGCGACAGCGAATTCACCGACAAGCTCGTGCACATCAACCGTGTCTCCAAGACGGTGAAGGGCGGCAAGCGGTTCGGTTTCGCCGCGCTCGTCGTGGTCGGCGACCAGAAGGGCCGCGTCGGCTTCGGCCACGGCAAGGCCCGTGAGGTGCCGGAGGCGATCCGCAAGGCCACCGAGGCTGCCAAGCGCGGTTTCATCCGCGTGGCGCTGCGCGAGGGCCGCACCCTCCATCATGACGTGCACGGCCGCCACGGCGCCGGCAAGGTCATCCTGCGCGCCGCTCCGGCCGGCACCGGCATCATCGCCGGCGGTCCGATGCGCGCCGTCTTCGAAACGCTCGGCATGGCCGACGTGGTCGCCAAGTCGATGGGGTCGTCGAACCCCTACAACATGGTGCGCGCCACGTTCGACGCGCTGAAGAACCAGGACAGCCCGCGCTCCGTCGCGGCTCGCCGTGGCCTCAAGGTGTCGGTCCTCCAGGCCCGCCGCCAGGAGGAAGGCGAGGGCGACGCGTAAGGATCGGATCCATGGCCAACAAGACTGTCACCATCGAGCAGGTCGGCTCGCCGATCCGCCGGGAGAAGTCGCAGGAAGCGACCCTCATCGGCCTCAAGCTCAACAAGCTGCACCGCCGCGCCACGCTGGAGGACACCCCGAGTGTCCGCGGCATGATCGCCAAGGTCGCTCACCTCGTGAAAGTGGTGGATTGATCCCATGAAACTCACGGACATGAAGGACAATGCCGGCGCGACGCATCGCAAGATGCGCGTCGGCCGTGGCATCGGTTCGGGCAAGGGCAAGACCGCCGGTCGCGGCGTGAAGGGCCAGAAGTCCCGTTCGGGCGTCGCCATCAAGGGCTTCGAGGGTGGCCAGATGCCGCTGCATCGGCGCCTGCCGAAGCGTGGCTTCAACAACATCTTCCGCCTCTCCTATGTCGAGGTCACGCTCGCCCGCATCCAGCGCGCGATCGACTCCGGCAAGCTGCAGGCCGGCAAGGTCGACGAGGCTGCCCTGGTGTCGAGCGGCGTCGTCCGCCGCGCCCGTGACGGCATCCGTCTCGTCGCCACCGGCGAGCTGAAGGCGAAGCTCGAGCTGACCGTCTCCGGCGCCTCCGCCGGCGCCGTTGCGGCCGTCGAGAAGGCCGGCGGCTCGGTCACCGTGCTGAAGGCGAAGGACGAGGCGGCGGCCTGACGGCCGGCGCATCGCTCTCCCGACACGACGATCACAGCTTCAAGGGGGCCGGTTCGACGAGGACCGGCCCCTTTGCATCGATAGACAGCCCTCCCGCCTGCGACGTCGGGGGGCTGGCGAAGGCGGCCCCAGGCCGTTAAGTGAAGGCGACTTTTCCGGATGGACCCGTTCCGTCCCTGAGGCATCGGAGCCACCATGGCATCGGCAGCGGAACAACTGGCAGCCAACCTGAATTTCGGGGCTTTCGGCAAGGCCGAGGACCTCAAGAAGCGGCTGTGGTTCACCCTCGGCGCGCTGCTGGTCTATCGCCTCGGCACCTATATCCCGCTGCCGGGAATCGATCCCGAGGCCCTGCGCCAGGTCTTCAACGCCAACCAGGGCGTTCTGGCCATGTTCAACGTCTTCGCCGGCGGCGCGGTCTCGCGCATGGCGATCTTCGCGCTGAACATCATGCCCTACATCTCCGCCTCCATCATCATCCAGCTGCTGACCGCCGTCGTGCCGGAGCTGGAGAAGCTGAAGAAGGAAGGCGAGCAGGGCCGCAAGCAGATCAACCAGTACACCCGGTACCTCACCGTGGTGCTGGCGCTGTTCCAGTCCTGGGGCATCGCGGTTGGCCTCCAGTCCTCGGGCTCGGTCGTCGCCAACCCCGGCCTGTTCTTCATCATGTCGACGGTCATCACGCTGACCGGCGGCACCATGTTCATGATGTGGCTCGGTGAGCAGATCACCCAGCGCGGCATCGGCAACGGCATCTCGCTGATCATCTTCGCCGGCATCGTCGCCGAGCTGCCGAGCGTGCTGGCGCAGGCCTTCGAGCTCGGCCGCCAGGGCGTCATCTCGACGCCGCTGCTGCTCGGCCTGCTCGTGCTCATCGGCGTGACGATCGTCATCATCGTCTTCTGCGAGCGTGCCCAGCGCCGGCTGCTGATCCAGTATCCAAAGCGCCAGCAGGGCAACAAGGTGTTCGAGGGCAACTCCTCGCACCTGCCGCTGAAGATCAACACGGCCGGCGTCATCCCGCCGATCTTCGCCTCGTCGCTGTTGCTGCTGCCGACCACGGCCCTGTCGTTCCAGACCAATCCGTCGGAATGGCTGCGCCTGACCGCCCAGCTCCTCGGGCATGGGCAGCCGCTGTTCATGGCGCTCTATGCGCTGCTGATCATCTTCTTCTGCTTCTTCTACACGGCGATCGTGTTCAATCCGACCGAAACCGCCGACAATCTGCGCAAATATGGCGGCTTCATCCCCGGTATCCGCCCGGGCGAGAAGACGGCGCAGTACATCGACTACGTCCTCACCCGCATCACCGTCCTCGGCGCGGCCTACATCACCATCGTCTGCCTATTGCCCGAAATGCTGATTTCGCAGCTCGGCCAAAGCTTCTATCTGCTGGGAGGCACCTCGCTGCTGATCGTCGTCACCGTGACGCTCGACACGGTGGCGCAGGTTCAGGGGTACCTGTTGGCCCATCAGTATGAAGGGCTGATCAAGAAGTCGCAGCTCAGGGGGAAACGTCGATGAAGCTGATTCTGCTCGGGCCTCCCGGGGCGGGGAAGGGGACCCAGGCACAGCGGCTGGTGGAGCGTCACGGTCTCGTGCAGCTCTCCACCGGTGACATGCTCAGGGCCGCGGTGAAGGCCGGCACGCCCATCGGCCTGAAGGCCAAGGACGTCATGGCGCGCGGTGAGCTCGTCTCCGATGCCATCGTCGTCGGCATCATCGCCGACCGCATTGCCGAGCCGGATTGCGCCAAGGGCTTCATCCTCGACGGCTTCCCGCGCACCGTCGCCCAGGCCGAGGCGCTCGATGCCATGCTGGCCGAGAAGGGCATGAAGCTCGACGCGGTCATCGAGCTGAAGGTGGACGAGGGCATCCTCGTCGGCCGCATCGAGAAGCGAGTCGCCGAGATGACCGCCCGCGGCGAGCCCGTGCGCGCCGACGACAATGCCGAGGCCCTGAAGAAGCGCCTCGACGCCTATCGCGAGCAGACCGCGCCCGTTTCCGGCTACTACGCGTCGAAGGACGCGCTGAAGACGGTGGACGGCATGGCGCCGATCGACGACGTGACCAAGGCCATCGCCGCTCATCTGGGCGTGTGAGGCGAATTCGGCCCTTTCGGGCTTGACGCAGGGACGAGGGCGGGCTATGCGGCCAACCTTCGTCCAAAAGACGGTTGAGCCGGTCCGTCTGCCGTGCAGGCGGGCCGCTCCGTTTCGAGGACATCCGTGCAAGGGCCGACCTCCACCGGACGCACGGTTTCATCATCTCCCGCGGCGACGCGGACCACATGGAGACGAGACATGGCTCGTATTGCGGGTGTCAACATCCCGACCAACAAGCGCGTGGTTATCGCGCTGCAGTACATTCACGGCATCGGCCCGAAGTTCGCGGCCGAGATCTGCGACAAGGTCAAGATCCCGGCCGAGCGCCGCGTGAACCAGCTGACCGACCAGGAAGTGCTCACCATCCGCGAGACCATCGACCGTGACTACATGGTCGAGGGCGACCTGCGTCGCGAAGTCTCGATGAACATCAAGCGCCTCATGGACCTCGGCTGCTACCGCGGCCTGCGTCACCGCAAGGGCCTGCCCGTCCGCGGCCAGCGCACCCACACCAACGCCCGCACCCGCAAGGGTCCGGCGAAGCCGATCGCCGGCAAGAAGAAGTAATCCGGACGGGGCGCCCCAGCCGCGCCCCTTGCCGTTTCCCGAGCGCCTGGCACGACGGGCGCGCCTGAAGGACAAGGATTAGAGAATGGCCAAGGAAGCCACCCGCGTTCGCCGCCGTGAGCGCAAGAACATCGCCTCCGGCGTCTGCCACGTGAACGCGTCGTTCAATAACACGATGATCACCATCACCGACGCTCAGGGCAACACCATTGCCTGGTCGTCGGCCGGCACCATGGGCTTCAAGGGTTCGCGCAAGTCGACCCCGTATGCTGCCCAGGTCGCTGCCGAGGACGCCGCCCGCAAGGCCTCCGAGCACGGCATGCGCATGGTCGAGGTCGAGGTGTCGGGTCCCGGTTCGGGCCGTGAGTCGGCGCTGCGCGCCCTCCAGGCTGCCGGCTTCACCGTCACCTCCATCCGCGACGTGACGCCGATCCCGCACAACGGCTGCCGCCCGCGCAAGCGTCGCCGCGTCTGAGTTTCATTGTTTCTCGCAATCGCGGGCCGGCCTGTGGCGGCTCGGGATTTTCCGCCTCTCGCCGCAAGGCGAGGGACACCGGTCGTCAGGGTCCTGCAGGGGACGAGACAGCGGCCAGATTGAAGCGAAGGTAACACCCGTGATCCAGAAGAACTGGCAGGAACTGATCAAGCCGGAGAAGCTCAACATCGTTCCCGGCGATGACCCGAAGCGTTTCGCGACCGCGACCGCCGAGCCGCTCGAGCGCGGCTTCGGCGTGACGCTCGGCAACGCCCTGCGCCGCGTCCTCCTGTCCTCGCTCCAGGGCGCCGCCGTCTCGGCCGTCCAGATCGATGGCGTCCTGCACGAGTTCTCGTCGATCCCCGGCGTGCGTGAGGACGTCACCGACATTGTCCTGAACATCAAGGACATCTCGATCAAGATGCAGGGCGACGGTCCGAAGCGCATGGTCGTGCGCAAGGAAGGCCCGGGCGTGGTCACCGCCGGCGACATCCAGACGGTCGGCGACGTCACCGTGCTGAACCCCGAGCTGGTGATCTGCACCCTCGACGAGGGCGCCTCGATCCGCATGGAGTTCACCGTCAACACCGGCAAGGGCTACGTCCCCGCCGAGAAGAACCGTGCCGAGGACGCGCCGATCGGTCTCATTCCGGTCGATAGCCTCTACTCGCCGGTCAAGAAGGTCTCCTACCAGGTCTCGCCGACCCGCGAGGGCCAGGTTCTCGATTACGACAAGCTGACCCTGACGGTGGAGACCAATGGTTCGGTCTCGCCCGAGGACGCGATCGCCTATGCGGCGCGCATCCTCCAGGACCAGCTCGAGATCTTCGTGAACTTCGAGGAGCCGCGGAAGGAAGTCGTCCAGGAGTCGATCCCGGATCTCGCCTTCAACCCGGCACTGCTGAAGAAGGTCGACGAGCTCGAGCTCTCGGTCCGCTCGGCGAACTGCCTGAAGAACGACAACATCGTCTATATCGGCGACCTGATCCAGAAGACGGAGGCGGAGATGCTCCGCACGCCGAACTTCGGCCGCAAGTCGCTCAACGAAATCAAGGAAGTGCTTGCCCAGATGGGCCTCCACCTCGGCATGGAGGTCACGGGTTGGCCGCCGGAGAATATCGAAGAGCTCGCCAAGCGCTTCGAGGACCACTACTGAGTTTTCATCCTCGCCGACCGTGAGGTCCGCGAGCCACCGGAGGACAAGGCGATGCGTCACGGCAAAGCCCACCGCAAGTTCAACCGCACGGCCGAGCATCGTCAGGCGATGTTCGCCAACATGTGCGCCGCGCTCATCAAGCACGAGCAGATCGTCACCACCCTGCCGAAGGCGAAGGACCTGCGTCCGATCGTCGAGAAGCTGGTGACGCTCGGCAAGCGCGGCGACCTGCACGCCCGCCGCCAGGCCGTGTCGCAGATCCGCGACATCGCCATGGTCAAGAAGCTGTTCGAGGTCCTCGGGCCCCGCTACCAGGCGCGCCAGGGTGGCTACACCCGCGTCCTGAAGGCCGGCTTCCGCTATGGCGACAACGCGCCGATCGCGGTCATCGAGTTCGTCGATCGCGACGTCGACGCCAAGGGCAAGGACTCCGGTCCGGTCCAGGCGAAGACAGCCGAGGCGGCCTGATCAACGGAAAGTCGGGGCCGTCCTGCGGGGCGGACCCTTTGCAGGGGCGGCCGTGAGGTCGCCCTTTTGCGTTGACCGGCGGCCGTGAGGTCGCCCTTTTGCGTGTCCGCGTGGCTGTCAGGGGGCGGCGCGGGGCGCCATACGCGCGGTCGCGAGTTCGAGCGCAAGGCCGCTCGCGATGATGGCCCCCGCCAGCGAGAAGACCAGCGCGTGACTGCCCGTCGCGGCGAGCAATGCCGTGAAGCCATAAGCCGCCCCCGCCTGGATGATGGCGAAAGCCACCGTCTGCAGCGCCCAGGCGGCGGTATGCGCCTCCGGGCCGACGATCTCGCGGGTGCGCCCGGAGGTCGATGATCCAAGCCCGATCATCAGCCCGCCCGCCATCATCGCCGACAGCGTCAGCAGCACGAGATTGTGGGTCAGGGCTGGCAGGGCGGCGCCGATCGCCATCAGCGCCACGATGATGCGCAGAACCGGCCCATAGCCGAAGCGGTCGGCGGCGACACCCGCCACCATCGGCGCGAGGACGGCCGTGATGCCGGCGGCGACCCAGATCCAGCCGCCGATGGCGAGGCCGAAGCCGAGGTCGCGGGCGACGTGGTCGACGAAGAAGAGGGTGTGGGGCACATAGCCCGCCGCCGCGCCGCCATAGGCCGCAGCGAGGCCGAGGAAGGCCGGCGCACGCCGCCAGGCAGGCGAGGGAGCGCCGCGCTCCGCCGCCACGGGCGGGGCCGAACGCGGCAGCAGCGCCATCATCACGACGCTGGCGACTGCCAGCGCCGTTGCCAGCGCCAGCCAGGCCGCGGCAGGTCCGGAGGCGGCGAAGGCCGGCACCGCGGTTCCCGAAAGGACGAAGCCCGTGCCGACCCCGGCAAAGGCGAGACCATTCGCCCGGCCGCGATGGGAGGGGGCGACGACATTCGCCACCACCGGCGGGATGACGATCATCAGGATGCCGCCGGTCGCCCCCGAAAGGGCGCGGAGCGCAATGAAGGCCGGGGCGGGCAGGGGCACGGCCGAGGCGGCGAAGGCGAAGACGGCAAGCGCCGCAGCGAGCGCGATGGCCGGCCTGACGCCCATCAGACGCGCCCCCGCGAGGGCCGTGCTGGCGCCGAGGATATAGCCGGCGAGGTTGAAGGCGCCCGCGAGGTGAAGCGTCGTAGGTGTCGCCCAGCCGGCCTCGACCATGGCCGGGATGAGCGGCGGATAGCCGAAACGGCCCATGCCGACGCCGATGAGCAACCCGCAATAGCCGGCGAGGATGGGCCCGAAAAAGCCCTGCCAGCGCCCGAGCGGCGATGCGCTCACAGGCTGCGCTCGACCGCGACGCTCCGGCAGTCCATCTCGTAATCGAGGCCGATCACCGGCGGGCGGTTGTAGTGCCAGGTGATGCCGGCCCGCGCCGCACCGCGCCGGACGATCTCGTCGGCGAGGAAGGGGTGGATGTCGTGGACGCAATAGACCTGCGCCGCGGTCGTGTCGGCCCAGCCATGGCCGAAGGCCGCCATGCGCTTCTCCATCTGCTCCAGCACGAAGACGCCCTTTTCGCGCAGGCCGCCGGGGCTGGTGTCGTTGAGCCGGACGATCCGCTCGGCATAGGCGCCGGCGCCCTCGCGCGCCTCACCCGAGCCGGCGATGACGAATTGCGGCGCCCCGCCTGCATCACCCTCGACGACGAAGGAGAAGGCGTGGAAGGAGGGCTCCGGCGGCCCGCCGATCTCCGGACAGACATTGGAGCGCGCCACCGGATTGGCCTTGGTCTCCGCATTGTAGATGCCCCAGGCCGCCAGCGTGCCGACATAGACCTCGTTGAAGGCCTTGAAGCCGGCATCGTCGAAGGGGGCGGGCGAGCGCAGCTCGCAGGCGCAGAAGGCGGTGAGCGGGCGTCCCGCGCCCTGGATCAGTACGGCGATACGCTCAAAGCCGTCCTTCAACGGCACCGGCTTGCGGAACATCACCCGCTGGATGTGATAGCCGGGCAGGGCGGCGGCGCCGGCCGAATACTGGAAGACGCTGGGCACATAGCGGTAATTGCCGGGCAGGAAGTCGGTGGTGGCCATGGGCGTGTCCTCGGGTCGTTTTGACGGAGCGTCACCGCTCGCCCCCGCCCGGTCAACCGCCGCGGGCGCATCGGGCGCCTGCCTTCCCTTCCGGGCTCGGGGTAGCGCGCCTATATTGCCGCCATGACCAGATTCACCGCCTTCGCCACCGCCGCGGCCGTCGCGCTCCTCTCGGCCGCGCCCGCCCTTGCGCAGGCGCCCCGCCAGGCACCTGCGACCCGCGCCGAGGTTCAGCTCTCGTTTGCTCCCGTGGTGAAGCGGGCCGCGCCCGCCGTGGTCAATGTCTATGGCTCGCGCGTCGAGCAGGTCCAGGCCCATCCCTTTTTCGATGACCCGATCTTCCGCCGGTTCTTCGGCGACCGGGGCGGGCAGGGCCGCCAGGGCGGGCCGCAGCGCGCCGAGGTCGCCCGCTCGCTCGGCTCCGGCGTCATCGTCGAGCGGTCCGGCCTCGTCATCACCAACAACCACGTCGTGGAAAACATGACGGAGGTGAAGGTGGCGCTCGCCGACCGGCGCGAGTTCGAAGTGGACATCGTGCTCCGCGATCCCCGCACCGACCTTGCGGTCCTCAAGCTGCGCAACCCCCCGCCGGAACTGGCGGTGATCGAGGTCGGCGATTCCGACGCCCTTGAGGTCGGCGACATCGTCCTCGCCATCGGCAATCCCTTCGGCGTCGGCCAGACGGTGACGCAGGGCATCGTCTCGGCGCTCGCCCGCACGCAGGTCGGCGTTGCCGACTACCAGTCCTTCGTGCAGACGGACGCCGCCATCAATCCCGGCAATTCCGGCGGCGCGCTGGTCGACATGAGCGGCCGCCTCATCGGTGTGAACACCGCCATCTTCTCCCGCTCCGGCGGCAGCCACGGCATCGGCTTCGCCATTCCGACCGCGCTTGTCCGCCTCGTCGTCGAATCGGCCAAGGCCGGCAGCCAGACCGTCCGCCGGCCCTGGTTCGGCGGCCGGCTGCAGAACGTCACCGCCGATGTCGCGGAGAGCCTTCGCCTCGCGCGGCCCACCGGAGCGCTCGTGGTCTCGGTGGTCCCCAACTCGCCCGCCGCCCGCGCTGGGCTCCGCGCCGGCGACCTCATCACCGCCGTCGACAATCAGGCGGTCGAGGATCCCGACGGCTTCGGCTACCGCTTCGGCGTGAAGCCCATCGGCGGCATGGCGAGCATCGCCGTCACCCGCAACGGCCGTGCCCTCGTCGTTCCGGTGGCCCTCGAGCCGGCCCCGCCCGGCGGCCAGGACGCCATCACCATCACCGGCCCGTCGCCCTTTGCCGGCGCCCGCGTCGCGACGCTGGCCCCGGGCATGGCGGACGAGCTGCGGGTCAGCCATCGCAGTGATGGCGTCGTCGTCATGGCCGTGGAGCCCAATTCCGCCGCGGCCCAGGTCGGCCTCCAGCCCGGCGACGTCGTGGTCGGCGTCAATGGCCGCGAGATCGCAAGGCCTGACGACCTACGCGAGGTCACCGCCCAGCGCGCCCGGCTCTGGCGCTTCCAGATTGACCGCGGCGGCCAGATCATCTCGTCGATGCTGGGCGGCTGAAGGTGGACCTCTTCGAGGCCGCCGGCCCCGACCCCAAGGCGCCGCGGCCGCTTGCCGACCGCCTGCGGCCGCAGACGCTGGCCGAGGTCGCCGGACAGGAGCACCTGACCGGCCCCGACGGGGCGCTGACGCGGCTCCTGCGCTCGCGCTCCCTCGGTTCGCTGATCTTCTGGGGACCGCCGGGCACGGGGAAAACCACCGTGGCGCGTCTGCTCGCCGGCGAGACCGATCTCGCCTTCGACCAGATCTCGGCGATCTTCACCGGCGTCGCCGACCTGAAAAAGGTGTTTGAACAGGCCCGCTCCCGCCGCATGCAGGGCCGCGGCACGCTGCTCTTCGTCGACGAGATCCACCGCTTCAACCGCTCGCAGCAGGACGCCTTCCTGCCCGTGGTCGAGGACGGCACGGTGACGCTCGTCGGCGCAACCACCGAGAACCCGTCCTTCGAACTCAACGCCGCGCTGCTCTCCCGCGCCCGCGTCCTGACCTTCCGCGCCCTCGACGACGAGGCGCTGGAAAAGCTCCTCGCCCGCGCCGAGGTGCTGGAGGACAAGCCGCTGCCGCTCGATTCCGAGGCGAGGGCCGCGCTGGTCCGCATGGCCGATGGCGACGGCCGCGCCATCCTGACACTCGCCGAGGAGGTCTGGCGCGCGGCGGGCGAGGGCGAGGTCTTCGACACGGCCGGCCTGTCGGGCGTCGTCCAGCGGCGCGCGCCGATCTACGACAAGGCGCAGGAGGGGCACTACAACCTCATCTCCGCGCTCCACAAGACGGTGCGCGGCTCGGATCCGGACGCGGCGCTCTACTATCTCGCGCGGATGCTCGACGCCGGCGAGGACCCGCTCTTCATCGCCCGCCGCGTCGTGCGCATGGCGGTGGAGGATATCGGCCTCGCCGATCCGCAGGCGCTCGTCGTCGCCAATGCCGCCAAGGACGCCTATGACTTCCTCGGTAGCCCCGAGGGCGAACTCGCACTCGCCAATGCCGTCGTCTATGTCGCCACCGCGCCGAAATCCAATGCCGCCTACACCGCCTGGAAGGCGGCGCAGGCGCTGGCCAAGGAGCGCGGCAGCGTCATGCCGCCGAAGACCATCCTCAACGCCCCGACCAAGCTGATGAAATCCGAGGGCTATGGCGAAGGCTATCGCTACGACCACGACGAGCCCGACGCCTTCTCCGGCCAGAATTACTGGCCGGAGGCCATCGGCCGGCAATCGCTCTACAGGCCGGTGGAGCGCGGCTTCGAGCGCGAGATCGCCAAGCGCATGGACTGGTGGGCGAAACTCCGGAAGGAACGCGGCCGCTGACGCTTCACGGCCGGCGCGCCATCCGCTACGCCTTCATCCATGACCAAGGTCCTCCTCGTCTTTATCGGCTCCGGCATCGGTGGTTCGCTGCGCCACGGCGTCAACATCTGGTCGCTCAAGGCCTTCGGACCGGGCTTTCCCGCCGGCACGCTGATCATCAATGTCGTCGGCGGGCTGCTCATGGGCCTGATCGCGGGATGGCTCGCTTTCCGCGCCGAGATGGCCTGGAGCCAGGAGCTCCGCCTCTTCCTCACCACCGGCATCCTCGGCGGCTTCACCACCTTCTCCGCCTTCTCCCTCGATGCCATGACCCTGGTCGAGCGGGGTGACTATGCCGGCGCCGCCCTTTATGTCGGGGCCTCGGTGGTTCTCTCGATCGCGGCCGTCGCGGTCGGCCTTGCAGTCATCAGGAGCTTCTCATGAAGGGCAGGGGCAAACCGCCGGGTCGCGGATCGAAGCCGGGAGCGCCGGCAGGTCCGCGCGGACCCGCCCGCGCCGGGTCCGGGCGTCCGCCCGCCAAGGGGGGCAAGCCCGCCTTCGCCAAGGAGGGCCGCCCCGCCGCCAAGCGCCCGCCGCGCAGCCCCGAGGAGGCCGATAGCCGTCCGCGCCGCGGCCCCGAGGGCGAGGCCGGCCGCCGCGACGAACGCCGCCCGCGCTTCGACGGTCCTGACCGCGCCGAGCGTCCCGCGCGCCGCGAGCGGCCGGACCCATCGGAGCTCCGCTCGTTTGACGGATCGCCGCGTCGCGGCCGCGCCGATGACTGGGACCTGCCCGAGCCTTCCTGGTCGCCGGAGGCGGATCTCGACATGGTCGGCTTCGAGGAAGAGCGCCCGAGCCGCCGGCCGGCGCGTCCCGCCCGCGACGAGCGTCCCTCGCGTCCGGATCGCCCGTCCCGTGCTGCGCCTCGCGAGAGCCGTGCCGAGAGGCCGGTGCGGTCCGCCCCGTCCGAGGATCGTCCGGCCCCGCGCCGCGAGCGCCCGGCAGCCCCGCCGCCGGCGGGTCCCACCCGCGCCGAGCTGAAGGCCGCCGCCACCGAGACATTGCAGACCGGCGTCCAGACCCTCACCGTCACGGATGACGAGGCGGACATGCGCGTCGACCGCTTCCTCGCGGCGCGCTTTCCCCAGCTCTCGTTCAGCTACATCCAGCGCATCGTCCGCAAGGGCGAGCTGCGCGTGAACGGCCGCCGCGTCGAGACCAAGGACCGGCTCGAGGCCGGCCAGGCCGTGCGCGTGCCGCCGCTGAAGCTCGACCAGGCGCGCCCCATGTCGGCCAAGGTCGGCGAGGATGTCGCCGGCTTCCTCGCCTCCATCACGCTCTATGAGGATGCCGACGTCCTCGTCCTGTCGAAGCCGGCGGGCCTCGCCGTGCAGGGTGGCTCCGGCACCAAGAAACATCTCGACGGGATGCTGGCGGTGCTCACCGACGAGGACGGCCAGCGTCCGCGCCTCGTCCACCGCCTCGACAAGGACACGTCGGGCTGCCTGCTCGTCGCCAAGAGCCGCTTTGCCGCGGCCGCGCTGGCGAAAACCTTCCGCACCCGCGCCGCCCGCAAGATCTACTGGTCGGTGGTGGCCGGCGTGCCGAAGCCCCGTCAGGGCCGCGTCTCCACCTATCTTGCCAAGGAAGAGCGCGAGGACGAGAGCTTCATGCGCATCGCCAAGCACGGCGAGAAGGGCGCCAGCCACGCGGTGAGCTACTACGCCGTCATCGACACCATGGCGCAGAAGCTGTCCTGGCTGTCGATGAAGCCGGTCACCGGCCGTACCCACCAGCTGCGCGTTCACGCCGCCGAGATCGGCCATCCCATCATCGGCGACCCCAAATATTTCGACGTCGAGAACTGGGAGATCCCCGGCGGTATCCAGCACAAGCTGCATCTTCATGCCCGCCGTCTTGTCGTGCCGCATCCCCGCGGCAAGGGCACGATCGACGTCTCGGCGCCGCTGCCGCCGCACATGGAGCAGACCTTCAACCTCCTCGGCTGGGATGTGTCGCGCTACGATCCCATCGTCGAGGCGCCGGAGGAGTGATGTCCCTGACGGGCTGGATCTACGTCACCGCAGCGGCCCTTTTCGCCATCCTCGCACTCATCGTCATGGTGACGCGGCGGGTGATCCGCACCGTGCCGGGCGGCGATCGCGCCATGGCCGACCTCGTCGCCGAACTCCGCCGGGCCAACGACCTCGCCGAGCGGCGCATCGCCGCTCTCGAGACCCGTGTCGAGACGCTGGAGCGCGAGCGCCGCTGAACGGCGGATTCAGGTGAGGTTCAGCAGGCAAGGCCGACAAGCGGCCATCACCCCGCTCTGGAGACCTCCCATGATCCGCTCGACATCAGGCCTTCTGCTCGCCGGCCTCCTCGGCCTCTCCGCCATCGCGCCAGCCAGCGCCCAGCCCTTCGGCTATGGCCCCGGTCCCGGCCGCGGCAATCCCGAACTGCGCGCCGAGCGCTTCGAGTGCCGGCAGGAGGCCCGCGCCCGCGGCTATCGCGGACCCGCCGTCCGCGCCGCCGTCCTCGACTGCCTGCGCGCCCGCCGCCCGGATCTCGCCCGCATCGTCGAGTGCCGTCAGTCCGTCCGCGCCCATGGCTACATCCCGCGCACGCCGGAGTTCCGGATGGCCGTGCGGTCCTGTCGCTTCGGCTGACCCGTTGATCTTCGTCGCGCGACAGCCCACAAGGCGCTCCGGTTCCCCGGAGCGCCTTTCGTGAAGCTCGTCATCTTCGACTGCGACGGCACCCTCGTCGACAGCCAGCACCTTATCGTCGCCTGCATGGATGCGGCCTTTCTGTCGCTAGGCCGCACCCCGCCCAGCCGCGAGGCGACGCTCTCGATCGTCGGCCTGTCGCTGTTTGAGGCTTTCGCGGTCCTGACCAGCCCGGACGATGCCGACATTCCCGCGCTGATCGAGGCCTACAAGGGCGCCTTCCATGCCGAGCGGCAGAAGCATGGCCATGCCGAGCCGCTCTATCCCGGCTGCCGTGAGGTGATCGAGTGGGTGGCGGCTGAGAAGGCGGCCCTCGGCATCGCCACCGGCAAGTCGCAGCGCGGCGTCCGCATCGTCATGACCCATCACGGGCTCATCGACCACTTCGCCACCATCCAGACCGCCGATGACGCGCCGTCGAAGCCGCATCCCGGCATGATTCTTCAGGCAATGGCCGAGGTCGGCGCGGTCCCCGAGGACACGGTGATGATCGGCGACACGACCTATGACATCGACATGGCCCATGCGGCCGGCGTCGGCTCCATCGCCGTCACATGGGGCTACCATGCGTCGGAGGCGCTGCTCCGCTCCCGCCCAAACGCGATCGCCGGAACCTATGGAGAGGTCCCGGCGATCCTGAAGCGTCTATGGGGCGTGTGAGGCTGGACTCGGCTGCGCTCAGGCCTTGTCAGCCTTCGCGGCCTCGCCGGCGAGGAACTTCTCCAGCCAGTGGATGTCGTAGTCGCCGGCGATGATCGAGGGGTTGCGCACGAGGGTGCGGAACAGCGGCAGCGTTGTTTCGATCCCGTCCACCACGAACTCGTCGAGGGCGCGGCGCAGGCGCGCCAGGCACTCGGCCCGCGTCCGGCCATGGACGATCAGCTTGCCGACCAGCGAGTCGTAATTCGGCGGGATCGTGTAGCCCTGGTAGGCGTGGCTGTCGACGCGCACGCCGATGCCGCCGGGCGTATGGAACAGGTTGAGCTTGCCCGGCGAGGGCCGGAAGGTCGCGGGGTTCTCGGCGTTCACGCGGCACTCGATGGCATGGCCCTCGATGACGATGTCCGACTGCTTGACCGAGAGCTTCTGGCCCGAGGCGATCTTGATCTGCTCGTTGACGAGATCGACACCGGTGATCATCTCGGTCACCGGATGCTCGACCTGGATGCGGGTGTTCATCTCGATGAAGAAGAACTGCCCGTCCTCGTAGAGGAACTCGATCGTGCCGGCACCGACATAGCCCATATCGGCCATGGCCTTGGCGCAGATGCCGCCGATCTCGGCCCGCTGCTCCGGCGTGATTACCGGGGAGGGGCCTTCCTCCCAGACCTTCTGGTGGCGGCGCTGCAGCGAGCAATCGCGCTCGCCGAGATGGATGGCATTGCCCTGGCCGTCACCGAGGATCTGGATCTCGATGTGGCGGGGCTTGCCGAGATATTTCTCGATATAGACCGCGTCGTCGCCGAAGGCGGCCTTGGCCTCGGTCTTGGCGGTCTGCAGGGCGACCTCCAGCTCATCGGCCGAGCGGGCAACCTTCATGCCGCGCCCGCCGCCGCCGGCAGCCGCCTTGATGATGACGGGGAAGCCGATCTCGGCGGCGACCTTGCGGGCCTCCTCGTCGTCGGAAATGCCGCCTTCCGAACCCGGGACGGTCGGGATGCCGAGGCGCTTCGCCGTGCGCTTGGCCTCGATCTTGTCGCCCATGATGCGGATATGCTCGGACTTCGGCCCGATGAAGGTGATGCCGTGGCTCTCGAGGATCTCGGCGAAGCGGGCATTCTCGGAGAGGAAGCCGTAGCCGGGATGGACGGCCTCGGCGCCGGTGATCTCGCAGGCCGCAAGCAGCGAGGGAATGTTGAGATAGCTCTCGCGGGCCGAGGGCGGGCCGATGCAGACGCTCTCGTCGGCGAGCTTCACATGCATCGAATCGGCATCGGCCGTGGAATGGACGGCGACCGTGGCGATCCCCAGCTCCTTGCACGCCCGAAGGACGCGCAGGGCGATCTCACCACGATTGGCGATCAGCACCTTGTTGAACATGGCGCTGCGCTCACTCGATGATCATCAGCGGCTCGCCGTATTCGACCGGCCGGCCGTCGTCGAACAGGATGCGCGTCACCGTGCCGGAGCGCGGCGCGACGATGTCGTTGAAGGTCTTCATCGCCTCGATGAGGCAGATGCGCTCGCCCTCCTTCACCACCGAGCCGATCTCGACGAAGGGCTTGGCGTCCGGCGAGGCGCGACGATAGGCGGTGCCGACCATGGGCGAGGGCACGGCGCCGGGATGCTTGCGCGGATCCTCGCCCGAGGCCGCAGGAGCCGCGACGGCGGCGGGGGCCGCAGCGGCCGCCACCGGAGCCGGCGCGGGGGCTGCGGCCACCGGCGCCGCCACTGTCGCATGGACGGTGACCTGGCGGGCGACGCGGATCTTCAGCGCCTCGAGCTCGATCTCGATCTCGGTGAGGTCCGTGTCGGCCAGCACCTGGGCCAGCTCACGAATCATCGCCGTATCGATGGAGGATTTGCCTTTGTTCATGGTGGCCTCTTGGGGCTCGGCGCGGCGGGGGCCGCTCACGCCTTGGCCGGAAGCGCCGCGACGGCGGCGATGGCGAGCGCGTATCCCATGGGGCCGAGCCCCACGATGATGCCGCGCGCGACGGGTGAAAGGAAGGAATGGTGCCGCACCGCCTCGCGCGCGTGCACGTTGGTGATGTGCACCTCGATCATCGGCACCCCGGTGCCGCGGACGGCATCGGCGAGGGCGAGCGAGGTGTGGGTATAGGCGCCGGCATTGAAGATGACGCCCTTGAGCGTGCCGGCGGCAAAAGCGCGGCCGGCCTCGTGCAGCCAGTCGATGAGCACGCCCTCGTGGTTGGACTGGCGGAAGTCCGAGGTCAGGCCGTGCTTTGCCGCCTCGTCCCGGCACATCACCTCGACATCGGCGAGCGTCGTCGCGCCGTAGATGGCCGGTTCGCGCGTGCCGAGGAGATTGAGGTTCGGGCCGTTGAGGATGAGGACGGTGCTCATGCGCCGGGGTCTTGGATCCGCGTCGAGGGTCCGTGGCGCGACCGGGCCGGCGGGCCGGAATCGATCACGCGCCCTGCGGCGGAAGCCGCGTCACGGGCGGGCCCTTATAGGCGCAACGGCGGCGGAAGCAAAGCGAGGGTGTGGATGGGCGGCCCGGCCTCACGCCGGCCTTGCCAGTGCCGCCCCCGGCCAGACCTTCTTGGCGACCCGGGCATATTGCGGCGGATAGGTCAGCTCGACGCCGAGCTCCTCGGCCGCGTGCCAGCCCCAGCGCGGGTTGTCGAGGAGACCGCGGCCGATGGCGACCATGTCGGCGGCACCCGAGGTGATGACCTCCTCGGCCTGGCTCGGCGTGTTGATGAGGCCAACCGCGCGGGTGCCAATGCCGCTGCCGGCCTTCACCGCCGCGGCAAAGGGCACCTGATAGCCCGGCTTCACGGCGATGCGGATGCGCGGGGTGACGCCGCCTGAGGAAACGCAGACGAAATCGAGGCCGGCGCCCTTGAGCTCGGCGGCGAGCGCCACGGCGTCGGCGACCTGCAGGCCCTCATCCGTCCAGTCCTGCCCGGTGATGCGGGCGCCGAGCGCCACATGGGCGGGCAGCGCCGCCTTAACCGCCGCGGCGATGGACAGGGGCCAGGCAAAGCGGTTGTCGCGGCTGCCGCCGAACCCGTCGGTTCGGGTGTTGGAGATCGGGCTGATGACGGAGTGGAGCAGATAGCCGTGGGCCATGTGGAGCTCGACCGCGTCGAAGCCGAGGCGCACGGCGCGCTTGGCGGCATCGACGAAGGCCTGGGCGATCCGCAGCTTGTCCTGCGCGGTCATCTCGCGCGGCATGTGCCAGCCCTCGTCGAAGGGGATGGCGGAGGGCCCGACCGTCGCCCAGGGGTCGGCATTGTCCTTCAGCGGGCCACCGCCCTCCCAGGGGCGCTCCGACGAGGCCTTGCGGCCGGCATGGCCGATCTGGATGCCGAATTTCGTGCCGGGCAGGGCCACCGCCCGTGCCGCGTCGAGGACACGTTTCAGTGCCCGCTCGTTGGCGTCGTTGTAGAGGCCGACGCAGCCATGGGTGATGCGGCCGAGCCGCTCCACCGCCGTCGCCTCGACGACCACCAGCCCGGCGCCGGACATGGCGAGGTTCATGAGGTGCTGCAGGTGCCAGTCGTTCATGCAGCCATCGTCGGCCGAATACTGGCACATTGGTGCCACGACGATGCGGTTCGGCAGGGTGACGGGGCCCATGGCGAAGGGCGTGAAGAGCTGGCTCATGATGGTCTCTGGCGGCGGCTGGGAGGCGAGGGGACCTGAAAGGCCCGGCGCCCGCAACTAGCTGGGGCGCAGAGCTCGTCTGCCAAGGGTGACGCATGGGGAGCTGCGGGCGGTGCATTTGCCGCATGTGCTGGGCGCAGCCCTCTCCCTCCTTCGATCCGATGGCAGGTGGGGCCAAATCACACTAGAGAACCATCATCTGTCCCTGGCTTGTCCGGGAGATCGTCTCTCCTGCGGTGCCCCGCATGGCGATCCGATCGTCCCGCCCCGCGTGATGCCCATGACCGCCATGACCTCCGACGCCGACGCCATGGGCGACCGCCTCGCGCGGCGCAACGCCGTCATCCTCGCAGTGGCGACCGCGCTCGCGGGCGCCAACACCACAGTGATGTTCGCGACGGGCGCCATTGTCGGCGCGCAGCTCGCCCCGGTCCGGTCGCTGGCCACGCTGCCGATCTCCATCTTCGTCGTGGGCCTCGCCGCGGCCTCGCTGCCCGTCGGCATGCTGGTGCGCCGCTATGGCCGCCGCACCGCCTACCAGCTGGCGACCTTCGCCGGCATGCTCACCGGCCTGTTCGGCTATCTCGGCGTCACGCTGGCAAGCTTTCCGATCTTTTGCATCGCGACCTTCTGCGCCGGGTTCTACGCCTCCGCCGCCCAGAGCTATCGCTTCGCCGCCGCCGATACCGCTTCGGATGCCTTCCGGCCCAAGGCCATTTCCTGGGTGATGACCGGCGGCGTCATCGCCGGCGTGGTCGGTCCTCAACTCGTGGTCTGGACAAAGGACGCCCTGCCGCCGGTCCTTTTTGCCGGCACCTATATCGGCCAGGCCGTGGTGGCGCTGCTCGCCGGCGTCATCCTGTCCTTCATCGACATTCCCAAGCCGAAGCCGGCGCCGGCCGGCACGGTGTCGCGCCCCACGATCGAGTTCTTCAAGAACCCCGCCTTCCTCACCGCGGTCATCTGCGGCGCGGCCACCTACATGCTGATGAACTTCGTCATGACGGCCGCCCCGCTCGCCATGATCGGTTGCAACCATTCGATCGACGATGCGGCCTACGGCATCCAGTGGCACGTCATCGCCATGTATGCGCCGAGCTTCTTCACCGGCAGCCTCATCGCCCGCTATGGCGCACCGCGCGTGGTGGCGGTCGGCCTCGTCCTGACCGCGCTCTCGGCGGTGGTGGCGCTTCTCGGGATCACGGTGCCGCATTTCTATGTGGCGCTCGTTCTGCTCGGGCTCGGCTGGAACTTCGGCTATATCGGCGCCAGCGCCATGGTTGCCGCGACCGCGCGGCCCGAGGAGCGCACCCGCGTTCAGTCGGTCAACGATTTCTGCGTCTTCGGGGTGATGGCCATCGGCTCGTTCTCCTCGGGCAAGATCGTCACGACCTATGGCTGGGACATGGTCAATTGGGTGGTCTTCCCCATCGTCGCGGTGGCCGCCGTGGCCCTTGTTGTCGGCGCTCGCCGGCAGCCCGTCCCGGCCTGAGCCGGCGCTTCGACCTCTAATCGTTCCAAATCCCTGCATAACCGCCGAAAGGACGAGCCCAGGAGCCCCTGGGCGCGTTGCTTCGCCGCAGGGACTTTGGCAGAAATGTGCCCGGACTCGCGGTGAGGTCGGCTGTCAGCCGTCCCGCCTCAAAACAAGACGAGCAGCCAACTCCGCCCCCCGAGGCAGGACGGCGGCCCCCATGGGCCGACGGGACAGAGGAAACATCGATGAATACAGCTTTGTGGGTCATCATCGGCTGCGGACTGTTGTCCGTGGTCTATGGCGTCTGGGCGACCAAGTCGCTCATGGCCGCCGACGCCGGATCGGCGCGCATGCAAGAGATCGCCGGTGCCATTGCCGAAGGCGCCTCCGCTTACCTGAAGCGACAGTACATCACGATCGGCATCGTCGGTGCGGTGATCCTCGTCCTGGTCGGCTGGCTGCTCGGCACGATCGTCGCCCTCGGCTTCCTGATCGGCGCGGTTCTGTCGGGCGCTGCCGGCTTCATCGGCATGAACGTGTCGGTGCGCGCCAATGTCCGCACCGCACAGGCGGCCTCCCAGTCGCTGGCCGCGGGCCTCGACATCGCCTTCAAGGCGGGCGCGGTCACCGGCCTCCTTGTTGCCGGCCTCGCCCTGCTCGGTGTTGCGGTCTACTTCTGGGCCCTGACCGGTCCCGGCGGCTACGCCCCGACCAGCCGCACCGTGATCGACGGCCTTGTCGCCCTCGGCTTCGGCGCCTCGCTCATCTCGATCTTCGCCCGTCTCGGCGGTGGCATCTTCACCAAGGGCGCCGATGTCGGCGCCGACCTCGTCGGCAAGGTCGAGGCCGGCATCCCCGAGGATGACCCGCGCAACCCCGCCACCATCGCCGACAATGTCGGTGACAACGTCGGTGACTGCGCCGGCATGGCCGCCGACCTCTTCGAGACCTATGCGGTGACCGTCGTCGCCACGATGGTTCTCGCGGCGATCTTCTTCGCCGGCACCTCGGCCCTGCAGTCGGCGCTGATCTATCCGCTCGCCATCTGCGCGGTCTGCATCGTCACCTCGATCGCCGGTACCTTCTTCGTGAAGCTCGGCGCCGACAACTCGATCATGGGCGCCCTCTACAAGGGCCTCATCGTCACCGGCGTGCTGTCAATCGGCGGCCTCGCCATCGCGACGCAGTTCGTCACCGGCTGGGGCCCGATCGGCACCGTCGGCGGCAAGACGATCACCGGTTCGGCCCTGTTCGCCTGCGGCCTCATCGGCCTCGTCGTCACCGGCCTGATCGTCTGGATCACCGAGTACTACACCGGGACCGGCAAGCGCCCGGTGGTCTCGATCGCCCAGGCCTCCGTCACCGGCCACGGCACCAACGTCATCCAGGGCCTCGCGGTCTCGCTGGAATCGACGGCGCTGCCCGCCATCGTCATCGTCGGCGGCATCATCTCCACCTTCCAGCTGGCCGGTCTCTTCGGCACGGCGATCGCGGTGACCACCATGCTCGGCCTCGCCGGCATGATCGTCGCGCTCGACGCCTTCGGCCCGGTGACCGACAATGCCGGTGGCATTGCCGAGATGGCCGGCCTGCCGAAGGAAGTGCGTCACTCCACCGACGCGCTCGACGCGGTCGGCAACACCACCAAGGCCGTCACCAAGGGCTATGCGATCGGTTCGGCCGGCCTCGGCGCCCTCGTTCTCTTCGCCGCCTACAGCTACGACCTCAACTACTTCATCACCGAGGCCAACAAGGCGGGCTCGACGGCCTACAGCTACTTTAAGGGCATGACGCCGGTCTCGTTCGACCTGTCGGACCCCTATGTCGTCGCCGGCCTGATCTTCGGTGGTCTCATCCCCTACCTGTTCGGCGGCATCGCCATGACCGCGGTCGGCCGCGCCGCCGGCTCGGTGGTGGAAGAGGTCCGTCGCCAGTTCAAGGAGAAGCCGGGCATCATGGCCGGCACCGACAAGCCGGACTATGCCCGCGCCGTCGACATGCTGACCAAGGCGGCGATCAAGGAGATGATTATCCCCTCGCTGCTGCCGGTCCTGGCCCCCATCGTCGCCTATTTCGCGGTGTTGGCCATGTCAGGCTCGAAGGCTTCGGCCTTCGCGGCCCTCGGCGCCTCGCTGCTCGGCGTGATCGTCAACGGCCTCTTCGTCGCCATCTCGATGACGTCCGGTGGCGGCGCCTGGGACAATGCCAAGAAGAGCTTCGAGGACGGCTTCGTCGACAAGGACGGCGTCCGGCACCTGAAGGGCTCCGACGCGCACAAGGCCTCGGTGACCGGCGACACTGTCGGCGACCCCTACAAGGACACGGCGGGTCCCGCCGTGAACCCGGCCATCAAGATCTGCAACATCGTGGCGCTGCTGCTCCTGGCGATCCTCGCCCACTGAGCCTCGCCCCGGCGTGACATGCGAAGCCCCGCGGGAGCGATCCCGTGGGGCTTTCGTTTGGCTGGCGTGGCAGGGGATTTTCCCCACGAAAAAGCCCCGCCGAAGCGGGGCTCGACCGAACCAGCGGATCTGTCCGCCGTCAGGTGCGCGGGCCAGAGATGATCTGGCGCAAAAGGTTCGCCTCCTCGCCGCCGGTGACCGTCGAGCGCGAGATGAAGTCGAAGACCTTGCCGTCCTGCAGGCCGTAATTGGCGATGCGCTCGACCTTCCGCTGGCCGTTGAAGTAGACGGCGAGGACGTTGCGCTCCACCGTCTGCGGGGTCTGGAAGGTGAAGGTGCGGGTCTGCTTCTCGGAGATGTAATAAAAGACGTCGCCATTGATAGTGGAGATCGTCGTCGGCGTTCCGAGCGCGATCATCACCTGGTCCTGGCTGTTGCCTTCCTTCACCTGCGCGAGGGCTTCCTCGTTAGGAACATAGCCGCGGTTGAAGGTCTCGCCGACCCGGAACTGCGTGGGGGAGGGCAGGCTCGGCGTAAGCGACGACATCGACGGCCCCTGCGAACAGGCGGCGAGAAGTGCGCCAAAGCCGGCGACGGCCATCACCTGCAGGGAACGAGACGGAACGGACTTCATGCGCGAACGACCTTTTCCCACCGGACGCCACCTCTGGCGGACGCCCTCGCTTGACACGCGGGCGCGTTGACTTAACTCCCGTCCGCCACCATTTCAACCCGAAGGCGGAAAACCGGATGATACTCGGCCTGTTTCGGCGGAAGAAGAGCGAGCCGACCATCGATAGCCTTTACGGCACCATCGTGGCGCAGGCTCGTGAGCCCGTCTTCTACACAGCCTGCGGCGTGCCGGATACGCTCTGGGGCCGCTTCGAAATGGTGGTGCTCCACGCGTTCCTCGTCCTGCATCGGCTGAAGGGTGAGAGCGAGGAGCGGCGCGAACTCGGCCAGGCGCTGTTTGACCGGCTGTTCCTCGATTTCGACCGGGGTCTGCGCGAAGTCGGGGTGTCCGACACCAAGGTGCCGCGCAAGATCCGGCAGATGGGCGAGGCCTTCTATGGCCGCGTCCAGGCCTATGACGAGGCCCTCGCCGCGGAGGATCCTGGCCTTCTGGAGGCGGCGCTGGCCCGCAACGTGCTGGCCTCGCCCGGTGCGGACACGCAGGAGCTCGCGGCCTATATGCGGCGGACCGCCGCGCATTTCGCCGCCGTCCCCTACGAATCGTTCCTGGCGGGCGAGGTTGCCTTCCCGCCGCCGCCCCAAGGAGACGCGGCATGAATGGAGACGCGGCATGACTGGAGGAGCGGCATGACCGGAGAGACCGGGCGCCCCCGCGCCGAAACGCCACAGATGCCGCGCTGGCCGGTGCGGCTGGTCGACGTGCCCGCGGGCGGGCTCCATGTGCGCCGCCGTGACCTCAATGAGGCCGACCGCGCAGCTCTCGCTGCCCAGATCGGGGTCGCCGCGCTGCGAGCCTTCGACCTCGACATCCATGTGCGGCCCTATCGCGGCGACGGCCTTGCGGTAGAAGGGCGCGTCACCGCAGAGGTCGACCAGACCTGCGTCGTCACGCTCGAGCCGATGGTGAGCCGCATCGACGAGGAGGTGGAGATCAGCTTCCGTCCGGAGGACAAGATCACCACCAAGCTCGTCGAGGACGAGGAGGATGGCCTGTCCATCGACGCCTCCCATGCGGCCGATGATCCGCTGGTCGGCGGGGCCATCGACGCCGCCGCCATCGCCGCGGAATTCCTCGCCCTCGGTGTCGATCCCTATCCGCGCAAGCCCGACGCCGTCTTCGAGAAGCCTGAGGGCATGGGCGAGGCCTCGCCCTTCGCGGGACTTTCCAAATTGAAGCGCGGGACCTAAACAGGCGCCGCGGACCGCCTGCCTCTTGTGCAGGCAGTCCCAGACGCTATTGTCCCGGCTCCCGCGGCCCCGGGGTCGTGCTGTCTCCCGACGGTGCGCCATGGCGGCCCACGCAACGGAACGTCGTATGTCCGATAAGGTACGGCTGGCCCTCGACGCCATGGGGGGAGATTTCGGCCCCTCCGTCGTCGTGCCGGGAGCGGAGATCGCGCTGTCGCGTCACGCGGACCTCGAATTCGTCCTGGTCGGGGACGAGCGTCAGATCACGCCGCTTCTCGCCGCCAATCCCCGCGTCAAGGCGCGTTCGACCATCGTCCATGCCGACGTCGCCATCCGCATGGACGACAAGCCCTCGCGCGCGCTGCGCTACGGTCGTCGCGTCTCCTCGATGTGGCGGGCCCTCGACGAGGTGAAGTACGGCCGTGCCGACGCCGCGGTCTCCGCCGGCAATACCGGCGCGCTGATGGCCATGGCCGCCTTCAACCTCAAGACCATGGCCTATGTCGAACGGCCGGCGCTGGCGGCGCTCTGGCCGACGCTGCGCGGCGAATCCATCGTGCTCGACATGGGCGCCTCGATCGGCGCCGATGCCGCGGCCCTTGTCGACATGGCGGTGATGGGCGCAGCCATGGCGCGCGTCGTCTTCGACCTGGAGCGCCCGACCGTCGGCCTGCTCAATATCGGCGTCGAGGAGGTCAAGGGCCTCGAATTCATCCGCGAGGCCGGCCAGATCCTCCGCGAGGCGAATCTGCCCTCGCTCGACTATCGCGGCTTCGTCGAGGGCGACGATATCGGCAAGGGCGTCACCGACGTCATCGTCACCGAGGGCTTCACTGGCAATATCGCGCTGAAGACCGGCGAGGGCACCGCCAAGCAGATCGGCGAGTACCTGCGCTCGGCCATGTCGCGCACGTGGCGCGCCCGCCTCGGCTATCTTCTCGCCCGCAACGCCTTCGCGACGCTGCGCGAGAAGATGGACCCCCGGAAGAGCAACGGCGCGGTCTTCCTCGGCCTCAACGGCATCGTCATCAAGAGCCATGGCGGCACCGACGCGCTCGGCTTCGCCAGCGCCGTCGACCTCGCCTATGACATGGCGCGTTACGATCTCCAGGCGAAGATCCGCTCCATGCTCGAAGCCTATCACGCCCTGCGTCCGGTTTCCCCGGCCGCTCCTGTCGAGGCCGCATCGTGACCCTTCGCACCGTGGTGCGCGGCGTGGGCAGCTATCTGCCCGCCCGCGTCATGACCAATGCCGAACTCTCCACCATCGTCGACACCTCCGACGAGTGGATCGTCCAGCGCTCGGGCATCCGTGAGCGGCACATCGCCGCGGAGGGCGAGACGACCTCCGATCTCGGCCTTGCCGCCGCCCGCAATGCGCTCGCTGCCGCCGGCCTGGATGCGCAGGACATCGACCTGATCGTTCTTGCCACCTCGACGCCCGACCGGACCTTCCCGGCCAGCGCCACGACGATCCAGGACAAGCTCGGCATCCGCCACGGCGCGGCCTTCGACCTGCAGGCTGTCTGCTCCGGCTTCGTCTTCGCGCTCGCCACCGCCGACAAGTTCCTGCGCTCGGGCAGCCACAAGCGCGCCCTCGTCATTGGCGCCGAGACCTTCTCGCGCATCCTCGACTGGACCGATCGCACCACCTGCGTGCTGTTCGGCGACGGCGCCGGCGCCGTCGTTCTGGAGGCGCAGGACCAGCCCGACGGGCCGGGCGGCCGCGGCATCCTCACCACCCATCTGCGCTCCGATGGCCGCCACACCGCCAAGCTCTATGTCGACGGCGGCCCCTCGCTGACCCAGACGGTCGGCCACCTGCGCATGGAGGGCCGCGAGGTCTTCAAACACGCCGTGGGCATGATCACCGACGTCATCAACGACGCCTATGCCGCCACCGGCACGACCTCGTCCGACCTCGACTGGTTCGTGCCGCACCAGGCCAACAAGCGCATCATCGACGCGTCCGCCGAGAAGCTGAAGATCGCCCCGGAGAAGGTCGTCATTACCGTCGACCGTCACGGCAACACCTCCGCCGCCTCCATTCCGCTCGCTCTCGACGTGGCGGTGCGCGACGGCCGCATCCAGCCGGGCCACCTCGTCATGCTCGAGGCCATGGGCGGCGGCTTCACCTGGGGCTCGGCGCTGGTCCGCTGGTAGCAGGATCGTCGGCGAACAATGGGTTGACCGTCGCGGAGCGACCCCATAATGATAGCAAAATCAGAGTGATAAGGAGCTGTCCCCGGCTGTCTTGCCGCAAGGGATGCCCGATCAGAAGCCGATGCTGGGGGTGAACATGGCGGGCAGGACGGTCACGCGTGCGGATCTGTGCGAGGCGGTCTATCAGAAGGTCGGCCTGTCGCGGACGGAATCCGCCCAGCTCGTCGAACTCGTCCTGCGCGAGATCACCGATTGCCTCGCCGATGGCGAGACGGTGAAGCTCTCCTCCTTCGGGTCCTTCGTCGTCCGGTCCAAGGGCGAGCGCATCGGTCGCAACCCCAAAACCGGCCAGGAAGTGCCCATCGCGCCCCGCCGGGTCATGGTTTTCAAGCCTTCGAACATCCTCAAGGCCAAGATCAACGGCCAGAGCGCCGAGGGCCTGAAGGACTGACACATCCCGCGGTCCGCGAACCTTGCGGCCGCGATTGCCCCGACGTCACGAATCCGCCACCGTTGCGCGGCCCGATGTCCCTTTGCCATCGCGCCTTTCAGTAAAGCACGACGAGCGTGGACAAGGCCCCCGACGCATACCGCACGATCAGTGAGGTCGCTGATGACCTCGACCTGCCGCAGCACGTCCTGCGGTTCTGGGAGACGCGGTTCAGCCAGATCCGCCCGCTGAAGCGCGGCGGCGGCCGTCGCTATTACCGTCCCGAGGACATCGATCTCCTGAAGGGCATTCGCCACCTTCTCTATGGCGAGGGCTACACGATCCGCGGCGTCCAGCGGATCATCAAGGAGAACGGCGTCAAGGCGATCCAGGCGCTGGGCCGGGGCGAGGGGGCCTCTCCGCTGCAGAAGCCGCGCGGGCCCGAGATCATCGACCCCGGCCGCGAGCCCGACGCGGCACCGGCCCGCGCCGGCACCCGCGTTCCCGTCTTCGCCGAGGCCGCCTATCCCGCGCCGCCCTTCATCCCCGCCGATCTCGGCGAGGACGACGAGCCGGAGATGGAAGACGACGAGCCGCTCGACCTGCCGCCGACGACCATCGCCCGGCCGGCGCCGGCAGCGCCTCCGCCCGCGCCTGTTTCTGCGCCTGCCGCCATGGCGGCGCCTGTCGACCCCCGGCCTCTCGTCGCCCGCCCGGCGGTGATCCCGCCGGCCCGGCCGGCACCGGCGCCCCGCGTCGAGCCACCTTTCGTCGCGGTTCCGGCGTCCGCGGCCCATGCGGCGCCGCCCTCCGCAGTCGCGGCCCCCCTTGCCGAGCCCCCGATCATCCCGGCGGCCGCGCCGCCGGCGCCCATGCCCTCCATGCGGCCGGTCTTGCGCGACGCCGCGCCTCCACCGCCCGCGGCCCGGCTTGCCGCCGACGACATCCGCCGTCTTCAGGCGGCCCTCTATGAACTGCTGGAATGCCGCAAGCGCCTCGACGAGGCCTTCGACCCGCGCTGAGGATCAGCGCCGCCAGGGCGGTGCCGGTGGAGGCGGCGGCGCCTTGGCCTGTTCCTCGATGCGGCGGGCCATGTGGTCGGCCACCTCGCGCACCGTCTGCAGCCCCTGGTCGAGCTGTCCGGCCTGCTGGTTGGCAAATTCGAGCTCGGCGATGATCTTGTCGATGCGCGACAGCGCCTCCGGGTCGGGGCGGCTCACCGCCTCGCTGCCGAAGATGATGCAGAGCGGGCCGACGGCAATGAGAAGGCTGAGCCCGATCGTCACCTGCCACAGCAGGTTGCGGTCATCGAAGCTTGCCGCATTCAGCGCGCCGACATAGGCCGCGCCGATGGCGCCCGGCAGGACGAGGACAATGACAATCCCCGCCCAGCCGATGAGCCGAGGCCTCAGCCGCGTCGACACCTGCATGATGACACCCGCTCCAGTCCCTCCACGAAGTGTGGGGCGAGAGCCGGCGGCATTTCAAGAGGATGGCGTGGCGCGGCCTAGCGATGGGGCAGTCGGACCGGCTCCGGGGTGCTGCACGCCGGCGGATTGGGCACATTGCCGGAGGCCGGGCTGCGCCGTCGGAGCGGGCTGGCTCGCCTGCGTCGTCGCATTGTTGCCGGCGGGTTGGCCGCCGATCATCGAGAAGATGATGAGGCCGAACACCAGGACGGCCGCGAGGCCGCCGATCATGCCCCAGTTGCCGCTGGTCGAACGGCCGATACGCGGGTCGGTCGGCGGGTCGAGATCGGCACGACGGCCGCCGTCAAGCCGTGTCGGTTCCACCGGGATGCGGTCGGGATTGCGCGGGTCGATAAGGCTCATGACGGGGTCCTCCTGGCCGGGGAGAACCCCGGACAGGGGGATGGGTTCCGCGAAGCCTCAATCCCTGCCGAGTTGTCGTAGATCGAACCGACGCCGTCGACGCCGATGTTGACGGCCGTTTCTTTCGATCGATCTGCTTCGGCGTCTAGGCAGCGCCTTGCTCGATTAGCCATTTCAGGATCTCAAAAAGGATCTTGAACACATATTCGACGATGAACTTCCAATCGGGCTTGAAGCGCATGGCGCCATCTCTCGCGTGTGAACACGTGAGGAGGCTGATCGAGCTGGCGATGCGGCGCTATGAACCGAGGGCAATGAGTTTGCGCCCTCGCACACATCGGCAGAACGGGTGACTGGAGGTACAGACCGTCCCAATGCGCGTCTGCAGGCGCTTTTATGTGTTTGGAGCTTTTGGAAAATTGGTCGGAGTGCAGAGATTTGAACTCTGGACCCCTTGCACCCCATGCAAGTGCGCTACCGGGCTGCGCTACACTCCGACCGTGGGGGGGATTTAGGACGTTTCGCGCGCCACTGCAACCCGGTTCGCGAGGGCGAGGCCCCAGAGCAGGCCGGCCAGCACCCAGAAGTGCCGCCAGTGGTCGCTGTCGATGATCTGGCCCTCGAAGGCGAGGCCGCAGAAACAGGCGAAGACGGCGATCGCAGCGGGCCTGACGGGCGAGCGGCCGAGGGCTGCAACGAGGCCGACGACCAGCGTCGCGCCGATGAGGACGTGGTAGGCGATGCCACCCGTCCAGCCGCCGGACATGAAGGCGTTGAGATAGACGTTGTGGACGTCCTCCGGGAAGAACCTTGTGAATTGCAGCGGCCCGATGCCCATGGGCAGGTCGAGCGCCATCTGCCAGCCATAGGCATGGCGGCCGAAGCGGCCCATCGGGCCCGAATCGTAGCTCTGGTTGAAGCTCGCCCGCTCCTTCATCAGCTCGGCGACCTTGTCGATCGAGAGCAGCACGCCGACGAAGGCGGCCAGCAGGATGGCGCCGAGGCCGACGACGACGAGAATGCGCAGCCGCTCGGCGCGGCTCTGCGCGGTCAGAAAGAGCAGGGCGGTCATGATGACGGCCGACAGGCCGAAATGGATCCAGGCGCCCCGCGAGAAGGACAGCAGCAGCGCCACGAGCAGGACGGCGAGAACGCCGCCGGCACGGACCATCTGGCCGGCATTCCCGCGGAAGAAGGCCTGCATCGCCATCAGCATGGGCAGGATCAGGAAGGGGCCGAAGACATTGGGATCGTTGAACGTGCCCTTGGCGCGGGCATAGAGGGTGAAGAGGTCGAAGGCGCCGGGAAAGAGGCGGAAATAGCCGGCAATGCCGGCCGCCGCCGCGATGAGGGCGGCGAGCGTCCAGGCTTTCAGAATGACCTCGAGGCGCCCCTCCGTCTCGTCCGCCAGGATCACCGCGAAGAAGATCATGGTGAGCGCGAGATACCAGGAGACGACCACCCAGACGGCGACCTTCGGCGCCCACAGGACAGGGATCGCCGCCGTCGTCAGCCCGAGGCAATAGATGACGAGAATAAGGACGAGGGGGCCGTGAACGGGGCGCAGGCGCAGCCCGCCCGTCGCCATGAAGGTGAGGATCGCCACCAGCGCGCCGATCTCGTATGGGCTCGGCTCGGCGAAGACGAAGGCGCCGCCCACCAGCATCAGCCAGAGGACGGCGCGGCGCAGCGGCTCGGCGCGGTCTATCCCCCCGGCGGCGGTCGCGGGGAGGGCGAGGGTCAAAACGCGTTCTCGCGGTGCTTGGCCAGCGAGATCGGCGTCATCGCGAGGATGTAGAGGTCGAACAGCACCGACCAGTTCTCGATGTAGTAGAGGTCGTGCTCGACGCGGCGCTGGATCTTCTCGGGCGTGTCGGTCTCGCCGCGCCAGCCGTTGATCTGCGCCCAGCCGGTGATGCCGGGCTTCACCTTGTGGCGGGCGAAATAGCCATCGACGACGTCGTCATAGAGCTTGTCGGCGGCCTTCGCATGGGCGGCGTGGGGGCGGGGGCCGACCAGCGACAGGTTGCCCTTGAACACCACGTTGAAGAGCTGCGGCAGCTCGTCGATCGAGGTCTTGCGGATGAACCGGCCGACGCGGGTGACGCGCGGGTCGCCCTTGCTGACGAGCTTGGAGGCGGTGGCGTCGCTCATGTCGGTATACATGGAGCGGAACTTGAAGACCTCGATCATCTCGTTGTTGAAGCCGTAGCGCTTCTGGCGGAAGAAGACCGGGCCACGGCTGTCGAGCTTCACCGCGATGGCGGTGAGGATGAAGAGCGGCGCGAGCGCGATCAGCGCCGCCGTGCCCACCACCTTGTCGAACACCCATTTCAGCACGACGTCCCAGTCCTGGATCGGCTTGTCGAAGACGTCGAGGACGGGGACGTTGCCGATGTAGGAATAGGCGCGGGGGCGGAAGCGCAGCTTGGCGGTGTGGGCGGCGAGGCGGATATCGACCGGCAGCACCCAGAGTTTGCGCAGCATGTCCAGAACGCGCTTCTCCGCCGTCATCGGGATGGTGACGATGACGAGGTCGACGCGGGTGCGGCGGGCGAATTCGAGGAGATCGTCCACCGTGCCGAGCTTCGGCACATGGGCGGCATGGGCGGGCGAGCGTTCGTCGGTGCGGTCGTCGAAGGTGCCGCAGATCGTCACGTCGGAATCGGACTGGGCGAGGATGGAGCGGATGAGCTCCTCGGCCGGTTCGCCACCGCCGACGACGACGGCGCGGCGCTGCAGGCGGCCGGCGCGCGACAGGGTCCGCACCATCTGGGCGAGGCCGACGCGGCCGGCGGTCAGCGCGACGAGGCCGATGCCGTACCAGGTGCCGAGCCAGAGCCGCGACAGCTCTTCGCCGGCCTTGAGGAAGAAGGCTGCCGCCATCGCCACGAGGAAGACCAGCGTCCAGGTGAAGAACAGCCGGCTGAACTGGGCGACGTGGGTGCGGAAGACGTGGATGTTGTAGAGACCTGCGGCCTGGAAGGCGGCGAGCGTCAACCCCGGGACCACGCAGAGCCCGATCAATGAGGGCCATTGCACCCCGTAGGTCGGGAAGACCCAGGCAAGATAGATCGTGGCGCCAAGGGCGAGGACCGCCGCGAATTCGACGAGACGGACCAGCCCGGACAGCACCACCGGCGAATAGACGGGCCCGACGGCCTCGTCGGCAATGCGGGTGGCGAGCTCCGATAGCGGGCGTCGCTCGTCGCTCGACCCTGGCGACGGGGCGGTCTCGGCCGCCTTCAGTATGTCGCGTCCCGTGATCCCCAGCATGGCTGCGGCGCTCCCTCTTCCCTATGGTCGTGGATTAACCGGAAAAGGTTGCTTTTCGCTTGCGACCGGCCGCGCTTAGGCGCGCGCCGCGAGGGCGTCGGCATAGGCGGTGAGCACCCCGTCGGTCATGGCGCGGACGGAGAACTGCGCCTCCACGCGCTCGCGCAGGCGCGCGGCGAGCGCCGCCGTCTCGTCGCGCTCGTCGAGCGCGCGCGCGATGGCCTCGGCCAGCGCCCAGTCGCTGCCGGGCGCGACGAGTGCGCGCGCATCCGGCCCGAAGATCTCGGCGATACCGCCGACCGCCGTCGTCACCAGCGGCACGCCGGCGGCCGCCGCTTCCAGGATGATGTAGGGCAGCGATTCCGCCCGCGACGGCGCGATGAGAATGCGGCCCCGGGCGAAGGCCTCGCGCGCCGGCAGGACGCCGGCGAAACTGACGCTGGCCGAGAGATCCTTGTCGATGACGCGCTGGCGGAAGGCCGCCGCATCAGGCCCATCACCCACCAGAGTCGCGGTGAGTGACCGCCCTCGCGCCTTCAGGAGGGCGAGCGCGTCGATGAGCAGGTCGACCCCCTTCAGCTGCCGCAACTCGCCGACGAAAAGGAGGTCGGTCGCATCGTCGCGCAGAGGCACGGGGGCGAATTCGCCGGCGCTCACCCCGTTATGGACGACGCGCACGAGGCCCTTGGGCTTGCACACCTTGGTCTCGAAGGCGCCGAGGCCGTAGCGGCTCTCGAAGAGGAAGAGGTCGGTGCGGGCGGCGAGCACCTGCTCGAGCGTCAGATAGACGAAGCCAACCGGCGTGCCGCGCGAATAGTGCAGGCTGCCGCCATGGGGGGTGTAGGCCTTGACCCTGCCACCGCCGACGAGGCGGGCGAAGGCGCCGCCCTTGGAGCCATGGCCGTGGACGACGTCGACCTGATGCCTTGCAAGCACCTCGGCGACCGCCCGCCCGGCCGACCAGTCCGAGGGTCCGAGCTCGCGCGCCATGGGCACGCGCGTGAGGCCGAGGGCGAGCAGCGGCGCCAGTCCGGCGAAGATCGCCTCGGCGCGGTCCCCGCCGGTGGTGGAATCGGCGACAATGCCGACCCGGTGGCCGCGCGCCGCCTGCTCGCCGGCCAGGTCCACCACGTGGCGGAACAACCCGCCGACAGGCGAGCGCATGACATGGACGATGGAGAGGGGGCGATCCAAGGCCAGTCGCCGCCTAGAACCAGCGCTCGCGAACGACCACCGTGTCGCCGGGCGCCAGCGGATGGGTAAGCGGCACGTCGGCGCGGTAGAGCTGGCCGCTGACCTTCCGCGTCACCTCGACATTCCAGCGATTGGCGCGCGGCGTGAAGCCGCCAGCGATGGCAATGGCGTTCTGCGCCGTCATGCCGGAGACGAAGGGGAACTGGCCGCCGGCCGTGACCTCGCCCATGATGAAGAAGGGTCGGTAGGTCTCGACCTCGACGGAGACGCTGGGCTCGCGGATGAAACCGCCGCGCAGCCGGCCGGCGATCTCCCGGGCGAGGCTGTCGGTCGACTTGCCGGCGGCTGGGACGAGGCCGATCAGCGGCATGGCGATGGAGCCCGTGGCATCGACCGCATAGGAATTGGTGAGGCCTTCCTGGCCGAAGACCACGACCCGCAGGCGGTCACCGGTGTCGAGCAGGTAAGGGCCGCGCGGCAGGATCTGCTCATGCGGAACCAGCGTGCCTTCCCGGCCCACGGGGCCGACCGGCCCGCGTGTGGTGTCGACGATAGTTCCAGGGCCCGTGCCAGGCCGGCCGGCGCAGGCCGCCAGCAGCAAGGCTGTCGTCAGGAGAAGGATGGAACGCGTCACGCCTGTGCCCCATGAGAGCGCTGAAGCCATGGCCGCACTATCGGCGGTCGTGGTTAACAAAGGCTCAAGGCGCGCGTTTCGCGTGTGGCCGGTTAACCCGATGGCAACCCTAATGTTTTCTAATCAGCCCATTGATGTTGACGTGCATTTGGCGGGAGTGGGTTGTGGCAGGTAATGACATGCCGTTGCGGGATCGGGCGCCTCTGGTCGACCTCGACCTGAAGGGCCTTGTCGAGGCGCTCTGGGCCCGCCGGGTCTGGATCGTCGCGCCGGCGCTCGTCGCGCTCGCCGGTTCCTTCATTGCCGTCACCCTCACCACCCCGACCTATCGCTCCGAGACCCGCCTCCTCGTCGAGAGCGGCGAGTCGCCCTACACGCGCCCCGAAAGCGACCGTTCGTCGGGTGACCGCACCGCGGTCGACCAGGAGGCCGTCCTCAGTCAGGTCCAGCTGGTCCTGTCCCGCGATGTCGCCAAAGCCGTCGCGGAAAAGCTCGAACTCTCCGGCAAGCCCGAATTCGATCCGGCCCTGCGCGGCTTCAATCCCGTCAAGCAGGTCTTCATCGCCCTCGGGCTGATGGAGAATCCGCTTCGCATGACGGCCGAGGAGCGGGTGCTGCGCTCCTATTTCGAGAAGCTTTCGGCCTTCCAGGTCGACAAGAGCCGCATCGTCGCCGTGCAGTTCGAATCGCAGGATCCGCTGCTCGCCGCGCGCGCTGCCGACACGATTGCCGCGGCGGTGATGGAGGCGCAGCAGGCGAACAAGCGCAGCCAGACCCGCAATGCCAGCCAGTGGCTCTCTGGCGAGGTCGATGGCCTGCGCCGCAAGGTCGAGGAGGCCGAGGGTCGCGTCGAGACCTTCCGCGCCCGCGCAAATCTCTTTGTTGGCTCCAACAACACCAGCCTCACCGCCCAGCAGCTCGCCGAGGTGAACAGCCAGATCGCCTCCGCCCGCGCTCAGCAGTCCGACGCCCAGACCCGTTCGCGCCTGCTGCGCGATTTCCTGCGCTCGGGGCGCCCGATCGAATCGGGCGACGTCATCAATTCCGAGATCATCCGCCGCCTGACCGAGCAGCGCGCCGCAGTCCTCGCCCAACTCGCCGAACAGTCCTCGACGCTCGGGCCCCGCCATCCCCGCATCGCCGAGCTGCAGGCCCAGCGGTCGAGCCTCGAGACGCAGATGCGCTCGGAGGCCGAGAAGCTGGTGCGCGTTCTGGAGAACGACGCCCGCTTTGCCGGTGCCCGCGTCGAGGCGCTGCAGCAGACCCTCGACCAGGTGAAGCGCCAGGCGAGTCAGGCGAGCGAGCAGGAGGTGCAACTCCGCGTGCTGGAGCGCGAGGCAAAGTCTCTGCGCGACCAGCTCGAGACCCTGCTCGCCCGCTACCGCGACGCCTCCGCCCGCGACACGCTCGCCGCCCTGCCGGCCGATGCCCGGATCATCTCGCGCGCCCTTGTCTCTAATGTCCCGGCCTTCCCGAAGAAGGTGCCGACCATCCTCATCGTCACGCTGGGCACGCTCATCCTCGCGATTGCCGTGGCCGCGACCCTTGCACTGCTGGCAGGCGAGGGGCGTCCTGCGACCCCCGCATCAGCGGAGGATGAAGCGCATCCGGCAGACCAGCATCTCGACGGGGCGATTGCCGCGCCGCCGCTGGCCGCGACCGGCGACGACCATGGCCTCGGCGTGCCGGTGGCCCAGCCCGACAGCATTGGCGAACTCGCCCGCCTGCTCGACGCCGAGCCGCATCCCGGCGCGGCGCGCCGCACCCTGGTCACCGGGGCGATGGACGCGCTCGCCGCCTCAGCCGTGGCGCTGGCCCTCGCCCGCGAGCTCGCCGGCGCCGGCCGTCGCACTGTCCTCGTCGACTGCGATCCGGCCGAGGCGCCGCTTTCCGGCCTTGCCGGACCTGCGGCCCCCGGCCTGTCCGACCTTGCCGCCGGCCAGGCCGGCATCGGCGCCATCATTCATGAGGATCCCATGTCCTCGGCCCATCTCGTGCCCTGCGGCACGCTCGGCGCGGTGGAGCCCGACATGGCGGAGTTCGTCATCGACGCGCTCGCCCGGTCCTATGACGCGGTGGTGATCGCCGCCGGTCGCCTGCCGGCGAGCCCCGCCGATTTCGACGCGCTCTGCCGCCTCGGCGACGACGCGGTGGTGGTGGCCGAGGGCGATGCCCGCAATCCCGCGGTCGAAGCCGCCTATGCGCGGCTCGTCGGCGCCGGCCTGAAGCCGGTCGTGGTGATGCTGGCGGCGGAAGAGGACGAGGCGGTCGCGGCCTGAAGGCTCAGGCGGAGAGGCGGCCGCGCAGGCGCCGCAGCCGCACGATCAGCGGCCAGAGGCGCGGCGACTGCTTGATGCGGCGCTTCACCTGACCGGCGACATCCTGGACGAGGGCGGCGATGCGGCCCTTGGCGGTGACCGGGACGGCGAGGTCGAACAGCGCATCGGTGCCGTCGCAGATATGGCTCTTGTAGTCGGCTTCGCCGGCGCCGAGGTCGAAGACCGTGAGGCCGCGCTCGCAGCAATGGCGGATGAGATGATGCAGCAGCAGTTCGCCGGGACTGTGGCGCTGCTGCGGGCCGGGCGCCATGGCGTTGAACATGCCTGAATAGCGCCCGGCGGCGATGGTGCCGCCGAACAGCGCCACCGGCTCGTCGCCGACCATCAGCGCGCAGAGTTCGATGGCTGGGGTGTCGCCGGCCGCTGCCGTGAGGATGAACGCGCGCGTGCCGGGCTCGGCGAACACATTGGGGATGCCGAGTTCGGCGAAACGGGCCGCCTTGTGGGCGAGGAAGGCATCAGTGAAGCGGGCGATGGTCGTAGCGTCCCGGGCAACGGTGAACGTGACCGCGCCCTCATCGGCAAGGGCGCGCTCCTTCTTGCGCAGCTTGCGGCGGGAGGAGGATGAGACGACGCGCTCCAGCACGGCCTCCGCGTCCGGACCGAGCGCCAGATGATAGCCGAAGGAGGGTGAGGGACGGTGCGGCAGCAGCGCCAGCGGATTGGACTGGCCGGCCCAGGCGAGCGGCTGGTTGGCGAAGGCGAAGACATCGATCGCGGCGGGGGCCTTGTTGGCGACCTCCAGGAGGATGGACCTCACGGCCTGAGCGTCGAGCGAGCGGGCAAAAGCCGGCCGCCACAGGCCCATGGCGAAATTGACGTGCTTGCCGCCGATGAACGACGCCGTGGCCACGCCGCGCCGCCGGGCGATGGTGAGCGGCAGCAGCGCCTGCGGCCGGCCGGCCGGATCGCTGACGATGGCGATGCAGGTCGTCTCGCCGGCGCCGAGATGGTGCTGGAACGCCTCCTGCCAGGCGAAGAGCTGGTAGCCGCTATGCGGCGCCTCGGCGATCAGCGCCTGCCAGGCCTCGCGTGCCGCGCCGAAATCCGCGACGATGCTGACCGCGAAGGGCAGGGCGGGCGCGGCCGTTCGCGAAGGCGCGTCGGTGATCTCGGCGACCAGGCTCATCAACTCCGCCCTCGTGTCAGGGTTGTAGGCTGTCAAAGAAGTCTCAAGAAATGGTTGGCACCATCGGAGTCCGGGTTTTTGCTGAGAAGCTGATGGGAGGTGCTCGGGAATGAGCGGGGTCAGGACGTCCGTCTTCAAGGCTGGTCTGGAAGCGCTCTACCTGACGGGGGCGCACCGCATGCTGCGCCCGATCACCGGTGGCATCGGCGCCATCCTGATGCTCCATCACGTCCGCCCGGGCGAGGCGCGGGACTTCGCGCCCAATGCACTTCTCGAGGTGACGCCGGACTATCTCGACGGCGTCATCGAGCGCGTCCGCCAGTCCGGCTTCGATATCGTCACCATGGACGAGGTTCCCGGCCGCATCGCCCTCGGAGGCGAGGGGCGGCCCTTCGTCGCCTTCACCTTCGACGACGGCTATCGCGACAATGCCGAATTCGCCTATCCGATCCTGAAGAAGCACGGCGCACCCTTCACCATCTACCTGCCGACTTCGTTCATGGACCGGCGCGGCGAGCTCTGGTGGCTGGTGCTCGAACATACGGTGCGCACCCAGCGCGCCGTGACCGCCACCATTGCCGGCCGCTCCGTCCATTTCGACTGTTCGACCGCGACGTTGAAGACCGAGGCCTTCCGCGAGATCTACTGGTGGTTGCGGTCGCTGCCCGAGACAGAGCTGCGCGCCTATGTCCGCGACCTCTCCGCCCGCCATGGCATCGATTTCCGCGACATCTGCCGCGACCTCTGCATGACCTGGGACGAGGTGAGGGCGCTCGGCGCCGACCCTCTGGTCACCTTCGGCGCCCATACGGTCGAGCACCTGATGCTCGCCAAGTTCCCGGAGGAGACGGTCCGCCAGGAGCTGGTCGCTTCCAAGGCGCGGGTCGAGGACGAACTCGGCAGGCCGGTATGCCATTTCGCCTATCCGGTGGGGGACCCGACCTCTGCAGGGCCGCGCGAATTCGCCCTTGCCCGGGAGGCGGGCTTCACGACAGCGGTGACGACCCGCCCCGGTGTGCTCTTCGCCGAGCATGCCGACCATCTGACCGCTCTGCCCCGCGTGTCGCTCAACGGCCATTTCCAGTCGCTGCGCTATCTCGACGTGCTGCTCTCGGGGGCGGCCTTCGCCTTTTTCAACAGGTTCCGCAGGGTGAATGCGGCCTGAGCGGCCTCCACCGGATTTTCCGCTGCGCCCCCGTCGCGAGAAGGCCTGAATCAGATAGTTTGTGACGCGGGCCGCCCGTCGCGGTCAGCCCCAGCATGAACGGTCGATGTCAGACGCCAACGGAACACGCCCCTTTTCCGCCTTCGAGTGGATGCTGTCGCTGCGCTATCTCCGGGCGCGGCGGAAGGAGGGATTCATCTCGGTCATCGCCGGCTTCTCCTTCGTCGGCATCATGCTCGGCGTTGCGACGCTGATCATCGTCATGGCGGTGATGAACGGCTTCCGGAAGGAGCTGCTCGGCAAGATCCTCGGCGTCCAGGGCCACATGGTCCTCCAGCCCATCGACACGCCGCTGACGGACTATGCGGCCGTTGCGACGCGCCTCATGCGGATCCCGGGCGTCAGGCTCGCCGCCCCGGTGATCGAGGGCCAGGCGCTGGCCTCTTCCGCCTTCAATGCCGGTGGCGCCATCGTCCGCGGCATGCGCGCCGAGGACCTGAGGCGCCTGCCGCTGATCTCCACCAACATCAAGCAGGGCGGGCTGCAGGATTTCGACACGACCGAGGGCGTCATGGTGGGCCAGCGGCTCGCCAACCAGCTGTCGCTGCGCCTCGGCGACAGCCTGACGCTGGTCTCGCCCAAGGGCTCCTCGACGCCCATGGGCATGACGCCGCGCATCAAGGCCTATCCGATCGTCGCCATCTTCGAGGTGGGCATGACCGAGTATGACTCGGCCTTCGTCTTCATGCCCTTCACCGAGGCCCAGGCCTATTTCAACCGCGACGGCGACGCCTCCTCCATCGAGGTCTATACCGACAATGCCGACCGCATCGAGGAGTACCGTCGCCGCGTCTCCGAAAGCGTCGAGCGGCCGGTCTTCATCGTCGACTGGCGCCAGCGCAACGCCACCTTCTTCTCGGCCCTGCAGGTCGAGCGGAACGTCATGTTCATGATCCTGACGCTCATCGTCTTCGTCGCGGCGCTGAACATCATTTCAGGCCTCATCATGCTGGTGAAGGACAAGGGCCGCGACATCGCCATCCTGCGCACCATGGGCGCGACGCGCGGCGCGGTGATGCGCATCTTCCTCATCACCGGCGCCTCGATCGGCGTGGTCGGCACGCTCGCCGGCTTCGCGCTGGGCGTCCTCGTCTGCCTCAACATCCAGTCGATCCAGGAATTCGTCTCCTGGATCACCGGCACCACGCTGTGGGACCCGACGGTGCGCTTCCTCACCCAGATCCCCGCCGACATGTCCACCGGCGAGACGCTCTCGGTTCTGGTGATGGCGCTCACCCTGTCGCTGCTCGCGACGCTCTACCCGTCCTGGCGGGCCGCCAAGCTCGATCCGGTCGAGGCGCTGCGCTATGAGTGATGTCGTGAACGCCGACCGCCCGGCCGCCAGCGCCCCGAAAGAGGAGGCGCCGGTCCTCTGGCTCGACAAGGTCGAGCGCCGCTACACCGAGGCCGGCGCGCCGCTCGAAATCCTTAAGGGCGTCGATTTCGCCATCTGGCCCGGCGAGACCGTGGCCCTCATCGCGCCCTCCGGCACCGGCAAGTCGACGCTGCTCCACGTCGCCGGCCTGCTTGAGGCGCCCGATGCCGGCGAGGTCTATATTGCCGGCAAGGCCACCTCGAAGCTTGCCGACAAGGACCGCACCCGCATTCGCCGCAACGAGATCGGCTTCGTCTACCAGTTCCACCACCTGCTGCCGGAATTCTCGGCGCTGGAGAACGTCGTCCTGCCGCAGATGATCCGCGGCCTCAGTTACAAGGAGGCCAAGGCGCGGGCCTCCGAGCTTCTGACCTATCTCGGCCTCGGCGAACGCCAGACCCACCGGCCCGCCGAGCTGTCGGGCGGCGAGCAGCAGCGCGTCGCCATCGCCCGCGCCGTCGCCAACGCCCCGAGCATCCTCCTCGCCGACGAGCCGACCGGCAATCTCGACCCCAAGACCGCCGATCACGTCTTCTCGGCGCTCGGCCAGCTGGTGCGCGCCTCGCGGCTCGCCGCCGTTGTCGCGACCCACAACATGGACCTTGCCGCCCGCATGGACCGGCGGGTGACCATCCGCGACGGGCTCATCGTCGAGCTGTGACAATCTTTACGGTTTGGTAACCGGATGTGTTCGCGCTTCGTTCTCTTCACTGGACATGAGAACAAAAAAGGAACATGCTGTTCTCGTCGCTGAAAACGGAGGACGACATGATCCGCAGTTTCATCGAAGACGCCGCTGCCCTTGTGGCCCTCGGCCTTTTCACCGGCATGCTCACCGTCTGGGCCCAGGCCTTGAATGGCTGACCTCAACGGCTGAGAGGAGACCACACAGCCTGTGCATAGCGGGAGGCCGGCTGTCGCCGCGCTTGTCGTGAGCCGCCTTCGGGCGGCAAGGTCCGGGGAGACGAGTCGCGCGGCACGGGCCGCGCCGCCGGGAGGTCGGATGTCCGCGCAAGCCTTCGTGCATCTGAGGGTCCATTCCTCCTTCTCGCTGCTCGAGGGGGCTCTCTCGGTCGGCAAGCTCGCCAAGCTCGCCGGGCACGACCGGATGCCGGCGGTGGCCATCACCGACACCAACAATCTCTTCGCCGCGCTCGAATTCTCCGAGAAGCTGAAGGGCGAGGGCATCCAGCCCATCGTCGGCCTCACCCTCGGCCTCGACTGCGGCGACCGGGCGGTCGATCCGCGCCGCTCCAATCTCCAGGCGGTCAAGCCGCGCATCGCCGTCCTCGCCGCCTCCGAGGAGGGCTATCGCAACCTCATGGCCCTCACCACCAGGGCCTTCATGGACAGTCCCGACCCGGCCGACGCGGGCGTCACCTTCTCCGTGCTGGAGGCCCATGCCGGCGGGCTCGTCGCGCTGACCGGCGGGCCCGGCGGGCCGGTCGACCAGGCCTTCCGGGAGGGGCAGGGCGATCTTGCCCGCGCCAGGCTCGAACGGTTGCATGCCGCCTTCGGCGATCGCCTCTATGTCGAGCTGCAGCGCCACGGGCTCGACGAGGAGAAGGCGGTGGAGCCGGACCTGGTCGAGGAGGCCTATCGCCGTGGCCTGCCGCTGGTCGCCACCAACCAGTGCTACTTCGCCTCGCTCGGTGATTATGAGAGCCACGACGCGCTCATCGCCATTGCCGAAGGGCGCATCCTTTCCGATCCGGAGCGGCGGCGGCTGACGCCCGAGCACCGGTTCAAGACCCAGGCCGAGATGGTGGCGCTCTTTGCCGACCTTCCGGAGGCGGTGGCCTCGACGGTCGAGATCGCCCGGCGCTGCCACTACCGGCCGAAGACCCGCAAGCCCATCCTGCCGACCTTCACGGAGGAAGCCGGCGGTGTCGCGCTCGACGAGGCGGCGGCGCTCGCCCGCCAGGCGCGCGAGGGGCTGGACAAGCGCCTTGCGGCCCATGGGCCGGCGCCGGGCCTCACCGAAAAGGACTATCGCGACCGCCTCGACTTCGAGCTCTCGATCATCGAGCGCATGAAGTTTCCCGGCTATTTCCTCATCGTCTCCGACTTCATCAAATGGGCCAAGGCCCATGAGATCCCAGTCGGCCCCGGCCGCGGCTCGGGCGCCGGCTCGCTCGTGGCCTATGCGCTCACCATCACCGATCTCGATCCCTTGCGCTTTGCCCTGCTCTTCGAGCGCTTCCTCAACCCCGAGCGCGTGTCGATGCCCGACTTCGACATCGACTTCTGCCAGGACCGCCGCGACGAGGTGATCCGCTATGTGCAGGAGCGCTACGGCCGCGCCCAGGTGGCGCAGATCATCACCTTCGGCACGCTGCAGGCGCGCGGCGTGCTGCGCGATGTCGGGCGCGTCCTCGAACTGTCCTATGGCCAGGTCGACAAGCTCTGCAAGCTGGTGCCGCAGAACCCCGCCGCTCCCGTGACGCTCGACAAGGCGATCGAGGGTGAGCCGAAGCTGCAGGCGGCGCGCGACGAGGACCCGGTCATCGGCCGCCTCTTCGACGTTTCCACCAAGCTCGAAGGCCTCAACCGCCACGCCTCCACCCATGCCGCCGGCCTCGTCATCGGCGACCGGCCGCTGGTCGAACTCGTGCCGCTCTACCGAGACCCCAAGACCGACATGCCGGTCACCCAGTTCAACATGAAATGGGTGGAGCAGGCGGGCCTGGTGAAGTTCGACTTCCTCGGCCTCAAGACGCTGACCGTGCTGCAGAAGGCCGTCGACCTCATCCGCCGCCGCGGCATCGACATCGACCTCGCGGCCATTCCGATCGATGACGCGAAAACCTACGAGATGCTGGCCAAGGGCGAAACGGTCGGCGTGTTCCAGGTGGAAAGCGCCGGCATGCGCAAGGCCCTCGTCGAGATGAGGGCGAGCCGCTTCGAGGACATCATCGCCCTCGTCGCCCTCTATCGCCCGGGCCCGATGGCCAACATTCCCGTCTATTGCGCCCGCAAGCACGGGCTGGAACAGCCCGAATATCCCCATCCCCTGCTGGAGCAGGTGCTCTCCGAGACCCACGGCATCATCGTCTACCAGGAGCAGGTGATGCAGGCAGCGCAGATCCTGTCGGGCTATTCGCTGGGCGAGGCCGACCTCTTGCGCCGCGCCATGGGCAAGAAGATCAAGGCGGAGATGGACAAGCAGCGCGAGCGCTTCGTCTCCGGCTGCGTCGAGCGGTCGATCCCCAAGGCCAAGGCCGACGAGATCTTCGACCTGCTCGCCAAATTCGCCGACTACGGCTTCAACAAGAGCCACGCGGCGGCCTATGCGCTCGTCTCCTACCAGACGGCCTATCTCAAGGCGAACTATCCCGTGGAGTTCATGGCCGCCTCCATGACCCTCGACCTCTCCAACACCGACAAGCTCTCGGAATTCCGCCGCGAGGCGCTGCGTCTCGGCATCGCCGTCGATGCGCCGAGCATCAACCGCTCGGGTGTGCATTTCGACGTCGCGGACGGGCGCATTCTCTATGCGCTCGCGGCGGTGAAGGGGGTTGGCGCCCAGGCGGTCGAGGCCATCGTCCAGGCGCGCGGCGACAAGCCCTTCCGCGACCTCGGCGACTTCGCCCAGCGCATCAATCCGCGCATGCTCAACCGCAAGACGCTGGAGAACCTCGCCTCCGCCGGCGCCTTCGACGACCTCGAGCCGAACCGCGCCGCCGCCTTCGCCGCCATCGACCAGGTGCTGGCCGAGGCGCAGCGCCAGGCCGAGGGCAGGGCGCTCGGCCAGGACGAGCTTTTCGGCGGCTCTGGCGCGCCGCTCATCCGCGTTCCGAAGGTCGAGCCCTGGCTGCCGGCCGAGAAGCTCGACGAGGAATACAAGGCCATAGGCTTCTTCCTCTCCGGCCATCCGCTCGATGACTACCAGGCGGCGCTGAAGCGGCTGCGCATCGAGCCCTATGCCCAGTTCGCCCGCTCGGTGCGCCAGGGGGCGAGTGCCGGGCGCCTCGCCGGGGTCGTCACCGCCCGGCAGGAGCGCCGCACCAAGACCGGCAACAAGATGGGCATCGTCACCTTCTCCGACCCGTCAGGCCATTATGAGGGCGTGCTCTTCTCGGAAGGCCTTGCCCTCTACCGCGACCTGCTGGAGCCCGGCCGCGCCGTGCTGATGGCGGTCGGCGCAGAGGTGCAGGGCGAGGACGTGCGCATCCGCATCCAGTCGGTCGAGCCGCTCGATGAGGCGGCGGTGCGCGTCCAGAAGGGCTTCCGCGTCTTCATCGAGGATCTCGGCGCCGTCGACAGCGTGGCGAAGCGCCTGCCCGGCAAGGGCGACGGCGAAGTCAGCCTCGTCATCCGCCTCGCGGATGCGGCGAGCGAGGTCGAGGTGAAATTGCCCGGCCGCTTCGCCGTCTCGCCGCAGATCGCCGGCGCCATCAAGGCGGTGCCCGGCGTGCAGGCGGTGATGGAGCTCTAGAGGCCCACGGCGGTCGGCGCCCGCCGCGGCCCTGAGGTGTGTCAGGGATCGAGCCCCGCCAGCCGTGCCGGCAGGCCGGCGATGGCGGCCTCGTCGGCATTGGCGAAGGCGAAGCGCAGGTGATCCTGCTGGCCCGGGCCGAAATAGGAGCCGGGCAGGCCGAGAACGCCGCGCTCCCGCGCGAGGCTCTCCGCCACACGCTCGGCCGGCACACCGGCGAACGGGTGCCGCACATAGGCGAAATAGGCGCCGATCGAGGAGATGGACCAGCCCGGGCAGGCCTGAACGACACGGGCGAAGGCGGCGATGCGGCCGTTGATCGTCGTGCGCATCGCGGCGCGCCAGTCCGCCGTGCCATCGATCGCCCAGGCAAGCGCCTCCTGGGCGGGGCGTGCGGCGCAGATCTGCACGCTGTCCAGCACCTTAAGAATCTCGCCCATGGCCTCCGGCCCGGCGGTGATCGCGCCTGCGCGGTGGCCGGGCACAGCATAGCTCTTCGAGAATGAATAGAGCTGGATCACCGTGTCGCGCCAGGTCGGCTGGGCGAGGAGGCCATGGGCGCGGTTGGCGCCGTCGGCGAGAAAATCGCGATAGGTTTCATCGATGATCAGCGCGAGGCCACGCCGGCGGGCGAGTTCCGCGAAGGCGGCGATGACCTCCTCCGGATAGATCGCCCCGGTCGGATTGTTCGGCGTGACCAGCACCAGCGCCCGCGTCGTCGCGTCGATGAGGGCTTCCGCAGCGGCGACGTCCGGCACGAAGCGATCCTCGGGACGGCAGGGCAGGGGCGTGACGCCGATGCCGAGCATCTGCAGGGTCATCTGGTGGTTGAAATACCAGGGCGCGGGCAGGATCACCGAGGATCCCGGCCCCGCCACCGCGAGCACCGCCGCGAGAAAGGCGAGGTTGCATCCCGCGGTGATGGCGACATCGGCAGGGCCGATATCGCCGCCATAGGCCGCCGCGACATCCCGCGCATAGGCCTCGCGCAGCGCCGCATCGCCGAGGATCGCGCCATAGCGCGCGACCTCCGGCTTTGCCGCCGCCGCGCCGAGCCGGGCCAGCAGTTCCGCCGGGGGCGGCGCGCCGGGGGCTGCCTGCGAGAGGTCGATGGCAGGGCCACGGCTGCCATCATAGGAGGCCATCCAGGCGCGCGCCGCGGGGATCGGCGGCGTGCCGGTGTCGACGACCTGCGGATTCAGCGCGAACAAGGGCTCACCAGGCCCCGGTATTGGGCATCGAGGCCCAGGGCTCCGCCGGAGCCTTGGCATCGCCCTTCTGCAGGATCTCGATGGAGATGGCGTCGGGCGAGCGGACGAAGGCCATGCGGCCGTCGCGCGGCGGGCGGTTGATGGTGACCCCCGCCTTCATCAGCTTCTCGCAGGTCGCGTAGATGTCATCGACCTCATAGGCGAGATGGCCGAAATTGCGCCCGCCCGAATAGGCTTCCGGGTCCCAGTTATAGGTGAGCTCCAGCATGGGCGCGTCGCGACGGCCGGCAGCGATCGCCGCTTCCGCCGCCGCCTTGTCCTCGGGGGCGCAGAGGAAGACGAGGGTGAACTTGCCCTGCGGAAAGTCGTTCTTGCGCACCTGAACCAGGCCGAGCTTGTTGCAGTAGAAATCGAGTGACTGGTCGAGGTCGGTGACGCGGACCATGGTGTGCAGGTAACGCATTGGGGGAAGCCCTTCGTGCGGGAGGTGTCGATGGCGGATGCGGAGTTGAAGACGGCGGCGGACGAACTTGCAAGCCTCCTTGCACAGTCCAGCCGTGCGGTCGCCTTCACGGGCGCGGGAATCTCCACCGAATCCGGCATTCCCGATTTCCGCTCGCCGGGCGGCCTGTGGACGCAGAACAAGCCGATCCCGTTCCAGGCCTTCGTGGCGAGCCGCGAGGCGCGCGCCGAAGCCTGGCGGCGCAAGTTCACCATGGATGACAGCTATCGCGGCGCCGCGCCGAACCGCGGCCATCTGGCGCTCGCGGCGCTGGTGCGCGCCGGCCGGCTCGACGCGATTATCACCCAGAACATCGACAATCTGCACCAGGATTCCGGCGTTCCGGAGGAGCGGCTGATCGAGATCCACGGCAACGGCACCTATGCGACCTGCCTTGCCTGCCAGCGCCGCTATGATCTCGGCTGGGTGCGTCAGCGCTTCGAGGCGCGCGGCGAGCCGCCGAATTGCGAGGCCTGCGAAGGGCCGGTGAAGTCCGCCACCATTTCCTTCGGCCAGGCCATGCCGGAGGACAAGATGCGCCGCGCCGCCGCACTCGCCACCGATTGCGACCTGTTCCTCGCCATCGGCTCCTCGCTCGTCGTGCACCCGGCCGCAGGCCTGCCGGCGGCGGCCGCCGAGCGCGGCGCGTCCCTCGTCATCATCAACCGGGAGCCGACGCCCCTCGACGACCTCGCCGCCATGGTCCTCAGGACCGAGATCGGGCCGCTGCTTGAGGCTGTGATGGAACGGCTGCAACTCCCGCAGGTTTCGTGACGGCGCGTCAACGCCTCGTCCACCAAAGGTGTGGGGACGACGCGGGAAACCTGAATTTTGGGCTTTGCCGGCGCAAGGCGGGTGCTATCCTCATGGTGAGAATCAGGGTTGGCAGGGATCGAGGCCAAGATCCCGAGAGCGCGGCGGTGAGTGTGATGACGTCGGATAGTTCCGATGCGAATGGCCCCGTGAACAAAGACGGTCAGCGGCTGCGGGACGATGCGCAGCTGTCCCCGGAAGCCGTTCCGACTGATCTCGTCGAAGTCGCCGGCGCTATCAAGTGGTTCGACGTGGCCAAGGGCTACGGCTTCATCGTGCCGGATGGCGGCGGACCTGATGTTCTGCTGCACGTCACCACGCTGCGCCGTGACGGCTTCCAGACGGCCTATGAGGGCGCCCGCATCGTCGTCGAGGCGACCGCCCGCCAGCGCGGACTCCAGGCCTTCCGCGTCCTGTCCATGGACGAATCGACCGCGGTCCATCCGGCCCAGCTGCCGCCGCCGCGCACCCATGTCCACGTCGTGCCGACCTCCGGGCTGGAGCGCGCCGAGGTGAAGTGGTTCAACCGCCTGCGTGGCTTCGGCTTCCTGTCGCGCGGCCCGGGCACCCCGGACATCTTCGTCCACATGGAGACGCTCCGGCGTTATGGCATGACCGAGCTGCGCCCCGGCCAGTGGGTGCTGGTGCGCTACGGCGACGGCTCGAAGGGACTGTGGCCGCCGAGGTGCGGCCCGACGGTGCACCCTTTCCAGCCTCCCATTGACGGGCTAGAACCGCGGCCATGCCCAGCGCCGTGACCACCGACCTTGCCCTCGCCGACCTTCGGCTCGACCGCCGCCGCCTCCTTGGCGCGGCGCTCCTGCTGCCGGCCGTGCCGGCTTTCGCAGCCGATGCGGCCTTCGCCCAGGGTGAAACCGGCCAGCTCGCCATCGTCACGCGATCCGGCGCCCGCCATCCCTTCGTCGTCGAGATCGCCAACACGCCGGAGACGCGTTCGCGCGGCCTGATGTTCCGCCGCGAACTGCCCGAGGGCCGCGGCATGCTCTTCGAATTCGGCGCGCGGGAGACCGAGGTCTCCATGTGGATGAAGAACACCTACATTCCGCTCGATATGGTCTTCATCCGGGCGAACGGCCTCATCAACCACATCGCCGAGAACACCACGCCCTTCTCCGAGGCGACCATCTCCTCGAATGGGCCGGTGAAGGGCGTGCTGGAGGTCATCGCGGGCACGGCGAGACGCCTCGGGATCGCCGCCGGCGACCGGGTCGAGCACCCGTTCTTCCGCGGCTGAGGCGGGAGCCGCCGCGCCGCTTGCCGCTGCCGCGGCGCTCGGTTATTGCCTTGCATCACGGGGCGTAGCGCAGCCTGGTAGCGCGAGAGTTTTGGGTACTCTAGGTCGCTGGTTCGAATCCAGTCGCCCCGACCAGCCTTCGGAGGAATGCCGTGGTCGCCCGTATCTACAAGCCCGCAAGGACCGCCACCCAGTCCGGACAGGCCAAGACCGGTCAGTGGCACCTCGAATTCGAGCCGGCCGCCCCGCGCACCGTCGAGCCGCTGATGGGCTACACCAGCTCCACCGACATGGCGCAGCAGGTGAAGCTCTCCTTCGCGACGAAGGAGGAGGCCATCGCCTATGCCGAGAAGAACGGCCTCGCCTATCAGGTCTTCGAGGCCGAGGAGCCGAAGAGACGCCTCGCCGCCTATTCCGACAACTTCAAGTTCAACCGCGTCGGCGCCTGGACCCATTGAGGGCGGGGCGGCGGCGGGCTCCTTCGGTCCCGTAGCTCAGCTGGATAGAGCATCTGCCTTCTAAGCAGAATGTCGCAGGTTCGAGCCCTGCCGGGATCGCCATTATCCCAAAAACAGCTCCATAGGCGACGTCGGACGTCAACACCAACCTCCTGAGCAACTGGAGGAGTTGACCGCCGCCCAAAAGTTGCTCAACGCTAGCAGCACAATCAAGGAGGTCTGCTGTGCTTGAGAGTTTTGCATTCTCGCTTCTTGAGGAGGGAGCAAAAAAAGGAGCCGGTATCGTTGCCAGCAACCTTCTAGACGGTTTTTTCAACAATAAGCATAGGAAAAGCAAAAAGGCGATAGATACGGTTTTAAAATCATATGCCGAAAAGACCTATGAGAGATGTACGCAGATAAAAACACTTATTGAAAAAGATGAACCAATAAATATATTTGACGTATACGTGCCACTAAACTTCGAAACGTCAAAGAAATCGCAGATTGACGACTTTGCTGCGATCGAATTAATCGAAAAAAAGAAAAAAGTAATGATAGTGGGCAGTGGAGGAACTGGGAAAAGCGTGTTTATGAAGTTTCTGTGGACCGCGATGGCTGTGCGCTCAGCCTCTCGGATTCCGATATTCGTCGAACTGCGGAACTATGTCGATAGTGCACCCGAGAAAATCGACGAGTTTATATACAGTACGATATTTTCATCGAGTGTGGTGCCTGAGGGCTCGCGCGAGATATTTACATCAATGCTTCGAGATGGAAGCTTTATAATATTATTGGATGCTCTAGACGAGGTGCCTCTAGCTCGACAGCAGGCTGCAGAACGAGAAATACTTCGCTTGGCTGATGAGTATGGAGATAATATTATAGTTGTCAGCACTCGCGAAAAAGAAGATGGGCCAAGCTGGGAGCGATTTACGATATTCCGTATGTGCCCGTTGTCCAAGGAGTCAGTTATAACTCTCATACAAAAGACCGATTTTGATGTCGTCGTAAAGAAGCGTTTTATTGAAGCAATAGAATCAGACCTTTTTAATACACACAAATCCTTTCTTGAAATTCCGCTCCTTGCTTGTCTCATGCTGATCGCGTTTGATCAATTTGCAGACATACCCGCGGACAGGCACTTATTTTACGAACGTGCATTTATTACGCTATTTCGTCGCCATGATGCAAGTAAAGGAGCTTTTAGGCGTCAACTGAAATCGTCGCTTCCGGAGGAGAGGTTTCGAGAAATTTTAGCATACACATGCCTGTTGAGCTACTTAGATGAGAAATTCAGATTCACGGAAAGAGAATTAGATCAGTATCTCGAAAAAGCTATTGATGCAGCGGAAGTCAGATGCGAGCCGCGAGACGTCCGTCAGGATTTGTACGAGAATGTGTGTATAATACAGAGAGACGGGCTTGAGTACGTGTTCTCTCACCGCTCGTTTCAGGAATATTTTGCTGCTCTTTGCATGGCAAGTTTTGACGATGATATGATGACGAGAACTGCTGAGAAGGTAATAACGGCTCGTTATGATATGGTAATGCCTATGCTGTACGGTATTGGACGGCGACGATTTAACGCAACAATTGCAAAATCTGCATTGGCAAACGCAGCGGTTGTTACAAAAATGCCAGAAGCGCAGAGAGTCTATAAATTGTTAGACGTTGAAGGGGCAGTATTTTACATTCACGGAGTGTTTAGTCGAAATAGGAAATTAAAAAAAGGTGTCAAAGACATATTATCCAATGGTTGTGAATTCGAGGATGCTTGAATTTCTATCCATATACAATCGATCAATTAACAAAGAGGAGCGTTCATACAACTTCGGTATGGGAGAAGCAAAATTTGATCAAAAACGATGGCCGAGAGTATCGGAAATATTTAACAGATATATGAGCGACATGGGCGCGGGAAAGGACCAGGATTTATTCGGCGTAGCATACTACGTGGACGGCAAGTGGTATAATGGGATCGATGAGGCAGATATTTCTAATATGGGGTCCGAGCTCGAGGACATTGTGAGGCATTCAGGGAGTTATGATCATTACGTTAAGCTTATCGATGAGTGCGCAAAAGTGCTGACAGATGTTGAGAAGGATGCCGCGGAGTATGGTAAAAAACTGTCGGATCTGCTTGGGTTGTAAATCTCACCCCGCGAACCCACCACCATCCAGGAACGCATGTTCCTCCGCCGTCGTTGTTCGGCCCAGCATCGCGTTGCGGTGCGGAAAGCGCCCGAACCGCGCGATGACGTCGCGATGGCCGATGGCGTGGGCATGCGTGTCGCCGCCAATGGCGCGGGTGAGGTCCACCGCGCGATCCTGGTCCGCCAGCACCTCCGAATGCGAGTAGGGCAGGGACAGGAACACCCGCAGGGCCGGATCGACATGGGCGGCATCGCCGCGCTTGTCCGCGATTCCGGCGAAGGAAAGGGCTAGCGGATCCGTCGCATACATGTGGCCGGTGCCGCGGAAGGCGTTGCGCGGGAACTGGTCGAGCAGGATCATCAGGGCGAGGGCGCCCTCCGGACTTGCCATGAAGCCGTCGAGCGCGCGGCGCGCCGCGGCGAAATGCGCCTCCCAGAAGCGCTCGCGGAACCGCGCGTCGAAGGCCTCGTCCTTGGTGAACCAGGCGTCCTCGCCCGCCTCGCGCCAGAAGGCGACGACCTCGGCAGCGGCGGGCAGGGCGGTCGTTGCGGTCATGCGCATGTCCTCTCGTTCAGGCCGTCATTGTCGCATGGCCCCGCTGTTGGACAGGACCCAAGGCCATCATCCCCGTGCTGCGGCGCAAAATTTCGGTGGGATACGCATAAATCCGTATGCCACAGCATGGAACCGCCCACCTAGAGTGCGGGCAGTAGCGGCTCTTTCCAAGACGGCCGCCAGAGGAGAACAACCATGTCGCAACCGTCCACCCTGCGCCGCCTCCTGGCCGGCGCGGCGCTTGGCCTCGGTCTCGCCGTCGCGGGCCCGGCCTTCGCCCAGACCAAGGTCGCCATCGGCATTTCCGGCTGGACCGGCTTCGCCCCGCTGACCCTTGCCAAGGAAGCCGGCATCTTCGCCCGCAACGGCCTCGACGTGACGATCCGCAAGATCCCTCAGGCCAGCCGCCACCTCGCCATCGCCTCCGGCGACATCCAGTGCGCCGCCACCACGGTCGAGACCTGGATCGTCTGGAACGCCAACGGCATCGCCACCACCCAGCTCTTCCAGCTCGACAAGAGCTATGGCGCCGACGGCATGGCCGTGCGCAACGGCATCAATTCGATCCGCGACCTGCGCGGCAAGACCGTCGCCGCCTCGGCGCCGGGCACCGCGCCCTATTTCACCCTCGCCTGGATGCTGCGGGAGAACGGCCTCTCCATCCGCGACGTCACCATCGTCAACATGGAGCCGGGAGCCGCCGCCCAGGCCTTCGTCGCCGGCCAGAACGATGCCGCCATGACCTACGAGCCGTTCCTGTCCTCGGTGCGCAATGCACCGCAGGCCGGCAAGATCATCGCCACCACCCTCGACTATCCGATGGTGATGGACACGTTCGGCTGCACCCCGGCCTTCATCCAGGCCAACGAGGCCGCCGTGCGGGCGCTTGCCAAGAGCTATTTCGAGGCTCTGGAGATGATCAAGACCAACCAGGCCGAGGCCTTCCGCATCATGGGCGCCGATGTGCGCCAGACGGCGGAGCAGTTCGGCAATTCCGCCCAGTACCTGCGCTGGCAGGACCAGGCGGCGAACAGGACCTTCTTCGCCGGTGAGTGGCGCACCTTCTCCGAGAAGGCCGCCGACCTTCTGCTGGAGCTCGGCATCATCCGCAACAAGCCGAACTTCGACACCATGGTCGACACGCGCTTCATCCAGTAAGCGGAAGCGCCGGTCGGCGGCAGATGTCGCCACTGCTCAAATCGTCATGCCCGGCCTTGTGCCGGGCATGACGCGTTCCGTGCCTTGTCTACCTTCTCGGTCCTCCGGATGACCCCATGAAACCCCTCGAGCCCGTATCGCCGGCGGCGCGCGTCGTCCTCGGCATCGCCTTCTTCGTGATCTTCTTCGCGGCCTGGGCAGCGGTCACCTTCGGCGGCCTGGTGCCAAAAATCTTCCTCGCCGATCCCGTCACCATGCTGCGCGAGGGCTGGTACCTCATCACCAATCACGGCTTCCTCGTCGATATCGGCGTGACGGTCTGGCGCGTCGTCGGCGGGTTCATCCTCGCGGCCCTCGTCGCCGTGCCGCTGGGGCTCGCCATGGGTGCCTACAAGCCGGTCGAGGCCTTTTTCGAGCCCTTCGTCTCCTTCGCCCGCTACCTGCCCGCCTCGGCCTTCATCCCGCTCTTCATCCTCTGGGCCGGCGTCGGCGAGAAGCAGAAGCTCCTCGTCATCTTCGTCGGCTCGGTCTTCCAGATCGTCCTCATGGTGGCGGTGGCGGTCGGCTCCATCCGCCGCGACCTCGTCGAGGCGGCGCTCACCCTCGGCGCCCGCGACCAGGGCATCGTCGCCCGCGTCATGGTGCCCTATGCCGCCCCCCAGATCGCCGAGATCCTGCGCCTCGTCCTCGGCTGGGCCTGGACCTATGTCATCGTCGCCGAGCTCATCGGCTCATCCTCGGGCATCGGCCACATGATCATCGAGAGCCAGGCGCTGCTCGCCACCGGCCAGATGATCTTCGGCATCATCGTCATCGGCGTCATCGGCCTCATCTCCGACTTCGTGTTCAAGGCCGTGAACCAGAAGCTGTTTCCCTGGAGCACCATATGAGCGGCGTCGTCGTTGCGGGCGTCTCGCGCACCTTTCCGGGCGTGCGCGGGGGAGCTCCCGTCCAGGCGCTCGCGCCGGTCGATCTCACCGTCACCGAGGGCGATTTCGTCGCCATCCTCGGCCCCTCCGGCTGCGGCAAGTCCACGCTGCTGCGCATCGTCGCCGGCCTCGACCGGCCGACCACCGGCACGGTGACCCTCGATGGCAAGCCCGTCTCCGGTCCCGGCGCCGACCGCGGCATGGTGTTCCAGAGCTACACGCTCTTCCCCTGGCTGACGGTGGCCGAGAACATCGCCTTCGGGCCGCGGGAGCGCGGCACGCCGTCGGCCGAGCGCCGCGCCATCGCCGAGAAGCTGATGGCGCAGGTCGGCCTCACCCAGTTCGCCAACCATTACCCGAAGCAGCTCTCAGGCGGCATGCAGCAGCGCGCCGCGCTCGCCCGCGCGCTCGCCAATGACCCGAAGGTCCTGCTGCTCGACGAGCCCTTCGGTGCGCTCGACCACCAGACCCGCTCGCTGATGCAGGAACTGCTGCTCTCCATCTGGGAGGAGCACCGCAAGACCGTCCTCTTCGTCACCCACGACATCGAGGAGGCGGTGTTCATGGCGAACCGCGTGCTGGTGATGAGCGCGAGGCCCGGCCGCTTCAAGAGCGAGGTCGCGATCCCCTTCGCCCATCCCAGGTCCTACAAGCTGAAGACGACGCCGGATTTCAGCCGGCTCGAGGAACAGCTCACCGAGGACATCCGCTCCGAGACGATCATTGCGGTCCAGGCCGGCTTCTGAGGCACGCCAGCGCGTCAATGGGGAGCGCCAACGGCTCCTGCGTCGGCAGGGGCTGACCATGCCGCATGTCCTCCGGCATGGCATGTCTGCTGTCGTCTCATTTCGCTGGTCGCGGCACCGTGCGCAGCCAGGCGAGGCCGTCGGCGATGAAGCGGCCATCCATGTCGTGCCCGCCGGGATGGGTGCAGAAGGTGAGCGCGCCGCCGCGGCAGCCGCGCCATGTGGTGCAGGTCTCGCCCGCCATCTCCGCCACCTCCGGCACCGGCGCGCAGTGGTTGGTGACGAGGGCAGTGGCAAGGCTCGCCCGCATGTCGCCCTGCCGCGCCCCGCCGGAGAGCGCCCGCCCGGCGAGCGGCACGGTGCGGTCGGCGCGGCCATGGACATGGCGGATCGCCACCGGCCCGCCGGGGCAGGGGCCCTCCGGCACGGGGTCCCAGAACCCGCCGGCGATGGGGAGGAAGCCGGTGAACCGGCCGGGCCGCTCGCAGGCCAGCGTCCAGGTGAGGAAGGCCCCGGCCGAGAAGCCGCTGGCGACCACCATCGCGGGGTCGACCGGGTGGCGCGCCATCACGTCCTCCGCGACCGCCGCGGCGAAAGCGAGATCATCGCGTGGCCGCGGACTGCCGGGGCGGACGAACCAGCGGGCGTCGATGCCTTCCGGCACGGCGAGGAGAATGCGCCTTTCCTCGACGATGCGCATCATGTCGGTGCGCGACAGTACGGCCGCGGGCGTGTCGCCGAGGCCGTGGAAGAAGACGACGAGGGGCAAAGGGGTCTTGCCGTCCCAAGCGGAGGGCGCCGCCAGCGCGTAGCGGCCCTCGGCAAGGCGGCAAGGATCGGCCGGCGGGCAATCGGCGCGGGCGACCGGGGCGGTGAGCGCCGCGAGGGAGAAGGCGATCGCGGCGGCGCGCAAGGCAGGGCTCCCGGATGAGGCGCGCGGCAGTCTGGCCCGCCGCCGCCCCACCGGGAAGGGCCTTCGCCCTCACGCTTCCTTGAAGCCGTAATCCGGGATGCCCTGCTCGTTGCCGTAATATTTGAACGGCAGGAACTTGCCGGACATGGTGATCTTCACCCGGTCGCCCTTGGGGTTGGGCTCGCGTTCGAACTCCATGTTGAAGTCGATGGCCGACATGATGCCGTCGCCGAACTCCTCCTCGATGATCGCCTTCCAGGCCGGGCCGTTGACCAGCACCAGCTCGTAGAAGCGGTAGATCAGCGGGTCCGTCGGCGGCATGGAGGTGCCGGTGCCGCGATAGGGCACCTCGTTGAGCATGGCCTCCTCGGCGCTCGTGAGGCCGAACAGCGCCGCGGCTTTCTTCGCCAGCGGCTTCACCAGCTTGTGCTGGCCGAGCAGCGCGCCGATGACGAGGACCGGCGACATGCCGCCGATCTCGTCGGTGATGTGCTTCCAGGTCCAGCCCTTCTCGCGCTTGATGTCGAGGATCTTTTCCGTGAGCTCTTCGCGGATCATCGTCCGTCTCCTTGGGGTGTTTTGTGGTGGTCGGGGTTGTCAGACGGCGCGCGCCAGCGGCGGCGTCGGATCGGGGGCGCCGGGCGTGACCAGCGGCGGCGAGCGGCGGTTCCACACCTTGCCGGGGGTGGCGAGCTCGGCGGCAAAGCTCTTCGAGCGGGTCACCAGGAAGTCGATGATGTGGTTGCGCACGGGATAGAAGGCCGGGTGCTTGTGCACGTCGTGGCGCGAACGGTCAGCCGGCAAAGGATTGACCACGATCTCGGCGATGCGGGCATCCGGCCCGTTGGTCATCAGCACGATCTTGTCGGCGAGATAGATGGCCTCGTCGACGTCATGGGTGATCATGAAGACGGTCTGGCCGGTGGTGCGGCAGAGACCCCGCACCTCGTCCTGCAGCGTGCCGCGGGTCAGCGCGTCGAGGGCGGAGAAGGGCTCGTCCATCAGCATGATCTTCGGCTCGATGGACAGCGCCCGGGCGATGCCGACGCGCTGCTTCATGCCGCCCGAGAGCTGCGAGGGCTTCTTCATCTCGGCGCCGGCAAGACCCACCGTGGCGATGGCCTTGCGCGCATGCTCCTCCACCTTCGCCTTCGGCCAGTCGCGCCATTTCGACGCGACGGCATAGGCGACATTGCCGAGCACGGTGCGCCACGGCAGCAGGCCATGGCTCTGGAAGATGACGGCGCGGTCGAGGCTCGGGCCTTCGATGGCCTTGCCGTCGATGATCACCGCACCCTCGGTCGGCTCGTCGAGGCCGGCGAGGATGTTCAGCACCGTCGTCTTGCCGCAGCCGGAATGGCCGATGACGCAGACGAACTCGCCGCGGTCCATGCCGAACCAGAGGTCCTCGAAGATCGTGGTCTTGCCGCCCTCGGGGGCGGGGAAGCGGCGGGCGATGCCCTCGATGGAAATGTAGGACGAGGCCACGCGCGTCACTCCTGATAGGTCACGAGGCGGGTGAGGCGGGCGAGGATCTGGTCCAGCACCATGCCGACGAGGCCGATCAGCAGGATGGCCGTGATGATGTCGGTCAGCGACAGGTTGTTCCACTGGTTCCAGACGAAGTAGCCGATGCCGGTGCCGCCCACGAGCATCTCGGCCGCGACGATGACGAGCCAGGCGATGCCGACCGAGATGCGCATGCCTGTGAGGATGGTGGGCGCCGCGGCTGGCAGGATCACCGTAAAGGCCTTGCGCACCGGCCCGACCTCCAGCGTGCGGGCGACGTTCAGCCAGTCCTTGCGGACCGAGGCGACGCCGAAGGCGGTGTTGATCAGCATCGGCCAGAGCGAGCAGATGAAGATCACGAAGATCGAGGAGAGCGAGGAATCCTTGATCGTGTAGAGGGCGAGCGGCATCCAGGCGAGCGGCGAGATCGGCTTCATCACCTGGATGAAGGGATCGAGCGCCCGATAGACCAGCGGCGACATGCCGATGAGGAAGCCGAGCGGCACCGCCACGGCCACGGCGATGCCGAAGCCGAGCAGCACGCGGGCGAGCGAATAGGCGAGCTGGATGCCGATGCCCATGTCGTTCGTGCCGCGCACGTAGAACGGGTCGGAGAGGTGCTTCCAGATCGTCCGGCCGACATCGATCGGGCCGGGCATCGGCGTCTGGCCGCCGGTGGCGGCCGCAGCGCCGACGAGCTTGGCATATTCCGGATCGACCGTCTGGCCGCCACCGCCGCCGCCGCTGACCGCGACGTGCCAGGCGGCGAGGAAGATGGTCAGGATCACCAGGGACAGGACGAGGGCGCGAAGGCCGATCGAGCGCGTCATGGCCGGACCTCGATGGTTGGAAGGACGGGTGTCACAGGCCGAGCTCCGTCAGGCCGGGGAAATCGGCAGGGCGGATGCCGAGCGGCCAGGTGAAGCGGCGCTCGGCTTCCGTGATCGGCACGTCGTTGATGCTGGCCTCGCGCCGCTCCATGTAGCCGTCGGCGTCGAACTGCCACTGCTCATTGCCGTGGGAGCGGAACCACTGGCCCGCAGCATCGTGCCACTCGTACTGAAAGCGCACGGCGATGCGGTGCTCGTGGAACGCCCAGAGCTCCTTGATCAGCCGGTAGTCGTGCTCCTTCGCCCATTTGGCGGCGAGGAAGCTGCGGATAGCCGGCCGTCCGGCGAAGAACTCCGAGCGGTTCCGCCAAGTGCTGCCCTCGGTATAGGCGAGGGCGACCCGGTCGGGATCGCGGGTGTTCCACGCGTCCTCGGCGGCGCGCACCTTCTGGCGCGCCGTCTCGAGGGTGAACGGCGGGACGGGAGGCCGGGACATGGGAGCTCCGATGGCGGTGGGCCGTCGCCTCAGCTGCGCTTGATGGCGAAGGAGGCGATGTACTCCTCGGGCTTTGCGGGATCGAAGGTCTTGCCCATCACCGAGAAGCTCTTGCTGGATGTGGCCGGCGGGGTGAGGCCGAGCTCTCGCATCATCGCGGCGGCGTCCGTGGCGAGGAAGACCTGACGGGCGATGCCGTTATAGTCCACGTCGCCCCGGATCTGGCCCCAGCGCTTCATCTGCGTGAGGATCCAGACCCCGAAGCTCTCCCACGGGAACGGGTCGAACTGGATGCGGTTCGGATCGCGCTTCACCTGGCCGAGGCCGTCAGCGAAAGTGCCGGTGAGGATCTGCTCCAGCACCGTGACCGGCTGGTTGAGGTAGTTCGGCGCGGCGATGGCCGCGGCGATCTCCCTGCGGTTCTCGGCCTTCTGCGCATGGGCCGTGGCGTCGATGATCGCCTTGAGCAGCGCCCGGTAGGTGTTCGGCATGGTGGTGACGAACTCGCGGCTGGCTGCGAAGGCGCAGCAGGGATGGCCGTCCCACAGTTCCTTGGAGAGGATGTGGATGAAGCCGACGCCATCGAAGACCGCGCGCTGGTTGAACGGATCGGGGCCGAGGAATCCGTCGATATTGTCGGCGCGCAGGTTGGCGACCATCTCCGGCGGCGGCACGGCGCGGATCTGCACGTCGCGGTCGGGATCGAGGCCGGCCTCGGCGAGGTAGTAGCGCAGCAGGTAGTTGTGAATCGAGAAGTCGAAGGGCACGGCGAAGCGGAAGCCCTTCCAGTCCTTCGGATCCCGCTTGTCCTTGTGCTTGTTGGCCAGCGTGATCGCCTGGCCGTTGATGTTCTCGATCGCCGAGACCGAATAGGGGATCGGGTTCGAGCCGACGCCCATGGTGATGGCGATCGGCATCGGCGCCAGCATGTGGGCGGCGTCATATTCCTTGTTCAGCGTCTTGTCGCGGATGACCGCCCAGCCGGCGGTCCGCACCACTTCGACGTTGAGGCCGTGCTTCGAATAAAAGCCCAGCGGATGGGCCATGATGATGGGCGTGGCGCAGGTGATCGGGATGAAGCCGACCTTGAGGTCCTTCTTCTCGATCGGGCCGGTCTGGGCGAGCGCCTCGGTCGCCGCGCCGATGGGGAAGAAGCTGGCGATGGCGGCAGCGGCGGTCGTGGCGCCGACGGTCCGCAGGAAGGCGCGGCGGTGCGTGTCATTGGGAAAGAGCGCGCGCATGACCGCCTGCTCGACGATCCGGCGATAGCGGCTCTCCTCGCCGGCCGCCTCGACGGCGGTCGCCTCGGCGCGGATGGAGGCCTCGTGCTCGGCATCGGAGCCATGGCGGCCGCAGACGCAGCCCTTGAGGGAACGCTTCGCGGCATTGAACGGATTGTCGAACAGGGCCATGGGGTCATCCTTCGGCTTGCGGTGGACGGCGATCGCAGGCGAAGGGCTAGCAAGGGTGAGGCCAACCCGGCCGGGCTGGCGCAAAGCCGCAGATTTCGGGGATTGGGAGTGACCAGCCGAATTCACGAGAATTCGTGATTGACGAAAGATCGTGAAAGCGATCACGATAAATCGTCATCATCTGGAGGTCCGCCGTGATCCCGACCGCTTCACCCGCCGGAGCCGCCTTCACCGCGCTCGCCGAGGCCGCACTGGTCATCGATCCCGGCTCGGCCGCCATCGTCGACGCCAATCCGGCTGCCGAGCGCCTGCTCGGCTATCCCGCAGCCGCGCTCCGGGCGCTGCGCGTCACCGATCTCCACCGCGGCCAGCGCCCGGCCCTCGTCGTTTTCACCGAGGAGGTTCTGCACAAGGGCGTCGCCCACACCCGCAGCCTCTCACCGCTGAAGGCCGGCGGCGGCACGCTGCGCGTCGAATATGCCGCTACCGTCCTGCGCGCCGGTGCCGAGCCGCTCATCCTCCTGACGATGGTCGACCTCGAGGCCCGCCTTCGCCGTGACATCGATGCCGATGCCGACGGCACGCTCCGCCAGGGCATCGACGAGTGGAAGCGGGTCGAGCGCCTGTTCCACACGATCGAGAAGGAGAACCAGCTCATCCTGAAGGCGGCGGGCGAGGGGATCTATGGCGTCAATGCCGATGGCAAGACCACCTTCGTCAATCCCGCCGCCGAGGCGCTGCTCGGCTGGACGGCGGACGAGCTGGTGGGCAAGGACATGCATTCGCTTGTCCACCACCACCGCGCCGACGGCTCGCCCTACCCGAACCAGGCCTGCCCGATCTACGCCGCCTTCCGTAATGGCGCAGTGCAGACGGTCACCGACGAGGTCTTCTGGAAGAAGGACGGCACGCCCCTCTGGGTCGAATATACCTCGACGCCCATTCGCGAGCGCGGCGCCATCATCGGCGCCGTGATCGTCTTCCGCGATGTCAGCCAGCGTCGCGAGGCGGAGGAAAAGCTGCGCCAGGCCCTCGCGGAGGTCGACAGCTTGCGTGAGCGGTTGGAGCGCGAGAACGCCTATCTCCAGGAGGAGATCCGCCTCGAAAGCAATCACCGCGGCATCATCGGCCGCTCCGCCGCCATCCAGAAGGTGCAGCGGCAGATCGACCTCGTTGCCCCGACCGACGCGACTGTTCTCGTCACCGGCGAATCCGGCACCGGCAAGGAGCTGATCGGCCGCGCCATCCACGAGGCGAGCAGCCGGCGCGATCGGCCGCTGATCCGCGTCAACTGCGCCGCCATCCCGCGCGAACTCTTCGAGAGCGAGTTCTTCGGCCATGTGCGCGGCGCCTTTACCGGCGCGCTGCGCGACCGCATCGGCCGGTTCGAGCTTGCCGATGGCGGCACGCTCTTCCTCGATGAGGTCGGCGAGATCCCGCTGGAGCTCCAGGGCAAGCTGTTGCGCATCCTCCAGGAGGGCCAGTTCGAGCGTGTCGGCGAGGAGCGCACCCGCAGCGTCGACGTGCGCGTCATCGCCGCGACCAACCGTGACCTCCGTGCCGAGGTGCGGGCAGGGCGCTTCCGCGAGGATCTCTATTTCCGCCTCGACGTCTTCCCCATCCACTCCGCGCCCCTGCGCGAGCGGATCGACGACGTCGCCCCGCTCGCGCTGCATTTCCTTCGCCATGCCGAGCGCAAGCTGAAGGTCTCCGGCCTCGGCCTGTCGGAGGGCGATGTCCGGCGCCTTGCCGCCTATGACTGGCCCGGCAATGTCCGAGAACTACAAAACGTGATCGAGCGCGCGGCGATCCTCGCCCGCAACGGCCGCCTTGCCATCGACCTGCCGGGGAGTGCGCCGCGCCGCACCGCTCCCGAGCCGATCGTGGTGCCGGCCGATGGTCTCCTCACCGAGGAGGAGCGGCGCCAGCGCGACCGGCGCAGCCTCGTCGCGGCCCTTGAACTTGCCGGCGGCAAGATCTCCGGTCCGGGCGGCGCGGCCGAGCGGCTCGGCCTCAGGCCCACCACCTTCGCCTCGCGTCTCAAGGCCCACGGCCTCGACCCCCGAGCCTGGCGCGGCATGTCCTATTCGTCCGTCTGAGCATGGCAGATACCCGTTGACGTTGCTGCGACGGATCGCCGCAACGCTCACTCATCCCGGCCCGAGCCGGCTACAGACTTGCGGCCTGTCGCCTCATCCTTGGGCACGGGGGCCGACATGCAACGGTGTCGTGGCACCGTGATTCCGGTCATTTGACGCAATGCGTGACGCCTGAAGCGGCACGCACCTCGGTACGTTGCCACCGATCAGCTCAGCTGATGCAAATTGTCACAGAGATTGATGGGCCCGTTGAAAAGCTGGCCGTCATGGGCAGACCTTGGCGCAGCTTCCGGGACGCACCGGTGGCCAACGATTGCCCCGCCGACCCCTCGTCCGGCGAGCGGGACCTCATCAGGAGAGTTGGGAATGATAAGGAACTTCGTCCTGGCGGGCCTCGCGGCCTCCGCCCTCGTCTTCGGCCCGACGGCCGCCGAGGCCGGCCGCGATCTGGACGCCATCAAGGCCCGCGGCACCATCCGCTGCGGCGTTCAGGGCCCGTCCAACCCCGGATTCGGCGTGCCGAACGCCCAGGGCGTCTGGGGCGGCTTCAACGTCGAGATCTGCCGCGCCGTCGCCATCACCATCTTCAACGACCCCTCGAAGGTCGAGTTCGTGCCGGTGACGACCCAGTCGCGCTTCCCCGCGCTGACCAATGGCGAGGTCGATATCCTCTCCAACAACTCCACCTGGACGCTGACCCGCGACACCGGCGTCAACCGTTTCAACTTCCCGGCCATCGTCTTCTTTGACGGCCAGTCCGTGATGGTGCCGCGCCGCCTCAACGTCACCTCGGCCAAGCAGCTCAACGGTGCCACCGTCTGCGTGCAGCCGGGCACCACCACCGAGCTGAACCTCGCGGACTATTTCCGCCAGAACAACATGACCTTCCGCCCGGTGGTCATCGAGGCGCTCGACGAGCTGCGCCGCGCCTATGACCAGGGCCGCTGCGACGTCTTCACCAACGACTTCGCCGCGCTCGCCGCTGCCCGCGTGCTGCTCACCAACCCGCGCGACCACGTGATCCTGCCCGAGCGCATTTCGAAAGAGCCGCTCTCCCCCGTCGTCCGCCAGGGTGACGAGGAGCTCACCAACATCGTGGCCTGGACCGTCTTCGGTCTCATCGACGCCGAGGAGTTCGGCATCACCCAGGCCAATGTCGACCAGATGGCCACCACCGCCACCGATCCGCGCATCCGTCGCCTGCTTGGCACCGAGCCCGGCATGAGCGCTGCCCTCGGCGCCGCCGATGCGGGCTACATGCGCGCCATCATCAAGGCCTTCGGCAACTACGGCGAGATCTTCGAGCGCCATCTCGGCACGAACACGCCCCTTGGCCTGGAGCGCGGCCTGAACCGCACCTGGACCAACGGCGGCCTGCTCTACGCCCCGCCGGCCCGCTGATCGCGCCTCACATGACCGTCGGCCCCGGGGCGCGCCACGCGCCCCGGGGTTCGCCATACCGGGCACGGGATTTGCGAAGCCCCGTCGCCAACCGCCGCCGCCCCGGGACAGTGCCATGACCACAACCGACCGCCCGACTGCGCCGAAGACGGCGTTCTGGAACGATCCCGTCAAACGCGGGCTCGCCCTGCAGGCGGGGCTGGTGCTCTTCGTCGTGGTCGTCGTCTGGGCCGCCTTCAACAACATGTCGGCCAATATGCTGGCCCGTGGTCTCACCTTCGGCTGGGACTATCTCGGGCGGCAGGCCAACTTCGCCATTGGCGAGGGGCTGATCAGCTTCGCGCCCACGGATACCTATGGCCGCGCCATCGTGGTCGGCCTGCTCAACACGCTGCGCATCGCGGTCGTCGGCATCGTTCTGGCGACGCTGCTCGGCGTCGCGGTCGGCGTGATGCGCCTGTCCTCCAACCCGCTGCTTGCCCGCATCGTTGCCGGCTATGTCGAGGTTGTCCGCAACACGCCACTGCTGCTGCAGCTCTTCCTCTGGTACGCCATCATCAACGCCCTGCCGGGCCCGCGTCAGGCCTTGCCGGTGGGACCCGGCATGTTCCTGTCGAACCGCGGCATGAAGATGCCTTGGGTCGAGTGGTCGCCGGCGCTTTGGCCGGCCATCTGGGCCCTCGTCGCCGGCATCGTGGCCAGTGTCGTCGTGGCAAAGGCCCTGAAGCGCCGCCGCGAGGCGACCGGTGATGCCCCGCCGGTGCTGCCCATCGCCGCCGGCCTGATCCTCGGCCTGCCGTTCCTCGCCCTCGCGGCCCAAGGCTTCCCGGCAACGCTCTCGGTGCCGGTTCTGCAGGGCTTCAACTTCTCCGGCGGCGTCGAGCTGTCCCCGGAATTCGTGGCGCTGCTGCTCGGCCTGGTGCTCTACACCGCCGCCTTCATCGCCGAGATCGTCCGCGGCGGCATCGTCTCGGTGTCGAAGGGCCAGTGGGAAGCCGCCAATGCGCTGGGCCTGCCGGCACCGCGCATCATGCGTCTCGTCATCCTGCCGCAGGCGCTCCGGGTCATCATCCCGCCGCTCACCAGCCAGTATCTCAACCTCACCAAGAACTCGTCGCTGGCGGTGGCAATCGGCTATCCCGACCTCGTCCACGTCTCCAACACGACGATGAACCAGACCGGCCGGGCGGTGGAGGTGATCCTCGTCTTCGCCGTGGTCTACCTGACCATCTCCCTTGTCACCTCGGCCTTCATGAACTGGTACAACGGCCGCGTCGCGATCCGGGAGCGCTGACCCATGAACCCTCCCGTCGCCCCCGCCACCTTCACCGCCTTCGTCGCCAGCGAGCGGCTCGCCGACCTGAAGCCGCCGGCGAGCGTCCGGCCCTCCTGGCCTGTCGCGCTCCTGCGCACCTATTTCGGCACACCCGGCAACGCCGTCATCACGCTCGTCTGCCTCGGGCTCCTCGCCTGGCTGCTGCCGCTGTTCCTGTCCTGGGCGCTGTTCAACGCCACCTTCGTCGGCACGGCCGCCCAGTGCCGCGAGGCGGGCGGCGCCTGCTGGGCCTTTATCGGCGAGAAGTTCTGGTTCTCGGTCTTCGGGCTTTATCCCTTCGAGCAGCGCTGGCGGCCCGCAACCGTCCTGGTGATCTTCGCAGCCATGGTGGCGCTCTCGACGCAGCGCGCCTTCTGGCGGCGCGAACTCGTCTATGGCTGGCTCGGCGTGCTCGCGGTGATGTGGGGCCTGATGGGCGGCTCCGTCCTCGGCATAGGCATTCCCGGCCTCGAGCCGGTGGCGACGCGGCTGTGGGGCGGCTGGCTCGTCACCATCTTCCTCTCGGTCTTCGGCCTCGCCATGGCCTATCCGATCGGCATCATGCTGGCGCTCGGCCGCCGCTCGAAGCGGCCGATCGTCCGCGCGCTGTCGGTGGCCTGGATCGAGTTCATCCGCGGCGTGCCGCTGATCTCGCTCCTGTTCATCGCCACCTTCATCGTGCCGCTCTTCATGCCGCAGGGCGTCGAGATCGACCGGCTGATCCGCGCGCAGATTGCCTTCATCGTCTTCGCCGCGGCCTACATGGCCGAGGTCTTCCGCGGCGGCCTCCAGGCGATCCCCAAGGGCCAGTTCGAGGGCGCCGCCTCGGTCGGCCTGAACTATGCGCAGACCATGCGCTTCATCATCCTGCCGCAGGCGCTGAAGATCACCATCCCCGCCCAGGTCAACACCTTCATCGGCCTGTTCAAGGACACGACGCTGGTGCTGATCATCGGCATCTTTGACTTCTTCACGACGCTGCGCTCGGCGCTGGGCGACTCCAACTGGCTGGGTTTCGCGACGGAGGCCTATCTCTACGCCGCCTTCGTCTATTTCATCGCCTGCTACACGATGAGCCGCTATTCCCAGCGCCTCGAAAGCGATCTCAGCCCGGAAAAGGTGCGCTAGCGGCCGGTCACAGCAGCAGCGTACCCGACGCCTCCGCATCCAGCGGCCATTTCGGCCGGGCGATGCGGGAATAGGCATGGGTCTCGTAGCGCTGGGTCGAGGGGCCTTGCGTCTCCGAATAGAAGACGTGCGAGGCGATCGGGCCATAGCCGGCCATGAAGTGCTGGGCGGATTTCAGCACCAGCAGGCGGTAGGATGACGGGTCGAGCCCGAGGGCAGTGAACAATTCGCGTCCGAGCGCCTGGCAGCGGTTGGTGTTCATGATGACGGTGACGCCGCCGATCCGCACAGCGGCGAGGTCGCCGACCGGCGCCTTGGCCTCGCCGAAGCTCTGATGCTGGTCGCGGGCGACCGCCAGCACCTCGCAATCCGCATCGACCGGATCGCCGGAGAGGTCCGAGGTCTTGCCGCCGATGCGCAGCCGCAGCCGCGCGCCGGGGCCAACGGCGAGGCAGAAGGCCACCGCCTGAGGGTCCCAGAGCGGCGCGACCGCGACATTGTCGAGGCCGCGGGCGATCAGCTCCCGCAGCGCCAGCGTGTTGTCGGACGCCGATCCACCGCCGGCATTGTCGGCAGGCTCCGCGATGATCGCGGGGCCTTTTGCCGTGTCTGCGGCGAGGGCGAGATCCAGCGCATCGACGAAGTCGAGATTGGGCGGAGCCGTCCTGCCGCGCAGCGCGATGATCTCCTCGCCGAGCTGGCTGGCAAGGACCGCGCCTTTGGCCTTGTCACCGTCGCTGTAGACCAGCATTCGCGAGCCCATGTCCGGCACATCCGCATGGGGGAAGCCGTGGACGAAGGATACGGACAGGATGCCGTCGCGTCCCTCGAAGCTCTTCTGTCGCGCCACGAAGGACAGGTTTGGCTCGGAGGTAGTCGGATAGAAGGCGATCATGCCGCAGTCGTAGAGCGATGCGACCGGCCGGATCTCGCCGCGGATCGTCTTCAGCACCAGGGTCAGCAGTTCTTCCGCGCGCGGCAGGATGTCGACATGCGGATATTCCTTGAAGCAGACGATGATATCGGCGAGGCCGACGCGCTTCGCGGTCATGTGGCAATGCGGGTCGAGCTCGACGCCGATGACGCAGGTCGGCCCGACCAGCGCCCGAACCCGCTCGAGCATGTCGCCCTCGCAGTCGTCATAGCCATCGGCCACCATCGCGCCGTGCATGCCGAGGAGGACGCCGTCGACGGGCAGCGCGGCCTTCAGCTGGGCGAGGATCTCCTCGCGCATGGTTTCGTAAGCGATGCGTGTCGTCGGTCCGGCCGGCTGGGCGAAGAAGCACGAGCCCTCCACCAGCATGAAGCCCTCCTGCTGGGCTCTTTGGCGGGCGACGAAGAGCGGCGCGGTGCAGAGCGTCGGTTTGTCGGTCGGGTGCTCGCCCGGTCGGAACGCGATGCAGGTCAGATAGCTGTCGAGCGAGGTGGGGATCGGCGAGAAGGTATTGGTCTCCGTCGCGATGCTGGCCGTGAAGATGCGCATGGCTGCCGTGTTCCCTGAGGGTCTGCCCAACGTTTCGCCTTGACCCTTTCATGGGCGAACGTGCTTTTCCACGCAGGCGCTGGCGCGGAGGCCATCCGTTCCGCGCATGCCTCAATCAACAGGGAAGGGGATCCCGTTGAGTGCATTGACCATCGGCGTCGTCGGCCTCGGGCGCATGGGCCTCGGCATGGCCGCCAACGCGGCGGCCAGGGGCTTCCGCACCCTCGGCAGCGATCCTTCGCCCGAGCGGGTCGCCCTCGCGCAGGCGAAGGGCGTTGTCGCCCTCAGGCTCGCCGACCTCTTCGCCGCGAGCGACGTCGTGATCGCCTCGCTCCCCACCGCCGATGTGGTGGCGACAGTGGTGGAGGCTCCCGATGGTTTCCTCGCCAAGGCGCCCGAGGGCGCCGTCTTCGTCGATACCTCGACCTCCGAGGCCGGGGTCTCGCGCCGGCTCGCGGTCCTTGCGGCTGAGAAGGGGCTCGGCTTCATCGATGCACCTGTCTCCGGCGGCCCCGCCGGTGCCGAGGCCGGCACGCTCACCATGATGATCGGCGGCGAGGCCGGTCACCTCGCCCGCGTCCTGCCGGCCCTGGAGGCCATCAGCGCCAAACGGCTCCATGTTGGCGGTCCGGGTGCGGGCAATGTCGCCAAGCTCGTCAACAATCTCCTCGTCGGCGCTCACCTGCTGACGGTCTCCGAGGCCGTGCGCCTGTCGGAGGCCGCCGGCGTTCCCGCCGCCGACGTTCTGGCGGTGGTCAATGCCGCCTCCGGCCGCTCGGCCGTCTCCGAGGTCAACTATCCCCGCTGGGTGCTGAACGGCGGCTTCGATTCCGGCTTCACCATGGGGCTGATGCGCAAGGATGTGCGCCTCGCTGCAGCCCTCGCGACCGAGGTCGGCGTGGACCTGCCGGTGAGCGACCTCGTCGCCCGCATCTGGGCGGACAGCGCCGCGCTGATCGCCGATGGCGAGGACTTCAACCGCATCGTCGAGGACAGGCAGGCCCCATGACGCTCCATCACCGTCCCGACACCGCCGCCCGTGTCGCGGCGCTGTTCGCCTCCCTCGTGCCGGGCGGCGTCATCGGCTCGCGCATCGCCGGCGAAACCGTGGCAGGGGCCGGCGAGACCATCACCCTCGTCGATCCCGTCACCGGAGCGCCCTTCGCGACATTCCGCGACGGCGGCGAGGCGGTCGCGGCGCAGGCGCTGGAGGCCACCGTGCCCGCCTTCGCCGCATGGACCGCCACGCCGGCTTCCGCGCGCGGCCGCATCATCTGGGCCATCGGGCAGGGGGTGCGCGCCAAGGCGGCGGCCCTCGCCGAACTCGAGACCCTCGCCTCCGGCAAGCCGATCCGCGACACCCGCGTCGAGGTCGCCAAGGTCGCGGAGATGTTCGAGTACTATGCCGGCTGGGCCGACAAGCTGCACGGCGACGTCATCCCGGTGCCGACCTCGCATCTCAACTATGTGCGGCGCGAGCCTTTCGGCGCCGTGGTGCAGATCACCCCGTGGAACGCGCCGATCTTCACCGCGGGCTGGCAGATCGCTCCCGCCATTGCCGCCGGCAATGCCGTGGTGCTGAAGCCCTCCGAACTGACACCCTTCACCTCGCTGGCGCTCGCCGTGATCTGCAAGGAGGCCGGCGTGCCGAAGGGCCTCGTCAATGTCCTCGCCGGTCTGGGGAGCACGACAGGCGCCGCCGCAGTCGCCCATCCGCTGACCCGGCTCGTGGTCTTCGTCGGATCGCGCGAGACCGGCGCGCGCATTGCCGCGACGGCGGCGAAGCGCGTCGTGCCAACCCTGCTGGAGCTTGGCGGCAAGTCCGCCAACATCGTCTTCCCCGATGCCGATCTCGACCGCGCCGTGCTCGGCGCGCAGGCGGCGATCTTTTCCGGCGCCGGCCAGTCCTGCGTCGCCGGTTCGCGGCTGTTGGTCCACCGCTCCATCCACGCCGAGTTCGTCGAGCGCCTCGCCAAGGCCGCGCCGCGCATCCCCGTCGGCGATCCGCTCGACGAGGCGACCCAGATCGGCCCCATCGTCCATGGCGGCCAATGGGCAAAGATCGACGACATGGTGAAGGCCGGAGTGGGCGAGGGCGCGGTCATCGCTGCCGGTGGCGGCCGGCCGGAGGGCCGCGGGGAGGGCTTCTTCTACGCGCCGACCGTCCTCGACCGCGTCGCGCCCACCATGGAGATCGCCCGCGAGGAGGTCTTCGGCCCCGTTGTGGCGGTCACGCCCTTCGACTGCGAAGAGGCGGCCGTGACGCTCGCCAATGCCACCGACTATGGCCTTGCCGGCGCGGTCTGGACCCGCGATGTCGGCCGCGCCCATCGCGTCGCCGCCAAGGTGCGGGCCGGCACGTTCTGGATCAATTCCTACAAGACAACCAATGTCATGAGCCCCTTCGGCGGCTTCGGCCAATCCGGCTACGGCCGGTCGTCAGGGCTCGAGGCGCTCCACGCCTACACCACCACCAAGAGCGTCTGGGTGGAGACGGCCGAGGCGCCGGCCGTGGGCTTCGGCTATGCCGGCTGATCCCGTGGCCCCGATGACCGAGATCCTGACTGTCGCCGGCGACAGCCGCCTCCTCGCCAACCCGGACCTCGACCGGACCTTGCCCTATGGGCCGGAGCAGCGGGCCATCCTGTCGCTGGAGGGTGGCCGGGCCGCCCATGCCGCCATCTCGGCCTGGGACGGCTATGCGCCGACGCCGCTCCTCTCCTTTGACGCCCTGGCGCGCGAGGCGGGGGTCGCCTCGATCCTCTACAAGCACGAGGCCCATCGCTTCGTGCTCAAGAGCTTCAAGGCGCTCGGCGGCGCCTATGCGGTGGAGCGGCTGGTCGCCGGCCGCGGCTCGGCGGAGGGCCTCACCGTTACCTGCGCCACCGACGGCAACCATGGCCGCGCCGTCGCCTGGGGCGCGCGCCGGCTCGGGGTCCGCGCGGTTATCTATGTCCACGAGACGGTGAGTGAGGGCCGCACCGACGCCATCGCCGCCTATGGCGCCGAGGTGCGACGGGTGCCCGGCAATTACGACGATGCCGTGCGGGCATCGGCGGAAGCCGCGGCGGCGAATGGCTGGACTATCGTCTCCGATACGTCCTGGCCGGGTTATGACCTCATCCCGCGCGATGTCATGCAGGGCTATGCGGTGCTTGGCATCGAGGCGGAGGCGCAAGGGGCACGTCCGACCCATGTCTTCGTCCAGGGCGGCGTCGGGGGCATTGCCGCGGCCATCCTGTCCTGGACCTGGGAGAGCTTTGGCGCCGACCGGCCGGTCCTCGTCGTGGTCGAGCCAGATCGCGCCGCCTGCCTCCTTGAAAGCGCCGCCGCCCGCCGCTGGACGACGGTTGGCGGCGACCTCGACACGATAATGGCGGGTCTCGCCTGTGGCGAACCCTCCGAACTCGCTTGGGCGCTGCTGTCACCCGGCGCCGACGCTTTCATGGACATCCCCGACGGACGCGCAGCCGACACGATGCGCCGTCTCGCCGATCTTGGCGTGGCCGCCGGTGAATCGGGCGTCGCGGGCCTTGCCGGGCTCATGGCAGCCGCCGCCGACCCCGCGGCGCGGGCGCTGCTCCGGCTCGACGCCACCTCGCGCGTCCTCTGCATCGGCACCGAGGGCGCCACGGACCCCACCATCTATCGCAAGATCGTCGGCCGCAGCGCCGAAGAGGTCGAAAGGGACGCCGCATGAGCCGCATCGTCACCGTCGGGGCCGCACAGATGGGCCCCATCCAGCGCGCCCATTCTCGGGCGCAGGTGGTCGCTCGCATGGTGGAGCTGATGCGTGAGGCGGCCTCCCATCGCTGTGACCTCGTCGTCTTCCCCGAACTGACGCTCACCACCTTCTTTCCGCGCTGGTGGATGGAGAGCCAGGAGGAGATCGACGCCTTCTTCGAGCGCGAGATGCCCTCGAACGAGACGGCGCCGCTCTTCACCGAGGCCAGGCGCCTCGGCATCGGCTTCTCGCTCGGCTATGCCGAACTCACCCCCGAAGGGCGGCACTTCAACACCGCCATCCTCGTGAACAAATCCGCAGAGATTGTTGGGAAATATCGTAAAATTCATCTGCCGGGCCATGCCGGTCACGAGCCGTGGCGGGCCTTCCAGCACCTCGAGAAGCACTATTTCGAGGTCGGTGACCTGTCCTGGGGCACCTGGGACGCCTTTGGCGGCACCATGGGCATGATGATCTGCAACGACCGCCGCTGGCCGGAGAGCTACCGGGTCATGGGCCTTCAGTCGGTCGAGATGATCCTGCTCGGCTACAACACGCCGCGGCACAATCCGCCGGCGCCCGACCATGACCGGCTCTCCGAGTTCCACAACCAGCTGGTCATGCAGGCCGGCGCCTACCAGAACGGCACCTGGGTCGTCGGCGTCGCCAAGGCCGGGGTGGAGGAGGGCTGCGAGATGATCGGCGGCTCGTCCATCATCGCCCCCACCGGCGAGGTGATCGGCCAGGCGCTGACGCAGGACGATGAACTCGTCGTCGCCCGCTGCGACCTTGACCTCACGAAGAGCTACAAGGCGACGACCTTCAATTTCGAGATGCACCGCCAGCCCGAGCAATACCGCAGGATCGTCGAACAGCGCGGCGCGGTGAAGGCGGGGGGGGGGTGAGGCCTACTCCGCCGCCTGGCTGGCCTCGGCCTCCCAGCCCACCAGCTTGCCGGGATTCATCAGCCCGTAAGGGTCGGCGAGGCGCTTGAATTCGGGCTGCGGCGCATCGATCCGCTTCCAGCCGGCATTGTTCAGCACATAGGAATGGGCGTTGGAGGATTGCACGCCGCCCTCCGTCGCCCGCGCCATGATGGCGTTCAGCCGCTCGGTCGTGGTGTATTTCACCAGCGCCAGCGAGGAGGTGATGACCTTGCCCTCGCGCCGCTGGAATTCGAGGTGCAGCAGCACGTCCTCGTCGAATTCCTTCGCGGTCCATTCCACCAGCGCCACATTGTTCGGCGCGGGGAAGCGCAGCTGGATGTAGGTGATGGCGGGGTCCATCTTCAGCGCGTGCAGCGTCGTGTGGTTCCAGGTGTATTCGTAGAGCGGCCCCGGCCCGCCGCGCCCGTGATGGGTGCCGAAGGCGACCGCCTTGGCCTCGGCCGCACCGCGCCGGAACGTCACCTCGCCCTTGTGGTCGGCGATCAGCAGGTCGAGCGTGTCCGCCTGCGGCTCCGAGACCATGAGGATGGCGAAGGCCCGGCCCTCCGGCAGATAGGGCGCGAGGCGCTTCAGGTAGGGCCCGATCCGCGCGTCGTGGACCGAGACGAGCTTCTTGGCGATTCCCTCGCATTCCATGAAGGCCTGGCCGAAGCGGGCGGCGGCCATGAAACTGTCGAAGGTGACGATTCGCTCGGCCCAGTCATGGGCGGGGGCTGTCGGCATTTCCACCTCGGTGATGATGCCGTTGACCCCATAGGCATGCATGACCTTGAGGATCTCGCGGCCACGCAGCTCGATGAGCCGCGGCTCCTCCTCCACCGTCATCACCTCAAGCGCCGTCACCGCGCCGAGATTGTCGATCTGGCCCCAGGTGCAGGAGCCGACGCCGGCCGCGCCGCCCGCGACGAAGCCGCCGATGGTCGCCTGCGCCCGGGTCGAGGGATGGAACCGCAGTTCCTGCCCGTCGGCATCGAGCATCTTGTCCATGTCGAGCATGTTGGCGCCGGCCTCGAAGCGGCAGCCGCCGGGCCGGGCGAAGATCTTCCGGTCGAGCTTGCGCATGTCGACCACCACGCCACCGGCGAGCGGGACGGCCTGGCCGTAATTGCCGGTGCCGCCGCCGCGGATGACCAGCGGCACCCGGTGGCGCGCGCAGGCCGCGGCGATGCGACGGAGCTCGTCCTTGGTCGCCGGCGTGACCACGAGGTCGGCCACCTTGCCCTCGAGTTCGGGTTTGAGCACCGGCGAGAACCAGAAGAAGTCGCGGCTCGCCATGCGGAGCGTTGCGGCGTCGTCCGCGATGGCGAGGCCGGCGAGGTCGGCGCGCAGGCGGTCGAGGGCTGTCATGGGCGAACTCGGGGCTACCAGGGCGAGGGCAGGGGAGGGTCGCACAGTGCCAAATCCTGATCCATGCCGCCATGCCCGTCGGTGCAGCCGTGGCCCGCTGTCGCAGGGGAGCCTATTCGCCGCCTTCAGTGGCAGATTGCCTGAACCTTAGGCATTCCGCCGACGCCGCCCCGCGCTATAAATGGAGGATAAGTCGGCACGGGCGTTGCTCCCGTCGAGATCATCGCGTTCAAGGGCCGGCAAGGCCCGCACCAGGAGAGGTCGCAATGCCCGCCACGTTCCCCCGCACCAGCATGACCCGTCGTAGCGCCCTCGCCCTCGGCGGCGCCGTTTCCGCCGCCTATCTGATGCGGTCGGGGATGGTCTCCGCCCAGGGCCTCGACAAGGTGTCCTACCAGACCAATTGGCGCGCCCAGGCCGAGCATGGCGGCTTCTACCAGGCGGTCGCCGCCGGCATCTATCGCAAGTACGGCATCGACGCCGACATCCGCATGGGCGGCCCTCAGCAGAATCCCTCGCAGCTCCTGCTTGGCGGCCGCGTCGACATGATCATGTCGAACTCCTTCGAGGCCGTCCGCTACGTGCAGGAGAACCTGCCCTTCCTCTGCATCGCCTCGATCTTCCAGAAGGACCCGCAGGTCATCATCTGCCACCCCGGTGTCGGCAATGACAGCCTCGCCGCACTGAGGGGCAAGACCATCCTGGTGGGCGCCGGCGGCCGCACCTCCTACTGGCCCTATCTCAAGGCCCGCTTCGGCTTCACCGACGAGCAGGCGCGCCCCTACACCTTCAACATGGCGCCGTTCCTCGCCGACAAGAACATCTGCCAGCAGGGTTTCCTGTCTTCCGAGCCCTTCGCCATCCAGCAGCAGGGCGGCGTGAGGCCGCTGGTTCATCTGATCGCTGACGCCGGCTTCGCCAACTACAACACCACCATCAACATCTCGAAGAAGATGGTCGACGAGCGCGCCGACGTGGTGCAGCGCTTCGTCACCGCCTCGCTCGAGGGCTGGGCCGAGTACATGAAGGGCGGCCCCGCCGTCGCCGAGGCCAACAAGCTGATCATGCGCGACAACCCGGACATGGATCAGGCCAAGATCGACTATGCGATCAGGGTCATGACCGAGAACGGCATCGTCATGTCCGGCGACGCCACGACGCTCGGCATTGGTGCCATGACCGATGCGCGCTGGCAGACCTTCTACAACCAGATGCGCGATGCCGGCGTCTTCCCCGCGGGCGTCGACTTCAAGCGGGCCTATGACCTGCGTTTCGTCAACAAGGGTGTGGGCAAGTCCTGATCGTGAGCGACGCCATTCCCGACGGGACCCCGGTGGCGGCGGGCGGCAGGCCGCTCGTCGCCATCCGCAATGTCTCCAAGCAGTTCGCCAACGGCACCATCGCCGTCCGCGACGTCAATCTCGACCTCGCGGCGGGCGAGTTCGTCAGCCTTCTCGGCCCGTCGGGCTGCGGCAAGTCCACGCTGCTGCGCATGATTGCCGGCCTCGGGGATCCGAGCGTCGGCACCATCGACTGGATGGGCTCGGCCCATGACGCCTGGGGCAAGCCGGCGCGAGAACTTGGCTTCGTCTTCCAGGACCCGACGCTGATGCCCTGGGCCACGGCGCTGGACAATGTCGTCCTGCCGCTAAAGCTCGCCGGCACCAACCGTGGCGAGGCAGCCGCCCGCGGCGCCGAGATGCTGTCGCTCGTCGGCCTCAAGGGGTTCGAGACAAGCTATCCGCGCGAGCTTTCGGGCGGCATGAAGATGCGCGTGTCCATCGCCCGCGCGCTGGTGACTCATCCACAGATCCTGCTGATGGACGAGCCCTTCGCGGCGCTGGACGAGATCACCCGCCACAAGCTCAACGACGATCTCCTGCGCCTGTGGGAGGCGAACCGCTTCACCGCAGTCTTCGTCACCCATTCGGTCTTCGAGAGCGTGTACCTGTCGCAGCGCATCGTGGTGATGGCGGCGCGCCCCGGCCGGGTGATGGCCGACCTCAGGGTCGGCGCGCCCTATCCGCGCGACGACATGTTCCGCACCTCCGCCGACTACGCCCATTGGTGCCGCATCGCATCCGAGACCCTGAAGGAGGCGATCTCCGCATGACCGACGCGACGCTTCCGCAAGCCACGGTCCCGCATGACGGCACCGACGCCGAGGCACGGCCGATCTTCCGCGAGGACCGAAAGGTCCTGGGCATCTCGACCGAGACCTGGCCGGGCATCCTTGCCCCGCTCGGCATCGGCATTCTCGCCCTCTCGGCCTGGGAGTTCATCGTCTGGTGGCGGGCGATCCCGCCCTTCATTCTTCCCGGCCCGCTGCTGATCGCGAAGACGCTGGCCGCCGACTGGACGACGCTCTCGGCCTCGCTGTGGATCACGCTGCGCATCACCGCTGCGGCCCTGATCGCCGCCGTCACGCTCGGCGTCGGCCTCGCGATCCTGTTCACCCAGTCGAAATGGCTGGAAAAGTCGCTCTTCCCCTATGCGGTCATCCTGCAGGTGACGCCGGTCGTCTCCATCGCGCCGCTGATCATCATCTGGGTCGGCGACATCAACCTGTCGCTGCTGATCTGCGCCTGGATCGTCGCCTTCTTCCCGATCCTGTCGAACACGATCCTCGGCCTCAACTCGGCCGACCACAATCTGCGCAACCTCTTCGAGCTCTATGGCGCCTCGCGCTGGCAGACCCTGCGCTACCTGCGCCTGCCGGCGGCGCTGCCTTACTTCCTCGGCGGCCTGAAGATCTCGGGCGGCCTCGCGCTGATTGGCGCCGTCGTTGCCGAGTTCGTCGCCGGCTCCGGCGGCAATGCGTCGGGCCTCGCCTATCGGATCCTCGAGGCCGGATATCAGCTGAAGATCCCGCGCATGTTCGCCGCGCTCATCATGATTTCGGCCTCGGGCATCGCCATCTTCCTCGCCATCAGCTGGGTATCGCACATGCTCCTGCGGCGCTGGCACGAGAGCGCGCTGAAGCGGGAGAACTGAGGGCGGGGGGCGAGCCCGCGAGGGGCGCGTTGCACCACGCAAGTGCGTCCTTCGAGGCTCGCCGTTGCATCGGGCGAACGCGACAGGCGTTCGCCTCTCGCGACCGCTCGCACCTCAGGATGAGGCAGGTTGCGCCTTGCGGCCCCGGCGGTATGCGGGCGCCGCAACGCTCTGAGCGTGCGATTTGCCACGCACTGTCCTTCCTCATCCTGAGGTGCGAGCGAAGCGAGCCTCGAAGGACGCACTCGGGTGCTGCTAGTCACACCATCGGGGGGAGTGTTGCGGGCAAGGATCTTGCGGCAAGGCCGCCCGGACCCTTCGCCTGTCCCCCGAGCCTTCACACGCCCGCCATCGCCGCCTTTACCTTGGCGATGAACCCAGCCCGCTTCTCCGGCGTTGCGACGTTCATGTGGTAGAGCGCGCAATAGCAGCGGCGCGCCTTCCAGCCGGTGAACCACCAGAGGTAGCGCATGACGATCTTCTTCGGCGGATCGCCCATCCACATCGCGTACCAGAACGGCCGGCCATAGGTGACGATGCCGGTGATGGACCTGATGTTCCCGAGCAGCGGCTTTACGGCCGCGGGGTCGGAGATGTCGAAACCGACACCCGGCATGAACATCCGGTCGAAGAAGCCCTTGAGCATGGCGGGCGGGCCAAAACTCCAGGTCGGAAACTGGATGACGATGGCTTCGGCCGCGCGCAGCCGGGCGATGGTGGGCTCGAGCCCTTCCTGGTTGCGGCTCTCGTCGTGATAGCGACGCCGCGCATCGGCGGAGAGGACCGGGTCGAAGCCCTCTGCATAGAGGTCGAGCAGATCGACCTCGTGCCCAGCTGCGGCGAGGGCTGCGAGCGCTTCCGTGCGGATCGCCGCGTGGAAGCTCTCGGGGAGGGGGTGGCAGTAGAGATAAAGGACGCGCATGGATCAGCCTGAACGGGGAGGGGCGTCGTGCCGTCGCAAGCCGCGTGCCGTCGTCAGCGCACAGGCACGTAGCTTTCCATCTTGCCGGGATTGAGCAGGCCCATCGGGTCGACCTCGGCCTTGAAGCCGAGTTGGTCGGCCTCGGCGCGCTTGTGCCGCGAGCCGCCCTCCAGCCCATAAACATGGGGGTTCGCCACCATCACGCCGCGCTCCTCGTGCATGCGGATGATCTCGAAGAGCCGCTCCGGTGTGGTGTAGCGCACGATCGGCAGGGCCGAGCAGGTGATGCGCCCGGCAAAGCGGATGAATTCGAGATGCGGCAGCACCTCGCCCTCGAACAGAGCCGCCATCTCCATCACGCTCTCCTCCAGGCGGTCCTGCGGATAGAGAAGCTGGAGATAGGTGACGGAGCGGTCGGTCTTCAGCCACTGCAGCGTCGTGTGGTTCCAGGCATATTCGTAGAGCGGCGTCTCGGTCGGCTCCTCGCGCGACGGCGCGGCATAGGTCTCGCTCCCCCTTCCGGCGAGGATCGCCCGGAAACTGTCGAGGAACGGCGCGGCGATCATGCAGACCAGGATCGACTTCCCCTCCGGACAGGCCTCGGTCAGGGCCGTGAACTGGGACGGGATCGGCCAGGCAATGGGGGTGACGAGCTTCTTGACCACGCCATCGGCATGGGCGACGTCGCGCCCGGCGCGGAAGGCCTCGGCGAAGCTGTCGAAGGCGACGATGACATCGATCCAGGGCCAGGCCGGCGCGGTAGGCATTTCAAGCTCGGTGATGATGCCGGTCGTGCCATAGGCACGGTTTACCTTCTGTGCAGCGTCCTGCCGGAGTTCAAGGATCCGGGGTTCCTCCTCGATGGTGACGATGCGCGCGGCGAGAATGTTGCCGGGCTCGCGCAGGCCCCCATAGGCGACGGAGCCGACGCCGCCGGAGCCGCCGGCGACAAAGCCGCCGATGGTGGCGGTGCGCTTGGTCGAGGGGTGCATGCGCAGCTCAAAGCCGTTCGGCCGGATCGCCTGGTCGAGGGCAAGGATGTTGGTGCCGGCCTTGACCCGCACCGAGCCCGGCTTCTGCCAGACGACGCCGGTGATATCGGTCATATCGAGCAGGACCCCGCCGGCGAGCGGCATGGCCTGGCCGTAATTGCCGGTGCCGCCGGCCCGCGCCGTGACTGGGATCCGCAGCTTCGCGCAGGCCGCAACCGTCCGCACCACGTCGCTCTCGTCCCGCGGCTTCACGACGATGTCGGCCGAGACCTCCTTCAACTGCTCCGCGAGGATCGGCGAGTACCAGAAGAAGTCGCGCGAGCGGCGACGGATCAGGATCGGGTCGCGAATGACGGGGATGTCGCCGAGAAGGGCCTCGAGGGCCGCAAGGTCGTGGGAGGCGCGTTCGGGGCGCTGATGCAGGGTCATGGGGAGGATCCGGATGATCGCGGACCATCGCAGGAGGGACGCCATCCTGCAACCTCACCCGCAGAAAACGCATGTGCAGTTAACGTGGAGGAAAGAGAATTAGCAGAAGGTTACGGGAAATTCTGGAGGAAAATTGTGCAGATCAAGGCCAAGCTCTTTGCCATCGTTGGTGGTTTGACAGCTGCATCGCTCATTGTTGGCGGAGTCGCCGCCTACGGCTTCCAGCGCTATCAGTCGGTTGTGGAGGAAAGCCAGCGCACCGCCCGCGTCACGCAGCTGGCCGAACAGGCCAACGGCCTGATCTACGCCGTGGTCATGGAGTAGCGTGGCATCTACATGTCGGCCGACAAGGCCGTGCTCGAGCGCTTCGCCGCCAACCAGGATCGGGAACTGACCAAGTTTCGAACGGTGATCGGCGAATGGGCGGGCCTCGCCCGTCCCGAGGACGAGGCGATCAAGCAGCGCCTCCTCGCCCAGACCGAAACCTTCGTCCGCCTGCGCGGCGAGCTCGCCGCCGCAGGTCGCCAGTCCGGCAACACGGCCGCCCGCGCCATTGGCGACAATGATGCCAACCGCACGACCCGGCAGCAGCTCAACACCGAAATGGCGGCTTTCGCCGATGTGAATGCCCGCCGCGCCACGGCTCTCGCGGCGGAAGTGGAGGCGACGCGCCGCCAGCTGACCTGGCTCATCGCGGCGACCGTCGCCCTTGCCCTCCTTGCCGGCCTTGCTGCCTTCTGGACCATCCTTTCCGGCGTCACCCGGCCGCTCGGACGCCTCACCGCGGCGGTGGACGGCGTCGCCCATGGCGATACCGCGGTTGCGGTGTCCGACACCGAGCGCAATGACGAGATCGGCGGTCTCGCCCGCTCCGTCCTCGTCTTCCGCGACAATGTCCGCGAGGTCGAGCGGCTCAAGGCCTCCGAGGCGGAACGCGAGGCCGAGGCCCGCGCCCAGCGCACCCGCGACATGGCAGCGCTCGCCGACGAGTTTTCGGCCACCGTCCAGTCCGTGGTCACCACCGTCACCCGCTCGGCCGATGCCATTGTCGGCAATGCCTCCCGGGTCGGAGAGGTCGCCGCCAACGTCAACGACCTCGGCCGCACGGTTGCCACGACTTCGGCGGGCGCCACCCAGTCGGTGGAGAGCGCTGCGACCTCGGCCCAGGAACTCGCCAGCTCCATCGGCGAGATTTCGAGCCGCACCGCCCAGGGCCAGCAGATCGCAGCCTCCGCGGTCGAGCAGGCCTCCCGCACCGGCGAGATCGTCGGCACGCTGGTCACCTCGACCCAGAAGATCGGCGAGGTGGTGAGCCTCATCAATGCCATCGCCGCCCAGACCAACCTCCTCGCCCTCAACGCCACCATCGAGGCGGCGCGGGCAGGCGAGGCGGGCCGGGGCTTCGCGGTGGTTGCAACCGAGGTGAAGAGCCTCGCCGCGCAGACCTCCAAGGCGACGGAGGAGATCGCCAGCCAGATCGGCGCGGTTCAGGCCGTGACCGGCCAGGCGGTGGCAGCCATCGAGGCGATCAACAAGACGATCGGCGAGATCAATTCGGTGTCCTCCTCGATCATGGCGGCGGTGGAGGAGCAGTCCGCCGTCACCAACGGCATTGCCGGCTCGGTTGCGGATGCTGCCGACGGCACCCGTTCTGTGGGCACCGATATCGGCCGCGTCACCCGCGCCGCCGCCGAGACGAGCGACGCCGCCCGTGCCATGACCGAAGCCGCCCGCCAGTTGGAAGCAGGGTCGAGCCAGCTTGGCACCGCCGTCTCGGGCTTCCTTGGCCGCATTCGCGCGGCCTGATCGCGCCGGGCACTCTCAAAAAAGCAAAAGGCCCGGCTCGAGCCGGGCCTTTTCGTTGTGACCAGGCGGGGTGATCAGGCGGCGCTGAGCTTGCGGAACTTGTTGGACCGCTTGGGGTGCCACCACTTGCCGGCGACGACCGTGCCCTCGGAGACGATCTTCTTGTCGCCGATCAGGTGCTCGCCGACCACGTCCACGTAATCGAACTTGCCGTCCTTGATGGTCAGGATCGTCGCATCGCCGACCGAACCCGGCTTCAGTGTGCCGAGTTCGGGGCGCTTCAGCGCCATGGCCGCATTGACCGTGGAGGCGGCGATGACCCGATCCAGCGGCATACCCATGCACAGGAACTTCGACAGGGTCGTCACCTGATCGAAGGCCGGGCCCTCGATGCAGAGCGTGTGAACGTCGGAGGAGATGACGTCCGGCTCGAAGCCGCCGGCCAGCATGGCGCGCGTCGTCTTGAACGAAAACGAGCCCTTGCCGTGGCCGATGTCGAAGATGACGCCCTTCTTGCGGGCGGCGATGACCTCCGGCTTCACCGCCCCTTGCGCGGTGCAGGGGGCGTTGGGGAAGGGGCGGAAGGCGTGGGTCAGCACATCGCCCGGGCGCAGGCGGCCGATGACATGCTCATAGGACGGCGGCGGATGGTCGATATGGGCCATCAGCGGCATCCCCACCTCGTTGGCCACCTGCAACGCCATGTCGAGGGCCGCCTCACCATTGGTGCCGGAGGAGTTGCGGCCGACGCGCACCTTGATGCCGACGATGAGGTCGCGGTTCTCGTCGGCGACGCGGGCGCAATCCGCCGGGTTGAGCATGTCGATCTCGCGGCTCTCGCCGACCATGACCTTCTTGTCGAAGCCGTAGATGCCGGCATGGCTGACATGAAGATAGGCGAGGATTCGCACCTGGCTCTTCTCGATGACGTGCTTGCGGAAGCCCATCCAGTTGCCCGGACCCGCCGAGCCCGTGTCGATGGCGGTGGTGACGCCGGAGGTGCGGCAGAACTCCTCGGCATCGATGCCGAGCGAGGTGCCGCCCCAATAGACATGGGTATGCAGGTCGATGAGGCCGGGCGTGACGATATAACCGGACACGTCGCGGATCTCTGTGCCAGCATCCGGCTTCAGGTCCTTGCCGACCGCCGCCACCTTGCCGCCGGCGAAAGCGACGTCGCGGATGCCGTCGATCTTCTGCGAGGGGTCGATCACCCGGCCACCGCGCAGGATCAGGTCGAAGGTCATGGAAGGCTCCGCTAGCTGTGGACGGTCGGATGGGCCCGTTGCCGCATCTCGCCGCGGGCGTCAGATTGCGCGGCGGGCAGCGGCTTGCCAACAGCCGCGACATGAGATTTGCGGAGACCTCCCATGCCGGCGCGCCACTGGGGTGACCTCAAGACCACCGACTTCGACCGGCTGGACCCCGCGACGACCGTCGCCGTCCTGCCGCTCGCCGCCATCGAGCAGCATGGGCCGCATCTGCCGGTCTCCACCGACACGTCCATCATGCAGGGCATGATCGAGACGGCTTTCCCGCTGGTGGGGGAGGGTGTGACCGCGCTCTTCCTGCCCATCGAGGCCGTGGCGAAGTCCAACGAGCACCTCCATTCCAAGGGCACGCTGACGCTCTCGGCCGAAACGGTGCTGCGCGGCTGGATCGACATCGGCGAGAGCGTCAAGCGCGCCGGCATCTCGAAGATCGTGCTCATGACCTCCCACGGCGGCAATCTCGACCCGATGCGTGTGGTGGCGCGCGAGCTGCGCGTGCGCTTCGGCCAGCTGGCGGTGGTGACGAGCTGGACCGCCTTCGGCCGCCCGCCAGGTCTCTACGGCGATCTCGACATCAAGCACGGCATCCATGGCGGCGATGTCGAGACATCGCTGATGCTGCATTTCCGGCCCGATCTCGTGGACATGGCCCAGGCCAAGCTCTTCGAGCCGATCATGGTCGCCATGGAGAAGGAGTTCACCTATCTCCGTCCTACCGTGAACCACGCCTTCGGCTGGATGGCGCAGGACATCCATCCCGACGGGACCGCGGGCGATGCCTCGCTGGCGACGCCTGAGAAGGGCCGCGCCACCGCCGCCTGGCAGGCCGGGGAATTCGTCAAGCTGCTCGACGACATGGCCCGCTTCGACATCAGGCGCCTCTATAAGGCGACCTGACCGTTTCAGCCGACGAGGTCGTCGCCGTCGACGCGGTGCAGGTCGAAGGCGAAGATCCGCGTCGCTGCTTCCGGCCGCTGGAAGGCAAGGTCATAGGCCTTCCAGCGCACGTCGCGGACCTGGCCGGCATGGAAGGTTGCGACCGCATGGCCGGCAATGGTGTCGTGCGACAGCAGCACGCCGCGCAGGATGCCGTCCATCCGGTCCGATACACGGCTGAACAGCTCGACGGCATTCTGGCGGATCACCAGCTTGCGCTCGCGGATGTTGAGGAATTTGAGGAAGGGCGGATTGCAATTGAGGATCGTGCCGTCGCGCGCCAGCACCAACATGCAGCTCGTGGATTCCGCCACCAGCGTGTCGAGGCTGGAGCGCAGCGCCTGGACCATGCCGGCCTGGCGCGCCTCGCGGTCGCAGGACCGGTAGAGGCCGATCACCACGGGATGGCCGTGGATCCGGCGCAGCACACAGACCGATTCGATCTCGATGCCGCTCTGGTCGAGGTCATCGAAACGGAACCGGACCGGGCCGGAATGCCCCTCGTCGATCGCCTGCTTGAGGTGGCCGCGGAACGTCGCGGAATCCGCGTCATTGGCCTGCCGGAGCAGATCGGTCAGCGTCGCCCGCACGACGAGGGCCGCACCCGTCGGGCCCACCCGTTCCCAGCGCACGGCCTCCGTCTTCAGGTCGATGGACCAGCTGTGGATGCCGAGCCGGGAGAGGAGTTCGCTGTGCCGTTCCTGGTGGCCGCCGGCCTCCGGCGCAAGCGGCGGGGCGGCGACGATCGGCGGGTCGGACTGCGCGGCGACGAGCATCAGGGACATGAAAGCGCCCTTTCGATGAGCTGATCATCGCGCAAATCCATAAAACAATGCGGAAAGAAGACGGACAACGAAGGCTGAATTGTTGACCTCGGGCTGGATGAACCGATCTTCATCCTGTCGTATCGGGTGGGCACCAAGGCTCGTTGCGAAAGCCGACAATGGTCGGCAGGGCCGGTCACCCGCGCAATGCCCCAGCGCTTGTCCGATGTTCGGCTGCGATCACGTGGTTGGCCGCTGAACGGCGATCAACGGCAAGTCGTCTGGCGGTCATGGCGCGCGGTGACCGGGCGCCGAAGACCGCCCGGAGGATCGGGCGGTCCGGCAGTCATCTGTTGTCCCGCTGATCGCCGTGGCGATCATGCCGCCCGGACGGTGGCCAGGAAACTGTCGACCTGCGTCTTGAGGCTGGAGCCCTGGACCGCGAGTTCCTGGGCGGCCGACAACACCTGGGCCGAGGCCGAGCCGGTTTCAACGGCGCCGCGATTGACCTGGGAGATGTTGGAGGCGACCTCCGTCGTCCCCTTGGCGGCCTCCTGGACGTTGCGAGCGATCTCGAGGGTCGCGGCGCCTTGCTCCTCGACAGCTGCGGCAATGGCCGTGGAAATCTCCGACACCTCGACAATGCTCGTCCCGATCGTCCGGATGGCGGAAGCGGCCTCGCGCGTTGCATTCTGCATCGAGATGATCTGGGCAGAGATCGCCTCGGTCGCCTTGGCCGTCTGGCTGGCCAGAGCCTTCACCTCGCTTGCCACGACGGCGAAACCCTTGCCGGCCTCGCCGGCGCGCGCGGCTTCGATCGTCGCGTTCAGCGCCAGGAGGTTGGTCTGGTCGGCGACGGCGGTGATCAGCTTGACCACCTCACCGATGCGCCCGGCGGAGTCGAGGAGCTCGGTGACTTTGGCATCGGTCGAGTTCGCCAGTTGCACGGCCTGCTGCGCCCGGCGCGAGGATTCCTGCACCTGGCGTCCGATCTCGCCGACCGACGAAGACATTTCGTCGGTCGCCGCGGCGACGGACTGGACATTGCCCGCTGCCTCTTCCGAGGCGGCCGCGACGATGGTCGAAAGCTGCTGCGCCGATCCGGCCGTCTGTGTCAGCGTCGCGGCCGCGGCCTCGAGTTCCGAGGAGGCCGAACTCACCGTGCTGACGACTTCGCCGATCTGCTTTTCGAACGCAGCCACGGCACCGGAGACGACGTTGGCGCGACGCTCCTTCGCGGCCCGCTCTGCTTCCTGCTCGGCGGCCAGGCGTCGGCTCTCCACCAGATTGCTCTTGAACGTTTCGAGGGCGCCCGCGAGGTGACCCACTTCGTCCTTGCGGCCAAGGGCCGGCACATCGGCTTGGGCGTCACCGTCGGCGACCTTCAGCATGGCGGCTGTGATGGATTTCAGCGGCCTCGTGACCATGCCCACGACGATGGCCGCCATCAGACCGCCACCGGCAAGCAGGCCGAGGATCGTCGTCGCGATCATAAGCCAGACGGCGCGCTCGAAAACCTCATCGGAACGCTGCAGCATTTCCTTCTTGCGGGCTTCATTGCGGTTGTCGAATGACGCCAGTGTCTGACGCTCCTGATCGACGGCAGGGTGGGCCTCGCGAGCGGTCTGGGCAGCGCCCTGCAAATCCCCACTGCGGGCCTGGGCGCGCAGTCGCTGATGAGCGGCCTCGTACCGTTCGGCAGCCTGGCGGATCCGGCCGACCTCGGTACGCCCGGCCTCGGTGAAGGTCATCGGCATCAATTCATCCAGCCGGGCGAGCAGCTGCCTGTACTGCTGGTCGGCCGCCGCCTCGTATTGCTGGCGTTGGGAGGGCTGCAGGTCCTGGCTCTGCGACCGCGCATCGGTCACGTAAGCCAAGAGGTGGGTGGCGACGCGGCCGGCGACGAAAAGCCTCTCGCTTGCCTGGTGAAGATCCCTCTTGGCGTCGTACATCTGTTTCAGCGATACAAATGCAACGGCACCAACAGCCACCATGGCGACAATCAAGATGGCCGCAGCGGCCATGATCTTCGTGGCAATGGCGCGGTTTTGAAACCAAACCAACATCGAGCATTTCCCCTTTCAGCCATACGCCTCTCTGGCGTTGACGTGAGGTAAGGCTGCGCCCAAACAACAAAGTATGAACGGCAATTGAGGAGAATCTTTCCTGTTGTTCAGAAGGGGACAACTCGCGCGGTCAAGATGATGGCCACGGTTCCGATAGGTGTTTTTGCGTAGGGGGGTTGCGTATTGTGCGCTTGTGCAACGGATAGATACGGCGTCCGAGCGAAGAAGGCCGTCATGCAGAATTGCATGGCGGAAATTGGCATCGGCGCCCCTGAACGGGGCGCCGATCCATGGTGACAGGTCGCGTTCTTCTTCTATGGGTGACGTCGCGTGACGTCTGCGGGCCTTTCGAGCCGGGAGCGGTCTGCGCCCGGACGATGTCAGTCCCCGTGAGCCCCCCGACCGATGCAAACTCCCGCCACCCCATTGTCGAGCAAGGGGGACCCGGCGCCAGCGAGCCGGATCTGGCCGCGTGGACAGACAGCTCAGGCGAGCGAACGGGAGGCGGTGCGCACCTTGACGGTGGCTTGGTCGATCTCGGCGGTGGAGCTGGCGATCTTCTTCATGCTGTGGGAGATAGCTTGAGCGCCCTCCGCCGCCACCCGCATGTTCGAGGACATGTCGGCCGTGACCGCGCTCTGTTCCTCCACTGCCGCGGCGATGGTGGTCGAGATCTCGCTGATGCTGAGGATAGTCGAGGAGATCTCGCCGATCGCCCCGACCGCGCCATCTGTGGAGGCCTGGACGGAGGCGATCTGGGCGGCGATCTCCTCTGTCGCCTTGGCGGTCTGGCCGGCGAGCGATTTCACCTCGGATGCGACCACCGCGAAGCCGCGGCCGGCTTCGCCGGCGCGCGCCGCCTCGATCGTGGCGTTGAGGGCGAGCAGATTGGTTTGGGCAGCAATGCCGTTGATGAGCTGGACCACGTCGCCGATGCGCGCGGCAGCGGCCGACAGCCCGGCGACGATGTCGCCGGTGCGGGCAGCCTGCTCCACCGCCGCGCCGGCGATGTCGCGGGCGCGGGCGACCTGGCGGCTGATCTCGCTGACCGAGGCGGCGAGTTCCGAGGCGCCCGAGGCCATGGCCTGCACCTTGCCGGACGTCTCTTCCGAGGCATCCGCCACCTCCGTCGCCTCGTTGCGAGCGACGGTCACGGCCTGGGAGATCCCGGTGAGCCCGCCGCCGATGTCCCGCACCGCGGCCTCACGTTGCTGCGCGGCGAGAACCTCCGCCGTCACGTCGGAGGCGAACTTGACCACCTTGAACGGTCGGCCGCTCGCATCGATGATCGGGTTGTACGAGGCCTGGATCCAGATCTCCCGGCCGCCGTTGCCGCTGCGGCGGTAGCGCCCGGCATGGAACTCGCCCCGCCCGAGCTTTTCCCAGAACGCGCGATACTCGGCGCCCTCGCGCTCCTTGGGATCCATGAACATGCGGTGGTGCCGGCCGCGGATCTCGTCGATCCCATAGCCGACCGCGCCGAGGAAATTGGGGTTGGCGGCGATGATCGTGCCGTCCGGCTCGAACTCGATCACGGCCAGCGATCGGTTCAGCGCCTCCAGCTGGCCGGCGGCCTCGGCCGTTTGCCGTTTGGCCGCGGTGATGTCGGCGGCATACTTGACCACCTTGAAGGTGCGGCCGCGGCGGTCCTTCAACGGATTGTAGGAGGCCTGGATCCAGATCTCGCGGCCCCCCTTGCCGATGCGGCGAAACTCCGCGGCGCGGAACGCGCCGGCCGCGAGATCCCGCCAGAGCGCACGATAGGCCGCGCTCTCCCGCTCCTCGGGCACCACAAACATGCTGTGGTGGCGGCCGCGGATCTCGTCGAGGCCATAGCCGACCGCCGCGAGGAAATTAGCATTGGCGCTGAGGATCGTGCCATCCGGCTTGAACTCGATCACGGCTTGCGAGCGGTCGAGGGCGGCGACCTTGGCGGCGGTGTCGGAGGAGAAGATCGGCATGGACGTACCTTTGGAAATGCGAGCCGTGTCAGCTTGGCTTTACATTCCCTTGGGTAAGCCTTGTCTCTTGACAGATACTGAATGTGGATTGAGGCGGCGTGCGACAATCTGTCCGTCTCGGTGTCGCAGGTGCGAGCAGTCGTCTCGGCTCAGAAGGACCGCACCATACACAGGACCGGTGCCAGGCCGCGTGCGGCCTGGCCTATGGTTGGCCTCAGGCGAGCGAACGGGATGCCGCCCTGACTTTGCCCGTCGCCTGGTCGATCTCGGCGGTGGAGCCGGCGATCTCCTTCATGCTGTGGGAGATGGCCTGAACGCCCTCGGCCGCCACGCGCATGTTCGAGCTCATCTCGGCCGTCACCGCGCTCTGTTCCTCCACCGCCGTGGCGATGGCCGTCGAGATCTCGCTGATGCGCATGATGGTCCCGGAAATGTCGCCGATGGCGCTCACCGCATCCTGGGTGGAGGCCTGGACCGAGGCAATCTGGGCTGAGATTTCCTCCGTCGCCTTGGACGTCTGGGTCGCAAGGCTCTTCACTTCGGAGGCCACCACCGCGAAGCCCTTGCCGGCCTCACCCGCGCGTGCCGCCTCGATCGTGGCATTGAGCGCGAGCAGATTGGTCTGGCCGGCGATGTTGGTGATCAGCTGAACGACATCGCCGATGCGCGCAGCGGCCGAGGTGAGGCCGGAGACGATATCGCTGGTGCGCGTCGCCTGGGCGACGGCCCCCGCCGAGATTTCCCGGGCGTGGGTCACCTGGCGGCTGATCTCGCCGACCGAGGCCGCAAGCTCCTCGGCACCGGCCGCCACTGCCTGGACGTTGCCGGAGGTCTGGGTCGAGGCTGCCGCGACCTGCGTCGCCTCGTGGGTGGCCTTGGAGACCGCCTCGCCGATGCCGGTGAGGTCGCCGTCGATCTGCCGCTGGACCACCGTGCGGCGCTCCTGCTCCTTCACCTGCGCGGTGATGTCAGTGGCGAATTTCACGACCTTGAACGGTTTGCCGTTCATGTCGAAGATCGGATTGTAGGTGGCCTGGATCCAAACCTCCCTGCCGCCCTTGCCGAAGCGCTTGTACTGGGCGGCCTGGAACTCGCCGCGGGCGAGGGCGGCCCAGAAGTCGCGATAGGCGGGGCTCTTCGTCTCGGCCGGATCGACGAACAGCGAGTGGTGCTTGCCGCGGATCTCCTCCAGCCCGTAGCCAACCGTCGACAGGAAGTTCTGGTTGGCGGTGATGATCGTGCCGTCGAGATTGAATTCGATGACCGCCTGCGCCTTGTGGATCGCGGCAAGCTGGCCCTCGATATCGGCATTGCGCAGCTTCTGCGTGGTCACGTCGGTTGCATATTTGGCGACCATGTAGACCCGGCCGCGCTTGTCGACGATCGGGTTGTAGGAGGCCTGGATCCAGACCTCCTTGCCGCCCTTGCCGATGCGCTTGTACTCGGCGACCTGGAACTTGCCGGACCGAAGCGCGTCCCAGAAGGCGCGGTAGCCTGGGCTGTCCTTTTCCTCGGGCGCAACGAACATCGAGTGATGCTTGCCACGGATCTCCTCGAGCCCGTAGCCCATGGCCTTGAGGAAGTTGTCGTTGGCCGTCAGAATCGTTCCGTCCGGTTGAAACTCGATGACGGCCTGGGACCGATCGATCGCTGCCAGCTTGTCGGCCGCGCCATCACGAAAAAACATCTGTCCCCCCTCGGAACGTCCTTGCCGTATTCGGCGTGACGCTAGGGAACAGCGTTGATCTTGAAGGGATTCTGAATCGGATTATCGACAAACCTCTGAGAATTTGACGGAGCGGCAACCATTGGCCGCATCAGGGGCGCAAGGTGCCGAAATGTCGCAGCTGTGGAAGGCTTGAACAAACTACAGTTGTGCAATGGCTACGCAGAATCGGTGGGCGCCGTGGCGAGCCATGCGCCTGTGCATGGTGTTTTTCGCCCATCGAAAAGAGGAGCCCGGCGGACAGTGGGTGGAACAATCGACATATCGCGCCTGTCGCAGCTCACGGGGGTCAACGTCTCGACCCTGCGCAGCTGGGAGTCGCGCCATGGATTGCTGCGGCCCGCGCGCTCGTCCGGCGGTTACAGGCTCTACGCGCCGGAGGATGTCGAGCGGCTTCTGGTCATCAAGGACCTGCTGGCGCGCGGCAGCCGGTTGCCCGAACTCAAGAACCTGTCGCTCGACGAGCTGAAGGCGCTCCACGCCGCGGCCCCGGCCGACGATCCCTTCTCGCGCGACGCGATCATCCATCTTGAACGGGCAGTGGACGAGCGTGACGTGGACCGCTTCGCCATCCTCCTGCGGATGTCCTTCGCGTCCTTGCCGGCCGCGGTCGCCGTTGATGTCTTCTCCCACGCGCTGCGCCATGTCGGTCGGCGCTGGGAAGAGGGCGTGATCGGCGTCGGCCTCGAACATCGCCTCTCGGCGCGGGCCCGTGAGGTCGTCCAGTCGGCCACCCAGGCGCTCGCGCCGGCGGCTCACCGACCGGCCCTGGCCTTTGCGACCCTGTCCGGCGAGCAGCACGAGCTCGGATTGCTGGCCGGGGCCTACACCGCGGCCGCCCTCGGGCACGCCGTCATCTATTATGGCGCGGGCATGCCGCCCTCCGACCTCGCCCGCAACGTGGGCGAGTCGAGCGCCGCGGCCCTCATCCTGAGCATCGTCCACGCCGATGGACCGGGCGCGATCGAACGACAGATCGCCGAGGTCGTTGCGCATCTGTCGGTGGCGACTCCCGTCTGGATCGGCGCCCATGCCAGGACGTTGGCCGGCGTGACGCTGCCCGAGCGCGTCGTGGTGATGAGCGGCTATGCGGACCTGCGCCGCCGTCTCACGCTTGCCTTCGGGGCGTGACGCCTCACGCGGCGACTGGCACCACATCGACCGCTACGCCAATCTCCTGTTCGCCGGCGGCAATGACCACGCCGCCATTCGGCGCCACATCGACGAAGTCACGGCCGATGGCGAGTACGATATGGTCCTCGCCGACGATCAGGCCATTGGTCGGATCGAGGCCCCACCATCCGAGCTCGGCTCCGCACCAGACCGAGACCCAGGCATGGGTGGCGTCCGCGCCTTCGAGCCGCGGCTGACCCTTCGGCGGGATGGTGCGCAGGAAGCCCGAGACATAGGCCGCCGGCAGGCCGAGGCCGCGCAGCCCCGAGATCATCACATGGGTGAAGTCCTGGCAGACCCCCTTGCGCATGGCGAAGGCCTTGGCGGCCGGCGTCGAGGCGTCTGTCGCCCCCGGCGCATAGGTGAAATCGGCCTGGATGCGCTTGGCGAGGTCGAAGGCCGCTTCCAGGATCGGCCGGCCCGGCGGGAATGAGGCACTGGCATAGGCGCGGATGGCGGGATCGCGCGGCACATAGGTCGAAGGGAAGAGCGCGTGGACGGGCGAGGTGGCCGACAGGTCGGCGCTGGCGAAGGCGGTCTCGCGCACCCGCTCCCAGGGCGGGTCCATGCCGGGCAGGGGGCGTCCCTGTCCCGTCACCTGGACGCGCGCGCGCATGTCGATGATGAGTTCCCGGTGCGGCCTGTCGAGATCGAGAAAGACGCGGCGATTGCCGAAGAAGTCGATGTCGTCGCGCCGCTTGGCGGGGGCCGGCGAGATCGTCACATCGCAGCCGACGACGCGCTGGCCCGGCCGGTCCACGGGCAGGATCCGCAGCACGTGCTGGGCGAAAACGACGGAGCGCGCATAGCGGTAATCGGTGACCTGGCGAACGTCGTAAAGCATCAGAACAGATCCCCGGCACCGCGTGGCAGGGCCCCGTCGCGATGGGTGAAATAGTGCTCGGAGATTTCGTCGGAGACGGCCATGAGCCGCTGCTCCACCGCCAGGATCTGCTTGGCATCGAGCGTGTGGGCATCGGCGGTTTGCAGATCGACGCGGGCGCGGGCGATCAGCTTCTCCGGCAGGTTGAGCCGGCCATCGTTCAGATGGTTCGGCAGGTGGCCGAGATGGTCGGCGATGCGCTCCACCTGGAAGGCGACGGAGCGCGGATTGTTCGGGTCGAGCATGACGAGGTCGAGCACCGGCGCGCGGGCTGCGATCATCACGTAGCGACGGCGATAGGTGATCTGGCTGTCGGCAAGCGCCAGCATCAGGTCGAAGCCGCCGGTGCCGGCCCGTCCATCGGCGAAGGTGCGGGCGAAGCGGCAGGTCGCGAGCGCCCGCTCGATCCGCTTGCCGATCTTCATGAAATGCCAGCCCATGAGCTGGCTCATGTTCTCCTGGACCAGGCCGGAAAACACTGCCGCGAGCCGCAGCCCCGCCTCGACGCGGTCGAGGGCCGAGCCTTCAGGTTTGGCGCCGCTTTCGGCGAGGCGCACCATGTCACCGATGGTCTTCCAGGCGTCCGGCGAGAACCGGTCGCGGATGACCGACGCCGCATGGAGCGCCGCCCGCGACAGGGCGAGCAACCCGCCGGGCGCATGACCATGGAGGACGACCGCGGCGACGGCCTGCGGATCCGCCACTGTCGGCTCGCGCGGCAGCGCCTCCCATGACACGAGGAGTTCAACGATGCGGCGTACCACGTCGGCGCTCATCGCCTCGCCGCCACCGACCTGGTCGCCGAGCACCCGGATGAGGCGCAGCGTGCCCTCGGCGCGCTCCATGTAACGGGCGAGCCAGAAGAGATTGTCCGCCGCCCGGCTCGGCAGCGAGGCTGTGGCGCGCCTGAGCTCGATCTTGTCCGGCGTCGGCATCAGCGTCGTTTCCACGACAGGGCCGTCGCTGAGCACGCAGACATCCGCCGAACGCCCGCCGGCCTGCATCGTCACGGCCCGGGCATCCACCCGGTCGCTGATGCGGCAGAAGCCGCCCGGCATCACCTCCCAGCGGCCGTCCACGCGGGCGAGGAAGAGGCGCAGGATGAAGGGGCGGGGTTCGAGATAGCCGTCGGTCCAGACCGGCATGGTCGACAGCTTCACCGCCTCCTGGGCTACGAAATCGGAGCCGCGGATACGGATTTCCTCGGCGAGCCGCAGCTTGCGCTCGGCGTCGAGGTCGGAGGCGAGCACCGCCCCCTCGGGAAGCAGGCCGGCGATGGTCTGGGTGAAGGCCGGGGCGATGACGAAGGAATCGAGATCGGCGATGACCGCGCCGCGCTCCAGCGGCTGGCCGCACCACCAGGTCGCGACATGCGGGATGGCGAGGTCGCGGCCAAGGCGGGCGCGGGCGATGGAGGGCAGGAAGGCGAGGAGAGAGCGGGCCTCGACCACGCCCGAGCCCAGCGCATTGGCGAGCGTCACAGTGCCGGAGCGGATGGCGTGGACGAGGCCGGCGACGCCGAGCTGCGAGCGCGGGTTGAGCTCGAGCGGATCGGCGAAATCGGCGTCGAGCCGGCGCCAGACCATTTCGAGCTTCTTGAGGCCCGAGACGGTGCGGACGTAGAGGCTGTCGTCGCGCACCGTCAGGTCGGCGCCTTCCGCGAGGAGGAAGCCGAGATAGCGCGCCAGGAAGGCGTGTTCGAAATAGGTCTCGTTCAGCGGCCCGGGTGTCAGCACCGCAACGCGCGAATCTGTCGCCTGCGCATGGGAGGAGAATTCCGAGCGCAAGGCCTGGAAGAAACCAGCGAGCCTTTCGACCGGCAGCGTGCGATGGATCTCGGGCAGGGCCCGCGACATGGCGAGGCGGTTCTGCAGGGCATAGCCGGCACCGGACGGTGCCTGCGCGCGGTCGCCGAGCACCCACCAGCGTCCGTCCGGGCCGCGCCCGACATCGACGGCGTAGTAGAGGAGGTGCGAACCGCCACGCGGCGGGATCCCGACGAGCGGGCGGAGGAAGTCCGGCGATCCGGCGAGCGTGGCGCCCGGCAGCAGCCCGTCCCGCACCAGTTCAGCGGGTCCAAACAGGTCCTTCAGAACCATGTCCAGCAGTTCGGCGCGCTCGGCAAGGCCCGCGCTCAGCGCCTTCCATTCGTCCGGGGCGATGACGAGCGGCATATGGGCGAGGGGCCAGGTCCGCTCGCTGTTCTGCGGGTCGTCATAGACCCGGTAGAAGACGCCGGATTCGCGCAGGTAGCGGTCTGCGCCCGCAAAGCGGCGCTCCAGTTCGCGCGGGCCGAGATCGGCCAGCGTCGCCAGGATCGGCTTCCAGTGCTCGCGCGGCTCGCCGTCCGCGTCCAGCATCTCGTCATAGACGCCGGGCACGGGCTGATAGCGGGCCAGCATCGCCAGGATGCGTTCGGCGCGGGAATCGGTCGTGCGGTGGCCCCTGACGGTCATGCGGCCTCAATGCACCGGAGGACGGCGCAGGTCGAGCGTGGCGGGGAACTCGCCGGACCTTTCGGACCGCGGTGGATCGACGAGGCCGGGCGTGTGGCCGTGGTCCTGGAACCGGGCACGGCGACGCGCCTCCGCCTCATAGGCATTGACGGGGAAGGTGTCGTAGTTGCGCCCGCCGGGATGGGCGACGTGATAGACGCAGCCGCCCATGGAGCGCCGGCTCCAGGTGTCGACGATGTCGAAGGTCAGCGGCGCGTGGACGGGAATGGTCGGATGCAGGCCGGAGGGCGGCTGCCATGCCTTGTACCGCACCCCGCCGACAAATTCGCCGGTGCGGCCTGTGGGGGTGAGCGGCACGGGCCGGCCGTTGCAGGTGACGGTGTGGCGCTCCGGCTGGAGGCCGAGCAGGCGCACCTGCAGGCGCTCCACCGAGGAATCGACATAGCGCACGGTGCCGCCGATGGCCCCTTCCTCGCCGAGCACGTGCCAGGGCTCCAGCGCCTGGCGGATCTCCATGCGGACGCCGGCATGGTCGACCTGGCCGGCAAGGGGGAAGCGGAACTCGAACTGCGCCTCGAACCAGGTGGGATCGAAGGCATAGCCGGCCCGCTCGAGGTCGCCGAGCACGCCGAGGAAATCCTCCCAGACGAAATGCGGCAGCATGAAGCGGTCGTGCAGGGACGTGCCCCAGCGCACCAGCGGCCCGTCCTGCGGCTCCTTCCAGAACCAGCCGATGAGGGCGCGGATGAGGAGCTGCTGGGCAAGGCTCATGCGCGCGTCCGGCGGCATCTCGAAGCCGCGGAACTCCACGAGGCCGAGCCGCCCCGACGGGCTGTCGGGCGAGAACAGCTTGTCGATGCACAGTTCGGTGCGGTGGGTGTTGCCGGTGGAATCGACGAGAAGGTTGCGGAACAGGCGGTCGACCAGCCAGGGCGTCGGAGCCTCGCCCTCGCCGGGCTTCGGCACCATGGCCATGGCGATCTCGAGCTCATAGAGCCCGTCATGGCGCGCCTCGTCGACGCGCGGCGCCTGGCTGGTCGGGCCGATGAACATGCCCGAGAAGAGGTAGGACAGGGACGGGTGGCGCTGCCAGTACAGCACGAGGCTCTTCAGGAGGTCCGGCCGTCGCAGGAAGGGCGAATCCGCCGGCGTCGCGCCGCCGACCACCACGTGGTTGCCGCCGCCGGTGCCGGTGTGGCGGCCATCGAGCATGAACTTCTCGGTGCCGAGCCGCGACTGCCGCGCCTCCTCATAGAGCGTGCGGGTGATGTGGACGCAGTCGCGCCAGGAGGTGGCGGGCTGGACATTGACCTCGATGACGCCGGGGTCCGGGGTCACCTTGATGACATTGAGGCGCGGATCGGTCGGCGGCGGATAACCCTCGACATGAACGGTGAGGCCGAGCTCCTTGGCCGTTGCCTCGGTGGCGACCAGCAGCTCAAGATAATCCTCCAGCCGCTCGGTCGGCGGCATGAAGACACAGAGCTTGCCGTCACGCGGCTCGACGGCGAGCGCCGTGCGCACGGAATTGCCCTCGCCCAGCACCTGTTCGACCTGCTGGGTGCGCTCGGCCTCGCGCTGGCGCTCCGCCGAGATGCGCTGGACGATCCGTCCCTCGATCTCCTGCGGATCGGGCAACTCGGCCGGGACCGAGCCGGGATCGGCATTGACCACGTAGGGGTAAGCGGCTGGCGCGACATAGGGCAGGGACGCCAGCGGCAGGCGATAGCCGACGGGGCTGTCGCCGGGCACGAGGAACAGCCGCTCCCGCTTCAGCTTCCACTTCTCGGTCATCCAGTTCGACCGTGAGGCGGCGGCATTCCAGCGCTGGACGGGGAGCACATAGCCGGAGGGCTCGGTCAGGCCGCGCTCGAAGACCCGCGCGATGCGGGCCCGGGCCTCGGCATCCTCGAGCTTCGAATCCAGCGGATCGACATTGACTGGCAGCTCCGCCTCTTTCAGCACCCAGTGGGCCGGATCCTCCCAGGCGGGGATGGCGGATTCGCTGTCGAGGCCGAGCTTGTCGGCGATGCCGGAGACGAGGGCCGCCGCGCCGTCGATGGTGGCGGCAACGTCGCCCGTCTCCTTGGCGATGAGGCTCTCGTCACGCCAGATCGGCTTGCCGTCACGCCGCCAGTAGAGGGCGAACGTCCAGCGCGGCAGGCTCTCGCCCGGATACCACTTGCCCTGGCCGTAATGCAGGAAGCCGCCGGGAGCGAAGGATTCGCGCAGCCGGCGGATCAGCACGTCGGCGCGGTCGCGCTTCATCGGCCCGACGGCGCCGGAATTCCACTCCTCGCCCTCGTAATCGTCGATGGAGATGAAGGTCGGCTCGCCGCCCATGGTGAGGCGCACGTCGTTCGCCACGAGATCGGCATCGACGGCCGCGCCCAGGGCATCGAGCTTGTCCCAGGCATCGTCGGAGAAGGGCGCGGTGACCCGCGGTTTCTCGTCGACTCGGTCGACGCGCATGTCGAAGGCGAAGCTGACCTCTGCCGGATCGACGGCTCCCGAGATCGGCGCGGCCGAGCGGTAGTGCGGCGTCGCGGCGAGCGGGATATGGCCTTCGCCGCAGAGCAGCCCCGAGGTCGGGTCGAGGCCGATCCAGCCTGCGCCCGGCACATAGATCTCCGTCCAGGCATGGAGATCGGTGAAGTCCTTGTCGGTGCCGGCCGGGCCGTCGAGCGCCTGGAGGTCGGGCTTCAGCTGGATCAGGTAGCCGGAGACGAAGCGGGCCGCGAGGCCAAGGCGGCGGGCGAGCTGGACGAGGAGCCAGGCCGAATCGCGGCAGGAGCCCGAGCCGCGCTCGAGCGTCTCGTCGGGGGTCTGCACGCCCGGCTCCATGCGGATGACGTAGCGGATTTCCTCCTGCAGCCGCTGGTTCAGCGCCACGAGGAAATTCACGGTCTGCATCGGCTCGCGCGGGATGGCGGCGAGATAGCGTTCGAAATCCTCGCCCGCCGGCTCGGTCACGAGGTAGGGCGCGAGCTCCTCGGCGAGATGCGGCGCATAGGTGAAGGGGAAGCTGTCCGCATAGGCCTCGATGAAAAAGTCGAAGGGATTGACCACCGCCATGTCGGCGACGAGGTCGACCGTCACGGAGAATTCCGTGGTCTTCTCGGGGAAGACGAAGCGCGCGAGCCAGTTGCCGTGCGGGTCCTGCTGCCAGTTCACGAAATGCTGCTCGGGGACCACTTTCAGCGAATAGCTCGGCACGGCGGTGCGGCTGTGCGGCGCCGGGCGGAGCCGGATGACCTGGGGGCCGAGGGTGACCGGCCGGTCATAAAGATAACGCGTGACGTGATGGAGCTTCGCGAGAATGGCCATGGGTCCGATGGGTAACGGGTGCTGCGCGACCGGTCAAAGAAAAGAGCCGCCCCGCTCGTCGCAAGCAAGCTTCGCGCCGCAGCCATTCCTACGACGGGGTTTCCAAGCTCGCGCGCTCGCCCGATAAACCCGGCGCGGAGACACGACCATGCCCATGACCATTCCCGGACCCGACGATCATGCCGACCTGCGCGAGGCCGTGCGCGACCTCTGCGGGCGCTACGACGACGCCTACTGGCGCAAGATCGACGAGGAACGCGGCTATCCCGAAGCCTTCACCGAGGAACTGACCAAGGCCGGTTGGCTCGCCGCCCTCATCCCCACCGACTATGGCGGCTCCGGCCTCGGGCTGACCGAAGCCTCGATCATCATGGAGGAGATCAACCGCTCGGGCGGCAATTCAGGCGCGGTCCACGGCCAGATGTACAATATGGGCACGATCCTGCGCGGCGGCTCGGATGAGCAGAAGGCACGCTACCTGCCCAAGATCGCGGCGGGCGAGCTGCGCCTGCAGACCATGGCCGTGACCGAGCCGACCACCGGCACCGACACCACGAAGCTGAAGACGACCGCGGTGCGCAAGGGCGACCGCTACGTCGTCAATGGCCAGAAGGTCTGGACCAGCCGCGTCCAGCATTCCGACCTCATGGTGCTGCTCGCCCGCACCACGCCGCTCGATCAGGTGCGCAAGAAGTCCGATGGTCTCTCGGTCTTCCTCGTCGACCTGCGCGAGGCCATCGGCAAGGGCATGACCGTCCGGCCCATCCGCAACATGGTCAATCATGAGACCAACGAGGTCTTCTTCGACGATCTCGAAATTCCGGCGGAGAACCTGGTCGGCGAGGAGGGCAGGGGCTTCAAGACCATCCTCTCCGGCCTCAATGCCGAGCGGACGCTGATCGCCGCCGAGTGCATCGGCGACGGCTATTGGTTCATCGACCGCGCCAAAAAATACGGCAGCGAGCGAATCGTCTTCGACCGACCCATCGCCCAGAACCAGGGCGTGCAGTTCCCCATTGCGCGGGCCTATGTGAACATCCGCGCCGCAGACCTCATGCGCTTCAACGCCGCGGCGCTCTGCGACTCTGGCGCGGAATTCGGCGCCGAGGCCAACATGGCCAAGCTCCTGGCGGCGGATGCCTCCTTCGAGGCCGCGAATGCCTGTATCCAGACCCATGGCGGCTTTGGCTTCGCCGCCGACTATGATGTCGAGCGCAAGTTCCGCGAAACGCGGCTCTATCAGGTCGCGCCCATCTCCACGAACCTCATCCTCGCCTATGTCGGCGAGCACGTGCTCGGCATGCCGCGCTCATACTAGCCCTGCGCCCGAAGGCCGTGCCGCAACGCGGTTCGGCCTTGACGCCGCCGCGTTTTTCCGGCCTTCGATGGCTGCACACCCGGATCGGGGATCGTCGTGCAGCTTTACCTTCCCATCGCCGAGATGCCCGTCAACATGCTCCTCATCCTGGGCATGGGTCTGGCGATCGGATTCATCTCCGGCATGTTCGGGGTGGGGGGAGGCTTCCTCCTGACGCCCCTGCTCATCTTCATCGGCATTCCGCCGGCGGTCGCCGTTGCATCGGTCTCTGGCCAGATCGCCGCCTCCTCGCTCTCCGGCACGCTGAGCTACTGGCGCAAGAATGCGGTGGACGCCAAGCTGGTGGGAGTCTTGCTCTCCGGCAGCATGGTCGGGACGGCGGCCGGCGTCATGGTCTTCTCGCTGCTGCGCCGGGAGGGCCAACTCGACCTTTTCATCGCGCTGTCCTACGTGACCCTGCTCGGGGGCATCGGCCTGCTCATGGTCATCGAGAGCGGCCGGGCGATCAGGCGCGCCCGGTCGGGCGAGCCGCCGAAGCTGCTGCCGGCCCGCGACCGGCGCATCGCCTCGTCGCTGCCCTTCGTCATGCATTTCCCGCGCTCGCGCATCACCGTCTCGGCCATTCCCGTTGTCGCCATCGGCCTCGGCATCGGCTTTCTCGGCTCGATGATGGGCATCGGCGGCGGCTTCCTTCTCGTGCCGGCGCTCATTTACCTGCTGCGCGTCTCCACCACCGTCGTCATCGGCACGTCGAGCTTGCAGACACTGGCCACCATGCTCATGGCGGTGGTCTTCCACGCCATGACCAATGCCTCCGTCGACGTGGTGCTGGCCCTTCTGCTGATGATCGGCGGGGTCATCGGCGCGCAGTTCGGCGCCCGCACCTCGCTCGCCATGAAGGGCGAGGAACTTCGGCTCCTCCTCGGCCTCGTCGTGCTGGCGGTGGGCATCCGCTTCCTCATCGACCTCGTGGTGCAGCCGGACGATCCCTTCTCCAACACCGTCATCGAATGGGTCGGCCGGACATGACCCGTCTCGCCGCCATCCTCGTGCTGCTGTTGGCGACCGGGGCGGCGCGCGCCGAGACAATGATCACCTCGCTCTCGACCCACCGCCTGCAGATCACCTCCAACTTCGTCGGCTCGCAGATCGTCCTGTTCGGCGCCATCGAGCGCGATGCCCAGACGATCTCGCGCGCTGGCGGCTATGACCTCGCCGTGGTTGTCCGTGGCCCCAAGGCCCGCGTCATCACCCGCCAGAAGTCGCGGGTCTTCGGCATCTGGATGAACACCGACGGCCGAGAGTTCATCGATGTGCCGAGCTTCTATGCGCTGCTTGGCAACAAGGCCGCCTCTGACCTCGCCGATCTCGACCTGCGCGCCCGCCAGCAGATCGGTATCGACGCCATCACCGCCATCACCCCGCGGCTCGGCACCAATCCCGGCATGACACCGGCCTTCCGTGAGGCCTTCCTGCGCATCAACCGGGCCAAGGGCCTTTATGTCGAGAACCCGACCGGCGTGACGTTCCTCACGCCCAATCTGTTCCGCGCCAACATCCCGATCGTGCCGAACACGCCGGTGGGCACCTTCGATGTCGACATCTTCCTGATCTCGGGCGGTGTCATCCTGGCCCGGGAGAGCACCAATTTCGAGGTGGCGAAGACCGGCTTCGAGGCCTTCGTCGCCAATGCGGCGCGCGACCAGGGGCTGTTCTACGGCCTTGCCGCTGCCATGCTGGCACTGGTCACCGGCTGGGTCGCCAGCGTCGCCTTCCGGCGCGACTGACATGCCGTCATCGCCCCGTCTCGCCATCATGGCACGCCCCGTCACGCGGCACAGGATGCGGGCATGACCGAGGACATCGACAGGAACTGGCGCGAGCGCTGGGCGGGGCGCTGGTTCCTCTATGCGGCCGGCCTCACGCTCGCCCTGGTCCTGCGCTTCGTCGGGGCGGTCGACTGGCCCTTCGCCCTCGGTGCTGGCCTCGCTCTCGTCGCCGCCGGCTTCGTCGTGCGCCTGAGACCCCGCGGCCGGGCGCCTCTCGAGGAGACGCTGCTCGCCCGCCGTGCCGCCCGCCTCACCGATCTCACGGTCGAGGGCCTCATGGCGGCGCTGCCTGTGCCGGCGGTGCTGCTCGATCCCAAGCTCGTCGTCCGCACCCACAACGGGACGGCAGCGGCGCTGCTGCCGGGCCTGCGGCGCGGCGAGCCGCTGATGCTCTTCCTGCGCGCTCCGGAGGTCGTGGAGGTGGTGCGCCGGGCGCTCGCCACCAACGCGCACCAGGTCATCGACTACCAGGAGCGCGTGCCGGTCGCCCGCTGGTTCAGCGTCGATGCCGTTCCGGTCGCTGTGACCTCGGAGGCCCGCGACGGGGAGCGGCCCGACTACATCCTCATCGTGTTGCGCGACCTCACCGAGGAGCGCCGGCTGGAGCGCCTGCGGGCCGACTTCGTCGCCAATGCCAGCCACGAACTGCGCACGCCGCTCGCATCCGTTCTCGGCTTCATCGAGACGATCCAGGGGCCCGCCCGCAACGATGCCGCGGCCCGCGACCGCTTCCTCGGCATCATGCTCACGCAGGCGCGCCGCATGTCGCGCCTCATTGACGACCTGCTGTCGCTGTCGCGGGTCGAGCTCAACGAGCATGTCCGCCCCACCGACACCGTCGATCTCGTCGCGCTCATCGCACAGCTGCGCGACACGCTCGGGCCGGGCGCGGCTGAACAGGGGGTGACGATCGAGGTCAGCGCGGCTGCGCCCTCGCTGACCGTACTGGGGGACCAGGACGAGCTGTTCCGCCTTTTCGAGAACCTCGTCCAGAACGCGGTGAAGTACGGCGCCGACGGCAAGCGCGTCGTGGTGAGCCTCGAGAGCGAGGGGCGCGATGGCCGGCCGACCGAAGCAGTCGTGACGGTGCGCGATTTCGGACCCGGTATCCCGGCCGAGCATCTGCCTCGCCTCACCGAGCGATTCTACCGCGTCGATGTGGCGTCCAGCCGCGACAAGGGCGGCACGGGCCTTGGCCTTGCCCTCGTCAAGCACATCGTCAACCGCCATCGCGGCAGGCTGGCCATCGCCAGTCCGCCAGGGCAGGGCGCCTCGTTCACCGTGCGCCTCGAACTTGCCGGCGCCGCTGAACCTGCGCCACAGGCGGGCTCCGAAGCTCGCGGAGCAGCCTGAGGGCGGTTTCGTCTTAAACCTGTCAAGACATTGAAATAACACTGTTACAAGTGTCATTGATGCGTCACGGGAGGGGCCTAGAAGAAGCCTCGCGGTCGCGATGGCGCGACCCGGCCGCCTGCCGCTGGAGCCTGTCATGACCGAACATACCGTCAGCGCCTACGAGAACGAGCTCAAGGGTCTCGCCCAGCGGGTGGCGGAGATGGGCGGCCTGGCCGAGAAGCAGATTGTCGGCTCGATCGACGCTCTCATCCGCAACGACCACGAACTTGCCCAGCAGGTGCGCGCCGCCGACCCGCAGATCGACGCCCTGCAGCGGCAGATCGAGGAGACCGGCATCCTCATCATCGCCAAGCGCCAGCCCATGGCGGTGGACCTGCGCGAAATCGTCGGTGCGCTGCGCATCGCCACCGATCTCGAGCGCATCGCCGACCTCGCCAAGAGCAATGCCAAGCGCGTTCTCGCCATGAACGGCGCCCAGCAGCTGCCCAAGGTCACCGGCGGCTTCGACGCCATGGCCCGCCTCGCCATGGAGCGGGTGAAGCAGGTGCTCGACGCCTATGCCCAGCGCGACGTCGCCGCGGCCCTCGAGGTCTGGGGCGCCGATGGCGACATCGATGCCCTCTACAATTCGCTGTTCCGCGAGCTGCTCACTTACATGCTCGAGGACCCGCGCAACATCGGTCCCTGCACCCACCTCCTGTTCTGCGCCAAGAACCTGGAGCGCATCGGCGACCACGCCACCAACATCGCCGAGACCATCCACTACATGGTCAATGGCGTCGCGCTCGTCGATGAGCGCCCGAAGCTCGACACGATCAGCATGGTTCCGGTGGCGTGAGGCACGCGCCGTACCGGACCCGCGAACGGAGCGATTGATGACCGCACGCATCCTGGTGGTCGAGGACGAGGAACCGATCACCGTCCTCCTGCGCTACAACCTCGAGGCTGAAGGCTATCAGGTCGAGGTCGTCGGGCGCGGCGATGAAGCCGAAGTGCGACTGCGCGAGGCCGTCCCTGACCTCGTGCTTCTCGACTGGATGCTGCCCGGCCTCTCCGGCATCGAGCTTTGCCGCCGCATCCGCGTGCGCCCGGAGACCGAGCGCCTGCCGGTGATCATGCTCACCGCACGTGGCGAGGAGGGCGAGCGCGTCCGCGGGCTCGCCACCGGTGCGGACGATTATGTGGTGAAGCCCTTCTCGGTGCCTGAGCTTCTCGCCCGCATCCGCGCGCTGCTGCGCCGGGCGAAGCCAGAGCATCTGTCCAGTGTGCTGAAGTCCGGCGACATCGAGCTCGACCGCGAAACGCGCCGCGTTCACCGTGCCGGCCGGGAGATCAATCTCGGCCCGACCGAGTTCCGCCTGCTTGAATTTCTCATGCAGTCGCCGGGCCGCGTCTATACCCGCGAACAGCTGCTCGACGGTGTCTGGGGCCGCGACGTCTATATCGACGAGCGCACGGTTGACGTCCATATCGGGCGTCTGCGCAAGGCGGTGAAGCGTGGCCGCGAGGCGGATCCGATCCGCACGGTGCGCGGCTCCGGCTATTCCTTCAACGAGCGCTTCGCCGGCGGGGCGGCCTGAGGCCTCACGCCTCGAGGCTCTCCTTGAGGATCTCCAGTTCCAGCCAGCGGTCCTCGGCTGCCGAGAGTTCGCCCTGCGCCTTGGTCATGGCGGCGCTGGCCTTGTCGAAGGCGGCGCGGTCGCGTGCATAGAGCCCGGGATCGGCGAGGATCGCCTGGAGCTTGGCGATATCGCGGCCGAGCGCATCCATACGTGCGGGCAGGGTGTCGAGGTCGTGCTTGTCCTTGAAGGACAGTTTTCGGCGCTGCTGGTCCGCAGGCTTTTCGGTGCGCGGCGTGGGGGCTGTCGGGCTCTCCGCCTTCGGCTTCTCGACCGTGCGGGCGGACACGCCCGCCCCGCGCTGCATCACCATGTCCGAATAGCCGCCGGCATATTCGATCCAGCGTCCCGCGCCTTCGCTCACCAGCACGGAGGTGCAAACGCGGTCGAGGAAGTCGCGGTCATGCGAGACGAGGATCACCGTGCCGGGGAAGTCGGTCAGCATTTCCTGCAGCAGATCGAGCGTCTCGAGGTCGAGATCATTCGTCGGCTCATCAAGAACGAGGAGGTTGGCCGGGCTCGCCAGGGCTCGGGCCAGCATCAGCCGGCCGCGCTCGCCGCCGGAGAGCACGCCGAGCGGCGTGCCTTTCTGTTCGGGGGCGAAGAGGAAGTCCTTCATGTAGCCGACCACGTGGCGGTTCTCGCCATTGATCGTGACATAGTCGCCGCGTCCGCGCGTCAGCGCCTCGGCGAGCGGCATGGCCGGATCGAGTTCGTCGCGCTTCTGGTCGAGATTGGCCATGGCGAGATTGGTGCCCAGCTCGATCGACCCTGAATTGGGCTCGAGCACGCCGGTCAGCATCTTGACCAGCGTGGTCTTGCCCGCGCCGTTCGCCCCGACGATGCCCAGCCGGTCGCCGCGCAGGATGCGGATGGTGAGACTGTCGACGATGGTCCGGTCGCCGAAATGTTTGGAGATGCCGCGCGCCTCGACCACCCGCTTGCCGGAGAGGTCGGCATCGCTCACCGTCATCGACACCGTGCCGACGGCCTTGCGGTGCTCGCGAAAATCCTTGCGCAGGGTGTGGAGGTTGGCGAGGCGGCGGACATTGCGCTTGCGCCGCGCCGAGACGCCGTAGCGCAGCCAGTGCTCCTCGCGGGCGATCTGCCGGTCGAGCTTGTGCTGCTCCTTCTCCTCCTGCTCCAGCACCTCGTCGCGCCAGGCCTCGAAATGGGCGAAGCCCTTGTCGAGCCGGCGCGTCATGCCGCGGTCGAGCCAGACGGTCGTCCGGGAGAGGTTTTCGAGGAACCGCCGGTCATGGCTGATCATGACGATCGCCGAGGGCAGGCGCTTCAGCGTCTTTTCCAGCCACTCGATGGCCGGCAGGTCGAGGTGGTTGGTCGGCTCGTCGAGGATGAGGACGTCCGGCTCCGGCGCAATGGCGTGCGCGAGAGCGGCGCGCTTCGCTTCGCCCCCCGAGAGCGAGGCGGTGCCTTCCTCGCCGGTCAGTCCCAGCTCTTCCAGCAGCATCCGCGCGCGATAGGGGTCATCGCCGGGCCCAAGGCCGCTTTCCACATAGGCAAGGGTGGTCGGGAAGGCCGAGAGATCAGGTTCCTGCAGGAGATAGCGGATCGTCGCGGTCGGCTGGGCGAAACGGCTGCCGGAATCGGCCTCCACCAGTCCCGCGGCGATCTTCAGAAGCGTCGATTTGCCCGAGCCGTTGCGGCCGACCAGCGCCAGCCGGTCGCCGGCTTCCACCGACAGCGCGGCGGCGGTCAGCAGCGGCGTGCCACCGAAGGTGAGGGCGATGTCCTGGAGCTGAAGAAGGGGAGGAGCCATGGCCCGCCGTCTAGCATCCCCGCGCGGCTCGTGCACCCTGTCGCCACAGCGATTCTGACCGTGGTGCCGCCATGCGCATGCTCGTCGTCTATTGCCATCCCTGTCCCGAGAGCTTCACCGCGGCGGTACGCGACCGCGCGCTGGCAGCCCTTGCCGCCGCCGGCCACGAAACCCGGCTCATCGACCTGCACGGCGAGGGTTTCAACCCGGTCATGGATGCGCAGGAGCGGCGGGACTATCACAGCGAAGGCGTCAATGAGGCGCCCGTCGCCGCCCATCTCGACGCCCTGCGCTGGGCCGAGGGCCTGCTCTTCGTCTATCCGACCTGGTGGTATGGCCTCCCCGCCATGCTCAAGGGCTGGCTCGACCGCGTCTGGGTGCCGCATGCGACCTTCACCATGCCCTCTGGGGGCAAGCCCATCGGCCGCGTGCTGACGCAGATCCGCTTCATCGGCGCCGTGTCGACGCTCGGATCGCCCTGGTGGTGGTGGCGGCTCGTCATGGCCGAGCCGGGCCGGCGGACGCTGTTGAGGGGCTTGCGTCCCCTCGTCAATCCACGCTGCCGGACGCTGTGGCTCGCCCTGCACCAGATGGACACGGCGGGCGATGCGGAACGGCGGGCCTTCCTCGACAAGGTCGAGTCGAAGCTGACAGCGCTGCGCTAGTGCGTCAGTCGAAGAGGCTCGAGACGCTTTCCTCGCTCGCGGTGCGGGCGATGGCCTCGCCGATCAGCGTGGCGACGGAGAGGGTGCGGATGTTGCGCGCGACGCGGACGGCCTCGGTCGGCTGGATGGAATCGGTGATCACCAGCTCCTTCAGCTTCGAGGCGGTGATGCGGGCGACCGCGCCACCCGACAGCACGCCGTGGGTGATATAGGCCGAGACGTCCTTGGCGCCGCGGGCGAGCAGCGCCTCGGCGGCGTTCACCAGCGTGCCGCCGGAATCGACGATGTCGTCGACGAGGATGCAGCTCTTGCCCTCGACATCGCCGATGACGTTCATCACCTCGCTCTCGCCCGGCCGCTCACGCCGCTTGTCGACGATGGCGAGGAGGGCGTCGATGCGCTTGGCCAGCGCGCGGGCACGGACCACGCCGCCGACGTCCGGCGAGACCACCATGACGTCCTCGATGCTGCGGTTGTCCTTGATATCCTTGGCGAGGAGCGGAGCCGCGAAAAGGTTGTCGGTGGGGATGTCGAAGAAGCCCTGGATCTGCCCGGCATGGAGGTCGAGCGTCATGACGCGGTCGGCACCGGCCTGGGTGATGAGGTTCGCCACCAGCTTCGCCGAGATCGGCGTGCGCGAGCCGGACCGGCGGTCCTGGCGGGCATAGCCGAAATAGGGGATCACCGCGGTGATGCGCTTGGCCGAGGACCGGCGCAGCGCGTCGCAGATGATCAGCAGCTCCATCAGGTGGTCATTCGTCGGGAAGGACGTGGACTGGACGATGTAGACGTCCTCGCCGCGCACGTTCTCCTGGATCTCGACGAAGATCTCCATGTCGGCGAAGCGCCGCACGGAGGCCTTGGTGAGCGACGTGTTGAGATAGGCCCCGATCGCTTCGGCGAGCGGCCGGTTGGAATTGCCGGAAACGATCTTGATCCCGGATTTTCGCGACATTGGAACGTTTCTCGCGGCGGCAACAGTGGCGCCCTCTTAGCAACCCGTCCCCCCTGCCACAATGCCGCAGCGCGGCAAGGACGAGCGCAATCAACAGGGTGTGACGGGAGAGTGACGATTCCGCGAGTTGTTGCGTGCCGCCAGGCGATACGGTTCAGCCCTGGAGGGCGATTCCCGCGATGTGGCGGCCGTAATCCGCCTCGTGACGATGCGTGGTGCGCCGGTAGGAGTAGAAGCGCTTTTCGTCCGGATAGGTGTCGAGGCCGAGATCATCGACGGCCGCGACACCAGCCGCCGTCAGCCGGTGGGCGATGAAGCCCGGCAGGTCGAACTGCGCGTGACCGGGCTTGCCGTCAATGAAAAAGCGGGCATAGGCCTCGTCGGCGCTGCGGAACTGGTCGACGAAGACCTGGCTCACCTCGTAGCTCGGTTGGCGGATGAGCGGGCCGATGGCCGTGCGGATGCGGGCGCGGTCGGCACCAAGCGTCTCCATGGCGGCTATGGTCGCTTCCAGGATCCCGCCAATGGCGCCTTTCCAGCCGGCATGGGCGGCGCCGACGACGCCCGCCTCGGCATCGGCGAAAAGCACCGGACCGCAATCGGCCGAGGCGACGCCGCAGGCGATCCCCGGCACTTTCGTCACCACCGCGTCGGCCTTCGGGCGCTCGCCGCCGTCATGCGGCCGCTCGGCGATGACGACGAGGTCCGAATGGACCTGGTAGCAGGAGATCAGCGCATCCGGGCCGACGCCGAGCGTCTCCGCCATCCGCCGCCGGTTCTCGCGGACGCGATCGGGATGGTCGGCCGAGCCGAGCCCGGCATTCAATGAAGCATAGAGCCCCTCCGACACCCCGCCTTCGCGGGTGAAGAAGGCATGGCGGATGCCGGGGAGGGCGGAGAGGCTGGCCGATGTCACGTACATGGCTTGAAGCGAAATCTGCTTCGCCATGGACTGTCAATCGACGAGCGGCAGGCGCGCGAGGACATCCCGGTCACTGGCGAGCGCGATCGCCTTGAACAGGCTGCCCATGCCGGTCGGAGCCGGGTCGACCAGACGCTCGACGCCGGCGCGCAGCGTCTCGAAGGCCTCCGGCCGGGCTGCGGCCAGCCGCTCCGCCCGCTCCGCAAGCCCAAGCCCGAAGAGCAGGTCGCGCTGCGTCACCACGGGTCCGGCACTGAGGCCCGCGCTGCGGGCTGCCGCCGCGAAGGCGGCGAAGTCGACATGGGCCGTGAGGTCGGCATCGCCCGGTTCAGCCAGGGGATCGACGGGACGATGGGCCTTCACCGCCTGTAGCGTCTCACCGCCACGACTTGTCGCGTGGCCGTAGTCGATGAAGAGGGCGGCAAGCGGCGCGCCGCGCGCCGCGAGCGCCGCTGCGAGCGAGGCGAAGGCCGGACAGATCTCCACCAGCGTGCCCGGCGAGGCCTCGCGCAGGGCGTCCGGCAAGAGGCCGGGCGGCACGGGATCGCGCGACAGGCCGAAGGCGAAGGCGCCATCGCGCATGCCCACCAGCCTCTCGCGCCACCCCGCGTCAGCCCGGACGAACTGGCGGATCGGCAGGGCGTCGAGGAACTCGTTGGCGATGAGCAGGGTCGGGCCCGGCGGCACCTCATCGAGGCCGCGATGCCAGGTCGCTGCATCCCCAAGCACCTGCCGCTGGCGCTCCGCGAGGACCGGCGATGTCTCGACAAGATGCACGTCGAGGGCCGCGGCGAAGGCGGGCAGGGCCTTGGCCATCCTGAGGAGATCGGCCATCAGCGTTCCGCGCCCGGGGCCGATCTCGACCAGCTGCACGCGGTCCGGCCGGCCCATGGCCTCCCAGGCCGAAGCCGCCCAGACCCCCATCAGCTCGCCGAAGACCTGGCTGATCTCCGGTGCGGTGACGAAGTCGCCCGCAGCACCGAAGGGGTCGCGCGTCATGTAATAGCCGTGGCGCGGATGACCGAGCGCCAGAGCCATGTAGCGATCGACCGGGATCGGGCCCTCGCTGGCGATCAGCGCGGCGAGGTCCTCGGCCAGCGGCGTCATGCGGCAGCGCGGCGTGACCGCAGCACCAGCCAGATTCCCACGGCGATCAGCGGCAGCGACAGCAACTGGCCCATGGTCGCCCCGGCGAAGAGGAAGCCGAGCTGCGGATCGGGCTGGCGGAAGAGTTCCCCGAAGGATCGGGCAAGGCCGTAGCCGATGCCGAAGCAGCCGGCGAGGAAGCCTGGGCGCTTCAAGCCTCCGGAGCGGGCGATGAGGAGCAGGACGACGAAGAGCAGGAGGCCTTCCGTTCCCGCCTGGTAGAGCTGGCTCGGATGGCGCGGATCAGGACCGGCGCCGGGGAAGATGATTCCCCAGGGCACATCGGTGACGCGGCCCCACAGCTCCGGCTTGATGAAATTGGCGAGGCGCCCGAGGGCGATGCCGATGGGTGCGACGATCGCCGCGAGGTCGATCAGCGGCAGGACGGGCAGGCTGTTGCGGCGGGCGAAGATGGTGAGCCCGACGACCGCGCCGACAATGCCGCCGTGGAAGGCCATGCCGCCTTCCCAGACCGCGAGGATCGCCGCCGGATGGGCGATGTAATAATCGAGATTGTAGATAAGCACGAAGGCGAGACGGCCGCCGAGAATGCCGCACAGCGCCGCCCAGACGATGGCATCGTCGATGGCCGCGGGCGGCATTGGCGCTTTGCCCCCGGCCCAGAGCCGGTCGGTGGCGAGCAGGCGCTTGGCCAGCCACCAGCCGAAGAGGAAGCCGCCAATATAGGCGAGCGCATACCAGCGGATGGCGAGCGGGCCGATTTCGATCAGCACCGGGTCGATCACGGGGAAGGGCAGGGCGAGCAGCGGCATGGCGGTGCTGTGCCCGCGCCCCGCGACGCGGTCAAGACCGGCGCGACGACGCCGCGAGCCCTTGCAACGGCGCGGCGGGGTCCCCATACCCTCTCCCAGACCCATCACGACGCCGAGGAGGCGCGTTCCATGACCCAGACCACCGATCGCATCGCCGACGAGTTCGCCAAGTTCATGACCGACGCCGCCGGCTTCGCCCAGGGCATGAAGCGCGAGGCCGACACCTTCGTGAAGACCCAGGCCGAGCGCCTGCTGCGCGAGATGGACCTGCCGAGCCGCGAGGAGTTCGAGGCCGTGCGCGAGATGGCGGTGAAGGCGCGCGAAGAGAACGAGGCGCTCAAGGCCCGCATCGAGGCGCTGGAGGCGCGGCTCTCGGCAGGGTGACCGTCAGGCTTTGACGCTTTGCCCTTCGGAAATGCGTCCTTCGAGGCTCGCTGCCGCTCGCACCTCAGGATGAGGAAGGTTGCGAGCTGCAGGTCCCGTTCCGCATGAGCGGTGCGCTGAAGGCGCCTAACCCGAGGCGCCACACACGACGGTCCCCATCCTGAGGTGCGAGCGGCAGCGAGCCTCGAAGGACGCACTTGCGCGATGCAGGGCGCGTTCCTCGGGGAAACGGCAACCGCCGCTCACCCCGGCCAGCGCGAGGCCTTGGACACCAGGAAGTCGCGGAACACCTGCACGCGGGCGACCGACTTCAGCTCCTCGGGATAGACGAACCAGGCGTCGAGAACAGGCATCTCCTCCTCGTCGAGGATCTGCACCAGCCCCGAGCCGTCCCGGATGAGATAGTCCGGCAGTACGGCGATGCCGATGCCGTTCTCCACCGCCGCCACCAGGCCGGAAATGTTGTTGATCGTCATGGCGAAGGAGCGCGGCGACATGCCGTTGCGGCCCGCCGTCGACAGCCAGGTGACGTTCTGCATGTAGTTCGGCGCACGCCCGCCGAAGGCGAGGATGCGGTGGCCATCGAGCTCGGCGGCGCTCTTCGGTGTGCCGTGCCGCTTCAGATAGTCCGACGAGGCGAAGGCGTGGAACTTGATCTGGAACAGCTTGCGCTGGATCAGGTCGGGCTGCACCGGCTGGCGCACGCGGATACCGACATCGGCCTCGCGCATCGACAGGTCGAGCTCCTCATCGGTGAGGATCATCTTGATCTGGATGTCGGGATAGAGGTCGAGGAACTCGCCGAGGCGCGGCGCCAGCCAGGCGGTGCCGAGGCCGACGGTCGTCGTCACCTTCAGCTCGCCGTTCGGGCGCTCCTTCGAATCGGTGAGCTTCACCTTGGCGCTCTCAAGCTTCATCAGCACGTCCTGCGCCGTGTGATAGAGAAGCTCGCCCTGCTCGGTGAGAACCAGACCGCGCGCGTGGCGGTGGAACAGCGGCACTTTCAGGTCCTGCTCCAGCGAGGAGACCTGTCGGGAGACCGCCGACTGGGACAGGCCCAGCGTGTCAGCCGCATGCGTGAAGCTGCCGGCTGCTGCGGCGGCGTGGAAAATCCTCAGCTTGTCCCAGTCCATTCTATCCCCCGGAGCCGGCTGCCTTGTGCGTCTTATTCTGCGGCTTGGCGGATCGTCGCGTGGTGGGCGAGGAACCGTTCGGCTTCGAGCGCGGCCATGCATCCCATGCCGGCAGCGGTGACCGCCTGCCGGTAGATGTCGTCCGTCACGTCACCCGCGGCGAAGACGCCGGGAATGTCCGTGGCGGTGGAATCGGGGGCGGTCCACAGATAGCCCGAAGGCTTCTGGCGGAGCTGCCCCTCGAAGAGCGAAACCGCCGGCGCATGGCCGATGGCGATGAAGACACCGTCCACCGGCAAATCCCGCGTCTCGCCGGTCTTGATGTTGCGCAGTCGCGCGGCTGTCACGGCAGCCGGGTCGTCGCGGCCGAGGATCTCGTCGAGTGTCGAATCCCAGACCACCTCGATCTTCGGATGGGCGAAGAGCCGGTCCTGCAGGATGCGCTCGGCCTTGAAGGAGTCCCGCCGGTGGACGACGGTCACCTTGGCGGCGAAATTGGTGAGGAAGAGCGCTTCTTCGACGGCCGTGTTGCCGCCGCCGACCACCAGCACCTGCTTGTTGCGGTAGAAGAATCCGTCGCAGGTGGCGCAGGCCGAGACGCCGAAGCCGCGGAACTTCTGCTCGGAGGGCAGGTCCAGCCACTTGGCCTGGGCGCCGGTGCAGATGATCAGCGCCTCGGTCTCATAGACAGCGCCGCTATCGCAGGTGAGCCGGAACGGCCGCTGCTTCAGGTCCACCGCGGAGACATGGTCATAGACGATGCGGGTGCCGACATGGGCCGCCTGCTTCTCCATCTGCTCCATGAGCCAGGGGCCCTGGATGACGTCGGCGAAGCCCGGATAGTTCTCGACGTCGGTGGTGATGGTGAGCTGGCCGCCCGGCTGGATGCCCTGGATCAGGACCGGCTTCAGCATGGCGCGGGCGGCGTAGATGGCTGCGGTGTAGCCGGCGGGACCCGAACCGATGATGACGACGCGCTCGTGCTGAATGCCCATGATAGTCCGGCCGGGGAAAAGAGGGAGAAACCGCTCTCGGATGGCCGGTAATGTGAAGTAGCTATGCACGCCACGCAAGGCTGAATGGGCCTTGTTCCCCAGCCCTGCGACGAAAAGCGTTGATGGAATTCGTCAGATTTCTGAATGAGACGCATCGCATGCCGATACGCAGGCCGCGACATGCGATGCGTGAAGACCCTCAGGCGGCCTTGCCGGTGATCATCCGGATGAACTTCTTGAACCGGCTGGAACGGGCGTGGCGGCCCTGCTCGTGATCGACGACGGTCTGGCTGGTGACCCAGTTCATCTGGATGGCGCGGCGCTTGCCGGCAAAGGGCTCATGGCCGTGCCAGGACTTGTCCGAGCGCTTGAAGATCAACAGCGTGCCGCCGTTCGGTGGGATCTCCGCGACATGGTCGTTGAGGTCGCTACCGCTGCGCAGGATGCGCAGGCGCCCGCCATCGGCGTCCCAGTCATCGTTCATGTAGAGCAGGACGGTGATGATCTTGGTCTCGGAATCCGCGTGGATCTTGCCGTCCGTGGCGCGGGTATAGCCACGCACGGTGTACATGGTCGGCCGGCCCGCCAGGTCGATGCGGAACTTGTCCTCGACGATTGTCCGGAACGGTTCCTGGTCGAGCTCATCCATCAGCGCCTTGAAGTCACCGCGGATGTCGAGGACCGAGGGCGGATGCGATCCGGGGCCCGGAACATCAGGATAATCCTTCAGGATGTCCTGCAGCCGGTCGGCCTTCACGAAATTCGGCACCACCACATAGTCGTAGGGGTCGGTCTGCAGGGGCGTCGACCGCAGGCGGTCGAGATCGATCAAGCTCATGGCAAGCCTCTGAAAATCAGTCGTCGCAAAAAATGAGCGCGGATGATGGGCAACGCGCGGCGTCGGCAAAAGTCACAAGCCGCGCTGCGGCCCATCTTCGCAACCCCCGACACGTGAGGCAGGGTTGCGGCGAAATTTTGTTGCGGGGGCAGGGGGGCTGCGCTATCCGGCTGGTCAAGCCCCGCCGCTCGCCAAACCGGAGACGCGCCCCGTGAAGGCCCGCCTTGACGCCATCGACTGGAAGATCCTGAAGGAGCTCCAGGCCGACGGCCGGATGACCAACGTCGAGTTGGCAAGCCGTGTCGGCATTTCCGCGCCGCCGTGCCTCAGGCGCGTCAGGGCTCTCGAGGAGATGGGCATCATCCGCGGCTACCGCGCGTTGCTGGCCGCCGAGCGCCTCGGCTACGGCGTCACCGTCTTCGCCATGGTCCACCTTGCCAGCCAAGCCGAGGCTGACCTCAACGCCTTTTCCGAGAAGGTGCGACACTGGCCGGTCATCCGCGAATGCCACACGGTCTCCGGCGACTTCGACTTCGTGATGAAATGCGTCGCCCCGGATCTCGCGAGCTTCCAGCATTTCGTCGGTGAACTGACGGCGACGCCGAACGTGCGCAATGTCCGCACGGTTCTCACCCTTGGCCAGGTCAAGGACGAGGCCGCGGTGCCGCTGAAGATCGCGCCGGCCGACTGACGGCCAGAACCCTGCAAAGCGGCCTGCATGACCGACATTTTCACCACAGCCGCCCGCAGGTCCGACCTCACCGTGGGAGATGGGTCCCTGTCGGTCCTGCGCTGGGGACGGCAGGAGGGCGCGCCCGATCTCATTTTCCTGCACGCCACCGGCTTCAACGCCCTGACCTATGATCCGTTGCTGGCGCCGCTGGCCGCGGATGCAGCGGTTGCCGCCATCGACCAGCGCGGCCACGGCCTCTCGACCGTGCCTGCCGATCCTGCCGGCCTGATCGACTGGTGGCCCTATGCGCGCGACATCATCGCGGTTCTCGATCACTGGGTGCCGGAAGGCGCGCCGCCGGTCGTGCTCGCCGGCCATTCCATGGGTGGCATGGTGTCGTTGCTCGCCGCCAGCCAGCGGCCAAAGGCGGTGAGGGGGATCGTTCTGCTCGATCCGGTCTTCATGCCGCCTGCCGTGCGCTTCGCCCTCTACACGCCCTGGGGACGGGCCCGGTCGCGCCGCTTCGGCCTCGCCGTCGGCGCCGCCAAGCGCCGCCCGGTCTTCCCGTCCAAGACGGAGGCGCTTGCCACCTACCGCACCCGCAAGGCTTTCTCGACCTGGAGCCCCGGCTTCCTCGATGCCTATGTGGAGGGCGGCTTCGTCGCCGATCCCGAGGGTGTGCGCCTGGCCTGCGCCCCGGCCTGGGAATCCGCCACCTTCTCGGCCCAGCGCCACGCTTCCTGGCAGGCCCTCAAGCGCGTCCCCATGCCGGTGCATCTTCTCGCGGCCGGCAGTGGCTCCACCGTTGTCGGTGGCGCGGCCAAGGTCATGCGGGTCGCCCCCCGCACCGTCGCCGAAACGCTTGATGCGCAGACCACGCATTTCTTCCCGATGGAGCGTCCTGACCTGGTGCGCGAGCGAATTGCCGCCATGCTCGCGAAGTCGTGAGCGCGATCAGCGGGACGTGATTAGCCCGTTCAGGGTTTGGTGACCATAAGAGGGTATCGGCTTGTCGCAGTGCAGCAGAACGTCTGCCCGAATTTCCTGCCTCTCGCCCGCCCCTGTCGCTTTCACCAACGGCCTTCATGTCCAGCCCGCTCGGCTTCGGTTCCTGGTTCTGGTTCGGCGCGTCGCCCGCGGGCGCCGTGCGCGTGGAGCGTGACCCGCGCGTCGACATCTTCCGCGGTCTCGCCTTGCTGGTCATCTTCATCGACCATGTGGCGGGCAATGTGCTGATCCGCCTGACACCGTCGTCGATGGGTTTCTCCGACGCAGCGGAGGCCTTCGTCCTGCTCGCCGGTTTCTCCGCCGCGCTTGCCTATGGCGGCGTCATGGATCGTCGCGGCTGGCTCACCGGCACGGCTCAGGTCGTGGCGCGGATCTGGAAGCTCTACCTCGCCCATCTTGGCCTCTTCGTCTTCACCGCGGTGGCGGTGGCCTTCATGGCCGTGCGCTTCGGCAACCCGCTCTACTATGAGCACGTGGCGATCCTGCCTTTCTTCCAGGACCCGGCGACGACGATCCTGCAGACGGTCGCCTTGCTCTTCCTGCCGAACTATCTCGACATCCTGCCGCTCTACGTGCTGCTGCTGGCCATGCTGCCGCTGCTCTGGGTGCTTGCCCGCAAGGCGCCGGCGCTGGCCCTGGCGGTGTCGGTCGGCCTCTATGCCGCAGCCTTGGAGTTCGGCTGGGCGCTGCCGAACCTGTCGACCGGCGGCAACTGGTTCTTCAACCCCTTCGCCTGGCAGCTGATCTTCACCATCGGCGTCGTCGCCGGCCACGCGCTGCTCAGCGGCGTTGCCCTGCCGCGCTCACCGGTCCTGACCCTCGTCGCCCTTGCCGTCGTCGCCTTCGGCCTCGTCAGCGCCGCGCCCTGGGCGGCCGTTCCGGGCTTTGAGGGCGTGGTCCTGCCCGACGAATGGCGCCTCGACCTCGACAAGACCAATCTGTCGATGTGGCGCCTCGCCCATGCCCTGTCGCTCGCCTATCTCGTCGCCGCGCACGTGCCGCGGGACGCCCGCTGGCTTCGCGCCGGTGCCGGCGCCTTGCTGGAACAGGCCGGCCGACACTCGCTGCCGCTCTTCTGCTCCGGCGTGATCCTGTCGCTGCTCGGCACCTTCGCCCTCACCGAGATCGGTCGCGGCTGGGCCATGCAGGTGGCTGTTAATGTCGTCGGCATTGGCAGCTTGCTCCTGATGGCCAGTGTGCTTGAATGGTATCGCGGCGCCACGGCCAAGGCGCCCGCTCCGGCAACCACGGCAGGCGAGGTGAAGACCGCGTGAGGATGATTGGAAGGCTAGTGCGGCTCTCCGCGTCGGGCCTCGTCCTCGCTGGTGCTGTCACCGCCGCCGGCGCCAGTGAACTGCGCGCCGACACAGCCTGTACGGTCGCACGCGAGATGCGCGGCTTTGGGGGAGACCTCAGTGCCTCCCGCGGCCTGATTGCCGATGGCGGCAAGCTGACCGTCGTGGCGCTCGGATCCTCCTCGACCTTCGGCGTCGGCTCCTCCTCCCAGGACCGCACCTATCCCGCCATCCTCCGCCAGGAGCTCGGGCGTCTTCTGCCGGGCCACCAGATCGACGTGGTCAATGCCGGCATTGCCGGCAATTCCGCCCACCAGATGTACCAGCGCATCGATGACGACGTGCTCGGCGAGGAGCCGAAGCTGGTCATCTGGCAGACCGGCGTTTTCGACGCGATCAACGATGTGGGGATCGACCGTTTTAAGCGCATCCTGCGCAAGGGCATCGCCAAGCTGCGCCAGGCCGGCGTGGACGTGGTGCTGATGGACCAGATCCCGCTGCCGCGCATGGAACGCTTCCCCAGCTACCCTGCCTATGTCGCGGCCCTCCACGAGGTCGCCGTCGAGACCGGCACGCCGGTCTTCCGTCGCAACGACATGGTGGCGATGCTCCTAGGCGAGGGGCGGCTGCGGCCCGAAGAGGTCTTGCCGGCCGAGGGTCAGCAGCACCAGGTCGATGCGAGCTATTACTGCATCGGTGTAAACCTCGCCCGCACGCTCGCCGAGAAGCTCTCGCCGCGGGCCGTTCCCGAGGTTGCCGTCACTCGCTGAGCCGTCGTCACGCGACCGGCAAGGTCACCCTGACCGTAAAACCCTTCGGCTTGCGATCGGCGAAGCTGATCGTGCCCTCGTGCGCCTCGACCACCGCGCGGGTGATCGACAGGCCGAGTCCGAAACCGTCGGCCTCGTTCATGTTCCGCGCCTCGTCGCCCCGCACGAAGGGCTGGAACATGGCCTCCCGCCGCTCAGCGGCAATGCCCGGACCCTCGTCGCTGATTTCCACCACCGCGCATTCGCCAACGCGGAACAACGCGATGGCGGCGGTCTCGCCATACTTGAGCGCGTTGTCGACGATGTTCGTGACCGCACGGTCGATGTCGAGGGCCCGGCCGCGAACGGCGAGGCGCCCGGTCTCGACCATGGTCACGGGCTTGCCGACATCCTGGTAGCGATCGGCGATCGTCTGCAGGAGGCTGTGCAGATCAAAGGTGGCTGACTGGCCCGTGCCGCGACCGTCGCGCAGATGACTGAGGGCGCTCTGGACCATTGCGTCCATCTGGTCGAGATCGGCCAGCATCCGTGCCTTTTCCGGCGTGTCCTCCAGCATCTCGGCGCGCAGGCGCAGCCGGGTGATCGGCGTGCGCAGGTCGTGGCCGACGGCCGCGAGCGTACGCGTGCGGTCCTCCAAGAGCCGCGTGATGCGCTCCTGCATGCGGTTGATGGCCTTCGAGACGGTTCGGATCTCCCGCGGTCCTGTCTCCGGCAGCGGCGTATGCGTGTCACCGCTGCCGTAGGCTTCCACCGTTGTCTCCATGGCCCGAAGCGGGCGCAGGAGGAACAGCGCCGTCCACGTGCCGAGAAGACTGAGGATGAGCAGCAGGAAAATCGCGGTTCCGATCACCGCGCCGCCGAACCCGGGAGGCGCGCCAGGCGGTTGATCGAAGGGCAGGGTGACCGCCACGACCGTTCCGTCGCTGAGGGTAACGGGGATGCGGACGCGGCGCGGGTCGTCGCTTTGCTCGGGGTCGGCGACGACAAGATTGCCCCTGAGCAGGCGGCGCAGGTGCTGCGCCCGGGGATCCTGGGCGCGAGGCGACCCGCTCGTCTGTGCAAACGGATAGGTGAGGGTGAGGCCCGGCGAGGCCTGGGCCATCCGCGCGATGAGGGCGGCTCTCTCGGCGAGCGGCGCGGCATCTAGCATTTGTACAAAGCCGGCCACGCGGCCTGTTGTCTCGGCTGGATGCTCCGGGGGAGGGCCACGGCGGATCGACACCACGGTGATGTAGACCGCGGCATGGAGCAGCAGAACCGACATCACGACCAGCAAAGCGATCTGTGCCGCGATCCGGTCGGGCAGCAGGCGCGTCCAGAACCGGCCGCCCTCGCGCGCCATCACGACGCCTCGACGTCCGGGGTGAACATATAGCCGCCGGAGCGCACCGTCTTGATGAAGTCCGGCCGCTGCGGGTCGGCCTCGATCTTGCGCCTCAGGCGCACCACCAGGATGTCGATGCTGCGCTCATTCGGCCCGGCAGCGCGGCCCTGCGTCAGGTCGATCAGCTGGTCGCGGCTGAGCACCCGGCCGGGCCGCTGGCAGAGCACCCGCAGCAGGTCGAATTCGCCGTCGGTCACCGAGACGCGGGCGCCTGACGGGTCGGTGATGGTGCGTCGAAGCGCGTCAAGGGTCCAGCCGTGAAAGCGGAAGAGGTGGGCGGCATCCGCGGGCAGCGTGTCCACAGGCCCCGATGTCCGGCGCATCACCGCACGCACCCGCGCCAGCAGCTCACGCGCGGCGAAGGGCTTCACCAGATAGTCGTCGGCGCCGATCTCCAGGCCGATCACCCGGTCGACCTCCTCCCCCTTGGCCGAGACCATGATGATGGGGATCTGTCGCTGCGCCCGCAGGCGGCGGCAGATGGACAATCCGTCCTCCTGCGGCAGCATCACGTCGAGGATGACGAGGTCGATGCGGCTGTCGGCAAGGATCCGGTCCATCTCGCGACCGTCACTCGCGGTGGAGACGCGGAACTCGTTGGCCTTGAGCAGACGCGCCATGAGGGCGCGAATCTCGCGGTCGTCCTCGACGATCAGAATGTGCGGCTCGGTGGACATGGGCCGAGGATTAGGGGAGGCGGGCGGTGCCGGGAAACGCAAATTTGTTTCCGTCTGTTTCACGTCACGGGCTCGGAAATCAACTGAAACCAAGTGATACGTGCGAATAACGTCTCATTAAGCCTGCGGGCGCGTCCTCGTGGATGTCAGCGTACCCCTGCCACCGCCATCCACAGGAGGCTCCCATGACGACGACGATTTCCTCGTCCTCGTACGGCATGCAGCGGCTGTCGCCGCGCGACATGCTGCAGAATACCCTCGCATCCCAGGTCGCGTCCGGCGCGGTCTCGTCCTCGGACGAGAGCGCGCTCTCCAACGCCCTGGACACCATCGACCAGGCCATGAAGGCCGACCGCGGCTCGTTCTCCTCGACGCGCATGGCACCGCCATCTCCGGACGAGGCCAAGCAGAAGATCAGCGACCTGATCTCGCAGCAGGTCGAGGCCGGCACCCTCACCGAGGACCAGGCCAAGGAACTGCAGGAGGTCTTCGACAAGACCTTCTCCGGCGGCCCGCGTGGTCACGGCGGTCCCCATGGCGCCGGCGGTCCGCCCCCCGGCCCGCCGCCCGGCGAGGACGGCGACAGCAGCACGACCACTTTCACGATCACCACCAATGATTCGGCGGTCAGCACGGCGCTGCAGGACTTCCTGAAGCAGCTTCAGGACAAGCTCGGCTCCGGCTACGGCACATCGGGTGAGGCGACCTCCGGCGCGACCACGTCCAAGCTCTTCGACGTCACCGCCTGATCGCTCGTCGACCCGCTCCAGGCCGTCGCGCTTGACCGGCGCGGCGGCCTTTTCGCGTCGCTTGTCCACCGCCGCGGGCGGGCAGGGCGGTCCAGTGCTTCCCATCGGCGGGAAAGGCGTCTATAGGGGCCGCTTAATCACGCGACCCGACGTTCAGGGTAGGCGGTTGCGGGAGGCTGGCTCTTGGGGAGTCCGGCCTCTTTTTTTGCGCCGCGCGTCCCTGACCCAACGAGCCTTCCAAGGGCCGGAGCCTCATGCCGAAACGCACCGACATCTCCTCCATCCTGATCATCGGCGCCGGTCCGATCGTCATCGGCCAGGCCTGCGAGTTCGACTATTCGGGCACCCAGGCGGTGAAGGCGCTGAAGGAGGAGGGGTATCGCATCGTCCTGGTCAATTCGAACCCGGCGACGATCATGACCGACCCCAATATGGCGGATGCGACCTATATCGAGCCGATAACGCCGGAAATCGTTGCTAAGATCATCGAGAAGGAGCGAAACGCCGTTCCCGGCGGGTTCGCCCTGCTGCCGACCATGGGCGGCCAGACCGCGCTGAACACCGCGCTGAAGCTCGAGGAGATGGGCGTCCTCGCAAAGTTCGACGTCGAGATGATCGGCGCCCGGGCGGATGCCATCGACAAGGCGGAGAACCGCGAGCGCTTCCGCCAGGCCATGGCCAAGATCGGCCTGCAGACGCCGAAGAGCCATGTCGTCCAGTCGCTGGGCGCTGCCCTCGACGTGCTCGACGATATCGGCCTGCCGGCCATCATCCGCCCGTCCTTCACCATGGGCGGCACCGGCGGCGGCATCGCCTACAACAAGGCCGAGTTCATCGAGATCGTCGAGCGCGGCCTCGATGCCTCGCCCACCACCGAGGTGCTGGTCGAGGAGAGCGTGCTCGGCTGGAAGGAGTTCGAGATGGAGGTGGTCCGCGACCGCGCGGACAACGCCATCATCGTCTGCTCGATCGAGAACCTCGATCCGATGGGCGTCCATACCGGCGATTCCATCACCATCGCCCCGGCGTTGACGCTGACCGACAAGGAATACCAAATCATGCGCGACGCCTCGATCCGCGTCCTGCGCGAGATCGGCGTCGAGACCGGCGGCTCCAATGTCCAGTTCGCGGTGAACCCCGCTGACGGCCGCCTCGTCGTCATCGAGATGAACCCGCGCGTGTCCCGCTCCTCGGCGCTCGCCTCCAAGGCGACCGGCTTCCCCATCGCCAAGGTCGCCGCCAAGCTCGCCGTTGGCTACACGTTGGACGAGGTTCGCAACGACATCACCGGCGGCGCGACCCCGGCCTCCTTCGAGCCGACCATCGATTACGTCGTCACCAAGGTGCCGCGCTTCGCCTTCGAGAAGTTCCCCGGCGCCGACCCGGTCCTCACCACCTCGATGAAGTCGGTGGGCGAGGTCATGGCCATCGGCCGCACCTTCCAGGAATCGCTGCAGAAGTCGATGCGCGGCCTGGAGACCGGCCTCACCGGCCTCGATGAGATCGAGATCGAGGGCCTCGGCAAGGGTGACGACAAGAACGCCATCCGCGCCGCCCTGGGCACGCCGACCCCCGATCGCCTCCTGAAGGTCGTCCAAGCCATGCGCCTCGGCATCTCCAACCAGGAGATCCACGCCTATTGCCGCATCGACCCGTGGTTCCTCGAGCAGATCCGCGGCATCGTCGATGTCGAGGCCGAGGTCCGCGCCAAGGGCCTGCCGGCCACCGCCGGCGCCTTCCGCCGTCTCAAGTCCATGGGCTTCTCCGACGCCCGTCTCGCCGTGCTGACGGCCAAGACCGAGGCGGAGGTGTCAAAAGCCCGCCGCGCCCTCGATGTGCGCCCGGCCTACAAGCGCATCGACACCTGCGCCGCCGAATTCGCCTCGCCCACCGCCTATATGTACTCGACCTACGAGACGCCCTTCGCCGGCCACCTCGCCGACGAGGCCGCGCCCTCGGACCGGCAGAAGGTCGTCATCCTCGGCGGCGGCCCGAACCGCATCGGACAGGGCATCGAGTTCGACTATTGCTGCTGCCACGCCTGTTTCGCGCTGTCGGACGCCGGCTACGAGACCATCATGGTCAATTGCAATCCGGAGACGGTCTCGACCGACTACGACACCTCCGACCGCCTCTATTTCGAGAGCCTGACGGCGGAAGACGTCATCGAGATCCTCGAGCGCGAGAAGACCCGCGGCACGCTGAAGGGCGTCATCGTCCAGTTCGGCGGCCAGACGCCGCTGAAGCTCGCCCGCGCGCTGGAAGAGGCCGATATCCCGATCCTCGGCACCTCGCCGGACGCCATCGACCTCGCCGAGGACCGCGACCGCTTCAAGCGCCTCCTCGACAAGCTCGGCCTCAAGCAGCCGAAGAACGGCATCGCCTATTCGGTCGAGCAGGCCCGCCTCATCGCCGGCGAGCTCGGCTATCCGCTGGTCGTGCGCCCGTCCTACGTGCTCGGCGGCCGCGCCATGCAGATCATCCGCGAGGAGGGCCAGCTCGGCGACTACCTGCTGGGCACGCTGCCCGAACTGGTGCCCGCCGACGTCAAGGCGCGTTATCCCAATGACAAGACCGGCCAGATCAACACGGTCCTCGGCAAGAACCCGCTGCTCTTCGACCGCTACCTCTCCGACGCCATCGAGGTCGACGTCGACTGCCTCGCCGACGGCAAGACCAGCTATGTCGCCGGCATCATGGAGCATATCGAGGAGGCCGGCATCCATTCGGGCGACAGCGCCTGCTCGCTGCCGCCCTATTCGCTGCAGCCGGACATGCTCGCCGAGCTGGAGCGCCAGACCAAGGCGCTGGCCCTTGCCCTCGACGTCGGCGGCCTGATGAACGTCCAGTACGCGCTGAAGGACGGCGAGGTCTATGTGCTCGAGGTCAATCCGCGCGCCTCGCGCACCGTGCCCTTCGTCGCCAAGGTGATCGGCGAGCCCATCGCCAAGATCGCTGCCCGCGTCATGGCCGGCGAGAGCCTCGCCTCCTTCGGCCTCGCGCCGAAGCAGCTCGGCCATATGGGTGTCAAGGAAGCCGTCTTCCCCTTCGCCCGCTTCCCCGGTGTCGACGTGCTGCTCGGACCCGAGATGCGCTCGACCGGCGAGGTCATGGGCCTCGACCGCTCCTTCGCCACCGCCTTCGCCAAGAGCCAGCTCGGGGCCGGCACCATCGTGCCGACGCAGGGCACGGTCTTCGTGTCGGTGCGCGACAACGACAAGCCGCGCATCCTCGACTCGATCCGCCTGCTGCACGAGCTCGGCTTCAAGATCATCGCCACCTCGGGCAACCAGCGCTATCTCGTCGAGCAGGGCATCCCCTGCGGCAAGATCAACAAGGTGCTGGAAGGCCGTCCACACATCGTCGATGCGCTGAAGAACGGCGAGGTCCAGCTGGTCTTCAACACCACCGAAGGGGCCCAGGCGCTGGCCGACAGCCGCTCGCTGCGGCGCGCGGCCCTCTTGCAGAAGGTCCCCTATTACACCACTCTTGCGGGAGCTGTCGCGGCGGCCCAGGGCATCAAGGCCTATCTTGAGGGCGACCTCGAGGTCCGCTCGCTGCAGAGCTATTTCGGCCAATCCTGATCCCGGCACTCTCCGGGACAGGGGCTGCCGGAAGGCGCTTCGCATAACAGGTGAAGGTTCGCGGGGCCGGCGTCCTCGGCCCGCGGACCTTTATTCGTCATTGAAAGGCAAGGGCGAGCATCATGGAAAAGGTCCCGATGACCGTCGGCGGTTTCGCCAAGCTCGAAGCCGAGCTGAAGGAGCGCCAGCAGATCGAGCGCCCGCGCATCATCGCGGCGATCGCCGAGGCCCGTGCCCACGGCGACCTCTCGGAGAACGCCGAATATCATTCCGCCAAGGAGCAGCAGTCGCTCAACGAGGGGCGCATCCACGAGCTGGAGAGCCTCATCGCCCGCGCCGAGGTGATCGACGTCACCAAGCTCTCCGGCGAGACGGTGAAGTTCGGTGCCACGGTGAAGCTCGTCAACGAGGACACCGAGGAGGAGCGCGTCTGGCAGATCGTCGGCGACAGCGAGGCTGACGCCAAGGCCGGCCGCATCTCGATCTCCTCGCCGCTCGCCCGCGCCCTCATCGGCAAGAGGAAGGGGGCCACGGTCGAGGTGAACACCCCGAAGGGCCCGCAGAGCTATGAGGTCCTGGACGTTCGCTGGGGCTGAGGCCTGTCCGCACCGTCCCGGCATCGCAGCGGCGCCCCGACGGGCGCCGTTTCCTTTTCGGGCGCTGAAACATAGCGCCGTCCTGTCGCGTCAGGGTTGAAACGGCCAGCGGCGATCATCGGCACAGAACGATGGAGTGCCCGATGACCCTTGCCCCGTCCCGCCGCGCCGTCCTAACGCTCGCCAGCGCCGGCTTCTTCATCCCCGTCACGGTCCTTGCCCAGGGAGCGGCGACACGCGCCCCGGCCGCGCCGGATGCCGAGCTCCAGGCCGCCATTGCCAAGTCCAACGCCTACACAGCGCTGATGAACCGGACGCTGCGGGCCATCGAGTCCTGGCAGCGCTACCGCAGCTGGGTGAACATCCAGCAGGGACCGACGGGCCGCGAACGCTATATCAGCTACGGGCTCTACAGCCTCTACGACGTGCGCAGCGAGCTGGAGAAGGCGGAAGCCGCGACCGCCCAGGAACCGGCCATCCCCGATCTCGACGACGCCATGCGCCGCTACATCCAGTCCTATCGCGAGCTCGCCCCGCTCATCACCCGCGCCAACGGCTATTACGAGCGCAAGGACTACGAGGACGACCGCATGGCCCTCGGCCGCGAGCTGCACCGCCAGATGGTGCCGGCGGCGGAGGCCTTCCTGAAGGATCGCGCCGATGTCGAGGCGGCGATGAGGGTCTTTCGCACCGACCTCAACCGCCGCGAACTCGCCGACATCGAGCGTCGCGAGGGCCGGTCAGCGCGCTGGCACGTGCGCAACGTCCTCATCGCCGCCCGCGGCGTTATGGACTTGATGCCGAGCAACGACGCCCCGCGCGTCAACATGGCCGCCTTCGACGCCGCGATCGCCGCCTATGCCGCGGCGCTGCGCGAAATGGACAAGCTCAAGGAGACCGATCCGGACGGCGCCTCGATCATCGACAGCCAGGCGAGTTCCTGGCTCGGGAGCCTGCGCGAATATCGCCAGAAACTCGCTCGCGCCAATGGCGATGGCCGCCGTGCGGCGGGCCATGAATCCATGTGGATCGTCAACAATTACAACATGATGGTGTCGATGTCGGAAACCCGGCTGCGGACCCGGCGGTGAGGCGACCTGCCGCGCCTCACGCGCGATCACGCGGGGTTGAGCGGAGAGGCCCGGTCTGATGGACTGGGGGCCAGCGTTTGAGGTGAAGCTGCAGCACCCGGGAGCCCCGCCATGCCGAACCGTCGCCATCTCGTCGCCGCCATCGCCGTTCTCGCCATGCCCGCCGCCGCGCTTGCCCATCACGGCTGGGGCGGCTTCGACACCTCCAAGGTGCTGGACCATACCGGTCCCGTGGCGCGCTCGACCTATGCCAATCCGCACGGCACGCTGTTCATGGTGAAGGACGGCGAGGAACTGACCATCGAGCTGGCGCCGACCTCCCGCATGCAGGCCCGCGGCCTTGCCGAGGGGGATGTCGCAGCGGGCAAGACCCTGCGCGTCTATGCCTATCAGAACCGCGGCAATCCCAAGGTCTACCGCGCCGAGTGGGTGGAGGTCGCAGGCCGCCGCGTCGAGCTCAGGTGAAGGCGATCCAGCGGCCAAGGCCAAGCGCCGCGAGCCAGCCTGCGAGCGACACGGCGCCGGCGAACCGCGCATAGGGTCCGGGGCGCTCGCCCTCGTCGGGGAGGCGGCCGAGGAGGCTGAAGGCGATCGCGTTCAGGCTTGCGGCTGCGACGACCACAAGTTTCGCCCAGACGACGGGATTGGCGAAATACTCGCCGGGTCGTGCGGAGAGCAGCATCACCCCGGTCGCGAGCGACAGGGCGAGGCCCGTGGCGGCGACCCGCCGCAGCTGGTCCGCGGCAAGGCGGGGCAGGGCCGTGAGCCCCACCAGCCTCAGGTCAACGAGCAGGATCCCGCCGATGAGCAGGGCGAGCCCCAGCACGTGCAGGCCGGAGACCAGGGCATAGAGCGGCGACGACAGGGCGATGCCGCTGGCGCGGCCGAGTTCGGTGAGGAGGCCCGTCAGCGCCTCCACCGGATCAGCCAAGCAGCTGCTTGACCAGCGGGCTCGCCTTGCCGAAATCCATCTGGCCGGCGAAGCGGCCTTTAAGCTCGCCCATGACCTTGCCCATGTCCTTGACGCCGGCCGCGCCGATCTCGGCGATGACGGCAGCGATGGCCGCCCTGGCCTCGGCCTCGTCCATCTGCTGCGGGAGATAGGCGCTGATGGTCGCGATCTCGGCATTTTCCTGGGCGGCGAGTTCGGGACGGTTGCCCTCCGTATAGAGGCGTGCGCTTTCCTGACGCTGCTTCACCATCTTCTGCAGCAGCTGGAGGATCTCGTCGTCGCTGAGCGGCTCCTTGCCATTGCCGCGGGCCTCGATGTCCTTGTCCTTCAGCGCCGACTGGATGAGGCGGATCGTCCCGAGACGGCCCTTGTCACCGGCCTTCATGGCCTCCTTGACGTCGCTGGTGAAACGGTCGCGCAGCATGGGCTGTCTCCTGGCCGGGGGAAGGCCCGGCGCCGCATGCGGCGAGGGGGCAGGGGCCTTCGGGGAATGGAACCGGCAGGTCGCAGGGGATTTTCACCGGGGCAGCGCCCCATTCCTTTTGACCGATGCCGAAGTCGCCGCTATGTAGGCGCCTCATGACACACAGACAAGACGAATCCGGCTGGAGCGATCCCAAGCCGACCGCTTTGCTCGTCCTTGCGGACGGCACCGTGATCGAAGGACAGGGCCTCGGCGCCGAAGGCATTGCCGATGGCGAGGTCTGCTTCAACACCGCCATGACCGGCTACCAGGAGATCCTCACCGATCCCTCCTATGCCGGTCAGATCATCACCTTCACCTTCCCGCATATCGGCAATGTCGGTGCGAACGACGAGGATATCGAGACGGTCAACATGGCCGCCGCCTCAGGCGTCCGCGGCGTTGTGCTGAAGGCCGCCATCACCGATCCCTCGAGCTACCGCTCCAGCGGCCATTTCGACGCCTGGCTGAAGCGCCGCGGCATTGTCGGCCTCTCCGGCATCGATACCCGCGCGCTGACAGCGCTCATCCGCGAGAAGGGCATGCCCAACGCGGTGATCGCCCATTCGCCGACCGGGACCTTCGATATCGAGGCGCTGAAGCGTCGCGCCGCGGGGCTCCCGTCCATGGACGGCCTCGACCTCGTGCCCGGCGTGACCTCGTCGCAGCGCTATCCCTGGTCCGAGACGATCTGGGAGTGGAACGAGGGCTACGGCAAGGCTGGCGAGGGCCGCTTCCACGTGGTCGCGCTCGACTACGGCGTGAAGCGCAACATCCTGCGCCTGCTCGCCAATGCCGGCTGCCGCGTCACCGTCGTGCCGGCCAATGCCAGCGTCGAGGACGTGCTCGCCCTGAAGCCCGATGGCGTCTTCCTGTCGAATGGCCCCGGCGACCCGGCCGCGACCGGCGTCTACGCTGTGCCGGTCATCCGTGCGGTGCTCGAGAAGAAGATCCCGACCTTCGGCATCTGCCTCGGCCACCAGATGCTCGGCCTCGCTGTCGGCGCGAAAACCATGAAGATGCACCAGGGCCATCACGGGGCGAACCACCCGGTGAAGGACATGGATACCGGCAAGGTCGAGATCACCTCGATGAACCATGGCTTCGCCGTGGACGAGGCGACGCTGCCGGCCAATGCCCGGCCGACCCATATCAGCCTCTTCGACGGATCGAATGCCGGCATTGCCCTGACGGACCGCCCGGCCTTCTCGGTGCAGTACCATCCCGAGGCGAGCCCCGGCCCGATGGACAGCCATTATCTCTTCGATCGCTTCGTCGCGATGATGGAGACCGCGAAGGCTGCGGCCTGACGGGTGTCGGCGGCGTCCTGCGCCGCCCACTTGTCCACGTTATCCACAGGTTGCAATGGCTGCGGCGGCGTGTCGCCGTGTTGCAGCAAAGAAACGCGAAACGCCGCCCTGCCAGATGGTTGGGCGGCGTTCTTCATGTAAAATCCTCGCAGTGTGGCGTTATGTCAGTGCCGCGCGACACGCACCCGCCCGACACCGCGGTCGATGAGGCCGATCTGCCGCGCCGCGCCGCGCGAGACGTCGACGATCCGCCCGCGGACGAAGGGGCCGCGATCAACCACGGTGAGCACGGCCGAGCGGCCATTGGCGAGATTGGTGACGGTGATCTTCGAGCCGCAGGGATAGGTGCGGTGGGCGGCGGTCATGGCCTCCGGATTGTGGCGGCCGCCACAGGCTGTGCGTCCGGGGAGCTGGTACCAGGAGGCGAGGCCCGTGCTATCGGCCAGGGCGGGGGTGAAGGGCGCAACGGCAAAAAACACCGTGCACAGCGCCGCGAGGCGCGTTCGGTTTGTCATGATGATCTGTTTTCAGCTTTCGCGCGGCGAAGCCTGCGCGGGTGGGTTCCAGCGGCGCGGGCGTCTTCGCTCACGGGCCGCCAAGCGGGACCCGCGCTGCTAAAGCCGAAATGAGACCAGAATGGGGCCCCGCCGCCCTTCCATGCGCGCGAAGGCCTCGACAGGCCCCGACGACTGCGCATCATCGACGGAAGGGTCGCGCTTGCGGACCCTCAAGCGAAGGACAGCGGGACCATGAGCGGAACCTGGCGCGTCGGCGACCTCACCATCCACCGGATCGTCGAGCAGGAGGGCGCATTCCTCGACGCCTTCGACATGCTGCCGGGCCTGACACCGGAGCTGCTCGATCAGGAGCGGGGCTGGCTCGCCGCCGCCGGCGGGCTTGCGGCTGACGGGCGCCTGAGCCTTGCCTTCCAGACCTATGTCGTCCGTACGCCCCATCACGTCGTGCTGGTCGACAGTTGCATCGGCAACGGCAAGCACCGGCCGACCCGTCCCGACTGGCACGAAAAGGCCGATACGCGCTTCATGGACGGGCTCGCAGCGGCAGGGCTTGGCGTCGGCGACATCGACTACGTCTTCTGCACCCATCTCCATGCCGACCATGTCGGCTGGAACACCCGGCTGGAGGATGGCCGCTGGGTGCCGACCTTTCCGAAGGCGCGCTACGTCTTCGGCCGCGGGGAATACGACCACTGGCAGGCGGCCGATGCCAAGGCGCCGGTCTTTCCCTTCCGGGACAGCGTGCTGCCGGTGGTCGAAGCGGGGCGGGCGGAGCTCGTCGCCTCCGACCATGCCATTGGCGACCACATCCGCCTCCTGGCGACGCCCGGCCATACGCCGGGCCATGTCTCCGTCGCCTTCGGCAAGGGGCGGGACGAGGCGGTCGCCCCCGGCGACCTCATCCATTCGCCGCTCCAGGCGCGTTATCCCCAGCTCTCGACCAAGTTCGACGTCGATCAGGGGCTGGCGGCGGTGACCCGTCGCGGCTTCCTGGAGCGCTATTGCGACACCGAGACCCTTTGCTGCATGGCGCATTTCCCCTCGCCCTCGGTCGGGCGCATCACCCGCTGGGGCGAGGGTTTCGCTTGCAGTCCCGTGGATGTGTGAGGGACCCGGGCCTCAGGCCCAGAGCCGCTCGCGCTCGCGGCCGCGATAGAGCGGCGCGACATATTCACCGTAGCCGTTGAAGAGCTGGGTCGGCACGCGGCCGCCGCCGCCGATCAGCTCCTCCGTCGCCTGGCTCCACCGCGGATGGGCCACCGCCGGGTTCACATTGGCCCAGAAGCCATACTCGCCGCCCTGCAGCCGCTCCCAGAAGCTCTGCGGGCGCTCCTCGGTGAAGGAGATGCGGACGATCGACTTCACCGACTTGAACCCGTACTTCCACGGCACGATGAGGCGCAGCGGCGCCCCGTGCTGCGGCGGCACCGGCTTGCCGTAGATGCCGGTGACGAGGATGGCGAGGTCATGGGCCGCCTCGTCGATCGTCAGTCCCTCGACATAGGGCCAGGAATACCAGGGCGAGCGCATCCCTGGCGCCCAGCTCTGGGTGTCGAAGGTCTCCATGCGGACAAACTTCGCCGAGCCGAGAGGCTGGACCATGTCCATCAGCGCCTTGATGGGAAAGCCGGTCCAGGGAACGGTCATGCCCCAGGCCTCGACGCAGCGGAAGCGATAGACGCGCTCCTCCAGCGGCATGGCGCGGATGAGCTTGTCGATGTCGATCGTCTGTGGCTTCTCGACCAGGCCGTCGATCTTCACCGTCCAGGGCCGGATCGGCAGGGCCTGGGCGGCGCGCGCGATCTGCTTCGATGTGCCGAACTCGTAGAAATTGTTGTAGTTCGCGGCAACCTGCTCGGCAGTGAGCGGTCGCTCGACCTTGTAGGTCTCGTTGCGCCGCGCCGGATAGAGGTCGGCGGTCGGGTCGGCCGCGGCTTCCGCCGGCGTGCCGCCACCGAGCGTCGCGGCGGCCGCGAGGCCGGCGCTGGCCGCCATCACGCTGCGCCGCGACAGGAACGCCGCCTCCGGCGTCACCGCGCTCTCCGGCAATTCCCAGCCACGTCGGGACTTGATCAGCATCGGGGGGCTCCCTTCGTCATCTCTTCAGGCTATAGCCGCGCGCGTCCGCGACCAAATCACACCGTGGCGAGTCGCCGATTCCGGAGAACCTCGTGCTGCCGCCGACCCTCGTTCCCTATATCGGCCTCGCCGCGGCTTTCGTTACGACCTTCTGCTGGCTGCCGCAGGCCATCCGCATCATCCGCACCCGCGACACCAAGGCGATCTCGCTGCCCGCCTATGGCGCCTTCGCCTTCGGCATCGCCCTGTGGCTGGTCTATGGCATCTCGCTCGGCGACCTGCCGCTCATCCTGTCCAACACGGTGACGCTGGGCCTCCAGCTCACCATCGTCGGTCTCAAGATCAGATACGGGTAGGTTCGCCGGACGGATCGGGATTGAAACGATCGACGGGCAGATGGTGCGGGCATGAGGCTGCCATGCACACCACGCCCGTCCTGTCCCTCGCCGCTCTCGCCTTGCTGGTCGCAGCCGCTCCGGCGGCCGCCTGCAATCCTGCCATGCCCGTGATCCGCTCCGACCGAGGCCTCGTCTTTTCCGCCGAGGCCTTCGCCCATCCCACCTGGCGCCAGCGCTCCGCCGACGGACGGATGCGCACCTTCGGCCGGCAGATCTGGCGGGGGCGGATCGGCGGCCGCAGTGCCTATCTGACCTTCGACGAGATCCCCGGTACATCAGGGCCCAACCACTATCTCGCCCATCGCCTCGACAGGGTGCCCGCGCCGCTGCGCTGGGAGCGGGCAGGGCGCTACGACCTCGGCGAGAGCTTCATCATACGCGGCGGACCGCTCGACGGCGTCTGGACCGTCACCAACTGTAGGCCGTGACCGCCGCCTCAGCGGTGCTGCCGATGCCGGGTTCGTGCTACCGACGCACAGGTCTCCTGGAGATGTGCCGATGCCCTGGCTGACGTCCCCCGCAGTCTCGCCCATCCTGCTGCTGCTCGCCTCGAACGTTTTCATGACCGTGGCGTGGTACGGTCACCTGAAGTTCAAGTCGGCGCCGCTCCTCGCGGTGATCCTAGTGAGCTGGGGCATCGCCTTTTTCGAGTACTGCCTCGCCGTTCCGGCGAACCGCATCGGCCACGAGGTCTACAGCGCCGCTGAGCTCAAGACGATCCAGGAGGTCATCACCCTCGTCGTCTTCGCCGTCTTTTCGGTGGTGGTTCTCAAGGAGCAGCTGTCATGGAACCATGCCGTCGGTTTCGCGCTGATCGCAGCCGGGGCATTCTTCATCTTCCAGGGGAGGGGCGGATGAGCGACTTTTCAAGCGGCATTGCCACGCTCGACGCCTATCTCGACGAGGGCTACGAGACCGTCACCGGCATGTCCTCGCGCTTCGCCGCGACCATTTGCGGCCATCTGCTGCGCCGGCAGACGGAAATGGGCATCCGCGGCTCGGTGGCCGAGATCGGCGCCTTCGAGGGCCGCTTCCTCATCGCCATGGGGCTGGCTCTGGCGCCCGGCGAGCACGCCTATGGCTTCGACATCTTCACCTGGCCGGACGACGGCGTCCTCGATCGCTTTCTCGCCAATGGCGCGCGCTGGGGGCTGACCGAGGACCGTTTCACCGCGCGCCCCTTCGACACAGGCACCCTGTCACCGGACGAGTTTGCCGGCCTCACGGGCCGCCAGCCGCTGCGCTTCATCCATGTCGATGGCGACCATTCGCTGGAGGCGCTCACCCACGACTTGACGCTGGCCGCGGCCGCCCTGCATCCCCAGGGGCTGATCTGTCTCGATGACATGCTCCACCCCGGCTACCCGTTCCTGGTGGTGGCCGTCCACGCCTTCCTCACCGCCAACCCGCAGCTCTGCCTGATGTGCGTGATCGACCGCGAGGACATTGTCGCAGCGCCGAAATTCCTCATCTGCCGGCGTGACGCGGTCAGCCTCTACGAGACCGACCTGATGAGCCGCTTCGCGCCCCAGCACTTCATCCTCGGCGGCGATGCCATGGGCCATCATTGCGTGGTCCTGACGCCTCATCCGCGCATTGCAGACGTCTGAGGCGGTCAGGCGCCCTGCGGCGCAAGGCGCAGGACCGCGCCGTCCCTGGCGTCGGTGAGGAGGTAGAGCGCCCCGTCCGGGCCCTGCTGCACATCGCGGAAGCGCTGGCCGACATTGCCGAGCAGACGCTCCTGGCGCACCACCGTCTCGCCGTCGAGCACCACCCGCACGAGCGTCTGGGCCGCCAGCGCGCTGACGAAGAGATTGCCGCGGAAGGCCGGCATGAGCGCGCCGGTGTAGAAGGCGATGCCGGCTGGCGCGATGGAGGGGGTCCAGTGGACCAGCGGCTGGACGAGGTCGGCCCGCTCCCGCAACCCGCCATTCACCGGCCGGCCATCGTAATGGGTGCCCCAGGAGATGAGCGGCCAGCCGTAATTGGCGCCGGCCTGCACGACATAAAGTCCGTCGCCGCCGCGCGGTCCGTGATTGCTGACCCAGAGGCGGCCGGTCTCAGGGTGCAGCGCCGCTCCCTGCACATTGCGCAGGCCGATGGCATGGATCGCCGGGTTCCAGCCCCGCGCCCCACCCGCATCCCCGGCGGTTGCGCCCTCGGCGGTGATCCTGACGATCTTGCCGAGCGTGTTGGCGCCGTTCTGGCTCTGGTCCATCTGGGTGAACCGTTCGCCGGTGGTCACGAAAAGGTGGCCGGTCCGGTCGAAGACGAGGCGCGAGCCGAAATGCAGGCGGCTGGCGATCGGCGGGTCCTGGCGCCAGATCGTGCGCCCCTCCTCGAGCGCCGCACCGGAGGCGGAGAGCCGGCCTCGGAACACCGCTGTCCCATTGGTGCCACCGCCGCGCGGCTCGGCGAAGCTCAGAAAGACCAGGCGGTCACGGGCAAAGGAGGGACTGAGCGCGATGCCGAGCAGGCCGCCCTGTCCCACCGCATCGACGGCAGGCGTGCCGGCAATGGGGGGACCGACAGTGCCGTCGCGGGTTACGAGCCGCAGCCGGCCCGGTCGTTCCGTGACGAGGCACCGTCCGTCGGGAAGGAAGGCGAGGCCCCAGGGATGTTCGAGGCCGCGGGCCAGCACTGTGGTCGTGATGTCCGCGGATTGCGCAGCGCCCAAACGCGGCGCAAAGGGTGCGGCACTGATGGCGATCGCACCGGCCAGCAGGCCACGACGATGCAGCCGGGCTCCGCCCATGGCCGCCGCGTCAGGCGGCCAGCGGCGGATTTCTCCGCCGGTCGAAGCCCGCATAGCGGCGCAGGGCGGCAGCGAACAGCAGGGCGAGGCCGATCGTCAGCACCGCCACCGTCGCCGACAGGACCAGCGTCTCCTGGTCGACACCCTCCTCGAAAGTGGCGGGATCGAACAGTTCGGTGGTGATCGAGAAGCCGGCAACGACGAGCGCGATGAACAGGGCGGCGATCACGCCGACGGAGACGAGCATCGGCACGCGCGGCCGGCCCCGGGTGAAGCCGGGGCGGGGGGCGCCGATCCGAAACGACTGGGGCGAATGCAGCATGTCTGACCTCGTCCGAACCCATCACCGTCGCAGGTGCATCAATCCGAGAATCGATCGCACCGCAGCAGGGTCATCATCGCGAGAACAATGGTGGCAACACGGCGGTTCCCGGCGAAATTGCGGCGCGCTCTCACGGCTGCGTGAAAGATGCCGCCGTCCGGCGGGCCTTCTGCACGGATCGCCAACCAGAGCTTAACCATGTGCAGGCATGATGACGCCGTTGTCGTAGCGCGTGGAGTTCGAGATGTCGCGTTGGGTTCTGTTCGCCGTCGCTGCGGCCTCCATCCTCCTCGCCCAGTTCGTCGACCGCGGATCGAAGGACCTCGCCCAGGAACTGCACGCGGCGCGTCCGCCCATCGTCGCCGACGATGCGATCATGACCGGTTCGGTGCGCCGCCCGCCCCAGCGCTGACGCGGGTCTGCGCTCCCCCATCTCTGACGTTGCAGCGCGAGATACCGCCCTTGCGCCGGCGTGGCCGCGGCGCGACCATGGTGTCACGCGAGGTCCCGCAACAAGACCCTCCGTTTGGCCTGTCACTTCCGGGTCGACCTTCTCGCCCGGGCCCCGACACGAGGGGATGAGACATGGGCGACGACACGACCGGCAGCACGCCGTCGGGCAGAAGAGCATCGGGTCCACGGTGCATTGCGCTGGTGGGCCCGTTCCAGAGCGGCAAGACCACCCTGCTGGAGGCGATCCTCGAGCGCACCGGCGCGATCCCGCGCATGGGCTCGGTCGATACCGGCACGACGGTCTCCGACGCCTCGGCGGAAGCACGCCAGCTGCGCATGAGCGTCGAGGCGGGCTTTGCCAGCACGGGGTTCATGGGTGACGACTACACATTCGTCGACTGTCCCGGCTCCATCGACGCCTTGCAGGACATGCGCGGCGTCCTGCCGGCGGTGGATGCGGCTGTGGTCGTCTGCGAGGCCGACGAGCGCAAGGTGCCGGCCCTCGGCGTCATCCTGCGGGAGCTTGAGGAGCGCGGCATTCCCCGCATCCTCTTCATCAACAAGATCGACAAGGCCTCGCGTCGCCTTCGCGAGGCGCTGCAGGTGCTCAGGCCGGCCTCCCGCGTGCCGCTCCTGCTGCGGCAGATCCCCATCTGGTCCAATGGCATCGTCCGCGGCTTTGTCGACCTCGCGCTGGAACGGGCCTTCGTCTATCGCGAGCACGCGGCCTCCGAGGTGATCCCGCTCGACGGCGAGGATCTCGCCCGGGAGAAGGAGGCGCGCTTCTCCATGCTGGAGACGCTGGCCGATCACGACGACGAGCTGATGGAGAGCCTGCTCTCCGACCTCGAGCCGCCGCGCGACCGGGTCTTCGACGATCTTGGCCGCGATCTCGCCGCCGGTCATGTTGTGCCGGTGCTCTTCGGCTCGGCTCTCCACACCAATGGCGTCCTGCGCCTGCTCAAGGCGCTGCGTCACGACGCGCCCGGCATCGAGGCGACCGCGAGGCGCCTTGGCGTCGGCGGGGAGGGGGCGAGCGCCCTGGTGATGAAGACCTTCCACACGCTGCATGGCGGCAAGCTCTCGGTGGCGCGCGTTCTCTCGGGACGCCTTGCCGAGGGTGCCGTGCTGACCGGTGCCGCCGGACAGGCCGAGCGAACCTCGGGCCTTTTCCGCCTCTTCGGGCCGGGCACCGAGAAGCTGGCGGAAGCGCGGGCCGGCGACACCGTGGGCCTCGGCAAGCTCGACCATGTCGCCACCGGCGAAGTCCTGACGACGGCGCGAACCGTGCCGGCCGCGCCGGTGCTGGCGCCGCCGCAGCCGGTCATTGCCGTGGCGTTGGCGCCGCGCGACCGCAAGGACGACGTCAAGCTCGGCTTAGCGCTGGCGAAGCTCCATGACGAAGACCCGTCGCTCGTGGTCAGCCATGGCGGCGACGGCGGCGAGATGGTTCTGGCGGGTCAGGGGGAGATGCAGCTGCGCGCCGCAATTGCGCGGCTGGCGAGCCGCTACGGCATCCAGGTGACCCAGGCGCGCCCCGTCATCGGCTATCGCGAGACCATCCGACGCAGCGCGACGGCAGTGCGCGGCCGCCACCGCAAGCAGTCGGGCGGCCACGGCCAGTTCGGCGATGTCGTGGTCGATGTCGCGCCGGGACCGCGCGGCGCGGGCTTCGTCTTCACCGACCGCATCGTCGGCGGCGTCATCCCGCGCCAGTACATCCCCGCGGTGCGCGACGGCATCGCGGACGCGCTGCGCAAGGGGCCGCTCGGTTTCCCCGTGGTCGACGTCGCCGTGACTCTGACCGATGGCAGTTTCCACGCGGTCGACAGCTCCGACATGGCCTTCCAGCAGGCCGGCCGCATCGCCATCCAGGAGGCGCTCGCCACCTGCCAGCCGGTGCTGCTCGAACCGGTCCACCGGGTCGAGATCGCCGTGCCCTCCGAGGCGACCGCGCGGATCAATGCCATCGTTGCGGCGCGGCGGGGCCAGATCCTCGGTTTCGACGCGCGGCCGGGATGGCCCGGCTGGGACTGCGTGGCGGCGCTGATGCCCGAGGCGGAGATCGGCGACCTCATCGTCGAGATCCGCTCGGCGACGGCAGGGGTCGGCAGCTACACCGCGGCCTTTGATCATCTGGCCGAACTGAACGGGCGCGAGGCCGATCGCATCGTTCAGGCGCGGGCGGCCTGAGATCACCGCACTGCAGCATGAAAAAAGGGCCGGGCTCCAGGAGCCCGGCCTTATGAGTTTCGGCTTCCGATGATGAACACCTGGAAGCCGCCTTCCAGAGGGGAACGCCGACAGCGACGCATGGGTCACAGGGAGGGCGTGACCCGGAATAAAGCTATCGACCGCCCGAAGATGGCGCGTTCGTGTGCAGCGCACAACCGGAAGGCCTGCATGGCTGGCTCGCCCCTGCCGCACGTCTCGGCAGGCTGCCCTCAGTTTGGGCACAATTAACGGTGGGGCGACGGCCCCTTCAGCCGATCCGTGTGGATAAGGATGACGCTCCGATTGCAGCCGGATGACGAATCCAAGATCGATGGGCGCGTCAGTAGGCAGCGCCGTCGTCCTGCGTTAGGGTTTCTGACAAGGATCGATTCGAGCAATCGAATCAAACGCTTGGCGCTCCCTCGCGGGGCGCTTGGCCGCCGGTCCCTTGTCAGGTTGCGTCCCGTCGCGTCTGTCCGACATCCGAGCGAACCGCACGGGGGCGGAATGTCCTTGATCGATATCGAAACGACCGACCGTCAGGTCAACCCCGTCGACCTCGTCGAGGATCTGGCGGCCGTCAACGAATGGACCTTCGACAGGTCCGGGGATGACGAGATCACCCTCTCGGTGACCGGACGCTGGGCCGACTATCATGCCTCCTTCACATGGATGGACGACATCGAGTCGTTGCACCTGGCCTGCGCCTTCGACCTGAAGGTGCCGGAGCGGCGGCGCGCCGAGGTGAAGGACCTGATCCAGCTGATCAACGAGCAGCTCTGGCTCGGCCATTTCGACCTCTGGCCCCAGGAGGGGGTGGTGATGTTCCGCCACGCCCTGCTGCTGGCCGGTGGGGCAGAAGCCTCCGGCCGGCAGTGCGAGGCCCAGCTGGACGCGGCGATGGAAGCCTGCGACCGCTACTATCAGGCCTTCCAGTTCGTGGTCTGGGCCGGCAAGTCGGCGCGCGAGGCGATGGACTCGGCGCTGTTCGAGACCGCCGGGGAGGCGTGACAGGCGCGGATCGCGCGGCTATCGGTGGGCGGTCAGTCCCCGAGGTCGCCATGTCCGAGGGCGCCAAGTCCGAGGTCGTCATGTCCGCTTCATCCGCCACGCCGTCCATCGCCACCCTCGCCGATTTCACCGGCCACGTCGTCCTCGTCGGCGCCGGCCAGATGGGCGGCGCGCTGCTGCGCGGCTGGCTATCCCATGGACTGGCCCCGGCCCGGGTCACCATCATCGACCCCCGCCCGCCCGCCAATATCCAGGCGGTCATCGACGCCCACGGCATCACCCTCGACCCGGTCTCGCCGGCCGTCGCCGATGTGCTGATCGTCGCGGTGAAGCCGCAGATCGCCGACGAAGTCATGCCTTTGGTGCGCCACGTCGTCGGACCGCAGACGGTCGTCGTCTCCGTCATGGCCGGCAAGACCATCGCCCGGCTGGAGCAGGTCTTCGGCGCGACGACCGCCGTCGTCCGCACCATCCCCAACACGCCGGCCGCCGTCGGCCGCGGCATCACCGGGGCGGCCGCCAACGCCCATGTCACGGGCGCGCAGCGATCGGCCGTCGAGCGCCTGCTCTCCGCCGTGGGGCGGGTCGAATGGCTCGCGCGCGAGGACTGGATCGACATCGTCACGGCGGTCTCCGGTTCAGGCCCCGCCTATGTTTTCTTCCTCGCCGAGACGCTCGCCCGCGCCGGCGCTGCGGCCGGTCTGCCGTCTGAGCTCGCCGCGCGCCTCGCCCGCGCCACCGTCGAGGGCGCCGGGGAGCTCATGTTCCGGTCGCCCGACATCGAGCCGGCCACCTTGCGCCAGAACGTGACCTCGCCGAACGGCACCACCCACGCCGCGCTGCAGGTGCTGATGGGCCCGCATGGCATCGACGTGGCCTTCATGGAGGCCATTGCTGCGGCGACGAAACGCTCGCGGGAACTGGCGGGCTGAGCGCGGCGTCCTATCTTCAGGGGCAGGACACCAGGAGACCGCCATGACCGACGTCAACCCGTCCGATGCCTCCGCCGCCACGCCGCGCGACGCCATCATCTCCGCCTTCATGGACCTCGTCGGTGAACGCGGTTGGGACCAGGCCTCGCTCGCCGACATCGCCGAGCGCTCCGGCCAGGGCCTCGGCACGATCCGCGCCCATTTCCGCTCGCGTATGGCGATCCTCGAGGCGTATGTGGCGGGAATCGATCGCGCCGTGCTCGACGGCATCGACGCGGACCTCGCCGACCAGGACACCAAGGAGCGTCTCTTCGACGTGCTGATGCGGCGTCTCGACCTGCTCACGCCGCAGAAAGCCGCCATCCGCGCGCTGTCCAAGGCGGCGATGCGCGATCCCGGCCTTGCTCTCGCGCTCAACGGCCTTGCCGTGCAGTCCCAGCGCTGGATGCTGGCCGCAGCCGGCGTCGATGTGAACGGGGCAGGCGGCATGATCCGCGCCCAGGGCATCGCGGTGGCTTTCGCCAAGGTCGTCCAGACTTGGCTCGAGGATGACGACCCGGCGCTCGCCCGCACGATGCGCGTGCTCGACGAACAGCTCGTCAAGGCGGGCCGGGCGGCGCGGACCCTGACATCGGTCGAGCAGCTGACGCGCCCATTGAAGAGCCTTCTCTGCGCGCCGCTGGCCTTCGGCCGCCGCCGCCGGAAGGACGGGTGGGACGAACCGAGCCGCTCCGGCGAGGATGGTCCGGGCTGGCGGGGCGACGATTTCCGCGATCCCCGCGTCACGCCGGTCTGAGTCTGACAGCTTCGACCACGCCCCGCTTGACCGAAGAGCGGCGCGCGCCCTAGCCGTGGGATGACGCCTTATCCCACGGAGCGACCCATGCTTGCCGCCGGCCCGCCGAGCCCGCCCATCAGCTTCGATGATTTCATGAAGGTCGATATCCGCATCGGCCGCATCGTCGAGGCGCAGCCCTTTCCCGAGGCGCGCAAGCCGGCCATCAAGCTGGTCATCGATTTCGGCGAGCCGATCGGCCGGAAGAAGTCCTCGGCCCAGATCACCCGGCACTACCAGCCGGAGACGCTCGTCGGCCGGCAGGTCCTCGCGGTGGTGAATTTCCCGCCGCGGCAGATCGGCAAGTTCATGTCCGAGGTCCTGACCCTCGGCGTGCCGGACGCCGAGGGCGAGGTCGTGCTCATCGGTCCCGGCCATGAGGTGCCGGAGGGCGGGCGCCTGTTCTGACGCCCGCGCCTGTCGTCAGCGGATCGGCGGGGCGTATTGCAGGCCGCCCTTGTTCCACAGCGCGTTGAGGCCGCGGGCGATGCCGAGGCGCGAGCCGGCGCCGAGGTTGCGGTCGAAGCTCTCGCCGTAATTGCCCACGTGGCGCATGATGCGCACGACCCAATCGCGGCTGAGGCCGAGCGCCTCGCCGAAATTGCCCTCGGCGCCGAGCACGCGGCGGATCTCGGGATTGGCCGACTGCAGCATCTGGTCGAGATTGCCGCGGGTGATGTTGAGCTCCTCGGCGGTCACCATGGCGAAGTGGGTCCACTTCACGATGTCGAACCACTGGTCGTCGCCGTGACGCACCACCGGGCCGAGCGGCTCCTTGGAGATGATGTCCGGCAGGACCATGTGGTCGTCGGGCTTGGCGAGGCTGAGGCGCTGCGAATAGACGCCCGACGCATCGGTGGTGAAGACGTCGCAGCGGCCGGATTCATAGGCCTTCAGCGTTTCATCGGCCGTGTTGAACACCACCGGCTCGTAGCGCATGCTGTTGCTGCGGAAATAGTCGGCGACGTTGAGTTCGGTGGTGGTGCCGGTCTGCACGCAGACGGAGGCGCCGGAGAGTTCGCGGGCGGTCCTCACGTTCAGCGACTTGCGCACCATGAAGCCCTGGCCGTCATAATAGTTGATGCCCGCGAAGTTCAGGCCGAGCGCCGTGTCGCGCTGCAGCGTCCAGGTGGTGACGCGGGAGAGCACATCGACCTCACCGGACTGCAAGGCTGTAAAGCGGTCCTTCGCCGAGAGCGGCGAATAGCGCACCTTGCTGGGGTCATTGAAGATCGCCGCGGCGAGGGCGCGGCACAGGTCCACGTCGAGGCCGGTCCAGGTGCCGGCGCTGTCGGGCTGCGAGAAACCCGCAAGGCTGGGGCTGACACCGCATTTCACGGCACCGGCGCTCTGAATGTTCCGCAGCGTTGCACCCGACGTCTGGGCGAGCGCCGGGCCGGCGGCCGCTCCCATGCCGAGGGCCGCGGCGAGCGCGAGGGAGGAGACGATCCGTTTCATGGGTACTGCTTTCCGCTCTGGATGGTTGTCGTTGTGGCGGTCGCCGCGATCCGTCCGGCCCCCGCTCCGGAACGCAGCCTATCAGGGGGTGCGACAAAAGCGACAGATCGGGCGCATCCCCGATCCGCTTGGCGCACCAACGAAAAAAGCCGGGCTGAGCCCGGCCTTTCGTCATGTCGGTAAGGGAAGAGAACCTCAGGCTGCGGCCGCCTTCGGCGTCACTTCCGCCGTGTAATCGTCCAGGATGGTCTTGGACATGTTGCCGGGCGTGTAGCGATAGGGGCCGATCTCGGAGACCGGGGTCACCTCCGCGGCGGTGCCGGTGATGAAGCACTCGTTGAAGCTCGACAGCTCCTCCGGCATGATCCGGCGCTCGATCACCTCGAAACCGCGCTTCTTGCACAGGTCGATGACCGTGCGACGGGTGATGCCGTCGAGGAAGCAGTCGGCGGTCGGGGTGTGGACCTGGCCGTCCTTGATGAAGAAGACGTTGGCGCCGGTGCACTCGGCGACGCGGCCCTGCCAGTCGAACATCAGCGCGTCGGCATAGCCCTTCTTCTCGGCCCGATGCTTGGAGATCGTGCAGATCATGTAGAGCCCGGCCGCCTTGGAGGTGGAGGGCGCGGTCGCCGGGTCAGGCCGGCGGAAATCGGCGATGTCGAGGCGGATGCCCTTCATCTTGGTCGCCGGGTCGAAATAGCTCGGCCATTCCCAGGTGGCGATGGCGAGGTGGATCGTGTTGTGCTGGGCCGAGACACCCATCATCTCCGAGCCACGCCAGGCGATCGGGCGCACATAGGCGTCGGTCTGGCCGTTGGCCTTCAGCGTCGCCATCTTCGCCGCGTCGATCTCCTCGACGGAGAAGGGGATCTCGAAGTCGAGAAGCTCGGCGGACTTGCGCAGACGGGCCGAATGCTCGGTCGACTTGTAGATCACGCCGCCATAGGCCCGCTCGCCCTCGAAGACGGCGGAGGCGTAGTGCAGGCCGTGGGTCAGCACGTGAACCTGGGCGCTGCGCCAGGGGACGAGCTTACCGTCCATCCAGATATAGCCGTCGCGGTCGTGGAACGGGACGAGGGACATGTCTTCCTCCTGTACTCTCCAGGCATCTCGGGGGTCCGCGCGCGACTTTTGCGAAGCGGGCCGGGTCCGGCTAACCTTGTCATGCGAGAAGCGGCGCTGCGCGACGATTCCCGATGGGTGAGCAGCCTTTGGGTACGATCGTTTCGTGAATGCGAGCGGATGAGTAACAATCGGCATCGAATATGTCAACATGGCTGACATAAATGTCTCGCCGGCCCGGGGCCGGTCCGGAACGGGCGCGCCGGGATCGGCGCTGGGATCGGGGCAGGGTGCAGCCCAGGGCGGGGCGGCGGACGGGGGCGCGCGCGACCCCGCCTACGATCTCATCGAACTGATGTTCTTCGCCTATCGCGATTTCGTCGGCGATCCCGACCACGTGCTGGAGCGCTATCAGTTCGGCCGGGCTCACCACCGCGTCCTGCACTTCGTCTACCGCCATCCGGAGATCCGGGTGGCCGACCTCCTCGACATCCTCAAGATCACCAAGCAGTCGCTGGCGCGGGTGCTCAAGGAGCTGATCGAGCAGGGCTTCATCCAGCAGAAGGAGGGGCAGGTGGACCGCCGCCAGCGCCTCCTCGCCGTCACCGAGAAGGGCAGGGCCCTGGCGCTGGAACTCGCCCGTCTTCAGACTGAGCGCTTCGCCCGCGCCATCGCCCAGTCCGGTACGACGCGTGACCAGGCGGTGCGCTTCCTCTATGCGATGATCGACCCCGAGAGCCGCGAGGACGTGACGCGGATGATCACCCAGGCCGACCGCGCGCTGGCGCGCACGAAGGAGCGGTGATGCCGACCCCCGCCCCCGCAAAAGCCCCCGCCGACGACGCGCCGCACCTGCTGATCGTCGACGACGACCGGGTGATCCGCCAGACACTGGCACGCTATCTCACCAACAATGGCTACCGCGTCACCACCGCCGAACATGCCAAAGCCGCCCGCAAGCGGCTTGATGGCTTCACCTTCGACCTCGTCATCCTCGATGTGATGATGCCGGGCGAGACCGGCTTCGACCTCGCCAAGGCGATCCGCGCCGGCAGCGCAGGGCCGATGGCGGATCTGCCGATCCTCATGCTCACCGCCCGCTCGGACCTGTCCGACCGCCTCACCGGGCTCGAGCTCGGCGCCGACGACTATCTGCCCAAGCCCTTCGAGCCGCGCGAACTTCTGCTGCGCATCGGCGGCATCCTGCGCCGCGCCATGCCGGCGCCGCAGCCTGTCGTCGAGGCGGTGCGCTTCGGCGATTTCCATTTCCACATCGGCCGCCTCGAGCTGAAGAAGGGCGAGGAGGTCATCCGCCTCACCGATCGCGAGAAGGAGATGCTGCGCATCCTCGCGGTGAAGCCCGGCGAGACCGTGCCGCGCTACGATCTCGCAGCGCCCGGCGGCGACATCAACGAGCGGACGGTCGATGTCCAGGTGAACCGCCTGCGGCGCAAGATCGAGATCGATCCTGCCAACCCGCTTCATCTCCAGACGGTGCGCGGCATCGGATACCGCCTCATCGCCACGCCCTGATGGGGCACGCCGGGTGCGAAACAGAGTTCGACACGGCGAGCCGAGCCACTGAAACACGGGCGTGACCCTTTGGCGCCGAACCATTTCATGGGGGATTCCATGTCCATGGACGACAACGGGTGGAACGCCGGACCGGCGGACACCAGCACCGAAACCACCGCAGACGGCGACAGCACGACCGAACATGTCGGCTTTCTCGAGCGGCTCTGGCAGTCGATCACCGGCATTCTGATCGGCCTCGCTCTCATCGCCGCGACGGTCTGGGGCATCTTCTGGAACGAGGGCAGGGCCATCGGCACCACCCGCGCCCTGAACGAGGGCGCCGGCGTCACCGTCACCGTCCCGGCAACCCGGGTCGATGCCGCTAACGAGGGCACGCTCGTTCATGTCAGCGGCGACTTGCGGTCGAACGGCACGCTCGCCGACAGCGATTTCGCCATCTCCTCCAATGCCGTGCGCCTCGTCCGCAAGGTCGAGATGTACCAGTGGAAGGAGGAGCAGCGGACCGAGACGCGCAGCAATGCCGGCGGCTCGCAAACGCGCACCACGACTTACGAATATTCCCGCGTCTGGTCGGACCGGCCGATCGATTCGAGCCGCTTCCGTCGCCGCGACGGCCACGAAAACCCGGCCATGCCGGTGACCGGCCGCAGCCAGACCGCGCCGAACGCCACGCTCGGTGCCTTCCGGGCGGAGAGCCGCGTGGTCGGCCTTTTCGGGTCGAGCGCCGATCAGAAGCTCGAGGTCACCGACGCCCAGCTCACCGCCTTCCAGCGCCGCCTCGGCGCGCAGGCGCGCCTGAACGACGGCGGGGTCTATGTCGGCTATGACGCCGCCAACCCGGTGATCGGCGACATGCGCATCACCTATGCCGTCCTGCCGGAAGGCGCGGCCACCGTCGTCGCCCGCCAGGTGGGCCAGGGCTTCGGTCCCTACCAGGCCTCAAACGGCCGCGAGGTCTTCCTCGGCGAGATGGGGGCAAAGAGCGCCCAGGAGCTCTACAAGCACGCCCACGAGGCCAACAGCATCCTCACCTGGATCCTCCGGGCTGTGGCGCTGCTGGTCATGTGGATCGGCTTCAACCTGATCCTCCGGCCCTTTGTCGTGCTCGCCGACGTCATCCCGCTGCTCGGCTCCGCCATGGCTGCCGGTGCCGGCATCGTCGCCCTCGCCCTGACGCTCGTCGTCGCCCTGCCGACCTTTGCCATCGCCTGGTTCTGGCACCGGCCGGTCCTGTCGATCGCGCTGATCGTCGCGGGCCTCGCCGGCGCCTATGGCCTCAAGCTCCTCGGCGAGCGTCGGCGGCCAGCGCCACGACGGCCGACCGCGGCTCCGGCCCCTGCCGGCCTCGGCGGGCAGCAGGGGTGGCCGCCGCAGGCTCCCGCGCCGCAGGGCTGGCAGCAACAGCCGCAGGCGCCGCAGGGCTGGGGCCAGCCGGCGCCGCAGCAGCCCTCTGGCTTCCTCAACGTGCCGCAAGGGCTGAGGCCCGGCCAGCAGTGAGTTGAGGTCGCTGAAATGACAAACGCCCGGCTGAAAAGGCCGGGCGTTTTTGCTTCTGGTGGAGGTCGATGCCTCAGGGCAGCAGGATGATCGACCCTGTGGTCTTGCGGCCGGCGAGGTCCTTGTGGGCCTTGGCCGCGTCCTTCAGCAGGTACTCCTGCGGCTTCTGGATCTTTACCGTGCCGTCCGCCACCACCGCGAAGACATCCTTGGCATTGGCCAGGAGCTCCTTGCGGGTGGCGATGTAGTGATAGAGGCCGGGGCGCGTCAGCGAGGCCGACTTCGCCGCCAGCGCGGTCGGCGGGAACGGATCGGGCGCCCCGGAGGCCGTGCCGAAGAGCACGAGATGGCCGCGCACGGCGAGGCATTCCAGCGACTTGGCGAAGGTATCCTTGCCGACGCCGTCATAGACGACCTGCACCCCCTTGCCGCCGGTGATCTCCATCACTTTCGCGACGAAATCCTCCTGGGTGTAGATGATCGGGAACTTGCAGCCGTTCTTCTTGGCCAGCGCCGCCTTCTCCTCGCTGGAGGTGGTGCCAATGACGGTGCAGCCCAGCGCCTTGGCCCACTGGCAGAGCCACAGGCCCATACCACCGGCCGCGGCATGGACGAGAATGGTGTCGCCCTTCTTGACCGCATGGGTCTCCTTCAGGAGATAGCGGGCCGTCATGCCCTGCAGCATGATGGCGGCGGCCGTCTTGTCGTCGATGGCCTTCGGAATCTTGACGAGCTGGGCCGCCGGAATGAGCCGCTTCTCGGCATAGGAGCCGGGCGGCCCGCCCGCATAGGCGACCCGATCGCCGAAGGCCACCTCGGTGACACCGGGGCCGACGGCCTCGACGACGCCTGCCGCCTCCATGCCGATGCCATGCGGCAGGGCCGGGAGCTTGTAGAGGCCGCTGCGGAAATAGACATCGATGAAGTTCACGCCGATCGCGGTGTGGCGCACATAGGCCTCGCCCGGCCCCGGCGGTTTCAGCTGGACGTCCTCATAGACCATCGCATCCGGCCCGCCGGGTTTGTGGATGCGGATCGCCTTCACCATGTCGTGCCTCTTGCCCTGTCCGCCGGACTGAACCGGCCCCTAACCCGATGATTCCGTTGTAATGCCTCGGGCCCTCCGGCGTCGATGGCCTTGTTGCCGGCGAAGGGTGCGCGGCTTGCGACCCGCCGCCACGCCCTGGCCTTCATGCGATGGGAACGGGACTTGCGTAGAAGGAGGCAAGGAGCACCCCATGCTGTCCCGTCGCGAAACGATCCTGTCCGCGTTGCGCGCCACCACCGGCTTTGCCGTGGCGGCCTCGTCCCCCTTCGGGACGCTGATCGCCGGCGAGGCTGCCGCCCAGCCGGCCGGCGGCGTGCGCCTGCCGCTCGGCGCTGCGGTGCGCGACGATCCGCTGGAGAAGGAGGCGGACTACCGCGCCGCCATCATCCGCCATTGCACCCAGATCGTCGGCGAGGGGGGGCTCAAATGGTACGACCTGCGGCCGAGCCGCGAGCGTTTCGTTTATGACCGCCCCGACCGCCAGCTCGCCTTCGCCACCGCCAACGGCATGACGCTGCGCGGCCACACGCTCGTCTGGTACGGCGCCATGCCGGACTGGACCAAGTCCATCTCCTCCGCCGCCGAGGCCGAGCGCGAGATGGTCGGCCATATCGAGCAGGTGATGGGCCGCTATCGCGGGCGGATCAAGAGCTGGGACGTGGTCAACGAGGCGATCCCCGACGAACCGGCGAGCCGCTCCGACATCCGCCCGTCGATCTGGCAGCAGCGCCTCGGCGAAAGCCACATCGCGCTCGCGCTCAGGACTGCCGCGCGGGTGGATCCGCAGGCCCAGCTCGTCATCAACGAATACGACATCGAGTTCGTCGGACCCCGCTTCCGCCGCAAGCGCGAGGCCTTCCTGCGCCTCCTGCGCGACCTCAAGCTGCGCAACGTGCCGCTCCATGCCGTTGGCCTGCAGGGGCATCTGCGGGCCGAGATCCCCATCGACAAGGAGGGGCTGTCGGCCTTCATCTCAGAATGCAGGACCATGGGCCTCCAGGTCCTTGTCACCGAACTCGACGTTGTCGACGAGAAGCTGCCCGGTCCGCCGGAGGTGCGCGATATCCTTGCGGCTTCGCGCGTCTATGACTTCCTCGACGCGGTGCGCGCCGGCTCGCCGATCGACTCGATCCTCACCTGGGGCATCACCGACCGCTACACCTGGGTTCCGCTTTATTTCAAACGGGCCGATGGCCTGGAGAACCGGCCCTTGCCGCTTGACCGCGACTATCGCCCCAAACCGATGCTGACGGTGATCGAGCACTTCCTGCGGGATCGCCGCTGATGCTTATCCGTCAGACCTCCACCTACATGGTCGCCCATGGCACGTCCGCCGCCCTGGGCTTCCTGTCGGTGATCCTCTTCACCCGGCTGTTGTCACCCGCCGAATACGGCATCTATGTCGTGGCTTTGTCGGTCGCCGGGATCATCTCGGCGCTGCTCTTCACCTGGGTGCGGCTGTCGGTCCTGCGCTTCGAGTCGGAAGGGGAGGCGACCGACATCCGCCTCACGGCGCTCGCCGCCTATCTCGTCTCGGTCCTGACCCTGCCAGCGGCGCTCATCGCCACGGTCTGGTTCGCCCATGTTCCGCTCGACAAGGCGCTGGCTGCCATCCTCCTTGCCGCAGCGCTCGGCCTGTTCGAACTCGGTCAGGAGATCCTGCGCGCGCGGCTCGATTCCACCTCCTATATGCGGGCGACCGTCGTTCGCGCCTTCGCGGCGCTCGGCATCTCCTATGGCCTGGTGCAGATGGGCTGGGGTGGCTTCGGCCTCGTCGCCGGCGTTGCCGGTGGCTATATCATCGCTGCCGCCCTGTTTTCGCCCTGGGTCTGGCAGGGACCGCGCAAGCCTTTCGACCGCGTGACATTTCGCACCATGCTCGGCTTCGGCATTCCCATGGCCATGTCGGGCGGCGTCTTCGCCTTCCATTCCGCGCTGGACCGGCTGCTTGTGGCCTATCTGCTCGGCGATGCCGCCGCCGGCGTTTATGGCGCTGCCGCTGACCTCGTCCGCCAGATCATCCTCTTTCCGGCGCTGTCGGTGGCTTCGGCCATCGTCCCGCTGGCCATCCGTTCGCTGGCGGAGGATGGCGTCGAGGCGGCCGATGCCCATCTCACCCGCAGCGGCGAATTGCTGCTCGCGGTGGTCATGCCGGCCGTCGTCGGCCTCGCCATCGTCGCCCCGCATTTCGCCGCGCTCATCCTAGGGCCCGACTTCCGCGACACGGCCGCGACGCTGATCCCGATCCTCGTCTTCGCCTGGCTGTTCCAGACCATCTCGCAGCAATTCGTTCAGGTGAGCTTCCACCTCGCCAAGAAGCCCTCGCTCATGGTCGCCCATGGCACGGCAATCCTGGTGGTCAATGTCATTGCCATGGCGCTGCTGGTGCCGCGCTTCGGTCTCATCGGCGCCGCCTGGTCGCTCGTCATCGCCGAGGCGGCGGGTGTCGTTGCCGGCTATCTGCTGTCGCAGAAGGCCCATCCGCTGCCGCTCGCCTGGCGGCCGGTGGCGCGCGTGATTGCGGCCGTGGCGATCATGGCGGCACCGACAGCCCTGCTCGACCGGGCGCTGCCGGACGGCGGATTTGTCACCTTCGCCGCAACTGTCCTGGTCGGGGTCATCGCCTATGCGCTGGCCGCCCTCGCGCTCGATATCGCGGGCATCCGCACGGCGCTGATGGAGCGACTGCGACCGGCCGCGCAGGGCTGAGGCCCAGCCAGCGTCGCCAGTTTCGCCATCGACAAGGGGAACGGCGTTCAGGCGTCCCAGCGCACGGCTGCGACGTGCTGGGCGAGATCGGCATCGGTCTCGTGCCGTGCCGGATCGAACGCCTCGCGGCCCATCCGCTCATATTTCCAGCTGTCGCTGATCTCGCGAAAATGGCGGTAGCTGAATTCCTGCGTCATCAGCCGCGAGGCCACATGGCCGCCGATGGAATGGATCTTCCACTGCTGCCCATCGGCGATGCGATGGGGCACCAGCGTCCATTTCGGCGGGCATCGATCCGCGTCGACGGTCAGCACGCCGAGCTTGCGCACAGGGCGCTCGCGGCGCGTGACCGTGTAGTCCTTGTGGCGACGACCGGGACGGGCCGGCGGCGGCTCCAGGCCCTCAAGGCCGATCACCCAGCGGCCGGCATAGCGCAGCACGCCCGTCGGCGAGGCTTCCGCGGCAGCAAACAGGCTACGCCCGCGAAGGGGCAGGATGAATTCGTCCACGTCGGAGCATTGGACGCTCGCCGCCGCCTCGAGGAAGCGCCGGCGACCATGCTCCCAGACGCCATGCTGGCCGAAATCGGAATCCCACCAGCGTGTCGCGTCCCAGCCTTGGGGGCCGAACTTGTAGGGCCAGTCGACCACCCGCACCGCCGCGATCCCATCGAGCCCCGCGATGGCCTCGGCGAGCTCGTCCGGGCGATAGCGCGTCGAGCCGTTGTCGTAGATCAGCACCGCGTCGGCGCCATGGATGTCCCGGGAAAAGCGCACCCAGTCGAGGATCCAGGCGATGTCGTTGTTGCGGGACTGGGTGAACATCACCCGGCGACCGGCGAAGATGTCGACCTCGCTCGGCTGCACGGTGATCTCCACCGTGCCGAAGGATGCGGTCAGGACGAGGCGCTCGGTGCCCTGCGGGGCCGTCACATGCACCTGGCCGTGGCGGTCGAGCTCGCGGATCTCGAAGGGGCAATCGGCGCCGGAGGGCAGGGCGGTGATGCGCGCCATGTCCATCGCCGGCTTGAGGTTGAGGAATGGGGGCCCGAGCAGCACGATACGGCCGCGCGAGCCGAAAAATGCGTCGTAGAATAGCGTCTCGGCGTCGAACTTGTCGCCATAATCGGCCTCGCGCGCCTCGACCGGGCGCGGCGCTTCGCGGCGCGCCCGCGAGAAGGTCGGCAGCGATGTCGCCACCGGACGCAACACCTCGACGCGCGCGGCATGACGGATCACGGATGTATCCCCCTTGGTCGCCGGACCTTGGAATGGCGAGCGCGCCGGTGTCAAAGACGCCGCGGCGGTCATGACGACCGCGTGGCCATCAGCCAGATGGCCTTCGGGTTGGTGACGGCATAGCGCCAGAACAGGCGGCGCGGCTCCAGCCAGATGCGGAAGGCCCATTCGAGGGACGCCCGCTGCATCCAGTCCGGAGCCCGGCGGTTGGTGCCGGACAGGAAATTGAACAGGCCGCCCGAGGTCTTGATCATCCCGACATGGGTGAGCCGGTGGGCGAAGCGCGCCACGAAGCGCTGCTCATGCGGCACGCCCATGGCGAGCCAGAGGATGTCGGGCGCCAGCGCGTCGATCTCGGCGACCTTCGCCTCCAGCGCCTCGCCCTTCAGGAAACCGTGGTGATGACCGACCAGCCGCAGGCGCGGATAGGCGGCCCGGACATTGGCGACGGCCTTCTCGACCTCCTCGGGCGTGGCGCCAAGCAGGTAGAAGGTCGTGCCGCCGTCCTCGGCGCGGCGGGCAACGTCATGGAACAGGTCGGTCGTGGCGACGCGCTCGGGCAGGGCCATGCGGCAGCGGTAGCGGGAGGCGAGGACGAGCGGCTGTCCGTCGGCAACGATCTGGTCGGCCATGCCGATCAGGCCGGCGAGCTCCGGATCGGATGAGGCTCGGGCGATCACCTCGCCATTGGCCGAGGTCAAGTAGAGCGGCCTGCGGCCACGCGGCCGCTCGCGCGCCGCACGGATCATCCAGTCGGCGGTCGCGGCCCGGTCGAGCACGGCGATGGGCAGGCCGCCGACCGTGACGGTCGGGATCGCGGCGAAGGCCTCATCGAAGGCCTCGGTCGCCGCGATGGGGGACGGCGCGCTCGGGGCGGTACCGGTTATCGCCATGGGACCGCTCACTGGACGAGCCGGGCGAGCGGCGCACGGGTCACCGGCTCCGCGGCACGGCGACGGACGGGCGCCGGGCCGGCGCCACCGCGCAGCAGGGCGGCGAGGAGGGCGAGACCGACGCCGAGGCCGCCGCCGAGCACTTGGCCGGCCATTGCCATCACTACGCCGCGCGGCGGGAAGACACGATCCCGCGGCGGCTGGGCGACCGTGATGATGCGGGCATTGTTGGTGTCGACGCGCTCGAGCTCGCCCGTCTCGCGGGAGCGGGCGAGGAAGGCCTGGAGCAGGTTGCGGTTCACATCCACCTCGCGCTGCAACTCGCGCAGCTGGACGAAGGCCTGGCCGGCATCGGAGGTCTGGCGCGACAGGTCGTCGACGAGACGCCGCTGGGCGGCCTCCGCCGAGCGGGCGCGGTCGAGCTCGGCCCGCGCGGCCTGGGCGATGCGGCCGAGTTCCTCGGTGATGGCGCGATCGAGGTCGGAGACCTGCGCCTGGGCGTTGCGAACGACGGGATGGCGCGGACCGAACTCGGTCTGCACGTCGGCAAGGCGGCGGCGCGCCTCGGCCTGCTGGCCACGCAGCGCGGCGATCGTCGGCGAGAGCACCGCCTCGGGCAGGGCGCCGGCCTGGCTGGCGACGCGCAGCGACGCCTGGATCTGCTCCTGGCGTGCCTGTGCCTCCGAGACACGGGCCTGGGCCTGGGCGAGCTGGGTGTTGGCATCGGTCAGCTGCTGCTCGGAAACGAGCTGCGTGCGGGTGCCGAACAGGCCGTTGCGGCGGCGGAAATCCTCCACCCGCTCCTCGGCGCTCCGCACCCGGGTGCGCAGCTCGTCAAGACGGTTGGTGAGGGACTGCGTGGCGCGGCGGGCCGCATCGGCACGGGCGGCCGTCTGGCTGTCGATATAGGCGTGGGCGACGGCATTGGCGAGGCGCGCGGCCTTGTCCGGATCGGCGGCGCGGACGGTCACCTCAATAACGAAGGTGCGCTCGGGCCGGCGGACGATGACGCGGTCGTAAAGGGCGTTGAGGGCGAGCCGCTCGCGCTGCTCGAGGCTTTCCTCGCTCGTCCGACCCATGCCGAAGGACTTGAGCAGGCCGACGGCCCAGGACGCGCCGCCCTGGCCGTTGAACTCGGGATCTTCGGTCAGCCGCTCGCTGTCGATGACCCGCGACAGCACGCTCTGCGAGGTGACGATGCGCGCCTGGCTCTCGACAAAGTTGATGGCGGTGTTGGAATCCTGCTGGCGCGGGGTCAGCTCGTTGTCGAAGACCTGCAGGCCGCGGGGATCGACGAAGATCTGTGCCGTCGAGACGAAGCGCGGCGTCATGACACGCGAGGCGCCGTAGGCGAGAACGCCGCCGATGACGGCGAGCAGCACGATGGCAAGCCAGTAGCGCATCACCTCGCCGATGAGGCCGGGAGACGCGGCGGCTGGCCGCGTGGCGGCTGCGGCAGGAGCGGGGGCGGGATTATCCGGACGACCGTCGTCATACATGGCGATGTTGTCTCCTGGATCGTCCGGGAAGGTGCCGTGGCGCCCGTCCCGGATCGGAACACGTGAACTCTGTCGCTTTCCTCCTGCGCAAGGACGGGACCACGCCGCCCTGTGCCATTTCAGACGATGCCGCAGCGGTCGAGGGCCTCAGCCACCGGCATGATGGCGATACCCCGGTCGAGTGCGCCGGCGACCGTCGCCTCCAGGATCCGCGCTGTCGTGCCAAAGGGGGTCGGGGTATCGCAGACGTCGTGGGTGAATAGGACGAGCCAACCGCCGTCCCGCGCCAGCCGGTCGAGCCAGGCATCCATCGACACCGCCGCCAGCGACCGCTCGCTGATCTCAACCGACTTCAGGAAATCGAGGTCCGTGCGGCCCGCATTGATGCCGGCCATGACCGAGCGGCTCGCCCGCACGGTGCGCGACAGCCAGCGCTTCTGCGGCAGCCCGCAGATTCCATAGGGATAGGCGTAGGATTCATTGGACAGGCTGGGCACGAGCCGGCGCAAGGCTGCGCGATTGGCGGCGAGGTCTGCCGCGAAGTCGCCGGCCGTCATGGCCGCGGCCGGGCGATGGGCATGGCCGTGCAGCGCCATCTCGTGGCCGCGCGATGCGAGGTCCATCACCGCGTCCGCCCCCGCCACGGTCCACAGGTCGCTGTGGCGCTCGAACAGGCCGGAGGCCACGTAGAAGGTGCCGCGAACCCCGTGCGCCTCGAGAATGCGGCCGCCCTCGGTGCCGGCCGTGCGCGGAAAATCGTCGAAGGTGATGGACAGGATGGGCCTGTCGGGTCGGATGTCGCCGGTGCGGAAGGCGATGCGGCGGCCCACCGCGTGGTTGATCCGCGCGAGGAGCCCGCCATCGCGGGCCGATGTCGCATCGTCGGGGCCGATCGCCGCGGCTTGAGCCGCTGTTTGGACCGGCATCGTCGGGTGTCCTTGCGTCAAATTGAAATCCCTCGCCCAGAGGCCGTGAGCGCATCTGACCTGTTTTCGCACAGTTTACGGTACGTTACCGGACTGGCGCGATAACATCAGCAATGGGTGCGCCAACGCCGTCGTCGCTGTGACCCCGGGACGGCAAGGACCTTGCTCCGACAGGCGCAGATCGCCCCGAACCGGTGCTTTGCGCGCCAGTTCTGAACCAGGATGGAACGGTGACCCTCGCCATGTCCCGCGACGAGACGTCCACCACGCCGCCCGCTGCCCCGGTGCGCAGCCCGCTCCTCGATGCCGCCGCCGTGCGCGCCGTCGTCGTCGTGCCAACCTTCCGGCGGCCAGTGATGTTGGATGAGACACTGGCCTCGCTGGCTGCTCAGCGCACGGCGCGCGCATTCGCGGTCGTGGTGGTGGAGAACGAGGCCGTCGGCCGCGAGGGCCTGGCCGTCGCCGGCCGCTGGCTTGCCGGCGGTTCCCTGGAAGGCGAGGCCATCGTTGAGACGGCGCAGGGCAATGTCCACGCGATCAATGCTGGCTTCGCCCACGCCCTCGCCAGCTTCCCGGGCGCGACCCATATCCTGATGATGGATGACGACGAGGTCGCGACTCCCGACTGGCTGGACCTGATGGTCGCCGCGGCCGAGCGCGAGGATGCCGATGTCGTCGGCGGGCCGGTTGTGCCGCGTTTCCGCGCCGAAGCACCGTCCGTGCTCCGCCATCATCCCGTCTTCTGGCCGAGCCATCATCGTACCGGCCCGGTGCCGATGATCTATGGCACCGGCAATTGCCTGATGCATCGCCGTGTCTTCGAGCGCCTTGGCGCCAAACCACTCGACACACGGTTCAACTTCCTCGGCGGCGGTGACATGGACTTCTTCACCCGCTGCCGCCTCGCGGGCTTCCGCTCCTGGTGGGTGGAGGAGGCGCTGATCACCGAGACGGTGCCGGCCGAGCGTGCCCGGATCGCCTGGGTGTTGAAGCGCGGCCTGCGCATCGGCTCGATCAACCGCGCCGTCGACCTGAAGCGGGCCGGCGAGGCCGGCCGCTGGAAGATCCTCGCCAAGGACGTCGCCATCGTGCCGCTGGCCTTCGCCCGCGCCACGCTCACGCTGCTGCGCACCGGCAATCCGGTGGTTGCCGCCCATCCGCTCGCCGTGTCGGCGGGGCGGATCGGAGCCTGGTTCGGGGTCGAGCAGCAGCCCTACAAGGCCGGAGCCACCACGTGAGCGTCCTGTCCAGCCCCCGGCTCATCCGCCTGCCGACGGAGGACCTAGCCGAGTTGATGCGCTGGGGCCGCCTGGCGGTCTTTGCCGGCACGCTGCTCCTCGCCTGGATTACGCTTGAGCCTTTCGCCGACCTGACGAGCACCGATGTGCTCGAACTCGCCACCGGCCGCGACGGCGCCACCTATCTCGCCTATGGCCTGCTCGCGGCAGCCGGCATGGCCATCGTGCTGCTGACCCAGCCGCGGCTGCTGGCGAGCCTTCTCCATCCGCTGTGGATCCTGCTCGGTGCCTGGCTCTGCGTGACCGTCGTCACATCGGCCGATCCGAACCTGTCGATGAAGCGGCTGATCCTCTTCTTCCTGCTGGCCCTTCTGTGCGCGACGTTGTTCCTGATGCCGCGCGGGCGCAAGCAACTGGCGCTCTTGCTCGTGGTCGCGGCGGGCGTGGTCACCGCGCTCTCGCTGGTCGGCGTGGCGCTGATGCCGGAACTCTCCATTCACCAGGCAACGGATGTGGGCGAGCCGCAGCTCGCCGGTGACTGGCGCGGCATCTTCGCCCACAAGAACACCACCGGCGCCATCTTCGCGATGATCATCTTCATGATGATCTTCGCCATCCGTGCCGGCTATGCCGTCGCAGCTGGACCGATTCTCGCGGCCTCCGTGCTGATCGTCGCCATGTCGGGTGCCAAGAGCTCCACCATGCTCTTTGTCGGCGCCATGCTCATCGCCATCCTGGTCCAGCGGATCCGCAGCGGATTCATCGTCGGCACCATCGCTTTCGCTCCGCTTGTCGTGCTGTCGGTGCTTGGCCCCGGTTCCGTGGTCAGCGACGCGATCGCAGGCGTGGTGCAGAAGCTTCCCTTCGATGCGACCTTCACCGGGCGCGCCGACATCTGGGAACTGGCCCTCGAGAAGATCGCCGAACGGCCGCTGACCGGCTGGGGCTATCAGGCCTACTGGGCGCTGGAGAGCACCCGGTTCGGCCAGGAGGACACCACCCAGTGGGCCGGCCACGCCGCCCATGCGCATAACGGCTATATCGATGCGGCGCTCAATATGGGCCTGCCCGGCCTCGCCCTGACGCTCATCGTCTTCGTCATCATGCCGCTGCGCAACTATCTGGCCGCCCGTCGCGGCGGCGCGGATCCCGCACTGCTGCTCATGCTCATGCAGATCTGGCTGTTCGGCGTCTACCTGTCGGTGATGGAGAGCTTCATGTACCTGCGCTTCCATCCGACCTGGATCACCTTCCTCTTCGCGGTCTTCGGCCTGCACTATCTCGCGAGGCGGCCGCATGTCGCGTCCTGACGCGCCGGCCCGGCTGGACGTCCTTGTCTCCGAGACGGCCGCGCCCTGCGGCGTCGAGGCGTTTGCCCGCCGCCTCGCGGCGACCGCCGGCGACCGCGCCGCAACGCGCCCGCTTGGCACCGAACCGCCGGCGGAGGCCGGCGTGCTGGTGCTGAACCTGCCTGTGGTCGCCTGGAAGAAGCGCCTCGTGGAGCCGATCACGGCTGCGGGGCGGGCTCGCGCTGCCGGTCGCCCGGTGCTCATCGTGCTGCATGAATGGGCCGATCTCGACTGGAAGCGGCGGGCGAGCTACGCGCCGCTGCTGCCGCTGGCCTCCGCGATTCTGTTCTCCTCGCCCGAGGTTGCCGCGCAATTCGCCGCAAGCCCGCAATCCCGCCTCGCGCCGAAGCGGCGTGGCATCGTGCCCATTCCGCCGAACGTCATCCTGCCCGAGCACCTGCCCGAGACGGAACTGAGCCGGCTCATGGCCGCCGAGCGCCACCGTGGCCGGCTTGTGCTTGGCCATTTCGGCTCGATCTATCCGCGCAAGCAATCGGCCCAGATCCTCGACCTGACGGCGACGCTGGTCCAACGCGGGGCCGACCCCTTCGCCATCTTCCTTGGCTCCTTCGTCAAGGGGCAGGACGACGTGGAAGGCGATTTCCGCGCCCGCGCCAGGGCCCTCGGCGTCGAGGATCGAATCCATGTCAGCGGCTATATCGCCGATGACGCCGACCTCTTCGCCGCTTTCGCCGAAGTCGACGTCTTCGCCTATCTCTTCGCCGAAGGCCTCACCAGCCGGCGCGGCAGTGTCCTGGCCTGCGCCATGTCCGGCCGTCCGGTGGTCGTGAACGCGCCGGAGACGGCGGGGGCCTTCGACCACCACCCGACCTATCGTCGTCTGCTCGACGAGGGGCGGCTGAGGCTGGTTCCAACCCATGCCGGGCTCCATGAGGTCGCCGAGGCCATCGAGGCCGCCGCCGCTGCGCCACGCTCGCCGGGCCAGCTTGATGTCGAGAGCGCCTGGCGCGATGCGCTCGCGGCCCTCGACGCGGTTCTCGCCGCCTGAGCCGATCCTGCAACTCCTGACACGACGAAGGCCGCGGATTGCTCCGCGGCCTTTTTCGGTCGGCGCTGGCCACGAACCTTCAGAAGGCATTGTCGTAGGCTTTGCGTGAGAAGACCGTGCGGAACAGGATCTCGATGTCGAGCAGGATCGACCAGTTGTCGATGTAGAACAGGTCGTGCTCGACGCGCGCCTTCATCTTGGCGTCAGTGTCGGTCTCGCCGCGCAGGCCATGGACCTGCGCCCAGCCGGTGATGCCCGGCTTGACGTTGTGGCGACGGGCATAGAGGGCGATGCGCTCGTCGAACTCGCGGTCATGGGCGATGGCGTGGGGACGCGGTCCCACCAGCGACATCTGCCCGGCCAGCACATTGAGCAGCTGCGGCAGCTCGTCGAGATTCCAGCGGCGCAGCACGCGGCCGACGCGGGTCACGCGCTGGTCGTTGCGGGTGGCCTGACGCACCACGTCGCCGTCGTCCATGACGGTCATGGTGCGGAACTTCACGATCTGGAACTCGCGCTGGTTGAAGCCGAGGCGGCGCTGGCGGAACAGCACCGGGCCGGGGCTGTCCAGCTTGATGGCGAGGGCGATGAGCATCAGCACCGGCGTGAACATGAACAGGGCGAAGGAGCCGAGCGCGAGGTCGAGGGCGCGCTTCAGCGTCACCTCGCCGGCCGTCAGCGGCGACCGGCCGAGCTGCAGGCTGGCGATGCCGCCGGCCTTGGCGATGTGGATGTCCTGGAAGCGGTCGAAGATGCGCTCGGGGCCGAGATGGATGGTCACCGGGATGCGCATGAACCCATCGACCAGCCGGTCAATCGTCTCGGTCTCCGACCAGGGCACGATGATCAGCACGTCGTCGAGCTGCATGTCGCGCGCCTGGCTGGCGATGCGGGCAATGTCGTCGCGGCTGACCGGGCCGCCGGCGGGGGCGAGCAGGCCCGTGCCAGCGATGTGCATGCCGGCATTCCACGGCTGGTAGCGCATGGCGAAGGCGGTCACGTCCTCCTCGCGGCCGACCAGCATGACCCGGCGCGCCGGGATGATGCCGATCTTCGAGCCGAGGGTCATCATCCGGCGGGCCGCGCCGCGGGCGATGAAGATGGCCGGCAGGCCGAGGACGAAGCTGAGCGTGACCGCGACACGCGAGAAGTTCTCGGTGGTCTTGGTGGCGAATGCGAAGGCGATGAGAATGACGAAGGTGGCGCTCCAGAGGGTCAGCGTCGTGCCGAAATCGCGGCGCACGCCGACATAATGGCCGATCTGGTACTGGCCGCGTACGGCATTGAGCAGCACGAAGGTGCTGGCCAGCACCGCCGCGAGCGCAACTTGCGACTGCGAGGTCCACCATTCGCCGCTCGATGCGCGGGCATAGAGGACGGAGATCAGGAAGGAAGCGCCGGCGATGACCATCCAGTCGATGGCGCCGGTGGCGAGTTTGAGCGCGAACCGCGTCCAGGCATAGCCGCCACGGTTGCGGCGGGTGATGGCGCCTGCGGCGAGATCCAGTTCCTTCAGCGTCATGGCGAGGTGCCTCGTGCCATTCTGCGGCAGCTCTGTCCCGGGCGGGGACGCTGTCGCAGGGTCGCACTGATCCTTGCAGGCCTCATGCCGCGTCGCTCCCTCGCGCCATCCCGCGTCGCCTGACGAGGGCACTGACGCGGTCCACGACGGTCCGCCGCGCCTGCGGCGGCGTCATGTCGTGGTCCGCCGCCGGCACCACCGTGATCGGTGGAATGCCCTGGCGGAGGAGCCAGCGTCCGCCGCTGCCGAAATGCAGGGAGAGATCGCCAAGCCCGGCGTCGTTCTCCGAGAAGATGAGGTCCATTGCGACACGCCGTTGTGACAGCGCGCGCATGAGCAGGCGCGCCTGCCGCGTCTGCTCGGAGGGGCGGATCGCGGCGACACGCTGGCCGATCCGCCGGCTGAACTCGCGGACGAGGGGCAGGACCTTGCGCTCGCCGGTGAGGATGCGCTTCCAGGCGCGCGCCTCGAACACCTTGCCGGCATAGCTGGAGGCTAGCGGATAGGCCGAGGCGATGGCCTCCTCGACGGTCTCGCCGGGACGCCAGACGAAGCGCTGGATGTTGACGAGGATCAGCCCGCTGATGCGCGGGTCGGCCGCAGCATGGTTAAGGGCGAGATAGGCGCCGGAGCAGGCGCCGAGCATCGTCAGCTCGCCATAGCCTCGGGCGGCGATCAGGTCGACGCCGTCGGTGACCTGGCTCGCATTGGCGGGGTGGTAGAGGACGGCGTCCACCGTGTCAGGGGCGCCCGGCCTGTCGCGGCCATCGCCGATGCCGGCGAGGTCCATGCGCAGCGAAGCGACGCCCTGGGCGGCGAGTTCGCGCGCCAGAAGCACGCCGGAGCGGGCCCAGCCGACATGCGAATTGCGGCCGGCATTGACGATGATGAGGGCCGGCTGGCCCTCGGCGGGCACATTCGGCTCGCACAGGACGCCGAACAGCCGCCCGGCCTCGCCGAAGACGACGGCTTCCTCGGTGAAGCCCGGACCGGAGAGGCGCGCCGGCTCGAGCGGTTCGGCCGGGCGCAGCGTCCGGGCCGGAAGGGTGTCGAGCCAATCGCCCGCGCGCGCGATCACCTCATGCGGCGTCGTCGCCATGGTCGGGCTCAGCGAGATCGCCTCGAAGCCGCTGACGGGTTCGATAGCGAGGTCCTGGCGCGCCGGCCAGCTCGTCGCCAGCGACGTGGCGTCGGCGGCGCCGGGCCGGTGGAGGACCAGCGTCGGCACGGCAGGCGGCACCTGCCGTCCAAGATCGACGGTGCGGATCGCCGCCAGGGTCTCGTTGGTGGTGGTCAGGCCGGCAATGAGCAGCCCGTCCTCGGTTGCCGTGGCGTCGGGATCGAGGCGTGCGCCCTCGGCGAGGGCGCGGGCGGTCAGGGCGAGTTCGCGCGCATAGACGCGTCCCTTGACCACGGGATCGAGCAGCATCAGGCCGGCGAAGCTCTCACAGCCCGTGGCCGCAAGCGTCGCGATGGCCGCACCGAAACGCAGCCCGCCCATCACGATGCCTGAGGCACCGCCCTTTGCGACGAGGAAAGAGGCGGCTGCGCGCGCAGCACCCACCCACGCATCGAGGCGTCCGGGATCCGAGTCGGAGCCGAGCGAATCCGCCGTGCCCGGCAGGTCGAAGCAGAGCACCGCATGGCCCCGTTCGGCGAGGCTTTCCGCGAGGATCCGCAGGCTCTTCGTGGCGGCCAGCGCTTCGACGCCATGCGGCGGCACCAGGACGACGCCAAGGCCCGAGGCGCGGGAGGCGTCGGGTCGGTGCAGTTTGCCGAGGAGCCCGTTGAAGGTGACCGGAATCATGCGGCGTGCTCGTAGGCGACGGGATGGCTGTTGAGGGCCGTGACCCGGCCCCCCGTGGCGGCGGGCGAGCCATGCCGCCGCACCAGCGGCACGACGCGGGTCTCGCCGGGGGCGAGGCAGAAGCCCTCGTCGGTCGCGCGGAAGGCCGGGTCCTCGACGGTGACGGCATGGGCGAAACGGTCGGCGACGAGGACGAGCGCTAGGCCGGCTTCGCCATGGACAGCCTTGGCCGAGAGGCCGATCTCGCCGGGTGCGACGGCGCAGCCCGGCAGGACATGGCTCGCCTCGGCGAGAAGCTCTCCCGTCGACGGGTCGTGAAGCCGGGCGAGCGTCGCCCCATGCGCGCGAGGCCCGAAACGGTAGGCATGCGCGACATCGAAGAAGCGACCGAAAAGCGCGTGGCTCGACAGGCTGATGGCCTCACCGGCGGCGAGCGTCAGGTCGCGTTCGGCACGGGCGAGGGGATGGGGGCCCTCGCCATAGGACGCCAGTGTCAGCCGCACCGCGCGCGTCTCGCGCGTCTCGTTGACGAGGTGGACGCCGAGACCGTTCAGCCCCTCATCGGTGAGGCCGAGATGCAGCGGACGGAAGGCACGGCGCAGGGCGTGCCATGTCGATTTTGGCTCACCCAGCTGGTCGATGAGGCCCCAGCCCGCGCCCGGCTTCATGTCGGCGAGGAGCCAGACGAGGCCACCCCGGCAGCGCGATCCGGCCCGGCGCCACTCGGCGAAGACGGCCTCCATGAGGATGGCGGGAGCGGCGCGGCCGAGCGCCAGCCAGCGTTCCGGGTCCGATGCGCGCAACGTCGCCGGATCGACGCCGAAGAGCGTACCGACATAATGGTCGCGGACGTCCTCGAAATCCCAGTCGGCGCCGGCATCGCGCGGCACACCGGAGGACCAACGGGCCGTATCGGCGGGATCCATGCCCTGGAGGGCCAGGGAAGTGGCGGAGGGAACGGCCGCGAAGGCGAGGCATTCGGAGGCGAAGCGCACATCCGACCGACGCGCATCCTCGATGGGGCGGCGATAGGCGCCGACGCCGAAATAGTGGGTCACGCCGGCATCGGTGACGAAGGGCAGGGCGCCCCCCCAGGGCGTATGCGGGACATAGGCCGCCTGCGGCGCAAGATCAGCGACGAGCTCCGGCAGGCGCGCCTCGAAAAAGGGCATGGCGGCCTGATCGGGCTTGAGGCCAAGCATGGTCGCCTGCTGCGCCATCTCGCTGCCGCCACACACGACGGCCAGCGACGGCGAGCCCGCGAGCCGGCCAAGGAGATGCTGCACCTCCGCCTCGACTAGGGCGCGAAACGCCGGATCCTCGGTCGGATAGTCGAAATTCGCGAAGGGCAGGTCGTGCCAGACCAGCAGGCCCAGCTCGTCGCAGGCCGAATGGAACGCCAGGCTCTCCGGTCCCATTGTGCCGGAGAGGCGGATCATGGTCATGCCGGCATCGCGGGCGAGTTTCAGCAGCGGCCGCGGATCGGCGACGCCCGGCGCTGCCGGGTCCGGCGGTGTCCACGACGCGCCGCGGCAGAAGACCGGCACGCCGTTGATGACGAGGCCGAAGCCCTGGCCATCGGGACTGCGATCGACGGCGAGCGTCCGGAAACCGACGCAGCCCTCATCGATGATGCGACCACCGATGCGAAGCTGCACGCCATGCATCGCAGGCTCGCCAAGGCCGTTCGGCCACCACGGCGCCACATCGGCAACCAGCAGCCGGCCCGCATGGGCGTTGTCGTCGCCCGGATGCAGCGCCTCGGAACGGCCGGCACACAGCACCTCGACCGCGCTGTCCACGGGCCGGTCGAAAGTCACCGCGACATCGAGCACACCGTCGCCACCCACAAGCTGCGCATGGAGCCTCAGCGACACCAGGCGCGCGGCACCGGTCTCCGGCAATACAAGGACATCCTGCCAAGGACCGATCACCGCGACCTCCGGCGACCAGCCGGGCATGTGGCCGAGCGTGGTTGTGCGGATGAGCCGCAGCGTGCCGGGCTGGATCATCATCGGGCGCCAGCGGGCCCGCGGGCCCTTGGCCGCGCCAAGAACCGGGTTCAGCGCCGGGAAACGGATGGCGATGGCATGGCGACCGGCCGGGCAGGCGATAACGGTCGGCACATACATGGACGCGATGGTCGCGGCCGGAACACCGTCAAGGAAGATCTCCGCAGGCGCGGTCAGCCCCTCGAACCGGATCGTCGCCGGTGCATCGAGAACGACGTCGCGGCGATACCAGACATCGAGGTCATGCAGCCCGGAGGCAGTGCCAGGCGAAAGGCGTCCTGCGGCGATCAACGCCTGCTCGGCCGTGCCGGGGACAGCGGCTGCGATCCAGTCGGCTGCTGCCGCAAGGCCCTCGGGTGTCGTCGCCGATCCTGCCGCAACGACCGCCATGAGCCAGTCCGCGGCGAGCGGCACGGCGGGCGCGTGCGTGTCGTGGCGAACCGGATCCATGGGGTCCTCAGGAGGCGGCGCGCACCAGCGGCCGCGTCTCGGCTGCGGGGAAGCGGAAGGCCGCCGCGAGGCTCTCCATGAGGGCGTCGTAATGGTCGGCGACCTCGGCCAGAGCCGGGGCGAGCGCGTCGTATTTCTTGCGCGCCAGCGCCCGCGCCAGCAGGAACTGGAAGGTCTTCATCCCGTTCGCCATGGCCGCGCAGCGCGCGATGGCAGGATCGAGGCCGGCTACGCCCTGCCGCCCGAGCCAGCCGAGATGGGCGCCGAGCAGGGCGATGTTGGCGCCGAACTGACGGGCCGAGTTGAAGGCATAGGGGTGGAACGAGCAGGGCGGCTGCGTCGCCAGCCAGGCAAGATCGGACGGCAGGGCTTCCGCATAGGCGCGCACCGGGTTGCGCGTCGGTCGGCGCGCCCAGTGCCCGGCGAGGCGGGCGAGAGCGGCCTCCTTCAGCGCCCGGCCGGAGAGGCCCGGGCCTGCGATCTTCACGAACTCGGTATAGGGCGGCAGCACCGGTGTCGGCACGGAGCCAAAGCCGAGGGCCTGCTCGACATCCTCGCCCGCCATCTCGAAGTAGCCGGCATTGTGGAAATAGCCGAGGCTCGCCGTGGCGCGGTCGAAGCGGTTGACCGCGATCGTCGTCTTCGAATGGTCGACCCGATAGGTCACGCCCTTGGTGTCCGGCAGGAAATGCGCGTCGACCTCGACGAGCACCAGCCGGCCGCGGGCGACCTGCTCCTCGATGTGATCGACCAGCGGCCGGTAGATCGACAGCTCCTGCAGGTCGAGGCCGAACAGGCTGTCGAGATCGCCGTTCGGCATCTTGAAGAAGGTGAACTGGTCGCCCTCGAAATCCTGCGCCAGCGTCATGCCCAGCCCCGCCTCCGGCTCGCGGCCGAGGGCGTGGAGGACCTCGATGAGGAGGTCGGTGTGGCAGTTGGTCTCCGGCCAGGCCACGGCCGCGTCATGCAGCGCATGACGGGCGTGGGTGGCGGCGGTGAGATGGGGCAGGACGGCCTTCATGGGATCACAGGCCCAGCGTCTGGCGCAGCGAGGCCGGCCAGCGCTTCACATTCGTGCCGTAGTGCTTGAGCAGGGCGAGGATCACCCGCTCGTGGCCGAAGCCGACACAGGCCGTGTGCGCCACTTCGCCATCGGACGTGGTGAGGCCGAAGGTCTTGCCGAAATGGTCCTGGTGATAGTTGAAGGAGAGGCAGGCCGTGGGCTTCTCCTCGCTCTCGATGGCGATGAGCAGCTCGAACTTCAGCCGCTGGTCACGCTGGTTGACCGCCAGCATCTTCCCCGTCCGGCCGAAGAAGGGATCGTTGGCGACATCGACGGTGAACGGCAGGCCGAGCTCGCCGATCAGCGCCTGGCCGCGCTCGAGCCAGGAGGCGCGGAACTCGGTCACCTGGTCCGGGGTGCCCATGCGCACATATTCGCGCATGCGGAAGAACTGCTGGCGCGCCGGGTCCTGCGAGGGCTCGTGGCGGAAGCAGTAGGAGAGCAGGTCGAACAGGCGGCCCTCGGCGGGCAAGTCGCCGCGCTTGGCCGCCGTCGGATAGAGCGGATAGCAGGCGGCCGGCGTCAGCACGATCTCGCTGGCCTTCTGGCCGGCCGTCCAGTCGCCGCCCTGTTCGATGGTCTGCAGCAGGCTGACATGGTCGGCCGGGTTGCCGCAGAAGCAGTGCACCGTGCCGGCGAGCTGCGGGAAGCTCTTCATGTAGCCGGACTTCTCGAAGATCGAGCGGGCCATGGCCGGCGGGAAGCGCACGACCTCGGCCTCGTCGGCGGCGCCGTAGCGGCTGACGAGGGCCTGGAAGCCGTCGCCAATGGCCTCGAACAGGCCAGAGCGGCCATAGAGGCCGTCCACGCCGGTCTCGATCAGCAGGCCCTGGTCGAACAGGTCGTCGAGGAACGTCTTGGTCTCGGTCTTGTCGAGCATCGCGTCAGTCCTCCAGGTCGGTGTCGAGGCGCGACATGAGGAGCATGGTCGCGGTGTTTGAAAGGATGCGGTCATTGGCGATCATCAGCGGCGCCGACAGGATGTCGCGCAGCTGGCGGCCGATGGAGAAGGGATTGGCGTTCTTGTAGCCCTGGATGCCGACGATGGTCAGCGCCTCCTGGACCAGGGCGACGGCGCGGCGCGAGGCCTCGACCTTCACGGCGTTCATCGCCACCGCGAAGGCCATCGAGTTGATGGCCGCGTCGTCGTGGCGGGCGGCCTCGAAGCGGGCGATGCCGTCACGCACCAGGGTCTTAAGGCCGGCGAGTTCTGCGGCGGCAGCTGCAAGGCGCGCGGCGCCCGGCGGCACCGCATTCGGCATGCGGCGGGCGGCCTGGCGGACGCTCGCCTGCGCCTTCGACAGCGCCGAACCGGCGATGCCGAACCAGAGAGCGGCCCAGAACAGGTGCGAGCTCGCCAGCATGGACTGCGCGGCGATCTCGGCGAAGGGCTTGGGGAAGACCTGCTCGGCGGGCACGGTCGCAGCCAGCTTGAAGCCGTGCGAGGTGGTGCCGCGCATGCCGAGCGTGTCCCAGGTCGAGGTCTGTTCGAGGCTCGCCTGATGCTTCTCGATGACGACCATGACCTGGTCGGACGAGGCGGCGTCGGGCGCCCGGCGGGCGGTCGCGAGGATCGCGTCGGCATCGAGGCCGTAGGAGATGACGGTCGCGTCCTTCTCGATGCGGACATTGTCGCCATCGGGCACGATGGAGCAGATGGAGTTGCGCAGATCGCCGCCAATGCCGGCCTCGGTCGTCGCCGAGCCGAGCAGGAGCTGCTTCTCAGCCACCTTCTGCATGAAGGCACGATGCCAGTCGCTGTCGAGCCCGTGATGGACGAGGCTCGACGCCTTGATCTGGTGCATGGCGAAGACCATGCCGGAGGCCGAGCAGGCCGCACCCAGCGTGGTGCAGATCTGCGCGATATCGGCGAAGTCAGCGCCTTCACCGCCGAGATGGGCCGGAATCATGATGCCGAGGAGGCGCTCCTCGCGCATGGCGTCGACCGCCTCGCGGGGAAAGCGGGGGTCGCGGTCCACCGCATCCGCATGCGCGGCGGCGACGGTCGCGACGCGCTTGGCGCGGGCGATGAGGGCCGCGGTGCGCGGGGTGGCATCGGGTTCCGACCGGTCCAGCATGGCTCAGGCTCCGACCTTCTCGCCCTTCAGCTCTTCGAGAGCGGCAGTGATCGAGGCGATGGAGGAGAAAAGCCGGCGGTTCAGCATCCGCTCGGGGAATTCGATGTCGAAGGCTTCCTCCAGCGCCAGCATGAGCTGGACGGAGCCGAAGGAGGTCATCCCGGCCTCGTAGAGGTCGCTGGCGTCGACGAGACCGTCCACGCCGCCCGGCAGCTCCACCGTGCGGGCGATGATCTCTCTGACCTGACTGTTCATTTCGGATCGCTCCTGTGGGCGATCCCCGTTCCCGAGGATCGATGTGATACATTTGAACGAGGTAATCAACGTTTGATTACCGCTAGCGTTAACCGCGGAACCTTCGGCTGGATGCCAGAAACACCGTGTTACCGTTGCGTGAGCACGCCGGTGGCCAGGGCCTGTTTCCAGTCGAGACAGCGCGGTGCTGTCGGGATGTCCTGTGCAAGATGGACGCCGCCGTCCTGAGGGGCCGAACGCAGTCATTTTCGCCGGTCTGACGGCTCTTTTTCCGCGGTCTGGCCAGACAGGCACGGGCCGTTAAGACCTCATCAACGATGATCTGTGCCAAAATGGCGAGATACCATCCTTCAGGCCGGGTATGGCTCCACTGTGTCGCCATGTCTGCGCAACGTGGGACATCTGCGGCCACCCGGGGTCGTGCCTGACGTCGAATCCGGGCAAGGTTGGTCGGGCCGAACGCGATGGCTCCATGGCGTTCTCGGCCGATTTCATCAAAGCGATTTTCACATGTCGGGCATCCTTCTCCTGCTGGCGCAGTCGGTCGTCTACTTCACCGTCATGGCAGCACTATTTCGCGGCCGATCCGTCCTCGGCCTTGGCGCCTTCTTTTGCGCCCTCGGCGTGATGCATTTCCTCGAGACCTATCTCGCAGCCGTTTTCTTCATCGAGCTGCCTTTCGGTTTGATCTCGCCGGGTTCGACCGTTCTTTTCTCCGGCAAGCTCGCCATCATCCTGCTGTTCTACATCCGCGAGGATGCGGAGGCGGTGCGCCAGCCCATCTACGGCCTGCTCATCGGCAATTTCCTGATGGTGGCGCTGGTCGCCATGCTGCGGCTGTCGGGCCCGCCCGTATCGCTGCCGGGCTACAATCCGGACCTCGCGCTGATCGACCAGATGGGCCTGCTGATGGTGTGGGGCACGACGCTGCTCTTCATCGACGCCATCGCGCTCATCCTCATCTATGAGCGCCTGCGCGGGCTTCTCGCGCGGTCCCTGGTGGTCAGGGCCTGGCTGAGCCTTGCCATCATCCTCACCTTCGACCAGGTCGCCTTTTTCGTAGGCCTCCATTGGGTGACGGGAACGCCCTGGAGCGCGCTGTTCGGCGGCTGGATCGCCAAGATGGGGGCGGCTGTCGTCTATGCCGCCTGCATCGGCATCTATCTGGCGGTCTTCGAGCGCAAGGCGGAGGAGACGGCGCCGCAACCGCTGGCCGACATCTTCCACAAGCTCACCTACCGGCACAAATACGAAGTCCTGCTCGGCGCGACGAGCCGGGATGCGCTGACTGGCGCCTTGACGCGCGAGCGCTTCACGGCGCTCGCCCCCGCCATGCTGGCCCAGGCCATCGACAGCGGCAGGCCGTGCAGCCTGCTGATGATCGATGCCGATCATTTCGAGCAGATCAACGACAGCCTGGGTCACATTGCCGGTGACGCCGTCTTGCGGCGGATCGTCGAGACTATCCGCGGCCACATTCGCGCCGACGATCGCCTCTTCCGCTATGGCGGCGAGGAGTTCGTCATCCTCGCCCCCGACCTCGCGGCCACAGCTGCCCGGATGACGGCGGAGCGTATTCGCCAGGCGGTCGCGGAGGCGCTAGCCGATGCGGGCGCCCCCGCGCCGACCATCAGCGTCGGCGTGGCGACGGCGCCGGACGAGGGAAGGGGCCTGGAGGTCCTGCTGCGGCCGGCGGATTCGCGGCTCTATGAAGCCAAGCGCCTCGGCCGCAACCGGGTGGTCGCGGGGCCAGCCTTGGATGACGCCAGAGCGACGATGTCGTGAAAAGGGGCCGGGCAATCCGGCCGTTTGGTAGCGGGAGGCAGAGTCGAACTGCCGACCTCAGGGTTATGAATCCTGCGCTCTCACCAACTGAGCTACCCCGCCCCAAAGGGGCCGCAGGACCGGTGAACCAGCCTTGCGAGAGCGCGGATATAAGGTCCGGGCTCAAGGGGTGTCAAGACGATCGCCGTGGCTTCTTCCACCGATCGTCGGGGCGGCCCGGCAAACCGCTCGCCGGGGTTTGAGACTGCCGTTGTGCTGTCAGCCGCCGGCCTTCTTGAAGCGGACCAGGGTGAACAGCCCGCCGAAACCCGCCGGCTTCTTCTCGACCATGGTCAGCTCCTTTTCGCCCATGACGCGCTCGAAGGAGAAGTCGGGATGCCAGCCGAGCTTGTCGCCGAAGGGCGCAGCGGCCTTTTCGATGAGGGCGCGGATGCCGCCCTCGGCCGCAAAATGATTGACCAAGATGACTTCGCCGCCGGGCTTGCAGACCCGGTTGAGCTCGGCCATCACGCCTTCCGGGTCCGGCACCACGGTGATCAGGTACATGGCGACGACGCAGTCGAAGCTGGCATCCCCGAAAGCGAGGCGGCCGGCATCCATCTGCAGGATGCCCTCGACATTGGAGAGGCCCTCGTCCACCCGCTTGCGGGCGATTTTCAGCATGTCGAAGGACAGGTCGAGGCCGATGACGCGGCAATCCTTGCCATAATCGGGCAGGGCGATGCCGGTGCCGACGCCGACCTCGAGGATACGCCCGCCGACGCGCGTCGCGGCGGCCACCGCCGCCTTGCGGCCGGTCGTGGTGATGCGGCCGAAAATCGGATCGTAGATCGGCGCCCAGCGGGCATAGGCCTTCTGGATGGATTGGGCGTCGAGTTCAGCGGCTTGCATCGCAACCCCGGTCAGATCGTGGCCTGGAGAGTGGTGGGAACGGCCGCGGGACGCAGGTCCTGCCGGCGGCGGATGAAGCCGCCGCCGAGGACGCGCGCCGCGCCCGAAACGCCGTCATAAAGAACGCAGGCCTGGCCCGGCGCGACGCCGTCCTCGCCGTCGAGCAGCTCGACCTCCGGCGTCCCATCGACCATGCGCAGCAGCGCCGGGCGTGGCGGACGGGTCGAGCGCACCCGGGCATGACAGGCGAGGGCCTCGCCATTGGCAGGCAGGGCATCGCCCAGCCAGTTGAATTCACGCAGGCCGATCCGGTGGGTCGCCAGCGCCTCGCGCGGGCCGACGATCACCTGCCGGCGCGCTGCATCGAGCCCGACCACATAGAGGGGCTCCGCCGCCGCGATGCCGATGCCGCGGCGCTGGCCGACCGTGAAGCGCATCACCCCGTCGTGTCGGCCAAGCACCCGCCCGTCGACATGGACGATCTCGCCCGCCTCGGCCGCTTCCGGCTTCAGCTTCTCGACGATCGAGGTGTAGCGGCCGGTCGGCACAAAGCAGATGTCCTGGCTGTCGGCCTTGTCGGCGATGGCGAGGCCGAAGCGGCGGGCATGCTCGCGCGTCTCCGGCTTGGTCATGCCGCCGAGAGGAAAGCGCAGCAGGTCGAGCTGCTCGGGCGTGGTGGCGAAGAGGAAATAGCTCTGGTCGCGGTCGGCATCCACCGGCTGGTAGAGCGCGCGGCGGCCGGAGGGCAGGGCGCGGCTCGCGACATAATGGCCGGTCGCCAGGGCGTCGGCGCCGAGATCCCGGGCGGTTGCCAAAAGGTCGGTGAACTTCACGTGGCGATTGCAGTCGATGCAGGGGATCGGCGTCTCGCCATCGGCATAGGACTGGGCGAAGCGGTCGATGACCGCCGCCTTGAACCGCTCCTCGTAGTCGAGGACGTAGTGCGGAATGCCGAGCCGCTCGGCGACGCGGCGGGCGTCGTGGATGTCCTGGCCGGCGCAGCAGGCGCCCTTGCGGTGAATGGCGGCACCGTGGTCGTAGAGCTGCAGCGTCACGCCGACGACGTCGTAGCCCTGCTCGGCCATGAGGCCGGCAACGACCGAGGAATCGACGCCGCCCGACATCGCGACGACGACACGCGTCGCGGAAGGCGGCTTGGCGATGTCGAGGCTGTTCCGCATGCGATCCGACGTCAGGTGAATGCCGCTATATAGGCGGTGCGACGATCCGCGCAAAGCGGTGATGGCGTCTTGTGGCAGTCACCCGCCGGGGCTAAACGCCGCCCATGGCTCCCCGCTACGCTCTCTATGCCGCGCCCGCTCCCGACAGCCCGCTCTGGCGCTTCGGCTCCTCCATCATCGGCTACGATGCGGCGGCGGCCGTCGACATGGCCATTCCGGCCGCTTCGCCCTGCGATTCCGCCGATTGGATGGCGCTGACCGAAGAGCCGCGCCGCTACGGTTTCCACGGTACGCTGAAGGCGCCGTTCGCGCTCGCCGAGGGGGAAAACGAGGCCGGGCTCATCGAGGCGGTCATGCTCTTCGCGGAACGGCGGCGCGCTTTCACGGTGCCGCGGCTGGAGGTTGCGCTTCTCAAGGCCTTCGTCGCCCTTGTGCCGGCCGAGCCCTCCGAGCCGCTTCTCACGCTCGCCGCCGACTGCGTCCGCCATTTCGACCGGTTCCGCGCGCCACTGTCGGAAGCGGACATGGCGCGCCGGCTGAAGGCGCCGCTCACCGAGCGGCAGAAGGCCCATCTCGATGCCTTCGGCTATCCCTACATCTTCGAGGACTTCCGCTTCCACATGACCCTGACGGGCGCGCTGCCCGAGGAGCGACGCGAGGCGATCCGCGCTGCCCTCGCGGGCCAGTATGTGCCGGTGGCCGCGCCGCTTTCCATCGACGCGCTCTGCCTGTTCAAACAGGCGGATCGGGCAGGGCGGTTCACCATCCTCGCGCGCTTCCCCTTCGAGGGCTGACCGCCCGACCGTCTTGCCTTGCCGGGGAGCCTCGCTTAAGCCCGCAACGGCGGTTTCGCCGCGAGAATCCGCGGCGCGCAGACGGCAGGGCGACCATGCACGACATTCGCTGGATCAGGGACAATCCGCAGGCCTTCGATGCCGCGCTCGTGGCGCGCGGGCGTGAGCCGCTGGCCTCGTCCCTCATCGCGCTGGATGATGCCCGCAAGTCTGCCGTCTCGACCCTCCAGGCCGCCCAGGAGCGCCGCAACGCCGCCTCCAAGGAGATCGGCCAGGCCATGGGCCAGAAGGACATGGTCCGCGCCGACGCGCTGAAGGCCGAGGTCGCGGCCCTCAAGGACCGCATGGCCGAGGCCGAGGCGACCGAGAAGGCGGCGAGCGCCGACCTGACCGCCGCGCTCGAGGTCATCCCCAACATGCCGCTCGCCGACGTGCCGGTGGGTGCGGACGAGACCGGCAATGTCGAGCGTCACCGCTTCGGCACGCCGCGTGTCATCGCCGCGCCGAAAGAGCATTTCGAACTAGGCGAGGCTCTCGGCCAGATGGATTTCGAGGCGGCGGCCAAGCTCTCCGGCGCCCGCTTCGTGGTGCTCAAGAGCAAGCTCGCCCGCATGGAGCGCGCGCTCGCCCAGTTCATGCTGGACCTGCACACCGACACGCATGGCTATACGGAAGTGAACCCGCCGGTCCTGGTGAAGGATCCCGCCGTTTACGGCACGGGCCAGCTGCCCAAGGCGGCCGAGGACATGTTCGTCACCCGCGAGGGGCTCTGGCTCACCCCCACTGCCGAGGTGACGCTGACCAATCTCGTCGCCCAGGAGATCGTCGCCGAGGACGCGCTGCCGATGCGCCTGACCGCGGCCACCCAGTGCTTCCGCTCCGAGGCGGGCGCCGCTGGCCGCGACACCCGCGGCATGCTGCGCCAGCACCAGTTCCTGAAAGTCGAGCTCGTGTCGATCACCACGCCCGACGAGGCGATCAACGAGCATGAGCGCATGCTCGCCTGCGCCGAGGAGGTGCTGAAGCGGCTCGACCTGCATTACCGCGTCGTCACCCTCTGCACCGGCGATATGGGCTTCTCGGCCCGCAAGACCTACGACATCGAGGTGTGGCTGCCCGGCCAGCAGGCCTTCCGCGAGATTTCGTCCTGCTCGGTCTGCGGTGATTTCCAGGCCCGCCGGATGAATGCGCGCTATCGTCCCAAGGCGACCGACAACAAGCAGCCGGCCCCGCAATTCGTCCACACGCTGAACGGTTCGGGAACCGCGGTTGGCCGCGCCCTCATCGCCGTGATGGAGACCTACCAGCAGGACGGTGGCGCCATTGCCGTGCCGGCCGTGCTCCAGCCCTATATGGGCGGCCTCACCCTCATCGAGAAAGCCTGATGCGCATCCTTGTCACCAATGACGACGGCATCCACGCGCCGGGCCTTCTCGCGGCCGAGCGCATTGCCCGCACGTTGTCCGACGATGTCTGGGTCGTCGCGCCGGAGACCGACCAGTCCGGCGTGTCGCATTCGCTCTCGCTCAACGATCCGCTGCGCCTGCGCGAGGTCGGTGAGAAGCGCTATGCGGTGAAGGGCACGCCCACTGACTGCGTCATCATGGCGGTGAAGCACATCATGGCGGGGGAGGGGCCTGATCTCGTCCTCTCCGGCGTCAACCGCGGCCAGAATGTCGCCGAGGATGTCGGCTATTCCGGCACCATCGCCGGCGCCATGGAGGGCACAATCCTCGGCATTCCCTCGGTGGCCCTGTCGCAGTCCTACGGTCCGGAGAGCCGGCACAACGTCCATTACGAGACCGCCGAGGCCCACGCGCCCGGCATCATCCGCACCATTCTTGAAGAGGGGCTGCGGCCCGGCTCGCTCATCAATGTCAATTTCCCCAACCGCAGCCCCGACCAGGTCCGCGGCATCCGCGTCACGGCGCAGGGCCGGCGCGACCAGGAGATCCTGACCATCGACCCGCGCCACGATGGCCGCGGCAATCCCTATTACTGGATCGCCTTCGTGCGGAACCGCCACCGGATCGAGAACGGCACCGACCTCTGGGCCCTCGCCGAGGGTTATGTCTCGGTGACGCCTCTCGAAATCAACATGACTGACGAGGTGACCATGACGCGGCTTGCCGCTGTCTTCGCCGGCGACCGGGCGCCGGGAACCTGAGGGCGGGCGATGAACGCGGCGCCGGGACCGGATCACTTTCGGGCAGCCGCCGCTTTCGTCCTCATGTTGCGGCAGGCGGGACTGTCCGACCGCCGCGTGCTCAACGCCATGGAGCAGGTGCCGCGGGTGCCCTTCCTCGAGGAGGCGCATTTCGCCCTCGCTGACGAGGACGTGGCCCTGCCCATCGCCATGGGCCAGAACGTGCTGCGCCCGACGCTCATCGCGTCGATGCTGGACGCGCTCGATGTCGCGCCGCACCACCGCGTGCTGCAGATCGGCACCGGCTCGGGCTATACCGCGGCCATCCTCGGCCGCCTCGCCAAGGAGGTCGTGACGGTGGAGCGCTGGCGCACGCTCGCTGACCAGGCCCATCTACGCCTGCGTGCGCTCGGCTACGATATGGTCGAGACCATCTTTGGCGACGGTTTCGACGGCTTCGCCCAGCGCGCGCCCTATGACCGCATTCTGCTGACCTGTGCGGTCTCCGATCCGCCGCCGCACCTTCTCGCCCAGCTGGCGCCCGATGGCGTGATGGTGGTGCCGCTCACTGCAGGTGTCGTGGTCCGGACCGGCAAAGCCGACAGCCATGCCAGCCGCAACGCCTTCGCAGTGGCGCAGGTCGACCCGGCCGTCCACGGCGTTGCCCGGCGTTTGTGAAAAAGGCCCACCCCAGGGGCAGCGCGACAACCGAAACTTAACCTGAACAGGTCATAAATCTCACCTGTCAGTGGTTGTGTACCGCGTGAGTGTCGCCATGGGTCTCCGTACCGTCTCCGGCTTGTCCCGGGCCGTCGTTGTGATTGCGGTCTCCGGGCTCGGCGCCGCCTGCAGCTCCGATGTGGCGCGCTTCGACGAAAATCCCTTCCGCTCCAGCCAGGTCGCCAGCGCGCCGCAGCCGAGCGTCTCGGCGGCTCCGGTCGCCGCGGTGGAGAGCCAGCCGCTGCCCTCCCGCGACTTCGTCGTGACCTCGCCTCCGCCGGCCACGGCCCAGGGCGGCTCGCCCTTCGGCCAGGGCGGCGACCCCGGCATGACCACCGGCACGGTCACACCGCGTTCCACCTTCGGCTCCTCCAACCCGCAGACGCCCGCCGTGCGCCAAATGGCCATGGGCCAGACGACTGCTGGCGGTCCTGTGTCAACCGGCCGGGGCGGCTGGTCTTCGACCGGCGGGACGGCCATCCGCGCGGCCGCCGGCGATACGCCGGAAGGGCTATCGCGGCGCTACGGCGTGCCCGCCGCCGCGATCGCGCAGGCCAATGGCATTGCCGGCAACCAGGCGTTCGCCGCAGGTCAGAACGTCATCATCCCCACCTATTCCGTGGCCAATGCCAGCCAGGCCGCCGCAGCCCCGGTTGCCGCCGCGGCGCGCCCGGCGACGGACCTCGTCCGCCAGCCGGCCGATGCGCCTCAGCGGGCCCAGGCGCCGGCTGTATCGGCCGCCCGGACCGCGGCCGTTGCGCCCGCCCCGCAGCAGGGCCGCATGAACTGGCAGGCTGGCGCTCAGCCGACCGCCGCAACACCCGCTCCGACGGCTGCCGCCGCTCCGCGCCCTGCCCAGGCGACCCGCGGCACGCACACGGTGACCGGTGGCGAGACGCTCGCCGGTGTCGCCCGCCGTTATGGCGTGCCGCGCGACCAGCTTGCCGCCGCCAACAGCCTGCAGCCCGGCCAGGCGCTGCGCACCGGCCAGGTTCTGCGCCTTCCCGCGGTGCAGGCCTCGACGCCGGCTGCCACCCGCCAGGCCGCCGCGGCTCCGGTTCCGGCTCCCGCCGCCGCTCCGGTCGCTCGCCGCGAGCAGGCCCAGCGCGCCGTCGCCGAGGCCCAGGCGACGCCGGCTGGTCGCCAGGCCGATCCGCAGCCGACCGCCGCCATCCCGTCGCAGGCCACCATCACCCAGTCTGCCGCTCAGCCCTCGGCCGCAGCGGCCGCCGAAACCGCCTCTGCCAATGCCGAGGCCCCGGCCCGCGCCGCCAATGCCGAGCCGCAGTTCCGCTGGCCGGTGCGCGGGCGGGTGGTCGCTGGCTTCCGTGCCGGCACCAATGACGGCATCAAGCTCTCGGTTCCGCAGGGCACGCCGGTCAAGGCCGCCGAGGATGGCGTCGTCGCCTATGCCGGCAACGAGCTGCGCGGCTACGGCAACCTGGTGCTGGTGCGCCATTCCAATGGCTACGTCACGGCCTACGCCCACAACTCGACGATCGCGGTACGGCGCGGCGAGCAGGTGCGTCGCGGCCAGACCATCGCTGCCGCGGGCCAGACCGGCAACGTCTCGTCGCCGCAGCTCCACTTCGAGATCCGCCGCGGCGCGACGCCGGTCGATCCGATGACCTTCCTCGGTTCGAACTGAGACACAGACTTTCCCGGCTCGTCCGGACACGACTAGTCGATCGGTCCTCTCCTGCGACCTCCAAGGGACCGGTCATATTCGGGGCGGCACGGCGGTGCCGCCCCACTTCTTTTTTGAAAGATCAGGCCTCGAGGCGGACGCCGAGCCGTCCCGCGAGGTCCTGGACGAACTGCCAGGCGACGCGGCCGGAGCGCGAGCCGCGCGTCGTCGCCCATTCCAGCGCCTCGGCGCGCATCGTGTCGGCGTCCGCCTTCAGGCCGAAATGCTCCGCATAGCCCTGGACCATGGCGAGGTACTCGTCCTGGCTGCACTTGTGGAAGCCGAGCCAGAGACCGAAGCGGTCCGACAGCGACACCTTCTCCTCGACTGCCTCGCCGGGATTGATCGCGGTGGAGCGCTCGTTTTCCATCATGTCGCGCGGCAGGAGATGCCGGCGGTTCGACGTGGCGTAGAAGATGACATTGTCCGGACGGCCCTCGATGCCGCCTTCCAGCACGGCCTTCAGGGACTTGTAGGACGTGTCGTCGTGGTCGAACGACAGGTCGTCGCAGAAGACGATGAAGCGCAGGTCCGTGGTTCGCACCATGGCCATCAGATCCGGCAGGCTCTCAATGTCCTCGCGGTGGATCTCGACCAGCTTGAGATTGGCGCTGAGGCCTGACGCGACCCTCTGGCGGTTGACCGTCGCATGGGCGGCCTTGACGAGCGAGGACTTGCCCATGCCGCGTGAGCCCCAGAGCAGCGCGTTATTGGCCGGCAGCCCCTCGGCGAAGCGCCTGGTGTTCTCGATCAGCGTGTCGCGCGCCCGGTCGATGCCCTTGAGCAGAACCATCTCCACGCGGTTCACCCGCGGCACGGCGTCGAGCCGCGGCCCGGCCGGGTTCCACACATAGGCGTCGGCGGCGGCGAAGTCCGGTGCCGGCGGGGCAGGCGGGGCGAGACGCTCGAGCGCGGTGGCGATGCGTTCAAGCAGCGCATGGGAAAGGGGATCGGACACAGCTTGCCTCCGGCGACGGTCGCGGTCCCATGCACCAGCGTTCCGGCCTGCGCAACCGGACCACTGGAAAGACAGCCGCGCGCGGTCTACATGGGGCTTTCCGTCGGCGCCTCCGCGACCTTTCGTTGCGGGGGCATGGCGGCATCGTTGCATTCGACGCCTTCGTGGCTATAGTCCGCGCCGAAATTCCGCCCTGCTGCACCTCCGAGCGGGGCCTTCCCACGAGGATCCTTCATGTTCATCACTCCGGCCTTCGCCCAGACCGGTGCGGGCGGCACCAACGACATCCTGATGTCGATGCTGCCCTTCATCCTGATCTTCATCATCATGTATTTCCTGATCCTGCGTCCCCAGCAGAAGAAGGTGAAGATGCATCAGGAGATGATCGGCAACCTGCGGCGCGGCGACCAGGTGACGCTGTCGGGCGGCCTGATCGGCCGGATCACCAAGGTGGTCGACGATACGACGATCGAGCTCGAAATCGCCGACAACGTACGTGTCCGCGCCGCCAAGCAGTTCGTTTCGGAGCTGCGCTCGAAGAGCGAACCCGCCGACGAGAAGTGAAGCCACTCCGCACCGGCCTGACGGCCGACAGCCGAGGATGACCGATCGATGCTGAGCTTCACCCGCTGGAAGGCGACGCTGATTCTCATGACCGCCTTCGCGGTCATGCTGCTGGCGACGCCGAACCTCATGCCGCAGTCTTGGGTGGACAAGCTGCCGCGCGCGCTCCGCACCCACATGACGCTCGGCCTCGACCTCCAGGGCGGCGTCGACCTGCGCCTGCAGGTCGATTCGGACGAGGTGCGGCGGACCTTGCTGGAGCACCTGCGTGACGACGTGCGCCGCGTGCTGCGCGACGCCCGCCTGCAGGTCCAGAACATCGGCTTCCAGGGCAATGCGGTCGTGGTGCGCCTGCGGGAGGGCCAGAACGGCGACCTCGCTCTCACCGAGCTGCGCAAGATCCCGCAGGCCATCGGCGGCGCCTTCTCCACCACCGGCCAGTTTGATTCCGAAGTGTCGCGCTCCGGCGATGTTTTCACCGTCGCGGCCACCGATGCCGGCATCCGTGACAAGATCTCTCGCGCCGTGACCCAGTCCATCGAGGTGGTTCGCCGCCGTATCGACCAGCTTGGCACCACCGAACCGGTGATCCAGCGCCAGGGCCTCGACCGCATTCTGCTGCAGGTGCCGGGTGAGAAAGATCCGCGCCGCCTGAAGGACATCCTTGGCCAGACCGCAAAGCTGGAATTCCGCTTGGTCGACCAGTCGATGACTCCGGAGCAGGCGATTTCGGGCCGCCCGCCCGCGGACAGCGCCATCCTCTACGAGGAGGTCAAGGAGGGGAATCGCGTCGTCCAGCAGATTCCCTACGTGATCCAGCGCCGCGTCATCGTCTCCGGCGAGGAGCTGATCGACGCCCAGGCCGCCTTCAACGCCCAGCAGGCCGAATGGGTGGTGAGCTTCCGCTTCAATGCCTCAGGCGGCCGCAAGTTCGCCCAGACCACCACCGAGAACGTCAACCGGCCCTTCGCCATCGTTCTCGACAACAAGGTGATCTCGGCTCCCTTGATCCGTGAGCCGATCCTCGGCGGTTCGGGCCAGATTTCCGGGCGCTTCACGGCCGAGAGTTCGGCGAATCTTGCGCTGCTGCTGCGTGCCGGCGCGCTGCCCGCGCCGCTGACCGTGGTCGAGGAGCGCACCGTCGGCGCCTCGCTCGGTCAGGATTCGATCACCTCGGGCACCCGCGCCGCCATCATCGGCTCGATCTTCGTGCTGGTCTATATCTTTGCGACCTATGGCCTTTTCGGCCTCTTCGCCAACATCGCCGTCATCGTGAACGTCGTCATGATGTTCGGCCTGCTCAGCCTCATTGGCGCGACGCTGACGCTGCCGGGCATCGCCGGCATCGTGCTGACCGTCGGTATGGCGGTCGATTCGAACGTCCTGATCTTCGAGCGCATCCGCGAGGAGAGCCGCGCCGGCCGAAGCGTCATCGCCTCCATCGATGGCGGTTTCACCAAGGCGATGGGCACCATCATGGATGCCAACGTCACCCAGCTTCTCACCTCCATCATCCTGTTCTTCCTGGGAACCGGACCTGTGAAGGGTTTCGCGCTGACGCTCGGCCTCGGCATCATCACCACCATGTTCACCGCCATCACCTTTACACGCTACCTCGTCGTGCTGTGGCTGCGCTGGTTCAAGCCGGCGCGGGTGCCGATGTGACCGGCCGGCAGGGAGACTGAAGACCGTGCGCCTGCTGCGACTCATTCCGGACGACACGAAGTTCGGCTTCATGCGGTTCCGGCCGATTGCCTTCGGCATCTCGGCCTTCATCGCCGCCGCGACCATCATCGGCTTCCTGACGATCGGCCTGAACATCGGCATCGACTTCAAGGGCGGTACGCTCGTCGAGCTGCAGACCAAGCAGGGCAATGCCAATCTCAGCGAGCTGCGCACGCGCCTGCAGTCCGCCAATGTCGGTGACGTCCAGCTGCAGGAGTTCGGCGGTCCGAACCTCGTGATGCTGCGCTACGGCGAGCAGCCCGGTGGCGAGCAGGGCCAGCAGGCGGCCCTGCGCCGCGTGACGGCCCTGATCGATGCGGACTATGAGATCCGCCGCACCGAGGTCGTGGGTCCCACCGTCTCGGCCGAGCTGGTGCAGATGTCGGTCATCGGCGTCCTGCTGTCGATTCTGGCAGTCCTTGTCTATCTCTGGTTCCGCTTCGAATGGCAGTTCGCCGTCGCGGCCATGATCGCCACGCTGCACGACGTCACGGCCATCATGGCCTTCTACATCTTCACACAGTCGGACTTCGACATCACCTCGATCGCCTCGGTGCTGACCATCATCGGCTATTCGCTGAACGACACCGTTGTGGTGTTCGATCGCATCCGCGAAATGATGCGCAAGCACAAGAAGATGCCGGTGGCCGAGCTGCTCGACATCGCCATCAACTCGACCCTGTCGCGCACCACCATCACCGCGACGACGACCTTCCTCGCGCTGCTCGGCCTGTTCTTCTTCGGCGGCGAGGTGATCCAGGGCTTCACTGCCTCGATGCTGGTCGGTGTCGTGATCGGCACCTATTCGTCGATCTTCATTGCTGCGCCGATCCTGATCTATCTCGGCCTGCGCACCGGCGGCTTCGGCGCCACGCGCCAGGACGAAGATGAGGGCGAGGCCGCCAAGGCGGCGGCCAAGGCCCGGGCCTGACGTGGCACGCGGTGAGCCGATCCGCGTTCTCCACGACGGCTTCGTCCCCGGCCGCTTCGCCATCGACGCCTATGGGCGGGGCGGTTTTCGCTTTGCCGAGATGAGCCATCGCGGCTCGATCCTGGCGCTGCCCTCCGGCATTCTTGCATGGCCGGTCGTATCTGCCGGCGAGATCACCGCTGACACGCTCGACAAGGTTGTCGCCGAACGGGCGGCGATCGACGTGCTGTTGCTCGGCACCGGGGCAAGCCCCGTTGCGGTCGACGACGCCTTGCGGTGGGTCCTGCGTGACGCCGGCATCGGCCTCGACGTCATGGCGACGGGCGCTGCGGCGCGCACCTACAACATCATGCTCGGTGAAAACCGCAGGGTCGCCGCCGCTCTCGTGGCGGTGGATTGAGCCGTCATGGCGGTTCCGCCCCGTCCTGAGGCGCTCGCTGCCGCCTTCGCGCATTGCGACACGGCGGTGCGCCAGGGTGACAAGGACCGCTGGCTGGCGAGCCTCTTCGCCCCCGAATCCCGGCGCCCCGATCTCCTCGCGCTCTATGCCTTCAACCTCGAAGTGGCCTCCGTGCGCGAGCGCGTCCGCGAGGCGCTGCCGGGCGAGGTGAGGCTGCAATGGTGGCGGGATGTGCTCGAGGGAGCGGGCCGTGGGGATGTGCAGTCGCACCCCGTGGCAGCCGCGCTCCTCGATGTCGTGACGCGGCATCGTCTGCCGGTGGCACCGTTCGTCGCGCTGATCGATGCCAGGGTGGCCGACCTATACGACGATCTGCTCCCCACCGTCGGTGATCTCGAAGGCTATTGCGGCGAGACGAGTTCGGCAGTCATGCAGATGGCCGCACTGGTCCTCTCCGAGGGTGACGAGCCACGCTCCGCGGATGTCGCCGGTCATGCCGGCATTGCCTATGCGGTGACGGGAATGCTGCGCAGCTTCGCGCCTCTCGCCGCAGCCGGGCGCATGCAACTCCCGGCCGACATGCTTGAGGCACAGGGCATCACGCGCGACGACATCGTCGCACGGCGGAACCCGGAGGCGGTGAGGGCGGTGTGGGTGGCAGCCATCGCGTTGGCGCGTCGCCATCTCACGACGGCCGAGGCAGCTCTCGGGAGCGCGGATTCGCGGTGCCTTGCGGCCTTTGCCGGGCTGGCGACGGTCGGGCCAATGCTCGACCGTCTTTCACGGCATGACGATCCCTACGCGCTGGCACCCGACCTGCCGCAATGGCGGCGGCAATGGGCCATGTGGCGCTGGGCGCGGCGCTGGGCGCGGCTTGAACGCCGCGCCTGATCGTCAGGCGGCGTCGGCCACCTTGCGGGCGATGTACTCGATCTCGCCGCGCTGGAAGCCAAGATCGGCGAGCGCGCGGTCATCGAGCTGGGTCAGCTCCTCGCGGGTGCGCAGATAGACGATATGGGCCTTGAAACGGGCGACAAGGGCGTTGAGCAGGTACAGCATGGCGGACAACCTCGAACGGACGGCGATCGTTCGTTCGCGAACGATCTGGCGCATACATAGTCATTATGCTGCAGTTGCGAGATGAGAAATTGTGCACCGCAGCTATGCCGTGGGCACATGGGCCGTGAAAGGCAATTAACCAAGCGCCGCCAAGGCGATGAAGGTCGCGACACCGGCCCCCAGCGCAAGCGCCGAGACCCCGGCGAACACGATGCCGAAACGCCCCGAGCCGAGGGCCAGTCCATAGGCGGCCTTGGCGACCGTGTTCGCGGCGATGGCGACCAGCATGGCGAGCGCCGCCACCTCGACGTTGAGACCCTTGCCGGCAAGGCCTGCGGCAGTGATGACCGGCGCGTCGACATCGGCGAGGCCTGAGAGGGCGGAGATAGCGAAGACGCCCGCATCGCCGAACCAGGCCGCTGCAGCGCGGGTGGCAAAGGCGATGGCGCCGAGCAGAACCGCGAGTTGGATAACACGCCAGAGATCAAAGGGGTTGGTGGGAGAGATGGCAGCATGCTCGCCTGCATCCTGACGAGCCAGAGCCAGCGCTGCTCCTGCGGCGATCAGCGCCCCGGCCCCGAGAGCCGGGCCAACCAGGGGCAGCGCGTTGGGCGCCAGTGTCGCGATGATCAGGCCGGTGCGCAGGTAGGAGACCACCCCCGCGGCCAGCGCCCCCGCCGCAAGGCGCTTGGCATCCCCACCGTCTGCGGAACGCCGGGCGTTGGTGATGGTGGCGGCCGTCGAGGAGAGAAGTCCGCCGACCGCACCGGCCACCAATTCCCCATGCCGCTCGCCGAGCAGTTTCGCCGCGGCATAGCCCACGAAGGAGATGGCGGCGAGCAGGATGGCGAGGGTCCAGATCCGCGTCGGCGACACGCCACCAAAGGGGCCGATCGGCTCGGACGGCACGAGCGGCAGGATGACGAAGGTCATGGCGAGCAGCACGATGGCCGCCCGCAGTTCCGCGAAAGTCAGCGCCTCGACGAAGCGGTGAAGCGCCTCCCGCGCGGCGAGGATGCCGACGAGGATGACACCACCGGCGCCGGCGATCCTGAGGTCGCCGATCACCGCGAAGGCACCGAGGGCGAAGGTTGCCATCGCCGCGACGACCGTGGTGACGGAGAAACGACCTTCCGCCACCTGCTCCCGATATTGAAAGAGGCCAAACACCGCGGAGAGACCAAGGAACATCGCCGACAGGAGCAGCCCGCGTGGCGCGGTCGCGCCGAGGGCTTGGTCCAGTGCCGCGGCGAGGCCTCCGAGCGCGCCTATCAGCGTGAAGGTGCGCAGCCCTGCCGTGCGCTGGCCGTCGGTCTCCGCCCGGTCGCGCCAGTGCCGCTCGGCGCCGACGAGGGCGCCGATCGCAAGGGCGACGCCGAGGCGCTGTGCCAGTTCAAGTTCGGTCATCACGGGTCCTGGCGACGGGTCGCGTTCCGCCCCGCCGGGGATCCTATCACTCCGCGGCCTCGCGCTTCACCTTGATCGGTCGGCGCTCCAGAACCTCCGCGAGGAACCGGCCGGTATGGCTGCGCTTTTCCCGGGCGATGACCTCGGGCGGGCCCTCCGCCACGACCTCGCCGCCGCCATCGCCGCCCTCGGGGCCCATGTCGATGATCCAGTCGGCCGTCTTGATGACCTCGAGATTGTGTTCGATCACCACCACTGAATTACCCTGCGCGACGAGTTCGTGCAGCACCTCGAGGAGCTTCGCCACGTCGTGGAAGTGCAGGCCGGTCGTCGGCTCGTCGAGGATATAGAGCGTGCGGCCGGTCGAGCGCCGCGACAGCTCCTTCGACAGCTTGACGCGCTGCGCCTCGCCGCCGGACAGCGTCGTCGCCTGCTGGCCGATATGGATGTAGCCGAGGCCGACCTCCGACAGGGTCTTGAGGATGTCCCGCACCCGCGGCACCGCCTTGAAGAATTCGACGCCTTCGTCGACGGTCATGTCCAGCACGTCGGCGATCGACTTGCCCTTGAACACCACCTCCAGCGTCTCGCGGTTGTAGCGCTTGCCCTTGCAGACGTCGCAGGTGACGTAGACGTCGGGCAGGAAGTGCATCTCGATCTTGATGACGCCGTCGCCCTGGCAGGCCTCGCAGCGGCCTCCCTTGACGTTGAAGGAGAAGCGGCCGGGCTCGTAGCCGCGCGCCTTGGCCTCGGGCAGGCCGGCGAACCATTCGCGGATCGGGGTGAAGGCACCGGTATAGGTGGCCGGATTGGAGCGCGGCGTGCGGCCAATGGGCGACTGGTCGATATCGATGACCTTGTCGAGATGCTCGATGCCCTCGATCCGGTCATGCGGGGCAGGGGCCTCGCTCGCCCCGTTCAACTTGCGCGCCACGGCCTGGTAGAGCGTGTCGATGAGCAGCGTCGACTTGCCGCCGCCGGAGACCCCGGTGATGCAGGTGAACAGCCCGAGCGGGATGTCCACCGTGACGTTCTTGAGGTTGTTGCCGCGGGCGCCGACGACCTTCAGCGAGCGGCCCTTCTGCGGCTTGCGCCGCTTCGGCAGCGGCACGCCCATCTCGCCGGTGAGATACTTGCCGGTGAGCGATGCCGGATCGGCCATGATCTCGGCGGGCGTGCCCTGGGACACGATGCGCCCGCCATGGATTCCGGCGCCGGGCCCGACATCGACCACGTGGTCGGCCTGCAGGATGGCGTCCTCGTCGTGCTCCACCACGATGACGGTGTTGCCGAGGTCGCGCAGCCGTTTCAGCGTGCCGAGGAGCCGCTCATTGTCGCGCTGGTGCAGGCCGATGGAGGGCTCATCCAGCACATAGAGCACGCCGGTGAGGCCGGAGCCGATCTGGCTGGCGAGGCGGATGCGCTGGCTCTCGCCGCCCGACAGCGTGCCGGAATTGCGGCCGAGCGTCAGGTAGTCGAGGCCGACATCGACGAGGAAGTGCAGGCGGTCGCGGATTTCCTTGAGGATGCGAACGGCGATCTCGTTCTGTTTGGCCGTCAGGCGGGCGGGCAATTCGTCGAACCAGCCCCGCGCGCCGCGCACCGACATCTGCGAGATCTCGCCGATATGCTGGCCGCCGACGCGCACCGCGAGCGCCTCGGGCTTCAGGCGGAAGCCGGCGCAGACCTTGCAGGGGACGGCCGAGACGTAGCGCGAGATTTCCTCGCGCGCCCAGTCGCTCTCCGTCTCCTTCAGCCGCCGCTCGAGATTGCGGACGACGCCCTCGAAGGTCTTGGTCGTCTCGTACGACCTGAGCCCGTCGTCATAGCGGAAGGTGACCGTGTCCTCGCCGGTGCCGAACAGGATGGCCTTCTTCGCCACATCCGGCAGCTTGTGCCAGGGCACGGTCAGCGAGAAGCCGTAATGGCGGGCGAGCGCGTCGAGTGTCTGGGTGTAGAAGGGCGAGGTCGAGCGTGCCCAGGGGGCGATGGCGCCCTTGCGCAGCGACAGGTCCTTGTCGGGGATGACGAGGTCGGCGTCGATCGTCTGCTCGACGCCGAGGCCGTCGCAGGCCGGGCAGGCGCCGAACGGGTTGTTGAACGAGAACAGCCGCGGCTCGACCTCGGGGATGGTGAAGCCGGAGACCGGGCAGGCGAATTTCTCCGAGAAGAGCAGGCGCAGCGGTTCGCCGCCCTCGGTCTTGCTGTCGGCGAACTCGATGACGGCGATGCCGTCGGCAAGCTTCAGCGCCGTCTCGAAACTGTCGGCAAGACGGGTCGCCATGTCCGGCCGCACGACGAGGCGGTCCACAACCACGTCGATATCGTGCTTCAGCTTTTTGTCGAGGGCCGGGGCGTCGGCGATCTCGTAGAAGGCGCCATCGATCTTGACGCGCTGGAAGCCCTTCTTCTGCCAGTCCGCCAGCTCCTTGCGATACTCGCCCTTGCGGCCGCGCACGGCGGGGGCCAGCAGGTAGAGGCGCGAGCCCTCCGGCAGGTCGAGCGTCTTGTCGACCATCTGGCTGACCGTCTGGCTCTCGATGGGCAGGCCGGTCGCCGGCGAATAGGGCACGCCAACGCGGGCCCAGAGCAGGCGCATATAGTCGTAGATCTCGGTGACCGTGCCGACGGTGGAGCGCGGGTTCTTCGATGTCGTCTTCTGCTCGATGGAAATGGCCGGCGACAGGCCGTCGATCTGGTCGACATCCGGCTTCTGCATCATCTCGAGGAACTGGCGCGCATAGGCCGACAGGCTCTCGACATAGCGGCGCTGGCCCTCGGCATAGATCGTGTCGAACGCGAGCGACGACTTGCCTGACCCCGACAGGCCGGTGAAGACCACCAGCGCATCCCGGGGGATCGTCAGGTCGACATTCTTCAGATTGTGCTCGCGCGCCCCGCGCACCGAGATGAAGCGGGAGTCCGGGCGTCGGACATCGTCGCTGAACTTGTTGAAGAGGTCGCTCATCGCAACGGGCTCACGGGCGGCGCCAGGCGCGCGGAAAGGGTGACGCTTAAACGGAACGGCGGCAGGGGCATGGCAGCAGGATGCCGGACGCCCGCACTCCGTCCCAAGGTAGAAACGCTCGGAACGGAAAACCAGACCTGTGCCGTCACTGGATGTGTGCCGTGCACGGGAATCGTCACGTCGTCAGCGTGATATGGGGAACCTGACGGACCTTGCGAGCAAAGACAAGAACAAATATAGAACGAACGGCCGCTGCCGCATCACGGAGCGGGTGGCTGGGGATATCCGAGGGTTTTTGCCGGCGGCGCGGTGACGCATCGCACCGAACGTGGGAAGCCTCGCACCTCGTGAGCGCAAGGCGCCCCGGGCTTCAGGCCGCGGGGAAAGGGAGAGCGACGATGGCAGGCAGCGTCAACAAGGTCATCCTCATCGGCAATCTGGGGCGCGACCCCGAGGTTCGTCGCCTCAACAATGGCGAGCAGGTCTGCAACCTGCGCCTCGCGACTACCGAAACCTGGCGGGACAAGGCTTCCGGCGAGCGCAAGGAGCGCACCGAGTGGCATCAGGTGGTGATCTTCAACGAGAATCTGGTGCGCGTCGCCGAGCAGTACCTCAAGAAGGGCTCCAAGGTTTACGTCGAGGGCCAGCTCCAGACCCGCAAGTGGACCGACCAGTCCGGCGTCGAGAAATATTCGACCGAGGTCGTCCTGCAGCGCTATCGCGGCGAGATGACCCTGCTCGACGGCCGAGGCGGCGGGGGTGGCGGCGGCGATTATCCCGACGAGGGCTTCGGCGCCTCGGGCGGCGGCTTTGGCGGCGGTCAGGTCGAGGGCCGCGGCGCCATGGGTGGTTCTGGGGGGCGACAGGAAGCGCCGCGGCGGTCCGCTGCGCCTGCGGGCGGCCGCCGCATGGACGATGACGAGATCCCGTTCTGACGCCTGCCGCCATGAGCGATACGCCGGTGACGGTCGCCCTGAAGCGGGCGGCCGCCGAGGATCTCAGCTTCGTCATGGCGACCGAGCGCCTTCCGGAGCATGAAAGCCTCATCGGCCGCTGGAGCGCCGAGCGCCACATGGCGGCCATGGCCTCCGATGATTTCGCCTATCTGATCGCCTTTGCCAGTGGCGCCCCGGTCGGCTTCGCGATTCTGCGCGAGCTCACCGACCCTCACGGCAATATTGGCCTGCAGCGGATCGCCATGGTGGCACCGGGCAGGGGGTTTGGGCGCGCCTTCCTCGACCAGCTCCTCGACTGGGTTTTTGCCGAGACCTCATGCCATCGCCTCTGCCTCGAGGTCTTCACCGCCAACGCACGGGCTCGCCACGTCTATGCGAGCCTCGGCTTCGTCGAGGAAGGCATTTTGCGCGAGGTCGTGCGCCGGGGGGACGACACCCGCGTCGATCAGGCGCTGATGTCGATCCTGCGCCCGGAATGGCAGGCGCGGCGGTCGGCGGGCTAGCGCGCTGCGACGAGGCAGAGCGCCCCGATGGCGAGGAAAGCCGGCCAGGCGATGTGACGGCCGCGGCTGAGGGCGAGGATCGCCACGCCGTGGAGGAGGAACGTCACGCCGATCCCGATGATGGCGACCCGGCCGGCCTCGCCCTGCGGGGTGACGGCGAGCGCGGCGAGAACCACGGCCATTCCCGTCCAGGCGAGGGAGGTGATGTGCCAGGCATGGCGCAGCACCTGCCGGAGGAACGGGCTCTTGAGCACGCCCGGACGCGGCTCGATGGCGAGCAGGGGGCCGATCAGCCGCCGCTCGCCGATCCAGGAATGAACGATGCTAACTGCGACGGTCAGGATGGCGGCGATGAGGAGAGCGGTGCTGGTCATGGTGTCCGTCCATACGGGTGCGTATGGATACGCTACGGCTGTCCCTTGCCCGCGTCAATACGGCAGCGTATGGAGGACACATGAAGGACAGCCTTGATCGTTCGGCCTGGGTTTCGGCGGGTCTTGCGGCCCTCGCCGACAAGGGGCTCGACGCGGTGCGCGTCGAACGGCTCGCCGCCGATCTGAACGTCACCAAGGGCAGCTTCTACTGGCACTTCCGGGACCGCGGCGATCTGCTCGCCATGATGGTCGAGGCCTGGCGGACATCCGCCACCACCGACATCATCACCCGGGTCGAGGCCAAGGCCAGCGATCCGGCCGACCGGCTGAAGACCCTGTTCGCCACCGTGTTGCGCGCCGATGGCCGCCTTGAAATGGCGATGCGTGACTGGGCGGCGCGCGATGCGGGCGTGGGGGCGGTGGTGGCCGAAACCGACGCACGGCGTGTCGCCTATGTCGAGGCGCTCTTCGCGTCCATCGGCGTGCCGGCGGCGGAGGCGGGCGCCCGGGCCCGCTTCACCTATCAGGCGCTGATCGGCCAATTCCGCATGGGCGTGGGCGCGGCGGAGGATCGCGCCCGCGAGGCGCTGGAGATCATCCTGCCGCTGATGAGCCGGCCCTGACCCATCACGCCGTGCGCGGCGCCATGATGGTGCGCAGGGCGCGGCCGCCGAACAGGCCCGCGGCGAGCCCGGTGACCGTCGCGAAGGCCATGCCATAGGCCCAGCCGGACAGGACCGCCGGCGCCGCGGCCATCATTGCCCCGTGCACGAACTTGGCGCTGAACAGCGTCATCATGCCGGCGAGGGTGAGGTTCTCCCCGGCGATCCGCACGCGTCCGCCTGCCTTGGCCAGGAGCCAGCGTCCCTGCAGCCGATAGCCTGCCGTCGCACCCGCGCCATAGGCGACGAGATGGGCGGCGAGCGCGATGCCGGCGTGGGGGAGGGCGAGTAAGGTCGGCAGTGTCAGGAGCCCGATGGCCGGTAACAGGTAGACCACCGTCATGGGGAGGGTGCGCTCCTGTCGCGACCGCAGGCCGAGCAGCAGGAGCAATGCGAGAAGGGGCCAAACCCAGAGCGGTGCGGAGGTGAGGATCATCATGACAGGTCTCCTTCAGTTCGCGATGTGAGGTCTATTGACATGGGAAAAAGAGAATGTAAATAGCATTCTCATAACGCCGGAGATGTTCCATGACCCTCGCACCGCTTCTCGCCGCGCCGCTCGCCATCCAGCTTCACGCCATCGCCGCCGTGGCGCTGATCCCGCTCACCATCGTCCAGCTGGGGCGCCGCAAGAGCGGGACGTGGCATCGGCGCGTCGGCTGGGCCTGGGTGGTGCTGATGACCATCACCGCCGTCTCCTCATTCTGGATCCACGGCATCCGGCTGTTCGGACCCTTCAGCCCCATTCACATCCTGTCGGTGGTAACGCTGGTGACGCTCGTCCATGCGATTGTCGCGCGCCGAACCGGCAATATGCGCGGCCATCGCCTGGGGATGCTGGGCGTGGCGATGGGCTGGGCCGGGGCAGGGCTCTTCACGCTCCTCCCGGGCCGGATCATGGGGCAGGTGGTCTTCGGCGGCTGAGGGATCAGCCGCGCAGCGCCGCCCGGATGCCGTCGATGACGAACTGAACGGCAAGTGCGGCGAGGATGATGCCGAGCAGGCGCGACACCACGGCATTGCCGAGGGTGCCGAGCAGCTTGTTCATCGTCTCCGCCATGCCGAGGCAGATCCAGGAGACGAAGACGACCACGGCGAGAACGCCAATGAGGGTCGCCATCATCGCGGTGTTGCCCGCAGCCTGACCCGCCAGCAGCAGCGTCGCGGTGATGGCGCCGGGGCCTGCCAGCAGCGGGATCGCCATGGGGAAGGCGGCGACGTTGACGATGTGCTCCTTGTCGATGGCCTCCTTGGCCGTCTCGCTCTTGCGGCTGGCGCGCAGCCCGAACACCATCTCGAAGGCGATCCAGAACACCAGCAGGCCGCCGGCGATCCGGAAGGCCGGCAGCGAGATGCCGAGCATCCTGAGGAGCCAGTCGCCGAAGAAGGCGCAGGCGGCAAGGATCAGGAAGGCGATGAGGCAGGCCCGCCAGGCGACCTGCTGCCGCTGCGCGGCGGAGAAGCCCTGGGTCACCGCGAGGAAGATCGGCACGAGGGCGATCGGCTCGACGATGACGAACATGGTGACGAGGGCCCCGGTGAGGAATTCGAGCGTCATCGGGACCCTGTTCGGCTGCGGTTTCCGGCCAATTGTGACCCGGTGAGACCCGCGTCGTCCACAGGGCTGACAGGAACCTTTCCAACCCATTGAAAACAGGGCGCTATCCGTCGCCCTGAAATCGCCTCCGGGGTTGGTTATCCCGCGCGGAATCGGATAGAAGGTCCAGGTCCCGCGGATGGCCTCCATCCGCCCCATCGGAAGAGTTCTCTTGGCCGAAGACGACGACAAGACGCCGGCGGGCGCACAGCCCACCGACCCGACAGAAATTCGCCCCGTCTCGATCACGGACGAGATGCGGCGGTCCTATCTCGACTATGCGATGAGCGTCATCGTCAGCCGCGCGCTGCCCGACGCCCGCGACGGCCTGAAGCCGGTCCATCGCCGCATTCTCTACTCGATGCATGAGAACGGCTACGAGTGGAACAAGCCCTATCGCAAGTCGGCCCGCGTCGTCGGCGACGTCATCGGTAAGTACCACCCGCACGGCGACCAGTCGGTCTATGACGCCCTCGTCCGCATGGCGCAGGACTTCTCCATGCGCGTCGAGCTGATCGACGGACAGGGCAATTTCGGCTCCGTCGACGGCGATCCCCCGGCGGCCATGCGCTACACGGAGGTCCGCCTCGAGAAGATCGCCGGCGAACTCGTTTCCGACCTCGACAAGCAGACCGTCGATTTCCAGGACAACTACGACAATTCGGAGCGCGAGCCGAAGGTCCTCCCGGCCAAGTTCCCCAACCTGCTGGTCAACGGCGGCGGCGGCATCGCTGTCGGCATGGCCACCAATATCCCGCCGCACAATCTCGGCGAGATCATCGACGCCTGCATCGCCACGATCGAGAAGCCGGAGATCGAGATCGAGGAGCTGATGGACTATGTGCCGGGGCCGGATTTCCCGACCGCCGGCCTCATCCTCGGCCGCGCCGGCATTCGCCAGGCCTATCTCACCGGCCGTGGTTCGGTGGTCATGCGCGCCCGCACGTCGATCGAGACGCTGCGCAAGGAGCGCGAGGCGATCATCGTCACCGAGATCCCCTACCAGGTGAACAAGGCGCAAATGCTGGAGCGCCTGGCCGAACTCGTGCGCGAGAAGAAGGTCGAGGGCATCTCCGAGTTCCGCGACGAAAGCGACCGCGAGGGCATGCGTGTCGTCATCGAGCTGAAGCGCGATGCCGTCTCCGACGTGGTCCTGAACCAGCTCTTCCGCTTCACCGCCCTGCAGCAGAGCTTCGGCTGCAATTTCGTGGCGCTGAACGGCGGCCGTCCCGAGGTCATGAACCTCAAGGACCTCATCGTCACCTTCATCGCCTTCCGCGAGGAGGTCGTCTCCCGCCGCACCAAGTTCCTGCTCGGCAAGGCGCGCGACCGCGCCCACGTCCTGTGCGGCCTCGCCATCGCGGTGGCGAACATCGACGAGATGATCCGCATCATCCGGACCTCGGCCGATCCGGCCTCGGCCCGCGAGGCCCTGATGGGCCGCGACTGGGACGCCCGCGACATCGCTCCGCTGATCCTGCTGGTGGACGATCCGCGTCATCCGATCAATGCCGACGGCACCTATCGCCTGTCGGAGACACAGGCCCGCGCCATCCTCGACCTGCCGCTGCGGCGCCTCACCGCCCTCGGCCGCGACGAGATCGGCGACGAGCTGAAGACGCTTGCCGACGAGATCACCGACTATCTCGACATCCTGCGCTCGCGCGCCCGCATCCTCGAGATCATCACCAACGAGCTGAAGTCGGTGCGCGATGAATTCGCCACCCCCCGGCGCACGGAGATCGTCGACGGCATCGGCGAGTTCGATGACGAGGACCTCATCGCCCGCGAGGACATGGTCGTGACCGTGTCCCATGCCGGCTATGTCAAGCGCGTGCCGCTCTCGACCTACCGGGCCCAGCGCCGCGGCGGCAAGGGCCGGTCGGGCATGCAGACGAAGGACGAGGATTTCGTCACCCGCCTCTTCGTCGCCAACACCCACACGCCGATCCTGTTCTTCTCCTCGAAGGGACAGGTCTACAAGATGAAGGTCTGGCGCCTGCCGCTGGCCGCCCCCCAGGCGCGCGGCAAGGCCTTCGTCAACATCCTTCCCCTGGAGCCGGACGAGCGGATCACCACCGTGCTGCCGCTCCCCGAGGACGAGGCGACCTGGGGCGATCTGGACGCCATGTTCGCCACCACCCGTGGCACGGTTCGCCGCAACAAGCTCTCCGACTTCGTCCAGGTGAACCGTGGCGGCAAGATCGCCATGAAGCTGGACGAGGGCGAGGGCATCGTCGGTGTCGCCGTCTGCACCGAGGCCGACGACGTGCTGCTGACGACCGCGCTCGGCCAGTGCATCCGCTTCGCGGTGCCGGAGGTGCGCGTCTTCAAGGGCCGCGACTCCATGGGCGTGCGCGGCATCACGCTGGCCGAGGACGACCGCATCATCTCCATGGCGATCCTGCGCCATTTCGAGGCCAATTCCGACGAACGCTCCGCCTACCTCAAGATGCGCCGCGCCATCGCCGGCGAGGCAGCGGGCGCGGAGGGGGCGGACGAGGAGGAGAGCAACGGCTCCGGCGAACTGGCTGCCGAGCGCTATGCCGCGATGTCGGCGGCCGAACAGGTGGTCCTGACCATCTCCGAGAACGGCTACGGCAAGCGGACCTCGTCCTTCGAGTACCGGATCACCGGCCGCGGCGGCAAAGGCATCGTCGCCATGGCCGTGAACGAGCGCAATGGCCGGCTGGTGGCGTCCTTCCCGGTGGAGGACCGCGACCAGATCATGCTGGTGACGGATGGTGGCCAGCTCATCCGCTGCCCCGTCTCCGGCATCCGCGTCGCCGGCCGCGGCACCCAGGGTGTCATCGTCTTCGACACCCACGAGACCGAGAAGGTGGTCTCCGTCGAGCATATTTCCGACGAGGGTGATGAGGAGGGCGATGGGTTCGACGCCGAGGGGGACGAGGCAACCGAGGGCTGACTCCAGACGGGTCGATCCCGCCATCGCAGGACTTTCGATCGCCCGGCCCCGTGCCGGGCGATTGCTTTTGGCGGAGCGGTTAGTCCACCTGCGTCCGCAGGATCGCCAGCGCCAGAGCCTGCGCCCGCGGTACGATGCTGTCGATCTCCAGATATTCCTCGACCGTGTGGGCATTGCCGCCGACCGGCCCGACTCCGCAGATGGTTGGCGTGCCGACGCTCGCCGTGAAGCCGGAATCGGCGCAGCCGCCGGAGAACTCGCCGTCGAGGCTCGCAAGCCCCGCATCGCGCGCCGCCGCCTGGTAGGCGGTGAAGATGGCCTTGGCCTCCGGCGTCTGGACGACGGGCAGGAACTCGCCCTTGATCTCCAGCTTGGCCGTCGTGCCCTTCACCGTCGGCGTGTCGATGATGCGCTGGATGGCGGCAAGCGTCGAGGCGCGGTCAGCGGGGTCGATATAGCGCAGGTCGATCTGTCCCTCGGCATGTGGCGCCGTTGTGTTGACGGACTGCCCGCCCGAGACGAGGCCGACATTCAGGGTGATGCCGCGCTCCAGATCGGTGAGCGCATGGATCTGAACGATCTTGTGAGCAAGTTCGCCGATGGCGCTGATACCACTGGTGAAATTGCCGCCGGAATGCGCCGCTTTGCCGTAGACGTCGAAGCGCATGAAGACGCCACCCTTGCGCCCCGTCGTGACATTGCCGGAGGGCCGGCCCGGCTCGGAATTGTACACGGCCCGCGCCGCACGGCCTTCGCGCTCGATGATCGGCCGCGACGAAGGCGAGGCGATCTCCTCGTCCGAGGTGATGAGCACCTTGATCGGGCAGGGCGCGCCGCCGAGCGCCTTGAAGGCGGCGGCGACGAAGACGTTCATGACGAGGCCCGCCTTCATGTCGGCGACGCCCGGCCCGTAGGCACGGCCGCCCTCAATGGTGAAAGGGCGTCTTGAGACTTCACCTTTGGGAAAAACCGTATCCCGATGACCCATCAGCAAAATAGGCTTCTCGTTTGAGCCGGGATCGTCGACCTGCGCATGGATGGCATCGCCGAAGACCTCGTGATGCTCGCGCCAACAGGAGATGTCCTGCTCGGCGAAGAAGCGCTCGAACCGCGCGCCCACCGCATCGACGCCGGTCTTGTCGTAGGAGCCTGAATCGATGTCGACGACCTCGCGCAGCAGGTCGATCATGGCGTCCTTGCGGGCCGCCAGCCACGCGGCAATGCGGGTCTCGGTGCTCTGGGTCATCGGTATCTCCTGCTCCCGGCCCTGTGACCGTCTGGCGGGCCATTCTTCATGGGTGGCCTTGCAGGGGCAATCGCGCCGCGACATGCCGTCCATGTGCGGCGGGGCTCGTCGGGCTTCCCTTGCGCAGGGACCGGAGTGCCGTTAAGCCGTCGCAGGTCCGCGCCGGCGGCCACCTTCAGGCGACCAGACGACAGGCGATCATATGAAGCGCGTCGCGCTCTACACGGGATCCTTCGATCCGGTCACCAACGGCCATCTGGACGTCATCCGCCACGCCTGCCGTCTCGCCGACGAGCTGGTGGTCGGCGTCGGCATCCATCCCGGCAAGGCCCCGATGTTTTCGGCCGAAGAGCGCCTGGCCCTGCTCGCCGAGGTCTGCGGACCGATCGCCGCGGCCGAGCAGTGCGACTTCCGCACCATCACCTTCGACGACCTCGCGGTCTGGGCAGCCCAGCGCGTCGGCGCCAGCCTCTTCATCCGCGGCCTGCGCGACGGCACCGACCTCGACTACGAAATGCAGATGGCCGGCATGAACGCCCAGATGGCGCCTGGCGTGCAGACAGTCTTCCTCCCGGCCTCGACCACCGTCCGCCCCATCACCGCCACGCTCGTCAGGCAGATCGCCCAGATGGGAGGCGATGTGACCTCCTTCGTGCCGCCCGCCGTCGCCAGGGCCCTCGCCGGCAAGGTCAAGCCCAAGACGTCGTGACCGAGGCCTGATCGCCGACCGAGCCGCCACCGATCCCAACGGAGAATCCCCGTGCAGCGCCGTTCCTTCCTCGCCGCCTCGCTCGCCCTCGCCGCAGCGCCTGCCGCCGCCCAGGCCATCCGCCTGCCGGCGGGCCTCGATCCCGAGAACACCCTGGTCATCGAGCTCAAGGACGGCCCGGTCATCATCCGCCTGCGGCCGGACCTCGCGCCAAGGCATGTCGAGCGCATCAAGCAGCTGACCCGCCAGGGCTTCTACGACGGCATCGTCTTCCACCGCGTTATCGAGGGCTTCATGGCACAGACCGGCGACCCCCAGGGCACCGGCATGGGCGGCTCGCAGCTGCCGAACCTTGCCGCCGAGTTCTCCCGCGAGCCCTTCGTGCGCGGCGTGCTCGGCATGGCCCGCGCCCAGAACCCGAATTCCGCGAACTCGCAGTTCTTCATCATGTTCGCCGAGGGCGCGTTCCTGAATGGCCAGTACACGGTCTTCGGCAATGTGGTCTCCGGCATGGAGGCCGTCGACAAGATCAAGCGCGGCAACGCCGCCGCCAATGGCACCGTCACCCAGCCGGACCGCATGGTCCGGGTGCGCGTCGCCGCCGACATCCGCTGACATTTCCCTCTCAACGACAACAGGAGGCCTGGATGGCCCTCGATCCCGAAAACACCATGATCCTTGAGACGACCAAGGGGCGCGTCGTCATCGCCATGCGCCCGGACCTTGCGCCCGGCCATGTCGACCACATCAAGAAGCTCGTCCGCGAGGGCTTCTATGACGGCATCGTCTTCCACCGCGTCATCGACGGCTTCATGGCCCAGACCGGCTGCCCGCACGGCACCGGCACCGGCGGCTCGAAGTACCCGGACCTGAAGCAGGAGTTCAACGCCGAGCCGCATGTGCGTGGCACCACCTCGATGGCCCGCGCCCAGAACCCGAACTCGGCCAACTCGCAATTCTTCATCTGCTTCGACGACGCCCGCTTCCTCGACCGCCAGTACACGGTCTGGGGTAAGGTCGTGGAGGGCATGGAGAGCGTCGACGGCATCAAGCGCGGCGAGCCCGTGCGCGATCCCGACAAGATCGTCGTCGCCAAGATGGCGGCCGACGACCTCGGCACCTATGGCGACGTCGTCGCCAAGCTCTGATCTGTCATGATAGGGACGCGGCGCCCGGAGCGATCCGGGCGCCGTTTCCTTTGGGGCGCCCCTTACACCATGCGCGTCGACCTCTTCGACTTCGACCTGCCGCCCGACCGGATCGCCCTGCGGCCGGCGAGCCCGCGCGATTCCGCGCGCCTCATGGTGGTGCGGCCGGGCGAGGGGATCGAGGACCGCATCGTCCGCGACCTTCCCGACCTGCTCGCCCCGGGCGACGCGCTGGTCTTCAACGACACCCGCGTCATCCCGGCCCAGCTCGAGGGCATTCGCGAGCGCGCCGGCCAGACCGCCTCCATCTCGGCAACCCTGCACAAGCGCTTGTCGGACAACCGCTGGCTCGCCTTCGTCAAGGGCGCCAAGAAGCTCCAGCCCGGCGACATCGTCCGCTTCGGCGAGACGCCCGAGGCCTGCCTGCTTGCCGGCGTTCACGCCACCGTCATCGCCAAGGACGACGACGGCGTCACCTTCGAGTTCGAATTTGCCGGCGCCTATCTCGACGAGGCCATCGCGCGGATCGGCCATATTCCTCTGCCGCCCTATATCGCCTCCAAGCGTCCGGAGGACGCGCAGGACCGCGCCGATTACCAGACGATCTATGCGAAGGATGAGGGCTCTGTCGCAGCTCCCACCGCCGGCCTCCACTTCACGCCGGACCTGCTCGACCGGCTGAAGGCGCGCGGCGTCGATCTCCACTTCGTCACGCTGCATGTCGGCGCCGGCACCTTCCTGTCCGTGAAGGCGGACGACACGACGGGCCACCGCATGCATTCCGAGTACGGTCTGGTGACGCCGGAGATCGCGGCCGCGCTTAACGCCGTCCGGGCGCGGGGCGGGCGGATCGTGGCCGTCGGCACAACCTCGCTGCGCCTGCTCGAAAGTACTGCCGCCACAGATGGCACGATCCGACCTTTCGCCGCCGAGACCGACATCTTCATCACGCCGGGCTATCGCTTCCGGGCCGTCGACGCGCTGATGACCAATTTCCATTTGCCGCGCTCGACGCTGTTCATGCTGGTCTCGGCCTTTGCCGGGCTCGACACGATGAAGGCCGCCTATGCCCAGGCCATCGCCGTGGGCTACCGCTTCTACTCTTATGGCGACAGCTCGCTGCTCTTCCGGGCGGAGGCCCCATGACCGCATCCGCCCAGGGCTTCTCCTTCGCCCTCCACGGCCGTGACGGGGCCGCGCGCACCGGCGTTGTCACCACGCCGCGTGGCGCCATTCGCACGCCCGCCTTCATGCCGGTCGGCACCCAGGCGACGGTGAAGGGCATGTATATGGATCAGGTCAAGGCGCTCGGCGCCGACGTGATCCTCGGCAACACCTACCACCTCATGCTGCGGCCCGGCGCCGAGCGCATCGCCGCGCTCGGCGGCCTTCACCGCTTCGGCGGCTGGTCCGGCCCGATCCTCACCGATTCCGGCGGCTTCCAGGTCATGTCGCTGGCCAAGCTCCGCAAGCTCACCGAGCAGGGTGTGACCTTCGCGAGCCATGTCGACGGCTCGCGCTTCGAGCTGACGCCGGAGCGTTCCGTCGAGATCCAGGGCCTGCTCGGCGCCGACATCCAGATGCAGCTTGATGAATGCGTCGCGCTGCCCAATGAGCGCGCCGCCATCGACAAGGCCATGCAGCTCTCCCTGCGCTGGGCGGAGCGCTCGCGCCGTGCCTTCGACGCGCAGCCGCCGGGCAGGGCGCTGTTCGGCATTGTCCAGGGCGGCGACCAGCCGGACCTGCGCGTCGCCAGTGCCAAGGCCCTCGCGGCCATGGACTTCCCCGGCTATTCCATCGGCGGCCTCGCCGTCGGCGAGCCGCAGGCGGTGATGCTGGCGATGATCGAGGAGGTCATGCCGCACCTGCCCGACGACAAGCCGCACTACCTCATGGGCGTTGGCACCCCGGACGACCTGCTCGCGGCGGTCGCCCGCGGCGTCGACATGTTCGATTGCGTCATGCCGACCCGCAACGGCCGCCACGGCCAGGCCTTCACCCGCTTTGGCAAGGTCAATTTCCGCAATGCCCGCCATGCCGATGACCCGCGGCCGCTGGATGAGACCTCATCCTGCCCGGCGGCACGCGACTATTCGCGGGCCTACCTGCACCACCTCGTGCGCACCGAGGAAATGCTCGGCTCCATGCTGATCACCTGGATCAACCTTGCCTATTACCAGGAGCTCATGGCGGGGGCCCGCGCCGCCATCGCCGCGGGCCGCTATGCCGACTACATGGCCGAGGTCCGCGACGGCTGGGCGAGAGGCGACATCCCGCCGTTTCAGGGCTGATGGGGCAGGGCTGAGCCGTCAACTCATTCGATCCGGAAGTCCGACGGCTTCCACGGCAACTTCGGATATTGCGGATCCATCGCCTCCAGCGTGTCGCGCACAATGGCGGCAATGATGGCGTTGCGCGCCCATTTGCGGTCGGCCGGCACCACGTGCCAGGGGGCATGCTCGGTCGAGCAGCGCGACAGCGCGGTCTCATAGGCCTTCTGGTACTCGTCCCAGAGCTTGCGGTCTTCGAGATCGCCAGCGTTGAACTTCCAGTTCTTGGTCTTGTCGTCGAGGCGCTCCTGCAGCCGCTCGGCCTGCTCCTTCCTGGAGATATGGAGCATGAATTTGAGGATCACCGTGCCGTTCTCGGCGAGGATCCGCTCGAAATCGTTGATCTGCTCGTAGCGCTGCTCGATCACCTCCTTCGGCGCCAGCTTGCGGACGCGGCCGATCAACACGTCCTCGTACTGGGAGCGGTTGAAGATGCCGATCGTGCCGCGGCGCGGCGCGGCCAGATGGACGCGCCAGAGGAAATCGTGCGCGAGCTCCTCCTCGCTCGGCTTCTTGAAGGCGGTGACCGACACACCGAGCGGCCCGGTGGCGTTGAACACGCCGCGGATCGTGCCATCCTTGCCCGAAGTGTCGGTGCCCTGCAGCACCACGAGGAGCGCCCGCTTGCCCTCGGCATAGAGCCGGTCCTGCAGCGCGTCGATGGCGGTGATGTCTTCCGTCAGCCGCTCCCGCACCGTCTCCTCCCCGCCGAGGAAATCGACCTTTCGCGGGTCGATGTCGCCCAGGTCGACCTTTGCGCCAGGCTTCACGACGAGATGCTTGAGGTGTTTGGGACAGGATTGCTGCATGACGTCTCACCGGTTCGGGGCCGGTCATTGTGGTGGCTGCCGCCGCCGGCGCAAGCGCCCGTGCATCCGAACCGGCTCTCCACGTGTACCCCATCCGATCCCAGAGGAGGACGCTATGGTGAAACAGTGGATGATGGCCGCGACCCTGGTTGCCCTGATGGCGGGAGGGCCGCTGGCGGCGGCCGAGGATTTCGGCGCCTGGCCACTCCTGCGCGACCCGTTTCCCAGCACCGGCGGGGGAGGGGTCATGATCGGGGGCTATGACCCGGTTGTCGCGGACGGCCGTTGCCGCACCGCCTTCACCGCGACGTTGCCCGACGGCTCCGTCTACCGCAACCGCGCCGAATTCGACGCCGTGCCGGAACAGGGCGGCATCCTTTGCACCAACGGCCGCTGGCGCGCCGAGGATGGCTCGGCGGAGGGTACGACACCGTTTCGCATCTTCATCCGCGACGGGGTCAAGCGGATGCCGCCGGACTGAGGCTCACGCGGCCAGACGAGGCTGTTTGCGCCGCCGCTGAATCGGCAGGATGAGCGCGCGACCGCCGACCCAGCCGACCAGAAAACCGGCGACGGCGGCCATCAGGCCTTCCGAGGTGACCGGGACTGCGGGCTCAAAGGCCTCGAAGGCTCGGCGCGCGATATCGGCATCATGGTCGCGCGCCAGCAGCGCCACGCGATTGAATGGCCCTGCCTCCGCATAGGACTGCAATTGTCGTTCGAGCCGTGCGGCGCGCGCGATGTCGCCCTCGATCTGCTCGGCGCGCTGGCGCACGAACCTGTCCGCATTGGCCTTCAGTCGCTCGAGCCCGCTCTCGCGGGTGAGCGCCATGCGCGCCGCGTCGGCGTCGAAGGCGGTGATGATGCGGTTGAGCTCGTCCACTGCGCCGCCGAGCCGCTGGCGATACTGCTGTGCGAATTCCGGCACCTGCGACGCGAGCGTGGCGAGGAACAGTGCGAGGGCGAAAACGAGGCGTTTGAGGATCATCGGCCGCGGGGCGCTCGGTGGAGAGGAGGGGGCAGTCTAGGGCGGAGCGCCGGTCGGGCAACCGGGCGCGGACGGAACGTCTCGGGCGGCGGCACGTTCCCCTCACGTCCGCCCGCCGCTCGGGCGCCCATCAAGATTGGAGTGACCCATGACCACCAGACGACAACTTTTCGCCGCCGGTGCCGGATTGGCGGTGCTCGCCGCCGGGTCGACCGCAACCTTAGCCGCCCCGGTCGCCGTAGCGGCCGTCCCCGTTGCTCCGATCTCGGCGGAGAATCCGCTGGAAATGCATGATAACGTCGGCCCCCGCGGCGATGTCATCCGCCGTGGAAGCCGCGGCTATTACCGCCGTCGCTGGCGCAACCGCGCCGCCCGCCGTCGCTACTGGCGCCGCCGTGACTGGCGCTCGCGCTATTGAGGGCAGGGGGCCGGTGGCGATCCGCCGGCCCTTTCCTTATTCCCATCCCGGCGTTGACTTCCGTCCGCCGATCCGCCAAACCCGCGCCCGGATGGGCGGGTAGCTCAGCGGTAGAGCACGTGACTTTTAATCATGTGGTCGAGGGTTCGATCCCCTCCCCGCTCACCATCCGGTGGCTCCCTCACAACGAAAAACCACCATCCACGATGTGGATTGCGCCGGTGGTGTAGGCGGCCTCGTCCGAGGCGAGGTAAAGCGCCAGCATGGCGACCTCTTCCGCCGTGCCGAGCCGACCGATCGGCTGGCGATCGATGAAGGCCTTGCGGGCGGCGGCCTCGCTCTGGTTGGTCGAAGCTGCGAGCGCCTTGATGCGGTCGTCGAGCGAGGGGGACTGGATCGTGCCAGGGCAGATGGCATTCGAGCGGATGCCGCGGCGGATGTAGTCCATGGCCACCGACTTGGTGAGGCCGATCACCGCCGCCTTGGAGGCGCCGTAGGCATAGCGGTTGGCGACGCCGCGCACCGAGGAGGCACCCGAGGCGATGTTGACGATCGAGCCTGCGCCCTTCTCCAGCATGCCCGGCAGGAAGGCCTTGATGGTCCGGTGCATCGACTTGACGTTGAGGTCGAAAGAGCGGTCCCAGTCGGCCTCGCTGGTGTCGAGGACATTGCCGTGATGCACCCAGCCGGCGGCGTTGACGAGAATGTCGATGGGGCCGGTCTTGGCGGCGAAGGCCTCCACCGCGCGGGTCGAGGTCACGTCGAGCTTCAGCTTCCTCGCCTTCGGGATGCCCTCGAGCTTTGCCTTGTCGACATCGGTGGCGAAGACCTTCGCGCCTTCTGCCACGAAGGCCTCGGCGATCGCTCGGCCGATTCCGTGACCCGCGGCCGTGATCACCGCCACCTTGCCCGCCAGCCTCTTGCCCATGGTGCTCTCCCGTGTCGCCGTTCTCTGCGGCTCAATCGGTTGAAGTCATGGCATGGGCGCCGCCACGCTGTCCAGCAGCCCGCTACCCACCGAAGCGTTGGGTGAGTTGCGTATCGAAGGTCTTGAGATCGGTGAGCACCCGGTCCAGCAGCGCCGGGTCTCGCAGACGGATTGCCGAATCGATGACGTCGAGGGCGGCGCCGATGGCCTCGGCCTGACGGCGGAAATCGCCGTCGCCGAGGGGATCGCTCGCCGCGAAACTCTCGCAACGCCTGAGGGCGAAACGATAGACGGCGGTGCGGGCGATGATGTCGACGCGTGCCTCGGCGCGGGTGAGATCGGGCGTCTGCCGCTTGTGGGTCATGAGCGCGTCCAGCGCCTGGTTCGACTCGTCGAGGCATTCGACGAGGCCATAGAGGCCGAGGCCGAGGCGCAACGTGATCCAGTCGCGCTTGAGCGGTGCCAGCTCGTCCAGCGCTCCATCTGTACGGCCCTGCGACAGGGCATCGGCGGCGCGCTTCAGGCGGGCGCGGCTCCCCTCCATCTGCTCGGCGAAGAGGTTGATGCGTTGGGCCAGGGGAGGCGGATCGGCGAGTATGGCCGCAGCCGTCTCGTCCCACAGGGCGACGAGGGTCTTCAGGCTCGCCTCGGCCTCGGCCGGCCGCCCGGCCCTCAGGTTCACCGTCGTGCTGCGATAGAGGACTTGAGCGTCGGTGACGCCGCGTACCAGCGCGCCGGTGGTGCGCGCCTCGGCCGTCGGGGCGAGGGATGCGGCGGCGAGCAGCAGGGGCGCAAGGAACAGGAGCGGTCGGAAGAGCATCGTCACACCGGGCACCTTAGCAGATCGTCACGCCCCGGCCAGAAGGGCGTCCACGCGGTCGCGCCGCGGCATGCCTTTCCGACCGCCAAATTCCGTGCATTTCAAGGCAGCCGCCGCGTTGGCGAAAAGCATGGCGCGAGACAGCGGCTGTCCTTCACCGAGCGCGACGGCGAGCGCGCCATGCCAGGTGTCGCCGGCACCCAGCGTGTCGACCGCTCTCACCGGGAAGGCCGGGACATGAACAACCCGGTCCTTGTCCATGAACCAGCAGCCGCGGGCGCCGTCGGTAACCGCGAGGATGTTGCCCGCCCCGCGGGCGGCATGGGCGAGGGCGGCGGCAAGATCGTCGATCCCGGTCCAGTCGCGCAGCGCCTGCGCCGAGAAGCCGACATGGCTCGCCAGTGTCAGGACTTCCGGCCGGGTCGGCCGTCGGTCGGCATCGAGGACGGAGGGGATGCCGATCGCGCAGGCGCGCGGCAGCAGGTCGAGCGCCGCCTCGATCCACCGTGTTTCGGCATAGATGGCATGGGCCCCGCGTTCGACGCCCTCGGGGACGAGGCCCGGATCGGTGGGAAGGTCCGGGTCGGAATAGCTCACCACCATGCGCTCGCCGGCATCGTCGATGATGACCGCTGAGACCGGCGTGCGATGGCCGGGGCAGCGGCGGATGGCCGAGACGTCGATGCCCTCGCGGGTGAACTCGTCCATGATCATGCCGGCGAAAGGATCGTCGCCCAGCCTGGCCACCAGCGTTACCTTGGCGCCGAGCCGGGCGCAGGCCGTGGCTGCATTGCCGGCGAGCCCGCCGCCCGACAGCTCCATGCGGTGGGTGCGGAATTTCAGCGGCACGGTCGGGATGGCGTCGAGGCCATAGACGAAGTCGAGCGTGGCAATTCCCGCGCAGACGACGCGGACAGGCGTGGTTGTCATGACGAGGGGCGGGTCCCGACATAGAGGGCACTCGCGGCGATGGCGATGCCGGACAGGGCGATGCCGATGGGCGGCGCCGTCAGCCAGACGATGCCCCAGGACAAGGCCATGGAGCCGATCGCGACGGCCTTGATGCGCGGTGCGATGGCGCCGCGCTGACGCCATTGCCGCACCGGTGGCCCGAGCTTGGGATGGTTCAAAAGCCACCATTCGAACCGCGGCGAAGACCGCGCGAAGCACCAGGCGGCAAGGATGAGGAACACCGTTCCGGGAATGCCGGGCAGGATGAGGCCGATCACGCCGAGGCCCGTGAACAGGCAGCCGGCGGAGAACAGGATGAATCGGAACGGCCGGGAGATCATGGTTCAGCCCGCCTCGACGAGGCGGATCGCCTCGTTGCGCCCGAACAGGTAGAGCAGATCGCGCAGGGCCTCGCCACGGGGACCTGCCAGATGCGGGTCGGTCTCGACGATCACGCGGGCATCGTTGCGCGCCGTCTCGAGGAGCGGCGCATGATGTTCGAGCCGGGCAATGCGGAACCCCGGCATGCCCGATTGTTTGGTGCCGAGCAGGTCGCCCTCGCCACGCAGCTTCAGGTCCTCCTCGGCGATGCGGAAGCCGTCTTCTGTCTCCCGCATGATCTCCAGACGCCGGCCGGCGGTTTCCCCGAGGGGGCCGCGATAGAGCAGGATGCAGGTCGACGCATCCGAACCGCGACCGATGCGGCCGCGGAGCTGGTGCAGCTGCGCGAGGCCGAAATGCTCGGCATGGTCGATGACCATGATCGAGGCCTTCGGCACGTCGACGCCGACCTCGATGACGGTTGTCGCAACGAGGCAGCGGGTCTCGCCGGCCTGGAACCGCGCCATGGCCGCGTCCTTGTCGGCGCCCTTCATCTGGCCGTGAACGAGGTCCACCGCCGGCCCGTAACGCTGGCGCAGCATCTCGAAACGCTCTTCGGCGGAGGCGAGGTCCGGTGTGTCCTCGGTCGGCTCCTCGGCCTCAGCCACGAGCGGGCACACCCAATAGACCTGCCGGCCGGCGGCGAGGGCCCGGCCGATGCCCTCGACCACGTCGCCGAGCTTGTCCATGCCGATAACGCGCGTGTCCACGGGCTTGCGCCCGGCCGGCTTCTCGGTGAGCTGCGAGGAGTCCATGTCGCCGAAATAGGTGAGGACGAGGGTGCGCGGGATCGGCGTCGCCGTCATCACCAGGAGGTCCACCGCCTCGCCCTTGGCGGCGAGCGCCAGGCGCTGCTGCACGCCGAAGCGGTGCTGCTCGTCGATGACCGCAAGGCCGAGGGCGCGGAACGTGACGCCATCCTGGAACAGTGCGTGGGTGCCGACCACAATATGGATCGCCCCGTCGGCAAGGCCGGCAAGCACCGCCTCCCGCTCGCGGCCCTTCTCGCGGCCGGTGAGGATGGCGACCTTCAGGCCCGCGGCTTCGGCCAGCGGCGTAAGGGTGCGGGCATGCTGGCGCGCGAGCAGTTCCGTCGGCGCCATCAGGGCGGACTGCCGGCCAGCTTCCGCTGACGCCGCCATGGCCATCAGCGCCACCACCGTCTTGCCCGAACCGACATCGCCCTGGAGAAGCCGCAGCATCCGCGTCGGCGCCGCCATGTCCGCAGCGATTTCGCCGATGGCTTGGCGCTGCGAGCCGGTCAGCGCGAAGGGCAGGGCGGCCTCGATCCGCGCGCGAATCGATCCATCACCCGCATTGCGGTTGCCGGCGGGTCGCTTGAGATTGGCGCGGACAAGGCCGAGCGCGAGCTGGTTGGCGAGGAGTTCGTCATAGGCGAGCCGCGTCCAGGCAGGCCCTTCCGGCGCAAAGGCCTCGGGGCGGTCCGGCTGGTGGACGGTCCGGAGCGCCGCGGAGAAGGCGGGCCAGGAGTGGCGGTCCTTCAGCCTTGCATCGAGCCATTCGGCCAGCGCCGGCAGCCTGTCGAGCGCGGCTTCCGCCGCCCGTCGCACATGGCCGGAGGCAAGGCCCTCGGTGAGCGGATAGACCGGCTCCATCATCGGCATGGAGGCGGCCTGCTCCGCCGTCAGCACCCGGTCGGGATGGACCATCTGGCGCATCCCGTCGAAGAGCTCGATACGGCCGGAGACAACCCGCGTTTCGCCGACCGGGCACATCTGCTCGATGCGGCTGCGATGGGCATTGAACCAGACGAGCGTGACGTCGCCCGTCTCGTCGGAGGCGAGGACCCGATAGGGCGCGCGTGCCTTGCCGGGCGGGGAGGGCCGGTGCTTCTCGATCAGCACCTCGACCGTGACGATGGCGCCGGGCGCGGCCTCGGCGAGGGTCGGGCGCGCCCGTCGGTCGATGATCGTGTGCGGCAGGTGAAGAAGCAGGTCGATGACGCGCGGCGGCCCCTCGGTGCCGAGGAGCCGCGCATAGAGACCTTCGAATTTCGGGCCGACGCCTTTCAGGCTGGTGAGCGGCGCGAAGAGGGGATCGAGTCGCGAGGGACGCATGGCCGCAATCTAGTCCGAGCCGTGCGGCACCGACAGGGCAGGGCGCCGGACCCCTGCCTCGCTTGTGCTGCCCGCCGCGCCTTTGCTAGGGGTGCGCGGCACCGGCAGGGACCCGAAAGGGGCCTTCCGGCTTTTGCCGTTGTGCGCCGGCCGTTCGCAGCGATCCGCGATGGGTCCTGGACGTATAGGCGTCACAGTCCAAAGAGGCCCCGATGACCGGAACGACACGCTCCTCCGCCGATCTCGACCCCCGTCGTCGCAAGATCCTGTTCCGGTCCTGGCATCGCGGCACGCGCGAGATGGACCTGATCATGGGCCGCTTTGCCGATGCGCGGATCGGCGAGTTGACCGATGCCGAGCTCGATGATTTCGAACGGCTCATCGAGGTGCCGGATCGCGATCTCTTTGCCTGGGTCACCAGCAAGGCCGACACGCCCAGCAACTACGACACCACGGTCTTCCGCTCGCTCAAGACCTTCCACGCCGAGGGCAAGGGGGCCTGGGTCGGCTGATGGCCAAGCGTTCCCCTGCCGACGTCGTGGCCTCGCGGGGCCGCCTGACCCTTGCCGGCGTGCCGCAGGGCTTCGACGCGCTCGTCGTCGCGGACCTGGCCCGCCAGCTCCACGCCAAGGGCAACCAGGCCTCGCCGGAACTGGTGGTGATCTGCCGCGACGGACCGCGCATGCAGGCCATGGAGACGGCGCTCGCCTTCTTCGCGCCGGGGATCGAAATCCTGCCTGTGCCGGCCTGGGACTGCCAGCCCTATGACCGCGCCTCGCCCAACGGCGCGCTCATGGCCCGGCGGATGCTGACCCTGTCGCGGCTTGCCCGCACCACCGGTCGTGCGACGCCGGCCATCGTGCTGACGACGATCAACGCGGCGCTGCAGCGGGTGCCGTCCCGGGACCTCCTTGCCCGCCAGTCGCTCTCGGCGGCGCCCGGCAATGTCATCGCCATGGGCGATTTGCAGACCTGGCTCGAAACCAACGGCTACCTGCGCACCTCGACCGTCCGCGAGGTCGGCGAATATGCCGTGCGCGGCGGCATTCTCGATCTCTTCGCGCCGGGGCTCGATGCACCGATCCGCCTCGACTTCTTCGGCGACCAGCTCGAATCCATCCGGTCCTTCGATCCCGAGACTCAGCGCACCACTGGCAACCTGAAGCGCCTCGACCTCGTGCCGACCTCGGAAGTGCAGATCACCTCCGAGACCATGGTGAAGTTCCGCCTCGCCTATGTCCGCGCCTTCGGCGGCTCGACCAAGGGCGATGCGCTCTATGAAGCCGTGTCCGAGGGCCGCCGCCACCCCGGCGTCGAGCATTGGATGCCGCTCTTCCACGACAAGCTCGACACGCTCTTCGACTATGTGCCGGATGCCGGCATCGTGCTGGACGCGCAGGTCGAGGAGGCGGCGAAGGAGCGGCTGACGACGATCGCCGACTATTACGACGCCCGCAAATCCCAGATGGAGCAGGATGGCTCGGGGGCAAGCTACAAGCCGCTGCCGCCCGACGCGCTCTATCTGACGCCGGCCGACTGGGACCGCCGCCGTGGCGGCGAGGCCGTGGTGAAGCTCTCGCCTTTCGCGCTCGCGGGCGCCTCGGACGGCGCCATGCTCGACCTCGAGGGCCGGCGCGGTCGCTCCTTCGCCGCCGAACGCGCCGACGAGAACGCCAACGTCTTCGACGCTGTCACCGCCCATGTCGCAGCTTTGCGCCAGGAGAAGAAGCGCGTCCTCATTGCCGCCTGGTCGGAGGGCTCGCGCGAGCGCCTGCAGCCGATCCTCGAGGATCACGGCCTTAAGCCTCTGCGGCCGGTGGCGAGTTGGGCCTCCGCCGAAGCGCTGCGCGGCGACGAGATCGCCCTCGCTGTGCTCGGCATCGAGGAGGGTTTCGAGACACCCGATCTCGTCGTCATTGGTGAGCAGGACATTCTCGGCGACCGGCTCGTGCGCGCCCAGAAGCGCCGCAAGCGTGCCCAGGACTTCCTCTCCGACGTCACGACGCTCGCCGCCGGTGACCTCGTCGTCCATGTCGACCACGGCATCGGCCGCTTCATCGGGCTGAAGACCGTCACCGCGGTTGGCGCACCGCACGACTGCGTCGAGATCCACTATGCCGGCGGCGACAAGCTGTTCCTGCCCGTGGAGAACATCGAACTCCTGTCGCGCTACGGCTCGGAGGATGCCGAGGCCCAGCTCGACAAGCTCGGTGGCGGCGCCTGGCAGCAGCGCAAGGCCCGCCTGAAAAAGCGCATCCTGGAAATGGCCGCCGGTCTCATCAAGATCGCCGCGGCTCGCCAGCTGCGCGAGGCCCCGCGCCTGGTGCCGCCTGATGGCGCCTACGACGAGTTCGCCGCGCGCTTCCCCTATGACGAGACCGACGACCAGGCCAATGCTATCGACGCCGTGCTCGACGATCTCGGCGCCGGTCGCCCCATGGATCGCCTCATCTGCGGCGATGTCGGCTTCGGCAAGACGGAAGTGGCCCTGCGTGCCGCCTTCGCCGCCGTCATGGGCGGCAAGCAGGTCGCCGTGGTCGTGCCCACGACGCTGCTCGCCCGCCAGCATTTCAAGACCTTCTCCGAGCGCTTCAAGGGCCTGCCCGTGACGGTGGCCCAGGCCTCGCGCATGGTGGGCTCGGTCGATCTCGCCGCCGCCAAGAAGGGCCTCGCCGACGGCACTGTCGACATCGTCGTCGGCACCCACGCCCTCCTCGGCAAGGCCATTGCGTTCAAGGATCTGGGCCTCGTCATCGTTGATGAGGAGCAGCATTTCGGCGTCGGCCACAAGGAGCGCCTCAAGGAGCTGCGCGCCGAGGTCCACGTGCTGACCCTGACCGCGACACCCATCCCGCGCACCCTGCAGCTCGCCATGACCGGCGTGCGCGATCTCTCCATTATCGCGACGCCGCCGGTGGATCGCCTTGCGGTCCGCTCCTTCGTCACGCCCTTCGATCCGCTGATCATCCGCGAGGCCCTGCTGCGCGAGCGCTACCGCGGCGGCCAGGCCTTCTTCGTCTGCCCGCGCATCGAGGATCTGGCCGAAGCCGAGGCCTTCCTGCGCGAGCATGTCCCGGAGGCCAAGTTCATCATCGCCCACGGCCAGATGGCAGCCGGCGAGCTCGAGGACCGGATCGGCGCCTTCTACGACGGCAAGGTCGACATCCTCCTCTCGACGACGATCGTCGAATCCGGCCTCGACATCCCCCGCGCCAACACGCTGATCGTCTGGCGCGCCGACATGTTTGGCCTCGCCCAGCTCTACCAGCTGCGGGGCCGCGTCGGCCGGGCGAAGACCCGTGCCTATGCGCTGTTCACATTGCCCGAGAACAAGCCTGTGACCGCGCAGGCCGAGAAGAGGCTCAAGGTGCTGCAGTCGCTCGACAGCCTCGGCGCTGGCTTCCAGCTGGCCTCGCACGACCTCGATATCCGCGGCGCCGGCAACCTGCTCGGCGACGAACAGTCGGGCCACATCAAGGAGGTCGGCTACGAGCTCTACCAGCAGATGCTGGAGGAGGCCGTGTCGATGATGAAGGCCGGCTTCGTCGAGGAGACGGTGGAGGACCGCTGGTCGCCGCAGATCACCGTCGGCACGCCGATCCTCATTCCCGAAACCTATGTCGAGGACCTCGGCCTGCGCCTGTCGCTCTATCGCCGCCTCGGCGACCTCGACACCGACGAGGCCATCGACGCCTTCGCCGCCGAGATGATCGACCGCTTCGGCCCGCTGCCCGAGGAGGTCCAGCACCTCGTCAAGGTCGCAGTCATCAAGGCCTATTGTCGCCGGGCCAATGTCGAAAAGGTCGATTCCGGCCCGCGCGGTATCGTCATGACGTTCCGCCAAGGCAAGTTCGCCAATCCCGCCGGCCTCGTCCGCTACATCGGCGAGCAGGGCTCGCTGGCGAAGGTCAGGCCAGACCAGAAGATCGTGTTCATCCGCGACTGGCCGAAGGCCGACGACCGTCTCAAGGGCACCGCGGTGATCCTGCGCAACCTCGTGAAGATCGCTGAAACGAAGAAGGCGGCGTGAGGTCGCCTGCCGGCCATGCCCCGTGGTGACAAATGAACGGTGAAAGCCTGGGCGGTGATCTGGCGATCCCGTTCAGGCTTCCCTATTTTTACGGTCAGAGTTCCCTTGCCCGTCCCGGCATGTATCTCGCATTCTCGGTGCCAGGGTTTCGCCTTGGAGTGGACACAGCAGGATTGGACTGATCGGGGGTGCCGCTCCACCGGCACGAGAGGACGATGACCAAGGACGCCATGCCTCAAGCATTCCATCCGGTCGGGGCAGCAAAGCCGCTGGCCATGGCGGGCAAACGCGACGAGCGCGACCAGGATCCCGGCGGTCCCGGCACCTCGGTCATCGCCAAGACGCGCCCCCAGACCAAGCGCCCGAGCCTTTATCGCGTGTTGTTGCTGAACGACGACTACACGCCGATGGAGTTCGTGGTGCACATCCTCCAGAAATTCTTCAACAAGAGCGCCGATGACGCCACCCGCATCATGCTGCACGTCCACCAGCACGGCGTCGGCGAATGCGGGGTCTACACCTATGAGGTCGCCGAAACGAAAGTGACCCAGGTCATGGACTTCGCCCGCAAGAACCAGCACCCTCTCCAATGCGTGATGGAGAAGAAGTGATTTGCCCCGGGGCCGCCCAGCCGGCCCTCCCAGGCGCCGTCAGGCGCCGCGACCGATAATCCGAGGTTCCCTTGCCCTCATTCTCCCGCAGCCTTGAACAGTCTCTCCACCGGGCCCTCGCGCTCGCCAACGAGCGGCGCCACGAATATGCGACGCTCGAGCATCTGCTGCTTGCCCTCGTCGACGACCAGGACGCCGCGGCGGTGATGAAGGCCTGCAGCGTCGACCTGGAGAAGCTGAAGAAGAGCCTCGTCGGTTACATCGACACCGAACTTGAGAATCTCATCACCGACGGCTCGGAGGATTCCAAGCCCACCGCCGGCTTCCAGCGGGTCATCCAGCGCGCCGTGATCCACGTGCAGTCCTCCGGCCGCGAGGAGGTCACCGGCGCCAACGTGCTCGTCGCGATCTTCGCCGAGCGCGAGAGCCACGCCGCCTATTTCCTGCAGGAGCAGGACATGACCCGCTACGACGCGGTCAACTACATCAGCCACGGCATCGCCAAGCGCGCCGGGCTCTCCGAGACGCGGGCGCCGAAGGGCGCCGACGAGCCGGAAGAGGCCAAGGGCAGCGGCGACAAGGGCCAGGACGACAAGAAGAAGGGCGACGCGCTCGACACCTATTGCGTCAATCTCAACAAGAAGGCGCGCGAGGGCCGAATCGATCCGCTGATCGGCCGTGACAGCGAGATCAGCCGCACCATCCAGGTGCTCTGCCGCCGCCAGAAGAACAACCCGCTGCTGGTCGGCGATCCCGGTGTCGGCAAGACCGCCATCGCCGAGGGCCTCGCCAAGCGCATCGTCGAGAACGACGTGCCCGAGGTGCTGAAGGACGCCACCGTCTTCTCGCTCGACATGGGCACGCTGCTCGCCGGCACCCGCTATCGCGGCGACTTCGAGGAGCGGCTGAAGCAGGTGATCAAGGAGGTGGAGGCCCACCCCAACGCCATCATGTTCATCGACGAGATCCACACCGTTATCGGTGCGGGTGCGACGTCGGGCGGCGCCATGGACGCCTCGAACCTTCTGAAGCCGGCGCTCGCCCAGGGCACGCTGCGCTGCATCGGCTCGACCACCTACAAGGAGTACCGCCAGTACTTCGAGAAGGACCGCGCCCTCGTCCGCCGCTTCCAGAAGATCGACGTCACCGAGCCGACGGTCGCGGACTCCATCGAGATCCTCAAGGGGCTGAAGCAGACCTTCGAGACCTATCACAAGCTGCGCTACACCAACGACGCGATCCGCGCCGCGGTGGAACTCTCGGCCCGCTACATCCATGACCGCAAGCTGCCCGACAAGGCGATCGACGTGATCGATGAGACTGGCGCGGCGCAGATGCTGGTCCCTGAGGGCAAGCGCAAGAAGACGATCGGCATCAAGGAGATCGAGGCGACGATCGCCACCATGGCGCGGATCCCGCCGAAGACCGTCTCCAAGGACGATGCCGAGGTGCTGCGCAACATCGAGAACACGCTGAAGCGCGTCGTCTACGGCCAGGACAAGGCCATCGAGGCGCTCTCAGCCTCGATCAAGCTCGCCCGCGCCGGCCTGCGCGAACCGGAAAAGCCGATCGGCAACTACCTGTTCTCAGGGCCCACCGGCGTTGGCAAGACCGAGGTCGCCAAGCAGCTTGCCCAGGTGCTGGGCGTCCAGCTGCTCCGCTTCGACATGTCGGAATACATGGAGCGCCACACGGTATCCCGCCTGATCGGCGCGCCTCCTGGCTATGTCGGCTTCGACCAGGGCGGCCTGCTCACCGACGGCATCGACCAGAACCCCTATTGCGTGCTGCTGCTGGACGAGATCGAGAAGGCCCATCCGGACCTCTTCAACATCCTTCTGCAGATCATGGATCACGGGAAGCTGACCGACCACAACGGCAAGCAGGTCGATTTCCGAAACGTCATCCTGATCATGACGACCAATGCGGGCGCCGCGGATCTTGCCAAGCCTGCCATTGGCTTCACCCGCAACAAGCGCACCGGCGAGGACACCGAGGCCATCAACCGTCTCTTCGCGCCGGAATTCCGCAACCGTCTCGACGCCACGATCGCCTTCGGTCACCTGTCGACCGAGGTCATCGGCAATGTCGTCGAGAAGTTCATCCTCCAGCTCGAGGCTCAGCTCGCCGACCGTCAGGTCACCATCGAGCTGTCGCCCGACGCCAAGGACTGGCTCATCGAGCGCGGTTATGACGAGCAGATGGGCGCGCGTCCGATGGCCCGCGTCATCCAGGAATATGTGAAGAAGCCGCTCGCCGAGGACCTGCTCTTTGGCCGGCTGAAGAATGGCGGCCATGTCCGGGTCATAGTCTCGAAGGACGAGGAGGGATTCCCCATCCTCGGTTTCGACTATCCGGCCGGCCCCGTGACGCCGAAGCCGGAGCCGGTCGCCCCGGACGTGCGCAAGATAGCCAAGCGCGCGGCCAAGAGCACCCCGGCCAAGGCGAAGCGCAAGCCGAAGGGCGGCTCGGGTGGCGGCGCGGGCGGCGTTCCCGCTCCGACCGAGCCGAAGCGCCCGTCCGGCTCGGTGCCGAAGGTGCCGCTCAAGGCGGACTGACCGTTCGCCATCACGATCCCGCGGATGCGAGCCCGGCCGTCACCGACGCGCCGGGCTTCGTCGTTTCAGGATTGGTCGCTTCCGGCTCCCCCTTTCGGGCGATGAATGGCCTTCATGCAGCATCGTTCCTTGCCAAGCCCGACGCTTCCGCGGCGTGATCGGCGGTGATGTCAGCCGCCGAGCCCTCCCTTCCCCTCAGCCAGTCCGCCTATTTCCGCCAGGGATTGCGGGCTGCGGTCGCGCTTCCCGCCGTGATTCTTGCCGCGACCTTCATCGGCATCGGCTCCGTCTGTGCCGGCTACGGCATGCCTCTCGCCTGGGCGCTGCTCGCTACGGTGCTGATCTGGGCGGGGCCGGCCCACCTCATCCTCGTCGGCGGACTTGCCTCCGGCGCATCCTGGGTCGCGGTTGGAATCACCGTCGGCCTGTCCTCGGTGCGCCTGCTGCCCATGGTCGTGTCGCTGCTGCCCTATCTCCGGTTGCAGAACCGCAACCCGGTCGTGGCGGTGATCTGCGCCCATTTCGTCGCCATTTCCATCTGGGTCGAGGGCCTGAGGCTGCTGCCGCAGATCGATGCCGAGGGCCGGGTGCCGTTCTTCCTCGGGCTCGGGACGGGGCTCCTTGCCTCCGCCACCACCGCGACGGCGGTCGGCTATTTCCTCGCCGGCATCATCCCGCCGGCCTTCAGCGCGGCGCTGCTCTTCCTCACGCCGATCTTCTTCCTGCTGTCGCTCTTCACCACAGCGCGCGCGCTCTCCGATCGCCTTGCCATCGGCTTCGGCTTCTTCGGGCTCCTGGCGGCAAGCACGATCGGTGACGGGCTGGAGCTGCTCTATGCCGGCCTTGGTGGCGGCACGCTCGCCTATGGCCTCGCGCGGTTGAAGCGCCTGCGGGAGGCGCCATGACCCTCTTTGGCTCCGATCCGACACCCTATATCGCGCTGCTTCTGGTCGGCGTGCTTCCCAGCGAGATCTGGCGCTGGATGGCGCTGGTCGTCGGGCGTGGCCTCGACGAGACCTCCGAGATCCTGGTCTGGGTGCGAGCGGTAGCCACGGCGACCCTCGCAGCGGTCGTGGCGAAGCTCGCCTTCTTCCCCGGTGGAGCGCTTGCCGACCTGCCGACTGGTTGGCGTGTTGCGGCCTTCGTCATCGGCCTCACGGCCTATGCAGCGGGGCGGAAATCCGTGCTGCTTGGCGTCCTCTCGGCCGAGGCGGTGATCGTCGGGGCCTCGCTCTGGCTCGGGATCCGCTGATCAGCTGCCGGCCTGCATGGCCTCAAGCGCGCTGCGGATGGTCGCCGCGTGTTTCGCCAGAACCTCGCCGTTCTCCATCGCGCCGGTATGCGGGCGGAGGGCGACGCCATCCCAGCGCGGCAGGACGTGGACGTGGATGTGGAACACCACCTGGCCGCCGGCGCTCTCGTTGAACTGCTGGATCGTCAGTCCATCGGCCGCCATGGCCTTCTTCACGCCCTTGGCGACGAACTGCACCGCCTTGGCGAGCTCGGCGAGGTCGTCAGGGTTGATGTCGAGGATGTTGCGCGCAGCCGCTTTGGGGATCACCAGCACGTGGCCATCGGCACGGGGCATGATGTCCATGAAGGCCAGCACCTTGTCGGTCTCGTAGACCTTGTGGGCCGGCATCTCGCCGCGCAGGATCTTGGCGAAGACGTTGTTCGGATCATAGGCGGCGGACATGGAAACACCCTCGCGATGAGAACCGCGAGGGTGTCGCAATCCGATGGCGCGGCGTCAAGCGCCGCAGCCGATCACCAGTAGTAGCGGCGGCGCACGAAGCGACGGCGAACCACAAAGACGCGCCGGCGGCGCACGACGAACACGCGGCGGCGACGCCGACGCACGATGTAGTACTGCATCTCCGTCGGGGTCGCGGCGGCCGGAGCCACCGGAGCGACGGGAGCGGTGGCAGGCGCGGCCTGGGCCGAACCGGCGGCGGCAGCGACGGCCAGACCGCCGAGGGCGGCCACGGCGAAAGTGCGACGATGGATCATGGGCATTTCTCCTCAGGCAGGCTGCGCATCGGGGGGCACGGTGATGCGCGGGTGACGCGGCGTCAATCCGCTTCGTTACCGACAGTCACTGTCATGTGTTTCTGCCTGTCGACGCCCGGCGGCGGAGGCCATGTCGCCGGGCGTCGGAGGGTGGCGTCAGGCGCGGCGCGCGGTGCGGCGGGCCACCCGGCGGGCGCGGCGATGGGCGCGGCGGGCATGGCGGCGAGCATGGCGGCGGCCACGGCGGCGCATCTCGACCGGCTCGCCGGCCTCCGGCGTCACGGTGGTGGTGGCGGCGGGCTCGATGGCGCTCAGAACCTCGGCGGCGGGAGCGGCCTGGGCGGCAGCGGCGGCGAGGGCGGTCGCGGCGACACCAGCACCGAGGGCGGTGAAGAACGAGCGGCGATGCATCATGGTCAATCTCCTTGGGGTTCGAAGCGAAACCGTGTGAACCGGTTCGAGGGTGACTGTGCTCCTCGCCATCTGAACCGCTCATATCGCCGCGTTTAGGAGCCGTTCATCGCCGCAGGCGTGCGTAACGGGGGGTCGTTCACCGCGGCATCGGGCTGACATGATCGGCTCCAATCATGCCCGCCAGCGCAGGGAAAGCCGCACCCGCCGAAGGAGAGCCCATGGCCATCGACCCCAGCATCGCCGCCAAGGCCGCCGAAGAGGCGGAGGCCGAGGAGAAGCGCAAGGCCGCCGAGAACGGCTCATGGGTCGACGTCGCGGACGTTGCCGGCAGTGTCCTCGACCTCGTTGGAACCGCCGCTTCCACCGTCGGCCGCACCACGGCTGCAGCAGCCAGCACGGTGACCGAGACGGCCGGCACCCTCGCCACCGGTGCCTTCGAGACGGGTGGCGCCATCGTTTCCGGTGCCGCCGAAACCGCCGGATCGATCGTCTCGGGTGTCGCCGACGTGGTGGGGGGCTCTTCGACGGCCTGTAAGGCCGGAGCCGTCAGTCCTGCTCTTCCATCTCGGCGCGGCGGAACGGCGTCAAAGCGCCGAGTTCATCGATCGCCTCGGCGATATAGCGCCGCTCGCGCTCCAGATAGTCCTCGACCGCCCGGCGGAAGCCGCGATCGACAATCAGATGGGTCGAATAGGTCGTCACCGGCTTGTAGCCTCGTGCCAGCTTGTGCTCGCCCTGAGCCCCTGCCTCGACGCGCTTCAGGCCCTTCTCGATGGCAAAGTCGATGGCCTGATAGTAGCAGACCTCGAAATGCAGGAAGGGGTGCTGCTCGACCGCGCCCCAATGGCGCCCATAGAGCACCTCCCGGCCGATGAAATTGATGGCGCCGGCAACGTAGCGGCCCTCGCGTTCGGCCATGACCAACAGGATTCGGTCCGCCATCCGCTCACCAATCAGCGAGTAGAAGGCCCGCGTCAGATAGGGCCGGCCCCATTTGCGCGAGCCGGTATCCATGTAGAACGCGAAGAAGTCGTCCCAGACCGCCTCCGTCAGCTCGCGCCCGGTGAGGCGGCGGATGGTGATGCCGTTCCCCTCCAGCGCATCGCGCCGCTCACGGCGGATCACCTTGCGCTTGCGGGAGGAGAGGGCGGTGAGGAAATCCTCGAAGGTGCCATAGCCCTCATTCTCGAAGTGGAACTGGGTATCGGTGCGCTGCAGATAGCCTGCCTCGCCCATCAGGGCCCATTCGTCCTCCGGGCAGAAGGTAACGTGAAGCGAGGAGACGCCGGCTTCGGCCGCGACCTGCGCCGCACCCTGAACGAGGGCCGACCGCGCCAGATCCGCACCTTCCCCGGGGCGGACCAGCAGGCGGCGCCCGGTGGCTGGCGTGAAGGGCACGCTCGCCTGCAGCTTCGGATAGTAGCGCCCGCCGGCGCGCTCATAGGCATCGGCCCAGCCGGCGTCGAACACGTATTCGCCGCGGGAATGGCTCTTCAGGTAGCAGGGCAGGATGCCGGCGACCGCACCGCCACGCTCGAGAACGAGGTGATGGCCGAGCCAGCCGGTCTCCCGCACCGCGGATTTCGATTCCTCCAGTGACAGGAAGAAGGCGTGGTCGAGGAAAGGGTCGACGGCACCCGTGGAATCGGCGGCGCAGGCATTCCAGTCTCCCGCCGCGATGTCCATGAGGCTGCGGGCGACACGGATGGTGAAGCTGTCAGACATGGCCGGCAGATTAGGCGAGATAGCCCTCGAAGGTCACCTGATCCGCATGCTTCGCCGCGATCACACGCTCGTCATCCGTGCGTACCGTCCAGCAGATCACCGGCTTGCCGGCAGCGCGGAACGCCGTCGTCGCGGCATTGGGCAGGTCCGCGACGCGCCAGGAGAGGAAATCCGGCTCCGTGCGGGAGGCATGGGCGAGGGTGGCGAGGTCGCGGCGCACCGCCTCCGGCAGCTTCGCCCAATGGGCTCCGGCATAATGGCTCTCGGCGACGATGCCGCGCACCAGGGCAGAGGCGTTCTCCTTCAGCCAGGCGATGGGGCCGGGATCGAAGGACATCAGGGCGAGCGGGCCTGTGTAGCTGGCCGCCAGCGCCGCAACGCGGCGGGTGAGATCGAGCCGCCCGTCGAATTCCGATTTGATTTCCACCACCAGCGGCACGCGGCCGGCGACCTGCGCGAACAGGTCGGCGAGCGTCCCCATCCGGTCGTCCGTCGCCTTGAACGTGGTGGCGCGCAGGTCGGCGACAGTCCGCGAACCGACCCGGCCGCTCGCCGTGGTGAGACGGTCGAGGGTCGAATCATGGAAGACGATGGCGTCGCCATCGGCCGTCGGCTGGACGTCGCATTCGATGGCATAGCCGCCGGCAATGGCGGCAGCGAAGGCGCGCGGGCAGTTCTCAAGGGTGCCGGCGGCAAGGCCATGCAGCCCGCGATGGGCGATGGGCCGCGCCGTCAGCCAGGACAGATCAGCGCGCCCGGCCATCACGCGATCTCGACCAGCGCCTCGACCTCGACGGCGGCATTGGCCGGCAGCGCGGCGACACCGATCGTCGAGCGGGCGTGGCGGCCCTTGTCGCCGAAGACTTCCACCATCAGGTCGGACGCGCCGTTCATCACCTTGGGGCCGTCGAGGAAGTCGGGCGTGCAGTTGATGAAACCGCCGAGGCGGACGATGCGGATGACACCGTCGAGATTGCCAATCGCGGCCTTGATCTGGGCGATGACGTTGAGGCCGCACTGGCGTGCCGCCTTCTGCCCTTCCTCGATCGAGACGCCGCCACCCAGCTTGCCCGCCATCAGCCCGTTCGGGCCGAGCGAGATCTGGCCGGAGACGGTCAGCAGCGAGCCGCTGCGCACGTAAGGCACGTAATTGGCGACGGGCGCGACGGGCTCGGGGAGCACGATGCCGAGTTCGGCGAGACGGGCGGTGATGGCGGACATGGCAGGACCTCGACCACTGGCAACGGAGAAGCGCCGGGACCCTGCCTCAAGGGGACGGCCGCGACAAGACGGAACGCAGCGACACATCCATGCCGCGTTGTCGCCGCCGGTCCGCCCCTGTAGCCTGCGACGCACCGGCCCGACCCTGTGACGCGCGGATGCCCCGCGCCCGGAGCCCCCGATGCCATCTGCCGTGCCCTCGCGCTCAGTCCTCCTGTCCGCCGTTGTCCTCGCTGTCTTCGCCCCTGCGGCGCGCGCCCAGGCGCCGACCCTTGCGCCGCACCGGGCGGTCTACGAGCTGAAGCTCGACGATCGGCGCGCCTCCGGTAGCCTTGAGCAGGCGCGGGGCCGCATTCTCTTCGAGACCACCGGCAATCGCTGCGAGGGCTTCACCACCAATTTCCGCCAGGTGGTCGAACTCACCATGAATGGCAATCGGGTCGTTATGGACGCCCGCACCGCCCATTTCGAGGAGGGTGACGGCTCCGGCTTCCGGTTCACCTCCCGCGCCACCCAGAACGGCGCGCCCTATCTGGAGACCGACGGCAGCGCCAACCGCGCCGCCGATGCGGTTGCGGTTCGCCTGCGCAAGCCGCGCGAGGGCACGCAGAGCCTCGACCGCGCGGTCATCTTCCCCACCGAGCACCTGCTGCGCATGGTCGAGGCCGCCCGCGAGGGCCGCACCATCCTGGAGGCCAAGGTCTATGACGGTGCCGAGACGGGCGATCGCGTCTATGACGCCACCGCCATCATCGGCCGCCGCATGGAGGGCGAGCCCCAGGAGGCCGAGCCCGCCGCGCGCGACCCGCGGCTTGCCGGGCTCCCCCGCTGGCCGGTGACGATCAGTTATTTCGAGCAGGGCAAGGACGGCGGAACGCCGGCCTATTCCATCGCCTTCGAACTCTACGAGAACGGCGTGTCGCGCCGCATGGTCATCAACTATCCGGAATTCTCGCTGCGCGGCGAGCTCATCCAGCTCGACTGGCAGGCCGCGACGCCCTGCGAGAGGCCGTGAGCGCCGCTCAGTCGTCGAAGGTGATGCCCTTCACCACCGCCCCGCGGCCGAATTTCGCACGCAGCGCATCCACCGCGCCCTCCACCTTCACGTTGCGGGCGATGGACGTATCGACGAGGTCGGCGGGGTCGGCCTTGTCGAGGGTGGTAAGGTCCGACAGGCCGATGCCGATCAGCCGGTATGCCGTGCCGTCGGCCTCCTTACCCAGCATCTCGCGTCCCGTCTCGAACAGGCGCGCCGCCAGAACGGTCGGGGTCGGCAGGCCGCGCGACCGGGTGCGGATCTTGAAGTCGGCGCTCTTCAGCTTGAGCGTCACGGTGTTGCCGGCGAGCCCCTGGGCCTTGGCCCGGGCAGAGACCTTCTCGCAGAGGCGGAACAGGATCTTCTCCAGCGCCCGGCCGTCGCGGATGTCGGTGTCGAAGGTGGTCTCCGCCGACACCGACTTGGTTTCGCCATCCGACGAGACGCGCCGGTCGTCGATGCCGCGGCAGAGCCGGGCCAGTCTCAGACCCATCGCGCCATAGCGGCGCATCAGCTCGCTTTCCTCGATCCGCCGCAGATCGGCGATCAGCCTCAGGCCGTCGCGCTCCAGGGCCTGCTGCATGGCCTTGCCGACGCCCCAGATCAGGGACACGGGCCTCGCTCCGAGGAAATCCAGCGCCTCGCCGCGGCCGATCACCGCGAAACCGCGCGGCTTGTCGATGTCCGAGGCGATCTTCGCCAGGAACTTGTTGTAGGACAGGCCGACCGAGACGGTGATGCCGATCTCCTTCTCCACCTGCCGGGCGAAGCGGGCGAGGGTGAGGGCAGGGGGCGCGCCATGCAGCCGCTCAGTGCCGGTGAGGTCGAGGAAGGCCTCGTCGATGGAAAGCGGCTCGACCAGGGGTGTCAGCGCCAGCATGGCCTGCCGCACCTGCCGACCCACCGCCGCATATTTCTCCATATTGGGCTTGATGACCACGGCGTCCGGGCAGAGCGCCAGCGCCTTGAACATCGGCATGGCCGAGCGCACGCCGTGAATGCGCGCGACGTAGCAGCAGGTCGAGACGACCCCGCGCCGGCCGCCGCCGACGATCAGCGGCTTGTCGACGAGGGTCGGATCGTCGCGCTTCTCGATGGCCGCATAGAAGGCGTCGCAGTCCACATGAGCGATGGAGAGTGCGCCGAGCTCTGCATGGCGCGCGAGGCGCGGCGAGCCACAGGCCCGGCAGCGCGGAGCCTCCCCGGGCACCTCGGCGAAACAGTCGCGGCAGAAGGCGAGGAGAGCCATAGCGACAGGGTGGGGGTGACGCCCTTGGCCCGCAAGGGGGCTTTTGGCATCAGGCGTGATCGCGCTCCCGCGGGCCGGCGCCGAGCTGGTGGGCCGCGCGCACGACGGCCTCGGGCTTCAGGCCTGCATGGGCAGCGAAGGCGAGAAGCAGGCTGTCATCCGCCATGAAGTGGTCCATGACGGCCACGAGGAAGCCAGGCTGCGTCGCTGCCTCGCGAATTTGCCCCAGATCGATGCCCGCGAGGGAGGCAAAACGCTGCAGCTGGTCCTCGTCGCCGGCCAGAAAACCGAGCGCCTGGACGGCTATCGTTTCGGCACTTTCACGCGAAGAGGTCGGGCGACGTAGCGTCATGGTTTGTCCTTTTGAAAGGATTTGCCGTTAGCTTGGACACGATCCGTCAGGCTCCGGCAACCATCGGGGGCGGACCTTCGGAGTGCGAGTGGCCGATGTCGAAGACCGTGATGATCGTGGAAGACAACGAGCTCAACATGAAGCTCTTCCACGACCTTCTGGAGGCGAACGGTTACGCCACCATCCAGACCCGGAACGGCAACGAGGCGCTGTCGCTCGCCCGTGAGCACAAGCCCGACCTCATCCTTATGGACATCCAGCTGCCGGAGATCTCGGGGCTCGACGTTACCCGCTGGATCAAGGAAGACGAGACGATCCGGCACATTCCGATCATCGCCGTCACCGCCTTCGCCATGAAGGGCGACGAGGAGTGCATCAGGGCAGGGGGCTGCGAGGCCTATCTGTCGAAGCCGATCTCCGTCGCCAAGTTCCTCGAAACCGTCCGGCATTTCCTCGGCGCCTCCTGAGGGTTCCTCCATGACCGCCCGCGTTCTCGTCGTCGATGACATCCTCGCCAACGTCAAGCTGCTGGAGGCGCGGCTTTCGGCGGAGTATTTCGACGTGGTCACGGCCTCGTCGGGTGCCGAAGCCCTGTCGATCTGCGACCGTGCCCAGTGCGACATCGTCCTGCTCGACGTGATGATGCCGGAGATGGACGGGTTCGAGACCTGCCGCCGCCTCAAGGCCAATCCCGCGACCCACCACATCCCCGTCATCATGGTCACCGCCCTCGACCAGCCGGCCGACCGGGTGAAGGGGCTTGAGGCCGGTGCCGACGACTTCCTGACCAAGCCGGTCAATGACCTTGCTCTCGTGACGCGCGTCCGATCCCTCGTGCGGCTGAAGATGATGCAGGACGAGCTGCGCATGCGCGCCGTCACCTCCCGCGAGATCGGCATGCGCGATCCGCTCACGGAGGCCGTCGCGGAAACCGGGCTCAATGGCCGCGTCCTGGTGGTCGATGATCGCACCTCGTCGCACGAGCGGATCGTCCAGGCCCTGCGCAGCCAGCATCAGGTCGAGGTGGAGACGCGTCCGCAGGAGGCGCTCTTCCGCGCCGCCGAGACCGATTACGACCTCATCATGGTCTCGCTGGCGCTGGCGGATTTCGACCCGCTGCGCCTGTGCTCGCAGCTGCGCTCGCTCGACCGCACCCGCGGCCTGCCGATCCTCGTCATCGCCGAACCCGAGGATGAGGCGCGCCTGCTTCGGAGCCTCGACATTGGCGCCAACGATTACCTGCTGCGTCCCATCGACCGCAACGAGATGGCGGCCCGCGTGCGCACGCAGGTGCGCAAGAAGCGCTACACCGCCCGCCTGCGCGACAATGTCCAGCAGTCGATGGAAATGGCGATCACCGACGGCCTCACTGGCCTGCACAATCGCCGCTACATGGAGAGCCATCTCGGCACGCTGGTCGACCAGGCCTCGATGCGCGGCAAGCCGCTTTCGGTCCTCGTCCTCGACATCGACTTCTTCAAGTCGGTCAACGACACCTGGGGCCATGATGCCGGCGATGAGGTGCTGCGGGAGTTCGCTCAGCGCCTGCGCAAGTCCGTTCGCGGCATCGATCTCGTGTGCCGCCTCGGCGGCGAGGAGTTCGTCGTCGTCATGCCCGACACCGATGCCGGCGTCGCATCGATCGTCGCCGAGCGTATCCGCAACCGCGTCGCGAGCGACCCGTTCCCGATCCATAAGGGGGCCCGGGCCATCGACGTCACCGTGTCCATCGGCATGGCCCAGCGGCAGGGTGGCGACACGTCCGGCGAGGCCATCATCAAGCGCGCCGATCAGGCGCTCTACCGGGCGAAACGCGACGGTCGCAACCGCGTGGTTCTCGACGCCGCCTGACGGACGTCTTGGCGTTCACCTTGATGATAAACCGTATTCGTTGAGGTTAAGGGAAGGTTGATGCGCTGCGTCGCATCATGCCGATTGTAGCTGTTACAATTGGTGACTAGGGTCCGCCTCAAGATCAGGTCGTGACCGCTTCTTCTGTATGGTCTGCGTTGACCTGGTCTCACCCTGCGAGCGCTCAGGTCCGCCGCATCTCCTGGGAATCGTGGGGTCGGCCGGTCGGGTTCGGCGCGGATGGCCTCTCCGTATCGCCGTTGGCCCGACCGGCCACCTTGTTCGAAAAACCTTGCCCACAAACGAAAAACGGCCCCGCGAGGGGCCGTTCGTGTCTCCAGTCGGCTGATGCCGACGCCGGATCACTTGATCTTGGCTTCCTTGAACTCGACGTGCTTGCGCGCGACCGGATCGTACTTCTTCTTGGTGAGCTTGTCGGTCATGGTCCGCGAGTTCTTCTTCGCGGTGTAGAAATAGCCGGTGTCGGCGGTCGAGATGAGCTTGATCTTGATGGTGGCGGCCTTGGCCATGGCGCATCCTCACGGATAGGTCTGATGTCGGGGCCGGGCCACGAAAATAGCGGGCGATCGCCCGCCGCGTCGCCGCCGGCTGGTTGGGCGGCATGTGACAGGTCGGCGAAGGGATGTCAAGGAAAAGCCTTCAGCCGCGGGCTCAAACCGGCGTCGGAACGGCAGAGAGCGCCGCTGCGATGTCGTCCTGCGGCGCCGCGCCGAAAGCTTGCCCATAGAGGATGAGCAGCGGGCCGCTCCAGGCCCGTGCGGCCAGCCGGCCGGCGAGATCGGCAATGGTGCCATGGATGCGCACCTCGTCGGGGCGCGTTGCATTGGCGACGGCAATGGCCGGCGTTGCTCCCGACATTCCCGTCTCGATCAGGCCGGCGGCCAGCTCGTGCCATGTCGCACCGGGCATGTAGACGATTGTCGACGCGGCGGGATCGGTCAGGGCCGGCCAGGACAGGTCGCGCGGCAGGCGGCCGTCGCGGCCATGGGCGGTGACATATTGCAGCCGGCGCGCATGGTCGCGGTGAGTGAGGGACAGTTTCAGCGAGGCGGCAGCCCCTTGCGCCGCGGAAATGCCGGGCACGACCTCCACCGGAATGCCGCGCGCCTCGGCAGCGGCGATTTCCTCGCCGGCGCGGCCGAAGATCATGGGGTCGCCGGCCTTCAGGCGCACCACATGCTTGCCCTCGGCCGCGAGGCGGATGACGAGGTCGTTGATGTCCTCCTGTCGGCAGGAGGGACCACGGCCGCGCTTGCCCGCCGAGATCCGTTCGGCCTCGCGGCGAGCGACGTCGAGCACCGCCGGGGGCACGAGGTCGTCATGGACGATGACATCGGCCGACTGGAGGGCGCGCACCGCCCGCATGGTGAGGAGTTCGGGATCACCGGGGCCTGCTCCGACCAGTACGATGCGGCCGGTGCGGGCAGCTCCGATCTCGCGCGCGCCCTGTTCGAGCGAGATGGCGAGGCAGGCCGGCGGCATGGCCTCGGGCGTAGCCATGGCGCGCTCGGAGAAGAGCTCCCAGAACCGGCGACGCGCCTGGAAGGGCAGGTCGAGGGACTGGACGCGCCGGCGCCAGCGCCGCGCCGCCTCGGCCCAGCGGGAAAAGCCCTGCGGCAGCAGCGCCTCGATACGGGCGCGGACGGCCTGGCCGAAGACCGGTGCCGCGCCATCGGTGGAGATGCCGATGACGAGCGGCGAACGGTTGACGATGCCGCCGAACTGGACGTCGCAGAAGGCCGGCTTGTCGATGACATTGACCGGAACGCCCGCCGCGCGGGCGGCAGCGGCGAAGGCTCCGGCCGCCTCGTCCTCCTCGAAGGCGCCGATGGCGAAGGCGGCTCCCGCGAGATCGGCCGGGGTCCAGGCGCGGTGGTGAAGGGCGATGGACCCAGCGGGTGGCGCCGCCACGAGGTCCAGCATGGCCGGGCAGGGTTCATCGGCGAGGACCGCGACGTCCGCCCCCGCGGCGGCGAGCAGCTCGGCCTTCCAGACGGCGGCCTCGCTGCCGCCCGCGACAATGACGCGGCGTCCCTTGAGCTTCAGGAAAACCGGGAGCACGGCAAGAGGCGCCATCCGGGCGGCGCGCTCGGCACGGGGTCGACGGGACACGACTTCGCTCATCGCATCCCCCTCAATAGACATCGGCCTGGTAGCGTCCGGCCTTCTTCATCGCCTGGACAAAGGCGACGGCTGCCTCGGCGCTTAATCCCCCATGGGCGGAAATCACGTCGACCAGGGCGGCCTCCACGTCCTTGGCCATGCGCTTGGCATCGCCGCAGATGTAGAAATGCGCGCCATCGGCGAGCCAGGACCAGAGATCGGCGCCGGTCTCGCGCATCCGGTCCTGGACATAGATCTTCTGCGCGCCGTCGCGGGACCAGGCCAGCGACAGGCGCGTCAGCACGCCGTCCTTCTTCAGCGACTCGAGCTCGTCGGCATAGAAGAAGTCGGTCGCCTGCCGCTGGTGGCCATAGAAGAGCCAGTTGCGCCCGGGGGCCCGGTCGGCGGCGCGGTCCTGCAGGAAGGCGCGGAAGGGCGCGACGCCGGTCCCGGGGCCCACCATGATCACCGGCGTCGCCGGGTCGGCCGGCAGGGCGAAGCCATGGGCGCGCTGGACATAGACCCGCACCGCATCGCCCGGTTTCACCCGTTCGCCGAGGAAGGTCGAGGCGACGCCGAGGCGGCGGCGCTTGCCGATGATGTAGCGAACCGAATCGACGGTGAGCGAGACGCGGCCGGGATGGGCCTTGATGGACGACGAGATCGAATAGAGCCGCGGCTGCAATGGCTCCAGCGCCTCGACGAAGGCCTCCGGATGAGGCCGGACGCCCGCGAACTTGGTCAGCACCGCGAGAACGTCGAGGTTGGCCGCATCGCCGTCCGGGTCCTCACCGGTTGCGAGGGCCCGCGCCTTGGCCCGCTGTGCGCCGCCAGTGAGGAAGGAGATCAGCTCGAACAGGCTGTCGGGAGCCGGTGACAGCGACACCTCTTCGGCGAGTACCGTGCGCAGCGGCCGCCCACGAACCTCCGTCAGGTGGGAGGCGCCGAGCATGGCGATGATCTGGTCGACGAGGCCGAGATCATTGGTCGGGAAGACGCCGAAGGCATCGCCGACCACATAGTCGAGGCCGGCCTCGTTGAGGTCGAACTCGACATGGTGCGTCTCCTTCTCGGAGCCCTCGCCGTTGAGGCGGCGGCGCGAGAGGAATCGCGCAGCGACGGGGGCTTCGCGCGAGCGGCCGGGCGCCGCCGCCAGCACCACACCCGCGGGAGCCGCTGGTGCTGTTTCCGCAGCAGGCGCGCCGCCAATCTCCGGCGCCAGGGTTTTCAGCATCCGCAGCGTGTCCTTGCCGCCGGGCACGCAGAGGTTCAGCCGATCCTCCGCCTTGGCGGCCAGCGCATTGGCATAGTCCGCGCAATTGTAGCCGCACTGGCCGCAATCCTGCTGGGCCATGGCCGCCATGAGCCGCGGCGCGATCGGCCGACCTTCCGCGAGGGCCATGCGGTCGGCGAGCGCCATGGACGGGTCGTGCCATGGCGCGTCGTCGTTGTTCGCCGTGTCGGTTGCCGGAGCGGCGCCGCCGGTCGCCGGCAGGGCCACCACACCACCAGGCGGGACGAGCGGCGAGAGGGCGGCGGCGAAGAAGCCTGACAGCCACTGGCGCTGCTCGGGGCTGAAGGGAGCACTGTCGGGGATGAGCGAGAAGTTCGCGACAGGGGGCTGAACGCTCATTCTGCAGCCTCCTTCAGCGGTGCGAGATGCGGCGCGACGAGCGCGTCGAGAGCGGCCGTCTCGTGGCGCAGCGTGAAGGCCTGGAAGCTCTCCTCCGCCCCCGTCCGGTGGGCCAGATAGGTGCGAAGCAGCGCCTCCACATGGCGCGGGGCATCCTCGGCCTTCACCGCCTTCCACAGCGGCCGGCCGATGCGGGCCTGTTCGGCGAACCCACCGCCGACGACCATGTCATAGCCCTCGACCGTGTCGCCGTCCTCGTTGACGGGCACCCGCGCGCCGATCAGGCCGATATCGCCGATATAGTGCTGGGCGCAGGAATGGTGGCAACCGGTGAGGTGGATGTTCACCGGCACGTCGATCGCGACGCGTGCCTCCACATGGTCGGCGATCTCCAGCGCATGCTTCTTGGTGTTCGAGGCGGCGAACTTGCAGCCGGCATTGCCGGTGCAGGCGACGAGACCGGCGCGGATCGGCGTCGGTCGGGTCGAGAAGCCGAGGGCGGCGATGCGGGCTTCCGCCTCGGCGAGGCGCCCGTCCGGCACGCCGGACAGGATGACGTTCTGCCAGACGGTGAGGCGCACGTCGCCATCGCCGCAATCCCGCGCGACCGCTGCGAGGCCACGCGCCTGGTCAGCGCTCATGCGGCCGACCGCCATGACCACGCCCACCCAGTTGAGGCCAGTCTGGCGCTGCGGGTGCACGCCGACATGGGCGTAGCGATCGGTCGCCGGGCGCGGGGCGACCAGCGCCTCGTCGATGCGCGTGAGCTTCCGCCCGAGCTTCTCCTCGACCGTGCCGAGGAACCGTTCAAAGCCCCAGGCGTCGAGGACATATTTGAGGCGTGCGCGGTTGCGGTTGGTGCGGTCGCCATGGTCGATGAAGACGCGGATGATGGCGTCGGCGATGGCCGTCGCGTCCTCCGGCCGACAGAAGACACCGGTGGGGCGGGCAAGGTCGTGGTGACCCGAAATGCCGCCGAGAACGAGCCGCAGACGGATGCCGGCCTCGGGACCCTCGGTGACACGCACCGCCTGGAAGCCGATGTCGTTGGTCTCCTCAAGGGCGGGCGAGACGCCGCCGCCGTCGAAGGAAACGTTGAATTTGCGGGGAAGGCCGTAGAGAACCCGCTCGTTGAGGATGTGGAAGTGCCAGTCGCGGGCGAGAGGCCGCGTGTCGAGGATCTCATGGCGGTCGATCCCGGCGAGCGGCGACCCCGTGACGTTGCGGATATTGTCGGCCCCCGATCCGCGCGCGACAAGGCCGAGATCCATCAGCTCTTCCAGCAGCGGCTTGGCGCTTTCGGGACGGATTTCGCGCATCTGCAGGTTGGCGCGGGTCGTCACATGAAGGTAGCCGCCGCCATGGCGCTCGCAGAGGTCGGCGCAGCCGGCGAGCTGGTGGGCCTTCAGGATGCCATTGGGAATGCGCATCCGGAGCATGAAGCTCTCCTGCGCCGGGGCGACGTTGAACAGGCCAAGGTAGCGCCAGCGGAAATTGTCGGCGGGGGCCGGCAGCTTGCCGGTGGCGGCATCGCGGGTGAGGCGGCCATAGGCGTCGAAGGGGTGCTCGTCACGCTTCCACTTCTCGGCGTCGACGAGCTTGCCCCCGGCCTTCACCTGGGCGTCCTGCGCGGCGAGATGGGGAGCGTCAGGGCCCGTTGGCACGGGGGGCGCGGCAACCGGGGGCGCCACGACGCGGGTGGCGGCGGCGCCTGCGGCAAATCCTTCGAGATAGCGCTTCTGCTCGGCGCTGAAGTCCTGTGACATCCGTTCCCCGTTCGACAGGCGAGGGGGCCGGCGTCATTGGCGGCCTTGAGCTTTGGGCAAAGTGTCGCAAGCGGCGTGCCACCTGCAATCGGAGCGGAAGCCTCTGGACCGTCAGGGACTTGCGAGGCGCGCGGTAGATGGAAAGCCTTGGTCGTTGCAGCCCGATTGGGCGGATCGCCGCATTTGTGTGCAGCGCAGCGTCAGGCTTCCGCGGGCTTCTCGTGTGGCAGGGCGGCGAGCAGCGCGATCAGCGCCCGGTCATGCAGGATGAGCATGGATTCGCGGTTCGACAGCCATTGCCGCGCCTCCTCGATGGAATGGGCGTCGGTCAGTTTGGCCTCGGCGATGACCCGGTCAGCGTCCACCTTGCCGCGCACCCGCGGCGGCGGCACCTGGATGATCTGCTGGTGCACCTCGCGGAAGGTGGGATCGGCATGGACGAGGTCCAGCGCCTTGCCGTCTTCGAGCGACAGGGCCTCGAATTCCTTGCCGAGCTGGTAGGCCCGTTCGGCGATGGCGGGCGGGGCATGCTCCTCGGGGATCAGCAGCAGGTGCAGGCGCCGCAGCGTCCAGCCAATGCCCGCCGAGGCCGAGGCCCAGGAGGTGGGAATGGCAAGCCACAGGCCGATGATGGTCGGCGACATCCAGGCGAAGATGTAGGGCGAGATGGAGAAGGCCGCGACCGCCGCGATGATGCCGAGCACCGTATGCCGCCAGTGGCGCTCGACGATCGCGCGGAAGGGGATCGAGCCGTCGTCGCGGCGCTGCGTCTTCCAGCCTGTGTCGCGACCCGAAATGATCGAGGAGACCGAGCTCGCCTGGATCAGCATCATCACCGGGGCGATGAGCGCCGAGAGGATGATCTCGAGGATGGTCGACAGCGTCAGCATGATGCCGCCGCCACAGCCCCGCCGCGCCGCGCCGTTCACCAGGGTCACGAACCAGCCGAAGATCTTCGGCGCCAGCAGGATCACCATGGTCAGCACGAAGAGGTTGAAGGCGCGCTCGGAATCGAAGACCGGCCAGGCCGGGAAGAGCGTGAACTGGTTGGTGAAATATTCCGGGCGGATGAAGGCGGCCTGCAGGGCCAGCGCCAGGCCGATGAGCAGCTGGATCAGCCAGAGCGGGCTCGACACATAGCTCATGATGCCGGTGGCGAGGTGCTGGCGCGTCGCCCAGTGCAGGCCCTTCGCGCCGATGACGCGGCTGTGCTGGAGATTGCCCTGGCACCAGCGGCGGTCGCGGATGGCAAGGTCCATGAGCGAGGGCGGGCTCTCCTCGAAGGAGCCATCGAGGTGGGGCAGCATGTAGACGGCATAGCCGCGACGGCGGATGAGGCCCGCCTCGACGAAGTCGTGGCTAAGGATATGGCCGCCGAAGGGCGGTTTGCCCGGCAGGTCCGGCAGGCCGGCCGAGGAGGCGAAGGCCTCCATGCGGATGATGGCGTTATGGCCCCAGTAATTGCTGTCGCGGCCCGACCAGACGGCGAGGCCCGCCGCGCAGACCGGTCCGTAGACACGCGCGGCGAACTGCTGCAGCCGCGCGATCAGCGTGTTGCGGTTGATGAGCCGGGGAAGGGTCTGGATGATGCCGGCATCCGGATCGCGCTCCATCGCGTCGGCGAGCGCGACAATCGTCTCGCCGGTCATGAGGCTGTCGGCGTCCAGGACGATCATGTGGGCGTAGTTGCCGCCCCATTGCGTGACGAAATCGGCGATGTTGCCGGCCTTCCGCGCCGTGTTCTTCGGCCGGTGGCGGTAATGGATCGCGATATCCGGCAGCCGGTCGCGCAGCGCCAGGTAGGAGCGCTCCTCCGCGATCCAGATGTCCGGGTCGGTCGTGTCGGAGAGGAAGAAGAAATCGAACGACGCGCCATGGCCGGTGGCCAACACGTCCTCGGCAATGGCCTGCACCGTACCGAAGACCCGCGCGGGGCTCTCGTTGTAGATCGGCATGACGATGGCCGTGCGCTCGCGCAGGGACGCGGGCAGGTCCGGCTTCCGGTTGAGCCCGTGCCGGAGCAGGTGGCCGAGGCCGAGGATGCCGGTGGTGAAGGCCAGGGCGATCCAGGAAAAGTTGACGACGAAGAAGACCAGGAAGGCCCATTCCAGCAGCGTCACGCCGCCGGCCTCGACCACCTTGTACATCTGCCAGCCGCCGGCGACGGTGATTGCCGCCATGCCGCCGAAGGCGACGAGGCGCGAGAACCACGGCGTGCGCCAGAGCTCAGGTGCGATCAACGGGCGACGTTCCGCGTCACGCCAGCGGCGCAGCGACTGGGCGGGCATGGGGAGCGGAGCTGCAGCCGGCATGGCCTGGCGTTCGCGCAAGCTGGGCGCGGCGGGCCGATCGGTCAGGGCGTCCATCGATAGAGCCATGTCTCGCTTTGCGGCTGTCCGTCCTTCTCGAGGACCAGCCGCAGTTCGACCTGATTGGCGGCCTCCGGGTCAAGGTCGAAAGCGACACGGTAGAGTTTCAGGTCCGGCACGAGCCGGCCGTCGATATTGCCGACACGGCCGCGCTGGTTGGTGAGATTGGCGCGCAGGCCGGCGGATTTCTCGCGGTCGCCGAAATCCTCGGCGGTGAAATCGACGAGGAAGCGCCGACGCCGCCCGCCGCCTTGGGCGCGTCCGGTGCGGGTCGCCACCACGAGCGCGGTTGGCGGACGCTCGGGCGGGGCCCAGCACCAGTGCATGCGATAGGTGAACATGTGCTCCCCGCCGCGCGCCAGCGGCGTCCGTGGCCGCCAATAGGCAAGGATGTTGCGGTTGAGCTCGTCGTTCACGGGAATCTCGACCAGCTGTACCTGGCCCTGGCCCCAATCGCCGAGCGGCTCGATCCACACGCTCGGCCGGCGTTCGAAGCGGGCGTCGAGATCATTGAAGGCCTCGAAACGGCGGTCGCGCTGCAACAGACCAAATCCGCGCGGATTCTGGTCGACGAAGCCGGAGACCTGCAAGGTTTCGGGGTTGGTCACCGGTCGCCAGATCCACTCGCCATTGCCGTTCCAGATCTGAAGGCCCTGGGTGTCGTGGACGCCACCGCGCACGTCATCGACGTTGGCCCGGTCGTTCGGCGCGAAGAGATAGTTCGCCGTCATCGGCGCGATGCCGACATGCTGGAGGTCGTTGCGCGGAAACAGCGTCACCTCGACGTCGCAGACCGTGGATTCGCCGGGTCGGATGGCAAAGCGGTAAAGGCCGGTCACGCTGTCTGAGTCGAGCAGCGCGTGAGCGACGAGACTGGTGCCGCCAGGACCCGGCCGCTCGATCCAGAAGGACCGGAAGGCGGGGAACTCCTCGCCCTGGGCCTCGGCGACATTGAGCGTGAGGCCGCGTGCCATGACACCGAAGACTTGTCCGCGGGCAAGCGCCCGGAACAGGCTCGCCCCCTGGAAGACCAGCGCTTCGTCCGCAGGCATTCCACTGCTCAGCGCAGCATAGGCCCGGAAACCCGTATAGGGCACCTGGATCTCGGCCGGTAGCGGCGGCGTCTGGCCATAATCGTATTGGTCGGCCTGGAAGCGCTTGTCGCGGATGATGCCGCCATCGACGGTGCGGATCGTGACCGGCGTCGTGAAGACATTGCCGGCCGGCAGCAGGTCGAGGGCGAAGCCGCGATTTTCGCCAGCCCAGACCCGCTGGTCCGGTTTCATGCGGATCTGCCGGTACTGGTCGAGCGAGAGCTGCTGGAGCGCACGCGGCACGTCGGCGCGCGGGGCCTGATAGGGATTGCGGGACACCTCGCGGGCGAAGGCGAGAAGCGCGTCGCGCGAGATCGCCTGCCCGTCCGAAACGGCGGCAAGCGCCGCCTGCAGCGGCGTCTGTTGGGCCAGCGCACCCCGGTTCAGCGTGAGGGCTGCCGGCGCGGCGATCAGGGAAGCAAGGAGGTCGCGGCGGCTCGGCATGAGGTGGGAAATCGCGGGGCTTTCCGGGAACAGTTGCTTGGGGGGCCGGCAACCGCTGAGGGTGTGCCGGCTTATAGCCCAAATTAGGGCGCTGAGGAGGGGGGAGGCCGGCCGGTTGGCGTGACAAATTTCGCATGGAAGGCGGCGCGCAGCGTCGCCACCACGTCAGGCGGCGCCGTCGCCGCGACGAGACCGACCAGGACCAGCGCCATGCCGGCGAGATGGTGGCCCCCGAAGGCCTCGCCAAGGAAGGCCACCGACATGCCGACGCCATAGACCGGTAGAAGGTAGAGGAAACAGGACGTCACCGCCGGGCCGACCACCTTCACCCCATACTGGTAGAGGGAGAAGGCACCGACGGCCGAGAAGAGGGCGAGGCCGCCGACAGCCACCCAGAGGCCCGGCCGTGTGGGCCAGCCGCCGACGGTTGCCAGTTCTACGGCGGAGAAGGGCAGGAGGGTCAGCACCCCCGCCATGGCGATGACGGCGAAGAGCGGCAGGGTCGGCACGCGGGCAAGCGTCTCGTCGCGCAACACCAGCGAATAGCCGGCCCAGGCGAGGGCCGCGGCGGCTATTCCGAGGTCACCGAGATTGAAGTCGAGGCGGGCGAGAGCTGTCAGGTCGCCCTTGAGCACGATGATGGCGACGCCCGCCATGGCCAGCACCACGCCGAGCAGTCGCGCCGCTGGCAGCCGCTTGCCGAAGACGAGGCGCTCGATCACCAGGACGAGGATGGGCGAGGTCGTGTAGATCAGCGTGCCGTTGGTGGCAGTGGTCAGCGACAGCGCCATGTAGACGCCGGCGCCGCAGATCCACATGCCGAGGAAGCCGAGCAGCAGGAGCCGCCGCCAGCTCCCCCGCAGCACAGGGGCGGCCTCGACGATGCCGCGCCAGGTGAAGGGCAGGAGAATGAGGACGGCGACCGCCCATCGCAGCAGTGCCAGCGTGAAGGGCGGCACCGCGTCGCCCATCCACCGGGCGATCACCAGGTTCGAGGAGAAGAACAGCGGCATAGCGAGCAAGAGCACGTAGGCCCGTCTGGTCTCGCTTGGCCCCGCCATGATTCCGTCCCCGGGCCCGACGCCCGCCATCCAGTCAGCACCTGCGCCGCGCCGCCGACAAGCGCGCCGCGCTCATGGCTGGGAACCGGTCAACCCGCCGCCCTGATCTCGCTGCGCAACTCGGCGCGCGAGAGTTTGCCCACCGGCGTCTTCGGCAGGCTGGGACGGAACTCGAGGCCTTGCGGCATCTCGTGGCGGCCCACCTTGTCCTTCAGAAAGACCTGGAGCTCTTCGAGGCTGAAGGGTTTCGCGCCCTCGCGCAGGGTTACGAAGGCTTTGGCGGCCTCGCCGCGATAGCTGTCGGGAACGCCGAGGACGATCACCTCGCCCACGGCGGGGTGCTCGTAGATCGCCTGCTCGATCATCTGCGGATAGACGTTGAAGCCGCCGGAAATGATCATGTCCTTCTTGCGGTCGACGATGAAGAAGAACCCGTCCTCGTCCATGTAGCCGATGTCGCCGGTGAGGAACCAGCCGTCGGCATAGGAGGCGGCGGTCTCCTCCGGCTTGTTCCAGTAGCCGCGGGTGACGTTCGGGCCGCGGATGCGGATCTCGCCGACCTCGCCGGGCGGCAGGGAGCGCGAGGGGTCTTCGAGGGCGCAGATGTCCATCTCGAGACCCGGCAGCGGCAGGCCGATCGTGCCAGGCTTCGACACGCCGAAATTCGGCACATTGGTGCCGGATGGGGATGTCTCGGTCATGCCCCAGCCGCCGGTGAGGCGGAAGCCGGCCCGCTGCTCGAAGCGACGGGCGATCTCCACGGGCAGAGGCGCGCCGCCCGAGGCCGCATAGATCAGCGACGAGAGGTCGGCCGTGGCGAACCGCGGGTGATTGACGAGAGCGATCCACATGGTCGGCACGCCGGGGAAGATCGTTGCGCGGCGCGTCTCGAAATCGTCGAAGGTCTGGTCGGGATCGAAGCGCATGCGCAGCATGAGGCAGGCGCCGCGGGTAATCTGGCGCAGCATGACGCTTGTCAGGGCGTAGATGTGGAACAGCGGCAGGACGAGGATGACCTTGTCCTTCTCCGGATCGCCGGTGGGCAGCGCCGCTTGCCAGGCGTCGTAGATCGACACAGCCGCGGTGATGTTCTTGTGGCTGAGCATAGCGCCCTTCGGCAGGCCGGTCGTCCCGCCGGTATACTGGAGCAGCGCCACCGTCTCCGGATCGACCTTCGGCCAGGCGGCGGGCTCCTGCGCGCCCGCAATGAAGGCCGAGAAGGTCACGATGCCAGGCTCGCCGGGAATTGGCAGGGTCGGCAGGCCGGAGGGGCCGAAATCGGCGTCCTCGGCGACGATCAGGCGATCGATGAGCCCCTGTGCGTGCAGCTTCAGCGCCATGCCGAAGAGCGGCGCGATATTGGAGGTGACGAGCGTGCGGGCGCCAGAATCCTTCAGCTTGTAGGCGAGCACCCGTTCGGCATCGAGCGGCGAAAGATGGACGAGCCTGATGCCGGCCTTGCCCGCGCCGAAGAAGGAGATCGGGTGGGTCGGCATATTCGGCAGGTAGAGCGCGACGGTGTCATTGGCACCGAGCCCGGCCTGCAGCAATGCGGCTGCGAACTGGTGAACGCGCCGTCCAAGGTCCTCGTAGGTGATGATCTGGTCGCGGAATTCGAAGGCCGCTCGTGCGCCGAAGGTGGCGGTCGCCTCGTCCACCAGCCCGCCGATCGTGCCGATCCGGATCGGCGTGTCCCAGCGGACGCCAGGCGGATAGGACTTCTCCCAAGCAAACGGCCTGGACGCCATGCGCATTCCTCCCTGTCGGCCGCGTTGCAGCGACCCTCGGCCTTCCGGCGGCTTTTGATTTTGTGAGCCGGTCGAACCTCGCCGCGCATCAGCGCAGCGCCAACCTTTGTCCGTCGAAAACGGTCGGTTTGCAATTCAGTCCTGCGAGGGACAGCGTGGCGCAAAGCCGGGCGGCGGCATTGGCGTTGGAGAGGGGGCCCGCCACCAGCCGGAGCTCAACGGTGGCACCCGGCCGCGCGCCTTCCTGGATGGCGACGACGGGGCGCAGGCCCTCCAGAACCGGGCCGTGCTGGGCCCGCAATTGCTGCCAGCGGCTGCGCAGCGCCTCGATGGACTGTTCTCCGGCGAGATCGACACCGAACTCCGTGCGGATCGCGGTCGAATCCTGCGCTTCCGGTCCCTGCGTGGTCGGGGCGGGGACAGGGGGAGCGGGCGGCGGCGTCTGAACGGCCTGAACAGGAGCCGGGGAGGGTGTTGGCACGGGGGCTGTCGCCGGAGCGGCGGTCGCAGCGGGTAGAGGATCTGCAACGGGCGGCGCGGTGGGGATGACGCGCACGGCGCGTTGCGGCGGCACTGGATCCGGGCGGGCGGGTTCGATCCGCGGCGGCTCCGCGCGCGTCGCCTCGGCGCGCGGGATGGAGGCGGTCACGTCGCCGACGCTGCGCTCGACGCTGGCGAGCCGGTCGGCCAGCGCCTCGCGCTCGGCATTGAGCACCCGCACCTGATCGGCAAGCCGGCGCGTCTCATAGAGCAGCAGCGTGTCGGTGGAGGCCGGCCGCGGCGGTTCGGCGCGGGCGAGTTGCACCGGCGGCGGGGTGGGCGCAAACAGCCGGGCGATGCGCTGGCTGCCCGTCTCACTGCGGGCGCCAAGCACAGCGGCCCCGACGAGGAACAGCGCGACACCCGCCCAGACCATCAGGGTAGACAGGCCACGCCGCGGCGCCTCGTCGGTCAGACCGTCGAGTTTGACCGGCGTCGGCTGTGGATCCGTGTCGCGCTTGGCCTTCAGCATGGCCGTCCAGCTTTCGCTGATTCGACCGCCCGCCGTCCATCGAAACGGCAGGAGAAGCGTCCCGCCGAGAAGGAATCTGCAAGTGTTTCGAAGCGTTTCGTCTCAGCCGCGACCGCGATAGGGTGCGACGCCCTGATCAGGGATCCAGACGCCGGCGGGCGGCGCCCCCGTTTGCCAGAACACATCGATCGGAATGCCGCCGCGCGGATACCAGTAGCCGCCGATCCGCAGCCAGCGGGGGCCGAGGAGATCGCGCAGGCGCTTGCCGATGGCCACCGTGCAGTCCTCGTGGAAGGCCCCGTGGTTGCGGAACGAGGTGAGATAGAGCTTCAGCGACTTCGACTCGACCAGCCACTGGTCCGGGACATAGTCGATGACGAGATGGGCGAAGTCGGGCTGGCCCGTCACCGGGCAAAGCGAGGTGAATTCAGGCGCGACGAACCGCGCAACATAGTCCGTGTCGGGATGGGGGTTAGGCACGCGATCGAGCTCGGCCGCCTCCGGCGAGGCGGGGATGTCGACGGTCTTGCCCAGTTTCAGATCGGTCATCGTGTCAGGTCCCGTGACGGGCGCGTGAGTGAGGGGCGCGTGATAGCAGATCGCGCCGGGCGGAGGGAATTCGCCGCGCCATCTTCCGCGGAGCTACGCCCGCAGCGGCCGGGCCGATCAGCCCAGCCATGCCGCAGGGCCCGGCTTGAACCGCCCGTGCCATGCTGTAGAAGGCCCTGACTTCCCCCGCCGCCAGGACAGAGGCCGCCATGACCGCCATCGTCGATATCATCGCCCGCGAAATCCTCGACAGCCGCGGCAATCCGACGGTGGAGGTCGACGTGCTGCTGGAGGATGGCTCGCGCGGCCGCGCCGCCGTGCCGTCGGGCGCCTCGACCGGCGCCCACGAGGCGGTCGAACTGCGCGATGGCGACAAGAAGCGCTATCTCGGCAAGGGCGTCGGCAAGGCCGTCGACGCCGTCAACGGCGAGATCTTCGACGCCCTGTCCGGCCTCGACGCCACCAACCAGGTGCAGATCGACACGGCGATGATCGCCCTCGACGGCACCGAGAACAAGGCGCGCCTCGGCGCCAACGCCATTCTCGGTGTGTCGCTCGCCACTGCCCGCGCCGCCTCGATCTCGCGGGAGCTGCCGCTCTATCGCTATGTCGGCGGCGTCTTCGCCCATGTCCTGCCCGTGCCGATGATGAACATCGTCAATGGCGGCGCCCATGCCGACAATCCCATCGACTTCCAGGAGTTCATGGTCATGCCGGTGGGGGCCAAGACCTTCGCCGAGGCCGTGCGGATGGGCTCGGAGGTCTTCCACACGCTGAAGGCGGCCCTGAAGGCCGACGGCCACAACACCAATGTCGGCGACGAGGGTGGCTTTGCCCCGAACCTGAAGTCGGCCCAGGCGGCCCTCGACTTCGTCATGACCGCCATCGACAAGGCCGGCTACAAGGCCGGCGAGGACATCGTGCTGGCGCTCGACTGCGCCGCCACCGAGTTCTTCAAGGACGGCGCCTATGTCTATGAGGGCGAGCGCAAGACCCGCGACCCCAAGGCCCAGGCCAAGTATCTCGCCAAGCTCGTCGGCGACTATCCGATCGTTTCCATCGAGGACGGCATGTCGGAGGACGACCTCGAGGGCTGGAAGATCCTCACCGACTTGGTCGGCAAGAAGTGCCAGCTCGTCGGCGATGATCTCTTCGTCACCAACACCAAGCGCCTGTCCATGGGCATCGAGACCGGCCTCGGCAACTCGATCCTCGTAAAGGTCAACCAGATCGGCACCCTGACCGAGACGCTTGCCGCTGTCTCCATGGCGCACAATGCCGGCTACACCGCGGTCATGTCGCACCGCTCCGGCGAGACCGAGGATTCGACGATCGCCGACCTCGCCGTGGCCACCAATTGCGGGCAGATCAAGACCGGTTCGCTCGCCCGCTCCGACCGCACCGCCAAGTACAACCAGCTCATCCGCATCGAGGAGGAGCTGGGTCCGCAGGCCCATTATGCCGGCCGCCGGGCGCTGAAGATCCGCGGCTGAGCGCCATCACACCTCCAGTACGACGAACGGCGGGCCTCGAAAGTCCGCCGTTTGTGTTTCGGGGACGAGGCGATGCCCGTCAGGTGCGCCGTTCGCCCGGCATATCGCCGGAATTGCCCTTGCCGCCCGTCGCCGGCGGGGCCGCCTCGGCCGGCGGGCGCCCGGGAGCCGTCGAACGTCCACCGGGCTGGCCGGGGGTAAGCGTCCGTCCGGCATTGCCCGTATCCGGCGAAGGACTGCCATCGGCCGGTGTGAAGCGGTTGAAGGTGTTGAGCATCGCCTGGAAGGTCGAGATCGTCTCGGCGACATAGGCCACGGTCACGCCGCCATCGAGGTCGACATCCCATTCGAGGACCAGGTCGCCGTCACGATCGAGATAGGCCTTGGCGAAACGCTTCTCGAAGTTCCAGGCATTGACGAAGGCGAGGGTGAAGCGCTCGTTGCGGCGGAACAGCGTGCGGTACTGGATGGATTGGCAGCCGTCGTCATTGCACGAATAGAAATGGACGGAGGTGCGCAGGCCGACGATCTCGGTGGTGATCCGCGTCCGGTTGTTCTCCGTGGTGATCTCGGCGGAATTGCCGCGCTCGCGCAGGATGGCCGCCATCTGGCGCGGCATGATGCGCCCGAGCGTCGTCTCCTGTGCGTCGCGCGGGATGCGCTTCTGGGCGAGGGCCTCGGTCAGTGGCAGCGCCGCGAGGAGGGCGCAGAAGGCGAGGGCGGCTGGACGGGCGGGCATCGGTCTCTCCTGATCCGGTGCGGCGGGTGAGGCCATACTGCGTCCTTCCGCCGCGTGGGGAAAGACCGTCGCCAGCCGCGGACCGATCTCCACATGGATGCCCTGCGCGATGCGCCATTGTGCAGGTGCGAGAGACCCGTGAGGGTCGATGGCCATGCCTCCGGTCCTGTCGAGCCTACCGCCGCGTACCCTTGCCCTTGCAGCCATGGCGTTGGCGGTGACGATCTATGGCGGACAGTTCGTCTCCGTGCGCTGGGGCCTGCAGCAGGGCCTGTCCGCCTATGACATGGCGGCGCTGCGATTCATCTTTGCGGGAGCCGTAATGGCGCCGTTCTTCCTGCGCGCCGGCGTCATGGGGTGTGCAGGGCTCGGCTGGCGCAAGGGCCTGATTCTCGGCATCACCGGCGGGGTGCCGCTGACGGTCATTTCCAATATCGGCCTCAACTACGCTCCCGCCGCCCACGCCTCCGCCATCCAGCCCGGCATGGTCGCGGTGACGGCTACCACGCTCGCCTATCTCGGCATGCGTGCCCGCATTCCCGCAGGCGCCGCCATCGGCTTCGCCATCGTCCTGTCGGGTCTGGCCGCCATCGCCATTGCCGGCTCGACCGGCCTGCAGGGCGCCATGACGCTGTTCGGTGACGCGCTCTTCGTCCTCTGCGGTATCGGCTGGGGAATCTTCACCTGGCTCTGCGGCCGCTGGATGGTGCCTTCGGTGACAGGCGCCGCCGTCGTCTCGGTGCTGTCGGCGGCGACCTTCCTGCCGGCCTATGTCCTGTGGCTGTCCCCCGGATTGGGCGCTGTCTCCTGGCCGATCATCCTGTTCCACGGCATCAACCAGGGCATCCTCAACATCGCCATCGGCCTGTTGCTCTGGACCTACGGCACGCGCACCCTTGGTGTGGCGCTCGCCGCCCGTTTCCCGCCAATGATCCCTGTGCTCGGCACGCTGATCGGCATTCCCGCTCTGGGCGAGGTGCCAAGCCCTCTGGCGGCGGCCGGCGTCGCGGCAATCGTCACCGGCCTCCTCGTCGCTGCCATTGCGGGCACGGGTCGCGCATCTCCTTCAGCGCCGGTTAACCGTCCCGAAACCGCGACGCGCGCATGATCGGAACATGGTCGTGCGCACGAGACGTCAGCGAATCCTCCAGGCGATGGGCCTCTACGCCGTCGCCGCGGCGCTGATCGCCTATTTCGGTTTCCACGCCTATCACGGCGAGCACGGCATCCACGCCAAGCAGCAGTTCCTCGGCCAGATCGAGGAGCTGAACGGCCAGCTCGCTGTCCTTCGCAAGGAGAAGACCGAGGTTGCGCGGCGGGTTGCGCTTCTGCGCTCCGACGCCATCGACCCCGACATGCTGGACGAGCGCGCCCGCGAAATCCTCAACTTTGCCGACCCGCGTGACCTCGTCCTTGTGATGCGGCGCCGCTGACCGCTATCGTGAACCGAATATCGGTTGACGGTCCGTTGTGAACCAACTTCCGGTTAAGCCCCTGATTGTGTTGCAATGCCAATGGTTTGTGCAGTGCACAACGCCATGACCCCCTCTCTTTGCAGCGTCGCATTCAGCCGCTACATCTGATGCAGCATCCGAATGCGAAGGGGACACCGATGGCTGCAACCCGGACCAAGACGGCACCGGCCGCCGCGAAACCGGCGGCGAAGGCGGCCAGCGGCAAGGCGGCAAGCGGCAAGGCCGGTGCGGCCAAGACGTCGGGCAAGATGTCCGGCAAGACCGCGCTCCTCACCCGCGACCAGGAACTCGCCGCCTATCGCGAGATGCTGCTGATCCGCCGCTTCGAGGAGAAGGCCGGCCAGATGTACGGCATGGGCCTCATCGGCGGCTTCTGCCACCTCTATATCGGCCAGGAAGCCGTCGTCGTCGGCATGCAGATGGCGTCCAAGCAGGGCGACCAGGTCATCACCGGATATCGCGACCACGGCCACATGCTGGCCACCGGCATGAGCGCCAACGGCGTCATGGCCGAGCTCACGGGGCGCCGCGGCGGCTATTCCCGCGGCAAGGGCGGCTCGATGCACATGTTCTCCGCCGAGAAGCACTTCTACGGCGGCCACGGCATCGTCGGCGCGCAGGTTTCACTTGGCACCGGCCTCGCCTTCGCCAACCGCTACCGCGGCAACGACAATGTCTCGCTGACCTACTTCGGCGACGGCGCGGCCAACCAGGGCCAGGTCTACGAGAGCTTCAACATGGCAGCGCTCTGGAAGCTGCCGGTCATCTACATCATCGAGAACAACCGCTACGCCATGGGCACCGCGGTGACGCGCGCCTCGGCGCAGACTGACTTCTCCAAGCGCGGCCTGTCCTTCAACATTCCCGGCGAGCAGGTCGACGGCATGGACATCCGCGAGACCTATGCGGCGGGCCTGCGCGCCATGGAATGGTGCCGCGCCGGCAAGGGCCCCTACATCCTCGAGATGCAGACCTACCGCTATCGCGGCCATTCCATGTCGGACCCGGCCAAGTACCGCTCGAAGGACGAGGTGCAGAAGATGCGCACCGAGCACGACCCGATCGAGCAGGTGCGCGAGCGGCTCCTCAAGGACTGGAAGGTCTCCGAGGACGAGCTGAAGGCGATCGACGCCAGCGTCCGCGACATCGTCGCCGAGAGCGCTGAATTCGCCACCAACGACCCCGAGCCGGATCCGTCCGAGCTGTGGACCGACATCCTGAAGTGATCTGGCCCGGCCGCGGCAGACGCGGCCGCCTCCGCCGGGCCCCGAGCCGGCGCCACCTGTTCCTGACCTCCTGATCGGAAGCCATCCATGCCTGTCAACATCCTGATGCCGGCGCTGTCGCCCACGATGGAGAAGGGCAATCTCGCCAAGTGGACCAAGAAGGAAGGCGACAAGGTCAAGCCCGGCGACGTCATCGCCGAGATCGAGACCGACAAGGCCACGATGGAGGTCGAGGCGGTTGACGAGGGCATCCTCGCCAAGATCCTTATCCCCGAGGGCTCGCAGGACGTCGCCGTCAATGAAATCATCGCCGTGCTGACGCAAGAGGGTGAGGACGCCGCCGCCGCCCCGGCGCCCGCCGCCAAGCCGCAGCCGGCCCCGGAGGCCGCCCCGCTGGCAGCGCCGGCCGTGATCCAGGCCCCGGCCGCCGCCGCGCCGCAGGCGACCGTCGCCGCCGATCCCGACGTGCCGGCTGGCACCGAGATGGTCACCATGACCGTCCGCGAGGCTCTCCGCGACGCCATGGCCGAGGAGATGCGCAAGGACGACGCCGTCTTCGTGATGGGCGAGGAGGTCGCGGAGTACCAAGGCGCCTACAAGATCACGCAGGGGTTGCTGCAGGAGTTCGGCGCCCGCCGCGTCATCGACACGCCCATCACCGAGCACGGCTTCGCCGGCATCGGCGTCGGCGCAGCCTTCACGGGCCTGAAGCCCATCGTCGAGTTCATGACCTTCAACTTCGCCATGCAGGCGATCGACCAGATCATCAACTCCGCCGCCAAGACGCTGTACATGTCCGGCGGCCAGATGGGCTGCCCCATCGTCTTCCGCGGGCCCAACGGCGCCGCCGCCCGCGTCGCCGCCCAGCACAGCCAGGACTATTCGGCCTGGTACTCCCACATTCCCGGCCTCAAGGTCGTCGCGCCCTACACCGCGGCCGACGCCAAGGGCCTCCTCAAGGCCGCGATCCGCGACCCGAACCCGGTCATCTTCCTCGAGAATGAGATCCTCTACGGGCAGAGCTTCGAGGTCCCGAAGCTCGACGATTTCGTCCTGCCCATCGGCAAGGCGCGCATCCATCGCCCCGGCAAGGACGTGACGATCGTTGCCTGGTCCATTGGTATGACCTACGCCACCAAGGCGGCGGCCGAACTCGAGAAGCTCGGCATCGACGCCGAGGTCATCGACCTGCGCTCGCTCCGCCCGCTCGACACCGAGACGATCGTCGCCTCCGTCATGAAGACCGGCCGGCTCGTCACCGTCGAGGAGGGCTGGCAGCAGTCCGGCGTCGGCGCCGAGATCACCGCCCGCGTCGTCGAGCGCGCCTTCGACTATCTCGACGCGCCGCCGGCCCGTGTCTCGGGCAAGGACGTGCCCATGCCCTATGCCGCCAATCTCGAGAAGCTGGCGCTGCCGTCGGTGGCCGACGTCATCGAGGCGGTCAAGTCCGTCACCTACAGCTGACGAGCGCATCGATGTCGGCGCCCTTCGAAGCCCTCGCCATCCCGCCCGCCGCGCTCGAGAATGGCGGCGTGGAGATCCTGCGCGCCGGCATCGTCGAAGGCGGCCTCCACATCTCGGTGCGCCGCGCCTTCGACGACGCACAGGCCTGGGGCATGGTCCTGGCCGACATTGCCCGCCACGTCGCCCGCATCCACGCCATGGAAACGGGCGCCTCCGAGGACCTCACCCTCGACCGCATCCGCAACATGCTGGATGCCGAACTCGACAGCCCGACCGATCCGGGCACCACCACAGCCATCAGCTAACGGCCCCGTCCGGAGCACCGCCCCATGCCGATCGACATCCTGATGCCCGCGCTGTCCCCGACCATGGAGAAGGGGAACCTCGCCAAGTGGCTGAAGAAGGAAGGCGACGCCATCAAGGCCGGCGACGTCATCGCCGAGATCGAGACCGACAAGGCGACCATGGAGGTCGAGGCGGTCGACGAGGGGATCCTCGCCAAGATTCTCGTCCCCGAGGGCTCGCAGGACGTGCCGGTCAACCAGCTCATCGCCGTCATCGCCGGTGAGGGCGAGGACGTGAAGGCCGCGGCCGGCGGGGCAGGGGCCGCGAAGCCCGCCGCTGCCGCTCCGGTTGCTGCCGCGCCCGCTTCGGCTCCCGCTGCCCCCGCAGCTGCTGCGCCTGCCGCCGCGCCTGCGCCGGTCCCGGCCAGCATCGCTGCCGCCGCGTCCGGCATCCGCCTCTTCGCCTCGCCGCTCGCCAAGCGCATTGCCAAGCTCGAGGGCATCGACCTGTCGAAGGTCGCCGGCACCGGACCGCATGGCCGCGTCGTCGAGCGCGACGTGAAGGCGGCGCTGGCCGGCGGCACCGCCAAGGCCGCGCCCGCCACAGCTGCCGCGCCGGCCGCTGCGCCCGCCCCGAAGCCGACGCCGGTAGCCGGCCCCTCGGACGAGCAGGTGAAAAAGCTGTTCGAGCCGGGCTCCTTCGAGGAGATCCCGCACGACAACATGCGCAAGGTCATCGCCCGCCGCCTCGCCGAGGCGAAGTCGACGATCCCGCATTTCTACCTCACCCTCGACTGCGAGCTCGACGCGCTGCTGGGCTTGCGCGAGCAGATCAACAAGGGCGCTCCGCTCACCGATGGGAAGCCGGCTTACAAGCTCTCGGTCAACGACATGATCATCAAGGCGCTGGCCATGGCGCTGCGCGCCGTGCCGGATGCCAATGTCACCTGGACCGATGGCGCCATGCTGAAGCACAAGCATGCCGATATCGGCGTCGCCGTGTCGATCCCGGGCGGCCTCATCACCCCCGTGGTGCGCGATGCCTGCCACAAGCCGCTCTCGGTCATCTCCAACGAGATGAAGGACCTCGCGGCGCGCGCCCGCAACCGCAAGCTGAAGCCCGAGGAATACCAGGGCGGCTCCTCGGCCGTCTCCAATCTCGGCATGTTCGGCATCAAGGACTTCGCCGCGGTCATCAACCCGCCCCACGCGACGATCCTCGCGGTCGGCGCCGGCGAGAAGCGCATCGTCGTGAAGAACGATGCGCCGGCCGTCGCCACCGTGATGAGCGTCACGCTCTCCACCGACCACCGCGCGGTGGACGGAGCGCTTGGCGCCGAACTGCTCTCGGCCTTCAAGGGTTACGTCGAGAACCCCATCAGCATGCTGGTGTGAGGCGCGGGCAGGGCCTGTCCCTGCCATGCCGACACTTGCCGGGTGCCGGCCGGCCTGCCGGCCCCTTCGCCACACGACCTCAGGGAGTGGACCCACCATGGCGTCCGAAACGAGCTACGACATCATCGTCATCGGCGGCGGCCCCGGCGGCTATGTCGCGGCGATCCGCGCGGCCCAGCTCGGCTTCAAGACGGCCGTGGTGGAGCGCGAGCATCTCGGCGGCATCTGCCTCAACTGGGGCTGCATCCCCACCAAGGCGCTGCTGCGCTCGGCCGAGATCTATCACTACGCCACCCACGCCAAGGACTACGGCCTGACGCTGAACGGCACGATGAGCGTCGACATGGCGGCCGTGGTGAAGCGCTCGCGCGGCGTCTCCGCCCAGCTCAATGGCGGCATCGGCTTCCTGATGAAGAAGAACAAGATCGACGTGATCTGGGGCGAGGCGAAGATCGCCAAGGTCGGCCAGGTCGTCGTGTCGGCATCGGCCAAGCCCGCGGTCCAGCCGCAGGTGCCGCCGCCGAAGGGCACGCTGGGTGCCGGCACCTACGCGGCCAAGCACATCATGGTCGCGACCGGCGCGCGCCCGCGCGTGCTGCCGGGCATCGAGCCCGACGGCAAGCTCATCTGGACCTATTTCGAGGCGATGAAGCCGGAGGCCATGCCGAAGAGCCTCATCGTCATGGGCTCGGGCGCCATCGGCATCGAGTTCGCTTCCTTCTACCGCACCATGGGCGCCGAGGTGACGGTGGTCGAGGTCCTGCCGCAGATCATGCCGGTGGAGGACGCCGAAATCTCGGCGCTCGCCCGCAAGCGCTTCGAGAAGCAGGGCATCAAGATCCTCACCTCGACCAAGGTGACGAAGGTCGAGAAGGGCGCGGGCAGCGTCACGGCGACGCTCGAGGACGAGAAGGGGGCGAAGCAGACGCTCACCGCCGAGCGTCTCATCTCCGCCGTCGGCGTCGTCGGCAATGTCGAGGGCCTCGGCCTCGAGGCGCTCGGGGTCGGTTTCGACCGCGGCACCATCAAGACCGATGGGTTCGGCCGCACCACTGTCGCGGGCGTCTATGCCATCGGCGATGTGGCCGGCCCGCCCATGCTGGCCCACAAGGCCGAGCACGAGGGCGTCATCTGCGTCGAGACCATCAAGGGCCTCCACACCCACGCGATGGACAAGCTGATGATCCCGGGCTGCACCTATTGCCACCCGCAGGTTGCCTCCGTTGGCCTCACCGAGGCCAAGGCGAAGGAAGCCGGCTACAGCCTCAAGGTCGGCCGCTTCCCCTTCATCGGCAATGGCAAGGCCATTGCGCTCGGCGAGCCGGACGGTCTCGTGAAGACCATCTTCGATGCCAAGACCGGCAAGCTCATCGGCGCCCACATGATCGGCGCCGAGGTCACCGAGCTCATCCAGGGCTTCGTCGTGGCGATGAACTGCGAGACGACCGAGGAGGAGCTCATCCACACGGTCTTCCCGCATCCGACCCTGTCGGAAATGATGCATGAGAGCGTGCTCGACGCCTATGGCCGGGTGGTCCATACCTGAGCTTTGAGGGCGATCAGCGCCGATCGCCGGCCCTTCACCGAGACAAACAAAAAAGGCCGGCGCAATGCCGGCCTTTTGCATGAAACGCTGAAGAGACGACGAGCGATCAGCTCGTCACGGTCGTGCCTGACGGCAGAACGATGGCGGTCGATCCGACCGGCACGCGGTTGAACAGGTCGATGATGTCCTGGTTCATGAAGCGGATGCAGCCTGAGGAAACCTGCGTGCCGATCGTCCAGGGTTCGATCGTGCCGTGCAGCCGGTAGAGCGTGTCGCGATCGCCACGATAGAGATAGAGCGCGCGCGGGCCGAGCGGATTGTCCGGCCCGGGCGGCAGGCCACCGGCCACGGGGCCGTAGCGCTCCGGCTCGCGGCGGATCATGTCGCGGGTGGGGGTCCAGCGGGGCCAGGCCGCCTTGCGGCCGATCCGGGCGATGCCGGTGAGGTTGAACCCCTCCTCCTTGCCGACGCCGACGCCGTAGCGCATGGCGCGGCCGCCCTCGAGGATGAGATAGGCGTAGCGAGAGGTCGGATCGACCACGATCGTGCCGGGATATTCTCGGCCGCGATAGGGGACCTCACGGCGCCACCAGCGCTCGTCGACCTGCGACAGATCGATGGCCGGCACCGGAAATGGCTCGCCGGGAACTTCGCCGTACATGGCGGTGTAATAGGGATCGAAGCGCGGCGTCGCGACCTCCAGTTCCTCGCGCCGCGTGGCGCAGGCACCGAGGATGAAGGGAGCCCCCAGGACGAGGAAACGTCGGTCGATCGTCATCATACGCCTCAGAACAGCGAGCCGGCCCATCGGTTCCGCGCCTCGCATGAAGCACGGCTGCGCCGCCTCGTATGGAATTCAGGACCGGGTCGTTAGCACCGGGGGTCGGCGCGATACATGACGAAACCGTGAGACTGGGGCGTTGCAGCGGCGACTGTTGCCGCACTGCACCACCCGCGGCCCAGGAACGCACACGCCCCACACCAACCGGGGCCGGATGATGGCGGAAAACGGTTAATTCACGGCTACCGGGCGGGGCTTCGCGGTCACAAGCTCGCGAACAGGTCGTATTCCGAGGCGCGGTCGATCTTCACCGTCAGGAGGTCGCCGACGGCGAGTCGGCGCTTGGTGTGGATGAAGACGGAGCCGTCGATCTCCGGCGCATCACCCTTGGAGCGCGCCTTGACGACGGTCGGCCCCACCTCGTCCACCAGCACCTGCTGGCGCGTGCCGACCTTCCGCTTCAGGCGACGGGCAGAGATCTCCGCCTGCTTCTTCATGAACCGGTTCCAGCGGCGGTCCATCACGTCGGGCGGCACATGGCCGGCGAGGTCGTTCGAGGTCGCGCCCGCCACCGGCTCGTATTTGAAGCAGCCGACACGATCGAGGCCAACCTCGTCCAGCCAGTCGAGGAGGAAGTCGAACTCCTCCTCGGTCTCGCCGGGGAAGCCGACGATGAAGGTCGAGCGGATGGTGAGGTCCGGGCAGATCTCGCGCCAGCGGCGGATGCGCTCGGCCGTCTTCTCCTGATGCGCCGGCCGCTTCATGCGGCGGAGCACGTCGGGATGGGCATGCTGGAAGGGGATGTCGATGTAGGGCAGCACCTTGCCCTCGGCCATCAGCGGGATGACCTCGTCCACATGCGGGTAGGGGTAGACATACTGCATCCGCACCCAGACTCCGAGCTCGCCGAGGGCACTGGCAAGATCGAGGAATTTCGTGCGCCAGGTGCGGTCGCGCCACTCGCTCTCGGCATATTTCACGTCGATGCCATAGGCCGAGGTGTCCTGGCTGACGACGAGGATCTCCTTCACGCCGGCGGCGACCAGCTTCTCCGCTTCGCGCATGACCTCGCCGAGCGGGCGGGAGACGAGGTCGCCGCGCAGCTTCGGGATGATGCAGAAGGTGCAGCGGTTGTTGCAGCCCTCGGATATCTTCAGATAGGCGTAGTGGCGCGGCGTCAGCTTGATGCCCTGCGGCGGCACCAGGTCGAGGAACGGGTCGTGCTTCGGCGGCGCGGCCTCGTGAACAGCGGCGAGCACGCTCTCATATTGCTGCGGCCCGGTGACTGCGAGCACCGAGGGGTGTGCTGCCCGGATCTGCTCGGGTTCGGCGCCCATGCAGCCGGTGACGATGACGCGGCCGTTCTCCTTCAGGGCATCGCCGATGGCGGCAAGGCTCTCGGCCTTGGCCGAATCGAGGAAGCCGCAGGTGTTGACCAGCACGAGATCAGCGCCCTGGTGGCTGCGCGACAGCTCATAGCCCTCGGCGCGCAGGCGCGTGATGATCCGTTCGGAATCGACCAGCGCCTTCGGGCAGCCGAGCGAGACGAAGGAGATCTTCGGAGCGGCGCGATCCTCGCGCGGCGGGGCTGCGGTGTCGGTCATCGGGGCTCTCGGGACGGGCAGGGGCCGCCAATAGGCGAAAGAGCGGCGATCGACAAGGAAAACCGCCCGGATTGATGCGGATCAGCGCGCCGTCCGCATGACCCGTGCATCTTGCGCAGCGGTCGATGCGCCAGGCAAACGCCCGACCTGAACGAAACCGAACCTCTCGGTTCATCATGCGTTCAATTGCCACGGCGCAGCATCACGCCGTCGACCTCAAGGAGGATCTCATGGACCGTCGTGTTTTCTTCGGCACCCTGGCCGGCGGCGGCGCCGCCGCGGCCGCC
>NZ_JAPZTZ010000013.1 GCF_027532945.1 Phreatobacter sp.
GATCTTCGCAATCGTCTCCACAACCAGCATCCCAAACTCGCCTCCGATCAACCCGGAGGCACTGTGGACCCAACATCGCGGGGGTCCCGTTTGGACGCCGATCACCCCGAAAACGGGGTCCTTATTCCACGCCTATCTACAGCGGGTCGAGCCGGGCAAGGTGGTAATGCCATTGCTCGCGGGTCGAGGCGCGGATTTTCTTTTTCGCGATGATGCCCTCGGCGAGCACCTTGAAGGTGGAGGCGTCTCGCGCTGCCTGCTCGGCCTCCTTACGCTTGCGCTCCTCCTCCCAATGGCGGCGCGGGTGGATGCCCTGGGCGACGAGGCGCCGGGCCTCCTGATGCTTCTCACGCGCCGCCGCGAGCGAAAGATCGGGATATGCGCCGTAGCTGATGTCGTCCTGCTTCCCGTTGATCCGGGCCGTCCAGCGCCACAGTCGGCCGCCGGCCTTTGTGACGAGGACGTAGAGGCCGTCCTTGTCGGCCACCTTGCGGGGCTTGTCGCCCTCGGGCCGGAGCGCGCGCAGGGCGGCGTCGGTGAGGCCGTCTCTCTTCCTCTTGATGGTACGCAGCGCGGGTTTCGTCTGGTCCGTCATGGTATCGGGCACCTCCTACCATCGGAGATACCATATTCGTGGCTGGATGCCAGCCGAGGGACGCGGAGAGAGAGCGAGCGTCACCGACAGGAGAACGCTGGAATTACGCGATCAATGGAGAGCGTGGCGGAGGGTGGCGGAACGTGCCGGAACCGCATCGACTATCTGGCTGAGGTAGACTGGCCCGCCGACCTGCTGCAGGCGAAAGAACATGGCGAGATTCGCCCCCGTCGCCACCACCTGGGCGGCGATGAGCAGGGGCACCGACGCCACCGCCGCAAGGCCCGTCATTCCCTCCCCCGACGCGAAGACCGCACTGAAGAGCAGCCCCGCCGCGACGAGGTTGATGGCCGAGGCGAGCGACAGCGAATCCGCACCGGCCGGCCAGTTGTGGGAGCGGTAGACGTTGCCGGAGGCGAGGCAAACCGGGATCATCAGCCCGAGCAGCACCCAGCCGAGAGGGGCCTCCGCACTGCTGGCATCGCCCCGGAAGGCGATGATGACGAGGACCCCGGCAAGGCCCACGAGGATGCCGACGACGCCGAGGGCAGCCGGCAGACGGCGCGCCACCAGCGAGGCCACGGTCAGCGTCAGGATCGGCGAGAGCGCGAACATCACGGCGGTGAGGCCTGCGCCGATCTTCGGAATAACGATGAAGACGATGAGGTTCGGCAGCACGAAGGAGACCAGCGCGGCGATGAGGTAGTAAAGCCGGTGCGCGCCGGAAGGCGGCCTGCCCTTGAGGACGGCGCCGAGGGTCAGCAGCAGGCTCGCCCCCAACGTCGAGGCGAAGACCCATGAGGCCGGCGGCACGCCGGCCGCGGCCGCGAGCTTCTGCAGCGGGAAGGTAGATCCGAGGCAGAGGCCGCAGCCCATGAGGAGCAAGGCCGCCTCGCGCATCCGTGTGGCGCTCACGGCCGCCACCGCACCGGACGATCAGCCGGCCTTTGGCAGCGGCGCGCCGAAGGTGATGCGATTGCCGTCAGGATCGCGGACGGCGATTTCGCGCATGCCATAGGACAGGTCCTCGGGGCCGAAACTGATGGGACACGCCATCGCGACGAGCCCGGCATGGAGCCCGTCGACATCGTCCACATAGACATAGATCGACGAGGTGCCGAGGCCATCCGGCGATTGGCTGGCCGGCATCAGGTGCAGGGAGACGGTCTCGCGCTCAATGATGGCATAGGTCGGCGGCTCGCCCATGCCGAACTCGAGCCGGAAACCGAGCCGGTCGCGGTAGAAGGCAAGGCTCGCCGCCACGTCGCGGACGGTGAAAACGGCGCTGAAGCCCTTGAGCTGCGCCGCCATTCCGCCCTCCCCGTCAGGCTGCCCTGCGGTTGACCTTGTCCTGCGAGAAGCCCGCCGTCGAGGCATAGCCACGGACGATGGCCTTGCGCTCCTCGAAGGAGAGCACGGTGTCGATGTCGCTGAACCCATCCGGCGCGCGCTCCTCGACAGCGTCGATGACGCCCTCCGGGCCGCCCTTGCGGTTCATCCGCACGATCTGCGCGGTCATCGGCAGGCGCTCCTGCTCATAGGCCCAGAGCGCCTGGGCCGGATGCTCGGCCGAGACAAGGAGGTCGGCGAGGCAGCGCGCGTCGAGGATCGCCTGCGAGGCGCCGTTGGAACCGACCGGATACATGGGATGGGCGGCGTCCCCCAGCAGGGTCACGCGGCCGTGGCTCCAGCGCGGCAGCGGATCGCGGTCGCACATCGGATATTCCCAGAATTCCGGCGTCGCCTCGATCATCCGCTGCGCGTCCACGTAGGGAAGCGTGAAGCGCTTGAGGTAGGGCATGATGTCTTCGAACCGGCCGGGGCGCGACCAGTCCTCGCGGCGCGGCGGCGTGGCGTTGTTCTCGCCGATCTTGGCGGCGATGGCCCAGTTGGTGAGCTTGCGCCCGGGGGCGAGACCTTCGGCGATCGGATAGATCACCAGCTTGGCGCTCATGCCGCCGGCAATCACCATGGAACGGCCGGTGAGGAAATCCGGCCAGTCCACCGCCCCGCGCCACAGCATGATGCCGTTCCAGGCGGGCGGGCCTTCGGTGGGGAAAAGCGAGCGTCGGACAAGGGAATGGATGCCATCGGCGCCGATCAGCACATCGCCGGTGGCGGTGCGGACATGGCGGCCCTCGCGGTCGAAGAACCAGGCGGTGACGCCGCTCTCGTCCTGTTTGAAGGCGCCGAGACGGTGGCCGGTGAAGATACGGCTCTCGCCGAGGCGCGCGCGCACGGCCTGGTAGATGACCGTCTGCAGGCGGCCGCGGTGGATGGAGAATTGCGGCACGTCGAAACCGGCCTCCAGCCCACGCGGCTCGCGCCAGATCTCCTGGCCGAAGCGGTTGGTGTAGATGAGTTCGTGGGTGCGGATGGCAACGTCGTCGAGCCGCGGCAACAGGCCGAGCCCGGCCAGTTCCTTGATGGCGTGGGGCAGCGTGTTGATGCCGACGCCGAGTTCGCGGATCTCGGAGGCCTGCTCATAGACCTCGCAGTCGATGCCGCGCGCGGTGAGCATGAGCGCGGTGGTCAGTCCCCCGACACCGCCGCCGACAATGATGGCCTTCATGGAGCACTCCCGACGCGAAGGCGAAAACACGCGGCGGATCATGGCTTCGCGTCCCCCCGCAGGCAAGGGGCGAGCCCCCTCTGGCACGTGCAGGACGGCCCTGCGGGGCTCGTCGTCGTGCGGTAAGGTTACGCAGGGACGCGCCCCGGCTTCCGCGCCGGCCGCGTCACGTGTAGAGACGCGCCCATGACAGATGCCGCCCGCCTTGCGAACGACATGCCCCCCGCTGCCGATGACGGCCTCTGGCGCGACCATGAGGATCGTCCGATCTTCCGCCACAAGCCGAAGCTGATCGGGCCGGAGATCGTCTTCACGCTGCAGGACCGCGAGATCGCCTGGTCCGACGGGCGCGTATCGGGCAGCTTGCCGCTGCACCAGATCGAGAGCGTCAGGCTCGTCTTCCGCCCGGCCAATCTCTACACCAGCCGCTACCGGATCGAGCTGCGCCAGCGGCTCGGCAAGCGCATCTGGTTCTCCAACATCTCCTGGCGCGGCATGGTCGACGTCGAGGCGCATGACGCGCCCTACGCCGCCTTCGTGCGGCGGCTCTGCCCGGCCATCGCCAAGGCCTCGCCCAAGGCGCAGTTCATCGCCGGCGAACCGGCCTGGCGCTATCTCGCTGTGGCGGCGATCACGGCAGGCCTCGCCGTGTCGCTCGCCTATCTCGCGTTAGCGGCGCTGAAGCCGACCAACTGGGGCATGCTCACCCTGGTCGCCTTCATCGGCGGCTACACCATCTGGCAGATGTCGCTGTGGCTAAGGAAGAACCGTCCGGGCCGCTTCGATCCGCTCGCGCTGCCGGCCGACCTCCTGCCGTCCGTCAAGCCGCCTCGGGCCTGAGCGCCATCACCGAGCACTGGGCGTGACGCACGACATGCGCGGCGTTGGAGCCGAGCAGATAGGTGGCGAGCCGCGGACGGTGCGAGGCCATGACGATGAGATCGGCATGGGAGGCCTCCGCCTCCTCGAGGATCTCGTGATAGGGCCGGCCGAGCCGGACCCGCGTCCGCACCAGGTTTTGCGGCAGGCCGGACTTCACCGCGAGGTCCTTCAGCGTCTGCTCGGCCTCCGACATCTGCTTGGCGTGGAAATCGGCCGGCAGGTATTCTGCGGCCATCACCGGCATGTCCGGGACGACCGCGAGCAGCGTGATCGAGGCGCCGCTCTCGGCAGCGAGCTGCCTGGCGACGGAGAGAGCCTTGCTCTCGAGGCCGAGCTCGGCGGGGTCGACGGGGCAAAGGATGGTGTGGAACATGGCGGGTCTCCCTTGGATGGGAGAATGGAAGCACCGGCCGGAGCCCACCGCCTTGACGCCGGTCAAGCCCGCGGCGGCTGCTTGGCCTCGCCACGCCAGATCACTGCATCGCCGACGAGGTCGCGGAGATCCGGCTTCGGCGCGCCGATATAGGGCAGCGGCCGGGTGACCGCGATCGCGGTGATGCCGAGCCTAGCGGTCAGAAGCCCGTTCAGCACGCCCTCGCCGAGCTTGGCGGAGAGCTTGGCGGCGAGCCCCTGCCCCACCAGCTGGTCGAGGATCGTGTCGCCGGCCGCCATGCCGCCAGTCACCGCCATATGGCCAAGGACATGGCGAAGCAGCTTCCACATGCCGAGCGTGCCGGGCCGGCCGCCATAGAGCTCGGCAATGCGGCGGATGAGGCGCACGGCGGTAGCGAAGACCATGGCGAGGTCGATGGCAGCGCGCGGGCTCACCGCCGTCACGACCGAGACACGGCGGGCGGCCTCGGCGACGAGCCGCGTCGCCTCGCGGTCCAAAGGCTCCAGCAGCTCCCGCTCGACGATGCGAAGGCGCTGGAGCCCGTCGACGATGCCATCGGAGAAAGCGGCGGCGACGGTCGCCCGGCCGCGCGCGGTCCGGGCATTGCCGGCCATGGCGGCGAGGAGATCATCGGCGACCTTGCCCGCAGCGCGGTCCTCCCTGGCGAGCAGAGCGGCGGCGGCCCGATCGCGCAGGTCGTCGAGGCGGGCAAGGCTGCGCAGTGCCACCAGCTCGCGAATGGCGAGCGCCAGGCCGCCGACAAGGAACAGCGCCAGCGCCGCGACGCCGACCCAACCGAGCCAGGCGGCACGTGTGAACAGGTCGTCGATCAGCGCCGAGACGGCGAGGCCGAAAGCGAGCGTGACGAGGCCGCCGAGGCCGGTCCAGAACAGCCGGGCCCACCAGCTCGCCGGCTGCGGCGGCGGTGCAGCCAAGGCCTCCGCAGGCTCGGGCACGGTGCGCGATGGCACCGGCGCGTCGCTGGGCGGCGCGATCTCGACCGCCTCGGCGTCGAGGCGGAACACCTCGGGTTTCGGCTGGGATCCGCGGGTCATGCCAGGCGGTCTCCGATGAGGAATTCCACCGCGCGGTCGAGCCGGATATGCGGCAGGGCCTGGGTGGGATCGGCCTTCGGCGGCAGGAAGCGGACGAAGCGGTAGTCCTCGCCGCGGAAGGCGTCGGGGCCGTCGAAGAGGATGGTCGGGTCGGCCGGCAGCGCGCCGGGGAAGACGGCGACCTCCTCGGTGCCGGTAAAGGTCTCGGCACCCGCCCGCTCGCCGGGCAGCGGCGTACCGACAATACAGGGCAGGCTCTCGCCGCGGCGCGTGACGGTCGTCTCCCGCGTCGCGCGGAGCGCCGCGAGCGCCACGGCCTCCACCCCGGCGCCGGCGAAGCTGGCGCGGCGGATGGCGCGGTCGGTGAGCCGCCTCAACAGCGCCTCCAGACGGTCATGGCTGGTCTGGTGGAGATGGTCGGCCTTGGTGGCGGCGAAGAGGATGCGGTCGATCCGGCGTCCCAGCATGGACGAGAGGATCGAGTTGGCGCCCGGCCGGAAGGCGGTCAGGACGTCGGCAAGCGCCACTTCGAGATCGGCCAGCGCCGCGGGACCGGCATTGAGGGCGGCAAGCGCGTCGACCAGCACGATTTGGCGGTCGAGCGTGGCGAAATGGCGGGTGTAGAAGGGCATCACCACCAGCCGCTTGTAGCTCTCGAAGCGCCGCTCCATCAGCGCGGCGAGGCTATCGGCGGGGGGGACTCGCCCCGAAAGGTCGAGGGGCGCGAAGGTCAGCGCAGGCGAGCCTTCCATCTCACCCGGCAGCAGAAAACGGCCAGGCGGCAGGGTCGAGAGCGAGACGCGCTCGTCGCGGCAGGACTTGAGATAGCGGGTGAACTTGTCGGCGAGGCGCAGGGCCTCAGCCTCCCCACCCCGGCCGAAAGGCTCGGACTCGGCGGTGGCCGCGAGCCATTCGGCGGCGAGCGTGGCACGCGGCGCCCGGCGGGCGGCTTCGATGGAGAGACGCGACCAGTCCGCATAGGTCTGGCCGAGCAGCGGTAGGTCGAGCAGCCACTCGCCGGGATAGTCGACGATGTCGAGCGTGAGCGTCTTGCTGCTGCCGCGCATCAGGCCGGCATTGGATGCGAAGTCGATGGCGAGGCGGATCTCGCTGATGCGTTTCGTCCCCTCCGGCCAGTCCCGGCGGGCGGTGAGCGTCGCCAGATGCTCCTCGTAAGGAAAGCGCGGAATGCCGTCGTCGGCCTGCGACTCCAGGCGGACACGGGCGATGCGGCCCTGCGCCTGCGCCTCAAAGACCGGCCACCGCGAGGCTGTGAGAAGGCCATGGACGAGCGCGGTGATGAAGACGGTCTTGCCAGAGCGCGACAGGCCGGTGACGCCGAGGCGGAGCGTCGGGCTAGCCCAGTCGGTCGCATAGGCCGCGATGGACCTGGCGGCGAGCCGCGTCTCGTTCACCCAGCCGGTCCAGACCATCACTCGGCCTCTGGATCGAGGTCGCGGGGGACGATGAAGGCGACCAGCGTGCCGGAGCCCGCTCCGACATCGCGCCAGGAATGCGCCGCGCAGTCGATGATCGCGAGGCCGCCGGTCGGGTACTTGCGCGACAGGCGCCGCCGCTGGTCCTCGGGACCGGCGGCGATGAGGCCGGCTGCGAGGTCCTCGATGCCGGTGTTGTGGCCGACGAGAAGCAGAGTGGCGACGTCGTCCCCGGTTTCGCGGATGACGTTCAGCAATTGCCAGGGCGGCGCTTCGTAGATGCGCGGTTCGGGTTCGCCGGGCGGCAGCTGGGTCTGGCCGGCTCTGGCGAGCGCCCAGGTCTCGCGGGTGCGCTCGGCGGTAGAGACGATGACGCGGTCAGGAACGTAGCCGTTGCTGATGAGCCAACGGCCGAGGAGCGGCGCCGCCCTTCGGCCACGGGTGGCGAGCGGGCGGTCATGGTCGACCATGCCAGGCGGCCAGTCCGACTTGGTGTGTCTGAGCAGGATCAGCCGTCGCATCATGTCCTCGTCCGCCCTCATGTGCCCCCTCGCCTCCTCGCCGGCAAGGGTGACGGCCTCACGACGGTCGGCGCGGACGACGTTCCGACCAGATCAGATAGAGCCCGCTCGCCACGATGATGGCGGCCCCGGCGAAGACCTGGGGACCGGGGAAGACGTTGAAGACGAACCAGCCGGCGGCGACCGACCAGAGGAGCTGGGTATACTGCACCGGCGCGGAGACCGAGGCGGAGGCGAAACGGAAGGCCATCAGCATGAAGGACTGGGCGACGAGCTGGATGGCGGCGTTGAGCAGGATCGTCGCGACGAGCCACGGCGGCACGGGCTGCCAGCCCGGCAGGGCGAAGGCGAGCGCGATCAGGCAGATGAACAGGTTGAAGTAGAAGAGGATGGAGAGCGTCCCCTCGGTCTTGCCGAGGGCGCGGATGGCGACCATGGCGGCGCCCCAGGTCGCCGCCGAGACCACGGCGAGGACGGCGGCAAACGAGACGCCCTCAGGCCCCGGGCGGATGATGACGAGGGCACCGACAAAGCCGATGGCCACCGCGATCCAGCGGTTGAGGCCGACATGTTCGCGCAGGACGAGGCCCGACAGCATCACCACGAAGAAGGGCGTGACGAAGAGGATGGCGGTGGCGACCGGCAGGTCGAGTTCCCGCAGTGCCTCGAAATAGGCGAAGACCGAGACGGCCGAGAGCGCCGCGCGCAGGATATGGGCCTTGAGACGGCCGGTGCGCAGGGTCGCCCGGCCGCGCGCCATCTGGACCAGGATGATCGGCGTAAGGATGAGCAGGCTGGACGCCGAGCGCATGGCCATGATCTGCCAGCTCGGCGCTTCGGTGACGATGATCTTCAGGATCGCGTCGGCGATCGAGACCAGTGTGAAGCAGACGAATTGCGCGGCGATGGCGGGAAGCGGCCGGTCGGCGGTCTCGGGAGGCGCACCCGGCGCGGTCATGGCGCTCTTCTCCGCTCACGTCCCCCGGCTTCTCGCGGGTCCGGCGCCCGAGCCAAGCCCGGGCGGCACATGCGCGCCATGCGGCGGGCGGCGGCAGGCCGCCCGCGACGGGTCAGCCCTGGCGGGGCGGCGTGTGGATGACGAGGCCGTTCATGGCATCCGTCACCTTGATCTGGCAGGACAGGCGCGAGGTCGGCTTCACGTCGAAGGCGAAGTCCAGCATGTCCTCTTCCATGTGCGAGGGCTGGCCAGTGGTGGCGGTCCAGGCCTCGTCGACATAGACGTGGCAGGTGGCGCAGGCGCAGGCGCCGCCGCATTCGGCGACGATGCCGGGCACGCCGCTCTTGATGGCCGCCTCCATGACAGTCGAGCCTGTCGCGGCGTTCACCACGCGCTTCTCGCCGCCGTGGTCGATGAAAGTGATCTCAGGCATGGAGTCCCGTCCCTCACGCTGCGCCGATGCCAGCCGGCGCGCACAAAGCGAAACCGCCGCACGGCAGCGCGGCGGTCGATGATCGCCAGTCCTTAGCGAATGCCCCGGCGGCGCGCCAGTGGTCCCGTCACATGGCGGATCGCCGCAGCGCCGATGATCCGGTCGCTCAGGCGGCCTTCAAGAGGTTGGCGATGAAGCCATTGGCCTCGGTGACCGCCTGCTCGAGGCGGGCGAGGTCGTCCCAGGCCCGCGAGGAGAGATGATCGACCTGGTCGCATTCGACCGCCTCGGCCGCCTGGGCGACGCCGAAGGCGCCGATGCCGAGGGCCGAGCCCTTCAGCGTGTGGGCGGCCTCGGCCCAGGTCTTGGCACTGGTGGCATTGCGCAGCCGCTCCAGCATGGTGCGCGACTGACGCTCGAAGAGGGCGAGAACCTCGCGCTCGAGGTCGTGGTCGCCGAAGGTCTGCCGCGACAGATGGGTGAGATCGACGGGCATCGCCCCGCCAAGATGGTCGTCCGACATGATACGCGCCATGGTCATAGTGTCCCCTGATTGACCGCAGCCGCAGGGTTGCGGCCGTTTTGTCCCGGAGGAGGTATGTCCTCCCCTCTCCCTGTGGCCCGACCTTGGCAGGCGAGCGGCGAAACAGCGGTTAAGACGACCGGCGAAAGACACGGATTCGCGAGGCGCGGTTGACCTTTCGTAAATGGCGCGGGCGGCCTCAGGCGCCGGTCGGCGGCTCTTTGCCAACGGCGCGATAACCCTCGGCGGTGAGGCGGCAGACGAGCCAGTCGGGCTTGGTCGGATTGGCAAACCAGGGCGCCGCCCAGCCCGCATCGAGGCAGGAACGGATGGTCGCCTTCGGCACCGTGCGGCCTTGTGGATCGAAGAGCGGCAGTTTTCCACCGGGCTGGTCCACGCCCCGCAGCAGCCAGCGGCGCTGCGCATCGGTCGGCTGAAGGGCGGTGGACGCTGCGGCAGCGGGGCGCCGGCGTCCCGGCACGCGGGTCGATGGGTCAGTCATGGTTACTCATCCGTTAACGATGAATCTCAAACTGCACGCGCCTACGGTTTCATTCCTTAGGGCCCCCCGGTAGATTACACGGTGCGGCGGACTGTTGTCTGCCACTGGTGGTGGTTGCGTCCGAGAGGCACCTGGGACGTGGCGCAGGCCGGTGGATCGACGGTCGGCAGTCAGTAAGGATGCGGGCGACACCATGGCGAACACTCCGAAGAAGGCTCAGGATCCGGCCGAAGCGGCTCTCGCGGCCATCCAGGATGCTCTGAACCTGGCGAACGAGGACCCGTCCAAGGCGGGCCGGACCAGCGGTGGCGCTCCCCGCAACGGCGATGCCATGCGGGTCGATGACGACCTCTTCGCCGACAGCCGCCGCAGCGAGGGCGTCGTCTCGCCGAGCCAGCCGCCGGCAAATGATGACCGCCGCGACCTCGCGCAGATGCTGGAGCGCCTGTCGCGCCGCCCCTCTTCCGCGCCGTTGTGGATCGCCGCCCTTCTCTCCACCCTCTGGCTCGGCGGTGGCCTGTTCATCACCTTCCGTGCCTATGGCGGCACGCTGCCCGACCCGATGGCGCCGCAGACCCTGACGCTGGCCGCCGTCCTGCTGCTGCCTGTTCTCTTCTTCTTCGTCATGGGCGCACTGATCCGCCGTTCGCAGGAAATGCGCATCGTCGCCCAGGGCATGAGCGAGGTCGCCCTGCGCCTCGCCGAGCCGGAGACGGTCGCCCGCGAGGCCGTCGTCTCGGTCGGCCAGGCCATCCGCCGCGAGGTCGCCGCCATGGGCGATGGCGTGGAGCGGGCCCTCGCCCGCGCCGGTGAGCTCGAGACGCTCGTCCATAACGAGGTCGCCTCGCTCGAGCGCGCCTATAGCGACAACGAATTGCGCGTGCGCGCCCTTATCGAGGAGCTCGTCAACCAGCGCGAGGCCATCGTCTCCAATGCCGAGCGCGTCCGTTCCGCCATGACCGGCGTACACGAGCAGGTCGCTGGCCAGATCGCCGATGCCAGCGAGCAGCTGAGCCGCCGTATCGACGAGAGCGGCATGCGCGTGACCTCCTCGCTTGGCGAGAAGGCGGAGGCCATCACCCTCGCCCTCGGCCGCGCCGGCGACACGATGATCGACCAGATCCAGCTGCGCGGCGCCGACATCGTCGACCGCCTCGCCTCGACCAGCGACGAGGTGACCCGCGCCCTCTCGACCACGGGCGACCGCGTTACCTCGGTGCTGACCGACACCGGCAACATCGTCACCGTCACGATGGCCGAGACCGGCACCAGCATGGCCGCCAAGCTGTCCGAGACCGGCACGGCCATGACCAACCACCTGGCGCTGACCAGCGCCGAGATCACCCAGGCCATCGCGTCCCGCTCGGACGAGGTGTCGGCGCGGCTGAAGGACACCGGCGAGAGCCTGGTCGCCGAGCTGTCGGCCCGCACCGGCGAGGTGTCGCAGACCCTGCGCTCCACCGGCGAGACGCTCATTGGCGAGCTCGCGGCCCGCAGCGGCGAGGTCGCCGGCACCCTGCGCGAGACCGGCGAGGCGCTGATCAGCGAGCTGTCGGAGCGCGGCGGCTACGTCTCCTCGACCCTGCGCGAGACCGGCGAGACGCTGATCGACGAGCTGTCGCTACGCGGCAACGAGGTCACCAGCCGCCTGAAGGACACCGGCGAGAGCCTTGTCTACGAACTGTCGACCCGCGGCGGCGAGGTCAACGCCGTCCTCAAGTCGACGGCCGAGACCCTCGTCTACGAACTCGCCACCCGCGGCGGCGAAGTCACCACGACGCTGCGCGAGACCGGCGAGGCCTTCGTCTCCGAGCTGTCGCTGCGCGGCAACGAGGTCACCACCCGCCTGCGCGATACCGGCGAGCGTCTCGTCGGCGAACTCACCGAGCGTGGCTCGGAGGTCGTCGGCAAGCTGGAGACCACCGGCAGCTACGTGGCCGAGACCATCACGGTGCGCGGCGGCGCCCTCGCCGACCGCATCGCCGATACCGGCGACAAGCTGCACGAGACCGTCACCACCCATGGCGACGAGCTCGACAAGCGCCTCGCGGTCACCGGCCAGCTCATCGCCGAGGCCATCACCCAGCGCACCGCCGAGGCCAAGAACGCCATCGGCGACGTTGGCATCCAGGTGGTCGAGAGCCTGACGGAGAAGGCCCAGGACGTCCAGCTGGCGCTGCACCGCGCCAGCGAGACGGTCACCACGGCCATCTCCGAGCGGACTGCCAGCCTGCGCGAGGAGATCGAACTCGCCGGCACCGGCGTCCTGTCGTCCTTCGCCACCCAGGGCGCGGACCTCACGATGCGCATCGAGAGCATCGGCAACCATGTGACCGACACCCTCGCCGCCCGTGGCGATGCCGTCACCCGCGAGCTGCAGCGCGTCGCCGGCGAGGTCACCGAGGCCGCGACCGCCCATGGCGAGCATGTCGCGACCCGCATCTCGCAGAATGTCGTCGCCCTCGATGAGGCGGTCGCCCGCCACTCCAACGGCTTCGAGAGCCGCATCGCCGGCTATGCCACGTCGATGGAGGATGCGTTCAGCCGCTACACCTCCGGCTTCGACACGCGCATGGCCGAGCAGGCGGCCCATCTCGAGGACGCCTTCATCCGCTATACCTCCGGCTTCGACACCCGCGTCGGCGCCCATGCGACCCAGCTCGAGGACGCGATCGTGCGTCACACCTCGTCCTTCGAGGGCCGCGTCGCCCATTATGCCGCGACCATCGAGGACACGGTCGGCCGCCACGCCCTCAACATCGAGGACAGCGTCAGCCGCCTGACCGCCGATTTCGAGAGCCGCGTCGGCACCCATACCTCGACGCTCACCGAGCAGGTTGCGAACCATGCCGCCCTGCTCGACCACAAGCTGACCGGCCACATCGCCGTTCTGGACGAGACCATCGCCGGCAAGGGCACCGCGCTCGCCGACCGCATCGCGGCCGACAGCCGCGAGTTCGCCGAGCGGGTCGCCCAGCAGTCGGCGGAGATCTCGGAATCGCTCGACGGCCGCCTCGCCCGCATCGACCAGGCGCTGGACACCCGCGCCCAGGCCTTCAACGAGACCCTCGCCAATCGCACGCTCGAACTCGCCAAGGTGCTCGGCGAGGGCGGCAAGGCGGTGACCGAGGCGCTGGAGAACAAGTCGGCGGAGATCACCTACAACCTGACCTCCAAATCCGACGAGATAGCCACCAACCTCGCGGCCAAGTCCGACGAGATCGCCAGCAACCTCGCCGCCAAGTCCGACGAGATCGCCTCGACGCTGGCGAGCAAGTCCGAGGAGATCACCCGCATCCTCTCCGACAAATCGGCAGACGTGACATACTCCCTCGCCGCCAAGTCCGGAGAGATCACCCGTCTGCTCACCGACAAGGCGGACGAGGTCACCTACACCCTCACTGCCAAGTCCGACGTCATCGCCGCGACGCTGTCGGAGAAGGCGGACGAGATCAACCGCACCCTCGGCGGCCGCGCCCTCGAGGTGGCCGAGACGCTCGACACCCGCGTCGCGCGCTTCGAGGAGGTCGTGGTCGGCCGCCTGGAGACCGTGTCGCAGACCCTCGATGCCCGCGGCTCGCACATTGCGGAGACGCTGACGGAGAAGGTCGAGGCGGTGACGCAGACCCTGCGTGCCAATGCCGACGAGGTGGAGCGGACCCTGTCCGTCATCTCCAGCGACATCACCCAGGGCCTGTCAACCCGCGTCAACGAGATCAACGCCGTCCTAGGCGCCCGCTCGACGGAGCTCGCCGCGCTGCTCGACGATCGCGGCAACACCCTCGTCACCCGCCTCGGCGACAACGGCATGCAGATCACCAATGAGGTCAGCCGTGTGGGCGACATCGTGGTGCGTGCGCTGGAGAACCGCGGCGGCGCCATCGCCGAGGTCATCGGCCAGAAGGGCGCGGAGATCACCCGTGTCCTGTCGCAGACCGGCCTTGACGTTACCCGCGGCATCACCGACTCCAGCGAGCAAGCGGCCCGCGTGCTGGCCGAAAGCTCGCAGACCGTTCGCTCGGAGATCGATGCGGGCACCCGCGAGAGCGTCGTGACCCTCACCGCGACCAACGAGCAGCTGCGCTCGGAGATCGCCTCGCTGCTCTCGCGCCTCGGCGAGACCAACGGCTCTCTGCGCGAGATCGCCACACGCACCGAGCAGTCGCTCGCCGCCGTCAATGCCGAACTTGGCGAGCGTATCGGCCAGTTCACCGCTTCCGCCGAGACCGCCTCGACGGCCGCCGACACCTCGACCCGCATGCTCAACGGCCAGATCAGCCAGCTCACCACGGTGGCCGGCACGGTCCTGCGCGACGTGTCGACCCTCTCGGAGCGCTTCGACGGCCAGGCCCGCCTCCTCGGCGCGGCCGCCGAACAGGTGGAGGAGATGCAGCAGCGTCTCGACGCCTCCTTCGAGGCGCGCCGCGAACTCATCGAGGCGCTGGTGACGCATCTCGCCTCGAAGACCGAGGACATGGACAATCTGGTGAAGAGCTTCACCGGCCTCCTGGACGACAATCTCGGCACGGCGGAGAGCCGCGCCCGCGAGATCGGCCGGGTGCTAGTCGAATCGACCAACCAGACGACCCAGGCCATCGGCGAGCAGGCCGAGGCGCTTCGCCTCGCCACCGGCAAGGAGCGCGAGCGCACCACCCATGCCATGCGCTCGGCTTACGAGCAGGCGACGCAGGAGATGCACGGCCTGTTCCGCGAGGCTGCCGAGCGGTTTGAGACGCTCACCGCCGGCATGAAGGCGATGAGCAACGAGATCCAGCGCGAACTCGCCGAGACCCGCGACCAGCTCACCCGCGGCATGGTCGAGATCCCGAAGGAGACGCAGGAGAACACCGCGGCCATGCGCCGGGTGGTCGCCGACCAGATCAAGGCGCTGGCCGAGCTCAACGACATCGTCGCCAAGTCCGGACGTGCTTTCGACGTGAGCGAACCGGCTGCCCCGAGCCGCCGCACCAGCCGCGATGAGCCGGCCCCGGCCCTGCGCGGCACGGTCGCCGAGGTCGCCCGTCCCGAGCCGCGGCCAGAGCCGGTGCGCGAGGCCCCGCGGGCCCGCCTGCCGGAGACCCGTGCTCCTGAGACGCGCGCTCCCGAGGCACGCCCGCCGGAGAACCGTCCGGCCGAGCCGCGCCGCGAGGCCCCTGCCCGCGCCGAGGCTCCGAAGGCCGCCGACCGGTCCGGTGGCTGGCTGTCGGACCTGCTCGCCCGCGCCTCGACCGAGGACGGCTCCGATCAGCCGCTGCGCCCGGCCCCGCGCCGCAACCCGCCGCCGGCGGCCCTCGACAATCTCGACGCGCTGTCCTCGGACATCGCACGGATGGTCAATCACGACGCCGTTGCGGAGCTCTGGGACCGCTGGCGCCGTGGCGAGCGCAATGTCTTCTCGCGCCGTCTTTACACGACGCAGGGCCAGCAGACTTTCGACGAGCTGCGCCGCCGCTACCGCCGCGACACGGATTTCCGTGACACGGTCGATCGGTACATCGACGAGTTCCAGCGCCTCCTCGGCGACGTCGACCGCAACGATCGCGACGGCAGCCTCGCCCGCTCCTACCTGACCTCCGAGACGGGCAAGGTCTTCACCCTGCTCGCCCATGCGAGCGGAAGGTTCGACTGACGCCGGCACGACAGGCCAACATGACGAGGGCGCCGCGAGGCGCCCTTTTCGTTGGGCCGGACTGGTGAAGGAAAAGGTCGCCGCACTCAGGGCGCGGCGTGGACGGGTCAGACCTGGCCGGTCGCCCAGATGACGATCTCGCCGAGCACACCCTGGACGGCGGTGTTGAAGGCAGCGGAGACATTGCCGGCATCGATGCCGGCGGTCGGGGCGCGGCCGGTGAAGACCCGGCCGGCGAGGATGCGGCCGGAGCGGTCATTGACCAGCTTCACCGAAAGTTCGACCACGACCTCCGTCGCGCCGCCGGCGACGACCTCAAAGGAGCGCACGTCCGCGATCAGCTGCCAGTCGGAGGCGAGGCGGTCACCGGGCCGGCCGACCGAACGCAGCCGGTTGGCATTCTCGAAGGCCTGGATGAGGCGGGCCTGCAGCAGCTTCGGCAGGCGGTCGGCCCAGGCCCCGTCTGACAGATAGGAATAGGCGCCACCAGGCCCGCGCACGGCAATGCGCTCGGTGTCGAGGCTGGCAATGGCCTTGGGCTCGACAACGATCAGCTGGCCGCGCACCGCGCCGGCGCGGGCCGGAAAGGTCGATGGGGCGGTGATGTCGAAGGCGCGAGGGACATTGGAGGACGAGCAGCCCGCCAGCAGCACGAGGCCTGCAAGGGCGGTGACCGCGAAGCGTCCCGCCCGCCGATGACCCGGATGTCCACTGCCGTTGCGCAAACCCGAACCTCAGTTCCGCCCTAGCGGCGATTGTATTCGGGCACGCCCGAGCCGCCGAAGATGAACCGCTGCGGGTTGCGCTCCAGGGACCGCAATGTCCGCTCCAGTTCCGACAGCGTGCGCCGGCCGTCGGCCGACAGGGATTGAATATCGCGGATCGTCCGATCCGTGAAGCCGGAGATAGAGGTCGACAGCTGCGCGGTGCGGGTGTCGAGGCGTTCGGCCAGCGTTCGGATCGACCGCGCCGTCGCGGTGAATTCGGCGAACATGCCGTTGCCCCCGTCGCCAGAGAAGCTCCTCAGCAGCGTGTCGAGGCGGTCGGCCATGCCGTTGAGCTTGCCCGAGACCTCGGTGGCGTTCTTCAGGAGCGCATCGACATTGGCGGAATTGTCGCCGAGCGCCTGAGTGAAGCGGTCGATATTCGCCATGGCCCGGCCGATGCGCTCGCTGTCGAGCGACTGAATGACGCGGTCGGCGCCGGCCAGCGTCCGGTTGAGGGCGCGCACGTCGAAGGTGGTGGCAACCTCGTTCACGGTGCCGAGCGTCTGGGTCAGGGAATTGGTCGCCGTACGGGCGTCGCGCAACAGGTCGGCGAGGTTCTGGCTCTGGGCGTTGAGGCCACCGGTCAGCTCATCGATGTTCTTCAGGATCGAGGTGATGCGGCCGGGCTGGGCACCCTCCATCATCGATTCGACCTGGGCCGTCACCCGGTCGAGCCGCTGGGTCAGCGCGGCGATCTGCCTGGAGGCGTCGCCCACCTGGCCCAGGAAGTCGCGGATGCCGTCGGAATTGTCGCCGAGCGCGGCGGTGAAGCGCTCGACATTGTTCAGGCTGCGCTGGACCGAGCCCTGCCCCTCCGCCACGAGGCGGTCGAGGCGCTCGACGAGGCCATTGAGGGTGTTCATGGTCTGCTGGGCGCCCGACATGATGTCGGAGCCGCCGGGCACATCCGGGCCGATCTTCGGCGGCACGCCGGCCTCGCGCTGCAGTGGCCGTGCCGGCTCCGGGCCATTGGCGAGGTTCACCGAGGCGATGCCCGAGAGCAGCGCCACGTTGAGGCCGGCGCGGGTGGCGCTGGAGATGGGCGTGCCGGGCTGCAACGCGACGACGGCGACGACCTTGCGGGGGTCGTTGGGGTCGATGTCGATGCGCCGAACCTCACCCTTGCGGATGCCGTTGAAATAGACCGGCGAGCCGGTGCGCAGGCCGCCGACCGCGCCCGAGAAGACGATGCGGAAATCCTCGCGATCCTGGCGATCGCTGACGCGGAGGAACCACCACAGGAACAAGGCGAAAGCTGCCATGATCCCGAGGGTGAACAGGCCGATCAATGTGGTGTTGGCCTTGGTCTCCATGTCCGCAGGTCGTCCTCAGGCCCTGACCCCGGCGGCGCGGGCGCGCTCGCCACCGAAATATTTCCGCAGCCACGGATGGGGATGGCGGAGCATGTCCGCCATTGTGCCCGTGGCAATCACCCGGCCCTCCGCAAGGGCTGCGATGCGGTCGCAGATTCGCGCCAGGCTATCGAGATCGTGGGTCACCATATACACCGTCAACCCCAAGGTGTCCCGCAAGGTCCTGATGAGCGTATCAAATTCCTCGGCGCCGATGGGGTCGAGGCCCGATGTCGGCTCGTCGAGGAAGACGATCTCGGGGTCCAGCGCGAGGGCCCGCGCCAGCGCCGCGCGTTTGATCATGCCGCCCGACAGTTCGGAGGGAAATTTGTCACCGGCGTCGGGTCGCAGGCCGACCATGGCGATCTTGAGCCGGGCGATCTCGTCCATCAGCGGCTCGGACAGCTTGAGATACTCGCGCAGCGGCACCTGGATGTTCTGCTTGACGGTCAGCGAGGAGAACAGCGCGCCATGCTGGAAGAGCACGCCCCAGCGGCGCTCCACCGCCTTGTGCTCGGCGCGCGACAGGCCGTCGAGGTTCTGGCCGAAGGCCTCGATCGTGCCGCGCCGCTTCGGTACGAGGCCAAGAATGCAGCGGGTGAGCACGGACTTGCCGGTGCCGGAGCCGCCGACGACACCCAGCACCTCGCCGGGCTGAACGTCGAGGTCGAGGCCGTCGATGATGAGCCGATCGCCGAAACCGATGGCGAGATCGCGGACCGAGATGATGGAGTCGGTTGCGGGTGCGTCCATCGTCCTGTCTCAGTAGCCGAGGCTGGCGAAGAACATGGCGAAGAGCCCGTCCATGACGATGACGAGGAAGATGGCCTTCACCACCGAGGCGGTGGTCTGCTGGCCGAGGCTTTCGGCCGAGCCCTTGACGCGCATGCCCTCGATGCAGGCGACGAGGCCGATGATCAGCGCCATGAAGGGGGCTTTTGCGAGACCGACCCAGATGTGGCGCTGTGACACTTCTTCCTGCATGCGTGACAGGAAGATGTCGAAGGGGATGTTGCCGTAGATGTTGGCGACCATGGCGCCGCCAGCGATCGCGGAGAGGTCGCCGACGAAGGTGAGGATCGGCAGGCCGACGATGAGGGCGATCATCCGCGGCAGGACCAGGACCTCGACGGGATTGAGGCCCATCACCTTCAGCGCGTCGATCTCCTCGCGCATCTTCATCGAGCCGATCTCGGCGGTGAAGGCCGAGCCGGTGCGGCCCGCCACCATGATCGAGACGATGAGCACGCCGATTTCGCGCAGTGTCAGGATGACGACGAGGTCGACGACATAGGTGTCGGCGCCGAAATCACGGAAGAAGAAGATGCCCTGCTGGGCGATGATGCCGCCGATGAGGAAGGTGATCAGCGCCATGATGGGCACGGCGCGGAAGACGATGTGGTCCATCTGCGTGACCACGGCCGGCAGGCGGAAGCGTCCCTGGCCGGTGAAGATGCTCCCGGCCGCGAGCACAACCTCGCCGAGGAAGGAGGCGAGCGCCACGAGGTCGCGGCCCGCCTCGACCATCTGCTGGCCGACCTTGTCGACGGCGAGCGCGAGGGCCGGCCGGGGCCGCGGCGGCGCCTCGGGAGCAGTGGCCAGACCTTCGGCAATGTCGGCATAGAGCGTTGCCGTCGCGCCATCCAGGCCGGAGCGGTCGACGGGCACGCCGCGCGCGCCAAATCCGGTCTCGATGCCGCGCACCAGCGTGCCGCCGAGCGTATCGAGGCGCGAGACGCGGGAGAGGTCGAGGCTGACGGCGGCGGGCGTCCCCGCCTCGGCGAGGAGCCGCGTCACCTGCGGCTCCATGTCGCCGGCGGTCTCGGCCGTCCAGGCTCCGGCGAGCGCCACGGTCAGGCGGCTGCCGTCGACCCTCGTCGCGAGTTCAGCATGCGCCACGGGCGTCCTCGTCGGCGGCGCGTCCAGGCCGCCGCACGGCGACCGAAGCGCGAATTTCGATAAGTCGCATGCGCCCGCTCCGCTTCACAGGCGACGCCACACCTTCCATAAAGGTCCCGCCCGGCGCCGTCGAGGTCGCCGTCTCTCGTCTCTCTTGTGCAGGCTGCCCCATGGAACTCGCCAAGCCCTATCTCCTTTTCCTCGGGGATGTTCACGACCAGCTCGCCGCCAAGACCGCGCAGGGCATCGTCGACTGGCGCCGCGACTGGTGCGTCGGCCAGGTCCGCCTCGAGGGCTGCAAGGCTGATACGGGCCTGAAGGACCTGACAATCACCCAGGGTGCCAAGGCCGGGGCGAAGACGCTCGTTGTCGGCGTGGTCAATGCCGGCGGCGTCCTGCCCGACCACTGGATCGACAGCATAGTCGCCGCCATCGAGGCCGGAATGGACGTCGCGACCGGCCTGCATGTGAAGCTGTCGTCGATCCCGAAGATCGCCGCCGCCGCCAAGAAGCACGGCCGCCAGCTCCACGACGTGCGCCACTCGACCCAGACTTTCCCGACGGGCAAGGGCGGGCTGCGCTCGGGCAAGCGACTGCTGATGGTCGGCACCGACTGCTCGGTCGGCAAGAAGTACACCGCCCTCGCCATGGAAAAGGGCATGCGCGACCGCGGCTTCGACGCCGATTTCCGCGCCACCGGCCAGACCGGCATCTTCATCTCCGGCCGCGGCGTTGCCGTGGACGCCGTGGTGGCCGACTTCATCGCCGGTGCGGCGGAGTGGCTGACCCCTGCCGCCGATCCGCTGCACTGGGACGTGGTCGAGGGCCAGGGCTCGCTGTTCCACCCCTCCTTCGCCGGCGTGACGCTGGGCCTGCTGCATGGCGCGCAGCCCGATGCCTTCATCGTCTGCCATGAGCCGACCCGCCGCACGATGCGCGGCGTCCAGACGCCCCTGCCCTCCATCGACGAGGTCATCGAGCAGACGGTCAATCTAGGCCGCCTGACCAATCCGGCGATCATCTGCACGGGCCTGTCCATCAACACCGAGCACCTCTCGGAGGACCAGGCCTTCACCTATCTCGACCGCCTGTCGCGCGAATATGAGCTGCCGGCGACCGACCCGGTGCGTTTCGGCGTCGAGCCGCTGGTGGATGCCCTCGCCGAGCTCTATGGCGAGCCCGAGCCGAAGCCGAAGAAGAAGCCCGCCCGCAAGGCGAACTGAGGCATCGCCATGACATCGCGTGAGCTTACCGTCCGCACCGAGCGCTGGCCGATCGCGGGCAGCTTCACCATTTCCCGCGGTTCGCGGACGGAGGCGGTGGTCGTCGTCTGCGAGATCCGCCAGGGCTCGGCCATCGGCCGGGCGGAATGCGTGCCCTATCCGCGCTATGGCGAATCGGTCGACGGCGTTGCCGCCGACATCGAGGCCATGTCCGACGCGCTGGACAACGGCCTTGATCGGCAAGGGCTGATGGCGGCGATGAAGGCGGGTGCCGCCCGCAACGCCATCGACTGCGCGCTGTGGGATCTCGAGGCGAAGCTTTCGGGCAAGCGCGCCTGGGAGCTCGCCGGGCTCCCCGCGCCAAAGCCGCTGACCACCGTCTACACGATCTCGCTGGGCGCCCCCGCCGAGATGGCCGAGCGCGCCGCGGCCTGTGGCCGCCCGCACCTCAAGATCAAGCTCGGCGGCGCGGGCGATGCCGACCGGCTCGCCGCCATCCGCGCGGCGGTGCCGCAGGCGACCCTCGTCATCGACGCCAATGAGGGTTGGACGCCGGCCAATCTCGAATCGAACCTTGCGGTCTGCGAGCGCTTCGGCATCGCGCTGGTCGAACAGCCCCTGCCCGCCTCCGACGACGAGGCGCTGAGGCACGTGCGCCGACCGATCCCGATCTGCGCCGACGAGAGCGTCCACGACCGGCCCTCGCTCTCCAAGCTCGCCGGCAAGTACGACGCGATCAACGTGAAGCTCGATAAGACCGGTGGCCTCACCGAGGCGCTGCTGCTGGTGGCGGAGGCCGAGCGGCTTGGGCTCAAGATCATGACCGGCTGCATGCTCGGCACGTCGCTGTCCATGGCGCCGGCGACGCTGGTGGCGCAGCGCGCCTTCCTCGTCGATCTCGATGGGCCGCTGCTGCTTAAAGAGGACCGTCCGGAGGGCCTGCGCTACGAGGGCGCCACCGTCTATCCGCCCGCCCCCTCGCTCTGGGGCTGAACGGGGGCGGCGGGGCGCGGAACCGGCATGGCCCGCGCCACCGCCGTGACGAGGATGCCGGCCGCACAGAGGCCGGCCATCGCCACATAGGCGCCGACGCCGGTGCGGGCATAGAGATAGCCGGCAATCAGCGTCGACAGCGCCATGGATCCACCGATGGCGACCGACACCGTCCCCTGCCCGCTCGCCCGCTGATGCGGCGGCAAGCGCGCGGCGAGATAGGACATGGTCCCGAGGTGGACCAGGCCGAAGCCGGCGGCGTGCAAAAGCTGCAGCGGGGCGTTGATCCACAGCGGCGGATCGAGCGCCATGACGATCCAGCGCAGCAGGCCGCCCGCCCCGCCAATGAGCAGGAAGGTGGTCGGCCGCCAGTCCTTGGTGAAGCGCGTCGCCACCCAGAACATGACGATCTCGGCGAGGACGGCGATGGCCCAGAGCGTGCCGACGGTGAAGCCGGAATAGCCGATGGCCTTCCAGTGGATGGATGCGAAGCCGTAGTAGACGGCGTGGCTGCCCTGGAGCAGCGCCGCGGCGATCATGATCAGCACGAAGCGCTGGTTGAAGAAACCGGGTCCCGAGGGCGCGACCGAGCGCTCGGGACGGTCGTGCACCAGCATGATCGAGGCGATGGCGAGCGGCACGAGGCTCGCCCAGATCATCCATGCGATCCATTCGGGGGCGATGATGGTGAGGATGATGCCGCCCGCGATGTTCGCCGCCATGAAGGCGACCGATCCCCAGACGCGGATGCGGCCATAGTCGAGCGTCCGCCGCGCGACACCCGCGAGGCCATAGGCATCGGTCAGCGGCACGAGCGGGCTCCAGACCAGCCCGGTCAGGATCACGCCGATCAGGATCATGGTGAAGCCGTCGGCGAGCGCCACGCCGATGAAGGCGACGGCGGTCGCAAAGCAGCAGATGGCGATGGCGTAGGACAGCGTCCCCGCCTTGTCGGCGAGATAGGTGACGACGGGGGTTGCGAGGAGCCGCACGAGCTGGCCGCCGGCGAGGATCATGCCGACCTGCGCGTCGGCGAGGCCCTTGGTCTTCAACCAGACCGGGAAAAACGGCTGGTGCAGGCCGAACCCGATGAACATGGCGGCGTAAAACAGCGACAGCCGCGTCGCAAAGCGCCTGGAATCGTCCGATTTGGTAATGGGGACACGGACCATTAAGATTTTCGGTGAGAATCGGCTGTCGCCATTGTTCTAGACCGTCCCCACCCGTCCTGCGAGAGCGCGCTTCCGGATGACCGACGTGATCCAACCGCCTGCCACGCGCCCCCAGGGCTCGCTGGTCGAGGCCGACTATGAGGCCATCGAGCAGGCCGTCATGGAGACGGCGCGTGGGCGCTGGTTCCTCGCCGAATATGCCCGGCGCAACCGCCACGCCGATACCGGCGCCGTGCTCGATGCCATCGGCCGGCTCGAGGGCGCGATGAGCGCCAGGCCCTCAGGCGACCTTGAACGCGTGCGCCTCGACATCCGCGAGATGGCCCATGCCATCGCCCGCACCAAGGCCGAGATCGCCGCCATCAAGCCGGAAGGCGCGACCACCCAGGCCGGCCATTTCGAGGACGCCTCGGTCGAGCTCGACGCCATCGTCCAGGCCACCGAGACGGCCACCGGCGACATCCTGTCGGCTGCCGAGACAATCCAGGAGATCGCCTGGACGCTGCGCGAGATGGGCGCTGAGAACGAGGTCTGCGACCTCATCGACACCAAGACCACCGACATCTACACGGCCTGCTCTTTCCAGGACATCACGGGTCAGCGCACCCGCAAGGTCATCAACGTGCTGCGGTTCCTCGAGGAGCGCATCGACACGATGATGGCGATCTGGGGAGAGCCGCTGGTGGCCCCGTCGTCGGCGGCCCCTTCGCTGATGAACGAGGCGACAAAGCCGGTCAGCGAGGAAGCCGCGCTGCTCAATGGGCCGGCCAAGCCCGGTGAGGGCCTCGTCCAGTCCGATGTCGACATGATGCTCGACGATGGTCTCTTCGCCGATGGGCAAGAGGCTGAGGTGTCCCAGGCTGAGGTGCCCCGGGCTGCCGTCGCTCCGGCTCCCGAACCGGCTCCGGCCCCTGCGCCCGCCGCTCCGGTGATGGCGCAGCCGGCCCCGGCCATGCCCGCGATCGAGGACGTGCCCGCGACCGCCCGCGCCACCGCCGCTGCCGCCCTCTCGACCGACGATCGCCCGCTGGCCGAAACGCCGCGGGCGCCGCGCACCGATGCGCCACTCGCGCCGGGCCTCGGCGCGGTCGAGGAGATCGAGAAGCTCAACTTCGTCGAGAAGGTCGCCCTGACGAGCTGATCGCCGTCAGGGTCGCACCGGTGGCGCGGTCTCAGGCCACCAGCGTGGCGAAGAGCGCCGGGTCGACGTTGCCGCCCGACACCATCGCGCCGACGACCTGGCCCTTCACGTCGAGCCGGCCTGCGAGCAGCGCTGCCAGCGGCACGGCGCCCGACGGCTCCACCACCAGCTTCAGCTCGCGGAAGGCGAAGGCCACCGCACGCTTCACCTCGTCTTCCGTGACGACGAGACCGCCGGCGACGAGAGGCTTGTTGACGGCGAAGGTGAGCTCGCCCGGCATGGCTGCGAGCAGTCCGTCGCAGATCGAGCCGCCGCGCCGGGTGTTGGCAACGCGCTCGCCGCTGTCGAAGGAGCGGGCGTGGTCCTCGAAGCCCTCCGGCTCCACCGAGTAGATCTTCGCTTTCGGGGCTTTCTCGTGGACGGCGAGGGCAACGCCGGCGAGCAGGCCGCCGCCGGAGCAGCAGACCAGCACTGAATCGGGGGCAAGCCCTTGGGCGACAAGGTCGTCCATCATCTCGCTGCCGGCCGTGCCCTGGCCCGCCATGATGTAGAAATCGTCATAGGGCGGCACGACGACAGCGCCGCGGGCAGCGGCAATGTCGCGGGCCATGGCCTCGCGGTCGTCCTTCTCGCGGTCGAAGAGGATGACCTCGGCGCCGGCGGCGGCGGTCCGCTCGCGCTTCAGGGCCGGCGAGTCCTTCGGCATGAGGATGGTCGCGCGGATGCCAAGGAGCTTGGCGGCGGTGGCGACGCCCTGGGCGTGGTTGCCGGAGGACATGGCGACAACGCCGATGGCCTTGCGATCCTCCGGGATGCGCGACAGGCGGTTGTAGGCGCCGCGGAACTTGAAGGAACCGGTGCGCTGCAGTGGCTCGGCCTTGAGGAAGACGCGGGCGCCGGTGATGGCGTCGAGCTCGTGGGAGGTGACGAGCGGCGTGCGGCGGATGACACCGGCGATGACACGGGCGGCGTCGGCGACGTCGGCGGCGGTGGGCAGGACGGCCATGGCAGTTTCCTTCGCGCTGGTGTGAACCTTATGGGCGAGGCGGCCGATGCGGACAAGTCAGCCTTTGTCCGGCCGGCGATCACCGACGCTGATGGCGAAAGCTGCGACGCCGCCGCCCTCGCCTTCCTGACGCACAGCGGCTAGAGACGGCGCCGGAGGCTCCGCTTGAACGATCCGACCGCCCTTCCCCGACCGACGACGGCTCCGGCCGGCCGGCCGTTCCAGGTGCTGATCCTGATGAGCCGCACCGGCGGTGGTCATCTTGCGAGCGCGCGCGCCTTGGAGGCGGAGCTGCTGCGCCAGCGGCCGGACAGCAAGGTCACCATCGTCGATATGCTGACCGACCACCTCGCCTTCCCCTTCTCGCGGATGCCAGCGACCTACGACACGGTGGTGAACCGCACGCCGCGCGTCTGGCACGCCATGTGGCGCATGACGGCGCTCGGGCCGGTGGCGCGGCCGACGGCGGCCGTGGTGCGGCGTCTGTCCAAGGCGCGGCTCGAGGCGCTGATCCGCACGACCCAGCCGGATCTCGTCATCTCCGTCCATCCGCTGGTCAACGACCTGATGGTGCCTGTGCTGCGCCGCATCGCCCCGCACAGCCGCTACGTCACCGTCGTCACCGATCTCGGCGGCATTCATCCGTCCTGGCTGCACCGGCAGAACGATGCCGTCTATCTGCCGACGGCGCGCGCCATCGAGGTGGCGCTGCGGCGTGGGCTGTCCCGCGAGCGGCTGCATGCCCTTGGCCTGCCGGTGCGGGCGGACTTTGCCCGAGCGCCCGCCGACCGCGGCGAGACGCGGCGCAGCTTCGGGCTCGATCCTGACCTCCCGGCGATCCTCGTGATGGGCGGCGGCGGCGGCATTGGCCCCATCGCCGCCATTGCCGAGGCCATCGCGGCCGCCCTCGTCCCTGCGGGCAACGCGTCACCTGCGGCGCAGGTCGCCGTGGTCTGTGCCGGCAATGCGAAGCTCAAGGCCGAACTCGAAGCGAACTGGTGGCCGGTTCCGGTGACGCCGCTCGGCTTTGTCGACCGGATGAGCGACCTGATGGGCGCCTGCGACTTGCTCATCACCAAGGCCGGGCCCGGCACCATCGCCGAGGCCAGCATTCGCGGCCTGCCGATGATCCTCTACGGCTTCATTCCCGGACAGGAGGGGGCGAATGTCGACCACGTGGTCGATGCCGGGGCCGGCCTGTTCGAGCCTGATGTCGGGCGTCTCGCAGCCGAGGCGGCGGCCCTGATGACCACTGACCGCCCGCGGCTCGACGCCATGGCGGAGGCCGCCCGTCAGCTCGGCCGTCCCGAGGCGACGCGCGAGATCGTCGCCTCGATCCTCGCCCACACCTGAGAATCAGGCCTTCGGGCCAATCCCCTCGATCTCCGGCCGCCGCTTGGCGATCTCCGAGCCAACATGGTCCATGAAGACGCGGACGCGGGCGGTAGCCCGCAGGTCTGGATGCGTCAGGATCCACAGGGCGCCGGGGCTGTCGCCGATCGGATCCGAGAGCGGCACGAGGTTGGGGATCGTGCGGGCGATGAAGCAGGGCAGCAGCCCGAGGCCGGCGCCCTCCGCCACCGCCTCGGCCAGGCCAAGGACGGTGTTGATCCGCCAGCCGATGCGGTCCTCGCCGACATGCTGGGTGAGCCAGCGGCTGGGCTTCAGGCCCGACAGGTTGTCGCCGAGGCCGATCCAGGGATGCGAGCGATAGTCGACCGGGTCGAGCGTCGTCAGCCCAAGGCTGCTGGCGCCATAGATCGCCCAGGGAATCGCCGCCAGCCGCCGGCCGACCAGCGTCTCCGGCGGATCGGAGGTGGCGCGGATGGCGACGTCGGCATCCCGCTTCGACAGGTTCAGCGACTGGTTGCCGACGACGACGTCCAGCGAGATCTCCGGATAGAGCTTGCGGAAGGAGGCGAAGATGGGGGTGAGCAGATGGACGACCAGCGTGTCGTTGGTCGTCACCCGCACCTCACCCTGAGGGCGCAGGTCCTGCCCGGTCAGGCGGCGCTCGAAGTCGATGATCTCTTCCGACATGCGCTCGGCGAGCTTGACCATCTCCTCGCCCGCCGCGGTGAGCGAATAGCCGGTGCGGCTGCGCTCGAACAGGCGGGCGCCGAGCCGCTCCTCCATGGCGCCGAGGCGACGGAAGACGGTCGACTGGTTCACCGCGAGGAGATCCGCCGCGCCGGCGAGGGACCGGGCGCTCGAGACGGCAAGGACGGTCCGGTAGTCGTCCCAGGAGACGAGCGGCTGCGGCATGGTCAAGGCTCCAATCGCTTGCGTGCATGCAAGCAAATCATTGCGGTCTCGTCAATTTACTTGCGACATCCGCCCACCCATTCTTCACGGCAAGGGTCGCTCCTCCAAACGGCCCGCCCACCTGCCTCCTCATCGCCTCCACCCCCTGGTGCCCCCATGTCCGATACCCAGACCGCCCCTTACGGCCTCCTCGTCCTGCGCGTCGCGCTCGGCCTGATGTGGATCACCCACGGCCTCCTGAAGGTCGTCGTCTTCACCGTCCCGGGCTTTGCCGGTTTCCTCGGCTCGCTCGGCCTGCCGCCGGTCCTCGCCCTGCCCATCATCGTCGCCGAGATCGGCGGCGGCGTGCTCATCCTCGCCGGCATCTATGGCCGGCATGTCTCGGTCCTGCTGCTGCCGATCATGCTCGGCGCGCTGATGGTCCACCTGCCGAACGGCTGGGTCTTCTCCGCGCCGAAGGGCGGCTGGGAATATCCCGCCTTCCTGATCGTCGCCTCCATCGCCCATGCGCTGGCCGGTGACGGCGCCCTCGCCCTGCGCTCCGGCCCGCTCGCCTTCTGGCGCCGCGAGGCTCCGGCCCAGGTCCGCATGGCCTGATCCCACATCGGCGCGTCGGCCCCGGCCGGCGCGCGTCGTCCTGCCCCCCACCCTCCAGAGGACAATTCCATGGCCAAAGTGCTCTTCATCGAGGCGAGCCCCCGCAAGGGCCGCTCCTTCTCCACCCAGGCAGCCGAGCATTTCCTCGCCGCCTACAAGTCCGCTCATCCCGGCGACACGGTCGAGACGCTCGACCTTTGGGCGGCCGACCTGCCGGCCTTCGACGGCGCGACGCTGGATGCCAAATATGCCGTCATGGGCGGCAAGGACTTCACCGCCGAGCAGGCCCAGGCCTGGGCGAAGATCGTCGCCGCCGCCGATCACTTCAAGGCGGCCGACAAGATCGTCATCGCCACCCCGATGTGGAACTTCGGCGTACCTTACGTGCTGAAGCACTATATCGACGTGATCGCCCAGCCCGGCCAGACCTTCGGCTGGTCGCCGGACCAGGGCTATTTCGGCCTGGTGAAGGGCAAGCCCGCCCTCGTCGTCACTGCCTCCATGGGCGCCTATGGCCCGGGCACCGGTGCCGAGGCGATCGACTTCCAGAAGCCCTATGTGGAGTGGATGCTGAAGTTCTTCGGCTTCGAGACCATCCACTCGCTGCAGGTGATCAACACCGGCATGCCGGATTCGGCGGAAGCCTCGCTCTCCGAGGTGAAGGCCAAGGCCGAGGCGCTCGCCAAGACCTTCTGACGCAAAAGACCTTCTGACGACGAGATCGTCTGGTGGAATCAGCCCCCGTTCCGCCCGTCATGCCCGGCCCTGCGCCGGGCATGATGCGTTTCAGGGGGCGAGAGGCCCGGTGCTGCCCCGCACCACCAGCGTCGGCGGCAGGATGATGCGGGCCGGCGGCAGGGCCGGGTTCACGGTACGCACCAGAACGCGCTCGCCGGCCCGGCGTCCCTGCTCGCTGGGATGGGTCGAGACCGTGGTGAGACCCGGCGCCCACATGGCGGCCTCGCGGACATCGTCGGCGCCAACGACGGAAAAGTCGCGGCCCGCCTCGCGGCCGCGCTGGCGCAGGCCCATCATCACGCCGAAGGCGATGAGGTCGTTCATGCAGACGGCGGCTGTCGGTGGATCAGCAAGGTCGAGCAGCGCTTGAATGCCGGTGAAGCCCGTATCGCGCGTACCCAGCCCCGTCACCATGAGTTGGGGATCGAAAGGCAGGCCCATTTCGGTGAGGAAGGCGCGGTAGGCGCTGCGACGGTTGCGGCCCGTCGACATCGTGTCGTTGCCGCCGACCACGGCGATCCTGCGGTGGCCGAGCCCGTGGAGATGGTCGAGGGCAAGCCGGGTCGCGGCGACGTCGTCGGAGGCGACGACATCGAGGCCGATACCCTCGATCTCGCGGGTGATCTGGATGACGGGAATGCCGGCGCGGGCGATGCGCAACAGCGCCTCGCCGCCGGCGCCATTGGCGGGACAGAGGATCATGCCGTCCGGCCGGTATTCCTTCAGCGTCTCCAGTACGCGGTCCTGCTTGGCGGGATCGTCGGAATAGGTGCCGAGGAGGACCGTGTGGCCGGAACCGGCGAGGGTCTCCTCGATCGCCGCGAGAATCTCGCCGAAATAGGGGTTCACCACGTCGTTGACCCCCACCGCGATCATGTTGGTGCGGGCGGTGCGCAGGCTGGCGGCCGAGCGGTTGTAGACATAGCCGAGCTCGCGGGCGACGGCCTGGACCTTCTCCCGCGTCGCCTCGGCGACGAGCGGACTGGCGCGCAGCGCCAGCGAGACGGTGGCGGTCGACACACCGAGGCTCTCGGCGATCTGTTGCAATGTCACCCGGCCGGGCGGCAGCGGATGCACGGGATGCTGATGCGAGGCGTCGTCCATGGGCCGCCCTCCCCGCATCGATCTAAATCTTCATTTCAAGTTTTGAACAGCGAATTCAATCGTTTTGGCTCTCGTCCCTTCGATGGGGGCGGTCTAGGCTCGCTGCAAAACAAAGGTCACGGGAGGATCACATGACCAAGCAGCGCATCGGGTTCATCGGCGTCGGGCTGATGGGCCATGGAATGGCGAAGAACATCGTCGAGAAGGGCTATCCCCTCACCGTCATGGCCAACCGCAACCGCGAACCGGTCGAGGACCTGGTGAAGCGCGGGGCGACGGAGGCGAGGAACGCCCGCGAGGTGGCTGCAGCCAGCGACGTTGTCATCATCTGCGTCACCGGCGCGCCGCAGGTCGAGGCGGTGGTGAACGGCCCGGACGGCGTCCGGGCGGCTGCGAAGCCGGGGCTGACCATCATCGACTGCTCGACCTCGGAGCCCACCCTCACCCGCCGCCTCGCCGAGGAACTCGCCCCGCTCGGCGTGACCTTCCTCGACGCGCCGCTGTCGCGCACGCCGAAGGAGGCCTGGGAGGGCAAGCTCGACGTGATGACCGGCGGGGCGGAAGCGGACCTTGCCCGCGTCCACGACGTCATCGCCTGTTTCGCCGGCCGCATCGTCCATGTCGGCCCGACGGGCGCCGGCCACACCATGAAGATCGTCAACAATTTCGTGTCGATGGGCTATGCGGCGCTCTATGCCGAGGCGCTGGCGGTGGCCAAGGCCAATGGTGTCGCGCCCAAGGCCATGAACGCCGTGCTCTCGGGCGGCCGCATGGATTGCGGCTTCTACCAGACCTTCTTCAAATACGTCATCGAGCGGGACGAGAACGCCCACCGCTTCACCCTCGCCAATGCCCACAAGGACATGCGCTATTGCGCCAACATGGCCCAGGCGGCCGGCATCGCCAATCCGATGGGGAACGCGGTGAAGAACTACTTCGCCATGGCCGAGGCGCAGGGCAATGGCGGCAAGTACGTGCCGATGCTCTCCGACGAAGTGGCGCGCTGGAACGGCGTGAACCTTCTGGACTGACGCCAAGCGGCCGCCTTGCCGCCGCTTGTGCCTGACATGACCGGCCCCGCCTTGCGCGGGGGCCGGATTGCCTTATGTTCCCGGCTGATTTCATCCAAGGGAATTGCTGCGTGGTCACCTATGTGGAGGCCGGTTCGGCGCAGATGCGCAAGAACGGCCAGATCAAGCTCTATGGCGAGGAGGCCTTCGCCGGCATGCGCAAGGCGGGCCGGCTGGTCGCCGAGTGCCTCGACATGCTGATGGACGAGGTGCGCGAAGGCGTGCCCACCAGCCGCATCGACCAGCTCGTCTTCGAGTTCGGCCTCGATCACGGCGCCTATCCGGCGACGCTGATGTATCGCGGCTACGAATATTCCTGCTGCACCTCGCTGAACCACGTGGTTTGCCACGGCATGCCCAACGACAAGCCGTTCCGCGACGGCGACATCGTCAATGTCGACGTCACCTTCGTGCTCGACGGCTGGCATGGCGATTCCTCGCGCATGTACGGCATCGGCGAGATCCCGCGGCGAGCCGAGCGGCTGATCGACGTGACCTATGAATCGCTGCTGCGCGGCATCGCCGCCGTGAAGCCGGGCAACACGGTCGGCGACATCGGCCATGCCATCCAGAGCTATGTCGAGCCGCAGCACATGAGCGTGGTGCGCGACTTCTGCGGCCATGGCGTCGGCAAGCTGTTCCACGACGAGCCGAACATCGTCCATCTCGGCAAGCCCGGCGAGGGCAGCGAGTTGAAGCCGGGCATGATCTTCACCATCGAGCCGATGGTGAACCTCGGCCGCCCGCACGTGAAGGTGCTCTCCGACGGCTGGACTGCGGTCACCCGCGACCGCTCGCTCTCGGCGCAGTTCGAGCACACGGTGGGCGTGACCAAGGACGGCGTGGAGATCTTCACCCTGTCGCCGAAGGGCCTCGACAAGCCGCCGCTGAAGGGCGCCGCCTGATCAGAGGCGGCGATCGGCCGGCGGATCGGTCTCGCTCTCGCGGATCATGCCGCGCAGCCGCCGCCAGATGCGCTCGGCAAGGCTCAGCGCCCGGTCGACCTCCTGATCGCTCGGTAGGGTCAGCGACTGGCCGGGATCGCCCGGACGCGCGGTCGCCGACCCGCCCCGCCTCAGCGTCTCGTTCTCGGCCTTCAGCCGTTCGATCTCCTGTTCCAGCGCCGCCCGGTCGTCGGGCACCAGCCGGCAGGCGAGTGAGCCACCGCTGCGGGTGCAGAGCGAGATCGCCCCGGTGCGGCTGTCCATGCGCAAAAGGCCGTCCGGCATGTCGCGCAGGACGAAGCGGCCGTCATTCGCCGCGGACGGTTGGGCGGCGGGCGCCTGCGCGAGGGCGGGCGCGGCCGCCAGGACGAGGGTGGCGAGCACGAGACGGGTTCGCATGGCGGACCTCCTTGAGCGCCGCCATTCTCCCCAGCTTCATGTCGCCACGATGGCCCGTGGATGAACGCCGGCCGAATGGTCAGTGGCGATGACCGGCGTGATCATGATCGTGCCGGTCATGATGCCCGCCATCCCCGCTGTGATCGTGGCCGTGCCCCATCAGCGCGCCGCGGTCGATGCCGCTGCGCCATTCGCCCCAGGCCTGGCCGAGGATCAGCGCCGCCGAATGCAGGAAGAGCCCGGCCATGACGAAGGCAACCGCGAGGTCCGGCCAGGGGCTGGCGAGCCACCAGACGAGGCCGGCAGCGATCATGACGATCACATTGCCGATGGCGTCGTTGCGCGAGCAGAGCCAGACCGAGCGGACATTGGCGTCACCGTCCTTGTAGCGGGCGAGGAGAAGCACGCTGGCAAGATTGGCGGCGAGCGCCAGGAAGCCGACGATCCCCATGAATTCGGCGCGCGGCAGGCCAAGAACCAGCACCTGCCAGAGGGTAGAGCCGAAGACCCAGAGACCCATGACGAGCAGGCTCACACCCTTGGCGAGGGCCGCGGCCGAACGGACCCGCAGCGGCTTGCCGATGACGGCGAGCGACAGGCCATAGGTCAGCGTGTCGCCGAGAAAATCGAGAGCGTCGGCTTTCAGGGCCTGCGAGCCCGCGAGGTGACCGGCGAGAGTCTCCACCGCGAACATCAGGCCGTTGATCGCGATGACGATCCACAGAACGGTGCGATAGCGCGGATCGGTGCCGTCGAAACCGGCGGGTGAGGTGGCGGGTGCGGACATGGGACTGTTCCTGCTTGGATCCTGTCGCCTTAGCCCCTAGATCCTCTAGTCACTGGAGGATCAAGCGGAGAGCAGCCATGCGTGACCTGACCATCGGAGCCCTGTCGAAGCGGACCGGGGTGAAGGTGCCGACCATCCGCTACTACGAGCAGATCGGCCTCATGCCGCCGGTGCCGCGGACGGATTCAGGGCGGCGCAGCTATGGCGCCGCGGACCTGAAGCGGCTGGGATTCATCCGCCATGCGCGCAATCTCGGTTTCGAGATCGAGGAGATCCGCCAGCTCATCGCCCTTTCGGGCGAGCCGGACCGGCCCTGCGCCGATGCCGACGCCATCGCGAGGCGCCACCTCGCGGAGATCGATGACCGCATCAGCCGGCTGACCGCCCTGCGCGGCGAGATCGCCCGCATGGTCGAGCTCGGCCCGCACGGCGCCATCGGTGAATGCCGGGTCATCGAGGTGCTGGCCGATCATGGCCTGTGCGCCGAGCCGGCGCATTAAGGCGTCAGGAGGCCTGGCCGCGCCGCAGCCACCATCCCGAAAGCGCCGCCCTGCCCTGCCGCCACCAGAGCGCGAAGGGCAGCGTGATGAGCCTTGCCGCGTCGGTGTCCGGCACGCCGTCCCGCACCGCGCCCATGGCCGCGTCGCAGGAATCGTGGCGGTGATAGGTGCCGAACATCAGGTCCCAGAGCGGGATCATGTTCGCAAGGTTCTTGCCATAGGCCTCGGGCTCGTCGGCATGGTGCCAGCGGTGAAACCGCGGCGAAGCGACAAGCCAGTTCAGCGGCCCATGGTCGATGTCGAGCTCGAGATGGACATAGGCGGTGTGGAGCGAGGCGACCACATAGGCGGCGACGATCGCGCCGGGCGGGATGCCGATCCAGGTGAGCAGGACGATGTAGAAGACCTTCATCGTCAGCACCTCGAGGAGGTGGACGCGGAAGGCGGTGAAGCCGTTCACGTGGGTGTCGGAATGATGGACCGCATGGACCGGCCAGCCGAGCGGCGTGTGCAGGGCGCGATGGCACCAATAGTCCGAGAAATCCTTGCCGAGGACGCCGACCACCGCCATGACGATCCAGGGCACGCCGTCCCAGGCGCTCGCGGGGATGGCGGGAATCCCAAGGCTCGCATAGCCGGAGGCGACGAGGCCGGCGCCGACATAGACCACCGGGGCCATCAGGATGTTGACGCCGAGGGTCGCCAGCGAGGCGGCGGAATTGCGCAGGGCGAGCGGCGAGAGCACGCGGGCGCGCCAGCCGAGGGCAAGGGCTATCACCGTGAAAGCCGTGACGAAGCCGAGCACCGCCAGCATGGAGGGGCTGAGGAGATGGGCGCTGTAAATCGCCAAGAGGGTCGCGCCGGAATCGGTGAGCATGGCGGGCTCCGCGGCGCCGCCGGAGGCGCCACCCTCAACTTAGAGCGGTGTCCTTGCGGATTGGTTGACACCGCAGCGCGACGACGGCGTTCCGCCCCGGCTTGATGACACGCCATATCCTCCTTCATTTCCGCTCAATGCATTATATTTTTTCTTTTTTTACGGGTCTTGTTGCGCCTTTTGGAGAAATTTTTTATCTCAATGGCTCCACCCGCGAGGGTTGCCACCTGTCTGGATCGGCCATGTCCATCACCTTCCCCCGCCGTACACTGCTCGCCGCCGCCGCGGCGACCCTCGCCGCCCCCGCCTTGCCGCGCATGGCCCTCGCCCAGCGCGTCGCCGCGCGCGTCGGTGTCATCCCCATCGTCGGCGCGGCGCCCATCTTCGTCGCGGACCGCGAAGGCTGGGCCCGCGAGGCCGGTCTCGACTTCGCCTACACGACCTTCGAGTCGGGGCCGAATATGATCCAGGCCCTCGCCTCCGGCACGATCGACATCTATGTCGCAGGCGTCGCCCCGCTCGGCGTCGCCCGCTCCCGTGGCGTCGAGGTCAAGGTCGTGGCGAGCACGGCGACCGGTGAGAACGTCTTCGTCGCGACGCCGCGGCTCGCTGCCTTCTTCAAGCCCGGCACCAGCCATGCCGAGGCCTTGCGCGCCTATCGCATCCAGACCGGCAAGCCGGCGCAACTCGCCACCCAGCCGCCCGGCTCGGTGCCGAACACCACGCTGCAATACTGGCTGTGGGAGCAGATCAAGGCCGACAAGGCCGATGTCGAGGTGGTCGCCATGGGGATCGACGCAACCCAGCAGGCCGTGCTGGCGGATGCCGTCGAGGGTGCGACGATCCGCGAACCAGCGCTGTCGATCGTCCAGCGGCGCAACCCGGCCATCAAGCTGGTCGCGGTCGGCGATGAGCTCTTCCCCGGCCAGCCCGGCACGGTCGTTGCCATCTCCAGCGCCTTCCTCGCCCGCAACGAGGACAGGGTGCAGGGTCTGGTGAACGGCCTGGTGCGCGCCGGCGCCCTGCTCACCCGCGATCCCGACAAGGCGGCGCCGCATGTCGCGGCGAACCTCGCCAAGGGCATCGTGGACCTGGATACGATCAAGGCGGCGCTGAAGTCGCCGGCATCGAAGTTCACCATCGACCCGCGCGCCATCATCCAGCCGACCAAGGCGATGCAGGACTATCAGGTGAAGCTCGGCTCGCTGCGCGAGTCGGTGTCGCTCGACGGCGTGTTCGACACGCGCTTCTTCGAGAAGGCGCCGTCGGCGACCTGATCGTCGCCGCGAGGGAGCCCGCCGTGACCGACACCACCCTCACCGCGCCGGCGCGAAAGGTCGCGCCGCCCGCAACGCTGGCGGCGGTGCGACGCATCGGCCTCGCCGCACTCGGCCTCGCTCTGTTCCTCGCCCTGTGGGAGTCGCTGCCACGGCTCGGGCTCGTCAACCCTATGCTGCTGCCGACCCCCAGCGTCATTCCCGCCGCCTTCTGGGCCGAGATCCAGTCCGGCGCCTGGGCGAGCGCGGTCCGGGCGAGCCTCGGCCATTACACGATCGGCCTGGTCCTCGGCTCGGTGCTCGGCCTCGTGCTCGGCATCGCCACCGGCATGTCGCAGCTCGCCGAGGACATGACCTCCTGGGTCGTGCGCGTACTGCGCCCCATCCCCGGCCTCGCCTGGGTGCCCTTCGCCATCATCTGGTTCGGCGTCAGCCCCTCCTCGGCAGTGTTCATCATCGCCATCGGCGTGTTCTGGATCGTCTTCTTCGCCGCCCACGGCGCCATTCGCGGCGTCGACCGCGACCTCATCGAGGTGGCGGATGCCTTCGGCTTTCGCTCGGCCTGGGAGCGCCTGTTCAAGATCCTGCTGCCGGCGGCGATGCCCGGCATCCTCGTCGGCGTGCGCACCGCCCTCGGCCAGGCCTGGATGGCGGTGGTGGCGGCGGAGATCTTCGGCGTTCCCGGACTCGGCCAGCGGATGATCCAGGCCTCGAGCCTGCTCGCGACCGAAATCGTCGTCGTCTACATGCTGACCATGGCGGCGCTCTACGGCCTGCTCGACACGCTGTTCGTCGCGATCCAGGGATGGGTGCTCCGATGGAAAGCGTGATCGACATCCGCGGCCTGTCGCTGTCCTTCACCCGCGATGGCGAGACGAATGAGGTGCTCCGCGGCCTCGACCTCGCCGTGCCACGCGGCGCCTTCATCGCCATCGTCGGCTCCTCCGGCGTCGGCAAGTCGACGCTGCTGCGCGTGCTCATGGGCCTTGCCGCCAAGAGCGCCGGCGAGGTGACGATCGCGACGCGTTCGGGCCAGCGCCAGCCGCTCGCCCTGGTCTTCCAGGATTCGCGTCTCCTGCCCTGGCGTTCTGTCGCCGACAATGTCGCCTTCGGCCTCGAGGGCGGCGGCCTGTCGAAGGCGGAGCGGCGGGCCAAGGCCGAGGCGGCGCTCGACATTGTCGGGCTGAAGCATCTCGCGGAGCGCTGGCCTCACCAGCTCTCCGGCGGCCAGCGTCAGCGCGTCTCGCTGGCGCGGGCCCTCGCGGTCGAGCCGGAAGTTCTGCTGATGGACGAGCCCTTCTCGGCGCTCGACGCGATCACCCGCGAGGGCTTGCAGGACGAACTCGTCCGCATCTGGCAGGTGACGGGCAAGACGATCCTCTTCGTCACCCACGACATCGAGGAAGCAACCTATCTCGCTGACCGCGTGGTGGTCCTGGCGGGATCGCCCGGCCGGGTCGTTGCCGACCATGTCCTCGATGCGCCCCGGCCGCGCAAGCGCGCGGTGGCGGCGGATACCGGCCTCGTCGCCGGCATCCGCCAGCATATCGGCGGCGAGACGATGATCGACGGGACGGGAATCTAGGTCCCCGTCCCCTTGCGTTCTCGGCTCATTCGTCCAGCGAGAAGCCGGAGGCCTTGACGATGGGCGCCCAGGCGGCGCGGGCGCCTTCCAGGTAGGCGGCATATTCAGGCGGCGTCAGCGAGAAGGGTTGCTGGCCGACGGCACGCAGCGCGTCACGCGTCGCGGGCACCTTCACCGCCTCTGCAACAAGGTTGGCGACCTGGCCGGCGAGATCGGCCGGCGTGCCCTTGGGCATGAAGCAGCCGAACGTGTCGCGGCCGACGACGCGGCCGAGGCCCTGCTCGGTGAATGTCGGAATATTCGGCAGGAAAGCCGAACGTTCGCGGTCGGCGACGCCGATGACGCGCAGCACGCCGCCGGCGACATGCGGCAGGTAGTCACCGATCGGGGTGATGGTCGAGGCGATGTGGCCGCCGATGAGGTCCTGGATCGCCGGGGTCGAGCCGCGATACGGCACGTGCCGCAGCTGGACACCGGCCGAGGCGATGAGCAGCTCGCCCATGAAGTGCGGCGTGGAGCCGGCAGCCGGCGAGCCGAAGGCAGCCTTGTCGGCATTGGCCCTGGCCCAGGCGACGAAGCCGGCGACGTCGCGGACCTCGGCGGGCACCATCGGCCCGACGGCGAGAGCGAAGGTGGCGTAGGTGGCCGGCGTCACCGGCGTCACATCGGTCGCCGGATTGTAGGCGAGGCGCCTGTAGACGCTCGGATAGATGGTGAACATGGCATCCGGGCTCACCAGCATGGTGCGGCCATCGGGGGCGGCCTCCATCAGCGCCGCGATGGCGAGGCGGGCGGAGGCGCCGGGCCGGTTCTCGACGACGAAGCTCTCGGCCAGGCCGCCGCGAAGGCTCTCGGCGAGGCGGCGGGCCAATGTGTCGGTGGGACCGCCGGCGGGGAAGCCGACGATGATGCGGCCGACACCGCGGACGATCTGGGCCGGGGCCGGCAGCGTCGAGGCGGCGAGCGCGCCGGCGGCGAGGCCGAGCGCGTGGCGGCGGCTGAGGCGAATGCTGGTCTTGGTGGTCATGGTGTCTTTCCTCTGGGGGGCCCCTGCCGGCTTCTCATGGCCGGTCACGGTGCCCGTGACGTTTCCTCGTAGCGGGCCGGTCTCAGGCAGCGAGACCGAGCACCCGCATGGCGTTCTGCTTCATGATCAGGTCATGCACTTCGGGCTTGAAGCCGACCTCGGTGAACTGGGCGAGCCAGCGCTCCGGCGGGATCAGCGGAAAATCCGAACCGAACAGCATCTTGGTGCGCAACTGGCTGTTCGCATATTGGACAATTTGAGGCGGGAAGTATTTTGGCATCCAACCCGACAGGTCGATGTAGACGTTGGGCTTGTGGAGCGCCATCGACAGCGCCTCGTCGGTCCAGGGCCAGGACGGATGGGCGAGGATGATCGTCATGTCCGGGAAATCGACGGCGACGTCATCGACATGGATCGGCTGCGAATATTTGAGCCGCATGCCGCCGCCGCCGCGCATGCCCGTCCCGATGCCGGAATGGCCGGTGTGGAAGATGGCCGGCATCTTGTAGTGGGCGATGACCTCGTAGAGCTGATAGGCCATGCGGTCGTTGGGATAGAAGCCCTGGCAGGTCGGGTGGAACTTGAAGCCCTTGACGATGCCGCCCTTGATGAGCTCCTCAGCCTCGCGCGCGCCAAGACGGCCCTTGTGCGGGTCGATGGAGGCAAAGGCGATCATCATGTCGGCATTGTCGCGCGCCGCCTCGGCGATCTCGTCATTGGAGATGCGGCGGTTGCCGATCTGCGCCTCGGTATCGACCGTGAACATGACCAGGCCGATCTTGTGCTTGCGATAGTGCGCGATGGTCTCGGCGATGGTCGGCCGCTTGCCGACCTTGAAATATTTGCCCGCCGCCTCCTCGAAGGGCGCCCAGTAGGGATCGGGCTCCTGGCGGCAGGAGACCTCTGCATGGGTATGGATGTCGATGGCGACGAGGTCCTCGACCTTCATGGGGTCTCTCCTGCACGGCTGTCGGGTCGGATGATGGCCTCGCCCGGCGGCTCGGCATAGAGGGCAGCGACCAGGTCTTTGCGGCGGGTGAGCACCGCCCGCTGGTTGATGGAGCCCTTGTCGGTGAGCTCGCCGGCTTCCAGCGAGGGCGGCACGGTGAGGATGAGGGCGCGGGCGACGCGGTTCGAGGAGCCGGTGGCGGCTGCCGCCAGCACGCCGAGGCGGCGTGCGAGCTCGGCGCGCAGGCCCTCATGGGCGTAGAGCCCGGGATCATTCGACTTGAGGCCGGCGAAGCGGGCGCAGGCCTCGGCATCTGGGACCAGCAGCATGCCGATATCGTCGCGGTCATGGCCGGTCACGACCGTGTCGCGGATCAGCGGATCGAGCGCTGAATTGACGACGTGGCGGAGCGGGCCGACGCTGACCCAGGTGCCGGTGGCAAGCTTGAAGTCCTCCGACAGGCGCCCGTCGAAGAGGAAGCCCTTGGACAGGTCGTCGGGGTCCGCATAGGCGACGGCATCGCCGAAGCAGTAATAGCCCTCGTCGTCGAAGACCTTGGCGGTGAGGTCCGGGCGGCGCCAGTAGCCGGGCGTCACCGTCTCGGCCTTCACCCGCGCCTCGAGCTTGGTGCCGGCGGGGACGAGCTTCAGCGTCACGCCCACCATCGGCAGGCCGATGGCGCCGGCCTGGCCGGTGGCGCGCAGGTTCATGATGGCGGACGGCGCGGTCTCGGTGGCGCCGAGGCCGGTGACGAAGGGGATATCGCGGCCGGCGACCTCGCGGGCAAGCTTCAGGTAGCCGTCCCAGACCGGCTGGGCGAGGCCGGCCCCCGCATAGAACAGCATTTCCAGGCGGCTGAAGAAGTGGCGGGCGAAGGCGCGGTCGGCCTCGAGATGCGGCAGCAGCGCCTCGTAGCCCTTGGGCACGTTGAAATAGGCGGTGGGCGCGACCTCGCGGAGGTTGCGAACGGTCGGCAGGATACCGGCCGCGACCGGCTTGCCCTCGTCGATGTGGAGCGTGCCGCCATGGGTCAGCGCCATGCCGAAATTGTGGTTGGAGCCGAAGGTGTGGTTCCAGGGCAGCCAGTCCACGAAGACCGGCGGGGTTTCGGCCAAAAACGGAAAGCACTGCAGCAGCATGACCTGGTTGGCCATGAGCATGCGCTGGGTGTTGACGACCGCCTTGGGTTCGCCGGTGGAGCCGGAGGTCAGCAGGAACTTGGCGATCGTGTCCGGCCCGATGGCGGCCAAGGCGGCATCGACGCGGGGATCGTCGACCGGGCCTTCGAGGCTCGACAGGTCCCGCACGCCGGCCATGTCGGCATTGGTGGCGGCGACGATGAGCCGGTCCGGCGCGGCGGCCGCGGCCAGCGCGGCGCGGAAGGGTTTGGCATCGGCGACGAAGACGAGGCCGGGGGTCAGGAGCTCGAGGCAGTAGGAGAGCTTGGAGAAGTCCTTCGCCACCAGGCTGTAGGGCGGCGATATCGGGCAATAGGGCACGCCGATCGTCATGGCGGCGAGCGCCATGAGGGCATGGTCGATGCCGTTGCCGGAGAGGATCGCCACGGGCCGCTCGGCGGAAAGGCCGAGGCCGATAAGGCCGGACGCAATGCGGCGCACCCGCGTGAGGCAGTCGGCAAAGGTCAGCGTCCGCCAGGCGCCGTCGGGACCGCGCTCGGCCAGGAAGATGCGATCGGGGGTAGCGGCGGCCCAGTGCACGAGCCGGTCGGGCAGTGCGCGCGGATAGGGGTCGAGCCCCTGGCGGACGGTGACCAGCCGCGTGCCGTCGGCCCGGTCCTCGACGACGGGGTCGAGACGGCCGAGGCGATGCCAGGCATCCGGGGCGGCGGCGGGCGGAGCGTCGAACGAGGCGGCGAGGGCCATGCGGAGCCTCCCGGGGGGCGGCCCTTTCGGGCCTGACGAGGCGGTTGATGGGGATGCACGTGTCGCGGGCGCGGGCGCCCGGCGGTCAGTCGGGACGGGCAACCTTCGCGGCGCGCTTCGACAGGAAGTCGCGCACCCGCGCCTTGGCCTCCGGCATGTTCTGCGCGGTGGAGGCCATCAGCGCCTCGGTGAGGTAGCCGATCGAGGGATCGGCCTCGGCGATGCGCGGCAGGGCGTGGATGACCGCGAAATTGGTCATGTCGGCATTGCCGGCGGCCTTGGCGGCGAGCTGCTTCGCGAGCGCGAGGCCGGTGCCGTCGTCGACGAGGTACTGGCAGGCGCCCGCCCCCCTCGCCTCTTCGGCGGAGAGCGAGCGACCGGTGAGCATCATGTCCTGGACCAGCGGCACGCCGATGAGGCGCGGAATGCGCACCGAGCCACCGCCGCCGAGGAAGATGCCGCGCTGGCCCTCGGGCAGTGCGAAGAAGGCCGAGCGCTCGGCGATGCGGATATGGCTCGCCGCGGCGAGCTCGAAGCCACCGCCGACCACCGCGCCGTGGAGCACGGAGAAGACCGGCACGCGGCCGAACTCGATCTCCTGGAAGGCGCGGTGCCAGCCGAGCGAATGGGCGATGCCGCCGGCGAGATCCGGTTCGCCGCCGACCTCCGACAGGTCGAGGCCGGCGCAGAAATGCTCGCCCTCGCCATGGATGACGACGGCGCGGACCGAAGTCGGAAAAGAGGCGAACAGATCGCGGAGCCCAGCGACCATGGTCTCGGACAGCGCATTGCGCTTCGCCGGCCGCGACAGGCGGATGATGGCGACCGCGCCTTCGATCGACAGCGACAGTCCCGATGCAGGGTTCGGTTCGGCCAGGGCGCCCTCCCTCGGGCTGGTCTCGCCTTCGCGGCGATTAGTTATCTCTCATAACTATTTTCTAGATCGCCTGCCCTTGTCAATGGCCCCTGGAAGCGGACAGGAATGGACAGGGCGCTGCCGCGGTTCGGCTGCCCCACCATTTGCGAGGAGCGGCATGGCTCTGGATCTCGGACCCCTCGACGGCCATGTCGGCTACCTGCTGCGGCGCGCCCAGCTGGCAGTCTTCGCCGATATCATGACGGGTTTTGCCGCCCATGGCATCTCCCCTGCCGATTATGCGGTGCTCACCGTGATCGGCGGCAATTCCGGCGCAGGCCAGAGCCAGGTGGCCGAGAGCCTCGGCATCCAGAAGACGAATTTTGTGCCGCAGATCCGCCGGATGGAGGAGCGCGGCCTCGTCGCCCGCACGCCCTCGCCCACGGACCGACGCTCGATGAGCCTGACGCTGACGGCGGAGGGCGAGACGCTGCTCGCCGAGCTGCACCGCACCGCGCAGGCCCATGTCGACCGGATGCGGGGCCATCTCGGGCCCGAGGCCTATGCGGCGCTGCGCGAGCCGCTGATGCGGCTCGCGGCCATTGGGCCTGGCTGAGCTCAAGTCAGTTGGCGCTCGGCACGCGGTCCTCGATGCCGCGGATGTAGAAGTTCATACCGAGGATCTGCTCGTCGGCGAGGACGCCGTTGCCCTTGCACTCCACGGTGTGGCCGTCCTGGCGCACGATCGGGCAGCGGAAGGGATGGAGCGTGCCGGCCTTGATGGCGGCTTCCGTCGCCTCGGCCATGGCCTTCACGTCAGCCGGCATGTTCGTATAGGGCGCCATGTGGACGAGGCCGGTATTGAGGCCGCCCCAGGTGTCGCCCGAGGTCCACCTGCCATCCAGCATCGCCTGGACGCGCTGGATGTAATAGGGCGCCCAGTCATTGACGATGGAGGTGAGCTGCGCCTTCGGCCCGAAGCGGATCATGTCCGAATCCTGCCCGAAGGCGAGGATGCCGCGCTGCTCGGCGATCTGCATGGCGGCGGGCGAATCGGTGTGCTGGGCGAGGATGTCGGCGCCCTGGTCGGCGAGCGCCTTGGCGGCATCCGCCTCCTTGCCCGGGTCGTACCAGGAATTCACCCAGACGATCTTGATCTTGAGGTCCGGGCGCACCGACTGCACCCCGAGCATGAAGGCATTGATGCCGGAAATGACCTCGGGAATGGCATAGGAGCCGATATAGCCGATCGTTCCGGTCTTCGACATGCGGGCGGCGATCTGGCCGAGGATGTAACGGCCCTCGTAGAAGCGGCCGGCATAGGTCGCAAGGTTCGCCGAGCGCTTGAAGCCGGTGGCGTGCTCGAAGCGCACGTTCGGATGGCGGCGGGCGACGCGCTCGGTCGGGTCCATGAAGCCGAACGAGGTGGTGAAGACGAGGCGATGGCCGGTGCGGGCGAGTTGCTCGATGACGCGCTCGGCATCCGGGCCCTCGGCCACCTTCTCGACGAAGGTCGTCTCGATGCGGTTGCCGAACTGGCGCTCCAGCGCCTGGCGGCCGATATCGTGCTGGTAGGTCCAGCCATGGTCACCGACCGGGCCGACATAGACGAAGCCGATCTTCAGCTTCTCCTGGGCCAGCGAATAGCTGGCGCCGAGCGTTCCGGCCACCGCGAGGGCCGCGGCAGCCAGCATCATCCTTCGGGTCAAGATCCCTCTGATCATCGTGCGTGCCTCCGGCGTAGGGCGGGTTCGGAAGGCACGATGGTGGCGCGGCGCGGCGCCGGGATCAAGCGCCGGTGAAAGCCACCCCTCAGCGGCGCTCGTTGAAGTTGCCGCCGCCCGGGGGCCGCGTCATCTTGAACATCTGCTCCTCGCCGACCTGGAAATACTGGTCGTAGCCGCCGCGCATGACGGGATGCATCTTGCCGGTGTTGACGATGCCATTCTCGATGAAGGCGTCGTCGATGTAGATGCCGACCACCTGGCCGATGACGAGGAAATAGGTGGTGACGCCCTCCAGCGAGGTCAGCGGCACGGTCTGGATCCACTTGCACTCGAGAGCGGCCGGGGCGGCCTTCACCCGCGGCGGCTTGACGTGGACGGACGGCGCGGCCTCAAGGCCGGCGAAGCTCATCTCGTTCTCGCCGCGCGGCAGCGGCGCGGAGGTCATGTTCATCGCGTCCCGCAGGTCCCAGGAGCAGAACGAGCAGGTGAACTCGCCGGTCTCCTCGGCGAAGGCGCGGGCGTCCTTCATGCCGCCGGAGCCGAAGGCCACCATGTGCGGCCGGTCGGAAATGGCGTTGAAAAAGGAATAGGGCGAGCAGTTGATGCGGCCTTGCTTGTCCATCGACGTGATCCAGCCGATGGGGCGCGGCGAGACGATGGCCTTGAACGGGTCGTGCGGCAGGCCGTGATCGGCGGCGGTGACGTTGTAGTGCATGGGGTGTTCCTCGAGGCGGCCGGGTCAGAGGCGCGTGATGATGGCGGACATGTCGGGGCGCACGCGCTCCTCGGCGCGGGCGCTGGCGGTGCCGATATGGACGAAACCGGCGATGGTCTCGTGGGCTTCGAGGCCGAGATGGTCGAGGAACCGGCGATCCATGGACGGCCATTCGGTGATCCAGGTGGCGCCGAAGCCGAAAGCCGCGGCGGCATGGAGCAGGTTGAGGCAAACACCGCCGGCCGAGAGCACCTGTTCCCATTCGGGGATCTTCGGATGCGGGGCGGCGCGCGAAATGACGGCGACGCAGAGAGGCGCGCGCAGGAAACGACCGCGCTCGATGTCGCGGCGCTTGTCGTCGGTGGCTGGATCATCGGTGACGACGATGCGCTCCAGCGCCTCGCCGAGCCTTTTTCCCGCATCCGGGCCGATGACCATGAAGCGCCAGGGCGCGAGCTTGCCATGGTCGGGCACGCGCGCGGCGATCTCCAGAATGGCGTCGAGGGTGGCATCGTCCGGCCCCGGGCCCTGCATCAGGACGAAGGGCGTGGACCGGCGGGTCTTCAGATGGGCGACGAGGGCGGTGTTGACGGCGGCTGGCGCGGACATGGGATCCCCTGGACGGCGAGGCTCACCTAGGCCAGTTCGGCCCTTTCGCCAAGGGGACAGCGGAACGGACCGGTCAACGACGAAGCGGGTGGCCTCGACCTGCAGCGCAGGGAGGGCTTGCTCCGCCGGCATTCCCACACCAAAAAGAGCCACATTGTCCCGCCACCTGAAGGCGTCATGACGGCCGGCCGCAGCCCCTCACCTCTCCTGATCGCGCTGGCGGTGGCCGCCGGCCTCGGCCTGCCGACGGCTCCTGCCCTCGCGCAGTCGCTCGACCGGCCCACCCTGCCGCGGATCGGGCCGGCTCCGTCCACCGAACTGCCGAGCGTCGCGCCCGAACCGCAGCGCCGCCGCCGCCACATGCCGGGCGGCGCCGCGACGCCGTTCTTCACGCTCCCCGACGGGGCGACGCCCTTCACACCGCAAATGGGCATCTCGCCGCTGATGATCCCGCAGATCCCCGGTGCACCGGGGGTGCCGGGCACGCCGGCCCTGCCGCCCCAGTTCGCCGACCGCACCGCGGTTGCCTTCGACGCGCGCTTCCGGCAGGGCGGGCAATATGTCCGCGAGGGCCTGCACTGGCGCGTCTTCGCCGACCAGCCCGAGGCGAACGGCGCCTTTGCTCTCGTCGCCGAATCGCGCGACCCCGCCCCGGTCTTCGCGCTGCGGCCGGGCGCCTACATCCTGCATGTCGCCTTCGGCACGTTCGCGCAGACGCGCCGCCTGAGGATCACCGGCGAGCCCCTGCGCGACAGCATCGTCCTGAATGCCGGGGCCGTGCGGCTCGTCGGCCGCGTCGGCGAGGCGCAGATCCGCAATGCGCGCCTGTCTTTCGACATCTATGCCGGCGGGCTGTTCGACGGCGGCGAGCCGCGCCTCGTCATGCGGCAGGTGCCGGCCGGCGACCTCGTGGCTCTCGCCGAGGGCACCTATCACGTGGTCTCGACCTATGGCGACGCCAACGCCACGATCCGCGCCGACATCCGCATCCGCGCCGGACAGGTGACCGATGCGACGATCCAGCACCGCGCGGCGAACGTGAACCTGAAACTCGTGCAGCAGCGCGAAGGCGGCGATCCCATCGGCAATGCCGCCTGGACGGTGCTGACGCCGGGCGGCGACGTCATCAAGGAATCGATCGGCGCCTATCCCTCCATGGTGCTGCAGGAGGGCGAGTATCTCGCCATTGCCCGCCACGAGGGCCGTGTATTCAACCGGCGGTTCAATGTCGAAGCCGGCAAGGACCTGAACGTCGAGGTCGTGGCGCGGTAGGGCGGCGGCTGGAGGTCCGACGAATCCGCGTTCTCATGTGGCCACGCCGAGATGAGCGCGTTGCAGAAGCCAAGTGCGTCCTTCGAGGCTCGCTACGCTCGCACCTCAGGATGAGGAAGGTGGCGATTGGCAGAAGGCCAAGACCTCTGCGGGGCGGATGCAAAAGCGGTGAAGGATGCAGCCGGACAGCGCGATCGTACGGCATCGGACCAGCGATCTGCCAGTCTCTCCCCACCTCATCCTGAGGTGCGAGCGGAGCGAGCCTCGAAGGACGCACTCCCTGCCTGCCGCGGACTGGCACCGCCCTCACCGTCATGTCCGGCACAAGGCCGGGCATGACGATGCCGAGAGGAATGCTTCAGGTCGAACGAGCGGCAGACGCCACCCTCCCGCCCTCACCCCATCGCCCGCGCGCGGCGCACGTCCGGCGGGGTGGCCTCGTCGGCGAGCTGGGCCACCAGCGCGTCGAGGCCCATCACCTCCTGCGCCTGGCTGCCGAAGCGGCGGACCGAAACGGTGCGATCGGCCGCCTCCTTCTTGCCGACCGCGAGGATCACCGGGATCTTCTGCAGCGAGTGCTCGCGCACCTTGTAGGAGATTTTCTCATTGCGGAGATCGGCATCGGCCTTGAGGCCGGCCTTCTTCAGGGCGCCGAGAACCTCCACCGCATAATCGTCCGCCTCGGAGGTGATGGGGCAGACCATCACCTGCTTGGGCGCGAACCAGAAGGGGAAGGCCCCCGCATAGTTCTCGATGAGGATGCCGATGAAGCGCTCCATGGAGCCGCAGATGGCGCGGTGGACCATGACCGGCGGGATCTTGTCGCCGTCGGCACCGATATAGAAGGCGCCGAAGCGCTCGGGGAGATTGAAGTCCACCTGGGTGGTGCCGCACTGCCAGTCACGGCCGATGGCGTCGCGCAGCACATACTCGAATTTCGGGCCGTAGAAGGCGCCCTCGCCGGGGTTGATGGCGGTCTTGATGCGGCCGCCGGACTGGCTGGCGATCTTCTCCAGCACCTTGCCCATGACGCTCTCGGCGCGGTCCCACAGCGCGTCGGCGCCGACGCGCTTCTCGGGCCTGGTGGAGAGCTTCACCACGATCTCGTCGAAGCCGAAATCGGCATAGGTGGTGAGGATCAGGTCGTTGATCCGGATGCACTCGGCTTCCAGCTGCTCGTCGGTGCAGAAGACGTGGGCGTCATCCTGGGTGAAGCCGCGCACGCGCATCAGGCCGTGCAGCGCGCCCGAGGGCTCGTAACGGTGGACGACGCCGAATTCCGCAAGTTTCATCGGTAGATCACGGTAGGACTTCAAGCCATGCTTGAAGATCTGCACGTGGCCCGGGCAGTTCATCGGCTTGATGGCGAACCAGCGCTTGTCCTCGGCCTCGTCACCGGCGGACTGGGCCGCGAACATGTTCTCGCGATACCAGCCCCAGTGGCCCGAGGTCTCCCACAGCGACTTGTCGAGGAGCTGCGGCGCGTTCACCTCGTCATAGCCGTGCTCGGCAAGGCGGCGGCGCATATAGGCGACGAGGGTCTGGAATATCGACCAGCCCTTGGGGTGCCAGAAGACGACGCCCGGCCCCTCCTCCTGGAAGTGGAACAGGTCCATCTCGCGGCCGAGCCGGCGATGGTCCCGCTTCTCGGCCTCCTCCAGCATGTGGAGATAGGCCTTCAGTTCCTCGTCGGTGCGGAAGGCGGTGGCATAGATGCGGGTGAGCATCGGATTGTTGGAATCGCCGCGCCAATAGGCGCCGGCCACCTTCATCAGCTTGAAGGAATTGCCGATCTGGCCGGTCGAGGCCATGTGGGGCCCGCGGCAGAGGTCGAACCAGCCGCCCTGGTCGTAGAGCTTGATCTCCTGGCCGGCGGGGATCGCCTCCACCAGCTCGACCTTGAAGGCCTCGCCCTTGTCGCGGAAGATCTGCGCGGCCTCGTCGCGCGACACGACGCGCTTGGTGAAGGGCTTGTTGGCGGCGATGATCTTGCGCATCTCCGCCTCGATCGCCGCGAAATCCTCCGGAGTGAAGGGCTCGTTGCGGAAGAAATCGTAATAGAAGCCGTTCTCGATGACCGGGCCGATGGTCACCTGGGTGCCCGGCCAGAGCCTCTGCACCGCCTCCGCCATCACGTGGGCGGCGTCGTGGCGGATCAGCTCCAGCGCCTCGGGGCTCTCGCGGGTGATGAACTCGATGCGGGCATCGCCGGGAATGGGATCGGCGAGGTCGACGACGACGCCGTCGAGCTTGGCGGCGATGGATTTCTTGGCGAGCGACGGCGCGATGGCCTTGGCGACGTCGAGGCTGGAGACGCCGGCGTCATAGGACCGCTGGGCGCCATCGGGGAAGGTCAGGACAGGCATGTCTCTCTCCGCTCACTCCTGCCGACAGAGCAGGTAAGGGGTGGTCTGGTGCATGGATGCGGCCTGGACACGGAGTTGCCGCTGACAGAGGCGGCATCCGGATCCCGGCCGGTGGGATCGCATAACCGAGCGAGGCAGCAAGGGCAATGCGGGAGGGGCGCGGGGTTGCGGTAAGGGCTGGCCAGCTTCAGGCTCGCGCCATGCGCCGCGGCCTCCGACTCGCCCTTCTTCTGCTCGTCGCCGCCGCGGCCAGGCCGGCCGGCGCACAGCACATCCCGGCCCCGCCCTCGGCCGAGTCGGTGCTGCCCACCGCGCCCGCCAACGTCCCCGCCATGACCTTCAGCCTTGTCACCGGCGAGGCAGGGGCCTGCGGGCCGGGCTGCGACCGCTGGATCGCCGCCGAGGGCGTTATCGTCGCCGACACGCCCATCGCCTTTTTCGAGTTCGCGAAGCGGCTCGATGGCGCAAGGCCGCCGCTGCTCATCCAGTCGGAGGGCGGCGTGGTCGAGGCGGCCATGGCGCTCGGCCGCCAGGTGCGCCGGGCGGGGCTCACGACCATGGTGGCGCGCACCGACCGGGCGGGCGCCCTGCCCGCGCCCGCCCTCGACGGCCAGTGCCACGGCGCCTGCCTCTACCTGTTGATGGGCGGCACGGAGCGGGCGATGGCGCCGGGGGCGGAACTGTCGATCAGCCCCATCGCCTTCGATGGGCCGGCGGGCGAGCCCTTCCCCGAGGCCATGCGGCAGCGGCTGGTGGCGGGCGTGCTCATCCGCATCCGCGCCTATCTCGGAGAGATGGGAATCGACCCGGGCCTTGCCACCTTCCTCGACGGCGAACGCTACGAGGGCTTCTTCCCCACCCGAGGCTTCCTCGACCGCCACGCCATCCTCACCCGCGACCCCTGAGCGAGCCTTTCGCACCGGCGATCCTGCACGACTGCCCTGCCCGCCAACCTGCTTGCCGCGCCCCCTGTTCTCGGCGAGCCTGCCTTAGGGACATCCGGTATCGGACGGGCGTCGGCACAGGCGAGGCGGGTGATGGGCTGGTCGGATCGTATGGGGCGCATCGGACGCGCCATCGCGGGTGTGGCGCTGCTGGCGGGCGTGGCGCTGGCGCCCCCCGCGGCGCAGGCGCAGTCGGTGCTGCGCGCGGCCATGCATTCGGACCTGCGCATCCTCGATCCGATCTGGACCACCGCGCTGATCAGCACCCATCACGGCTTCATGGTCTATGACACGCTCTTCGCGGTCGACGAAAAGCTCGAGGTGAAGCCGCAGATGGTGGAGAGCTGGACCGTCAGCGATGACCGGCTGACCTGGACCTTCACGCTGCGCGACGGCCTCGAATTCCATGACGGCCAGCCGGTCACGGCCGAGGACTGCATCGCCTCGATCCGCCGCTGGGGGGCCCGCGACGGCATGGGCCAGAAGCTCATGGCGGTGACGGCAGAGCTCACTGCCTCGGGGCCGAAGACCTTCGTGCTGAAGCTGAAGGAACCCTACGGCCTCGTCATCGCCTCGCTCGGCAAGCCGGCGTCGAACGTGCTCTTCATCATGCCGAAGCGCATCGCCGAGACCGATCCGAACACCCAGATCACCGACGCGACGGGCTCCGGCCCCTTCATCTTCCTGCGCGACCAGTGGAAGCCCGGCGAGCGCGCCGTCTATGTGCGCAATCCCCGCTACCGCCCGCGCGCCGAGCCGCCGTCCGGCATCGCCGGCGGCAAGGTCGTCAAGGTCGACCGGGTCGAATGGATCTGGATCCCCGATGCCCAGACCCAGGTGAGCGCGCTGCAGCGCGGCGAGATCGACTATATCGAGGCTCCGCCGCATGACCTCCTGCCGCTCTTCAAGGGCGACAGCAACATCGCGCTGAAGGTCATGGCCCCGATGGGCCGGCAATATGCCTTCCGCTTCAACGTGCTGCACAAGCCCTTTGACAATGCCCGCATCCGCCAGGCGGTCGCCATCGCCTTCAACCAGGAGGATTTCCTGCGCTCGACCATCGGCGATCCCGACTATTACGTGCTGTGCAAGTCGCTCTTCCCCTGCGGCTCGCCACTCTCGACCGAGGCGGGTTTTGCCGACAGACTGGAGGGCAACATCGCCCGCGCCCGCGCGCTCGTGCAGGAGGCCGGCTATGACGGCTCGCCGGTGGTGCTGCTGCAGTCCACCGATATCGGCTCGCTGTCGAACCTTGCCCCCGTCGCCAAGGCGCTGATGGAGCGGATCGGCCTGCGCGTCGACCTGCAGGCCATGGACTGGCAGACGCTGGTCGCCCGCCGCGCCCGTCGCGACGCGCCGACCGCCGGCGGCTGGAGCGCCTTCCTGACGTCGTGGGGGTCCATCGACGTGCTGGATCCCGCCTCCACAAGCTTCCTGAATGCGAGCTGCGAGCGGGCCGCCTTCGGCTGGCCCTGCGACGCCGAACTCGAGCGGCTGCGCGACGCCTATGCGCGGGAGACGGATGCGGCGAAGCAGAAGGCGATCGCGGAAGCCGTGCAGCGGCGGGTGGCGGACTATCCGACCCATATCCAGCTCGGCCAGTACCTGCAGCCGTCCGCCTATCGCACCAACATTGTCGGCCTGCTCGCCGCCGGCAATCTGGCGCTGTGGAACGTCGAGAAGCGCTGAGGCGCCATGACCTGGTCGATCGTCGCCCATGACCCGGCGAGCGGCGCCTTCGGCGTCGCCGTCGCAACCTGCGCCTTCGCGGTGGGGGCGAGCTGCCCCTTCCTGCGGTCGGGCGTCGGGGCGGTCTCGACCCAGTCCATGACCAACCGCTATCTCGGCCCGGCCATCCTCGACGCCCTGGAGGCGGGCCTGACGCCGGCCGAGGCCATCGAGAAGGCGCTTGCCGCTGACGGGGGCCGGCACCTCCGGCAGGTCCATTGCGTCGATGCGCAGGGCCGCACCGCCGTCTGGACCGGGCGCAACTGTGTGGAGTGGTGCGGCGAGGCGACCGCGCCGCATGTCTCGGTCGCCGGCAACATGCTGGCGGGCCCCGACGTGGTGGCGGCGACGCTCCAAACCTATGAGGCGGGCGGCGAGGACCTCGCGGGTCGCATGATGGCCGCCATGGCGGCGGGAGAAGCCGCCGGCGGCGACCGGCGCGGCAGGCAGTCCGCCGCCATGCTGGTGACCACCACCGAGGACTTTCCCGACCTGAACCTCAGGGTTGACGACCACGCCGATCCACTGGCGGAACTCGACCGGCTGCTCGGGATCTGGCGGCAGACCTCTCCGCCGCGCCGCGGCTGGGCGCCGTCCAAGGCCAATCCGTCCGGGGCGGCCGACATGGAGGCCATCGAGGCGGGATGGAAGGCGCAGGGGCTGGATCTGCGATTCCGTCGCTGAGGCGCGATCAGCGCCCCTCGCCCGCGTCCACCGCCTCACAGACCGGCCCGCCGCGGCGCCAGCGCCAGTCGCCATAGGCGAGCGGCTTCCACCAGGCGGCCTTCTCCGGCAGGACAATCGGCGGATTGTCGATGCCGGACGTGCCGCGCGGATGGCAGCGGCAGAGCCGGGCGAGACCCATCCATCCGCCGGCCCAGAGGCCATGGCGCATCACCGCCTCGTCCATATAGGCCGAGCAGCTCGGCATGTGCCGGCACCAGCGGCCGACGAGCATGGAGATGGTGAGCTGGTAGGTGCGCAGGAGGCCGTGGGCGGCAAGGCGCGGCCAGCGCGGCGGCCGCCAGTCGTTGAAGAGTGCGTCGAGATCCCGATCCCGACTCATGCCGGACGGCTCATTCCGCGGCTTGCGCGCGCGCAGCCGTCGCCTTGCCGACAGCCTCCACGACCGCGTCGAAGGTCAGCAGCGTCGAGGCATGGCGGCCCTTGAAGTCGCGCACCGGCTCCAGCACCGCGACATCGGCCCATTTGCCGGCGGGCGGGGCGCCGTTCTCCTTGAGCATGCGGCGCACGGCGTCGCGCAGGTCCTTCAGCTCGGCGGCAGTGGAGCCGACCACATGCTGCGCCATGATCGACGAGGAGGCCTGGCCGAGGGCGCAGGCCTTCACGTCATGGGCGAAGTCGGCGACGCGGTCGCCATCCATCACCACGTCGACGGTGACGGTGGAGCCGCAGAGGCGCGAATGGGCGGTTGCCGAGCCATCGGGCTGCGGCAGCCGGCCCAGACGCGGGATCGAGGCCGCCAGTTCCAGGATGCGGGCGTTGTAGACGTCGTCGAGCACGTGCCGGCCCTCCGGCCAAAACCATCTGGCGATCAGGGCACGATGGCCCCGCGGGAAGATGAACACCCGTTCATGGAGCGTTCAGGCCCTCCCATCATATATGTGTCGCGTCAGGTCAATAAAGGCCGGCGGGTAACGCCGGGACCCTGGAAACGCCCCCGCATGCGACAACCTGCCGCATCTTTGCGATGTGCGCGGAAGTCGATCCGGAACGTTCTCCAGTGGCGTAGCAGAAAACGTTCCCGAAGCGGAGAGAAGCCTCATGGATGCCGTCGTGACGTCCCTTCCCATGTCGAAGGGGCATGAGTCGCCGCGCCGCCGCCGTCCCAGCCGTGAAGAGGCGGAAGCCGCCGTGCGGACCCTCATCGAATGGGTCGGCGACAATCCGGACCGCGAGGGGCTCATCGACACGCCCCGCCGCATGGTCAAGGCCTGGGAGGATCTCTTCCGCGGCTACGGCCAGTCGGCCGCCAAGGAACTCGGCACGGTCTTCGAGGAGGTCGGCGGCTATGGCGACGTCGTCCTCGTGCGCGACATCCCGTTCTTCTCGCACTGCGAGCACCACATCGTGCCGATCATGGGCCGGGCGCATATCGCCTATTATCCGCGCGAGGGCGTGGTCGGCCTGTCGAAGCTCGCTAAGGTCGTCGATATCTATGCCCGGCGCCTGCAGACGCAGGAGAACATGACGGCGGAGATCGTCGGCGCCATCGAGGAGAGCCTGAAGCCGCGCGGTCTCGCCGTGCTGGTCGAGGCCGAGCACATGTGCATGTCGATGCGCGGCGTGCAGAAGCAGGGTGTCTCGACCATCACCACCGGCTTCACCGGCCTGTTCAAGGACGATGCGTCCGAGCAGGCTCGGTTCATGCAGATGATCCGCGGCTTCCGCTGAGGCGGGGCCTGCGGGCCGCTCAAGCCGTCACACGATCCTCAAGTCTTGGATGCCCGGGCCAAGCCCGGGCATGACGATGGTTGCCCTCGCGAAACACGCGGGCGCGGCAATGATGCCTCAGAACGTCACGCTCTCGCCCGACTTCGGCACGGCCACCTTGGTCTTCGAGCCGGCCATGCCCGCCACGAACGTGTCGGCGGTCTGGTCGAGCAGGCCGAAGGTCGCGTAGTGGCAGGGCACCACCGTGTCGAACTGGAAGAACTTCTTGCAGGCGAAGGCGGCGGCATCGCCGCCCATGGTGAAGCGGTCGCCGACCGGCACCAGCGCATGGGTCGGCTTGTGGTACTCGGCGATGAGGCCCATGTCCGGCATCATGTCGGTGTCGCCCATGGCATAGAGTACCGCCCCGCCCTTCTGCTTGATGATGAGGCCGTTCGGATTGCCGAGCGCATGGCTGACCCCGTCATGGAAATCGGCGGAGGAATGCAGCGCGTTGGTGAGGGTGACGGTGAAGTCGCCCTGGTCGGTGGTGCCGCCGCAATTCATCGGGTCGAAGGCCTTGAGGCCCTTGTGTGCGAGATACATGCACAGGTCGTAGTTGGTCACGACCTTGGCGCCGGTCTCGGCGGCGATCGAGAGCGTGTCGCCGACATGGTCGGAATGGCCGTGGGTGACGAGGACATGCGTCGCGCCGGCGATGGCGGCGGCGCGGTCCCCGGTGAAGCTCGGATTGCCGGTCAGAAACGGGTCGATCAGCACCACGGAGGAGCCGAATTCGAGGCGGAAGGCGGAATGGCCGAACCAGGTGAGCTTCATGGGATCAGTCCTCGTGAGGAGGGATGGGAGAGCGGTTCGCGGGGGAGTATAGGGTGCTGCGTGACGCCCTCAATGCACCCGAAGGACCGTACCTCACATGGCCATTGTCGAACCGCCGGACCTCAGGGCCGTTGTCGCGCCCGGACGCCGGCTCATGGGCCTCGACCTCGGCACCAAGACCATCGGCCTCGCGCTTTGCGACGTGAACTGGACCATCGCCACCCCTCTGGAGACGATCAAGCGGGTGAAGTTCACGCCCGACGTGGAGGCGCTGCTCGGCCTTGCCGCCAAGCACGATGCAGGCGCCCTGGTGATCGGCCTGCCGAAGAACATGGACGGCACCGAGGGGCCGCGGGCCCAGTCCACCCGCTCCTTCGTGCGCAACCTCCTGCCGAAGACCGAGCTGCCCATCGTCTTCTGGGACGAGCGCATGTCGACGGCGGCGGTGACGCGGACGCTGCTCGAGGCGGATGCCTCGCGCGCCCGGCGCGCCGAGCTCGTCGACAAGATGGCCGCGGCCTACATCCTCCAGGGGTTCCTCGACCGGCTGGGCTATGGAGATTTCGGGGAGTGAAGGGGCTTCCGAGAGAAGCCCGTCCCGCGCCAAGGCTCATGAGGCTCCGAAATCCAGTGTCCAGTTCTGCCCGACCAGATCCACCCCGAAGGACTGGTGCCGCTCCTCGGAGGCCAGCACAAAGCCCTCTGCCACATAGATGCCCCGGGCTGCGGTGAGGCAGTCATTGGTCCAGAGCGTCATGCCGCGATAGCCGGCCTCGCGGGCGAAGGCGATGCACTCGGCAACCAGACGCTTTCCGAGCCCCGTTCCGCGTGTCGAGGCATCGACATAGAGCATCCGGAGCTTGGCCACCCCCTCCCCGCCATCGACGCAAAAGACCGAGCCGACCACCTCGCCGCGCCGCTCGGCGATGAAGGCGCGCTCGCGGGCGGGATCGTTGGACTTCAGGAACGCCGCGCCGATCTCGGCGGCCAGGGCCTCGAACTCGTCGTTCCAGCCATACTCCGTCGCATAGACGCGGGCCTGCCCGGCAATGATCGCGCCCATGTCGCCGAGGCGGTGGCGGCGGATCGTGACCGCGGCCCCCTCCCCCGCCATGACGCCCTGGATCTCGGTCATGGCGCCGACGAGCCGGTCGCGGTCGGCGGGACCGAGGCGGGCCAGCAAGCCCGCCACCTCGTCGCGCGAGGCCTGGTCATAGGGCGCGAAGGCGGCCCGGCCCGCCGCGGTGAGCGCCAGGACCTGCCGCCGCCCATCCTCCGGCGCGGGGCTGCGCACGAGCAGGCCGTCCCGTTCGAAGCGGCCGAGGATGCGCGAGAGGTAACCGGCGTCCAGACCGAGTTCCGCGCCGAGATCGCGCGCCGTCAGGCCATCACGCGTGAACAGCTCGTAGAGAACGCGCGCCTCCGTCAGCGACCAGGGGCCGCCGAGATAATGGCCGAGAAGGCCGATGGCGCGGGTGTAGAAGCGGTTGAAGCCGCGGATCGCGGCGATCTGCGCGTCGGGTGATGGGGACATGGCCTTCCTCTCAGGGGAAGGCTGGAGCAATCACTTGACAGAGTCAACTATTACCGGAGATCGATCGGCCGGGGCAGCATTTCGGTGATTTGCACGCCGATGCGGTTGCCGTTGATCACCACCTGGCCACGGGCGACGGGCATGTCGTTGGCGAGGATTTGCACCTCGTCGTCCTCCGTGGCATCGAGTTCGATGATGGCGCCGCGGGCCATGCGCAACATCTGATGGATCGGCATGACCGTCGTCCCGAGGACGACGGAGATATCGACGGAGACGGTATCGAGCTGAGCCATAGCACCTGTTGCCGCATGCACTGTCCGGGGACGCCGATACCCTGACCCAACATGGTGAACGAGTGGTAAACGACCGTTCCAATCTGGTGCTGGCGATGGCCGCGCCTGCCGATGCGCCGCCGGTGGAATGGGTGGTGTCGGACCGTCTCGTCCCTTACGAGGAGGCCCTCGCCGCCATGGAGGCCCATGTCGCGGCGATTGCCGAAGGACGGGCTGCCGAGCGCGTCTGGTTGCTGGAACACCCGCCGCTCTATACCTCCGGAACCTCGGCCAAGGCCGACAGCGTGGTGGATGCGCGTTTTCCCGTCTTCGAAGCGGGTCGCGGCGGGCAGATGACCTATCACGGGCCGGGCCAGCGGGTGGCCTATGTCATGCTCGACCTCAACCGCCGCAAGCGGGACCTCAGGGTCTTCGTCGCCGCGCTGGAGGACTGGATCATTGGCACGCTGGATGCCTTCAACATCCGCGGCGAGCGGCGCGAGGATCGCGTCGGCGTCTGGGTGAAGCGGCCCGACAAGGGCGCGGAGGTCGAGGACAAGATCGCCGCCATCGGCATCCGCGTGAAGCGCTGGGTGACACTCCACGGCATCTCGCTCAACGTCGAGCCGGAGCTCTCGCATTTCGACGGAATCGTCCCCTGCGGCATCGTCGATCCGCGCTATGGCGTGACGAGCCTCGTCGATCTCGGCCTGCCGGTCACCTTGCCCGAGGTTGATGCCATCCTGCGGCGCGCCTTCGAGGATCGTTTCGGACCGACCGTGGCGGTGGAGGGTTGATCTCCGCTGCGTGTCCGCAAGGAGCCGCCGATGACCGCCTCAGCCGTCCAGACCTTCCGCGCCTTCGCCCATAACAACGCCTGGGCGAACCATCGCCTGCTGACGGCCTGCCAAGGCCTGTCCGCTGAGGACTTCGCGGCCGAGCGCACCGGCTTCTTCCCGAGCCTTGCAGCGACGCTGAACCACATCCTCGTCATCGACTGGTTCTATGTGGACGCGCTGGAGGGCGGGATGCTCGGGCCGAAGGCCTGGGAGAACCGGATTCCGCATCCGCTGCTTGCCGATCTGACGCGTGAACAGGCGGCGGTGGACCGGCGGCTGATCGCGGTCTGCGAGGCCCTCACCGAGGCCGCGCTCGACGGCGAGGTGCGCGTCAACCGCGTCGTGAGGATGCAGGTGGAGCGGCGCGACCGGCTGCTGATGCATCTCTTCCAGCACCAGATCCACCATCGCGGCCAGGCCCATGCGATGCTAGTGGGAACGGCAGTGAAACCGCCGCAGCTCGACGAGTTCTTCTCCGTGGGAGAAGCGGACCTGCGGGCGGCGGAGTTCGCGGAATTGGGTTGGACGGAAGAGAAGGTGTGGTCGAAGGGCGCCTGAGGCGGCTTTCGGGAGCCCTGCCCCTCACATCGTCGGCCGAATCTCCACCTCACCAGCCGTCACGCCCGCCGCCTCCTCCGCCGTCGCCGGACGCCGGTCGATACGGTCGACCTTGGCGCCCAGGGGACCTGCCATCGCCACCCTGACGAGGTCCTCGACCGCCACGGCGTCGCCCTCCACCACCGCCTCGACCGTCTCGTCGGCGCGGTTGCGCACCCAGCCCGACAGCCCGCGGGCCAGCGCCTGCCGGCGGAACCACTGGCGATAGCCGACGCCCTGGACGATGCCTGCAAATTTCAGGTGGAGCGGCATCTCATTGCCTCGCATTGTCTTCACGCGAACCGGTACCCACGTCGCTTGAAAATGCTTCGGCTACCACGGCAGCACGCCCTCCCGCGCCTTCAGGCCCTCTTCGGCTGCCGTGATGAAGTCGCGCGTTACCGGCACGGCATCGCGCTTCTCGGAGAGCAGGAGCTGGTAGACCATGTTGGAGCCGTCGCGGAAGCCGAGCTCCACCGCCGCGAGATAGAACTCCCACATGCGGGCGAAGCGCTCGCCCTGCATGGCGACGACCCGGTCGCGCACGGCCTCGAAATTCTCCCGCCAGGCCTTGATCGTCCAGTAGTAGTGGAGGCGCAGCACCTCGCAATCGTCCACCCAGAGGCCGCAGCGCTCGGTGGAGGCGAAGACCTCGGAAAGCGCCGGCACATAGCCGCCGGGGAAGATGTATTTGCGGATGAAGGGCGCGGTGGTGCCGGGCGGCGACATGCGGCCGATGGCGTGGATCATGGCATAGCCGCCGGGGCCGCAGAGACGCTTCACGGTCGCGAAATAGTCGTCGAAATGGGCGACGCCGACATGTTCCATCATGCCGACCGAGACGACCCGGTCGAAGGTGCCGGTGAGCTCGCGATAGTCCTTCTCGAAGAAGGTGACGCGGTCGGCGACGCCGGCGGACGCCACACGCTCCTTCGAGGCGGCGAGCTGGTCGGGCCAGACGTTGATGGCGGTGACCTTGGCCCCGCAGACGGCGGCGAGATAGGTCGCAAGCCCGCCCCAGCCCGAGCCGATCTCGGCGACCGTCATGCCCGGCTCGATCTGCAGCTTCGCTGCGATATGGCGCATCTTCGCGATCTGCGCATCCTTCAGGGCCATGTCCGGCCGCGCGAAGTAGGCGCAGGAATAGCTCATCGTCTCGTCGAGCCAGAGCTCGTAGAAGGCTCTCGGGTGGTCGTAGTGGCTGGAGACATTGGCCGCAGCCTCGCCGACCTTGTTCGACTGCTGCCGCCGCTTCAGCGCCCGCCAGACCTTGCGCAGGGCCTGCTGGACGGGGTGCGAGCCAAGGCCGGCGCGGTTGACCGAGAACAGCGTCAGCAGGTCGAGGACCCGGCCGCCCTCCTCGATGGTCAGCCGGCCGTCCATATAGGCTTCGGCCGAGGCGAGCTCTGGATTGAAGAAGAGCTGGCGCTGAACCTTCTCGTCATGGAGCTTCACGGTGACCAGCGGCCCGTCCAGCCCTGAGCCGAAGCTCTCGGTGGTGCCGTCGTGGTGGATCACCGTCAGCCGGCCGTTGCGGACGAAGCGCGACAGGAGATGGGCGAGAAGGCTCATGCGGGGTCACCCTCGACATCCACGCCGCGCGAGACGGCGAAGCCCGGCCTGTGCGGACGCGGGCAGGTTCCAGGTCATTGCCGGGCCGAGAACGGCCTCCAGGTAAGGACGGCGATGGAGACGCGCCCCCTCGCGCATCCCGGCCCCATGGTAGACGAAGCAGCGTCGGGCGCCACCCGTCATGCGGATCGGCATGAGCCGGCGGCGATAGCGGCCGGGTCCGAGGCCCTCATAGGCATCGAGCCGGGCGAGGTCGCGGGGCGTGAGGCGCCAGACGACGCCATGCACGGCGCCGGCGGGCGCAGCCTTGACCGCCAGATAGCCGGCGGCCGTCACGACGAGGCGTTGGCGGTCCAGCCGGCCGAGGCCGGCGGCGTAAGCGCCCGGCGCGCGCAGCGCCATGTCCGGCAGGCTCATGTTGGTGCCATAGGCAAAACAGAACATAAGACAGGGATGGCAAAGACGGGGAAGCGGGGCAAGGGGCGCGCCGGTCCACCTTGATTGATATACGGCCCTGCCGTATAATGCGTCTATGCAGACGGTGCTGCTGACCCCGACCTTCGAAAGTGAGGCGCGGCGCGCAGGGCTGACCGACGACGAGGTGCTGCACATCGCCTCCGTCATCGCCGCGGAGCCCATGGCGGGCGACCTGATCCCGGGAACGGGCGGAGCTCGCAAGCTGCGCTTTGCCGGGCGCGGAGCGGGCAAGAGCGGCGGCTATCGCACCGTCCACTATTTCGGCGGGGTGGATGTGCCGGTCTTCCTGCTGACGGTCTATGGCAAGGGGGAGAAAGCCAACCTCACCCGGGCCGAACGGAATGCGCTGGCAGCGCTGTTGCCGCGGATCGCCGCGAACTGGCGAAGCCGGCGAGGGAGAGACTGATGGGACGGTTTGGAGAGACGCTGATCCAGAGCGCCCGCGAGGCGGAAGCCATTGCGCGCGGCGAGATGGCGCCGGCGCGCGAGATCCCGATCGAGGAGATCGACGTGGCCGCCATCCGCAAGCGGCTGAACCTGTCCCAGGATCGTTTCGCCCGCCGGTTTGGCCTGTCGCCAGCAACCGTCCGCGACTGGGAGCAAAAGCGGCGGCGGCCGGATCGGATCGCAACAGCCCTGCTGCGCGTGATCGACCACGCGCCGGAGACGGTCGCACGCGCGCTGGAGGACGCCCCCTCCCCGCCATCGCGCGACTGACCTTCGCAGAGCGGCCTCCCGATTCTCCCTGCCGCGTGCTTTGGTGCGCGCCAGGGAGTGAACGACCATGGCGAAAAGCCCGACATCCAAGGCTACGACGAACAAGACCACGACGCAGCGCCCGAAGGCCGCCCGCGGCATGCGCAAGGGGCTCACCGCCTATGGCGATGCGGGATTCTCGCTGTTCCTGCGCAAGGCCTTCATCAAGGCCGCCGGCTTCTCCGACGACGCGCTGGACCGGCCGATCATCGGAATCACCGACACCTCGTCGGACTACAATCCCTGCCACGGCAATGTCCGCGCCCTGGTCGAGGCGGTGAAGCGTGGCGTCATGCTGTCGGGCGGCCTGCCCTTCGCCTTCCCCACCGTCTCGATCCACGAGAGCTTCTCCAACCCCACCTCGATGTTCCTGCGCAACCTCATGGCCATGGACACAGAGGAGATGGTGCGCGCCCAGCCGATGGACGCGGTGGTGCTGATCGGCGGCTGCGACAAGACCGTGCCGGCCCAGCTCATGGGCGCGGCCTCGGCCGATGTGCCGGCGATCCAGCTCATCACCGGCCCGATGCTGGTCGGCCATTACAAGGGCGAGGTGCTCGGCGCCTGCACCGATTGCCGCCGCCTCTGGGCCATGCACCGCGCCGGCAAGATCGACGAGGCGGAGATCGAGGCGGTGTCGCAGCGTCTCGCGCCGACCGTCGGCACCTGCATGGTGATGGGCACGGCCTCGACCATGGGCTGCCTCGTCGAAGCCCTCGGCATGGCCCTGCCGCATACCGGCACGATCCCCGCGACCCATGCCGACCGCATCCGCGCGGCGGAGGCGTCCGGCCGCGAGGCGGTGAAGCTCGCCGCGTCAGGCCGCAAGCCCAGGGACGTGATGACCCAGGCCTCGCTGCGCAACGCCATGGTGGTGCTGCAGGCCATCGGCGGCTCGACCAATGCGGTGGTGCATCTGGCCGCCGTCGCCGGCCGCCTTGGCCTTAGCTGGGACCTCGACGAGCTCGACCGGATCGGCCGCGAGGTGCCGGTGCTGCTCGACCTCAAGCCCGCCGGCTCCAACTACATGGAGCATTTCCACTGGTCGGGCGGCGTGCCGCGGCTCCTGAAGGAGCTCAAGGATCATCTCGACCTCGACGCGCCGACCGTCACCGGCGAGCGGCTCGGCGACTGGGCCGACCGCGCCGAGGAGGTGCCGGGCCAGACCATCATCCGCTCGCTCGGGCAGCCCCTGAAGAAGACCGGCGCCCATGCGGTGCTGCGCGGCTCGCTCGCTCCCGGCGGGGCGGTGATCAAGGCGGCGGCGGCGACGCCGAAGCTGATGGTGCATACGGGGCGCGCCGTCGTCTTCGAGGATGTCGAGGACATGACCAACCGCATCGACGATCCCGATCTCGACGTCACCGCCGACGACATCCTCGTCATGCGCAATGCCGGGCCGAAGGGCCATCCGGGCATGCCAGAGGCGGGGCTGCTGCCGATCCCGAAGAAGCTGGCGCAGCAGGGCGTGACGGACATGATCCGCATCTCCGATGCGCGCATGTCGGGAACGGCTTATGGCACCATCGTGCTGCATGTGACACCGGAGGCGGCGGAGGGCTCGCCGCTGGCGCTGGTGCGGTCCGGTGACCGCATCAGCCTCGACGTGCCGAACCGGCGGGTGGACCTGCTGGTGAGCGAGGCCGAACTCGCGGAGCGACGCAAGTCGTGGAAGAAGCCGAAGCACATGCGCCAGCGCCAGCGCGGCTACCGCAAGCTCTACCTCGACCACGTGACCCAGGCCGACAAGGGCTGCGACTTCGACTTCCTGGAGAAGTGAGCGGGGGCCAGCACCGCCCCTCCCCCTTTCGCGCACCCCCTCATGCGCGGCGCGTGGTTGCGCGACCGGCGCCGGCGTGATCGAAGACGCCCGCCATGTCCCTGCTCATTTCCAGCCTCGCCCCGGTCTTCCTGCTCATCGTGCTCGGCGCCTATCTCAAGGTCATGCCGCTGACCGACGAGGCCGGCTGGCGCGGGCTCGAGCGCGCCACCTACTACGTCTTCTTCCCGGCCATGATCATCATGACCCTGGCCAAGGCCGATCTCGGCACGGTGCCGGTGGTGGCCATGGGCCTGTCGCTGATCGCCGCCATCCTCGCCATGACGGTGATCCTCCTCGTGCTGCGCCCGGTGCTTGCCGGCTCGCTCGGCATGGACGGGCCGGCCTTCACCTCGGTGTTCCAGGGCGCGACGCGGTGGAATTCCTTCGTCGCCATCGCCACGGCGGGCTCGCTCTATGGCCAGCTTGGCCTGACGCTCACCGCCATTTCGGTGGCGGCGATGATCCCGCTGCTCAATGTGCTGGCGGTGGTGATGCTGCAGCGTCACGCTCAAGGGAAGCCAATCGTCCTCGGGCCGACGCTGAAGGCGCTGATCTCCAATCCCTTCATCTGGTCCTCGGTGATCGGCATCGTCATCAACCTGTCCGGCCTGAAGCTGCCGATGATCGCCATGCGCTTCGGGGATATCCTCGGCGCGGCGGCGCTCGGCACCGGCCTCCTGCTGGTCGGCGCGGGTCTCGACGTGAAGGCGGCGATGCGGCCGCGCGCCATCACCTGGATCACCACGGGGCTGAAGCTCGCGCTCATGCCGGCCATGGTCGCGGCCATCGCCATGGCGCTCGGCGTCGATGGCGTGACGCTGAAGGTCGCGATCCTCTCCGCCGCCATGCCGACGGCGTCCGGCTCCTACATCCTCGCCCGCCAGATGGGCGGCGACGCGCCGCTCATGGCGGAGATCCTCACCGTGCAGACGCTGATTGCCGTGGTGACGATCCCGCTGGTTCTGTCGCTGGCGGGGTGAAACGCCAACGGCCCCCGCGAGGGGGCCGCCGCGTTCATCGGCTCAGCGCCGATCAGCGATAGTCGCGGAACGTGTGCGGATAGCGCTCGTCCACCGCCGGGCCACGGCGATAGCGCACCGGCGGGCGCTCGTAGACATAGGCCGGCTCCTCGTAATAGCGCTGGCGCGGCGCGTAGTAGCCGCCGCCATAGCCATAGGCGCCGTAGCGCGGCGCGTAGTAGCTGTTCTCATAGGCCTGGCGGCGCTGGTCGGCAGCGATCGCCGCGGCGCCAAGGCCGATGATGCCCAGCGCGATGCCGGCGCCGATGGCCGCGCCATTGTCGCGGTGATAATGGCGGCGATAGTACTGCGCCTCGGCGGGCGCAACAGCGGCGGCGGTGCCGAGGGCGACGATGCCGGCAGCAATGGCGGCCTTCACTTTGCGGGAAATCATGGGACTGCCCCTTTCGGTTCTGAGGATCTCGTGGCGCGATGCGCCTCGACTGCGGATGTCTCAAGAACGTGGGGACAGGTGTAGAGGTTCCGCCTTGAACGGCATCTGAATGCAAAAAGGCGGCACCGTGGCACCGCCGTGAACAGGTGTTCAGCCGCGGCACCTCAGGCGAGCGGCAGCGCCTCGATGACGATGAAGGCCTGCGCCCAGGGGTGGTCGTCGGTGATGGTGAGGTGGATGACGGCGCGGTGGCCGGCCGGCGTGATGGCCGCGAGACGCTCGGCGGCGCCGCCGGTCAGCGCCATGGTCGGCGCGCCGGAGGGGAGGTTGACCACCCCCATATCCTTCCAGAAAACGCCGCGGCGGATGCCGGTGCCGAGCGCCTTGGCGCAGGCCTCCTTGGCGGCGAAACGCTTGGCATAGGTGGCAGCGCGGTGGGCCCTCCCCTCCGCCTTCGCCCGCTCCACATCGGTGAAGAGACGGTGGGTGAAGCGCTCGGCATGGCGCTCGAGGCTCTTCTCGATGCGGCGGATGTCGCAGAGGTCGGAGCCGATACCGATGATCACGCCGCCTGCCCTTTCTTGCGGGCGAGCAGCGTCAGCCAGATGCCGACGCCGGCAATGGCGAGGCCGAGCAGGATCAGCGGCACGCGCTCGCGCGGCGGGTCGTCGAGCACCACCATGTCCTCGCAGCGGGTGCCGGGGACGATGCGCAGGCTCTCATGCACCGGCTTGCCGTTCGGCGCGTGGCGATATTGGACCAGCGGCACGCGGCATTCCTGCACCATCGGGCCGATGCGGCGCTCATAGACGAAGGTCGGCACGCCCACCGTGTCGCGCGAGGAGGAGACGACGTTCGAGCCCGTCCAGCGGGCGATGACGGCCTCCTCGCGGCTCGCCTGCCAGTAGACCCAGACCGGCAAGGCATTGGGCACCATGATGACGAGGCCGAGGAGTACGACGAAGAGCCCGACCAGCGAGCGCGTGCGGCCGGGCGAGAGCTCGTCGGCGGGCGCGGGCGCGCTCATGCCTTGGCACCCGGATTCTGCGCGCCCTGAATGCCGCGCGAGCCGGGCTTCACGGCGGGCAGCGCGGCGAGTTCCGGCGGCAGGGCGTCGGGGGCATAGTCCGGCACGTACCAGGAGAGCAGCGAGACCAGCGGCACGCCGACATCGGCCTTGCCGTCGGAGCGGTCGACGAGAACGGCGGCGCCGACCGTCTCGCCGGGATGGCCGGCAATGGCGGCGAGGCATTCGCGGGTGGACAGGCCCGTGGTGACGATGTCCTCGACGACGAGGACGCGCGCGCCGGGCGGGATCTCGAAGCCGCGGCGCAGCTTGAACTCGCCGTTCTCGCGCTCGACGAAGATGGCCTTGGCGCCGAGCTGGCGGGCGGTCTCGTAGCCCGGCACGATGCCGCCGACGGCGGGCGAGACGACATAGTCGATGCGGCCGAAGCGCTCCTTCACCTTCACGGCCAGCGCGGCGCAGAGCTTCGCCGTGCGCTCGGGGTCCATGAAGACGAACATCTTCTGCAGGAAGACCGGGCTGCGCCGCCCCGAGGAGAGGATGAAATGGCCCTCCAGCAGGGCGCCGGCGGCGCGGAACTCGGCGAGCACGTCGTCAGGGGTCATGGGCTGTTTGTCCGTCGTGGTTCGACGGGGAGAGACGACGATTGGGGGGAGGAGTCAATTGCCGCGATCACGCACGCCCAATGCGGAAGGCCGGCCTCAGGAGGAGCCAAGATATCCAAGCATGCTCGCCTATGAGCCAGTTGCTAGAGCTCCCGGCCTAACTGCCTCGGCGCTGCAATCCAGCTCAATCATAGAACCAGACACCTCGGGGATGGCAAGCCCAGGACTGAAGAACATCGCCTCCACGCCCCTTAACTTCTCCCGCGCACTGTACCCAATTGAATAACGCAAGCAATTTGTATTACCGTAGAGCCCATGTATTGGCGCAACATCATCGTACGATACAATCCAGCACACATTGCCAAGATCACGTGCTGCGCAAGCTACGTTGGCGTGATCCTCATGTTTGTAGAAATTGTAATAAAGATCGCGCCCCTTCTCGTAATATGGTGGATCAAGATAAACTAGCGTTTTTCTAGGCCATTTAGGCGCCGCCTGCTGCATAAAATCGATCGCGTCGATGTTGCTCAGTGCAATGAATCTACGCATTCGATTAATATTGAGTATTCGATCGATCAGCGCATCCTTGTTATACCGAGCATCAATTTTCCACACGCCTGCTTGTTTCGCACCACCGATCGCTCCCCCGTTGAGGATACCCGATCGGTTAGTGCGGTTCAGGAAAAACGTTGCAAACCCAAGTTCAAGGCTGACTTCCTGGGCAGTTGCAAAGATTTTCTTCGCGCGGTCTCGCGTCTCCATGTTTACTGGTGTGTCCCGGATAAGACTTATCAGCCCATCTGCATCATTCAGAACAGCGTTCCAGAACGCGTAGATGGCAAGATTGAGATCATTGATCGCAACTCGACGGACAACCCCGGTGAGAAGAAGCTCCATTGCGACCGCCGCACCGCCAGCATATGGCTCCACGTAGGCGCCGTCACAAAGACGGTTAGATTTAATTACGTCGGCCACAAAACGCGCAAGCTTTCCCTTACCTCCCGGATAGCGCAAAGGGGAAAAGTGGCCGGAAGGGGATGGCATTCTAGGAGTCATTATTTATGGACTCCATAAACGGCGACGAAGAGCGGGATCGCGCTATCCCACGCATTCCTGATATCATCTGGTGACGGTTTTTGAAAATGACTATGTACATAACCGTTCAACGCACCAAATGACATTGCCCCACCCTTCGTTGTCAAAATCATCTTGATGGGCGTGAGGTCGCCAGGCTTTGTCAAACGTCCCTTTGCAGCAATCAAGTGCTGGAAGACTACACCGAATCGGCCCTTTAGGTCTAATGTTTCACCCGAGGCGTCTTTATCGGATAAGCCGCTCTGCCTCATCTCCGTTTCCACGGTGAACTCCAGCCAAGCGCGAAACAGAAAAGCACATCCAAGCGGCGTCTCTCGGAGTTTGAGTTTACTAGCCTCCCTGAGGAGTTGTTTGCCTTTTTCATTTGCCGGCTCCGCGAACGTATGCCTATTCGGCGCAAGGGTCTGGCGGAGGGGGGTGACTTTTTTGGTTTTGACCTGCGTAGGACTGACAGACTGAGGGGCGAGACGCGGACGGATAGCTCCATCTTTTATACTCGTTTGCGCAAACAAGCTCGCTGTCGTTTCGCTCTGCCCTTCTACCGACAGTTCAGTCGGCAGCAACGAAAAATACTCTGCAATCTCTGACGCTTTATTATAACTACGTGAATTCACATCACCAGCATCGATGTCACTGAATATCTTACTAAGTACTGATAAGACGAATTTCGGGTCACGGCGGAACGCTGGACCATTTCCACCATGGTCCTCAACAAATCCGATATGCTGCTTCCCCGCCTTCGAGACAAGAAAACGCCGGAGCGTGGTTGGGTTTTTCTCGACACTTTTTCTTATTCGAACCCATTCGGATTCTTCGAATAGAGAATTTCTCTCGACAAAACTAATTACATCAAGAACAGTTCTATCTTTCTGAAATCTGTCACTCTCAAGGGAACCCCACGAAATTCGACCTTCACCCTCCAAATTTTTACCATGCCGACGCTCAATCCATTCGTTGGCGTCAGCGCGACTTTCGAACAGAACGCAACTCAGGGGCTGTACGGGGGAAAATCCAACTGCCGCCTCTTTGAGGCGCTTCTTTGTGCTGTCGATAAGGCGTGTTCCGTCTAGCAGTGCTGGATTGTATAAAACCTTGAGTGCAGCAAGCCGCCTATTCCCATCAACAACAACAAAGCTGTCGCTTTCTTCCTCATTTTCAATCACATAGAAGCTGTCACCAGGATCTAGGTCATTGGCTTTGATGCTGAGCATCATGTTTCGGAAATGGTGGAAGTTCAGTCGTACAATTGCTTCGAGTGCTTCAGATTGACTTGCCACTGTGCCGGTCCGCGGATTCTCTCGGTCCAACAGCAAATCACCAACTTCCGCTTCCATTTTGGTCGTATGGAGTCGCGCCATCATACCCACTCCTAAGTGGATGACAGACTTCAACATTTGCGAGCATTTTGCAACACATGCACCTAATGCCTGTGAAGAAACTTAGGTGATCAAGGTCCGCCCGATATACCGACCATCCCCAGAGACTAAGGTCAAAAGCAGCAGATGCTACTCAAACACCCGCCCGGCCTCGGCCGAGATCGGCAGGTCCCGGATCCCCGCGATGATCGCGTTGAGGTGCTTGAGGTCCCAGACCTCCAGGTCGATGACCACGTTCGTGTAATCCGCGGCCGAGCGCTGCATCCGCAGGTTGTCGATGTTGCCGTCATTGTCGGCGATGACCTGCGTCACCGCGGCGAGCGAACCCGGCGCGTTGCGTGACTTCACCGCGATGCGGGCGGGGTAGCGGGTGCGGAGCGCCTCGTCGATGTCCCAGCGCACGTCGAGCCAGCGCTCCGGCTCGTTGTCGAAGGCGGCGAGCGCCGGCGACTGGATCGGATAGATGGTGATCCCCTCCCCCGGCGTGAGGATGCCGACGATGCGGTCGCCGGGCACGGCGCCGCCCTCGCGCGAGATGGTCACCGGCAGGTCGGAATTGATGCCGCGGATGGGGATGGCACCCTCCGTTTCCGGCACCTGGAACTTCAGCGAGGTGTCCTTGCCCACCCCGAACCATTCGGCGGTCGGCTTCGGCCCCAGCGGCACCTCGCTCTTGAAGTCCGGATGCACCGCTTTCAGCACGTCGTCGGCGGGGATCTCGTCGCGGCCCACCGCCCAGAACACGTCGTCGATGGAGGAGCGCGCGAGGCGCTTGAGGCCCTGTTTCACCGTCTCGTCGGAGAAGGGCTTGCCGGCTCTTGCGAAGAGCTGCTGGACGATGCGGCGGCCGAGCTCGAGATACTGGTTGCGGGTGGCGGCGCGCGTCGCCCGGCGGATGGCGGAACGGGCCCGGCCCGTCACCACGATGCTCTCCCAGGCGGGCGACGGGGTCGCCGCCGCATCGGTGATGATCTCCACCTCGTCGCCGTTCTGCAGCTCGGTGACGAGCGGGCGCTCGACACCGTTGATGCGGGCGCGCGAGCACTGGTTGCCGATGTCGGTATGCACCGCATAGGCGAAGTCGATGCAATTGGCCTTGCGCGGCAGGGCGATGAGCCGGCCCTTCGGGGTGAAGCAATAGACCTGGTCGGAGAAGAGCTCGAGCTTGGTATGTTCGAGGAACTCTTCCGGATTGTCGCCATGGGCGAGCATATCGACGGTGCGCCGCAGCCAGGCATAGGCGCGGCTCTCCAAGGCATGGGCGGCGTCGGCGTCGCCATCCTTGTAGAGGGCATGGGCGGCAATGCCGTATTCGTTCACCTCGTGCATCTGACGGGTGCGGATCTGCATCTCGACGCGCTGGCTCTCCGGGCCGATGACGGTGGTGTGGAGCGAGCGGTAGTCGTTGCCCTTCGGCGTCGAGATATAGTCCTTGAAGCGCTGCGGCACGGCGGGCCAGGTCGTGTGGATGATGCCGACCGCGCGGTAACAGTCGGCGATGGTGTCGACGAGGATGCGGAAGGCGACGACGTCGGAGAGCTGCTCGAAGGAGACGGCCTTGCGCTCCATCTTGCGGTAGATCGAATAGGGCTTCTTCAGCCGGCCGGTGACCTCGGCGCTGATGCCCTCGCCGGCGAGCTTGCGGGTGAGCTGGGTCTCGATCTCCTCGACGACGCGGGCCACCGCGTCGCGCTGGCGCGACAGGCGCTGGTCGAGCGCCTCATAGGCCTCCGGATTGATCTGGCGGAAGGAGAGGTCCTCCAGCTCCTCGCGCATGTCATGCATGCCCATGCGGCCGGCGAGCGGGGCATAGATGTCCAGCGTCTCCTGGCCGATGCGGGTGCGCTTGGCGGGGGGCACATAGTGCAGCGTGCGCATGTTGTGGAGCCGGTCGGCGAGCTTCACGAGGAGCACCCGCACGTCGGATGTGATGGCGAGGAGGAGCTTCCTCAGGTTCTCCGCCTGCACCGCCTGTTTCGACACGAGGTCGAGCTTCTTTAGCTTGGTGAGCCCATCGACCAGTTCGGCGATGGCCGGGCCGAACTTCTCGCGGATGTCGTCCTTGGTGGCGGCGGTATCCTCGATCGTGTCGTGCAGGAGCGCCGCGACGATGGTGGCGTCGTCGAGCTTCAGGTCGGTGAGGATCGCCGCGACTTCGAGCGGATGAGAGAAATAGGGATCGCCCGAGGCGCGCTTCTGCGTGCCGTGGGCCAGCATGGCATAGACATAGGCGCGGTTGAGCAGGGCCTCGTCGGCCCGGGGATTGTAGCGCTTGACGCGCTCCACCAGCTCATATTGCCGCATCATGGTGGGGTGGACGGACCTTCCGGGATTCGTGTCGCAAGCCCGTCACGATAGCATCGGCAGGCACGGGGGCGGCAAGGCCGCGGGAGACAAGGACAGCGCACGCTGGCGTGAGCGGGCGGCACGGTCGGCGCGACGGGATGGCCCAAACGAAAAGGGCGACCTTTCGGCCGCCCTGATGGTCTCGCGACAGGCGAGAGGGCTCAGAGGCCCTCGTCGTCGTCGGTGTCCTCCGGCGGCTTCAGCCCCTCGAGGCCGCGCAGCAGGTCTTCCTCGCTCATGCGGTCCATGGCGACATCGACGTCGTCGGCGGCGCTGCCGGCAGCGGCGATCATCGGCACGGTGTCGGCCTCGGGCTCGTCGACCTCGACATATTTCTGCAGCGAATGGATCAGGTCCTCGCGCAGGTCATCGGGGGAGACGGTGGCATCGGCGATCTCGCGCAGGGCCACGACCGGGTTCTTGTCGCGATCACGGTCGATGGTGATCGGCGCGCCGGCCGCGAGCATGCGCGCGCGGTGGCTGGCGACGAGCACCAGCTCGAAGCGGTTGTCGACCTTCTCGATGCAATCCTCGACGGTGACGCGAGCCATCGATCATCCTTCGGCAGGGGTGGAACGAAGCCTGCATGCAGGCGGTTGTCCGGAAAGAGCGGGTGTATACCCATTCAGGGGAGCCAACACAAGACGGCAGGACAGAAGGGCAAGCAGACCGGCGACGCGGGCCTCTTGCGACGGGCCACAGATGCCGCGACTTGCCCGGCTTTCCGTGACGGAACAGGTCACCCACGCAGCAATCCTTAGTTCCAACAGATTATTTTTTGGCAGATTGTTTCCGAAGAATCGTCTTGATATAGGATGGAGCTATGGACTTAGGATCGTTCCAAACTATCGACATCCTCGTGTGTTTCGACGCCCCGACCGCCACACTTCGCAGTCATTCATCACCCTCAAGCTGATTTCGGCACATACCGGATTGCAATAGGACGTTACGTCATGTCGAACGGAAACGAGCGCATCGCGCTTTTCATCGATGGTGCCAACCTTTACGCCATGGCAAAGACGCTGGGATTCGATATCGACTACAAACGTCTGCTGGGTGAATTTCGCGCCCGGGGATATCTGCTGCGCGCCTACTATTACACCGCCCTGGTCGAGGATCAGGAGTACTCGTCGATCCGCCCGCTGATCGACTGGCTCGACTATAACGGCTTCACCGTCGTGACGAAGACGGCCAAGGAGTTCACCGATTCCACCGGCCGGCGGAAGGTGAAGGGCAATATGGACATCGAGCTCGCCGTCGACGCGATGGAGATCGCGGCGCGGGTCGACCATATCGTGCTGTTCTCCGGCGACGGCGATTTCCGCTACCTGGTCGAGGCGCTGCAGCGCCGTGGCGTCAAGGTTTCGGTGGTCTCCACGGTTGCCGTGCAGCCGGCGATGATCGCCGACGAGCTGCGCCGCCAGGCCGACGAGTTCATCGACCTCGCCCAGCTCGGCCAGCGCATCGGCCGCGACCCGTCCGAGCGCCCGGTTCGTGCGCCGATGACCGACACGCCGGGCTTCATCCGCGAGCGGCCGCGCCCGGCCCGGCCGATCGCCGCCACCACCCCGGTCGCCAGCGACGACTTCGCCGACCGCTGATCCGGCATGTCGCCGTGCGACCCGGGGCGTGACTGCCCCTCGTGCCCGCGCCTCGTCGTATTTCGCGACCGGCAGCGGGCAGCCCATCCCGACTGGCACAATGCGCCGGTGCCGAGCTTCGGCACCGACGACGCGCGGCTGCTCATTGTCGGCCTCGCGCCCGGCCTGCAGGGCGCCAACCGCACGGGGCGGCCCTTCACCGGCGACTGGGCCGGCGACCTCCTCTACGAGACGCTCATCGGCTTCGGCTTCGCCAGCGGCACCTATGACGAGCGGCCGGACGACGGCCTGACCCTCATCGACACGCGCATCACCAATGCCGTGCGCTGCGTGCCGCCGGAGAACAAGCCGACGACGGAGGAGATCGCCACCTGCCGCGGCTTCCTCGCCGCCACCATCGCCGCCATGCCGCGGCTGACCGCCGTGGTGACGCTCGGCAAGATCGGCCATGACAGCGCAGTGCGGGCGCTGGGCGAGCGCCCCTCGCGCGTCCCGTTCACCCATGGCGGCATGCACCGGGTCGGGTCGGTCACGGTCTTCTCCAGCTATCATTGCTCGCGCTACAACACGAACACGGGCGTGCTGACGCCGGAGATGTTCCGCGCGGTCTTCGGGACCGTCAGGCGCCATCTAGACGCGGCCGGCTGAACCTTCGGCGCGGTCGCCGCGACTGAGGAAAGCCGCGCCGGACGCGGCCGTCCCGTGAAAGACCACCATGTCGCCGTCGCCCTCCTCCGCTCTCCGCCGCCCCTTTCGCATCGCCAGCCTCGTCCTTGCGGGTCTCGGGGTGCTGTTCTGGGCGGCTGCGATGGTCGCGACCGTCATGACGCCCGCATCGCGGGGCGACGGCTTCCACATGCTCGGCGCCATTCTCGCGACGATCTACCTCGTGACCCTGGTCCTGCCCGGCCTGATCCTGGCGCTGCTGGACCGCTGGCCGCCGGTCTCGCTGGGCTTCGGGATCGTCGCCGTGGCCATTGCCAGCGACGCCGTGCTACCGTGGTTGCCTTGGGGCGCGATCCTCTCCTGACGGCAGCGCGACCCGCCGAGATCACGGCCTCGTGATAGCCCCTGTGCATCCGTCAGTGGCGGCCCAGGTGTTGCCGCAATGACCGCCACGCAGCAGGTCTGACCCACAAGGGAGCGTCCCATGAACCGTCGCCATCTTCTCAAGCTCGCCGGCACGGCCGCCGCCGTCGGCGCCACCATGGCCATCCCGGCCAGCCACAAGGTCTTCGCCCAGGCCGCCCCCGGCCCCTTCACCCTGCCGCCGCTCGGCTATGCCTATGACGCGCTGGAGCCGCACATCGACAAGATGACGATGGAGATCCATCACACGCGCCACCACGCGGCCTTCCTCGCCACGATCAACAACGCCGCGCAGACCTATCGCGAGCTCACCCCAGCTAACACCGAGAAGGTGCTGCGCGGCCTCGCCGACGTGCCGGAGAACCTGCGCATGGGCGTGCGCAACACGCTCGGCGGCTACTGGAACCACACCCACTTCTGGGACATCATGACCCCCGGCGGCGCCAAGCAGCCCTCGGGTGCCCTCGCCCAGGCCATCACCGCCACGTTTGGCGACCTCGACAAGATGCGCCAGCAGTTCAACCAGGCCGCCGTCGGCCGCTTCGGTTCGGGCTGGGGCTGGCTGGTGGTTGGCCGCGATGGCAAGCTCGCCATCGTCTCGACGCCGAACCAGGACAACCCGCTGATGGACGGCGTCAAGGGCGTGGTCATGGGCATCGACGTGTGGGAGCACGCCTATTACCTGAAGTACCAGAACCGTCGCCCGGACTACGTCACCACCTGGTGGAACGTGGTGAACTGGGACAAGGCCGCCGCCAACTTCGCCAAGGCCTCCGCCTGACGCGATCCTGCCGCTGACCCGATGTCGGGCGGCGGCGGGATTCCCCCCTTCTGCCCTGCCGCCGGCACTGTCCGCGAACCCCGGTCGCCGTGCGGCCGGGGTTTTTGGCGTCAGTGGCCGTGATAGCTGAGGAATTCCAGCAGCGAGCCGTCGGGATCGCGGAAATAGACGGAGGTCGCCGGCCCACGCACGCCGTTGGTGGCGACAGGGCCGAGCTCGACCGGCACGCCGCGGGCGGCAAGATGGGCGGCGGCGCCGGCGATCGGTCCCTCCCATTCGAAGCAAATGTCGGAATTGCCGGGCATGACCGGCACCTTCGCGACCGCATTGACGTGGCCGATGCCCGGTCCGTGGCAGTTCAGGCGGATGTCGCCGATCTTGTAGGCGAAGCCGGCGCCGCGCGGCACCACCTCGGCCCCCAGGACGTCGCGGTAGAAGGCGTTCGACCGCTCCCAGTCGCTGACATGGATGACGACGTGATCGAGCTTGTAGGCCATGGCGGTTCTCCTCGGGGAGTTGAGCGGAGGCAGCGCGCGGGAGCAAGGGTGGGACGACCCGCCCGCTACCCCCGGTCCCTCAAGATCCGCGCCTGGTCGCGCTGCCAGTCGCGCTTCTTCTCGGTGTCGCGCTTGTCGTGGAGCTTCTTGCCGCGGGCGAGCGCGATCTGCAGCTTCGCGCGGCCCTGCTCGTTGAAATAAAGCTTCAGCGGCACGACGGTCAGGCCGTCGCGCTGCACGGCGCCGATCAGGCGGCCGATCTCCTTCTTGTGGAGGAGAAGGCGGCGCGGCCGTTTCGGCTCATGGTTGAAGCGGTTGGCCTGGAGATATTCCGGGATGTTGCAGTTGAAGAGGAAGAACTCCTCCCCGTTCGGCCCGGCATAGCTCTCGGCGATCGTCGCCTTGGCAGCGCGCAGCGACTTGACCTCGGTGCCGGTCAGCTGGATGCCGGCCTCGAACGTGTCGAGGATCTCGTAGTCGAAACGGCCGCGCCGGTTCTCGGCGACGACCTTGATCTTCGGCTCATTCTTGGGGGCCATGACGGTTGCGGAGGGCCCCCGTCAGTTCATCAGGCCGGCATGGACGAGCGCCGCCGTCACCGTCGCGCGGGTGGCAGCGGAGGCCGGCACCATGGGCAGGCGGACCTCGTCGGACATGCGGCCGAGGATGTTCAGCGCGGCCTTCGAGGGCGCCGGGTTCGGCTCGACGAAGAGCGCCTGGTGCAGCGGGAACAGCTTGTCCTGGATCTCCAGCGCCTTGGCATAGTCACCAGCGAGGCAGGCTTCCTGGAACTGGGCGCAGAGGCGCGGGGCGACATTCGCTGTCACCGAGATGCAGCCATGGCCGCCATGGGCCATGTGGGCGAGCGCCGTGCCATCCTCGCCGGAGAGCTGGATGAAGTCCTTGCCGCAGGCCTGGCGCTGGGCGGAGACGCGGTCGATCTTCGCCGTCGCATCCTTCACGCCGACGATGTTCTTGATCTCGGCAAGGCGCGCCATGGTCTCCACCGACATGTCGACCACCGAGCGCGGCGGGATGTTGTAGATGAAGATCGGCAGCGCGGTCGAAGCGGCGATAGCCTTGAAGTGCTGGTAGAGGCCTTCCTGGCTCGGCTTGTTGTAGTAGGGCGTGACGTGCAGCAGGCCCTGGGCACCGACCTTCTCGGCGTGCTTGGAGAACTCGATCGCCTCGACGGTGTTGTTCGAGCCGGCACCTGCCATGACAGGCACGCGGCCGCGCGCCTCCTCCACCGCCCATTCGACGACGCGCTTGTGCTCGTCATGGGTCAGCGTCGGGCTCTCGCCGGTGGTGCCGACGGGAACGATGCCGTGGGAGCCCTCTTCGATCACCCAGTTCACATGGGCGCGGAAGGCCTTCTCGTCGACCTTGCCGTCCTTGAACGGGGTGACGAGGGCGGGCAGCGATCCCTTGAACAGGTGGGTCATCGGAGAACTCCGGAACGGTCGGATGGCACGGGCTTTCACCCCGCGCGCGGAAGGGCGGCCACAAAGCCTTGCAACGGCGGCAACGTCAAGGGCGGAGGGCGAGGACCATGGCCGCGACGGTCCTCACGAACCGGCCGTCGCGGCGGCAACGGCGATTGGCCCGCAGGTCTGCCCTGTCGTAGGCTCGCCCGCGACAGCCACGGATGGATGGGGCGCAGGCCTCTCCGATCCGCAAGACCGGTCTCCGATGGACGATACCGCTTCTGCCCCCTCCCCGCCCCTGACGCGCAAGCGCGTCATGCTGCTCGGCGCCACCGGGACGATCGGCCGGGCGACGGCCCGCACGCTGATCGCGGACGGCCACGAGGTCGTCTGTTTCGTCCGGCCGCGCGCGGGGGCCGGCGGCACCCTTGGCGCCGATGACAGCGCCCGGTTGCTCGACGGAGCGACGCTGCGCTTCGGCGACGTGACCGACCCCGCATCCCTCGCCCAGGACGGCTTTCGCGGCGAGACCTTCGATGCCCTCGTCACCTGCCTCGCCTCGCGCACCGGGGCGCCGCTTGATGCCGCCGCCATCGATCACCGTGCCAATTCCGTGGCCCTCGCGGCGGCGCTGAAGCACGGCGTCACCCAGGTCGTGCTTCTCTCCGCCATCTGCGTGCAGAAGCCGCTTCTCGCCTTCCAGAAGGCCAAGCTCGCCTTCGAGGCGGAGCTGATCGCCTCCGGTCTCACCTGGTCGATCGTCAGGCCGACCGCCTTCTTCAAATCGCTGTCGGGCCAGGTCGACCGGGTCCGTGCCGGCAAGCCCTTCCTGGTCTTCGGCGACGGCCGCCTCACCGCCTGCAAGCCGATCAGCGACGGCGACCTCGCGCGCTTCATCGCCGATTGCCTCACCAATACGAGCCGGCACAACCGCATCCTCCCCATCGGCGGGCCGGGCGAGGCCATCACCCCGCGCCAGCAGGGCGAGGCGCTGTTCCGCCTGCTCGGCCGCGAACCGCGCTTCCGGCAGGTGCCGGTCGGTCTGCTCGATGGCATCGTGTGGGGGCTGGGCACGCTCGGCCGTGTCTTCCCCGCCCTCGCCGACAAGGCCGAACTCGCCCGCATCGGGCGCTACTACGCGACGGAATCGATGCTCGTCCTCGATCCGGCAACCGGCCGGTACGACGCCGCGGCCACCCCCTCCACCGGAACCGAAACCCTGATCGACTTCTATGCCCGCCTGATCGAAGGCGACGCCGCCATCGACCGCGGCGACCACGCGGTGTTCTGAGCGACCAGAGGGCCTGCGACCAGCAGACCCATTTATGGGAATACTGTCCTATGTACCACGGAGCGTAACGCTCTGCAAGCCCGGCTGCGGCGTGGCATCGTCAACGCCTGCTTAACCACGCCGGCCGGTTCGCCCCCGGTCCGTCAAGGAAGCGTCAAGGAAAACGGCCTGATAACCACCTCTTCAAGGCCACAGTCCCATGGGATGAGGCCGCTCCGCGTTGCGTATCAGGACGGACCTTGCCCATGCCCGTTCGTGTTTTCGGCGTCGTGCCGCCTGTTCCCGTCGCCCCCCTCGTGCCACGCCTCGGCTTCCTGGCGGGGGTCGCGCTGTCGTCGCTGCTGGTCGGCGCCTGCGCCAAGAGCGAGGCCTCAGCCGATCAGGCCGGCACGGTGACCGTCGCCAGTGCCGAGACGCCGGAGACCACCGGCGCGATCTCGCCGGCCCAGCAGGTCTGGCGGCCGTCCGGCGGCACGGCGAGCGAGGCCGAGATCGGCGCGCTCAGGCAGGTGGCTTCGGCCGCGCGGTCGAACCGGGTCGAGCAGGCCACCGCGGCCCGCGACCAGATCCGCGATCCCGTGGCCAAGGCGCTGGCCGAGTGGATGATCCTGCGCTCGAACGATTCCGTCGGCTTCGCCCGGCTCTCGGCGTTCATCGAGGCGAATCCGAGCTTTCCGGCGAGCCAGCGCATCCGGATGCGCGCCGAGGGCTCGCTGCTGGAGAACAATGCCGATGCGGCAACGGTTCGCCAGTTCTTCGCCCATCGCCAGCCGACCTCGGCCAAAGGGCGCGTGGCGCTCGCCATCGCGCTGAAGCGCGGCGGAGACCAGGCCCGCGCCGTCCGCCTCATCCGCGAGACCTGGCACGGCAACGACCTGTCCGCCGATGTCGAGGACCGGGTGCTGGCGGAGTTCGGCGGCCAGATCTCCGCCGGCGACCACAAGATGCGGCTCGACCGCATGCTCCATTCCGGCGAGCGGGCGACCGCCCTGCGCGCCGCCCAGCGGCTCGGCGGCGGCCAGCCGGCCCTGGCCCGCGCCTTCCTCGCCATCGGCGAGCAGGAGGCCAATGGCGGCGCGTTGCTGGCCCAGGTGCCGGCCTCGCTGCACCGCGACCCCGCCTATCTCTTCGCCCGCGCCCAGTGGCTGCGGCGCGAGGACCGCGCCGGCGAGGCGGCGCAGATTCTGGTCGGCGCACCGCGCGATCCCGCCGTACTCGGCTCGGCTGAGGACTGGTGGACCGAGCGCCGCGCCATGGTGCGCAAGCTGCTCGATGCCGGCGAGGCGCGCACGGCCTATCAGGTGGCGGCGACCCATGCGGTACGCTCCGGCCCGGGCCGCGTGGACGCCGAGTTCCATGCCGGATGGCTGGCGCTGCGCTTCCTCAACGATCCCGGCACGGCCGTGCGGCATTTCGAGGCTGCGCGGCAGGCGGCAACGACACCCATGTCGCAGTCGCGGGCGCAGTACTGGCTCGGCCGGGCGCAGGAGGCGGCCGGCTCGCAGGGCGCGGCGCGAACCCATTACGCCGAGGCGGCCCGGCACTCCACGCACTATTACGGCCAGCTCGCCCGGGCGAAGCTTGGCCTGTCCGACCTGCCGATCCGCCGGCCGTCGGACACGACGCCGTCGAGCGGCGCCTATGCGCGGGCGCTGCAGATGCTCTACCGCATCGACGAGAAGGACCTCGCCCGCGCCATCCTTGCCGATCTCGGCCAGCGCGCCTCCGACCAGGGGACCCTCCACGCGGCTGCCGAGGTGGCGGCGCGGGCGGGCGACGCCAAGGGCGTCCTGACCCTCGGCAAGCTCGCCAACAATCGCGGCCTGCCCTTCGACCAGCAGGCGTTCCCGACCATGGGCATCCCCGCCTATACCCATGTCGGCCCGGAGATCGACCGCGCGGTCGTCTATGGCATAGCCCGGCAGGAATCGACCTTCGACCACCGGGCCGTCAGCCATGCCGGGGCGCGGGGCCTGCTCCAGCTCATGCCGGCGACGGCGCGGGCGACGGCACGCAACCACGGCCTGCCCTTCGACCAGGGCCGGCTGACCTCCGATCCCGCCTACAATGCCCGCCTCGGCGCAGCGCATCTGGGCGAGCTCGCGGCCGAGTTCAACGGCAGCTACATACTCACCTTCGTCGCCTACAATGCCGGCCGGGCCCGGGCCCGCGAGTGGATCCAGAAATATGGCGATCCGCGTGATCCCCGTGTCGATCCGGTCGACTGGGTGGAACGCATCCCCTTCTCCGAGACACGTAACTACGTGCAGCGGGTGATGGAGAACGTGCAGGTCTATCGCGCCCGGCTCGGCGGCGGCTCCGGCCTGCGCATCGAGGCCGACCTCCGGCGCGGCGGCGGCTGAGGGCCAGGGTTGTCGTTGAGATTCCGATTCACCGGCGAAGGGTGAGTCGGATCAGCGACTTAGCCGGGCCGGCGGAAGTTCTGATTCCGATTCAAGCGATTGGGGTGTAGCGGCGCTGAAGGGCTGTCGATGGTGCGGCGAGGGCCCCTCACCCTTCCCTCTCCCCGCAAGCGGCGAGAGGGCGACTTCGACGTCGCGATCCATTCTGTCGCCAAGCGCCAGGCACAACCGCCGTCAACCGCAGCACGACGTTGGTGCCCCCTCTCCCCGCTTGCGGGGAGAGGGACGGGTGAGGGGCGAACCACCACACGCCGATCATCGCCAATGACGAAGCGTCGTTGAACAACGAGCCTTCGTGCTTCGGCGGGCACGGAAGGACAATGATGGCGCGGCCCCATCGGCGCTGGCGCTGCGAACGCGGATTGTCGATTGAGGGAGACGGCCCCTGCCCTTGGCCTCAGCCCCGCAGCGCCTTGCGCACGGGCGGCTGTGGCATGGCGACAGGCTCCATGGCCTGGACAAGCTGGCAGAAGGACGAGCCGGGCAGCGGTGGGGCGAAGACATAGCCCTGGGCGGCCCGGACGCCACGGCGGCGTAGCGCCTCGACCTGGTCGAAGGTCTCCACGCCCTCGGCCACGACCTCCATGTTGAGGTGGGCGGCCAGGTCGATCAGGCTGTCGACGATGGCTGTGGACTGGCGCTCGCTGCCGAGCGCATCGATGAAAAGCTTGTCGATCTTCATCACGTCGACGCGCAGCTTCAAGAGGTAGCTCATGCCGCCATGGCCGGTGCCGACATCGTCCAGCGCCACGCGCACGCCCATCTCCTGGAAGCGAGCAATGATCTGGCGGGCCGCGTCCATGTCCGGCAGCGGGTCGCGCTCGGTGACCTCCAGCAGCACCTGAGACAGCGCCACGTCGGACCGGGAAAAGATCGCCGCCACATCGCTGACGATGGTCTGGTCGCGGAAATGGGCGGCACAGAGGTTGAAGCCGCACTTGAGCTCGGGCCGCGCGGCATAGGTCGGGCCGAGCTCGGCCGCGGCCTGGCGCATGACCGCGAGCGTCATGGGGAAGATGAAACCGGTCCGCTCCGCCTCGCCGATGAAGGCGCCGGGCGGGATGAGGCGGCCGTCGGGCTTGCGCCAGCGCACCAGCACCTCGCAACCGAGGATGCGGCCAGTGTCGAGATCGATGATCGGCTGGTAATGCGGGATGAATTCGCCGTTGCGCAGGGCGCGGTGCATGTCGGCCATGGGCCCGCGTTCGCGACCGCCGACCAGCAGAAGGAGCGCCAAAAGCAGGCCAATACCGCCACCGGCGCCGGCAGAGGCTGTCACAATCCAGCCCTTCTCCTTCACCCAGGCGCCTTCGGAAGCGTAGTACTCGACCTTGATCGGGTAACGCTCGGAGAGCTTGACGACGCGGACGTCCGGACTCCCGGCCACGGCACCCGGCCCGCGGATATTGACCAGCCTTCCGCCGGGAACGAGTTCGATATCGATCCCGACGCCCAGATTGGAACGCAGGATATCCGAGTTCGGCACGAAGAGGCCGACGGCGATAAGGCCGCCGAGGCGGTCCCCGGTGTGCGCGGTCATCTGGAGGCGGAGCGCCCGGCCATAGGGGCCACGGGTCAGCGCCACCGCCAGATCGAGGCCGGGCTCGCGGGTTGGATAGGCGGTCGAGCCCGGCGAGATCTGCACAAGGCTGCCGATGTTGTTGCACAGGAGCCGTCCGTCGGGACCGAGGACCGCGAGCTCCTTGAGGATGGGCGACTCGAAGACGAGCAGGCGCAGCGCCTCCTTCTCCGGCGCACCGCAGGAATAGAGATTGCGTGTATGGGCTTCTCGCAGAGCGGTGGTCGCACGCTCCAGGGAGTTCTCGATCCGCTCCAGGACCAATCCCGCCCGGGTGTCGATTGTGGCGGTCAGGCTGCGGGCGAGCCAGATCTGGGAGCCGAGATAGGCGGCAACCGGGCTCAGGACCGCGACGAACGCGGCTGCCAACCAGACCAGGCCTCTGCGCCCCGCGACCGTTCCCACGATCATCCCTTCGAATGCCACGAACCCGGCATTCAGTGGCCGAGATGCGTAAGACTTGAAGGACTGTAGAAGGACCGGCTTAACGGTGTATTTCTTGACGTCAGGTCAATGAGTAGCGCCACGCGAGGGACGGGAATCCACACACGCATAGCGGCGGTAGCGCAAGACCGGTTGCCCGCCGCGTCGGCATGGTGCGGAACGGCGCGCAGGGCCCACGATCAGCGACCGGCCTCCTCGGCGCGCTCCTGGGCCTCGACCACCGCGAGGGCGGTCATGTTGACGACGCCGCGCGCCGTCACCGACGGGGTGACGATATGGGCGGGGCGCGCCTGGCCGACCAGGATCGGCCCGACGGGGAGCGCATCGGCCAGCACCTTGATCACATGGAAGGCGATGTTCGCCGCCGACATGTTCGGCATGATCAGCACATTGGCGACACCCGTCAGACGCGATTTCGGGAAGACGCGCTCGCGCAGTTCCGGCAGCAGCGCGGAATCGGCATGCATCTCGCCATCGACCTCGAGATCGGGCGCCTTCTCCCAGATGAGTTTCAGCGCCGCCTGCAGCCGCTCGACGTGCTCGTCATCGTAGCTGCCGAATTCCGAATGGGAGACCAGGGCGATCTTCGGCTCCAGGCCGAAGCGACGCACGTGCTCGGCCGCCGTGCAGGCCATGTCGGCGAGTTCGGCCGCCGTCGGCTCGACCGTGACATGGGTGTCGGCGAGGAAAAGCGGGCCCTTGGAGGTGATGAGCAGCGACAGGGCGGCGAGGCCCTTCGCACCGGCCTTGAGGCCGATCACCTGGCGAATATGCCGCAGATGCGTGTTGAAGCGCCCCTCGACGCCGCAGATCATCGCGTCGGCATCGCCCCGCTCCAAGGCCGTGGCGGCGATGGCCGAGGTCGAGGTGCGGATGATGGTGCGCGCCGCATCGGGCGTCACGCCCTTGCGGCCGGTGCGGTCATGGTAGGTCGCGACATAGTCGCGGTAGCGCGGGTCGGACTGTGGATCGATCAGCTCGAAATCCTTGCCGGCCTTGATGGACAGGCCGAAGCGCTCCAGCCGCTGCTCGACCACGGCCGGGCGACCGATGAGGACGGGGAAGGCGAGGCCCTCCTCCACCACGACCTGGGCGGCCCGCAGGATGCGCTCGTCCTCGCCCTCGGCATAGATGACGCGCTTGGGGTTCTGCCGCGCCTTGTCGAAGACCGGCTTCATCAAGAGGCCCGAGCGGAAGACGAAGCGGGAGAGTTCGGCCTCATAGGCCTTGAAATCGGTGATCGGGCGGGTGGCGACGCCGGTTTCCATGGCGGCACGGGCGACAGCCGGCGCGATGCGCAGGATGAGGCGGGGATCGAAGGGCGAGGGAATGAGGTTGCCGGCACCGAACGTGCCGACCTCGCCGCCATAGGCGCGGGCGACGACGTCGGAGGGGGCCTCGCGGGCAAGGCCGGCGATGGCGCGCACGGCGGCGAGCTTCATCTCCTCGTTGATGGCGGTCGCGCCGCAATCGAGAGCGCCGCGGAAGATATAGGGGAAGCAGAGGACGTTGTTGACCTGGTTCGGATAGTCGGACCGGCCGGTGCAGATCATCGCATCGGGGCGGGCGGCGCGCGCCTCCTCCGGCATGATCTCGGGATTGGGATTGGCCAGCGCCATGATCAGCGGGCCCTTGGCCATGCGCTGGACCATGTCGGGCTTCAGCACGCCGGCGGCCGAGAGGCCGAGGAAAATGTCGGAATCACCGATGACGTCGCCGAGCGTGCGGGCGTTGGTGTCCTTGGCATAGACCGCCTTGTAGGGGTCCATGAGCTTCTCACGACCCTTGTAGACGACGCCCTCGATGTCGGTGACCCAGATGTTCTCGGTCTTGGCCCCGAGCTCGCGCAAGAGGTTGAGGCAGGCGATCGCGGCGGCACCCGCGCCGGAGGCGACGATCTTCACGTCGCCAATGGACTTGCCCATGAGCTCGAGCGCGTTGGTCACCGCGGCGGCGACGATGATGGCGGTGCCGTGCTGGTCATCGTGGAAGACCGGGATGCCCATGCGCTCGCGTAGGCGCTTCTCGACCTCGAAACATTCGGGGGCCTTGATGTCCTCGAGGTTGATGCCGCCGAAGGTCGGCTCCAGCGCCGCGACGACATCGACGATGCGGTCGACCTCGCGGGCATCGATCTCGATGTCGAAGACGTCGATGCCGGCGAATTTCTTGAACAGGACCGCCTTGCCCTCCATGACCGGCTTGCCGGCGAGCGGACCGATGTCGCCGAGGCCGAGCACCGCCGTGCCGTTGGAGACGACCGCGACCAGATTCGCCCGCGCGGTCAGTTCGGCCGCCTGGGCCGGATCGGCGACGATGGCCTCGCAGGCCGCCGCGACGCCCGGCGAATAGGCGAGCGCCAGATCGCGCTGGTTGGCGAGCGGCTTGGTGGCGCGGATCTCCAGTTTTCCCGGCCGCGGCAGGCGGTGATAGACGAGCGCGCCGGATTTGAGATCGTCGGTGATCGACTTTGTCATGCCCTGTGTCTCCTCCACCGGTCATGCGACGACGGGCCGGCAGCGTCAATCCCGCAGATAAAGTGGTGCGGCGAAGGACCTACGACGGCGGGGAAAAGACGCGTTCACGCGGCTTGGCCGTTGCGGGGCGGCCCGGCAAGGGCTAATCGGGCACGATCAGCGAGACAATGCCGTGACCGAGACCCCTTCCCGCCCCAGCGGCCTGACCTATTCAGAGGCCGGTGTCGACATCGATGCCGGCAACCGCATGGTCGACATGATCAAGCCGCTGGTGCGGGCAACCGCCCGGCCCGGCGCCGATGCCGAAATCGGCGGCTTTGGTGGTCTCTTCGACCTGAAGGCGGCGGGCTTCAAGGACCCGGTGCTGGTCGCGGCCAATGACGGCGTCGGCACCAAGATCAAGATCGCCATCGAGACGGGCAAGCATGACACGATCGGCATCGACCTCGTGGCCATGTGCGTCAACGACCTCGTGGTGCAGGGCGCCGAGCCGCTGTTCTTCCTCGACTATTTCGCGACCGGCAAGCTGTCGCCGGAGGCCGGCGCGCAGGTGGTCAAGGGCATCGCCATCGGCTGCCGCCAAGCCGGCTGCGCGCTGATTGGCGGCGAGACGGCAGAAATGCCCGGCCTCTATGCCGATGGCGACTACGACCTCGCGGGCTTTGCGGTGGGCGCGGCGGAACGCGGCACCTTGCTGCCGCGGGGCGTTGTCGAAGGCGACGTCGTTCTCGGGCTCGCCTCGTCCGGCGTCCATTCCAACGGCTATTCGCTGGTGCGCCGCATCGTCGAGCGGTCGGGCCTCGCCTGGGACGCGCCGGCGCCCTTCGATCCGTCGCGCAACCTCGGCGAGGCGCTGCTCGAGCCGACCCGCATCTATGTGAAGAGCGTGCTCGGCGTCCACCGCGCCGCTGGCGCCATCAAGGCCCTCGCCCACATCACCGGCGGCGGCTTCGTCGACAACATCCCGCGCGTGCTGCCCGACGGCCTTGGGGCAGCGATCAATCTTTCGGCGGTCACCATGCCGAAAGTCTTCGGCTGGCTGGCCGAGGTCGGCGGCATTGTCGAATCCGAGATGGTGCGCACCTTCAACTGCGGCATCGGCATGGTGGTCGTGGTGGCAGCGGGGGATGCGGACCGGGTTGCCGAGGGCTTCCGCCTCGCCGGCGAGACCGTGGCGGTGCTGGGCCACATCACCAAGGCTGCGGCCGAGCCGCGCGTCACCTTCACGGGGACGCTGTCGTCGTGACGAGGAAACGCGTCGCGGTCCTCATTTCCGGGCGCGGCTCGAACATGGCGGCGCTGATCGCCGCCGCGAAGGCGCCGGACTACCCGGCCGAGATCGCGCTGGTCCTGTCGAACGTGCCCGGCGCTGGCGGCCTCGCCATCGCCGCGGCCGATGGCATCGCCACCGCCACCATCGACAGCAAGGCCTATCCCCGCGACCGCGAGGGCTTCGAGCGGGCGATGCAGGCCGTGCTGGAGGCGCAGCGCATCGACATCGTCTGCCTTGCCGGTTTCATGCGGATCCTCACGCCCTGGTTCGTCGGCCAATGGGGCGGGCGGATGATCAACATCCACCCTGCCCTCCTTCCCGCCTACAAGGGCCTCGACACCCATGCGCGGGCTCTGGCGGACGGTGCCACCGAGCATGGCGCGACGGTGCATTTCGTCACGCCGGAGATGGATGAGGGCGAGATCATCCTGCAGGAGGCGGTGCCGGTGCTGCCCGGCGACACGGCGGAGACGCTGGGCGCGCGGGTTCTCGCCGTCGAGCACCGCATCTATCCGGCAGCGCTCCGGATGATCGCGACCGAGTACAGCCTGCTCTGAGCCTTCAGCGCGCGAAGATCAGGTGCTCGAGCGCGCCCGGCTCCTGCTCCTTGAGGAAGGCGACGGCAAAGCCTTCGGGGAAATGGCGGCACACCCGTCCCGGGATCTTCCCAACCGCCAGCACCGTCCCGATGGCCGGCACCATGTCGGCGGAGATCGCCGCGCCGGTCAGCGACATGTCCATGATCAGGCAGGACAGGATCGTGCCATCGGCGAAGGCCAGTTGCGCGAAGGGCTCCAGCGGCACGATCCGGGCGGCGAGGCGCAGGTCGTGGGTGTCATGGGCCTGGTGCTCCTGCATCCAGTCGAGGTGGCGGGAAATCCTCCCCCGCTCGCCCTCGGATACGGTGAGGCTCATGACGAAGCCGCCGTCGAGAACGCGAAGGATGCGGCCCGACAGCTTGCCGAAGCTCGGGATGTAGGCGATGGCGCGATCGTTGAGCGTCGCCTTGACCGGAGCGGCCAGCATCAGCGCGCGGCTCGACATGTTGATGGCGCGGCAGGGGAACTCGCGCCGCTGACCGGCCTCGTCCCGCAATGCCGAGAGCGAGCAGGTCCCGGCGAGGCTCATGATGACGCGCGGCTCCGAACGCCGTTCGGCGCCGTCGAAGGCGGCAATGTCAGAAACCATACGCATTGGGGCAATCATTCGTGAGGGCCGAATGAGGGCAGGATAATCACCAGCCCCCAACGGATGATTAAGACCCAAATAAAACTTGAGTCGAAGACCCCGATTTCACGTAATCGCCGGTTACCCTAGCGTCATTTTAGCCAGCGTTTATTGCCGCAGCGTCAACTTTCTCAGTAAAGCCGTATCCACACTTTGTTGTCGTGAAATGCCGCGCCGCCGAAGGGGGCGACCGCATCCGCGCCGGTCAGCATGTTGATGCCGCGGCCGCCCTCATGGTCGGCATTGGCCCAGAGACCTTCGGCGACGAGGGTGCCGGCCCGGGTCTGGTCGGTGATGCGGGCATGGAGGATCACGGTGCCGCGCGGCGATCCGACCTGGACCCTGGCGCCGTGGTCGATGCCGAGGCGCCCGGCATCGGCGGGATTGATCATCACCTCGGGCCGGCCCTCGCGCTTGCGCGACGACGGCGTCTCGGCGAAGGACGAGTTGAGGTAAGAGCGCGCCGGTGAGGTCGCGAGCTTGAACGGATAGGTCGCGTCCGGCTCCTCGGTCACGGCCCAGTGGTCGGGCAGCGACGGCATCGTCTCGACCGGCCCCATCGTGCCGATACTGGCATAGGGCACGTTGGGCCAGTCCGGCTTGAAGCGGAACTTCCTGTCGCCATAGGCGAAGCCGTTGAGATAGTGCGCCTCCTCGAATTTCGGCTGGACGTCACGGAAATTGGTCACCTCCAGCTCGGCGAACGTGCCCCAGCCGGATTTCTGCAAGGTCCAGTCGATGATCTCGCGCGGCGTCATGGCGAAGCCGTCATGCTGCGCACCCAGCCGACCGGCCAGATCGGTGATGACCTCGTGGTTGGAGCGGCATTCGCCGGGCGCATCGACCAGCTTGAGGCCGAGCATGATGTGCTGGTGGCCGCCACCCTGGTAGAGGTCGTCGTGTTCCATGAACATGGTGGCAGGCAGGACGAGATCGGCCATCTTCGCCGTGTCGGTCATGAACTGCTCGTGGACCACGGTGAAGAGGTCGTCGCGGGCGAAGCCCTCGATGACCTTGGCCTGGTCGGGCGCGACATTCACCGGGTTGGTGTTCTGGATGAGCAGCGCGGTCACCGGCGCGCCTTCCGACCCGTCAGGGCGGCGCAGCGCCCTCGCCTCGCCGGTGAGGATCGCGCCGATGCGCGACTGGTCGAGCATCCGCACCGCGGGGTCCTTGGCCTCGAGGCCCTCGATGAGGGACTTCCGCCAATGATAGATGGCGCCGTTGTTGTGGAAGGCCCCGCCGCCCTCGTGCTTCCAGGCGCCGGTGATGGCGGGGATGCAGGAGGCGGCGTGCATGTTCACCGCGCCGTTACGCTGGCGGCCGAAGCCATAGCCGAGGCGGAAGAAGGTCTTCTTGTTCTCGCCGACCAGCTTGGCGAAGGCCTCGATCTCCTGCGTCGTCAGGCCGGTGATGGCGGCAGCCCATTCCGGCGTGCGGCTCTGCAAATGCGATTCAAGCTCGGCCGGTACGTCCGTGTAGGCATTGAGATAATCGCGATCGGCATAGCCGTCGCGGAAAAGCACATGCATGACCGCGCAGGCGAGCGCACCATCGGTGCCCGGCTTCACCACGAGGCCGAGATCGGCCTGTTTCACCGTGTCGGTGCGATAGACGTCGACAACGACGATCTTGGCGCCGCGCTCCTTTCGCGCCTTCATGGCATGGGTCATGACATTGACCTGGGTGGAGACCGGGTTGGTGCCCCAGATCACCACCACGTCGGCCTTGGCCATCTCGCGCGGATCGACGCCGGCGAGGCGGCCGGTTCCGGCGATGAAGCCGGACCAGGCCATGTTGGTGCAGATGGTCGAGTAGAAGCCGGAATATTTCTTCACGTGGCGAAGGCGGTTGATGCCGTCGCGCTGCACGAAGCCCATGGTGCCGGCATAGTAGTAGGGCCAGACCGTCTCGGCCCCAAAGCGCTTCTCGGCCTCGAGGAAGCGCTCGGCGGTCATGGCCAACGCCTCGTCCCAGGAGATGCGCTGGAAGGTGCCGGAGCCCTTCGGGCCCTTGCGGATCAGCGGGTGGAGCAGCCGGTCCGGGTGGTGGATGCGCTCGGCATAGCGCGCCACCTTGGCGCAGATGACGCCTGCCGTGTAGCTCTGGTCGGGATCGCCATGGACGCGGCCGATCGTCTTGCCGTCGATGACCTCCACCTCAAGCGAGCAGGCGGACGGGCAGTCGTGCGGGCAGGTCGACTTCAGGCGATCGACACGCAGCGGTGCGTTCATGCGGGCTCCGGGGGCTCAGCGGCAGGCTGGAACGACGCCAGACTACAGAAAGCGGAGCCAACGAAAAAGGCGGGCCTCAAGCCCGCCTTCCGCATAGCTGTGGACCATCCGGGGGCCTGAAGGCCGCCCGGACAACCGGATCAGGCCGGCAGGATCTCGTTCTCGGAGAAGAACTGGGCGATCTCGATCTTGGCGTTGTCGACGGAGTCGGAGCCGTGCACCGAGTTCTCGCCGACCGAGACGGCGTAGAGCTTGCGGATGGTGCCCTCGGCGGCCTGGGCCGGGTTGGTGGCGCCCATGATCTCGCGGTACTTGGCGACGGCGTTCTCGCCCTCGAGCACCTGCACGACCACCGGGGCCGAGACCATGAAGTCGACGAGTTCGCCGAAGAAGGGACGCTCCTTGTGGACCGCATAGAACTTGCGGGCCTCGGGCAGCGACATGCGGATGCGCTTCTGGGCGACGATCTGCAGGCCGGCCTTCTCGATGACGGCGTTCACGGCGCCGGTCAGGTTCCGCTTGGTGGCGTCCGGCTTGATGATGGAGAAGGTGCGCTCGATGGCCATGATGGCTCCTTGGGAACGGGTCGGCGGGATGTGGGCGCGCTCATAGCAGCGGGCCGGCGCGCCCGCAACGGGCCAGCGGTGGCGACGTCGTGGCCGGCATCGCCGCAGGGCGTCGCAGCTGAACGCTGGATGAAGAGAGGGATCAGAGCCGGTTCAGAGGCTGGGGGGCAATGTCCGCTCCATGGTCACCGCGGGGACGCCACCGGGCTCTCCGGACCCAGGTGATCCGAGCCACTGGAGATGCACGATGCGCCGCATGGTTCTGTCCGCCCTCGCCGGCCTCGCCGCCCTCGGCGCGGTCACCGCCACGCCCAATGATGCCAAGGCCCAGGTCTCGATTGGCATCGGCTTCGGAGCGACCCCGGTCCAGTGGGGCGGCCCGCCGCCGCATTGGGGCCGCCCGGGCTGGGATCGCCCGGGCTGGGATCGCCCGCGCTGGCACCGTCCGCCGCCGCCCTACGGTTACGGCTTCTACCGTCCCTATCGCCCCGCCTATGTGGCGCCGACCTGCTGGCGCGAGCGCCGCTGGGTCGACACGCCCTGGGGCCCCGAGGTCCGGCACGTCCGGATCTGCCGCTGAGCCTTCCTGAGTAGTCGCGCGGGCCCCTTGTCGCCCCACCCAACCCGGCTCGCGCGGGTACGGGCCCGTCACCGAGGATGTATCGGTGGCGGGCCTCGTCCGTTTCGGGAGGCGTCAGGCCTCCAGAATCTTGGCCTTGAACAGCGCGCCGGCCGCCGCCGCCGCGACGAGAGGCACGAGGATGAACAGCCAGAGCTGGGCGATGGCCTGGCCGCCGACGAAGAGCGCCGGGCCGATGGAGCGCGCCGGGTTCACCGAGGTGCCGGTCACGGGGATGAGCAGCAGGTGGATGGCGGTGAGCGTCAGGCCGATGGCAAGGCCCGCCATCGCGGGCGAGCCGGCCTTCGACGTCACGCCGAGGATGGTCACCAGGAACAGGAAGGTGCCGACGAACTCGCCGATCATGGCCGAGCCGGTGCCGTAGCCCTTGGCCGCGTCCCAACCATTCTGTCCGAGCCCCGCCGCGGTGACATCCCAGCCGCCGGCCTTGCCGGCGAGGGCGATATAGAGAACAGCCGCACCGACGATGGCGCCCGCGACCTGCGCGGCGATGTAGCCGGGCACCTCGGAGGTCGGCATGCGGCCGGCCATCCAGACGCCGACGGTGACGGCCGGATTGACGTGGCAGCCGGAGACCGGCCCGATGCCATAGGCCATGGCGACAATGGCGAGACCGAAGGCGAAGGCGATCGGCAGGGTCGCGAGCGCGGAGGTGGGCTGACCGGCGCCGAACACGGCCCCCTGCCCGCCGAGGGTGACGACGCCGCAGCCGATGATGACCAGCGCGGCGGTGCCGATGAATTCGGCAATGTACTTGTTGGTGGATGATGCCATGTCCCCGTCCTCTCGATGCGTTTGCCTTCGCCCGGCTGTAGCCGCTGGGTCGCCTTCATCATAACACCGGGGATGGGACAGGAATGCGGGTTCTCCCTGTGTTGACGTGGCAGGAGACGCCAGCCGCCATCCTGGGACAGCCCGAGAATCGTTGCACCTCCGCGAAGCTGGGTTGATGAGCGCCAACCGCCTGCGCTTGCATCGGACGGCCCGCTCCGCCAAAAGCCCCCCATGCTGCAGATCAACGACCTGACCGTGCGGGTGGCCGGCCGCGTGCTCATCGACAATGCCTCGGTGATGCTGCCGCCGGATGCGCGCATCGGCTTCCTCGGCCGCAACGGCACCGGCAAGTCGACGCTGTTCAAGGTCATCCAGGGAGAGCTCGGCGCCGATTCCGGCACGATCAAGCTGCCGTCGCGGGCGCGGATGGGCGGCGTCGCGCAGGAGGCCCCCGGCGGGCCGGATTCCCTTCTGGAGTTCGTGCTGAAGGCCGACAAGGAGCGCGCCGCGCTTCTCAAGGAGGCCGAGACGGCAACCGATCCGCAGCGCATCGCCGAGATCCAGACGCGGCTCGTCGACATCGACGCCCATTCGGCACCGGCGCGGGCCGCGGCCATTCTCGCCGGCCTCGGCTTCGACACGGCGGCGCAGGCACGGCCGTGCTCGGACTTCTCCGGCGGCTGGCGGATGCGCGTGGCGCTGGCTGCGGTGCTGTTCACCGCCCCCGACCTGCTGCTGCTCGACGAGCCCACCAACTATCTCGACCTCGAAGGCACGCTCTGGCTGCAGGATTATCTCGCGCGCTACCCGCACAGCGTCCTGCTCATCAGCCACGACCGCGACCTGCTGGACGCATCCGTCGAGCACATCCTCCATCTCGACCAGGGCAAGCTGCAGCTCTGGAAGGGCTCCTACACGACCTTCGCCAAGTCGCGCGCCATCGAGATCGCGGTGCGCGAAAAGGCGGCGAAGAAACAGGAAGACAAGCGCGCCCATCTCCAGAGCTTCGTCGACCGCTTCCGCGCCAAGGCGACCAAGGCGCGGCAGGCGCAGTCGCGCCTCAAGATGCTGGAGAAGATGGAGACGGTGACGACCATCGTCGAAACCGACGTGCCGCCCTTCATCATCCCCGAGCCGCAGCGCAAGGCCTCGCCGCCGATCATCACGCTGGAAGGCGTGTCGGTCGGCTACCAGGAGGGCTCGCCCATCCTGCGTCGCCTCGACCTCAGGATCGACGACGACGACCGGATCGGCCTGCTCGGCGCCAATGGCAATGGCAAGTCGACCTTCCTCAAGCTGATCTCCGACCGTCTGAAGCCGATGGCCGGGCGCCTTGTCCGCGCCGACAAGCTGAAGATCGCCTATTTCGCCCAGCACCAGCTCGACGAATTGCGCCCCGCCGAGAGCGTCTATCAGCACCTGCGCCGCCTCATGCCGGACGAACCGGAGGCGAAGGTGCGTGCGGCCTGTGCCCGCGCCGGTTTTTCCGGCGAGCGCTCCGACACCAAGGTCTCCTCGCTCTCGGGGGGCGAAAAGGCCCGCCTGCTCTTCGCCATCGCCGTGTTCGACGGGCCGAACCTGCTCATCCTCGACGAGCCGACGAACCATCTCGACATCGACAGCCGCGCCGCGCTGGTGGAGGCGCTGAACGGCTATGCGGGCGCGGTGATGATCGTCTCGCACGACCGGCATCTGCTGGAGGCGACCGTCGACCGGCTCTGGCTGGTGCGCGACGGCACGGTGAAGACCTTCGACGGCGATCTCGACGACTACCGCAAGATCGTGCTGTCGGGCCCCGCCCCTGCCGGTGACAAGCCCGAGAAGCCGGCCGCAGCGAAGCCGCAGGCGGCGGCGCGCGGCGAGGCCAAGGCGCTGGCGAAACGCGTCGCCGAGGTCGAGGCGACGATGGAGAAGCTGCGCGGCGACATCGACAAGATCGACCGGATCCTCGCCCAGCCCGGCTATTTCGAGGCTCACCCCGACAGCGCCGCCCAGGCCGCCAAGACGCGGGGCCTGCGCGAGAAGCAGCTCGCCGAGGCGGAGGAGGCCTGGCTCGAGGCCAGCGCCGCGCTGGAGGCGGCGGGGGGCTGAACTGACCCGTCAGTTCTCCTTGATCGTCTTGCGCCACCTGGCGCGCAGCACGCTCGGCCGTTCGGGATAGCGCTCCTCGAGGAAACTCGCCGAGGCGATGCGGTCGGAGCGGAAGGAGCGGAAGTCGCGGCGCAGCTCGCACCAGGCGATGAGGTGGCGCACGCTGTCGAAATAGCCCACGGCCACCGGCCAGATGATGCGCTCGGTCGCCCTGCCCTGCTCGTCGTTATAGCCGAGGGCGATCTTCTTGCCCTCGTGGATCCAGCCACGGACCTTGGCGAGGTCGATGCGGTCCTCGGTCGGCTCCCAGGCTGGGCCGGTGCGCGAAACAGGGTCGAGCGCCACGTCGCGCAGCTTTTCCGGCACGATGGCGGCGAGCTTGGCGATGAGGTCGGCGGCGGCGCGGGAGAGTGCCGGATCGCCGCGCGACTGCACCCAGCGGGCGCCGAGGGCAGCGGCCTCCAGCTCGTCCGATGTCAGCATGAGCGGCGGCAGGTCGAAGCCGCCCTCCAGCACATAGCCGAGGCCGGCTTCGCCACGGATCGGTACGCGCTGGCCGATCAGCGTGGAGATATCGCGATAGATCGTGCGCTTGGAGGTCTCGAGCTCGGCGGCGATGGCCTCGGCCGTCAGCGGTCGGCGCGAGCGGCGCAGGATCTGGATGATCTGGAAGAGTCGGTCTGATGGTCTCATGGGCGCAGGTTGCCGGAGGGCTGCTGACATCGTTGTGACAGCAGCCTGTCAGCAGCGCCAGCCCTAGCGTCGAAAACGCCGCGACCAGGCGATGGCGAGGAGGCCCGCGAGCCCGAGGCTCGAGACCGAGAGCGTCACCATGACGGGAACGTAGCCGACCTGGGCGATGGCAAGGCTCGCCGGCAGGGCGATGACCGTCATGGCGGCGAAGAAGGTGGCGTTGAACACGGCCATGGGCGTGGCGCGCTGCTCAGGCGGGGTGCCGTCGCAGATCCAGGCGGAGAGGACGGGAAAGCCGATCGAATGGCCGAGGCCGAAAACGAAGCCGGCCGCAACGACGCCGGGCAGGCTGGTGGCGAGCGCCACCATGGTCAGGCCCGTCGCGAGGAGGACAGCCCCACCCGCCACCACCAGCCGGCGATCGACATTCTCGATCAGGGCGAGGCCGCCAAAGCGCACTGCAAAGATCGACACGGTGAAGGCGGTGAAGAAGGCGCCGACGACGATGCCGCGCTCCACCAGGAAAGGCGCGGCATAGGCGCTGATGAAGCCGAACATGTAGCCATAGACGATGGCCGCGACGAGCGGCGGCCAGATGCGGCGGCTCGCCAGCAGGCCGAGGATGCCGCCGACCGGCCCCTCCGTCTTGTCGACGGGCCGGAGCGTCCAGAGCAGCGGCAGGCCGAGGAGGCCCGGCACAGCGCCGGCGAGGAAATAGCCGTTGTGGCCGAGCCAGTGATAGAGGAACTCGGCGAGGATGGGGCCGAAGGCATAGGGCAGCGGGGCCATGGCCGAGAGCAGGCCGAAGAGGCGCACGAAGCGATCGCGGGTCAGCCGGGTCGAGCCATAGGTCATGACTGGCGCGTGGAAGAGCGCGAAGCCCGTGCCCTGGATCAGCCGCGAGGCGAGCGAGCCGATCACGCTCTCGTGGGTCAGATAGAGGCTGACGAAACCGACCACGGTGAGCACCGCGCCGATCCTGACCGTCTGCAGGATACCGATGCGGTTGGCGAGCGGGCCGGAGAACAGGCTCATGGCCACCAGCGGCACGCCATAGATGGCGATGAGCAGGCCGATGTCGCGGGGCGAGAAGCCGAGATCCTCCCAGACCACGGCCAGCAGCACCGACTGCTGGTTGGTCATGGCGGTGAGGAAGATCACCGCCGCGAGGCGGGCGAATTCGCTGCGGGCGGCATGATCGATGAAACCGGGGGCTGCGTCGGCATCGCCCGGCGAGACCTCGCCGGTCACGCCTTCTTGCTCCAGCGGCCGGTTTCGTCCTGTTGCCAGTAGGTGCAGGCATGGCCGCCGGCGCGGGCGACTTTCCAAGCCTCGCGCGCGCGATCGACCGCGTCGGGATCATTGCCGTCGAACATCAGGACGATGCGCTCGTAGGTGCCGGCATCCTCGGGCAGCGGCGCCCCAACGACGAGAAAGCGCACGCTGGCGCCATTGGCGCGCGTCGGCCCGGCGGTGATCAGGATCGGCTGCGCCGCCGCATCGGCCTCGCGGTCGGTGCCATGGGCGAGAAAGCTTGCATCGTCATAGGTCCAGAGCAGCGCATCGAGCGCCTCGACCCGCTCGGGCGAGGCCGCCTCGACCGCGACCTTCCAGCCGCGTTCCACCGATTTTTCGAGCAGCACCGGCAAGACCCTTTCGAGCGGCTGGTTCTGCAGATGGTAGAACAGGATGTCGGTCACGAGTCCCCGCGATTATGCATGGCTCACGGCCCTGCGGCCGGCCCTCACCGCTCGTAGCCGTCTGCCACCAGCCGGTCGAGCAGGCGCACGCCCCAGCCGCCGCCCCAGGAGCGGTTGAGATCGCCCTTGATCGAGTTCATCGCCGTGCCGGCGACGTCGAGATGGGCCCAGGGCGTGTCGCCGACGAAGCGCTGGAGGAACTGGGCGGCGGTGATGGCGCCACCATGCCGGCCGCCGGTGTTCTTCATGTCGGCGAACTGGCTGTCGATCAGCTTGTCATATTCGGCCGTCAGCGGCATCCGCCAGACCTTCTCGCCGGTGGCAAGGCCGGCGGCGGAGAGCTTGCCAGCAAGGTCGTCGTCATTGGCGAAGAGGCCGGCATGTTCCTGGCCGAGCGCCACCATGATCGCGCCGGTGAGGGTCGCGAGATTGACCATCGCTTTCGGCTTGAAGCGATCCTTGGCGTACCAGAGCACGTCAGCCAGGACGAGGCGTCCCTCCGCGTCGGTGTTGATCATCTCGATGGTCTGGCCGGACATGGAGGTGAGGATGTCACCGGGGCGGTAGGCATTGCCGTCCGGCATGTTCTCCACGAGGCCGATGAGGCCGACGACATTGACGCGGGCCTTGCGGGCGGCGAGCGCGTGCATGGCGCCGACCACCGCGGCGGCGCCGCCCATGTCGCCCTTCATGTCCTGCATGCCCTCGCCGGGCTTCAGCGAGATGCCGCCGGTATCGAAGCAGACGCCCTTGCCGACTAGGCAGACCGGCGCCTCGCCGTCCTTGCCGCCCTCCCAGCGCATGATGACGACATGGCTTTCCCGGGCCGAGCCCTGGCCGACCGCCAGCAATGCGCCCATGCCGAGCTTCTTCAGCTCCTTGTCGCCGAGGATCTCGACCTCGACGCCGAGCTTCTCGAGCTCGCCGGCGCGCTTGGCGAAGGCGGTGGGGAAGAGCACGTTCGGCGGCTCGTTGACGAGGTCGCGGGCGAGATCGACGCCATCGGCGATCGCCTCGCGGGCCTTGAAGGCCTTCCGGGCCCCTTTCTCGTCGGAGACAAGGATGGTCACGGTCCGCTTGCGAACGCCCTCGTCGCTGTCCTTCTTCTTCGTCTTGTAGCGGTCGAAGGCATAGAAGCGTAGGCGCAGGCCGAGCGCGAGGTCCGCGGCCTGGTCGGCCGACAGCGGCCCCGCCGCAGTTTCGGCCATGATGGTCGCCTCGGTCGCGGCATCCGGCAGACGGCCACAGATGGCGCCGCCGAGCTTCACGACATCAAGCTCCGACCAGCCATCGCCCTTGCCGATCCCGGCGAAGAGCAGGCGGGTCGCTGCGACCTTCTCGGGCGCGAGGATGTCAAGGAAGCTGGCGGGCTTACCCTTGAAGCCGTCGGCCTTTGCGGCACGCTCGACGAGATCACCCGCCTTGTCGAGAAGGCGCGCGGCGCGTGGCGGCACGGCGAGATCGGAGCCGACAAGGGCGACGACGACGCCCTCGGTCTCGGCGGAAAGGGAGGCGAACTGGATCTTCAGGCTGTCTGGCATGGGCTCGAACTTGCTGATCGGACGAATCGGGCGCAATCCCGTCGCGTTCACACTATCGCGACGTTGTGGCCCAAGGGAGACGCGCCGCAGGGAATCGCCGTCATGCCTTCGGGCGACCTTGCCGGCGCCACGTTCGGGCTCTACTGGCTGGGAGGTTGAGTTCCGGCGGGGTTGGCGGTCCCCCGCGGCAGCATGGGCCGGGTATGGGATCCCTCGAACGCTACATTTTCCGCCAGGCGGCGCTGGCCTTTGTCGGCGGACTGTTCATCCTGACGCTGGTCGTCTGGATCACCCAGGTGCTGCGCCAGCTCGACCTTGTGACGAACAGCGGCCAGACCATCGCGCTGTTCTTCCTGATGACCAGTCTCGGCATTCCCGTGCTCCTGGCGCTGATCGCGCCGATCTCGCTGTTCATCGCGGTCATGCAGACGCTGAACAAGCTGAACGGCGATTCCGAGCTCATCGTCATGTCGGCGGCGGGCGTTCCGCCCTGGCGCATCGCCAAACCGCTGCTGATGCTCACCGCCATCGTCATGGTCTTCGTCGGCTCGCTGTCGCTGTGGCTGACCCCCTCCTCCATCCGCTACTTCCGCCTGCTTCTGACCCAGGTGCAGGCCAACATGCTCAGCGCCATCGTGCGCCCCGGCCAGTTCACCCAGGCGGATCGCGGCCTGACCTTCCACATCCGCGACCGCGCACAGGGCGGCGTGCTGCTCGGCATCGTCGTCTCCGACACGCGGGACCCACAGGTCCACATGACCTATGTCGCCGAGCGCGGGGTCATCACCGAGCAGCCGCAGGGCACGTTCTTCGTGCTGGAGACGGGCAACCTGCAGCGCCGCGACATGCGCGACGGGGCGACCTCGATCGTCGTCTTCGACCGCTATGCTTTCGACCTGTCGCAGCTCACCCAGGCCGCCGAAACGATTTATAGACCTTCCGAGCGCTATACGTCGGAGCTCATGAACCCCAACCCTGCCGATCCCATGCTGGAGCGGTGGCGGGGCAGGTTCCGTCAGGAGCTGCACGACCGTTTCGCCGCGCCGCTCTACCCACTGGCCATGATGTGTATCGCGTTCGCCATGCTGGGACAGGCTCGCACCACGCGGCAAAGCCGCGGTGCCGCGATCGCCGGGGCGATCGCCATCATGGCTGCCGTCCGCGGCGGCGGCTTTGCCGTGTCCGGCCTCGTAGCGGCGCGACCCGGCACCGTACCTTTCGTCTATCTCTTGCCGATCGCTACCATCCTGTTCTTCGGGGCGGTGTCCCTCGGCTGGATCCGCGTCCGGACGCCAGAGGCGCTCAACCGCCTGTCGAGCGAGCTCAGCGAACGCCTCATGCGCCTGGTGACGCCCCGCACGGCCGGGGGCGGCGCCTGATGATCTCGACCTTCTCCCGCTACATGACCCGGAAGTTCCTCGGCTCGGTGGGCGGGACCTTCCTCGGCACGGCGGGCCTGGTTCTGATCGTCGATTTCGTCGAGCAGCTGCGCCGCGTCGAGGACCCGACCCGGGCGCCGACCCATCTCGTCGCCCTCCTCACCATCTACCGCGTGCCGGCTTTCATCGAGATCGTGCTGCCCTTCGCCGTGCTGGTCGGCGCGATGCTCTGCTTCCTCGGCCTGTCGCGGAAGCTGGAACTGGTGGTCGCCCGGGCCGCCGGGCTCTCCGCCTGGCAGTTCCTCTCGCCCGCCATCGTCGTGGCGCTGCTGCTCGGCGTCTTCGCCGCCCTGGTCTACAACCCCGTCGCCTCGGACTTCCGCGAACGCGGCGTGAGGCTGGAGTCGCAGCTTTTCGGGCGCAACCTGTCGGAACAGCGCACCAATTTCTGGCTCCGCCAGGCTACACCGGGCGGCCAGGCCGTCATCAACGCCGCCTCGGCCATGGATCGCGGCCAGCGGCTGAGCGGTGTCAGCATCCTCGTCTACGACACCGACGGCCATTTCAAGGAACGCATCGACGCCGACGGGGCCGAACTCGGCGATGGCTACTGGCTGCTCAACCGGGCGCGGGTGACGCCGGTCGGCGCCGAGCCGGTGAACCATGACACCTACAGGCTGGCGACGCGGCTGACCGCCGAGCAGGTCCGGCAGAGCTTCGTCATGCCCGAGCAGGTGTCGTTCTGGGAGCTTCCACAGTTCATCGAACTCGCCCGCCGCTCCGGCCTGCCAGTGGCCCGTTTCGAGCTTCAGTACCAGCTCCTGCTCGCCCGGCCCCTCCTCCTGGTGGCCATGGTGCTGGTGGCTGCCGCAGCGTCCTTGCGGTTCGCGCGCCTCGGCGGATTGGGCCGGACAATTCTCGGTGGCGTGGTCGCCGGATTTTTGCTTTACGTGGGTTCCGAACTCGCGGGCAATCTGGGGCGCTCGAATCTCGTGCCCCCGGTCCTGGCCGCGTGGTCGCCGGCATTCATCGGTGCGTTGATGGGTTTCATGGTTCTACTGAAGCAGGAGGACGGCTGATGCTTCGCTCAGCAAGCCGCCCTAAGGCTTCCACGACCCGAATCGCCCGCTCTGCCCTGACTGCGGCCGCCAGCCTGATGGTGCTGGCCGCCGCAGCGGGCGGACTTGCACCCGCGCGCGCGCAGAACGCCGCCGATCCGGCGGAACGCCGTCTCTTCATCCTCGACCCCACGCAGATCCAGAACCAGCCGCAGGTTCGCTCTCCGGTAGCTCCCGCAACGGTCGCCCCCGGCGCCGGTCTCGGCTTCACCCGCACCGAGCGCGGCGCGCCGATGCAGGTCAATGCCGGGCAGATGGTCTACGAGGAGCAGAGCGGCCGGGTTTCAGCCCGCGGCAGCGTCCAGATCTATTATGACGGCCGCACCATCGAGGCCGACGTCGTCACCTATGACCAGCGGTCGGGCCGCGTCCGGGCGACCGGCAATGTGCGCATCACCGAGCCATCGGGCGTCATTGCCCATGCGCAGGACATGGAGTTCGACCAGCAGTTCACGCAGGGCTTCGTGCGCTCGCTGAACATCGAGACGCCGGACCGCCGCTTCATCGGCGCGGCGGAGGTGACGCGCGAGAACGGCGACACCACGATCTTCGAGCGGGCGACGTACACGGCGTGCGACTCCTGCCGCGCCGACCAGTCGAAGCCGCCGACCTGGACGATCAAGGCCAAGCGGATCATCCATCGGGAATCCGAGCGGACCATCTATTTCGAGGATGGCCGCTTCGAGATGTTCGGCATCCCGATCGCCTATATGCCGCGCTTCTGGGCACCGGATCCGACCGTCCGCAAGGCCTCCGGCTTCCTCATGCCCGGCATCTCCGGCTCCAACCGCACCGGCATCGGCGTCGAGGTTCCCTATTTCTGGAACATCCAGCCGAACTACGACCTGCTCATTGCGCCGCGCTACTACGCCCGGCAGGGCTTCATGCCTGTCGTCGAGTGGCGGCATGGCTTCGAGAGCGGCTACTACACGATCCGCGCCGCCGGCATCCGCCAGAACGATCCGGGCGTCTTCACCTATTCGAACGGCACGAACGAGGTCGGCAACCGCGAGTTCCGCGGCATCATCCACACGACCGGCATCTACCGGCTGACCGAGCGCTGGTCGGTGGGCTGGGACCTCAACCTGATGTCCGACACGGCCTTCCTGCGGGACTACTCGCTGATGCTGCCGGGCCAGACGGAGGCCAATTCCAGGTTGTTCCTGCGTGGGCAGGGCCCGCGCAGCTGGTTCGACCTGTCGACGACGCGCTATGTCGGCATCACCGCGACCGACACCGACAACAAGATCCTGCCGACCACCCATCCGGTGCTCGACTATTTCAAGGTGCTCGACCAGTCAGTGGCCGGCGGCGAGGTGTCCTGGCGCACCAGCGTCGTCAGCCTTACGCGCGAGGCAGCGGATGCGTCGCGGCGCAATCCGCTCGCTGATCCCCTTGTTGTTTGCAACCGCAATGTTGCCAACAGCGTCACGCCCGCCAACTGCCTGGTGAACGGCATCGACGGCCTCTATTCGCGCGCCTCGGCCGAGGTCGCCTGGCGCCGCCGCATCATTGACGGCATGGGCCAGGTCTGGGAGCCCTTCGTCTCGGCTCGCGGCGACGTGACTTATCATCAGCTGAAGGACAACAGCGCCGTCCTCGGCTCGTTCTCGCGCCTCGCCCAGGACGACCGCGTCTACACGCGCTTCATGCCGACGGTCGGCATCACCTACCGCTATCCGTGGATCGCCGCGAACCCCTATGGCACGACCACGATCGAGCCGGTGGTGCAGTTCATCGCCCGCCCGAACGAGACGAATATCGGCAACATCCCCAACGAGGATGCCCAGAGCCTCGTCTTCGACGACACCAACCTGTTCCAGGCCAACAAGTTCTCGGGTTGGGACCGCGTCGAGGGCGGCGGCCGGATGAACTACGGCCTCAACCTCACCCACCGCTTCACCAACGGTTCGACGGTGAACGTGCTGTTCGGCCAGTCGCTCCACCTGTTCGGGATCAACTCCTTCACCTCGGGCGCCATCAACGACATGGCCTCGACCGGTGCCAATTCGGGCCTCGACAAGCCGCGGTCCGACTATGTGGCGCGCATCCAGTACCAGATCGACCGCAACTTCCGTCTCTCGGCCCGCGGCCGCTTCGACGAGCGGACCTTCGCCATTCAGCGCGGCGAGTTCGACGCCACCGGCCGCTTCGGCGATTTCGCGCTGACCGGCACCTTCGGCTATCTCGCCCCGCAGCCGCTGCTCGGCTACCAGGTGGCGCGCAGCTCGGTCGGCGCCGCGATGTCCTATTCGCTCACCCAGACCCTCACGGTCTATGGTGCGGCGCGCTTTGCCTTCCAGCGGCAGAACCTCGCGGCAACCGGCGTCGCCGACCTTGCCGAGAAGAACAAGGTTGAGGGTCTCACCGTCGGCGTGAACTATCTCGACGATGCCATGCAGCTCGGCTTCTACTATTCCCGTGACTTCGCCGCCGAGGTGGTGACGCAGGGCGCCGTCACCTCGACGCGCGACGTCCACCGCTTCATGTTCCGGTTCAACCTGCGGACGATCGGCGAGCTGACGCTGTCGCAGAACGTCTCGAACTGGTTCAATCCCCCCTCGCAATGAACCGCCTGCCCTGATTGCGCCACCCTCTTGGGCGAGGCAGCAGGCTCGTGACCCGTCAACGTCCAAGGAGGCGCCCGCCATGTCGTCCGTGCGACCCTTGCCTTTCCGGCCCCTCGCCATCACCGCCCTTGCCCTGGCGCTCACCGCTGGCATTGGCGCCCCGTCCCCGGCCCGCGCCCAGGAGGGCCGCGTCATCGCGACGATCGGTGGCATCCCGATCACCAGCTTCGACATCCCGCAGCGCCAGCGGCTGCTGCAGATCCGCGAGGGCCGGCCGCATTCCGCCGAGCAGGCGCTCCAGGACCTGATCAACGACCGCATCAAGTTCGCCGAGGCTCGCCGCTTCCGCGTCGAGGCCAACGAGCAGCAGGTCGAGCAGGCTTATGCCCAGGTCGCCCAGCGGTCCGGCATCGATCCGCGCGGCTTCGACGCGGTGCTGCGCTCGCAGGGGATCGAGCCGCGCGTCTACAGGGGCAAGCTGCGCGCTGACCTCTCCTGGTCGAACCTCATCGGCGCCCGGTATGGTCGCACCATCTTCATCACCGATACCCAGCTCGTCGACGCCCTGAACCGGCGCCAGGGCGCCGCCCGCCCGATGAACTACGTGCTGCGGCCGGTGGTGCTGCTGGTGCCAGCCAATGCGCCGCCAGCCGTCGTGCAGCGCCGCATGGGCGAGGCGAATGCCCTGCGCGCCCGTTTCTCCAGCTGCGCCACAGACATGGAGCAGGTTTCGCGCCTGCCGGATTCGGCGTCGCGCGAGCAGTTCCGCCGCCTCGGCTCGGACCTTAGCCCGGCCTTCCGCCAGCTGCTCGACCAGACGGCGGTGGGCAAGCTCACGCCGCCGAGCCGCACCAGCCAGGGCATCGAGATGATCGCCGTCTGCTCCAAGGAGGAGGCGAGCACCAGCGACACCGCCGCGCGCAACCAGGTGCGCGAGGAAATGACCACGGCGGAGATGCGGCGCATCTCCGAGGCCTATCTGGCGCGGCTGCGCCAGAACGCGGTCATCAATTACCGTGACGGCCGCGACGCGCCGCGCCGCTGATCCTGATGCAGCTACCCCTCGCCATCTCCATGGGGGAGCCGGCCGGCATCGGTCCGGACATCGCCCTCATGGCCTGGCGGGACAGGGCGAGCCATCGCCTGCCGCCCTTCTACGTCATCGGTGACGCCGCCCTGATGGAGTCGCGCGCCGCCCGGCTCGGCATCGGCGTGCCGATCGTGCCCTGCCTGCCCGAGGAGACGTACGACACCTTCGCCTTCGGCCTGCCCGTGCTCGACATCGGCGAGGGCATCGACGACCGGCCGGGCCAGGCGACGCCGGAGACCGGCGGCGTGGTGATCGAGGCAATCCGCACCGGCGTCGAGCATATCCGCGCGGGTCGGGCTGGCGCCATCGTCACCGCGCCGATCTCGAAGGCGGTGCTGGCCGCCGCCGGCTTCAGCCATCCCGGTCACACCGAATTCCTCGGCGAGCTCGCCCGCACCTTCCGCGTCGGGCCGGTGCGCCCGGTCATGATGATCTGGAGCGAGAGCCTCGCCGTCGTTCCGGTCACGATCCACATCCCACTCGCGGCCGTGCCAGAGCGGCTGACCACCAATCTCATCGTCGAGACCGGCGCTATCGTCGCCCACGACCTCGTCGCCAGGTTCGGCATCGCGCGCCCGCGCCTCGCAGTCTGCGGCCTCAACCCCCATGCCGGCGAGGGCGGGCTGATCGGCCGCGAGGACATCGAGATCGTCGCCCCCGCCGTCGCCGAGCTCAACCGCATCGGCATCGCGGCCACCGGCCCGCATCCCGCCGATACGCTGTTCCATCCGGCGGCGCGCGAGACCTACGACGCCGTGCTCGGCATGTATCATGACCAGGTGCTGGCGCCGGTGAAGACCATCGCCTTTGACGAGGGCGTCAATATCACGCTGGGCCTGCCCTTCATCCGGACCTCGCCGGACCACGGCACGGCCTATGGGCTCGCCGGCACCGGCACGGCGCGGCCGTCCAGCATGATCCAGGCGATTGCCCTGGCGGGCCGGCTCGCGGCACGGAAGGGTGCGGCTTGAGCGCCATCGATGACCTGCCGCCCCTGCGCGAGGTGATCGCCCGCCACGGGTTGATGGCGAAGAAGGCGCTCGGCCAGAACTTCCTGCTCGACCTCAACCTGACGAGCCGTATCGCACGGGCCTCCGGGCCGCTGGAGGGTGCGACCGTCGTCGAGGTCGGTCCCGGACCCGGCGGCCTCACACGGGCCCTGCTCGCAGGCGGCGCCCGCGTCATCGCCATCGAGCGCGATGCGCGCTGCCTTCCCGCCCTTGCCGAGATCGCGGCCGCCTATCCGGGCCGGCTCGAGGTCATCGAGGGCGATGCGCTGAAGGTGGATTTCGCCGCGCTGGCCGGCGGCGCGCCGGCCCGCATCGTCGCCAACCTGCCCTACAATGTCGGCACCAGCCTGCTCACCGGCTGGCTGACCGGCGAGGCCTGGCCGCCCTGGTATCAGTCGCTGACGCTGATGTTCCAGAAGGAGGTGGCACAGCGCATCGTCGCCCCGCCGGGCGCGGAGGCCTATGGCCGGCTCGGCGTTCTCGCGGGCTGGCGCACGACTGCGAAGATGGTGTTCGACGTCGCCCCGTCAGCCTTCGTGCCGCCGCCGAAGATCACCTCGACCGTGGTGCATCTCGTGCCGCGGCCAGAGCCCCTCGCCTGCCCGGTCAAGGCGCTGGAGCGCGTCACGCTCGCCGCCTTCGGCCAGCGCCGCAAGATGATCCGCCAGAGCCTCAAGGGCCTCGGTCGCGACCCGATGCCGCTGATCGAGGAAGCGGGGCTCGACCCGACCGAGCGGGCGGAGAACCTCACCATCGCCGATTTCTGCAGGCTGGCCCAGCTTACCGCTGGGTGAACGCGGTCAGCTGGGAATACGGCCGTTCCCCAGGATCACGTCGAGATCCCGTCCGAGTTCGGCGATCAGCGCCTCGAGCTTCGGGCGGCGGCGCTGCTTCAGCCGCTCGGCGTGGAGAATGGCGCGCAGCTCGGCGAAGGCGCGGCCGAGATCGTCATTGACCAGGATGTAGTCGAAATCCGCCCAGTGGCCGATCTCGTCGCGCGCCGTGCGCAGGCGCTTGAGGATGGCCGCGTCGTCATCGCTGGCGCGGCGCTTGAGGCGGGCGATCTGCTCGGCGACCGAGGGCGGCAGCAGGAAGACCGTCGCCATGTCCTCGCGCACCATGGCGGCAAGCTGGCGGACACCTGCGACGTCGATGTCGAAGAGCACGTCCTTGCCGGCGGCGAGCGCGTCCTCCACCGCCTTGCGGGGCGTGCCGTAGCAATTGCCGTGGACCTCGGCCCATTCGAGGAGGTCACCCGCCTCGCGCATCCGCTCGAAAGCCGGACGGTCGACGAAGTGGTAGTGGACGCCGTCGATCTCGTCCTTGCGGCGGGCGCGCGTCGTCACCGAGACCGACAGGGCGATCTCCGTCTCCTCCTGCAGGAGCTGGCGCGTCAGGGTCGATTTCCCCGCGCCGGAGGGCGAGGTGAGGATGAGCATGAGGCCGCGGCGGGCCGTGACGGGATCGGCCATGGCTACTCCAGGTTCTGGACCTGCTCGCGGAACTGCTCGACCACCGCCTTGAGCGCGAGACCGGTGGAGGTCAGCGTCACGTCGTTGGACTTCGAGCAGAGCGTGTTGGTCTCGCGGTTGAATTCCTGGGCGAGGAAATCGAGCTTGCGGCCGACCGCGCCGCCACCGGCGAGCAGCTTGCGGGCGGCGGCGACATGGGCGTCGAGCCGGTCCAGCTCCTCGCGGATATCGGCCTTGGAGGCGACCATCAGCGCCTCCTGATGCAGGCGGTCCGGATCGAAATTGCGGCCGGGCTCGAGGAGGGCTGCGATCTGCTCGGCGATACGGGCGCGGATCGTCTCCGGACGGCGGCAGGGATTGTCCTCAGCCTCGGCCTTGAGGGCGGCGATCTCGTCGAGGCGGGCAACAAGCACGGCCTCCAGCGCCCTGCCCTCCTCGCGCCGCATGGCGACGAGACGGGCAAGCGCCGTGTCGAGACCGGTGAGGATGGCGGCGACGAGCGCGGCACGCTCCTCTTCGGTCTCCTCCGCCTCGACCACGTCGATGACGCCCTTGATGGCGAGGAGGCCGTCAATGGCGGGGGCGCGGGCGTCGAGTTTCTCAGCGACAAGGCGGGCGGCCTCGACGACCTGGGCGAGCACCGCTTCGTTGACCCGGACCTCGCTGGTGGCGCCCTCGCGCTTCACGGAGAGTGAGGCGAAGATCGAGCCGCGGGAGACGGCGGCGGCGACGGCCTGGCGGATCGCCGGCTCGGCCGCCTCGATGCTGCCGGGCAGCCGGAGCTTCACGTCGAGGCCCTTGCTGTTGACCGACTTGATCTCCCAGGCCCAGACGGCCGCTCCCGTCACGCCTTCGGCTCGGGCAAAGCCCGTCATGCTGGACAGGGCCATGGAATCCTCTGGCTCAACCGGTCAGCACGGCGTTACGGTCCGGGCGCTCCGCGGTCAAGCGCCGCAGGGCATCAACGCGTCGTGCGCGGCGGCGTCGCGGGTGCAGCGGGAGCCGCGTCGGCTGCAGCCGCCGGCGGCGCGGTGCCGCCGCCAGTGCTCGCCGCCTCGCCGCGTTCGCGCTCGATCCGGCGCCAGTTGGCGACATTGCGGTTGTGCTGCTCCAGCGTCTCGGCGAAGGCGTGGCCGCCGGTGCCGTCGGCGACGAAGAAGATCTCGCGGTGCCGAGCCGGATTGGCGACGGCCTCCATGGCAGCACGGCCGGGATTGCCGATCGGGGTCGGGGGCAGGCCGTCGATCTGATAGGTGTTGTAGGGCGTCAGGCGCTGGATATCGGACTGGCTGATGGGCCGGCCAAGGGCGCCGCGGCCGCCGACAATGCCATAGATGATGGTCGGATCCGACTGCAGGCGCATCGGGCGCGGCAGGGTCAGGCGGTTGATGAAGACGCCGGCGACGCGCGGGCGCTCCTCCGCCTTGCCGGTCTCTTTCTCGACGATAGAGGCGAGCGTGACGAGTTCCTCCGGCGTGCGCAGCGGCAGGTCGGGCCGGCGGCGCGCCCAGATTTCCTGCAGGCGACGCTGCTGCTCGCGGGTCATCATGTCGACGATCTGCTGCCGGGTCGTGCCGCGGGTGAAGCGGTAGGTGTCGGGCAGCAGCGAGCCCTCGCGGGGGATGCGCGCAATTTCGCCGGTGAGCACGTCGTTGTCGCGCAGGCGGCCGACGATCTGCTCGGAGGTCAGGCCCTCGGGAATGGTGACGCGATACTCGATGGCCTTGCCCTCGAGCACGATGGCGAGGGCCTCGGCGGTCGAGGCGCCCTTGGGGAAGAGATACTCGCCCCACTTCAGGTCGCTGCGCACCCCATAGAGCTGGACGGCGGCCGAGAAGAGCAGCGCGCTGTCGATGACGCCGTTGCGCTCCAGCGTCTGGGCGACGGTCTCGGCAGTCGAGCCACGCTCGATGAAGACGGCACGGTCCTGCTGCAGCGGTCCGGGCGCGATGAAGGCCTGGCGGGCATAGAGGAAGGCGGCCATGCCGCCGACCAGCACCACCAGCGCGATGGTGACGATGAGATTGCCGATGACGACCCACTGATTCCGCGCATGGCGCGAGGCCGGCGGCGGCGGCGGGGCCGCTTCCGGCTCAAGGGCCGCCCGGGGCGACTTCATGGCCTGGCGGGGCCCGTTCTGCGGGGCGTTGCCGGGGGTATCGCTCATGTCGCTGCGCTCGGCTCGGGATATCGCATCACCGGGGTGAGTGATGCGCAGGGAATGTGGCGAAAGGCGGGTTTCCGCCTTATGCCGCGGCCCGGAAGATGACCGAGGCGTTGGTGCCGCCAAAGCCGAAGGAGTTCGACAGCACGGTCTCGATCGACCGCTTGCGCGCCGCATGCGGCACGAGGTCGATCGCGGTCTCGACGGCGGGATTGTCGAGGTTCAGCGTCGGCGGTGCGACCTGGTCGCGGATGGCGAGGATGGAGAAGATCGCCTCCACCGCGCCGGCGGCACCGAGGAGATGGCCGATCGACGACTTGGTCGAGGACATGGAGATCTTCGAGGCGGCATTGCCGACCAGGCGCTCGACGGCGCCGAGTTCGATGCCGTCGGCCATGGTCGAGGTGCCGTGGGCGTTGATGTAATCGATGTCGGCGGCGGTGATGCCGGCGCGCTTGATGGCCGCGGACATGCAGCGATAGGCGCCGTCGCCATCCTCGGACGGGGCGGTGATGTGATGGGCATCGCCCGACAGGCCGTAGCCGATGACCTCGGCATAGATCTTCGCGCCGCGCGCCTTGGCGTGCTCGTATTCCTCCAGCACGACCATGCCAGCGCCCTCGCCCATGACGAAGCCGTCGCGGTCGCGGTCATAGGGACGCGAGGCGCGGGTCGGCTCGTCGTTGAAGGTGGTGCAAAGCGCGCGGCAGGCGGCAAAGCCGGCGAGCGAGAGGCGGCTGATCGGCGATTCGGTACCGCCGGCCACCATGACATCGGCATCGCCAAAGGCGACGAGGCGGGCGGCGTCGCCAATGGCATGGGCGCCCGTGGAGCAGGCGGTGACCACCGCGTGGTTCGGGCCCTTCAGGCCGTGGGCGATGGAGACATAGCCGCCGGCGAGGTTGATGAGGCGGCCGGGGATGAAGAAGGGCGAGATGCGGCGCGGACCCTTGTCGCGCAGGATGAGGGCGGCTTCCGCGATGCCGTCAATGCCGCCGATGCCAGAGCCGATGAGGACGCCGGTGGTGTTCTGCTCGTCGGAGGTCTTCGGGTGCCAGCCGGCATCGTCGAGAGCCTGCTTGGCGGCGCACATGGCGAAGACGATGAACTCGTCGACCTTGCGCTGCTCCTTCGGCTCCATCCAGTCGTCGGGATTGAAGGCGCCGGCGCCCTCGCGGGGGATCTGGCAGGCGATCTTGGCGGCGATGTCGGAGACGTCGAAATGCTCGACCTTCTTGGCGCCGCTCTCACCCTTGATCAGCCGCGACCAGGTTTCCTCGACACCGCAGCCGAGCGGGGTCAGGAGCCCCATGCCGGTCACAACCACCCGCCGCATCATCATGCCACCCCGTTTTCCGCCCCGGTGAAAGAAAAGCCGGAGACGCTCTCAGCTCCCCGGCCCTTCGGTCGTCACAATCGATGTCGACTGTCGCTCAGATCAGGCGTTGGTCGCCTTGTCGAGGAACTTGATCGCGTCGCCGACGGTCAGGATCGTCTCGGCGGCGTCGTCCGGGATCTCGACGCCGAACTCCTCCTCGAACGCCATCACGAGCTCGACGGTGTCGAGGCTGTCCGCCCCGAGGTCGTCGATGAAGCTCGCGGTGGGGACGACCTTCTCGGCCTCGACGCCGAGCTGTTCCACGACGATCTTCTTCACGCGTTCAGCGGTATCGCTCATTGAATTATCCTCGTTTCATCCGATGGTGAGCCACCGCTCTCGATCGGATGCGGTGTGCGGCTGTCGTATGGTGTGCAGGTGGCGTGCCGCTCCGCCGTGAATTCCGGATCGTCTGGGAAGCCCCCCTGCCGAACCCAAGGCTCTCTATCACAGGCCCAAGGGTTTTGCCAGCGGGTGCCCCCAAACGTCAAAAGCTCAATCAGATCATAGCCATACCGCCATTCACATGAAGTGTCTGGCCGGTGACGTAGGCAGCCTCTTCCGAGGCCAGATAGACGGCGGCGGCGGCGATTTCCGCGGCGCGGCCAAGACGGCCAGCGGGCACGCGCGAGAGGATCGTCTCCTTCTGCTTGTCGTTCAGCACGTCGGTCATCGCCGTCTCGATGAAGCCGGGAGCAAGGCAGTTCACCGTGACGTTGCGGCTCGCGACCTCGGCGGCGAGCGACTTCGACATGCCGATCATGCCGGCCTTGGAGGCGGCGTAGTTGCCCTGGCCTGGATTGCCAGTCACGCCGACCACCGAGGTGATGGAGATGATGCGGCCCCAGCGCTTGCGCATCATCAGCTTGGCGGCGGCGCGGGTCAGGCGGAACGTCGCCGTGAGGTTCACCGCGATGACCTGGTCCCACTCCTCGTCCTTCATGCGGATGAAGAGGTTGTCGCGGGTGATGCCGGCATTGTTGACGAGGATGTCGAGGCCTCCCATGGCCTTTTCCGCTGTTGGCACCAGAGCCTCGACCTCCTCGATGGAGGACAGGTTGGTCGGCACGACATGGGCGCGCTCGCCGAGCTTGCCGGCAAATTCCTCCAGCTTCTCGCGCCGGGTGCCGGAGAGGGCGACGGTCGCGCCGCGCGCATGCAGCGCCTCGGCGATGGCGCCGCCGATGCCGCCCGTGGCGCCGGTGACGAGGGCGGTCTTGCCGGTGAGGTCGAACATGATCCTGGCTCCGTGAAGGGCGGTCAGCCGCGCGCGGCCTTGAAGGCGGCGACGTCGTCGGGCGTGCCGATGGCGGTGCCGGTGGCGCCGTCGGCAATGCGCTTGACGAGGCCGGAGAGCACCTTGCCCGACCCGATCTCGTAGAAGGTGGTGACGCCGGCCCCGGCCATGGTGGCAACGCATTCACGCCAGCGCACCGTTCCGGTGACCTGTTCGACCAGACGGCGGACGATCTCGGCCGGATCGGTGATGGGCGCCGCCAGCACGTTGGCGACGACAGGAACGGCGGGGGCGCGAACCTCGACCTTGGCGAGGGCCTCGGCCATGGCATCGGCGGCCGGCTGCATCAGCGCGCAGTGGAACGGCGCGGAGACGGGCAAGGGAATGGCGCGCTTGGCGCCCTTGGCCTTGGCGAGTTCGCAGGCCCGCTCCACGGCCGCCTTGTGGCCGGAGATGACGACCTGGCCACCGCCATTGTCGTTGGCGGCCTGGCACACTTCGCCCTGCGCGGCCTCGGCGGCCACCGCCGCCACGGCATCGAACTCAAGGCCGAGAATGGCGGCCATGGCGCCGGTGCCGACCGGGGTGGCGGCCTGCATGGCGTTGCCGCGGATGCGCAGGAGCCGCGCCGCATCGGCGATGGAGAAGGTGCCGGCGGCGGCGAGCGCGGAATACTCACCGAGCGAGTGGCCGGCGACGAAGGCGGCGTCACGCTTCAGGTCGAGACCGGCCTCGGCTTCCAGCACGCGGATGGTGGCGAGCGAGACGGCCATCAGCGCCGGCTGGGCATTCTGGGTGAGGGTGAGGGTCTCGACCGGCCCGTCCCACATGATCGCGGAGAGCTTCTCGCCGAGGGCGGCGTCGACTTCGTCGAAAACCGCGCGGGCGACGGGGAAGGCTTCGGCAAGGGCCTTGCCCATGCCGACGGCCTGGCTGCCCTGGCCGGGAAAGGTGAATGCGGCTGACATGGACCGGTCCTCGCGACGCCCTTCAGACAAGGTGCGCGGGACTGGCATCGGGGCGCGCCGGAGTCAAGCGATGGGCCCGGTTTCCACGCCGAACAGCCGTGGAGAAGCCGATGGGGCGCTTGCCAAGCCCGCCCCGCACCCATAATGTTATGTTGTAACATTACTCATGAGACGCCGAATGTCGCGCGAGCACCGCCTCCCCGTCACCGTCCTCTCCGGCTTCCTCGGCGCCGGCAAGACGACGCTGCTGAACCACATCCTCAACAATCGCGAGGGTCGGAGGGTGGCCGTCATCGTCAATGACATGTCGGAGGTGAACATCGACGCAGACCTGGTGCGGGATGGCGGCGCCAACCTGTCGCGAACGGAGGAGACACTGGTCGAAATGACCAATGGCTGCATCTGCTGCACGTTGCGCGACGACCTTCTGACCGAGGTTCGTCGCCTCGCAGCCGAAGGACGTTTCGATTACCTGCTGATCGAGGGGACCGGGATCGCCGAGCCGCTGCCGATCGCGGCGACATTCTCGTTCCGCGATGAGGAGGGCCGCGCGCTTGAGGATGTGGCGCGGCTCGACACGATGGTGACGGTCGTCGATGCCATCAACCTTGTGAGGGATTTCGGCAGCCGCGATGTCCTCTCCGACCGCGGCGAGACGGCGGGTGATGGCGACTTGCGAACGCTGGCCGACCTGCTGACCGACCAGATCGAGTTTGCGGACGTTGTGATCGTCAACAAGGTCTCGGACGTCACGCCCCATCAACGCGACCTCGTGCTCAAGGTCGTGCGTGCCCTCAATCCTGACGCCCGCGTGATCGAGACCGACTTCGCCAAGGTGGATCTGGACGCGGTTCTCGACACCGGCCACTTCGACCACGAGAAGGCCGAGACGCATCCGCTCTGGGCCAAGGAACTCTACGGCTTCAAGGATCACGTGCCGGAAACGGAGGAATACGGCATCTCGTCCTTCGTCTACCGGGCGGCGCGGCCCTTCGACCCCCTCGCCTTCGACGCCTTCCTCAAGCGGACCTGGCCGGGCCTGATCCGCGCCAAGGGACATTTCTGGCTGGCGACCCGGCCGAACTGGTGCGGCGAGCTGTCGATCGCCGGGGCGGTCTGCCGGACCTCGGCCATGGGCTTCTGGTGGATCGCCGTGCCCAAGGCGCGCTGGCCGCAATCGGAGGAATGGCGCGAGATGGTCAAGCGCCACTGGCACCCCGTCTATGGCGACCGGCGGCAGGAACTCGTCTTCATCGGGACAGGCATGGATGAGGTCGCGATGCGGTCCGCGCTCGACGCCTGCCTGCTGGGGCGCGCCTCGTCGACGCGGTTCGATGCGGACGCTTTCGCCGGACTGCCGGACCCCTTCCCGGCCTGGCGGCGCGAGGCCGAGGCCGCCTGAGCCGGCACCTGCCGTCAGGCCGTCGCTGCCGCCTCGTGGTGAAGCGTTGCAGCGACGTCGCGGATGAGGCCGCGCAGCCAGACCAACAGGCGGTCGCCGGCACGCAGGTGCGACCAGACCAGCGTGATGGTCATGGCCGTTTCGGGCAGCGGCGGCTCGCGCAGGACGAGGCCAAAGGGCGCAGCGAAGCGTGACGCGAAGGCATGGGAAAGAGTCGAGACCAGATCGGTCGCGGCCACCGCCGCCAGCGCCGCGGTGAAATGCGGCGTCACCACCGCGATTCGCCGGCTGATACCCGAGGCGGCAAGCGCCGCGTCAAGATCTGACAGGCCGTCGCCAAGAATGGCGATGCCAGCATGATCCACCACCGCATAGTCGGCGATGCTGAGCGGCATGTCGGCGAGCGGATGGCCACGTCGCATGACCATCACGAGCCGGTCCTGGGCGATGGCCTCGCTGCGCGCCCCCGGCGGCAGGGGCGTCGTCGCCAGCGCGAAGGCAAGATCGAGCCGGCCGGCCGCCATGCGCGGGATCATGTCCGCGGAATAAGGGACGAGGTGCAGGTCAAGGCCGGGGGCTTCTCGGGCAAGCCGCGCCATCACGGCGGGCATCAGGAGGATCGCCTGCGTATCGGAGCAGGCGATGCGCACGGTGCTGCGCGCCCCGGCAGGATCGAAGGCGGGTGGATGAAGCAGGCCGCGCAGGTCCTCCAGCGCCGCGCCCAGAGCCGGCAGCAGGTCCCGTGACCTCGGCGTCAGGACATAGCCGGCGCCGGTGCGCACCAGCAGCGGATCGCCGAGCAGGTGGCGCAGGCGCGCCAACGTCCGGCTCATGGCCGGCTGGCTCAGGCCCACCTCCGCCGCGGCATAGGTGACATTGCGCAGCCGGAGCAAGGCCTCGAGAGGCGGAAGAAGATTGAGATCGATACCAGCTAAATTCGTGTCGCGCATAATGATGATGATAACAATGCATTTTCGTCATGACCAGCGCCGGACTACCTTTTGCCCATCGCAAAAGGAGAACGGTGATGGGCGAGGCGATCGTGGTGTTTGGTTATGGGCCGGTGGGACGGGCGACGGTGGAGCGGCTCGTCGCCGAGGGGCGCAACGTCACTGTCGCGCAGCGGCGGCGGCCAAATGACCTGGCGGCGGTGGTGCGCTTCGTCGGTTGCGACGTGCTTGACGGGGCGCAAGTGGCGGGGGCCGTGGCCGGCGCCTCCGAGATCGTCGTCGCCATCGGTTTCGCCTATGATGGGGCCGTCTGGCGCCGCTCGTGGCCGGCCGCCATGGCGAACCTGCTCCATGCCTGCGAGGCGGCCGGCGCGCGCATGGTGTTCCTCGACAATCTCTACATGTACGGACCGCAGGACCATCCCCTGACCGAGGCGACGCCGCTTACGACCATTGGCGCCAAACCGGCGGTGCGGGCCGACCTCACGCGGCAGTGGATGGCCGCTGCCGGTCGCGTGCGGGTGGCGGCATTGCGGGCGCCCGACTTCTATGGGCCGGGGGTCGGCCTGTCCCATCTCGGCGATGTCGGCTTCGGCGCCATCGCGCGCGGCCGGCGCGCGGTTCTCATCTCGCCGCCCGACATGCCTCACGACTTCGCCTATGTGCCGGACATCGGCCGTGCGGTGGTGACGCTGCTGGAGGCGCCGGACGATGCCTACGGGCAGGCTTGGCACATGCCCTGCGCGCCCACGACGACGCCGCGACGGATCCTCGAAACCGGCGCCAGGGCCATCGGCGCGACGGCGCGCGTCAGCGCGGTACCCCTATGGGCCTTGCCGGCGCTTGGCCTCGCGGTGCCCTCCCTGCGGGGGATGGTCGAGATGCGTTTCCAGTGGGACAGGCCCTACCGGGTCGATGCCAGCAAGTTCACAGCGCGATTCTGGGCGGACGTGACGCCGTTCGAGGTGGGCGCTGCGCAGACAGCGCAGGCATTCCGGGACGGGGTCGGGCGCGGCTGATACCGCGCCGACGCCGCCTCAGTGCCCGGGACGATCGGTAATCATGACAACAAGCTCTTCGCCTTCGAAACAGACGATCTCGGTGGCGCCGACCGGCGTCTCAGGCTCCGGCAAATCCATGTCGCCGCGGGCGATGGCGGCAACCAGGGCCCGGCCGAGCGAGCGGCGGGCGCCGTCATCTTCCGCGAAAACGCCAAGCTCCTCGCAGGTCCTGGCGAACTTGCGCTTCATCCGGGTGACATCCTCGCCGGTGAAGAGGCAGGCGGGAGCGGCAGTGTGGACGACAGGCGACATGGTGACCCTCCCGGTTTCGACGTCAACGCGATCTGTTGCAGAATGTTGCAATGGATCACGGCGAAATTGGGTCGGTCATCCGGCCTGACTGTAGCGCTTCACGGGTTTCGGCGGGGCGCCGCGGGTGAGGTTCTCGGCATCGGGACCGTTCTCGAAGGTCCCGCCGCCACGCTCATCGCCGCCGGCGCGATCCTCGCCGGCATTGCCGCCGCGACCCCGGTCTTCGGGATAGCCCGGGTCGAGCGGCGTCGTGGGTTTCGATGCGGTCATGGCGTCCTCCCCGTTCCGGTGCCATGACAACCGCGCGGTGCAGCGGCAGTTCCGGACCCTCGGGCTTGAATCCTCGCGACTTTCGCGTATAAGGCCGCCTTCGCTTTCGTCGGCCGGTGGCTGAACGGACGGCAGGTCAACCTGCAGGCGGGTTTCAAGCCCCTCCGTCGTCCGGTGTCTCCGCCTTCGAGAAACTGTCGGGCCTGTCCAGGCTCGGGGGGCTTCGCGCCGCTGAAAGCGTCACTCGAACCGGAGACAGGCCGAATGCCTCTCTATGAACATGTGTTCCTGGCGCGCCAGGACGTGACCTCTCAGCAGGCGGAAGCGCTTGCCGAGCAGTACAAGGGCGTCATCGAAGCCAATGGCGGCTCGGTGGCCAAGGTCGAGCCCTGGGGTCTGAAGTCGATCGCCTTCCGCATCCGGAAGAACCGCAAGGCCCACTACACCCTGATGAACATCAACGCCCCCTCGGCCGCCGTGGTCGAGATGGAGCGCCAGATGGCGATCAACGAGGACATCCTGCGCTTCATGACCGTGAAGGTCGAGGAGCTCGAGGAGGCCCCGTCCGCCATGCTGCAGAAGCGTGACCGCGACGAGCGCGGCGAGCGTGGCTTTGGCGATCGCGGCTTCGGCGGCGGTGGCGGCCGTGACCGCGGCTTCGGCGGCGGCGCGGGTGGTGGTGGCGGTGGCCGCCGTTTCCGCGACCGTGACGGTGGCGACATCGAGACCGGCGCCGACGCCGAGCAGACGGAGGAGTGAGCATGTCAGCCGCAGCCGGTGGCGCCCGTCGCCCGTTTTTCCGTCGTCGCAAGACCTGCCCGTTCTCCGGCCCGAACGCGCCGAAGATCGACTACAAGGACGTCCGTCTCCTGCAGCGCTACATTTCCGAGCGCGGCAAGATCGTCCCGTCCCGCATCACCGCCGTTTCGGCCAAGAAGCAGCGCGAGCTCGCCCAGGCGATCAAGCGCGCCCGCTTCCTCGGCCTGCTGCCCTACGTGATCAAGTGACGTGCCTCCGGGGCGGCGGGCCAAACCGCCGCTCCGGAACCTTCTTCTGATGATCGTCGGCCACGTGGGACTCCTGCGGCGGCTGAAGCTGGGGCGGCGCCCCTAACCCTCACAACGAGCGGGACAGCTGACGATGGGACCGACCCTCGCCATCTCCTTCGGGGCAGGCCTTGCCTCCGCGCTCCTCTTCGCGACGCTCGCGTCGGGGAGCCCGCTGGCGCTCATCCTGTTTTACTTTGCCGCCCTGCCCGTCCTCATCGCCGGCCTCGGCTGGGGCCATTATGCCGGCGCCTTCGCCGCGGCGATCGGCGCGCTCGCCCTGTCGCTGGCGCTGCGCTCGCAGTTCGGCCTGTTCTTCTTCTTCTCCGTCGGTCTTCCCGCCTGGATCCTGTCCTACGCCGTCCTCGCGTGGCAGCCCGGTGCTGACCCCGAGGACCCCGAGCAGGCGGTGTGGATCTCGCCCGGGCAGATCCTCTCGCTCATCGGCATCGGCGCTGTCGCCCTCACGCTTTTCGGCATCATCGCTCTCTATGGCTTCGACTTCGACGCCTTCCAGGCCGCCATCCGCGAGGCGATCACCCGGACGCTCGCCCAGATGCGCCTCGGCGAGGGCGACCGCGAAGCGCTGATCCGGCTCATGGCCGCTGCCGTGCCGGTGGCGGGAGCGGTGGTCTGGACCTTCGTCACCACCATCAACCTCTATTTCGCCGGCCGCATCGTGCGGGCCTCCGGCAGGCTTGTCCGTCCCTGGCCGGACCTGCCGTCGCTGAAGCTGCCGAAATGGACCGCGGTGGCACTGCTCGTGGGCTCCATCGGCTCCTTCGCCGGCGGTTTTCCCGGGCAGATCGCCGCGATCGTTCTTGCCGTCAGCCTCGCCGTTTACGCATTGCAGGGCTTTGCCCTGGCTCACGACATCACCCGCGGCTGGGGCATGCGCGGCTTCGCGCTCGGCCTGCTCTACGCCCTCACCTTCGTCATCGGCTGGCCGATGATCTTCGTGGCGCTCGCCGGCCTCGCTGACGTGCTCTTCGACATCCGCGCGCGGCGCCAGCCGCCCGCTCCCCCTACCCCGCTCTGACATTCAACGAACCAACGGAGTACCCACCATGCAGGTCATCCTTCTCGAGCGCGTCGCCAAGCTCGGCTATATGGGCGAAGTCGTCGACGTGAAGCCGGGCTATGCCCGCAACTTCCTCCTGCCCAAGGGCAAGGCGCTGCGCGCCACCGAGGCCAACCGCAAGAATTTCGACGCCATGAAGGCCCAGCTCGAGGCGCGCAACCTCGAGCTCAAGAAGGACGCCGAGGCGGTCGCCGCCGAGCTCGACGGCACCTCCTACACCCTGATCCGCCAGGCCGGTGAGACCGGCCAGCTCTACGGCTCGGTCTCAGCCCGCGACCTGTCGGACGCCATCACTGCCGCCCGCATCACCGTGTCGCGCGCCATGATCCAGCTCGACACCCCGATCAAGGCGATCGGCCTGCACAAGGTCATCGTCTCGCTGCACCCGGAGGTCGAAGCGACCATCACCGTCAACGTCGCCCGCTCCGCCGGCGAGGCCGAGCGTCAGGCGCATGGCGAGGACCTCACCCAGCGCGCCGACGAGCCGACCTTCGAGACCTTCAACCCGGAAGAGTTCGGCGACGCCGAGGCCTGATCGACGGCCAAGCCGCCTGGACCTCCAGGCGGCCTCCCCTCCTCCACGGCACAGCAAAAAGCCCGGTCTCGCGACCGGGCTTTTTCATGCGGGGATGATGGAAGGCGGGGGCTCGCCCCGCCCTCGCGATCAGTAGCGGGCAATGACCGGGGCGAGCGGCATGGCCGGGGCGCCGAAGAGGTAGCTCACGCCGACACGGACCGCGTGGGTCTCGACACGGTTGTTGATGTCGGAGGAGTTGACGTCGATCGAGCAGCGATCCGTCGCCAAGCAGGTGCGCGAGCCGTAGTTGGTGTAGCGATACTCGGCGCGAACCGACCAGTTGTAATTGAACTTGTGCTCGAAGCCGGCACCGACAGTCCAGCCCCAGCGGACCGCCGAATAGCGCACGATGTGGTTGGCACCGTTGATGCAGTCGTCGATCACGGTGCAGACCGTCATGTTGGCGAAAGCCAGACCGCCGGTCAGGTACATCAGCGTCTTGTGGTGCACGAAGCCGACGCGGCCACGCAGCGAACCCTGCCAGTTCAGACCGACACGCTGCTGGTAGCTGTTGCCCGCCACGCCACCGGAATAGGCGACGTTGCCGTTATACCAGGGCGAGGTGATCTTGGCCTGAGGGCCGTCGAAATCGAACTCCGCACCGATCAAGAAGTGGCCGAACAGACGCTGCAGACCGACGTGCAGACCGTAGGAGAAACGGGTGCCGGCATAGTCGTAGTGGAAATCAGGAAAGTTCGGATTTGCGGCCCCGAGCGCGTCGGAATGATAGCCGGAGTTCCGGATGATCTGCATGCCGACGGTGCCGCCGGCATAGACGCCGCTCCACTTGTCGACGTGATAGTCGGGAGCGATGACTTCCGAGCCGCGAAGGGGAGGCGGGCCCAGGTCCGCAGCCCCGGCCATGCCGGTCGTCAGGAGAACCGCGGCAGCGGCCATGGGTAATGCAACACGCTTGAACATGGGAGCGCCCCTTGGAAATGATCGATTCACCGCACTTGCGGATGGGGCAAGGGATCGCATGTTAATCTTACCACCAGGTTTCCGCGGATGATAAAGTAAACCGATGGTTGTCGTCTTTCGCTGTGCCGGTTCTGCTTTGCGACGACTGTGTCGTGGCGGCCACATCGGGGGTGGCGCGGGCGACGCCGGACCGCCGCCCGGAGTCAAGCGGAGATCGCGACGAGCGACCTGCTGCCATGGGATTGGTGTGGACAGCGGGACCTTGCCATCATGGCCCCGTGATGATTCCCCATCCGGCTGCTAGCCATGGGACATCCCACAGCCGCGACCGCAAAGAAGCTCCCATGTCCGCCCTGCCCGTCCTGAAGCCCGTCGCACCGAACGACCTGCCGTTCCGCCAGGCGCCGCACAACATCGAGGCGGAGCAGGCGCTGCTGGGCGCCATCCTCGTCAACAACGAGGCCTTCTACCGGATCTCGGACTTCCTCGAAGCGAAGCACTATTTCGACCCGCTGCACCAGAAAATCCACGAGATCGCCGCCCAGCTGATCCGCGCCGGCAAGATCGCCACCCCGGTGACGCTGAAGACCTTCCTCAACGATCCGACCATCGACGTCGGCGGCATGACCGTGGCGCAGTATCTGGCGCGCCTGGCCGCGGAAGCGACGACCATCATCAACGCCGAGGATTATGGCCGCGCCATCTACGACCTCGCCATCCGCCGCAACCTGATCGTCATCGGCGAGGGCATGGTCAACGTCGCCTATGACGCGCCGGTCGACATGCCGCCGCGCGCCCAGATCGAGGACGCCGAGAAGAACCTGTTCGAGCTCGCCGAGACCGGCCGCTACGATGGCGGTTTCCGCCGCTTCACCGATGCCATGGCCCGCGCCCTCGACATGGCGGCGGCGGCCTACCAGCGGGACGGCAAGCTGTCGGGCATCTCGACCGGCCTGCGCGACCTCGACCAGCGGCTCGGTGGCCTGCAGCCCTCCGATCTCGTGATCCTCGCCGGCCGTCCGGGCATGGGCAAGACTGCGCTCGCGACCAACATCGCCTTCAACATCGCCAAGGCCTACCGCTTCGATGTCGAGCCGGACGGCAGCCACAAGACGACGAATGGCGGCATTGTCGGCTTCTTCTCCCTCGAAATGAGCGCCGACCAGCTCGCCACGCGTATCGTCGCCGAGCAAGCAGCCATCCCATCCTACAAAATCCGCCGCGGCGACATGCGGGAAGACGAGTTCTACAAGCTGACCCAGGCGGCGCAGGAGATCCAGGCGCTGCCGCTCTACATCGACGACACCGGCGGCCTGTCCATCGTCCAGCTCGCAGCCCGCGCCCGCCGCCTCAAGCGCCAGCGCGGCCTCGACTTCATGGTCGTCGACTATCTCCAGCTGCTGTCGGGCGGCGCCCGCAAGGGCGAGAACCGCGTGCAGGAGCTGACCGAGATCACCACCGGCCTCAAGGCGCTCGCCAAGGAGCTGAACGTACCGATCATGGCGCTCTCGCAGCTCTCCCGTCAGGTGGAGAACCGCGACGACAAGCGCCCGCAGCTCTCCGACCTGCGCGAATCCGGCTCCATCGAGCAGGACGCCGACGCCGTCATGTTCGTGTTCCGCGAGGAATATTACCTCAAGAACAAGGAGCCGAAGCCCGGCACCGAGGAGCACCTGAAGTGGCAGACCGACATGGCGCAGGTCCATGGCCGGGCCGAGGTCATCATCGGCAAGCAGCGTCACGGTCCGACCGGCACGGTCATGCTGCAGTTCGAGGATTCGGTGACGCGCTTCTCCGATCTCGCCGAGGGCGACGCCCTGCCCGAGCGCTTCGAGTAAGCCGATGAGCATCCCCGTCAGCGAGGCCGGCGCGGTCCTCACCATCGACCTCGGCGCCCTCGCCCGGAACTGGCGGGCCCTCGCCGCCATGGGCCCGGGGGCGGAATGCGGCGCGGTGGTGAAGGCCGATGCCTATGGTCTCGGCATCGAGCGGGCCGGCCCGGCGCTGGCGGCGGCCGGTTGCCGCACCTTCTTTGTCGCCCACCTGTCGGAGGCGCGGCGCCTGCGCACGGCGGTGCCGGCGGCGACCATCTACGTGCTGAACGGCCTCTTCGGCGAGGCCATCGACACCTATTCGGCGCTGGACCTCAGGCCCGTGCTCGGTAGCCGCGAGGATGTCGAGCACTTCGCCACCTTCTGCGACACCGTCGGGCGGCGGCTGCCGGCGGCGGTCCATATCGACACCGGCATGAACCGGCTGGGCCTCGACCTCGCCGAGGCGGCGCTCCTCGCCGAGCCCGGCACGGCCGCCCTCGCCTTCGAGCCGACGCTGCTGATGAGCCATTTCGCCTGCGCCGATACGCCCGGTCATCCGCTCACCGCCCGCCAGATCGACCGCTTCGGCCAGTTGCGCGGCCTGTTCCCCGGCATTCCCGGCTCGCTCGCCAATTCCGCCGGCTGCACCCTGCCCGCAGCGCGCCACGACCTCCTGCGTCCAGGCGTAGCGCTCTATGGCGCGCGCTTCGTCGCCGACCGCGACCCGCTGGAACCGGTCGTGCGCCTCGACGCGCCGATCGTCCAGGTGCGCGGCCTGCGCACCGGCTACACGGTCGGCTATGGCGCGGCATGGACCGCGCCGCGGCCGAGCCGCATCGCCGTGCTGTCGGTCGGCTATGCTGACGGCTACCTGCGGCAGGCCGGCTCGACCGACCGCAAGACCGGCGCGCCGGTGCGGGTGAATGGCGTGCTCTGCCCCCTCGCCGGCCGTGTCTCCATGGACCTCGTCGCCGTTGATGTCACCGATGCCGGCGGTGTCGCGGCAGGCGATACGGCCACCCTTCTTGGCGACGGGATCGGCGTCGATGACGTGGCCGAGGCCGCCGGGACCATCGGCTACGAGATCCTGACCAGCCTCGGGCGGCGCTACCACCGCCGCTACCTCGACTGAGCGGGCTGAGGCACCATGGCCCGCACCACCACCACCTATGTCTGCCAGTCCTGTGGCGCCACCTACGGGCGCTGGCAGGGCAAGTGCGAGAGCTGCGGCGGCTGGAACACCATCGCCGAGGAGAGCGTGGCAGCGACCGGCGTCGGCGGCGCGCCGGTCAAGGGCGGTGCCAAGGCGGGCAAGGGCCGTGGCCGGGCCTTCGCCCTTGCCGGGCTCGACGGGATGAATGACCAGGCCCCCCGCACCGAAACGCAGGTCGGCGAACTCGACCGCGTCTTCGGCGGCGGCCTCGTCAAGGGCTCAGTGATCCTCATTGGCGGCGATCCCGGCATCGGCAAGTCGACCCTGCTTATCCAGGCCTCGGCGCGGCTCGCGCGCATGGGCCACCGGGTCGTCTATATCTCGGGCGAAGAGGCGGTCGGCCAGGTGCGGCTTCGCGCCGAGCGCCTCGGCCTCACCGCCTCGCCGGTGGAACTCGCCGCCGAGACCAATGTGGAGGACATCGTCGCGACGCTCTCCGAAGGCCCGGTGCCGCGGCTCGTCGTCATCGATTCCATCCAGACCATGTGGACCGACACGGTGGAGAGCGCGCCGGGCACGGTGAGCCAGGTGCGCTCGGCGGCGCAGGTGCTCATCCGCTTCGCCAAGAAGGCGGGATCGGCGGTCATCCTTGTCGGCCATGTCACCAAGGACGGGCAGATCGCCGGCCCGCGCGTCGTCGAACACATGGTCGATGCGGTGATGAGCTTCGAGGGCGAAGGCGGCCACCATTTCCGCATCCTGCGTGCGGTGAAGAACCGCTTCGGCCCGACCGACGAGATCGGCGTCTTCGAAATGACCGGCAAGGGCCTGCGCGAGGTGCCGAACCCCTCCGAACTGTTCCTCGCCGGTCGCGACCTCGGCGCGCCGGGAACAGCCGTCTTTGCCGGCATGGAAGGCACGCGCCCCGTCCTCGTGGAGATCCAGGCGCTGGTCGCCCCGTCCACCCTCGGCACGCCGCGGCGCGCCGTGGTCGGCTGGGATCCGGCGCGGCTGTCCATGGTGCTCGCCGTGCTCGACGCCCATTGCGGCGTGAGGCTCGGCGGCCACGACGTCTATCTTAACGTCGCCGGTGGCCTGCGCATCGCAGAACCGGCCGCCGACCTTGCCGTCGCCGCGGCCCTCGTCTCCTCGCTCAGCGGCGCGGTGCTCCCGGCGGACGCCGCCTATTTCGGCGAGGTGAGCCTGTCGGGCGCGGTGCGACCCGTGGCGCAGGCCGCCGCCCGCCTCAAGGAAGCCAAGAAGCTCGGCTTCACCAAGGCCGTCGTGCCGGAGATCGCGCGTGGCGAGACGGTCGAGCCCGGCCTGTCGGTGCAGGCGGTGACGAACCTGTCGACCCTCGTCGCTGATATCGCGGCCTCGGGCGTTGCACGGGGCAAGCCGGGATCGCCGGGCGACGACTGAACGCGAGGGGGTAATCGGATGAGGCGGGTGTTTCTCGCAGGCGTGCTGCTGCTCCTGCCGCTGGCGGTTACGGCCTTCGTGGTCGGCTGGTCGGTGAGCTTCATCTACGGCTTCGTCGGGCCGGGCACGGTGGTCGGCCGCTTCCTCACCTCGCTCGGTCTCGGCTTCTCGTCCTCCTCGCTCGCCGCCTATCTCATCGGCATCCTCATGGTGGTGGCGCTGATCTATCTGCTCGGCCTCATCGCCATCGTGCTGCAGGAGCGCCTGCAGAACGCGCTGGACCGGGTGATGCGGCGCATCCCGCTTGTCGGCACGGTCTATGACCTCTCGCGCCGCTTCGTCTCGATGGTTGACCGCAAGGATGCCGACGGGCTGAAGAGCATGAGCCCGGTCTGGTGCTTCTTCGGCGGCGGCCGCGACGGCGCGGCGGTGCTCGCGCTCCTCACCTCCCACCAGCCGGTCCTGGTCGGCGAGGCGCGCTATCTTGGCGTCCTCGTGCCGACGGCTCCGGTGCCGATCGGCGGCGGGCTCATCTACGTGCCGGAGGACTGGGTGAGCGATGCCGAGATTGGCATGGACCAGCTCATGAGCATCTATGTCTCCATGGGCGTGACGCCGCCAAAGGACATCGCGGTGCCAGCCAGCCGCGTTCCCTCCACGCCAGGCGCACAGAGGGGTTGATGAGGGTATCCCGCGATCCCTGACGGGGTGACGCGGGCGCACTGCCTCGCTATAAGCGCGGTGTCGCGCAGCCGGTCACCCGATTCAGGCACGCCCCACGACGCATTCCGGAGCCGAACTCGATGCCGGTCACCTATCTCGACATCGGCCTTACCGTGATCATGCTGATCTCGGCGCTCCTGGCGATGGTCCGCGGTTTCGTCCGCGAGGTCCTGTCCATTGCGTCCTGGGCGCTGGCCGCTCTCTCGACCTGGTACGCGTATCCGCGTCTCCTGCCCATCGCGCAGACGCAGGTGTCGAACGAGCTCATCGCCAAGGCCATCGTCATCGCCGGTGTCTTCCTCACCGTGCTGGTCGTGGTCTCGCTCATCACCATCAAGATTTCCGATGCCATCCTCGACTCGAAGATCGGTGTCCTCGACCGCACCCTCGGTTTCCTGTTCGGCCTCGCCCGCGGCCTCGTCATCGTCGTCGTGGCCTTCGCCTTCTTCACCTGGCTGGTGCCGACCAATGGCCGTCCGGATTGGGTGACCCGCGCCAAGTCCTACGCTCTCCTGGAACAGGTGAAGGACGCGCTGATCGCCCAGCTGCCACAGGACATCGAGGGATCGGATATCCTCAGGCGCCTCAATCGTCCGGCGCCTGGCGCTCCGGGAACGCCGCCTGCGGCCGGGGCCGCGCCGGCGACGCCGCCGGCCTCGCCGGCACCGGGGGCTGCGCCCGCGAGGCCCTGAGGCGGAGCCATTTTAACCAGCGGACCTTGTATCCGCGCATGGTCGCCGTGCATGGGGTGGATCTATCGTTCCGGCGCATCGGCCCGCATATGAGCGACGGGCCGACGACCTCGGCCTGCCAACGATGAGGATGCGATGACGCGTTCACTCGAGGTCCGCCACCACGATGCGGACGGCCAGTTCGACGACGACCTGGGGCTCGATCTCGACAGCGACCGGCTGCACGAGGAATGCGGCGTATTCGGCGTGTTCGACCACCCGGACGCCGCCGCCCTCACCGCGCTCGGCCTCCACGCCCTGCAGCATCGCGGCCAGGAGGCGGCGGGCATCGTCTCCTTCGACAGTGCGCGCTTCCATTCCGAGCGGCGCATGGGCCTCGTCGGCGACAATTTCTCCCGCCGCGAGGTGATCGAGCGCCTGCCCGGCAACTCGGCCATTGGCCACACCCGCTATTCGACAACCGGCGAGACGATCCTGCGCAACGTGCAGCCGCTGTTCGCCGAGCTGGAGACCGGCGGCTTCGCCGTCTGCCACAACGGCAATCTCACCAACGGCCTGACGCTGCGCCGTCGCCTGATCGCCGACGGCGCCATCTACCAGGCGACGTCGGACACCGAGGTGATCCTGCACCTCGTCGCCCGCTCGCGGCGCAACCGCTTCGTCGATCGCTTCATCGACGCGCTCGGCCAGATCGAGGGCGGCTATGCCTTTGTCGGCATGACCAACAAGAAGATGATCGGCGCTCGCGACCCGCTGGGCATTCGCCCGCTGGTCATCGGCGAGCTCAACGGCAAGTTCATCCTCACCTCCGAGACGGTCGCGCTCGACATCATCGGCGCGCGCTTCGTGCGCGAGGTGGAGAACGGCGAGATCGTCGTCATCGACGACAAGGGCCTGGAATCGATCAAGCCCTTCCCGCCCCGCCGCAAGCGGCCCTGCATCTTCGAATATGTCTATTTCGCCCGGCCCGACTCCATTGTCGACGGGCAGAACGTCTACGGCCTGCGCAAGAAGATTGGCGCGATCCTCGCCGAGGAGAGCAATGTCGATGCCGACGTCATCGTGCCGGTGCCGGATTCCGGCGTGCCGGCGGCGATCGGCTATGCCCAGGCCTCGGGCATCCCCTACGAGCTCGGCATCATCCGCAACCACTATGTCGGCCGCACCTTCATCCAGCCGACCCAGTCGGTGCGCGAACTCGGCGTGCGGCTGAAGCATTCGGCCAATCGCGCGGTGATCGAGGGCAAGCGCCTCGTGCTCGTGGATGATTCCATCGTGCGCGGCACGACCTCGCGCAAGATCGTGCAGATGATGCGGGACGCCGGCGCCAGCGAGGTGCATTTCCGCATCGCTTCGCCGCCGATCAAGTTCCCGGACTATTACGGCATCGACATGCCCGACCAGGACAAGCTGCTGGCCGCCCAGATGTCGATCGAGGACATGCGCGCCTATCTTGGCGTCGACTCGCTTGCCTTCATCTCCATCGATGGGCTTTACCGCGCCCTCGGCGAGCCGGGCCGCGACGCCGCCCAGCCGCAATACACCGACCATTACTTCACCGGCGACTATCCGACAGCCATCACCGACCTGGTCGGCGAAGGCGCCAAGCAGCTCTCGCTGCTGGCGGAAGCCAGCTGACGCGAACGGACCGACACCCATGACCGACAAGCCTTTCGCCGGGCGCATCGCCTGCGTCACCGGCGCCTCGCGCGGCATCGGCCGTGCCACTGCCCTGGCACTGGCCGCCGGCGGCGCCCAGATGGTCGCGGTCGCCCGCACCCAGGGCGGCCTCGAATCGCTCGACGACGCCATCCGCCAGGCGGGCGGCCTGCCGGCGACCCTCGTGCCGCTCGACATCCGCGACGGCGACGGGATCGACAGGCTCGGCCTCGCCATCCACGAGCGCTGGGGACGGCTCGACGTGCTGGTGGCCAACGGCGCCATTCTCGGTCCGATCTCGCCGCTCGGCCATGTGGTGCCGAAGGACTGGGACCAGATCGTCGCCGTGAACGTCACGGCGCAGTGGCGCCTGATCCGCTCCTTCGACCCGCTGCTCCAGGCATCCGATGCCGGCCGCGCCGTCTTCGTGACCTCGGGCGCGGCGACCAAGTGCCGGCCCTTCTGGGGCCCCTACTCGACCACAAAGGCGGCGCTCGATGCGCTCGCCCGCACCTATGCGGCGGAAAGCGAGACGACGGCGGTGAAAGCCAACCTGTTCAATCCCGGCCCGATCCGCACCACCATGCGGGCGCAGGCCATGCCTGGCGAGGATCCGCAGACGCTGGAGCCGCCGGAAGCGGCCGCCGAGGCCATCGTCGCCATGTGCCGCGCAGAGGTGACGGAGAACGGCCGACTTTACGACTTCCCGGCCCGCAGCTGGAAGAGCTTCCGCGACCCGGCGTGAGCAAAGGTGGGGGCGCAAGCTGCCTCTACGCCTCGCGCCCGGCTTCGGCGTCGTAGCGCGACTGTGCCGCCTCGACGGCGGCAATGTGGGTCTCGGCCCAGACCCGCAGCGCGTCTACGGCCTGGTGCAGCGTCCGTCCCAGCGGCGTGATTGAATATTCCACCGTCACCGGCACGGTCGGAATGACCTTGCGCGACACCAACCCATCGCGTTCCAGGCTTTTCAGCGTCTGCGACAGCATCTTCTGCGACACGCCGCCGATCATCCGCCTCAGGACGTTGAAGCGCTTGGTGCCATCGGCCAGCAGGATGAGGATGAGCACCGCCCATTTGTCGCCGACACGGTCGAGAACCCGTCGGGTGGGGCAATCCGCGGCGAAGACGTCGGGCGGCAGATCCTTTGGCAAGGGCTGCGGCGGCAGTTCGATGATGCGGGGCTCGCCCATGGTTCCCTCCGCGTGACCACGTGACCCGAAAGTGCCTTCTTTCGCATGTGATCACCAGTAGCTATCTGGTCTCCATTGGTAACTACCACAAGGAGACCATCCATGAAAGTCGCTCTTCTCGGCGCCTCCGGCATGATCGGATCGCGCATCCTCAGCGAGCTCTCGTCCCGCGGCCATCAGGTGACGGCGCTGGCTCGCGACACCGCCAAGATCGCCGCCCTGCCCGGCGTCACGGCGAAGGCCGTCGACGCCTTCGATGGCAAGGCCCTTGCCGCCGCCTATGCCGGCCACGACGTGGTCATCTCGTCGGTGCACTACCTTGCCTCCGACGCCGACACGCTGATCGGTGCAGCCAAGGCCTCGGGCGTTCCGCGCTATCTGGTGGTCGGCGGCGCCGGCTCCCTCGAAGTGGCGCCGGGCGTGAAGCTCTTCGACACGCCGCAGTTTCCGGACCTCTACCTCAAGGAGGCGAAGGCCGGCGGCGTCTTCCTCGACAAACTGAAGGCGGAGCCGACGCTGAACTGGACCTTCCTGTCGCCTGCGGCCCTCATCCAGCCGGGCGAGCGCACCGGCCGGTTCCGCCTCGGCGGCGACCAGTTCTTCGTCGACGCCGCGGGCAACAGCGCCATCTCGGCGGAAGACTACGCCATCGCGCTGGTGGACGAACTCGAGACGCCGAAGCACGCCCGCAAGCGGTTCTCCGTGGCCTACTGAGCCCATCGGCGGGGGCGCTATGGCGCCCCCGTCAGCGGATCTTGCGGCCCGTCTCGGCGTAGGGATTGTCCGTCTTCTTCAGATGGAAGCGGATCGGCGTGCCGTGGAGATCGAAGCTCTCGCGCAGCCCGTTGACGAGATAGCGCAGATAGCTCTCGGGTAGCGCCTCGGGGCGCGAGCAGAAGGTGACGAAGGTCGGCGGGCGCACCTTCGCCTGTGTCATGTAGCGCAGCTTGATGCGGCGGCCGGAGACGGCCGGCGGCGGATGGTGGTCCACGGTTTCCTGTAGCCAGCGCACCAGCGTGTTGGTGGAGATGCGCTTCTGCCATGGCACGCGGGCATCAAGGATCGCCTGCATCACCCGGTCGAGACCCTGGCCGGTGGCGGCGGAATTGGCGACAACCGGGCAGCCCTTGATCTGCGGCAGCCAGTGGTCGGTCTCCTCGCGGAGCTTGGCCGCCTTGCCGCCCTTGTGGGGCACAAGGTCCCATTTGGTGAAAGCGAGAACGACCGCCCTGCCCTCCTTGGCGGCGAGATCGGCGATGCGCAGGTCCTGGTCCTCGAATGGCTTCTCGGCGTCCATGCAGACGACGACCACTTCGGCGAAGCGGATGGCGCGCAGTGCGTCGGCCACTGACAGCTTCTCAAGCTTGTCCTCGATGCGGGCGCGCTTCCTCAGGCCCGCCGTGTCGACGAGGCGGAACTTGCGGCCCCCCCACTCCCAGTCCACAGCGATGGCGTCACGGGTGATGCCGGCCTCGGGGCCGGTGAGCAGGCGGTCCTCGCCGATCAGCGCATTGACGAGGGTCGACTTGCCGGCATTCGGACGACCGACGATGGCGACGGGAATCGGCTTCGACAGATCCTCCGGCGGCGCCTCCTGGTCGCCGGCGGGGATGCTGTCATCCTCGTCGTCCTCCGGCTCGTCGTCGAAGACCGGCGGCGGCATGAGGGCGGCGAGCGCCTCGTAGAGTTCGTTCAGGCCCTCGCCGTGCTCGGCGGAGAGCGGCACGGGATCGCCGAGGCCAAGGGAGAAGGCCTCGTAGGCGCCGGCCATGCCGACCTTCCCCTCGCTCTTGTTGGCAGCGAGGATGACCGGCTTGCCGGACTTGCGCACCATCTCGGCAAAGGTCTGGTCGTCGGGAGTGAGGCCCATGCGGGCATCGACCATGAACAGGATCGCGTCGGCGAGGCGGATCGCCTCCTCCGTCTGGGCGCGCATGCGGCTCTCAAGGCTGCCCTCGCGGCTGTCCTCGAGGCCTGCCGTGTCGATGATGGTGAAGGCGACATCGCCGAGGCTGGCATCGCCCTCGCGGCGGTCGCGGGTCACGCCCGGCCGATCGTCGACCAGCGCGATCCGCTGGCCCACGAGACGGTTGAACAGCGTCGACTTGCCGACATTGGGCCGGCCGACGATAGCGAGCGTGAAGGACATGGGCTGGCGTTCAGCGGCCGCGGGCGGGCGGCTGGGCCGGCGGCGGCTCGGCCGGCACGGCGCCGGGCGAGTTCGCGGGCTGCTGGACGGAGCGGTCGATGCCGGGGACGCCCTCGGGGAAGACCGGGCGGCGGTCGCCGGGCAGCGGCGCCTGGCGGCGTTCGAACATGGAGGGGATGTCCTGGAGAGACTCGCAGCCGGCCAGCATGAGGCCGAGGCCGCCGAGGGCGGCGGTGCGCAGGACGAGGCGACGGTCGGGGCGGAGGGTCATCGCAAAATTCCGTTGATCGCTCAGCTGCCACTGGCAGGGAAGACGGTGGACATCAGGTCGGCCCGGCCGCGCACGCCTTGCGGCGTCTCGCGGTCGTCCTGGATTGCCTTGATCCAGCGCTCAGCACCGGCCCGGTCGCCGGCCTTGAGGGCGGCAAGCGCCAGGATCTCGCGCGCCGAATGGCGGAAGGCGCCATCGGCACCGGCGAGCGGCTCGGCGCGGCGGACGAGGTCGGCGGCGGGAGCCGTGTCGACGAGGAGATAGGCGGCGCGCAGGCGGGCGAGGTCCTGCATCAGCGGGCCGATGCCGGCATCGGCAGCAAGGGCGTCATAGGCCGAGACAGCCGCCGCCTTGTCGCGGGTGGCAAGCTCGGTCGCCTGCCGGAAGCGGGCCAGGATGCGATAGCCGCCCGGCGCCTCGGCGGCGAGGCTGCTGAACTGGGACGTCGCGTCCGGGCTGTTGTCACGCGAGAGCCTCAGCGCCGCCTCGAACCTGGCGCCCGCCGCGGCCGAGCGTTCGGCCTGGAGATGGTCGTAGAAGCGCCAGCCTCCGACGACGAGCACGACCGATACGGCGGCGCCGACGATGATCACCCAGTTCTTCTGCCAGAAGGCCTCGAACCGCGCCCGGCGCAGGTCCTCTTCCACTTCGTCGAAAATATCGGCCATGGTCTCAATCCAGCTCCGCGCCCAAGGGATCGCGCGAGCCCCCGTCAGAAGCGGCGGAACCTATCAACTCCCCCTGTCGGACGCAAACGCGGCGGGGGTGAGGCAGAGGGCTTATGGACGGCTCGCCGATCCGTCCACAGGGGGCGGGACAATTTGCCTCCGCTCCGCATCTGCGCCACATTTGGCGCGCATAGGCTTCGGGGACTTCATCGCCATAGCCGCTTGCCTGGTCTCGCGCCGGGCCCGGCGGCCCCATTCGCATCGCGTGCCATTGGTCGAATGAATCAGGTTCAAGCAGCCCAACACGCCGCCGAGACCGCCGCCCCAGCCGGCGATGCCGCGCTCGGCATGAGCTACGATCCCGCCACCGAACGCGCCGTGGCGCGACGGTTGCGCGGGGCACGATGGCGACGCCTCGCCTTCTTCGTCTCCGCGATCGCCGTGGCCGCCGCCGCCGCCGCTGCCTTCACCCACGCCCATCGCGACACGGTCGCGGCCTTCGTCCCGCCGCCTGCCCCACCAGCTCCCATCGCCTCCCCCGCACCGGCCGCTCCGTCGCTTGCCTCCAGCACCTCGCGCCCGGTCACGCTGCCGGGCGATGCTGCCGATCCCAACAAGGTCCAGGCGCGCATCGTCGTCCCCGCCGATCCAGAGCCCGCCGCCGCGCCGATCCAGATGCAGGCGCCGCCCGCGACCGCTCGCATGATCCCCCTCTCGACGGCAGTGCCGGCCGAGGCCCCCCGGGTCGAAGACAGCACGCCGCCCGCCGCAGCCCTCGGCTTCGCGCCGCTGCCGCCGCCGCGCCCGTCCCGCGCTCCCTGACATCGGCGAAACATCGCGGGCGCCCCGCGCGGCAACGCCGCAATGGCGCGCGTCTATCCGTGGCTCCCAGGTCAATGGGAGTTCAGCGATGCGCGTCTTCACATGGGCTCTGGTCTGGGGGCTGATCGGCCTCGTCAGCGGCTATGTCGCCACCGTGGCCATCGGCATCGTTCTCTTCGATATCTTCCAAGTCTCGCAGCGCGAAGGCGCCGCCGCCATGGGGCTTGCCTTCGTCATCGGGCCCTTCGTTGCCTGCATCATCGCCCTCGCCGCAGCCACGACGGCGGCCCTCGTCGTGGCACGGCGCGATAGGCTGCGGGACGGCGGGCAGTTGTCGCCGGCCCGGCCGTGGGGCCGGGGGCCGCGCACACTGATCGGCGCCATCCTCGGCGTGGTCGGCGGCTACGGGGCAGCGCTCCTCATGCTCGCGGGCTTCTACGCGCTGCGCGGATCGCCCTATTTCAGCAGCTATGCCTGGGCCTATGCCGCCGCCTGGGCGCCGATCATCGCAGCGGCGCTGGGCGGTGGGTTCGGCGTTTGGCTTGCCTTGAGGTCACGCCCGAAAGGGCCGGACGACGCCGTCGGACCACTCAGCCGGGGTTGAAGGCCCTGGCATAGAGATCGGGCTTGAAGCCGATCATCACCGCGCCGCCGGTCTCCACCACCGGACGCTTCACCAGCGTCGGATTGGCGAGGATCAGCGCCGCCGCGCGGTCGCGGTCGAGGCCTGTGCGCTCTGTCTCCGGCAGGGCCCGGAAGGAGGTCCCCGCGCGGTTCAGCACCGCCTCCCAGCCGAGCGCATCGAGCCAGCCGTTCAGCCGCGCCGCATCGAGCCCATCCTTGCGGAAGTCGTGGAAGCGGTAGGCCACGCCATTCTCGTCCAGCCAGACGCGCGCCTTGCGGACGGTGTCGCAGGTGGTGATGCCGTAGAGGGTGCGGTGGCGGCTGACATGAGGGCTCCGGGGCGGAAGCGCCCGCAAGGATCACGGCTGCCGCGGCGCTGTCCAGGGGGGTGGGATGATCCGGCCGCGGCGAACCGCCACGACGATCATCGCGATGCCGACGGCCGAGCAGGTCACCAGCGCGACAAGAGACGCCTCGACCCCGAACGTGCCGCCGGTGAGCCAGTCCGGCCCCTGCATGGTCGAGCGGGCGAGCCCGGCGGGTGCCGCCTGGTTGCCCGAAACGATACCGGACCAGACGGACCCTTGCGTGTAGTTCCAGGCGGCGTGGAGGCCGATGCCGAGCCAGAGCCGACCGGTCAGGAGATAGGTCGCCACGAGCAGGATCCCGGCCCAAAGCGAGATCGAGAGGATGCCCTGCATCGTCGCCGAATCGTTCTCGAGGTGAACGAAGCCGAAGACGACGGAGGACAGGACGAGCGCGATCCAGGTTCCGAACCAGCGCTCCGCGAGGCGGAACACGCCGCCGCGGAACACCAGTTCCTCGAAGACGCCAGTGGCGATGGGCGCGGCGAGGCCGGGCAGCAGCATGGACCAGGCGTTGAGGCCCTGCAGCCGGTAGATGCCGAGGGCCATCAGCACGAGGATGCAGGCAGTGTAGAGGCCGAAGCCGAGGAGAAGCCCAAGCCCCAGTTCGCGGGCGGCGGGGCCGAGGGCGAGTTCGTCGACCGGCCGGTTCTCGGCTGTGCGGACGATGCTCGCATAGATCGCCAGCATCATGATGCCGGAGACGACGGAGGCCGCGGCGCCCTGGACCGGCCCCTGCGTGAAGGAGGCGCGGAAGAAGAAGCCGGAGAGATAGAGGTAGGTCAGCGCCACGTAGAGGATCGCCAGGACGACAGGCGGCGATCCCAACACGCGCCGCCACCACGGTCCGTTGTCAGCCGTGCCCGCTGCCATCGCCATGTCTCATGCCCCGTACCGCCATCGCGGGCAGCCTAGGCGGGCGGCAGCCTCTCACAAGCTGGGCGAAGTCCTCATGGGCTGAAGGCGGGCCCACCGATGGCCCTCGCCGTCAGGCCAGGGTCTCCAGATAGGCCTCGACCTCGTCGAGGTCGGCGGAGAAGAGATAGCCCTGGTCGCCGAGCACGATGGTCATGGTCTCGGCATCGCGGAGCATGTAGCCGCCATGCGCCAGAACCCGCTTGTCCGGCTTCTGCGCCGTCATCAGATGCAGGCCGTAGCGGACACAGACGCGCTTGATCCGGCGCTCGCGGGACGGGATCGACCCCTTCTGGCTCATGGGCGCGTGCCCGCGGCGATCACGAGGCGCCTCACTCCCACTCGATCGTGCCCGGCGGCTTCGAGGTGACGTCGTAGACGACCCGGTTGATGCCACGCACCTCGTTGATGATGCGGGTCGCGGCGCGGCCGAGGAAGTTCATGTCGAAGGGGTAGAAGTCGGCGGTCATGCCGTCGACCGAGGTGACGGCCCGCAGGGCGCAGACATGGTCATAGGTGCGCCCGTCGCCCATCACGCCGACAGTGCGGACGGGGAGCAACACGGCGAAGGCCTGCCAGATCGTGTCGTAGAGGCCCGCCTTGCGGATCTCGTCGAGATAGATGGCGTCGGCCTTCCTCAGGATGTCGAGCTTCTCGCGGGTGATCTCGCCGGGGATGCGGATGGCGAGGCCAGGACCGGGGAAGGGATGGCGACCGACGAAGCTGTCGGGAAGTCCGAGCTCGCGGCCAAGCGCCCGGACCTCGTCCTTGAACAGCTCGCGCAGCGGCTCGACGAGCTTCATGTTCATGCGCTCGGGCAGGCCGCCGACATTGTGGTGGCTCTTGATGGTGACCGAGGGCCCGCCGGTGAAGGAGACGCTCTCGATCACATCCGGATAGAGCGTGCCCTGGGCCAGAAACTCCGCCCCGCCGATGGCCTTGGCCTCCTTCTCGAAGACCTCGATGAAGAGGCGGCCGATCGTCTTGCGCTTGGTCTCGGGATCGGTGACGTCGGCGAGCTGGCCGAGGAAGAGGTCGGAGGCGTCCACATGGACGAGCGGGATGTTGTAGTGGCCGCGGAACAGGTCGACGACCTCGCTCGCCTCGTTCTGGCGCATCAGGCCGTGGTCGACGAAGACGCAGGTGAGCTGGTCGCCGATGGCCTCGTGGATAAGCACCGCCGCGACGGAGGAATCGACACCGCCCGACAGGCCGCAGATCACCTTGCCCTTGCCGACCTGGGCGCGGATTTTGGCGATCATCTCCTGGCGATAGGCCGACATGGTCCAGTCGGACTTCGCCCCTGCGATCTTGTGGACGAAGTTCTGGATCAGCTTCGCCCCGTCCGGCGTATGGACCACCTCGGGGTGGAACTGGACGGCGTAGTAGTTGCGGCTCTCATCGGCGATGGCGGCGTAAGGGGCGTTGTCCGAGGTCGCGACCACCTCGAAACCGTCGGGCAGGCGGGTGACGCGGTCGCCGTGGCTCATCCAGACCTGATGACGGGTGCCCGGCTCCCAGACGCCGTCAAAGAGCTTGGTCGGCTTCTGCACCTCAAGGAAGGCGCGGCCGAACTCGCGGTGGTGACCAGCCTCCACCTTGCCGCCCAGCTGCTCAGCCATGGTCTGCTCGCCATAGCAGATGCCGAAGATCGGCAGCTTCTCGTCGAAGATCAGCTGCGGTGCGCGGGGCGAGAAGTCCTCGGTCACCGAGGCGGGGCCGCCGGAGAGGATGACGCCCTTCGGCTTCATCTTGCGATAGGCGGCTTCCGCCGACTGGAAGGGGTGGATCTCGCAATAGACGCCGGCCTCGCGGACGCGACGGGCGATGAGCTGGGTCACCTGCGAGCCGAAGTCGATGATCAGGATGGAGTCGTGCTGGGTCATCGCCTTGCGTTACGACCATGCCGCAAACGGCGCAAGTCCGGGATTTCAGCCGTCAACACGGGAATGGCAGCAGGACGTCAGGGGGCGAGGACCAGAGCCCAGTAGGGGCGCATGCCCGGCGCCACGGCGCGGGCCAGGCCCATGCGGCCATGCGGCTTCACCAGATTGGCGTCGTGGGCCGGCGAGGCGCGCCACGCCGCCACCGCCTCGGCGACGGTCTCATAGCCCCAGCCGATGTTTTCCGAGGCGCGCGGGAGCCCATGGCGCCGCATGCGGGCGGTATAGCCCTCGCCGAGGTCGTGGGAGAGCAGGTCCACGCCTGCCATGGCGCGGGCATGTTCGGCGGCGACGGCATTGAGGCTGGCATCGACGCGCAGCGCGGCGAGGCCGCGGCTAGCGCGATAGGCATTGATGAGGCGCGCTGCGGTAGCCGCCTCCCGCGTCGAGACGCGTGCGACCGGCTGAGCCTCAGCGAGGGCCGGCGCAAGGCCGATCGCAGCTGCCAGGACGAGGCGGCGGGAGAGCTGCCGGTCACTCACCGGGATCGTTCCAGCACGGCGCAGTAGAAACCGTCCGTGCCTGTCCTGAGTGGCGAGAGTTGCAGGCCGAGGCCGGCGGGAGAGACGAGGTCGTCGCGCTCCGAAAGGGTGTCGGGGGCGAGGGCCAGAAGCTCACGCGGATCAACGCTCGCAAAGCCGGGATGGCGCTCAAGGAAGGCCGTGACGCGCGCATCGTTCTCGCGCGGCAAGACGGAACAGGTGATGTAGCCGATGCGGCCGCCCTTCTTCACCAGCTTGGCCGCGCGGTCGAGCACGAGGTCCTGTTCCTTCATGCGCTCGTCCAGCGCGCCGGGGCGCACCCGCCACTTGGTGTCGGGATTGCGCCGCCAGGTGCCGATGCCGGTGCAGGGAGCATCGACAAGGACGAGGTCGATCTTGCCGGCGAGATCGGCCAGCGGCTCGTCGCCCCTGCCCTTCGGCGTGCGCACCTGCACGTTCCGGACGCCCGCGCGGGTCAGGCGGTCGTGGATAGGGGCAAGACGCCGGGCATCGGCGTCGGTGGCAAAGACCTGGCCGGAATTGTCCATGAGCGCGGCGAGCTCAAGCGTCTTCCCGCCGCCGCCGGCGCAGAGGTCGACGACCTGCATGCCCGGCGCGACGCCGACCAGCGCGGCAACGACCTGCGAGCCCTCGTCCTGGATTTCAAACAGGCCCTTGAGGAATTCCGGCGTCACCTGGAGCGTCGGTCCACGGCCATCCTCGCCGGCGGAGAAGCGCAGACCCGTTGGCGCGTGGGGCGTCGGTTCGGGGGACAGGTGCGCAAGGAGCGGCTGGAGGCGGGCGCGCTCGGTCTTCAGCGTGTTGGTGCGGATGTCGATTGGCGCGCGGGCGGCCAGCGCCTGCATCTCCTCGACGATCCGGTCGCCAAAGGCGGCGGCGAGGTCATCGGACAGCCAGTCGGGGAAATCGCCGGCGACGTGGGCGGGCGCGTCCGCAAGATCGGGATGGGCGAGGCGACGGGCCTCCTCCTCCGACAGGGGTTCGGGGGCAAAGCGATCGCCGGTGCAGAGCGCAGCGATCGCGGCCGCGTCGAGCCCTCGCGCCAGGACAAGGCTGCCGAGCAGGACGGCGCGCGGGCTTCCATCGCCCATCACATGGGCGGCGGAGGCGCGGCGGCGCAGCGCGTCATAGACGAGGCTGGCGATGGCGGCGCGGTCCTTCGACCCGGCGAAGCGATGGGACAGGCCCCAGTCCTTCAGCGCGTCGGGCGCAGGACGGCGGCGGGCCTCGATATCGGCGAGAACCTCGATGGCGGCGGACAGGCGGGCGGAGGGTGTCACGGCGTCTCCAGGACGGGAGCGGACCCGCCAAGGCCCGTGCTGTTAGACCGGCAGACGCTCATCAAGCAAGCGCACCCCGATCAGGCGGCATCCGAGACCGGGCGGGACCGCCGCCCGGCTGTGTCGATGGGAGGCACCTGCCCGGCGGCATGGACACGGTTGCGGCCAGCCTGTTTGGCGACGTAGAGCGCCGCATCGGCAGCGGCCACCACAGGGGGGAAGGTCTCGGGAGTGAGGCCGTCGGCGGCGGCAAGGCCAATGCTGACCGAGACGACGCCCCACTCGGCCGCGGCATGCGGCAGGGCCAGGTCCTCGATGGCGCGGCGAATGCGTTCGGCGGCGGGCTGCGCCTCTGCGAGAGTGGCGCCGGGCAGCAGGACGAGGAACTCCTCGCCGCCATAGCGGCCGGCGACATCGACGCCGCCGCACACCGATTCCCGTATGGCCAGGGCCACGGCGGCGAGGCACCTGTCGCCCTCGGGGTGGCCATAATGGTCGTTGAAGGACTTGAAGCGGTCGACGTCGATCATCAGCACGGCGAAGGGGCCGCCATCGACGCCACCGCTGAGCGCCGCGGCCCGGGCATCGATGCCACGGCGATTGGCAAGGCCTGTCAGCGGATCAACCAGGGCGATGCGGTGAAGGTCGGCGGCGGCGCGTTCAAGGTCGCTCGCGATGAGGCTCTCCGACAGGCGCATCAGGTAGAGGCGGCGCAGGTCGCGCTCCATGGCGGCATTGGTGGCCAGCGAGACGTAGCTCGCGACCATGAGGCAGGCGCTGGCCGAGACGGCCACCACGACGGGAACGGCCGGGTGCAGCGCGAGGACCACCGCATGCGCGACCACGGTCACTGCCGAGATGGCGAGCGTGAGCGGAAGGCTCGGGCGCAGGACGGCGTTGCCGTAGAGCAGTGCCACGATGACGAAGTACTGGTAGTGCTCGGCAAACGGCGAGCGAGACATGGCAAAGACCGCGAGTACTCCGGCGACGATCGACAGCGGCAGGCTGGCGACCAAGAGGTCGCGCCACAGCCGCGTTGTGATCTTCGGCATCAGCAGGATGACGGCGATGATCCAGGGCGTCACGACGAGAAAGTGGACGATCCACGACACCATGACGGCGTCCGGCGTCAGAAGATGGTCGCCGATGATGAAGGCATTGTAGATGACCAGGGTGCGCGGCAAAATCCGGCGCACGGCGCGGCCGCGGCGGGCATCCATCTCGGCGGCGAAATGCTGCTCGATTGGCTCGGGGAAGGACAGGTCCCGCCGCCGGGCGGTCATGGCCCGGTTGACATCCTCCAGGGTGATGGCGGGTTGCTGCGTCATCGGTCCCGGTCTGCCGCGATAGGAAGGAGTTTAGGGATCGAGGCTGAAAGTCTGCTTAATTAAACCGGATCGATTTGCAGTATGGAGCGCGGTTACCAGCCAAGACCGCAATGAGCGCGACGACGGGCCGCGCCGTCAGCGTTGAACCTTTTCCGCGGGCGCGGCGACCCATGATCGAAGGGGCGAATTCCTCACTCCTCCAACGCTCAAGGAACGCAGCCATGACCTCCCTCAAGGCCCTTGCCCTCGCCGGTATCGCCGTTGCCGGTCTCTCGCTCTATGCCACCACCGATGCCGAAGCCCGCGGTTACCGCGGCGGCGGCGGTGGCTTCCGCGCCGGTGGCGTGCATCTCGGCGGCGTTCGCCACGTCGGCGGCGGGCGTCACATTGGTGGCCTTCGTCACATTGGTGGCCCGCGTCACATCGGCGGCCCGCGTCTCGGCTTCCACGGCCCTCGCCATGGGCATCGCCGCGGCTTCTGGCGCCACGGTGTCTGGGTCGGTGGTCTCGGCATCGCGACGGTGGGCGCCAGCTGCTACCGCTACCGCTGGATCGACACGCCCTACGGCGTCGAGCGTCGGCTGGTCAACGTCTGCGCCTATTGAGGTGCCTCTCGTCGGGCCGTCCCGGTCGCAGACCGGGGCGGCCCCTCCGCATCAGACCGCGGCGATGAAGACGCCGACGAGCATGCCGAGGATGGCGACGCAGCCGACCAGGAAGGCCAGCGGACGGATGATCATGTTGTTCGAGCCGATATGGATGACGGCATGGACGATGCGGCTCGCAACGAACAGCCAGGCGAGCGCCACCATGACCCAGCCGGTCGCGCCGACATGAATGGCGAGGATCGACAGGACGTAGAAGAGGACGGGAGTCTCGAACTGGTTGGTGAAATTGTTGGCGGCCTGCTGCGGCTTCGAGGGCCAGGCGTCATTCTTCAGCGCGATCTCGCTGATCCTGACCTCGCGGGCCATCATGGCCTTGCGGCGGAAGACTCCCATGACCACGAGCACGACGAGCGTGAGTAGGATCTGCGCCAGCACCGGCCAGACCAGCGAATTCATGCCGGCATTCATCAAGCCCATCGAGACAATCCTTCTTGTGAAGACATCCGTGAGATTCCGCTTCCGTTAGGGCGCAGAACCGACCATGCTGGTCATACGTTGGTCAAGGAACGGCCGTTCATGGCCCTTACCTATGACACACGTCGCGATCGTGTCGGTCGCGATCCGGCGGGGAGGAAACCGCCGAACTCGGGGAGAACAGTCATGCGTTCGACGTCCATCCGGGCCCTGGCCCTGTCCACCGCTGCCGGCCTGATGGCCTTCGGCTTCACCGCGCTGATGCCGGCAACCGCTTCCGCCGCCTCGGCCGAGCGGGCCGCGATCAGCTCGACCATCGACACCGCACAGCCCACCGAAATGCAGCGCCGTCGTGGCGGCTTCCGCGGCGGCCCGCGTTTCGCCGGCCGTCCCGGTTTCCGCCCGGGTCCTGGCCCGTATCGTGGCCGCGGCCGTGGTATCGGCCCAGGTGCCGCTATCGGGATCGGCGCCGCCGCGCTCATCATCGGCGGAGCCGCTGCCGCCGCTTCCGCGAACAGCTACCGCGAGTGCTGGGTCGAGCGCCGCTGGGTCGATACCTATTACGGCCCGGAGCTGCGCCGCGTTCGCGTCTGCAACTGACGCTTCGCGCCGATCAATGGAAGAAGGCGGCCCACCGGCCGCCTTTTTCATCTCCGGGCCTCAGACGCGGCCGCCATTGGGATAGTTCGGGCTCTCGCGGGTGATGGTCACGTCATGGACGTGGCTCTCGCGCAGGCCGGCGCCGGAGATCCGCACGAACTCAGTCTGGGTGCGGAAATCAGCCAGCGTGCGGGCGCCGGTATAGCCCATGGCGGCGCGCAGGCCGCCGACGAGCTGGTGGACCACGGTGGAGACCGGCCCCTTATAGGGCACCTGGCCCTCGATGCCCTCCGGCACCAGCTTCAGGGCGTCCTTCACCTCGGCCTGGAAGTAGCGGTCGGCCGAGCCACGGGCCATGGCGCCCACCGAGCCCATGCCGCGGTAGCTCTTGTAGGACCGGCCCTGCCACAGATAGACCTCGCCCGGTGCCTCGTCCGTGCCGGCAAGGAGCCCGCCGATCATCGCCACCTCGGCGCCGGCCGCAAGCGCCTTGGCGAGGTCGCCGGAGAACTTGATGCCGCCATCGGCGATCACCGGCGTTCCGGTGGCCTGGGCGGCCTCGACGCTCTCCATGATGGCGGTGAGCTGCGGCACGCCGACGCCGGCGACAATACGGGTGGTGCAGATGGAGCCAGGGCCGATGCCGACCTTGATGGCATCGGCGCCGGCATCGATGAGCGCCCTGGTGGCGGCGCCCGTGGCGACATTGCCGGCGACGACCTGGACCTTGTTCGACAGGCGCTTGATGCGGGCGACCTGGTCGAGAACCTTCTGGGAATGGCCGTGGGCGGTGTCGACGACGACGAGGTCGACGCCCGCATCGATCAGCATCTCGGTGCGCTCGTAGCCCTGCTCGCCAACGGTGGTGGCGGCAGCAACGCGCAGGCGGCCCTGCTCGTCCTTGCAGGCGTTGGGATTGGCAACCTGCTTCTCGATGTCCTTGACGGTGACGAGGCCGGTGCAGCGGTAGTGCTCGTCGACGACGATCAGCTTCTCGATGCGGAACTGGTGCAGGAGGCGCTTGGCCTCCTCCTGGCTGACGCCCTCGCCCACGGTGATGAGCCGGTCCTTGGTCATCAGCTCAGAGACCGGCTGGTCGGGACGCGTGGCGAAACGCACGTCGCGGTTGGTGAGGATGCCGACAAGCTTGCCGCCCTTGCCATTCGGGCCGCGCTCGACGACGGGGAAGCCGGAGAAACCGTGCTTCTTCATCAGGGCGAGGGCATCGGCCAGGGTTTCGTCGGGGTGGATGGTGATGGGATTCAACACCATGCCGCTCTCGAAGCGCTTCACCTGCCGGACATGATCCGCCTGGATCTCGGGATCGAGGTTGCGGTGGACGACACCGATGCCGCCGGCCTGGGCCATGGCGATGGCCATGCGGTACTCGGTGACCGTGTCCATGGCCGAGGACATCAGCGGGATATTGAGGCTGATGGTGCGCGTGATCCGCGTCTTCACGTCGACATCACCCGGCATGACGTCAGACAGTCCCGGCCGCAGCAGCACGTCGTCGAAGGTGAGGGCTTCCTCGATGGACTTGATGACGGCCATGGCCAACTCCGCTGCGGGAAAAGCCGATCCCGGCCTTTCGATTCGGCGAAAGGAAGCGGGGCGGCTCGTTGAAGGGTTGGCGAAGCCTGCTACCACGACTCGGTGACGGCTCCAACATGGCTGAGGCCGCCAAAGGCACGATTTTTACCGTGCAGCCATGCAGACGGACAGGGCTCGCCGGAACGTGATCCCGCCCCCCTTCGCATTTTGGGCCTCACGCGCCCATCTGTCTGTCGAACCATTTTCAGCGTGGCCGCGACACACGGATGCAACATCCGGAGCCGCACATGCATTTCGACACCCGAACCCTGGCTACGCTGACCATGATCGCCGCCCCCACCCTGATGTTCCTCGCGGCCAGCGCCGCGCTCGTGCTGGTCACCGGACCCAGCAAGGCGCAGGACGCAGGTCCCCGGCACATCGAGATCCGTGGCGGCGAGACGGTCGAGGTCCCCGGTCCCGGCGGCCGCATGCTGAAGCTGAGGTTCACCCGCGTCATCGCCGACGGCCGCTGTGCCACGGCGCGCTGCGAGCGCGCCGGCCCCCCGGTGGTCGAGGTCCAGGCCATCGGTGCCACCACGCCGTCCTTCCGCCTGTCGCCCGCCGCCCATCTGGGCGCGCCCTTCGTGCCGGTGCAGGGCCGCTTCGTCACCTTCGGTGAATTGTCGGCGCCGCCGCGCGAGCTCACCACCGGCGGACGGCCGGTGCCGCTCGACGCCTATGTGCTGAAGCTGACCGTCACCCCCTGACCTTTCGTCGCGATCGGCCCGCTGCCCTTTCGCCGGACGCCGCCATGCCCTATGTGACCGCCGGTCAGGCGAGGGCATCATGGTCACACGGGAAGAAGTCGCACGTGCGCTGGAGAAGGTGCTCCTGCCGGCGAGCGGCCAGTCGCTGACGGCCTCGGGCCGCCTCTCCGACATCGTCGTCACCGGCGAGCGCGTGATGGTCGCCATCGCCATCGACCCGACGGAGGCGCCCGCCATGGAGCCGGTGCGCGCCGCGGCCCAGTCCGCCATTTCCGGCATTCCCGGCGTCGGCCAGGTCTTTGTCTCGCTCACCGCCGACCGTGCGCCGGGCGCCGCCGCGACGGCCACGCGCCCTGCCCCCTCGACGCAGCCGCATGTGGCGCCGGGCCGCCCGACAAACGCGCCGTCGCCGAAGGTCGCGACCATTCCCGGCGTGAAGCACGTCATCGCGGTCGCCTCCGGCAAGGGCGGCGTCGGCAAGTCCACCACGGCCTGCAACCTCGCCCTGGCGCTCGCCGCCAATGGCCGCAAGGTCGGCATCCTCGACGCCGACATCTATGGGCCCTCGCTGCCCAAGCTCTTTGGCCTGTCGGGCAAGCCGCGCGTCGTCTCCGGCCGCACCCTCGCCCCGCTCGAGAATTTCGGCGTGAAGGTCATGTCCATCGGCTTCATGGTCGAGGAAGAGACGCCGATGATCTGGCGCGGGCCGATGGTGATGAGCGCCATCACCCAGATGCTGCGCGAGGTCGCCTGGGGCGAGCTGGACGTGCTCGTCGTCGACATGCCGCCGGGCACCGGCGATGCGCAGCTCACCATGGCGCAGGCAACGCCGCTCGCCGGCGCGGTGATCGTCTCGACGCCGCAGGACCTCGCGCTGATCGATGCGCGGCGCGGCGTCGCGATGTTCCGGAAGACCGAGGTGCCGATCCTCGGCATCGTCGAGAACATGAGCTATTTCATCGCTCCCGACACCGGCAAGCGCTACGACATCTTCGGCCATGGCGGGGCGCGGGCAGAGGCGACGCGGCTCGGCGTGCCTTTCCTCGGCGAAATTCCGCTCGACATGGACCTGCGCGCCCGCTCCGATTCCGGTCGGCCGCTGGTCGCGACCGTGCCCGACAGCCCGCATGCCCTGGTCTATCGCGAGATCGCACGGCAGGTCTGGGCGAGCCTCACCGGCACGGGCGATGTCACCATCAAGCCGCCGCCGCGCATCATCATCGAGTGACGGGCTGCGACGCGGCGACGCTTGAACCATTCCAGCCGCGTGCTAGATATCCTGACGAAACAACAGCTTCTTTTTGCAAGAAGACAAGAACGGGGGACCACCATGAAGGCCATGATCCTTGCTTTCGTCGCTGCCGTGGCTATCGCCGTCGGCGCCGGCTTCGTCCTCAACTCCAACTACCAGATGACCGCCGACGCCCGCTTCGCCACGACCGGCGCGCAGCTGCGCGGCACCGAGGCTGGCTACAACCTCGTCGGCAAGACCTGGGACGGCATGGCCCGTCCGGATGGCGCCAAGCACTGATGTCCGCATCATGAGCGGGGATGGTTCCGGCGGCGCTCCGGATGGGGCGACGCTGCTGGACCTGAAAGGGCTGAAATGCCCCCTCCCCGCCCTCCGCACCCGCCGCGCCCTGCAGCGCGCCGAGGTCGGCGACCGTCTGCACGTCGTCTGCACCGACCCGATGGCGGCCATCGACATCCCCCATCTCGTCCGCGAGACGGGGCATGTGCTGGAGGCTCAGGCGAAAGTGTCGGAGACCCTGACCTTCACCATCCGCAAGACCGGATGAGCGGTCAGACCGCGCCCTGCAGGACGCCGCGCGCGTTGAAATGGCAGGTGAAGGTGCGGGATCCCAGTGCACCATGCGCGGCGAGGCCTCGGATCTGGTAGCGGCCGGCTTCGGTGCGCAGCACCCGGTTCTCCAGCACGACGGCGCGGCGGCTCACGCCCATCATCTGGGCGGCGTCGGCGCGGCACCAGCCCGCCATGGAACGGTCGCGGCGATGGGAGGCCTCGGCATTGCCGGGCAACGCGAGAAGACAGGCAAGGCCGGCGGCCGCAAGGACGATGGCTTTCATGGGTTCGGTTCCCTCATCGGTAGGCACGGCGACGCAGCGACGCAGCGCCAACGCATGAGACACCGAAAAGGCTCCGTTGCCGAGCCCGACCGGGGCCGCGACGAGCCAGGGCTTTACGCACCGGGCGACGCGCCCCATCTTGCGCGGGAAAGCGAGACGACCCGATGACCGCCATTGCTGCCGTGATCTACGGCCCCGACGAGGATTGCGACGTCCTTCTCACGGACTTCGCCCACGACCTCGCGCGCGCCGGCGTCGCGGTGGCAGGGCTCGTCCAGGTCAATGCGGGGGCGAGCTGCGCCGAGATCGACATGGAGCTGGAGCTGGTCGGCAGCGGGCGGCGGTTCAACATCTGCCAGGACCTCGGCTCGGGCAGCGTCAATGCCTGCCGGCTCGATCCGGCCGGCCTCGCGGCAGCCGCAGGGGCCCTGCGCGCGGCGCTGGAGCAGCCGGCGAGCCTCGTCATCGTCAACAAGTTCGGCCGGGCCGAGGCCGAAGGCGGCGGGCTCGTCGCCGAGATCGGCGCAGCCGTGGAACAGGGCCTGCCGCTGATCGTCGGGGTGCCGAAGCGCTTCACCAAGGCCTGGGCGGCCTTCGCCGGCGAGCTCGATGATCGCGTCCCCTGCAGCCGCGCCGCGCTCGACGCCTGGTGGTCGCGGCAGGTGCCGGCTGCGGCGGAGTGAGGCTCCTCAGTCCGGCAGGACCTTGCCGGGATTGAGGATGCCCTGCGGATCGAGGGCGTTCTTCACTAGGTGCATGACGTCGACGGCGTCGCCATATTCCATGCGCATGTATTTGCGCTTGCCGAGGCCGACGCCGTGCTCGCCGGTGCAGGTGCCGCCGACGCGCACCGCATGGGCCACCATCTTGTCATAGGCCTCTTCCGCTGCACGGATCTCCTCCGGACTTTCCGGATCGATCTGGAAGCCGAAATGGAAGTTGCCGTCGCCGACATGGCCGACGAGCGTGGTGTTGAAGGGCTGCTGCCGCGTGTCCTCGCGTACGCCGCGGATGACCTCGGCGAGCGACGAGATGGGCACGCAGACATCGGTGCCGAAGCCCTGCTTGCCGGGATTGGCGGCGCGGATGGCCCAGTGGATGTCGTGGCGGGCCTGCCAGAGGCGATTGCGCTCGTCGGCATCGGCCGACCAGCGCCAGTTGGTGGCGCCCTCGCCCTTGGCGATCTCCTCGACGATCGCGGCCTGCTCCTCGACGCCGGCCTGGCTGCCGGCAAATTCGAAGAACAGCGTCGGCGTCACCGGCAGGGAGAGCTTGGAATAGGCGTTGACCGCCGAGATGGCATTGTCGTCGAGCAGTTCGACGCGCGAGACGGGAATGCCCATCTGGATGGTCTGGATCACCGTGTCGACGGCGGCCTCGACACTCGGGAAGGCGCAGATCGCCGCCGCCATCACCTCGGGAATGCCGTAGAGCCGGACCGTCACCTCGGTAATGATGCCGAGCGTGCCCTCCGAGCCGACGAAGAGGCCGGTGAGGTCATAGCCCGCCGCCGATTTGCGGGCGCGCGAGCGTGTGCGGATGATGCGCCCGTCCGCCAGCACGACGGTGAGGCTGAGCACGTTCTCGCGCATGGTGCCGTAGCGCACGGCATTGGTGCCGGAGGCGCGGGTCGCGGCCATGCCGCCGATGGAGGCATCGGCGCCGGGATCGATGGGGAAAAACAGGCCGGTGTCACGCAGATGAGCGTTGAGCTGTTTGCGGGTGACGCCCGCCTGCACGGTGACGTCGAGATCCTGCGACCGAACCTCGAGGATGGCGTTCATCTCGTTCATGTCGATGGAGACGCCGCCCTTCACCGGGATCAGCGCGCCCTCCAGCGAAGAGCCGACGCCATAGGCGATGACCGGCGTGCCATGGGCGGCGCAGAGCTTCACGATGGCCGACACCTCCTCCGTCGTGTGCGGGCGACAGACCGCGTCCGGAAGGCGCGGCGTGTGGCGGGATTCGTCGCGGCCGTGCTGGGCACGGTCTGATTCGGACAGCGACAGGCGGGAGCCAAGCAGGGCGCGCAGGGCCTCGACGAGAGCCGGATCGATGGCGGGGGCCGCGAAGGGAGCATTCATGGAGGTCGACCGGTTGGTGCCGCGGGGGCGTCATCAAGACACCAAGCGGCGGCGCTGCCAATCGGAAAGCTGCAGGGCGCCCCTGCGCCTTGGTCAGACGGCGCGGCGTTCGAGGCGCCAGCCGAGGGCCTCGTCCACATGAACAAGCGAATAGCCGGCGGGATCGTCGCCGTGATGGCCGGCGGATGAGGCCGAGGGCGCACCGGCGAGCGTGATGGCGAAACCATCGACCGTGGCCGTCGTCTCGCCGGCCGTGTGCAGATGGCCGTGCAGGACGAGCGGGCAGCGATGACGGGCGAGGAGGCGCATCATCACGTCGCCATCGCGCAGGCGCTTCAGCGGCGACAGGCCCGGCGCATGGGGCGGGTGATGGATGGCGATGACGGGCAGATGAGCGGTGCGGTCGAGCGATGACAGCGCCGCGTCGAACCGGGCGAGCTGGGCCGCACCGATCTCCCCCTCGGCGGAGAAGAGCCAGGTCGGCAGGCCCGAGCAGAGGGTGACCAGGGCCACGCGGCCGACCACCACGAGGCGGGGAAAATGCCCACGGATGTCGGCCGCGTTCTGAGGCCCGGTCTCCGGCGCAAGCCAGCCACCGAGCGCCTCGCGCAGGCGCGGCACGGCGCGCACCGTGTAGACGTCGTGATTGCCGGGAGCCCAGGAGAGCCGGCAGGGCGGGCCAAAGGCGGCGAGGGCCTCGGCTGCGGCGCCATACTCGCTCGCCTGGCCGAGTTCGATGAGGTCGCCGGTCATGGCGACCTGGTCGGGCGCGGCCGCCCGCACGGCTTCGGCGACGCGGGCCGCGATGGCGGGATCATGGGCGTCGGGCTTGCGCCGCCAGTTGATCCAGCCCAGTGCCGGCTTCAGCCCCTCCCCGAACGGGAAAGGCACCGGCGCGAGATGAAGGTCGGAGACATGGGCGATGGTGGTCACGCCGCTGCCTCGCATGTTCGCCGCCGCCTGTGAAGCGGCGGCGAGCCATGGCTCAGGCGTAGCGGGCCCGCAGCGCCTCGAATCGCGGGATCTGGTCGGCGATCAGCGCCCGCTCCTTGTCGCGACGGACGAAGATCTTGAACATCGCCTCGCCGGCCTCGTTGAAGAACTGGATCGAGAGCGAACGGCGGCCGTGGAACATCCGGTCGACGAAGCAGATCTCGCGGCAGTTCGACGCCTTGATGTGACCGCCGATGGGGCTGTCGCCATGGACGTTGAACCAGCCGTGGCCGGCCGTGCCCGGCACCAGCGCGCCGTGGCATTCCAGCACGATGTCCGGCGTGTTGACGATGAAGAGGATCTCGCCCCATCCCGTCACCTCGGTCCAGATCGCCTCGAAGGCCTCGGCGGGCGCCGCGACGGCTTCCCCCGGCGGCAGCATGGCGAGGACGTCGCGGGCGGCGACGCCATGCTCGCGCGCGACGTTCTCGATGACCCCGTCGGGCTTGGCGGCGAGCGCTGCGCGCGCTGCCGACAGCCTGTCCTCGCGGGACAGGACCTGATGGACCGTCATGGCCTCACTCCGCGGCGACCGAGGGCGAGCCCTCGTTGCGCTCGACGATGATCGCCTCGAAGCCCTCGAATTCAGGGTGGCCCAGCGAGGTCGGCTTGTTCTGCTGGCCGGCGCGGGCATGCGACTTGCGGAACTGCTCCGACTTCGTCCAGGCCTCGAAATTGGCCTTCGACCTCCAGACCGTGTGGGAGGAATAGAGCGTGTGATCCTCGCGCTCCGGACCCTTCAGCAGGGCGAATTCCACGAAGCCTTCGAGCTCGCTGAGATAGGACTGGCGGGTCCGCCAGATGGTCTCGAAATCGGCTTCGGCGCCCTTGATGACCTTGAAGCGGTTCATGGCGATGTACATGGCGAGGTCCTTCTGGCTGGTCCCTGGGACTGGCTGACGTCAATAGAGAGAGTAGTTGATGCCCGCCGTAAAGCTGGCGGGACTTCCGGCCGGGTTCGGCGGGAAGGGCTGGGCGCGACGCACCATGGCGAGCGTCGCCTGATCGAGCACCGCCGCCCCGGAGGAGGTGGCGATGGCGACCGACGACACGGAGCCGCTGGCGGACAGCGTGAAGGAGACGGCGGCGCGGCCGCGGATGCCGGCATCGCGCGCGTGGTCGGGATAGACCTTGAACCGGGCGAGATGGGCGAGGACACGCTGGCGCCAGGCGGCAACGGCCGCCGTCGTCGCGGCTCCGGTCGTGCCATTGGCATCGGATTGCTGGCGGTTGCGCTGGCCGGCGCCCTCGCCGCGCTCGGACTGCGCGGCGGAGGATTCGGCCTGGCGGGCAGCGCGGGCGGGACGGTCGGGCTGCGGCGTCGCCGCGGCCTGGCGCGTCGGACGGACGGGCTGGCGGGTCACCGGTGCCTCGCGCCGGGTGGGCGGCAGCCGGACGGCCTCACGGCGGGCTGGGGGCGGCGTCACGGCACGCAAGGCAGGCGCGGGGGTCGGCGGCAGGACCGGCTGGGGCGCCGCGGTCTGGAGTTCGGCGAGCTGGCTAGCCTCGACGGGCGCTTCCACCTGGACGGGCGCGGCGGGCTGGGGCGGCATCGCCACCTGTTCCGGCGCGGGCGGGGACGGGGTCTCAACCGCTGCCGCTTCGACGGGCCGTTCCGCGAGAGCCAGCGTCTCCGGCATGGGCGGCGGCGGCAGCTGGTCGACGAGGCGCTCGGCCATCGTCAGGGGATCGGGCTGCGCGACGGGCGGATCATCGGTGGGCACGGGAGCCGGATCGAGAACCGCCATCTCCGGCGGCGTCTGCGTGGGCGGTGCCTCAACCGCCTGTCGGGCCTCGCTGTCGATGGCGGAACTGACCGCCTCCTCCCTGCCGCTCGCCGCATCCTGGCGCGATGCGGCGCCGGTGTCGGCGGAGACCACCACCTCCACGGCGATGCCCTCCTTGCCGGCCGAGATCGGCGCCGGGGCCTTGAGACCCAGCCAGACGAAAGCAGCGGCCGCAGCCCCATGAAGGGCGATCGAGGCGATGACCGAGAGCGACAGGCGCCGCGCCGGCATGGGACAGGCCGAGACGGCCCGCTCCGGCGTGATGGCGGCAGCCGCCACCGCTGCATGGTCGTCGACAACCGCCGGCGGGATCTCCACCGGCGGAGACAGGGTGGCGGCGGCGAGGTCCGGCAACGGGAGGATGACAGGAGGTGCGCCCTCCCCCCGCTGCGCGGCGGCACCCGGGGATGCCGAGCCGGGCAGGCCCTGGCGGGCCGGCCCCTCGCCACCGACGAGGACGGGCTCGACGCGCGCGCGACCGCGGGACCGGGACGCCGGGTGGCGCCCGCCTTCCAACCGCCGTGCCGTCGCTGTGCCCGCCATGACGGCCTCAGAACTTCGCGGAGACGCTGAGCGAGACCGACCGGCCGGGGGCGCGGAAGAGCTCGAGATTGGCGTTGGTCCGAGTCAGGCCCGCCACGTCGATGGCGTTGAAGTAGCGGGCGTTGAAGATGTTGAAGACACCGGCGCGCACCGTGACGTTGCGGCTGATCTCGTAGGCGCCGAGCACGTCCATCGTGGCGTAGGCGCCGGGCTGGAAGATGTTGGCGGCGCTCACCCGCGTCTTGGCGGCGGCGGCGCGGATACGACCCTCCAGCATCCAGTTCTGCGGGCTGGTGTAGCGCAGGCCGGCGACGCCGGTCACCGGATCGATGCTGTCGATCGGCAGGCCCGTCGTCTGGTCGGTGCCGTTGGCGTAGGCGACCGAGCCATAGGCGGTCCATTCGGGGTTGATGCGATACTCGCCCTTGGCCTCGAAGCCCCAGATCCGCACCGACTGGAGGTTCTGGTACTGGAACTGGGTCAGGCCGGCCGGCGAGATGCCGACCGTCACCGTGTTGATGAAGTCGTTGTAGAGATTGTAAAAGCCGCTGACCTGGAAGCTCGACCCATCGGCGAAGCGACCGCGCAGGCCTGCCTCAAAGCTGTTCACCGTCTCAGGACGCAGGCCGAAGTTCGGCAGGATCTCGTAGAACTGCGCGGCGTTCGAGAAGGCAAAATTGGCGTTGTCGTAGGGCGGCGCGCGGAAGCCGCGGGCGTACTGGCCGAAGAGACGGAAGTTCTCGGTAAGGTCATAGGTGGCGCCTAGCTTCGGCGAGACGGCGAAGGCCGAGACATTGCCGATCGGGAAGCCGGGATTGGAATTGTAGAAGGCTGCGTCCGGCTTCGGCGACAGGTGGTAGTAATCGAAGCGCACCGCCGGGGTAACGCGCAGGCGCCCCCAGGAGATCGTGTCCTGGATGTAGAAGGCGCCCTGGATCGTCTCGGTGTCGGGGAAGTTCTTGTTCGGATAGGTCTCGCCGGCGATGGGGCCGGGGATCGGCAGGCCGGTCGTCAAGTCGGTCTCGGTGCGCATGCGCGGACGCGACGACCGGGTGAAGTCGGCGGTAAAGCCGTAGACGAAGTGGTGGTCGAGACCGCCGAACTGGCGGCGCGCGCCGAACTGCGTATCGAGCCCGAAGATCTGCTGGCGGAAATCGAAATCGGAGACGCGCAGGCGGTTCGCTGCGCCCGCCCCCGGCACTGACCGGCGGAACTCGTCGGTGTGCTCCTGGCGGTCAAAGTCCGTGGCATAGACCATGACCTTGATCTCGTCGGCGATCGCCCAGGAGAGCTGCTGCGTCCAGTCGAGGCTGAGGCGGAAGCGCTTGTTGGTGTCGTGGGTGATCTGGTTGGCGATGGAGGTGGTGCGCGCCGAGATGAGGTTGGTGCCGATACCGCGCCACAGGGCCTCGGCGGTCAGGCGCCAGCGGCCGGAATCCGGCGTCTCATAGACCAGCTTCGCCAGGATGTTGTTGGACTGGAAGTTCTGCGGATTGGCGCGGCGGGTGGCCGAGTTGACCTGCGTCTCCGTGCCATCGCGGCGGGTGTACTGCAGCAGGAACTCGAAGGGCCCCTTGCGCGCAGCACCGGTGATGGTCTCGGAGAAGGATCGGTTGACGCTGTTGAAGGAGAAGCGCGTGCCGGCATACCAGTCGCGGCCGACCTCTCGCAGATAGTCGCCGGGGTCCTTGGTGGTGAAGGAGACGACGCCACCGATGGCGTCCGAGCCGTAGAGGGCCGAGGCCGGCCCGCGGATGACCTCGACGCGCTTCAGGTCCTCGTAGTCGACGATGTCGCGGGTGTAGAGGCCGGGGCCGACATTGGAGCCCGGATAGTCCGGGATGCGCGTGCCGTCGATCTCAAGGCGGACGCGGTTATCGCCGATGCCGCGGATGAAGAAGTTGCCCGCGCCGACGCGGGTCGGTGCGTTGCTGACGGCAAGGCCCGGCTCGTTGCGCACCAAGTCGCGCGGGCCTTGGATGAGGTTCTGCTGGAGCTGCTGCTCGTTCACCACCGTAACCGTGCCGGGTGCGTTGTAGACCGTCGACGGCGTGCGTTCGGCCGAGACGGTGATCTCGTCCTGGGCGGATTGGGTGCGCTGCTCGGCCGGCTGGGATGGCGCCTGGGCGAGGACCGGGCCGGCGGTGAAAACGAGGGTGGAGACGGACGCGAGAAGCGCCGCGCAGCCGCGACGGATGAGCATGATCGAACCTGCAAGCCTGAATGACGTGTCGTTGTCGGCTGGCTGGCGTCGATGCTCCGGCATCGGGCTGGCTGGCGAATGATCCGGCCGGGTTGACCGGTCGCGGCGCTGTTGACGATGCCTAATTAACCTGACTATCAATGTCAACAATGGTTGTGGCGGAGGCAGTTTTTAATGTTTCCAGACACTTCTGACTGATTGTTATCATTCCAAACTAGGCTTTTCCGATGATCGCATCCCCCGAACCGGTGGTTCCTCCCCTGCATTCCAGCCGAGAGACGGGAGCGGAATCTCCGCAGGCGGTCCCGACCGTTGAGGTCAGCGCCATCCTCGGCGCCGGCCGCGAAGCGGTGATCCTGCACAAGGGCGAGCGCTACCGCCTTCGCGTCACCGCCAACGACAAGCTGATCCTGACCAAATGACCCGCGCACCTTTCCCGATCCTGCCGCTGTCGCGCCGCAGCCTCCTCGCCGCCACCGCCGCCCTCCCCTTGGCGCCCCACGTCTCGCGCGCGGCCGAGCGGCGCATCGTCGCCGCCGGCGGCGTCATCACCGAGATCGTCTATGCGCTGGGCCGTCAGGACCTGCTGGTCGGCGTCGATACGACCAGCCTCTTTCCCGCCGCCGCGCTGAAGGACAAGGCACAGGTGGGCTATGTCCGCGCCCTGTCGCCGGAGGGCGTGCTGTCGCTCAGGACCACGGATCTGCTCGCCGTCGAGGGGGCCGGGCCGCCCGACGCGTTGAAGCTCATCGCCGAGGCCGGTGTACGCGTCGAGCGCGTCGGCGAGGACACCTCGGAAGCCGGCGTTTCCGGCCGCATCCGGGCCATCGGCCGATTCGTCGGCGCCGAGGGCGAGGCCAATGGCCTGGCAGCGCGCGTCGAGGAGGGATTTGCCGGCCTGAAGCGCCGCCGCGAGGCCATCGCCGCACGCAAGCGCGTGCTCTTCGTGCTGTCGCTGCAGAACGGCCGCGTCATGGTCGGCGGCAATCGGAGCAGCGCCGACGCGATCATCCGCGCCGCCGGCGGACTCAATGCCGCCGAGACCGTCGAGGGCTTCAAGCCGCTGACCGACGAGGGGCTGATCGCTGCCGCACCGGACGCGATCCTGATGATGAGCCACAACGATCATGCGGCCTCGCCCGACCAGGTCTTCGGCATCGCCTCGCTCGGCGCCACCCCGGCGGCGAAGACCCGCAGCCTCATTGCCATGGACGGGCTCTACCTCCTCGGCTTCGGGCCGCGCACCCCGGATGCGGCCGGCGAGCTGATGACCGCGCTCTACGGCAAGGCGGGCTGAGGTGACGCTCGCCGTCCCCTCCCCGGCGGTCGCCGCCCTCTTCGCCTCGCAGCGGCGACGCATTGCCATCGCCGGCTGCGCGATCGGCATCGGCCTCGCCCTCGTCGCTGTTCTGTCGCTCGGCAGCGGCGCGGTCCGCATCGCGCCGGAGCGCGTGGTCGCTGTCCTTGCCGCCTGGCTCACCGGAGACCGCGAGGTGCTTGCCAGCCGCGAGGCGCTCATCATCCTGTCCATCCGCGTGCCGCGCCTTATCCTCGGGGCGCTGATCGGGGCGGCGCTCGCCGTGTCGGGGGCGCTGATGCAGGGCCTGTTCCGCAATCCCCTGGCCGATCCCGGCCTCGTCGGCGTGTCGTCGGGCGCGGCACTCGCCGCCGGCTTCACCATCGTGCTGGGCGACCGGATCCTCGGCACGGTCTCGGCGCAGCTGCCCTTCATCCTGTTGCCGATCGGTGCCTTCGTCGGCGGCCTCGCCTCGACGCTGATCCTCTATGCCATCGCCACGCGCCACGGCCGGACATCGGTGGCGGTAATGCTGCTCGCCGGTGTCGCGCTCGGCGCCTTTGCCGGGGCGCTGACCGGCGTCCTCGCCTTCGTCAGCGACGACCGGCAATTGCGCGACCTCACCTTCTGGTCGCTCGGCTCGCTGTCGGGCGCGAGCTGGACCAAGGTCTGGACCGTCGTGCCGCTGGTCCTGCCCGTTCTGCTCGCAGTGCCGCTTCTCGCCCGCGGGCTCAACGCCCTGCTGCTCGGCGAGGCCGAGGCCTTCCATCTCGGCATCCCCGTCCAGACGCTGAAGCGCGCGGTGATCCTCATGGTGGCGGTGGCGGTGGGCGCGAGCGTCGCCTCGGCGGGCGTGATCGGCTTCGTCGGCATCGTCGTGCCGCACCTGCTCAGGCTCGTTTTCGGCCCCGACCACCGCACGCTTCTGCCCTTCGCCGCGCTGCTCGGCGCCGGCCTCCTCACCGGGGCGGATCTCGCAGCCCGCATCGTCGTTGCCCCGGCTGAGTTGCCCATCGGCATCCTCACCGCCGCCATCGGCGCCCCCTTCTTCCTGTGGCTGCTGCTGAGGCGCGACCGGAGCCTCGACGCATGAGCCCCCTCCTCGAAGCCCGCGACCTCACCGCCGCCTTCGGCGGGCGCAAGGTGGTGGACAGCGTCTCATTGGCGCTTGGCCAGGGCGAGATGATCGTCGTGGTCGGCCCGAATGGCGCCGGCAAGACGACCCTGACCAAGCTGCTCACCGGCGAACTCGCGCCCGATTCGGGCGAGGTCCTCATCGGGGGAGACAGGCTGTCGGCCATCCCGCCATGGCAGCTGGCGGCGCGGCGGGCCGTGATGGCGCAGGCCAATCGCCTCGCCTTCCCCTTCACGGTCGCGGAAGTGGTGCGGATCGGCATTGACGGCGTCGGCCGGGCGCTGACGCGGAGCGGCCGCGAGGCGGTCATCGCCGAGGCGCTGGAGGCGGCGGATATCGGCCATCTCGTCGCCCGCGGCTATCAGATGCTCTCGGGCGGCGAGCAGCAGCGGGTGCAGTTCGCCCGCACCTATGCGCAGCTGCGCGCCGGCCACGTGGCGACGGACCGCCAGGTGCTGTTCCTCGACGAGCCGGTCGCGAGCCTCGACCTCGCCCACCAGATCGGGCTGATGGACTGCGCCCAGCGCCTCGCGCGCGAGGGCATCGGCGTCATCGCCGTCCTCCACGACCTCAACCTCGCCGCGACCTTCGCCGACCGCATCCTGGTGATGAGCGCGGGCCGCTGTCACGCCTGCGGAGCACCGGCCGACGTGGTCACCCGCGCGACGGTGCGGGACGTGTTCGGGGTCGACCTGTGCCGTGACGCAGCCGCCGGCGGCCTCCCCGTGGTGCTGCCGCAGCACCGGGACGCGCCGCCCCGCTACGCGCCCGCGACGGCCGCGGCGAGCTGACGGCGCAGCCACAGCGTCCGGGCATCGGCATCGTTGCGGCGGTGCCAGAAGACGGAGACGGGGAACCGCCGGACCTCTACCGGCGCCGCCGCGGTGACCAGGCCGAAGCCGCCGGCGAAGGCCTCCGCGACACGCGCGGGGAGCGTCACCAGCGCGCCGGAGGCGGCAACCGCCGCCAGAGCCGGCAGGAAGGCGGGCAATGCGAGCGTGACACGCCGGCTCCGCCCCAGCGCCTCCAGATGATCGTCGATGACGCCGCGCATGTCGCCACCGGGTGAGATGAGCACGTGGTCGGCGGTGCAATAGGCGTCGAGTGAGACACGCGGCGCGTCAGGCAGCGCCTCCGGCCGACCGGCGACGCGGTAGCCTTCCTCGTAGAGCAGTTCGGCGGAGATCATGTCCGGCCGGTCCCAGATGAAGCCGACAGACAGGTCGACCCGCCCCTCCGCAAGGGCCGCGACGGCCTCGCCGCGGGCGAGCGGCAGGACGGAGAGGCGCAGGCCTGGAGCCTCGCGCGCGAGCCGTCGCGCCAGTGGCGGCACCACCACGGACTGGGCCGCGTCGAGCGCCGCGATGCGAACGATGCCGGCCGCGGCCGCCGGATCGAAGGTTCGGGCGGCGCCGAGCGCGCCCCTGAGGGCGTCCACCGCGCTGCGGACCGCCGGCTCCAGTGCCAGCGCCACCGCCGTCGGCTCCATGCCGTGGGGCCGCCGCAGGAACAGGTCGTCACCGAAAACATCCCTGAGGCGGCGGAGCGACTGGCTGACCGCGGATTGGGTGAGACCCAACTCCGTGGCGACACCCGCCGCCTTGCGCAGCCGGAGAAGGCCGAGGAAGACGAGCAGGAGCGTGAGATCAAGGCGCCGGAGTTCAGTGTTGCTGAAGTCTGTCATGATGCCATTTTGATAACGCGACATGACGGCTCCGCCTATCGTGGCCTCACCGGATCACGAGGGCAGACCATGCGGATCGCCATCATCGGCATTGGACGGGTCGGCAGCGCCCTGGCGCAGGGCCTGAGCGGCAAGGGCCATGTCGTCATCCTCGGCACGCGCGACACGGCCGCGGCCGAGACGACGGCCTTCGCCACCTCCGTGGGCGCGACGGTCGCAAGCCCGGTGGACGCCGCCTCAGGCGCGGAGCTCGTCATCCTCGCCCTGCCATGGACCGCCGCGGAAGCCGCCATCCGCGCGCTCGGCGATCTCACCGGCAAAGTGGTCATCGACTGCATGAACCCGCTCGGCGTGGTGGACGGCGCCTATGCGCTCACCATCGGCCACACGACGAGCGGCGGGGAGATCGTCGCCGGCTGGCTTCCGCAGGCGCGCGTGGTGAAGACTCTCAATCAGGTCGGCGCGGCCATCATGGCGCGCAATTCCCACCTCACCCACCGTCCCGTGCAGTTCGTTGCCGGCGACGACAGCAGCGCCAAGGCGGTGGCGATGGGGCTCCTCGCCGATCTCGGCTTCGAGGCTCTGGACGCCGGCGACATCACCAAGGCACGCATCCTCGAACCCCTCGCGATGGTCTGGATCAACCAGGCCATGGCCCGCGGCAAGGGGCCCGACTGGGCCTTTGCGGCCGTCACCGGGTCCTGACGCGTCCTCATCGCCCTTCGTTCCGCTCCCCGAAAGGACAAGACATGGCCGACATGCTCCATGCCTCCTGCCATTGCGGCCGCGTCCGCATCACCTTGCCGGCCGCCTCAGCCGGGGTCCTCGCCTGCCATTGCGGCGACTGCCAGAAGATGCACGGCAATTTCAACGCCTTCATCGCCGCCCCGGTTGGTGACGTCGCCATCGAGGGCGCGGATGCGCTGACCTGGTACCAGTCGTCGGAGGCGGCGCGGCGGGCCTTCTGCACGACCTGCGGCGGGCGGGTGCTGAAGGAGGTGACCGCCGCCGGTCGCTGGCTCGTCTCCGCCGGCCTCGTGGACGGTCCGACGGGCAAGCGGATCATCAAGAACCTGTGGGAACAGTCGAAGCCCGACTGGTACGACCTGCCGGCGACCAGCGCGCCGCCGACTTGATGTCCTAACGGAGCGGACTCACGACGCCGAGATGACCGAGGACCGGTGGGGGCCCAACCGGGCAGGCCGGCCTCACGCCACCTTGGTGCTGCGCACCGCCGGCTGCACCGCCAGGGCGCGCGGCTCGATATCGGCGAGGGTCGTTTCCTCCAGCGGCTGGAAGAAGCCGCGATGGGCGCGGAAGATCAGCCGGGAGACCGGGTCGCGGCTCTGGTCGGCGGCGAGGAAATTGACCGGGCAATCCGCCGGCTCGAAGGCGCGGACGATCTCGGCGACCTTCATCTCATCGGCGGCGCGCACCAGGCGCAAGCCGCCATAACGGCCGCGCTCGGCCTCGATGAGGCCCGCTCGCGACAGGGCATGGGCGGTCTTCTGGACGTTGAGAAAGGTGATGCCGGTGATGGCGGCAAGCTCCGCCGCCTTCACCGCCTTCGGCCAGCGGGCCGAAAGCTCGGCCATCAGCCGGATCGCGTCGACGGTGCGTTGATTGAGCCACATCGGCTGTGTCTAACCCATGGCGACAGAAGGGGAAAGGCGTGGATTGCCGCACGCCTGCACCGGCGCGTCAGCGCAGGAAACCGTCGAGCACGTCGTCGATGCGGCGCGTCGGCGTGCGCTGGCAGTCGGCAGTGACGCGCGTGAACACCTGCTCGGCGTTCATGTTGCGGAGGATGTCGCGGTTCTTGTGGAAGGCGGAGGCGGAGAGATAGCCAAGCATCCACTGGCGATATTCGCCGGCGCGCGGCGTCGTGCGCACCTGCAGCCAGGTCGCGCAGGTGTCGGTGCCATGGCCGAGGATGAGAACGGCCCGCGCCTCGCCGGCAACGGCGAAGGAGACGGCAAGGGCGGCGGCGATGGCGGCAAGACGCATGGCGGTGACCTTTCGGGGCGAGGGTCGAAGCGGAGGGGCCCGAGGCGGGCGAGCCTAGAGATGGGGCGCGGAATCGCAAGCGGCGGCCTGCGCTCCGCGGTCTCATCGGGCGGTTAAGCCGCCGCAATGGCGGAACGATGACGGCACCCGGCAGTTGTCCCGGCATCACGACCGCAGGAGGCTTCCATGATCATGCAGAACGCGCCGGAGGTCTTCGGCACGCCGCAGCCGCCGCTGCCCGAGCCCTTCCCCTCGCCGGGCCCACAGCCCATCCCGCCGCAGCCGGATGAGCCGGATCCCTCGCCCATGCCGCCGGTGCCGGAAGATCCGATCCAGACGCCCGACACGATGTGACGCGGCGCCGCCCGTCTCACTCCGCCGCGACGGGCCGTAGCGCTGTGGCGAAGCCGGCGGGTTCGGGGCTCAGGAACTGGCCGGCATTGGCGAGGACATTCTCGGTGGTCTCGCGGATGTGGCGCTCGATCAGCTGCTTCGCGGCATCGGCGTCGCGGGCGATGACCGTGTCCATCAGGGTGCGGTGCTCGACATCCTTCGGCCGCCACTTGGCGCGGAACTGGCAGGACATGCGCTGGTAGCGATTGGCGCGCTGGAACAGCTTGTCGCGGAAATCCAGGAGGGTCGGCGACCGGCAGGCCGCGACGAGGGAATAGTGGAAGCCGCCATGGAGCTGCGACCACTCGTCCGAGAGGTAATAGAGCTCGCCAAGGCGCGCCTTCAGCCGGTCCATGCGGTGGAAGGCGGCGATGATCTCGGCCTCCCAGTCGTCGGTGCCATGGATGATCGACCGGCCGATGCATTCCTGGTCGATGAGGACGCGCACGTCGGTCAGGTCCTCAAGGTCCGAGAGGTAGAGGGGCGCCACCATGAAGCCGCGCTGGCCCTCGCTGACCACCAGCCCCTCGGCGACGAGCCGAGAGAGCGCCTCGCGCAGCGTCGAGAAGCTGACGGCGTAGAGCTCCTTCAGCGGCTCGAAGCGCAGGCGCGTGCCGGGCTTCAGCGTGCAGCTGATGATGTCGTGACGCATCCGCTGCAGCACATCGGCCGCCCGCGTCTCCTCGGCACCCCTGGGCTCCGCCCGTACCGCCATGAGTTCACCCTCGCCCGCACGGCCGTTCAACCCCGCCCGCCGGACGTCCTGTATCGCAGTTTCACTCCCGCGACGCAAATTCCGCGGTTTGTCGAAAAATGTCGCGGGCGCTGGCAGAGTCGCCACAAGTTGATGGTGCACTGCCCCGGAAATGCAGCGGCACAGCGTCAGGGTTGCCCTTCGCAGTCCAAAATATGATTTTCGAAATTTATCACTCGCGTCGAAATTCGGTTGATCACGCCCCATACCCTGCGCTAGGACTCCGCCCAATGAGAAGATGGGAGGAGCGACGATGACGCACCTGGTGCACGCCATCGGGCACATGAAGATCAACACCAGCGTCGCGGACGCGGTGGTGCGGGAAGCGACCGAGATTCTCGGCCTGCGGGTCACGTGCAGCGGGGATGCACAGACCTGGCTCAGCTCGAATGGCCGCGCCGTCGAACTGGTGCTGGTCCATGCGGGGGAGAACTCCGCCCACACGATCGGCCTCGAGGCCCTGACGGTCGATGCGGTCCGCGCCGCGGAAGCAAAGGTTGCGGAGGCCGGCTGCACCGTGGTGAGCCGCACGCCGAGCCTCGACTGCATGGCCGCCGGCTTCACCTTCGTGACGCCGGAGGGCCTGCGCTTCGAGATCCACACGCCGATCCGCGACGACCTCGCCGGCCGCCGCTATCCGACCAAGGGGGTCGGCGCGAACCGGATGGACCACATCAACCTGCTGACGCCCGATCCGGCGGCGACACGCCGCCAGCTCGAGATCATCGGCGGGATGCGGCTGTCCGAGCGCCTGGTCAATGACAGCCTTAGCTGGATGTATGGCGGCAACCGCCAGCACCACATCCTCGGCCTGGTGAAGGGCAAAGGGGCGGGCGTGCACCACATCTCGTTCGAATTCCTCGACGCCAGCCAGTTCATCCGGCTCGGCGACACGCTCGACCGCTTCGACAAGCAGATGCTCTGGGGCCCCGGCCGCCACCGCCCGGGCGACAACGTCTACTCCTATTACATCGACCCCGCGGGGGCGATGTTCGAGTGCTCCAGCGGCATGTCGATGATCGCCGATGACGCGACCTTCGAGGCCAATGTCATCACCAACCTGGAGCGGCCCGGCAATGTCCGCGCCATGAACGTCTGGGGCACGCCGGCGCCGCTCGAATGGCGCGAGTTCCACTTCCCCTTCACCGCCGTCGCCTGACGCCGCCCCTCCCGCAAGGACATCCCGCCATGGAAGAGAAACTCACCTTCATGTCGGACGGCCTCAAGCTGTCCGCCGTCCTGCACGTGCCGGAGGGTCGCAAGCCCGGCCAGCGCCTGCCCGGCTTCATCGTGCTGCATGGTTTCGTAGGCTCGAAGGACGAATCCCACGCCGAGATCCAGGCGCGGATGCTGGAGGCCATGGGCTATGTGGCGCTCCGCTTCGACTTCCGCTGCTGCGGCGAGAGCGAGGGCGAGCGCGCCCAGGTGCGCTGCTTCGACCAGGTGGCGGATGCCAAGAACGCGCTGACCTTCCTGCAGGCCCGTGAGGAGGTCGATCCCGCGCGGATCGGCGTGCTCGGCCACAGCTTCGGCGCGGCGGTCGCGGTCTATGCGGCCGGCATCGACGACCGTTTCGCCTGCGTCATCTCCTCCTGCGGCTGGGGCGACGGCGAGCGCAAGTTCCGCGGCCAGCACCCGACGCCGGAGGCCTGGGCGAAGTTCACCGGACTGCTGGAGAAGGGCCGCAAGCACAAGCAGGAAACCGGCAAGAGCATGTGGATCTCGCGCTTCGACGCCGTGCCGATCCCCGAGGCCCTGCGCAAGAACCTGTCGCCCAAGGCGATCATGGAAATCCCGGTCGAAACGGCCTGGAGCATGTACAATTTCCGGGCCGACGATGTGGTCGCCGACATAGCCCCGCGGCCGATCCTGTTCTTCCACACCGCGAATGACTCGATCACCCCGACCGAGCAATCGATCCGCATGTATGAAAAGGCAGGCCAGCCTGCCGAACTGATGCTGATCACGGGCACGTCGCATTTCCCGCTGTCGCCGCAGGATGCGCCCAGAACCAAAACGCTCCTCAAGGGATGGCTCGACAAATATCTCCCCAGCCCCCTGGGTCAGTGACCATGGCGGCACCCGGCGGACCGCGCCGCGTCCAGGCGGCAATTCTCGAGGCCTATGCGCGCGACCTGCTCGCGGCCGGAGGTTTTGCCGCCGACCATGCGGAAGCGACGGCGCGGATGCTGGTCTGGGCGAATCTCAGGGGTGTCGAGTCCCACGGCGTGCTGCGCATCCCGCGCTATGTCGAGATGGTCGAGCAGGGCCTGATCAACCCGGCCGCGGCGATCCGCCAGGTCGCCGGCAAGGGCGCGGTCGCCGTGCTCGATGCCGACAAGGCGCCCGGCGCGGTGGCGATGAACACCGCCACCGTCCGCGCCATTGCCGATGCGCGCGTGCACGGCATCGGCTGGTGCGTCGTGCGCCGCATCACCCATGCGGGGGCTATCGGGATCTATGCCGAGGCCATCGCCGCGGCCGGCCTGGTCGGTCTCGTCATGACCGCCTCGAAACCGCTGATGATCTATCACGGCGCCCGTACCGAGGGCGTTTCGACCAATCCCCTCGCCATCGCCGCGCCAAGCGCCGATCCGGGGCGGCCGCTGCTCTTCGACATGTCCACGGCCTCGGTCGCCGCTGGCAAGATCACCGCGGCGAAGGATGCCGGCCGCGCCATTCCGCTGGGATGGGCGGTCGATGCGGAGGGCCGCGAGACCACCGACCCTGCTGCGGTGAAGGCGGTGTTGCCCATGGCCGGGCCGAAAGGCACGGGCCTGTCGCTGATGATCGAGGTGCTGGCGAGCGTGCTCGTCGGCAATCCGCTGCTCACGGTCGCGCTGCGCGACGGTTCGGAGCCCGGCGGCAACGGCATCGCGGTGGCGCTCGACCCGCAAGCCTTTGGCGCTGCGCCCGGCTTCACCGCCAGCGTCTCGGACCTCGCCGCGGTGATCAAGGCCCTGCCGGTCGCGGCGGGAGCCGAGGCCGTGCTGCTGCCCGGCGAACGTGGCGCCGCCGAGCGCGCGCGGCGCCTCGCCGCTGGCATCCCGGTCGCCGCCGGCACGCTCAATCGCCTGGCGGCGCTGGCGGCTAAGCACGGGGTGCCCGTCCCGCCAGACCTTGCCTAACTGCTGATGCCGCGCGCGGAGACGGTCACCCGCCCGCGGTCCCCGACGACAAGAACAGAC
>NZ_JAPZTZ010000015.1 GCF_027532945.1 Phreatobacter sp.
GTCACCCCCGGCGCGGCAGCGCCTTGAGGGCCCGAAGGGGCGGTGCTCCCGGCGACGCCCCGGCGCGGCGGCTGGTAAGGCCACATGCACCGGGGAACCGCCCCTCCGCCCCATCGCCCGCACCACCGGACGATGCCTCGACAGGGCAGAAGGTGCGGGGAGGATGCGGGATGTTGGGCGGATGGGGAGAAGTTTGGCCGGCGCGGAACGGGGGAGGCGCGGAAAGGCGGGGAGGATCAGGGGTTGGGCGGAAGGGGAGGATGGGAGGGTGGTGAAGTTGTCCCCCCGTACAAAAGCCACCAGGAACTTACGCAGGCATCACTCCCTCGTTGGCCTAGTAGGATTTGACCAGATCGCTCAAGAACTCGAAAAAGAATGAAATTGCGTTCTCGGCCGCCAGCTCATGGGCTGCATCTGTCTTGTTTGCCGCAAAATCGCATATCCCCTTGATCAGTATCATTTTCGCCGCGGCCGCTTGGCAGGCGGTCACGATACCCGCACCTTCCATTTCCCCGCCGACGGCTTTGCTTTCGAATTTAAGCAAGCTGTCACGAAACACCCGATTATCTACGAGCTTCTCCCCCGACAGGACGTGGCCGGTAATTAGCTTATACCCCTTCCTCGTCAACTTCATTGCATGAGCCAACGTGATGATGTTGTCTGCAACTGGAACTTTAGGGCCTCGCTGCTCAATGAAATCATTGCGCACACCAGCCGGCTCGTAACAACTTATCCGATCCGCAAAAATAACGTCGCCGAGGGACTGCTTCTTTTCATTGATGCAAAAACATATCCCTAGAGAAACTGCATAGTGTGGTTCGCTGAAGATGAGAGCTTTTTCTGCAATCCGCTGCGAACCGTGCAGACCAGCTGATCCCATGCCAGTCTGAATGTGAATAATCTCGACATCTAACCCGCGACGATAATTGTTTCCAAATATCTGGTCACCTATATGAACGGTCCCCAGTGGCTTGAAGCCCGACGCCAATGCGATTGCGGCAAAAGTTTCGCTTTCTTTGTCGGTTGCTGTGAACACAACAATCTTAAGGGGCTTCGGCGTCATGACCTCAACCTTGCTAAAGCTATCTTGGAAGTGAGGTATCATTTTCTTCGCGCTTGAAGTTAGCTCGAGTATCCGAGCGTAGGCGTCCAAACCGGAGACTGCTCCACCCAATGGGATAGTGGACACAGGGATTTTACCGATCGCCGCCGACAAAAGTGCAACGGCCCGATCATAAGGAATCTCACGCTTATCCTGACTCTCCATTAGCGCCATCATCAGCGCTAATATGAAAGACATCTTCCCGTATACGAAATCTTCGAAATGCGGATCAAATCGTAGCGCCACAAGATCATCAGAGGACAATCTGCCGTCATAGCAGTGATCTATTCTTATCTTCTTAAGCACCGCATCGTTCACGTGTATGTCAAACAACGGAAATATCGCGTAGTTCTCGATTTTTTCATCGAAGATATAACCCGTCGGAAAAACCTGCTCAAGTTGCCCATACTTCTCGCAGAACAACCTCCATGATACGTCGCCGAAGAAAATTGACTCTGCGGGCTTGGGGAGTATTTCTTTCCCCTCAAAGACCGAATACGTCATTCCAAATTTTTCGCCGCTTGTTGCCCCTAAGATAAATTCCTTGTTTTTTCGGAGCCTGATGACATCTTCAATGTCGATCATATTGGTTTTAAGTTCGCTGTCATGGATCGCATTCGAAAATCGCTCTCTGATGTATTCCGTCGTATCTCCAATAATTACCTGGTTCGGCCTCCCTATAAGCTTAATTTTTCTTCCGAAATAAACTGGGTACTTATTTTCCACGCCGGCATATAGTTTTTCTCTGCTAGTCAAGAACGAGGCCGCATCTTCGTATGGACTAAGGAACTTAACCAGCCCCGCGTCATAGAAAATTGAAATGCATTCTTGTATTTCTTTTGAGCGAACGTATAGTTCCTGCATCTGCGCGTAAGGAATATGGACTCGTCCCGCATTCAAAAGAAGCGATATCTTCAAGAGCTTCAGATGACGCGCCGGATCGAACCTCTGACCGCGAAAGCGATATGATTCAGAATTGACGTAATGCGCGAATATCTCTCTTTGACAGAACCATTTTAGTACTGTTCTGTCCTGAATGCGCGGAGTAGATACTGAGACCATGGGTCAAATTCTGCAATAGCTGAGTAGCAGGAGTCAACAGGTCGCCACTTCAGATTGCGGTAGCCCAAGCTTGTCCCTTCAGTCTCGAACCGGCACTTCGAGTCGATTATCGCGATTAATCCGATGAACCCTCTGGAATGTTGCGGCGCATTTCCCCTAAGTGGAGACGCGATGAAACCAAGGAACTGAACGTCATTTATATATTCTCTGACATCGCTCGATAAAAAAAGTATTTCGTCATGCACAATTCGTCGAGCGGCGGTCTCGAAGCCAACATTGTACTTATTGAATAGATCGAGATCGCTTGAACGTATGTTATCAATAAAACCTATACTGTTGTGCCCATCGAATGTGTTACGTATTGGCGCTAGAGCGCCGACCTCATAGGTCAGAAAATCATTTGCGCTTCGCAGCACAACAAAACACATCAGCTCTGCTTGGGTATCATCAAACTTTGCCAGCTTAGCGTCAAGATATGACACGTCGATATATTGCAGAGATCTTAAAGGGTACGCTTTTGCGGGGAAAAAGCCCGCAGTATCGAACGCGGCCAGTCGAGCTTTTGATACTACTGCTACCTCACCACGGGGGATTTCCCTACGTCGGCGCCGGCCAATGTGAATATTTTTTTCGATGCGAGAAAGATTTCTATCCTTAAGAAACCTTCGTAGACCGAAGCGGGCCGGCGCATTTCTGTAAAACAACGACCCATCCCGCTTTTTTAGGATGTCGACCGATATTCTGGCCTGCAACGTTTTATGCGGTGTTTTACCCCGAATTTCTCTAGACAAAGCGGGGTCACGGCGCGCTTCTTCAATGATCTCCTGGGCCGTCGCCGGTCGATCAAGACGCGTCAGAATTTTCTCGGCCACATGTAAGAGACTGGGCTGCATGCGCTACTGCCACCCTAATTTACGTTGTTGTGCAACATTCAACACCACGTTGTCCACACGGTCCGGTTCCTTAGCGCTTCGGCTTGCCCCCGCCCTTCTTCCTCACCTCCGCCCCGGCCGGCACTTCCCGATCCGTCCCTGGCCCCATCGCATCCAATCCCGGCTTCGCCGCCCGTGACGGCGGCAAATTTCCCCGCGCGCCATATTTCTTCGCGCCCCTGAACCCGCCGGTGCGGTCCTCCACCGCCTCCTGCCGGGCCAGCGGGTCGTCGGAAATGGCGAGTTCGGTCTCGCGCAGGCGCTTGAGCTCGTCGCGCAGGCGCGCGGCCTCCTCGAAGCGCAGGTCGGCGGCGGCCTCGCGCATCCGCTTTTCGAGGTCGCCGATGACCGCCTGCATGTTGTGGCCGACCGCCGCGCCCTGCTTGGCGAGGCCGGCATCCACGGTGACGTGGTCCTTCTCGTAGACCGAGTCGAGGATCTGGGCGATCTGCCGCTTGATGGTCTGCGGGGTGATGCCGTGGGCCTCGTTCCAGGCCGTCTGCTTCTCGCGGCGGCGGTTGGTCTCGGCGATGGCGCGCTCCATGGAGCCGGTCATCTGGTCGGCATAGAGCAGCACGCGGCCGTCGACATTGCGGGCGGCGCGGCCGATGGTCTGGATCAGCGAGGTTTCCGAGCGCAGGAAGCCCTCCTTGTCGGCATCGAGGATGGCGACCAGCGCGCATTCCGGGATGTCGAGGCCCTCGCGCAAGAGGTTGATGCCGACGAGGCAGTCGAAGGCGCCGAGGCGCAGGTCGCGAAGGATCTCGATGCGCTCGATCGTGTCGATGTCGGAATGCATGTAGCGGACGCGCACGCCCTGCTCGTGCAGGTATTCCGTGAGGTCCTCGGCCATGCGCTTGGTGAGCACGGTGACGAGGGAGCGATAGCCGGCGGCGGAGGTGGCCTTCACCTCGCCGATGAGGTCGTCGACCTGGGTGCGGGCGGGGCGGATGATGCAGGGCGGGTCGATGAGGCCGGTGGGGCGGATGACCTGTTCGGAGAAGGTGCCGCCGGTCTGTTCCAGCTCCCAGCCGCCGGGGGTGGCCGAGACATGGACGGTCTGCGGCCGCATGGCCTCCCATTCCTCGAAGCGTAAGGGGCGGTTGTCCATGCAGGAGGGCAGGCGGAAGCCATATTCGGCAAGGGTGGCCTTACGGCGGAAGTCGCCGCGATACATGGCGCCGATCTGCGGGATGGTGACGTGGCTCTCGTCGACGAAGACGAGGGCGTTGTCGGGGACATATTCGAAGAGGGTGGGCGGCGGCTCGCCGGGGCGGCGGCCGGTGAGCCAGCGGGAATAGTTCTCGATGCCGGCGCAGGAGCCGGTGGCCTCCATCATTTCGAGGTCGAAGCGGGTGCGCTGCTCCAGCCGCTGCGCCTCCAAGAGGCGGCCGGCGCGGTTCAGCTCCTCGAGGCGCCAGTTCAGCTCCTCCTTGATGCCGGAAATGGCCTGGACGAGGGTCGGGCGCGGCGTGACGTAGTGCGAGTTCGCATAGACCTTCACGAAGCCGAGCTCGGCATTCTTCTGCCCCGTGAGCGGGTCGAATTCGTGGATGGACTCGACCTCGTCGCCGAAGAGGTTGATGCGCCAGGCGCGGTCCTCGAGGTGGGCGGGGAAGAGCTCGATCGTGTCGCCGCGGACCCGGAACGTGCCGCGGGAGAAATCCATCTGCGTGCGCTTGTACTGGAGCGCGATGAGGTCGGCGATGAGCTGGCGCTGGTCGAGCCGCTCGCCGACCTTCACGCCGAAGGTCATGGCCGTATAGGTCTCGACCGAGCCGATGCCGTAGATGCAGGAGACCGAGGCGACGATGATGACGTCGTCGCGCTCAAGCAGGGCGCGCGTCGCCGAGTGGCGCATCCGGTCGATCTGCTCGTTGATGGAGGATTCCTTCTCGATATAGGTGTCCGAGCGGGGAACGTAGGCCTCCGGCTGGTAATAGTCGTAGTAGGAGACGAAGTACTCCACCGCATTGTTGGGGAAGAAGCTCTTGAACTCGCCATAGAGCTGGGCGGCCAGCGTCTTGTTCGGCGCCAGGACGATGGCGGGGCGCTGGGTCTCGTTGATGATCTGCGCGGCGGTGAAGGTCTTGCCCGAGCCGGTGACGCCAAGCAGGACCTGGTCGCGCTCGCCGGCCTTCAGGCCGGTGACGAGCTCGGAAATGGCCTGCGGCTGGTCGCCGGCGGGCTTGAAGTCGGAGACGATCTCGAAGCGCTTGCCGCCCTCCCACTTCTCGGGCCGCGGCGGCTTGTGCGGCACCCAGACCTGGCCATTGACCTCCGGGCGGCCCTCCTGGATCAGCCGCTCCAGCGCCTTGACCGTGGCGGTGACGCCGGAGGAGCCGATCTCCGCCTCGATGTCGAGGGCCTGGGCCTGTTCGACGCCGATGCCGAGGCGGTGGGCGAGGGCCTTGTCGGCGAGGGTGGCCTCCGCCTTGAACGCCGCCTGCGGGGCTTCGGCGAAGCCAGCAGTGGGGCCGGTGCCGGAGCCGAGGCCGGCCGTGCCGCGGTTGATGGCGGGGTTGAGCAGCTCGGCCAGAGCGGGCCCCAGCGGCTGCAGCTCGGGCTTCGAGGCCTTGGAGTTCGGCGCCCTGGTTTTACCCGCGCGGGCGGGCTTCGACGCGGCGGCGGGACCAGCGGAGGGTTTGGGGCTTTTCGGCATGGCGGCAATATGGGCCCGCCGGCCGGCAGCGGAAAGGGCGAAGGCCGCCCTCCCGCCATGCTGCTGCCAGCATGTGGCAGTGGGAGGCTGCGGGTCAGGCGGCGCGGCGCACCACGGCCTCGCCGATCGGCATGTCGAACTGCAGGCCGACGGCGCCGTCCTTGGTCCAGACCACCTGCGACCCCATCTCGGCGCCGTCGAGGAAGCGCAGCGTGACGCGCTGTCCATCGGGCAGCGCGGGCACGCCCTGCACCCGCGCGCCGGTCTCGGAAATGTCGGCGAGGCGGGCAGTGATGCTGCGGCCATCGCTGAATACCAACACCGCCTGGGTGCTGCGGCGGCGCACCGCGCTGCGGCGGTCCTTCACGTCCTTGGCGATGTCGGACAGGAAGGTGTCGACGCTGCCGATGAGGCGGCGGGTGGCGCCGGACAGGAGCTCGCCGACCTCGGCCACGCGGCGCGCCTCGTCATTGGTCTCGCCGATCACCACGGTGACGTCGGTGATGGCGCGCAGCACGGCGTCGGAGCCGTCGGAGGCGCGGGCGATGGCGGCGGCGATCTCCTGGGTGGCGGCGGTCTGTTCCTCGACGGCGGCGGCGATGGAGGTCGTCAGGTCGCCGATCTCGCCGACCGTGCCGCCGATGCCGCGAATGGCCGCGACGGTGGTGCGGGTGGCGCCCTGGATGGCGCCGATCTGGGCGGCGATCTCGTCGGTGGCGCTGGAGGTCTGGCTCGCCAGCGCCTTCACCTCGGAGGCGACGATGGCGAAGCCGCGGCCCGCCTCCCCGGCCCGCGCCGCCTCGATGGTGGCGTTGAGGGCGAGGAGATTGGTCTGCTCGGCGATGGAGCGGATGATGTCGACGATGGTGCCGATCTTGGCGGCAAGCTCGGCGAGGCCCGAGACCTCCGCATCGGTCGAGCGGGAGGCCTCCGTGGCGCGGCCGATACAGGCGCTGGTGGCGTGGATCCGGCTGGAGATTTCGCTGATCGAGCTGATCAGTTCCTCGGCGGCGGCCGAGACCGCCTGGACGTCGGTGGAGGACGCGGCGGAGGCGTCGCGCCCCTCGCCGGCGCGGCCGCTCGCCTGGCCGGCGACGCGCTCCAGCGCGGCAGCGGTGTGCCGCATACCGGTGATCTCGCTGTCGACCGTCCCGATGACCTCGGCGACCGAGGCGCGGAAGGCCACGATCATCTCGTCGAGCGCCGCCTGTCGCTGCAATTCGCGCTGGCGCTCCAGCTCCGCCTCCTGCTCCAGCCGCGCGCGCGCCATGGCATTGTCGCGGAAGACCTGCACCGCCCGCACCATGGCGCCGATCTCGTTGGTGCGATCCCCGCCTTCGATCTCGCCGCTGGTGTCCCCCTCGGCGAGGCGTTGCATGTGGTCGGTCAGGGAGCGCAGCGGGCGGGTGATGGAGCGCGCCGCCAGCCATGCGGCGAGAGCGGCGAGAATGGTGACGGCGAGGACAATGCCGACCACCAGCGTCAGCCGGCGGTGCGCCTCTTCGGCGGCCGTCGCGATCACCGCGGTGAGGTCCTGGCTGAACGCATCCTCGATGCCCTTCATCGCGTCGATCCGGCCGGTGGAGACGCGGAACCATTCGAGCGGGTCCATGCCCTCGCCGCCATTGAGGGCGGCGCGCGCCGCCAGCGCCCGCAGCCGGGTGACCGCCTCGCTCTGCGGCGACTGGCCAAGCTCGGCGATCCGGCGCGCCTGGTCGGCACTGCCATAGCGGCGGGCGACGGCGAGATAGCTGTCCTGGATGGCCGCGAGTTCGGCGAAGCGCTGGAAGCGGTCGCGCGCGAAACCGGTGGGGGAGAAGGCGCCGGCGCCGGTGGCGCGTTCAAGGCCGGCCGCCTCTTTGGCGCGCAGCACGCTGGCATAGACGACGACGGCCCGCGCGGTCGGGCCGACGCGCCCATGGCGGGCGAGGGATTCCACCGGGGCCAGGAAGCCATCGATGATGGCGGTGTAGCGGGCGAGAGCCGCATCGGGCGCGATGGACCGGGCATCGACGGCCTGGCGGAGCGCCGAGAGCTCGTCGATCCGGGCCAGCGCCTCGCGAGCGGTCGCCGCCCCCTCGCCCATCTCGGCGATGGCGGTGGTGACAGCACCGCGCAGCGCGCCGAGGGCCAGATCGACCTTGGAGAGCTGTGCGGCGCGCGCCTCGACGGCCGTGCGGTTCTGCGGATTGCGCAGCACGGTGTTGGTCAGCCCGCGCTCTGTCTGGAGTTCGTGGACCACCGCGCCGAACTGGGGACCCGCAGCGGCGACGGAGGCCATCTGGCGGGCCGCGCCCGCCTCTTCCCAGCTTTCCCTGACAATGTCACTGCCGAAGCCGATGGCGGCGAGGAGCGGGACGACCACGGCAAAGGCGATGCGGCGCCCGATGGACGCATTGCGCAGGAGGTTCATGGTTGCAATCCCTCGAATCCTGCAACCATCATGCTGATGACATGGCTAATTTAGCATTAACATTCTGTTTTTTGTCGCAACAATCGCCGACCGCGGGTTCGCTGCCGCCGCCGTCGGTCTCCGCGACGGCCGGTCCCTTCAGGCCGCAGCCAGGTCCCTGATGCGCCTCATATCCTCGCAATAGGCCGCAAAGCCCTCCTCCCGCGCTTCAGGATCGGGGTGGCGCAAGAGCGAGGAGGGGTGGACGGTGAGGAAGCCTGGCCTCTCGCCGAAGCGGAAGGGCCGCCGACGACAACGAATTAGCAACAGACTCTAGGCCGATTGACGCTGGACTTCCGGATGAACAGCACGCCGAATGCCTGTTGCGATAAATTTTTTTACCCGTAGCGCATTTGCATTGTCGTCAATGTAGGCTAATGCACCAGCAAATTCCTCACGTCTTTCGGAGTTTTCTTCGGCAAGAAGCTCGAATAATTTGTGCTCCAAGATCTGAACACTATCAGATTTAGAATTTTTCCATTGTACTAATGCCCGATCAATTATCTTCAATTTCTTTGGGTCGCGGACTTTGTCAAAATTCTCCCGCAATGCACTCTGGAACAAATCCAAAAAATTCATGTCAACGAAATGGAGCGCGTAAATAACCTCTAGATTCTGACGAATGTACGCTTCTCTTTTCAATGGGTTATCCGTTTGGATTTGCGCAACCACCTCTTCAGCAACTTTCTGCGCAATGCTTGAGAGATCACCCAAATTAGATTTCAAGACCATTGACGAAAACTGTTTCCGCGCTTCTGCAATACGTTCATCGCGAATCCGACGTCGCCTGAGGTTGTTCCATTCAAAAAACAGATAGATAGGCAGTGATGCGATTCCGACCATACCCACCAGCACAATAAAGAGGCTTGTCTCACCGCTCATCAAGACCTCCTAGTGGAATTCGCCATGCAAAGCGAAGACGCCAGAGTTGAAAATACTACTCCTAAAACAACCCAAAACATGGCCGATTTATGCTCGAGCACCTTCTGAAACGAGCGTGCGGCGCCGTCCGATGGGGATGCCCTGAGTTCATTGATTTCATACTGAATCAATACATAATCAATAAAACAGCCAACGGCGCAAATTATAACTATCATTCTTAAAGCAATCAGATAAAATTTCCTTTGCTCGCCTAGTTTTCTTTTGTCTACAAGCCACTCCGGTAGAACCGAGAAAAATAATGCAACTCCAATGAACGCAAAATCTGCGATTAACACGTCTGGAACAATCAAAGAAAACCCATATCCCGTTGATCTTTTAATTAGATCTACGCTGTAAACCTTGGCCAACACTGCAAATGGCGTGCATGCTAGCAAAACATACAACACCCATCGCAATAAAACTGCCCGCCAGCCAGATCCAGACATAAAGGAACCTTAATGCTCTCACTCCGAGCAAATTTAGATCAGCTGCAACTTAGAAAATCAATAGCTTCAGACGACATCGATGTGATTTGCCTCCATTACCGTCGGCGGCTCGAAAATAAATCGAACTAACTCATTGTTATTATGGAGATAATCGCTGCATGAGGCAGATCGGGCGGCGGCAATCCTCTTGATGGGTCAAGAACCTCATGGTCTGCAGATTGGGCTTGTGCATTTGTTCTATCGCGGTCCCGGTCGCGCAGCCTTTCCTTTACGTTTCGGGGGTCTTTAGGCACTGCAAGGTCGGCAGTCCTAGATTCGTGGAGAGTCAGTGGGCCCGGACGCTGACCAGCTCGTCCAGCGAGGGACGCACATGGGAAATTATCTTGAGGTAGATGTAGCCTGCGAAACCGTCAGGCCGCAGCCAGGTCCCTGATGCGCCTCATATCCTCGCAATAGGCCGCAAAGCCCTCCTCCCGCGCTTCAGGATCGGGGTGGCGCAAGAGCGAGGACGGGTGGACGGTGAGGAAGCCCGGCCTCTCACCGAAGCGGAAGGGCCCGCGGTTGCGGCCGATGGGGATGGCCGTGCCGGTGAGGGCGAGCGCCGCGGTGGCGCCGGGCGCCACGACGAGGCCCGGCCGGACGAGGTCGAGCTCGCGCTCCAGCCACCAGCGATAATGCTTCACCTCGCCGGCGGTGGGCGAGTCATGGATGCGGCGGGTGCCGCGGCGCACGAACTTGAAGTGCTTCACCGCATTGGTGAGATAGACGGAGGCGCGGTCGATGCCGGCCTCGGCGAGCGCGCGGTCGAGCAGCTGGCCGGCAGGGCCGATAAAGGGGCGGCCCTCCAAATCCTCCTGGTCGCCGGGCTGCTCGCCGACGAAGGCGATGGCGGCGCCCACCGGTCCCTCCCCCAGCACGGCGCGGGTGGCGCCCGGCACCAGCGGCTCGGAGGCTGATATGATGCGGTTCAGCTGCTCCAGCGAGCGGGGGCCGGCGGCCTGCATGGCGGCGACCGCCCTGTCCGGATTGCGTTTCACCGGCAAGGCGGGCTCCCGCTCCATCATGTCGCCGACGCGCGCGGTGGCGGCGCGCACCAGGGCGGGGATCGCCGCCGTCTCCGGCATGTTGCGCCAGTATTTCTTCGGCATCTCCGCCCGCATGGCCGTGGTGTTCAGCCGGGCCGGGTTGAAGGTGCTCTCGTAATAGTCGCGCCAGCCCGCCTCGAAGCCGTCGCCCTCCGGCGCCTCGTCGCGCGTCGCGGGCGGGCCGTAATGGAGCGCGCCGCCGGTCCAGCGCACCCGGCCCTCGGGGGTGAGGATGGTCCAGTCCAGCGCGCCGAAGCGGTTGCGGAAGAAGGGCGCGGCGGCGGCGAGGATGTGGTTGTCCGGCTCGAACCAGGCGATGTAGCGCTCGCCCTCCGCCGTCTCGACGCGGCGGAAGCGGACGAAGGCGTGCATCTTGTGGAGGTCGCGGCGTATGGCTTTCCCCATCATCGCGAGGCGGTGGACGAGCGGGTCGCTCATCACCTCCAGCAGTGCCTTCTCCCCGAGGGTCAGCCGCCAGATAAGCCGGTAGAGCAGCGCCCAGCGCTCGGGATCGCGGTGGCAGGCGACCAGCCCGACGAGATCGGCGGCGGCGCGCGGCAGGCTGAGCGGCTCGCCCTCGGGGAGCACCGGCGCGCCGAAGAGGTCGGCCGCCTCACCTGAGGTGAAGACCACGGCCTCCGGCGGGAGGTTGGCCGCAATCAGGCTGCGCGCGGCGGCGCGGAAGCCGTCGAGATCGGCGCCCGCGCCGAGCTGGATCTGGACAAGGGACGGTGCTGCACGGCCCATTGGTGTCACCCGAACAGCTCAAGCTGCGCCGGCTTCGGCGCGATGCGGGCGCGCAGGTCCTGCCGGTCAATGAGCCGCGTCGGCCGGTGGTCGGGGGTGATGAGGAAGGGCCGGGCGCGCTTCAGGCCCGGCGTCAACCGCGCGAGGTCGTCGAGCCGCAGTGTCGTATGGCGGCGGGCGGCGATGATGCGGTCCACCACGCGGGTGCCGAGGCCCGGCACGCGCAGCAGCAGCTCGCGATCGGCTGTGTTGACGTCGACGGGGAAGCGCTCGCGGTGCTTCAGCGCCCAGGCGAGTTTCGGGTCGATGTCGAGGTCGAGCATGCCGGCATCGCCCCCCGCCGCCACCTCGTCCACCGAGAAGCCGTAGAAGCGCAGCAGCCAGTCCGCCTGGTAGAGCCGGTGCTCGCGCTGCAACGGCGGAGCCTTCAGCGGCAGCACCTTGCTCGGCTCGGGGATGGGGCTGAAGGCGGAATAATAGACGCGGCGCAGCGCATAGCGGCGATACAGCCCGTCGCTCGTGCGCAGCACGCCTTCATCCGTGGTGGCATCGGCGCCGACGATCATCTGCGTGCTCTGGCCGGCGGGCGAGAAGCGGCGCTTCTCGGCCTTGGCCTCGACGATACGCTCGTGCATCTGGCCCATGGCGGCGCGGATCGTGCCACCATTCTTCTCCGGCGCCAGGGTCTCGAGGCTCTGCTGGTTCGGCAGTTCGAGATTGATGGAGAGGCGGTCGGCCCAGAGCCCGGCCTGTTCGATCAGCCAGGGGCTCGCCTCGGGGATCGTCTTCAGATGAATGTAGCCGGCGAAGCGGTGCTCGCGCCGCAGCTTTTTCGCCACCTCGATCATCTCCTCCATCGTGTGGTCGGGCGTCTTGACGATGCCGGAGGAGAGGAACAGCCCCTCGATATAATTGCGCTTGTAGAAATTGACCGTGAGGTCGACGACCTCCTGCACGGTGAAGCGGGCGCGCCGCACATTCGAGGAGCGGCGGTTGATGCAATAGGCGCAATCGTAGAGGCAATAATTGGTCAGGAGGATCTTCAGGAGCGAGATGCAGCGGCCGTCCGGCGTATAGGCATGGCAGATGCCCGAACCGGTGGTCGAGCCGAGGCCCTTGGTGCCGGCGGCGCGTTTCGGCGCCCCCGACGAGGCGCAGGAGGCATCGTATTTCGCGGCATCGGCAAGGATCCGCAGCTTCTTCGACAGGGTCTCGTCCATCCGCATCCCCGGCTTCTTGTTCCTTGTATGTTCTCTTTTCTCCTCTGGATCAATGCCGCCCTGCCGAAAGGCCGCTACCGGCGGCCGCGACCGCGTGGCACTCGTTTGCCGCCCGCTGTTTCAGCCCCTGGATTTGCCATGACCCGTTTCATCGACCGCCGCCACGCCCTCGGTCTCATCGCCGCCGCAGCTCCCGCGCTGGCCGGCACCGCCCGCGCCCAGGCCGATTATCCCAACCGCCCGGTGACGGTGATCGTGCCGCAGGCCGCCGGCGGGGCGAATGACATTATCGGCCGCATCCTGGCGGAGAAGCTGTCGGAGGTGCTGGGACAGCGACTCGTGGTGGAGAACCGCGCCGGCGCCGGCGGCAATCTCGGCTCGCAGGCCGCCGCCCGCTCGACGCCGGACGGCTACACGCTTCTCGTCACCATCTCGGCGACGCAGGCGATCAACCCGGCCCTCTACACCCGCACCGGCTTCGATCCGGTGAAGGATTTCGCGCCGGTCTCGCTGCTCGGCACGGTGCCGAACGTGCTCCTCGTCCATCCGGGCTTCGAGGCGAAGTCGGTCGCCGACCTCATCCGCATGGCGAAGGAGAAGCCGGGCTTCTACCACTATGCCTCGGCCGGCAACGGCACGCTGAACCATCTGGTCGGCGAGATGCTGAAGTCGCGCGCCGGCATCGACCTCAAGCACATCCCCTATCGCGGCATCGCCCCGGCGCTGACCGACGTGATCGCCGGCCATGTGCCGATCACCTTCGCCAACCTGCCGGCGGCGATCAGCCAGATCCAGGCGGGCACGGTGCGGGCGCTGGGCGTGTCGACGCTGAAGCGCAACAGCTTCGTGCCGGCGGTGCCGACAATTGCCGAGACGGTGCCGGGCTTCGACGCCGAGCTGTGGATCGCGCTCTATGCGGTGGCCGGCACGCCGCAGCCCATCGTCGACAAGCTGGTGGCGGCGACGCATCGCGCTCTGGCGTCGGAGGACGTGAAGGCGAAGTTCGCCCAGCAGGGGGCGGAGGTGGTGACCTCCACCCCGGCCGAGCTCACGGCCCGCCTGGAGGCGGACCTCAAGGTCTGGGCGGAGATCGTGAAGACCTCGGGCGCGAAGATCGAGTGAGGCGGACGTCCCAGGGTCTGTCGCCCTGCACAAGCGAAGTGCGAGGAGGCCGTGACCGGGGCATGACAGAGGGGGCACCGACCCACCTCTCCCCGGCGGGGAGAGGTCGCCGAGCGTCAGCGAGGCGGGAGAGGGGGAGCCTTCGCGGAAACGACCACCCCCTCTCCCGGCCTGCGGCCGACCTCTCCCCGCCGGGGAGAGGTGGAGGGGGAGCCCGTGCCGGCGGGCGGTGTGTCCAGTGCTGGACAGCCGGGCCGGGGCCAGTTGAGCCCCCCTGCCCCCTCAATTGGTGATCCGGATCCCCGCGCGCTCGATGACCGGCTTCCAGCGGTCGCGCTCGCGGGCGACCATGGCCTTCACCTCATCCGGGCTCGAGCCGACCGCCTCGAAACCGGCGCCGCGGAGGCGCTCCAGCGCCGCCGGGTCCCGCATGGCCGCGGCCGCGGCGCGATGCAGCTCGGCGACGGTGGCGGCAGGCGTTGCCGCCGGCACCATCAGCACGAACCAGGAGGCCATGGTGAGCTCGGGCATGCCGGCCTCGCGAGCGGTGGGCACATCGGGGAGCATGGGCGAGCGCATCTCGCCGGTCTGGAGGATGGCGCGAATGCCGGCGGTGCGGATCTGCGCCGAGGCGAGCGGCACCGAGAGGAAGGCGCCGGCGGTCTGGCCGCGGGCGATGTCGCCGATGCCGTCGGCCACCGCGCGGTAGTGCACGGGCTCGGCCTTGAAGCCGGCGCTCTGGGCGAAGAGCTCGGCGGCGATATGGCCGGGGCTGGTGACGCCGAAGGTGCCGAGCAGGGTGCGGTCGGCCTTCTTCGCCGCCTCGACGAAACCGGCCATGGTGGCGGGACCGCCCTGCGCCGGCACGGCGAAGGCGAAGGTCGTGCGGGCGACTTCGCTCACATAGGTGAAGTCCTTGGCCGGATCGTAGGGCAGCGTCGCGAAGGCGAAGGGCGCGATGGCGACCGAGCCGACCTCACCGAGCAGGACGGTGGCGCCATCCGCCGCGGCGCGGGCGACGCGGGCCGAGGCGACCTGGCCGCCGGCGCCGGAGGCGTTCTCGACGACGACGGCGGCATTGCCGGCGCGCTGCATGGCCTCGGCGAGGATGCGGGCGAGCGTGTCCGGCGCGGTGCCGGCGGCGAAGCCGGAGACCAGGGTGATGGTGCGCGACCCCTGCGCCACGGCGGGCGCCGGAGCGACAGCGGCGGCGAGGCCGATGGCGAGGCCGATGGCGGTTGGGGCCGCCCCAAACAGTGCTTTCACGTGAGATCCTCCCTGCGGCTTTTCTGTCGGGGGCGGCGGCCGCTCGCCGGGATCAGCTGGGGTCAGTCCACCTCGTAGACGTCGAGGAGTACGCGGTCGGGCAGGCGCGTGCCGATGCAGACGAAGATGGAGCGCATCAGCCAGAGATGGTCGGGCGAGGCGGTCTCGAAGCGCGGCACGGTGCGGAAATAGATCTGCGAGGCATCGACGCTCTCGCCGCGGCGCAGGCGGGCGATGAGGTCGGGCGGGCCACGGCGGATGCCGGTGTTCTCGACATAGATGCGCGCGCCCTCCGGCGTCTCGATGACATAGCGGGCGTGGATGTCGGCGAGGCCCGCGTCGCGGATCGACTGGTAGTCGGTGCCGCCGGGCAGCACCGTGCCGGTGAGGCGCGGGCCGGTGACCTCGCCGCCGAGGATGGGGATGAGCCGGCGCTCGCCGAGCGGCGTGACGCCGACCTCGACGGCGGGCGCCACCGCGGCGGCGATGGAGAAGACGGGAACGAGGCGCGGGGCGGGCATCGGCGTTTCCGGGGATGGGTCGGGCTTCTGGCGGCCCGGACTTATCGGATCGGAAAGGTCGCCTTCCCCAAAGGTTATTGTCAATAACCATCGGGCGGCGGATGGCGCGCCGCACCGCCGCACCTTTCCAAACTGTCATGTGAACGGCCGTGCCCGGCATGGTAGAAGGCGCGCTACAGGAGTGACCATCCGCATGCGCCGCTGGGCCGTTCTCGTCCTCGTCATCGTCGCCCTCGGAGGCGCCGGCTGGTGGTTCACCGGCCCGGGCAGCCTTGCCGTGGCGGAGCAGCCGGCCTGGCGCACCGCCAAGGCCGACCGCGGCGACGTGATCGCGGCGGTCAATGCCACCGGCACGATCAACCCCATCTCCACGGTCGTGGTCGGCTCGCAGGTCTCCGGCCAGGTGCTGGAGATCCTCGCCGACTACAATTCGCAGGTGGAGCCGGGCCAGGTGCTGGCGCGGCTCGACCCGACCCAGGTCAAGGCCAAGCTCGACGGCGCCCGCGCCGACCTCCTGAACGTGCGCGCCGCGCGGCAGGTGCAGCTCGCCCAGATCGAGCAGGCCCGCGCCGACATCACCCGCGCCGAGGCGACCCGCATCGACACGGTGGCCAAGCTCGCCCAGGTCGAGGCGCAGCTCGCCGAGGCCGAGCGCAACTATGTCCGCCAGCGCGAGCTCGGCGCCCGCGGCGCGGTCGCGCAGGCCGTCATCGACACGGCCCGCGCCACGGCGGAGACGCAGCGCGCGGCGCGCGATTCCGCCAGGGCGCAGATCGACTCCTCCGAGGCCTCGAAACTGTCGCTTCAGGCGGCGCTGAAGGTGGCCGAGGCGCAGATCGGCTCGGTGGATGCGCAGATCAGCCAGCGCGAGGCGGTGGTGCGGCAGATCGAGGTCGACCTCTCCAACACCGAGATCCGCTCGCCGGTGAAGGGCACCGTGGTGCAGCGGCAGGTGGAGCTTGGCCAGACGGTGGCCGCCTCGCTGCAGGCGCCGACCCTGTTCCTGGTGGCGCAGGACCTGCGCTCCATGGAGATCTACGCCAATGTCGACGAGGCCGATGTCGGCCGCGTGCGCTCGGGCCAGACCGTGACCTTCTCGGTCAATGCCTATCCGGGCCGCGAATTCACCGGCGAGGTGAAGCTTGTCCGCCTCGGCTCGCAGACGGTGCAGAATGTCGTCATCTACACGGCGATCATCTCCTTCTCGAACCCGCGCATGGAGCTCCTGCCGGGCATGACCGCGACGCTGCGCGTCATCACCGACCGGCGCGAGAATGTGCTGCGCGTGCCGAACGCCGCCTTGCGCTGGCGGCCCGCCGGCGCCGCCCCGGCCGAGGCGCGTCCCCAGCCGCAGGCCGCGGCCAATCCCTTCGGCCCGCCGACGATGGGTGGCCCGCCCATGGGCGGCGGACGCGGCGGTGCGGGCGGCGGCGGTGGCGGTAGCGGCGGCGCTCAGGGTGGCCGGCAGATCGGCGAATTCGTCGAGACGCTGAAGACCGAGCTGACGCTGGACGCCTCCCAGCGCGAGCGGATCGATGCCGTGGTTGCCGAGACGCGGCCGCTGTTCCGCACGCTGGGCGACCCCTCCATGGACCGCAACCAGCGCGTCGAGCGCTTCCGCGAGATCCGCGCCGAGATGGCGCGCAAGATCGAGGCGGTGCTGAACGCCGACCAGCGCAAGGCCTTCGCCGAGATCCGCGCCCGCTACGAGGGCAATCGCGGCGCCGATGGCGGCTTGCCCGGCCGCGTCTTCACGGTGGGCGCCGATGGCAAGCCGCAGGCTGTGTCGGTGCGCGTCGGCGTCTCCGACGGCGCCATGACCGAGGTCATGTCCGGCGACCTCGAGGCGGGCCGCGAGCTCATCATCGGCACCGGCCAGGGCCCCGGCGGCAGCGCCCCGACGCCGCGCGGCTTCCGGATGTTCTGATGCCGCTCATCGACACGAGCGACCTTGCCCGCCACTACACGCTCGGCGACCAGGTGGTGACGGCGCTGGCCGGCGTCTCCGTCAAGGTCGAGGAGGGCGAGTTCGTCGCGGTGATGGGGCCCTCGGGCTCGGGCAAGTCGACCTTCATGAACATGGTGGGATGCCTCGACCGGCCCACCGCCGGGCGCTACGTGCTCGACGGCGAGGAGGTCTCGGCCATGTCGGCCGACCAGCTCGCCGACGTGCGCAACCGCAAGATCGGCTTCGTCTTCCAGCAGTTCAACCTGCTCGACCGCCAGGACGCGCTGGCCAATGTGGCGCTGCCCATGGTCTATGCCGGCGTCGCCCGCCGCGACCGCAAGAGGCGCGCCGAGGAGGCCCTCGCCCGCGTCGGCCTCGCCGAACGCGTGCATCACCTGCCGACCCAGCTTTCGGGCGGCCAGCAGCAGCGCGTCGCCATCGCCCGGGCGCTGGTCAACCACCCGCGCGTGCTGCTCGCCGACGAGCCGACGGGGGCCCTCGACAGCCGCACCTCGCTGGAGATCATGGCGCTGTTCCAGGAGCTGAACCGGCAGGGCATGACGGTGCTCATCGTCACCCACGAGCCGGATGTGGCGGGCTTCGCCGGCCGGGTGGTGCGGTTCCGGGATGGCAAGGTGCTGTCCGACACGCGGCAGGAGCCGCTGGATGCGGGCAAGGCGCTGGGGGCGCTGGTCGACGAGGTGGCGTGAGGCGGGGGGGTGGTGGAGCCATCTCTCGGGGGCGTCTGATTTGCCGACGAGACTATGGCCGATTCTCGCACGCTCCGATTTTGTCCCAAATCTGGCGGGGCCAATAGTCGGCCCCATGGATCGTGGTTGGGGCTTTGATTGACACCTCCACGCGGTTCTCTCCCGCCTGGCGAACCGTCATGTCCCAGGTCCGCAGGTCAGTCGTGGTGATGAACCCTGCGGTAATCTGGTGATAGATGCGGATCGTCTGGATCCCGCGCAACTCGGTCATCTTCACGGCAGTGCCCTCCTCAAGCCGGAGGAAGGCGCAAGCGGCGAAGACGTCATATCGGCCAGCGACCTGTCTAACGGAGACCGGCTGGTCCGGCGGGACCATACTGCCGTCAGAGGCCATCTGGACACAGCCCGCCAGGGCGAGGCCTGCCAGCAACGGTAAAGGTGCGCGCATAAGCGGTACTCCCTTGGGAATACTATGAATACGCGCAGCGAGTCGCACGTCAATCAATCGCTTCCCAGGTCTGTTAAGGAAGCGCGTCGGCAGTTTTCTCGCGGAGGAGAGGTCAAGGGCAGCCTCTCTGGATGCGCTCCCGAGCCACCACCCGCCATGCCCGGCCCTGTGCCGGGCATCCACGACTTCTCTTGCCGTCGCGGTGTTCAAGTCGTGGATGGCCGTGACAAGCCCGGCCATGACGGAAAAGGGCGGCGCTTTAGCCGTGGCCTCCGGCCGATCCGAGACCAATGACTGACCGAGGCCCGCCATCGGCGACCGGCGCTACTGAACCTGAAGCGTGATGTTGATCGTCGCGCAGCCTTGGCCGTCGGGGCGAACGCCGCATGCCCTGACGACGAACGAGTCAGTGCTGGTCCTTTGCGGACGCGCTTCTGGTGAAACTGTTGAAGCCGTTATTGGCAGAAGCCGCTATTCGGCGCGCTGCTTGCCCAGCGGCAAGTCCGACCATTGATGATTAGCGTGTTGGTGTTCACGTAGCGCGCGCTCAAAAAGTCCGGAGGGCATGTTCCGCCGACCGAGACCGTCTGCCCGCGCCATCTCAGTGATCCACCGTCCACCAACCGCACGATCTTGCAGCCAGGTATGCCTCGAGCATCATCGATTCCACGAAATGCTGGTCCGGCATTCTGATGCTGAGCCGACACACCGCTGATCGTGCCGTCGAGCAATATGGCGAACAACGCAAATGCGGAACCCAGGATCATCTTTCGTGACATAGAACGCCCCTTTTTGTCGGAGCAACATGATGCACGAACACTCCAGACCGGCAACCGCGTGTGAGATAAAAATTCTTGGCGTCTGCATTCGCGGGCGAGCTTTCTAGCGATTGACCTAAATCGACAGGGAGTGTTGCGACGACACCAGCCCACTCGCGAGTTTCATCACCCTCGCCGGCCCAGTGGCGATGGTCCAAGGTACAAAGGTTTTTTCCAGCACGCGGCAGGAGCCGCTGGATGCGAGCAAGGCGCTGGCGGAGTTGGTCGACGAGGTGGCGTGAGGGGGCTTGAGATGTGCCTTCAGAGAATTCTTGCCGCCCGAATGATGCCATGCGCGCAGTCGAGGTTCGGCAATCATGAACGTTGAAGTATACGAAATTCTGTTGCGGGCGATGCGGATGGATCGAACCGAAATTTTCGGTTCACATGATAGTCAATTGCCCGCTAGCGAGCCCAATCATGCGAAAATTCCCCAGATTGGCTTCGTAGGGCGAGACTTTCTGCCAGGGGGTGACGTTCTACTCGGCATCAATCCCGGCGGCGGCGGCGACGCCTATGTCAGAACGCCTGAGGATTTGCGTCTGCTTCCCATCATCTCAACTTTGCGCAGCGAGACCGCGTCTCCCGACCTAATGGAGACTGCTTTCGATCAGTACGCGAAGAACATGCAGACGTGGAACTTGTGGCGAATTGCTAAGCCGGTTCTCGATGCTTGTGGGCGCAACCAATCCGAGGTGGCCTATTTGAACTGGTGTCCATTCCGGACGCGCAATGACGCGATGCCGCATGCTCCGTCGATGCGGCGCTGCCGTGAGGCATACCTTGCCCCCCTCCTAAACAAACTGGCACCCGGCCGAGTCATCGCGCTTGGAAAGAAGGTCGGGACCCACTTACAGAAGGAGCCACTCGGAGGTGCAAGACGGTTCGTCGTCCCACGAACGATAGGTGACAGCTACCTTTCTGCGGACGCGATAGAGGTTCTGGAAGCCATCCGGAACTCCGGCCTTAGTGCGCGCTAGGGAGGATCTCTGGACAGGCGGCAGCGCGCGTCCGTGTGTTTTCGCGAACGAAACTCTTCGACCAGGAAGGTCGTAAAGGCGTCGGCGCGATCAGGAAGGTGATCCTGAGAGTCAGGTTGCGAGGCAACTCCACCGCCAAGACGTAGAGCGCCCCCTCACCCTTCCTTCACCACCCTGCCCTTACACATAAAGAAATCTTTATGTCTTTATTGCCTCCCACGGGCACCCATGCTACAGCCCCGCCCGACAAGCCGGTCATTCCGCCGGCCCGGTGCACTTTCCGAGGACCCCATGGCTGTCGAACACGGCAAGGACTACATCGTCAAAGACATCTCGCTCGCTCCCTTCGGCCGCAAGGAGATCGAGCTCGCCGAGACCGAAATGCCGGGCCTCATGTCGATCCGCGCCGAGTATGGCCCGTCGCAGCCGCTGAAGGGCGCGCGCATCGCCGGCTCGCTGCACATGACCATCCAGACCGCCGTGCTCATCGAGACGCTGAAGGCGCTCGGCGCCGACATCCGCTGGGTGTCCTGCAACATCTTCTCGACCCAGGACCATGCCGCCGCCGCCATCGCCGCCGCCGGCATCCCGGTCTTCGCCTATAAGGGCGAGAGCCTCGAGGAGTACTGGGACTACACCGCCAAGCTGTTCGACTGGCATGGCGGCGGCGTGCCGAACATGATCCTCGACGATGGCGGCGACGCCACCATGCTCGTCCACTATGGCCTGAAGGCCGAGCAGGGCGACGTGGCCTTCCTCGACAAGCCGGGCTCGGATGAAGAGGTCATCTTCTTCGCCCTCATCAAGCGCATGCTGGGCGAGAAGCCGAAGGGCTGGTTCGCCGAGGTCGCCAAGGCGATCCGCGGCGTCTCCGAGGAGACCACCACGGGCGTGCATCGCCTCTACAAGCTGGCCGAGGAGGGCAAGCTCCTCTTCCCGGCGATCAACGTCAACGACTCGGTGACCAAGTCGAAGTTCGACAACCTCTATGGCTGCCGCGAGTCGCTGGTCGACGCGCTGCGCCGCGGCACCGACGTGATGATGGCCGGCAAGGTCGCCTTCGTCGCCGGCTTCGGTGACGTGGGCAAGGGCTCGGCCGCCTCGCTGCGCCAGGCCGGCTGCCGCGTCGTCGTCTCCGAAGTCGATCCGATCTGCGCCCTGCAGGCGGCGATGGAGGGCTACGAGGTCGCCACGATCGAGGACGTGCTGCCGCGCGCCGACATCTATGTCACCGCCACCGGCAACAAGGACATCATCACCGTCGACCACATGCGGGCGATGAAGGACCGGGCGATCGTCTGCAACATCGGCCACTTCGACAACGAGATCCAGGTCTCGGGTCTGAAGAACTTCAAGTGGACCAACATCAAGCCGCAGGTCGACGAGATCGAGTTCCCGGCCGGCAACCGCATCATCCTCCTGTCGGAGGGTCGCCTGGTGAACCTCGGCAACGCCATGGGCCATCCGAGCTTCGTGATGTCGTCGTCGTTCTCGAACCAGACGCTCGCCCAGATCGAGCTCTGGCAGAACCGCGACAACGGCAAGTATGCCAAGAAGGTCTACACCCTGCCGAAGTTCCTCGACGAGAAGGTCGCCGCCCTCCACCTTGAGAAGCTCGGCGTGAAGCTCACCAAGATGAGCAAGGAGCAGGCGGACTATATCGGCGTGCCGGAGAAGGGCCCCTTCAAGCCCGACCATTACCGCTATTGATCAAAGCCTCAGGCTTTGCGAGAGGAAGGCCCGGCCCTGTGCCGGGCCTTTTCCTTTTGGGCGCCTTGCATCGCCCAAGTGCGTCCTTCGAGGCTCGCTGCGCTCGCACCTCAGGATGAGGACGGTTGTGCATGGCATCGCGGTTGATCGAAGCGCGACCGTACCGCTTCGTCCGCCCAGCATGCCATCCGCCACCGTCCTCATCCTGAGGTGCGAGAGAGCGCAGCGAACGAGCCTCGAAGGACGCAATTCCCTGATGCAGCGCTCCCTCACTCATCGATACCGCGTGTCATGCCCCTGACCCTCTCCACCCTCTCCGCCGGCATCGTCGCGCCGCTGGTCGGCTTCGCCGGCATGGTGGCGCTGGTCATCGCCGCGGCGCAGGCGGTGGGGGCAACGCCAGCGCAGACCATCTCCTGGCTCGCCGCCATCTGCCTCGCCAAGGCGATCGGCGGCATGGCGCTGACCTGGCACTATCGCATCCCCGTGGTCATGGCCTGGTCGACGCCGGGCGCGGCGCTCATCGCCACCTCCTCCGGCATCGCCTTTCCCGCCGCCGAGGGCGCCTTCGTGGTGGCGGCGGTGCTCATCATCCTGACCGGGCTGATCAAGCCGCTGGGCAACCTCGTCGCGCGCATCCCCGCCGGCATTGCCGCCGCCATGCTGGCCGGCGTGCTGTTCCGCTTCGTCGCCGATGTGGCGCTGGCCGCGCCGCAGGTGCCGCTGCTCGTCCTGCCGCTGGTGGCCATCTTCCTCGTCGCCCGGCTCGTCCATGCGGCGAGCGCCATGCTGGTGGTGGTGGCGGCGGGTGTGGCGCTGACCTATGCGCTCGGCCTTGCCGGTCCGCTGCCCGAGGGCGCGGCCCTGTCGCGGCTGGTCTGGACGACGCCGGATTTCGTGCCCTCGGCGATCCTCGGCCTCGGCGTGCCGCTCTATCTCGTGACGATGGCGGCGCAGAACCTGCCCGGCCTCGCCGTGCTGCGCGCCAATGGCTATGCGCCCGCCGCCGGCCCGATCATCACCACGACCGGCCTCGTCTCGCTGCTCTCCGCGCCCTTCGGCGCCCATTCCTCCAACCTTGCCGCCATCACCGCGGCCATCGCCGCCGGGCCGGATTCCCATCCCGATCCGGCGAAGCGCTGGCCGGCGGGCATCGTCTATGGCCTCGCCTTCATCGGATTTGCCGCCTTTGCCGGCTTCTTCGTCGCGCTCTTCGCTGCCATGCCGAAGGCGCTGGTGACGACGGTGGCGGGCCTGGCGCTCACCGGCGCGCTGATGGGCTCGCTCGCCGGCGCCATGGCGGAGGAGCGCACGCGCTTTGCGAGCCTCCTCGCCTTCGCCACCGCGGCCTCCGGCGTCACCATCGCCGGGGTGGGCGCCGCCTTCTGGGGCCTCGCCATCGGCCTCGCGGCGCTGGGCGTCGAGCAGGCCTATGCGCGGGTCCGGCGGGGTCAATAGCCGGTGAACATCGCCCCGCTCGCCTTGAATGGCGGCGGGCCGACGCCTACCTTGACCCCAATAGGCCGATTCCTCGCGCAGGACAGGAGACAACCATGGGCGCCGTTGCCGCCACCACCGATGCATCCTTCGACACCGACGTGATCAAGGCCGACAAGCCGGTCGTCGTCGACTTCTGGGCCCCCTGGTGCGGCCCCTGCCGCATGATCGCGCCCGCCCTCGACGCCATCTCCGCCGAGATGGGCGACAAGGTGAAGATCGTGAAGGTCAATGTCGACGAGAACCCGAAGATCGCCTCGAACTACGGCATCATGTCGATCCCGACGCTGATGATCTTCAAGGACGGCCAGTTGGTGGACCGCAAGACCGGCGCCGCCCCGCAGGCCGCGCTGAAGCAGTGGATCTCCGGCCACGCCTGACCGGCGCTGCCGCGTTTTCTGAAAAAGCCGCCGTGTCCCGGCGGCTTTTTTCGTCGGGGATCACCCGCATCGCCGCGCCGGATGGCGCATGTCACGATCCGGCATGGATGGCGACGGCGAGATCTTCGAGCCTCCGGTCAGGACCAGGTTGCGCCAGCGCCTCGGGACAGGGGCGGCGCGCGGCCTCGACTGGCTGCTGCCGCCGCTCTGCCTTGCCTGCCGCCACCCCGTTGGCAGCCATCACGCGCTCTGCCCCACCTGCTGGCGCGGGGTCGCCTTCATCACCGCGCCGGTCTGCGAGCGCCTCGGCACGCCGCTCGCCTTCGACCTCGGCCCCGGCGCGCTGTCGCCGCAGGCCATTGCGACCCCGCCGGCCTTCGACCGGGCGCGCGCCGCCTTCCGCTTCGACGCGACGGGCCGGACGCTCATCCACGCGCTGAAATATGGCGACCGGCTGGATGTCGCCCGGGCCCTCGCCGCCTGGATGGCACGGGCGGGGCGGGACCTCCTTAAAGACGCCGACGCACTAGTGCCGGTGCCGCTGCACTGGACGCGGCTGCTCGCGCGCCGCTTCAACCAGGCGGCGGAGCTGACGCGGCACCTCTCTGAGCTGACCGGCATCGCCAACGAGCCGCTGCTGATGCGGCGGGTGAAGCGCACCCGCCATCAGGTGGGCCTGACGCGGGCGCAGCGGCTCGACAATGTCACCGGCGCCTTCCGCGTGGCGGAGGACCGCAAGGGCTGGATCCGCGGCAAGAGGCTGGTGCTGGTGGACGACGTGCTGACGACGGGGGCGACGCTCGAGGCCTGCTGCCGGGTGCTGCGGCGGGCGGGGGCGGCGCGGATCGACGTGGTCACCGCGGCAAGGGTTGTGGAGGGGCCTTTCGCGGTCCATATCTGACGGTCAGGTGACACCACTCCCACGGACTTCGCGATGCCCGAGATCGTCGTCTACACCAAGGACTTCTGCCCCTATTGCCACGCGGCGAAGGCGCTGCTGCACAAAAAGGGCGCGGCCTTCACCGAGATCGATATCCAGAAGCATCCGGACCGGCGTCCGGAGATGATCGCCAAGGCCGGCGGGCGCACCACCGTGCCGCAGATCTTCATCGCCGGGCAGCATGTCGGCGGCTGCGACGACATCCATGCCCTCGATGAGGCCGGCAAGCTCGATCCGCTGCTCGCTTCATGACGGATACCGGGATGAGCGGGAGCTTCACGGCGGCCTGCGTGCAGATGCGCGCGGATATCGCGATCAAGCCGAGCGTCGACCAGGCCATCAGCCTGATCCGCGAGGCGGCGCGGTCCGGGGCGCAGTACGTCCAGACGCCGGAAATGACCAACATCCTCCAGCCGGAGCGGCCCAAGTTCTTCGAGGCCATCCGGACGGAGGACCAGGATACGTCCATCCCGCTGTTCCAGTCCGAGGCCATGCAGCTCGGCATCTGGCTGCATATCGGCTCGCTGGCGATCAAGATCGGCGAGAAGCAGGCGGCCAACCGCGGCTATGTCATCTCGCCCGACGGCGAGGTGGTGGCGGCCTATGACAAGATCCACATGTTCGACGTGGATCTGCCGAACGGCCAGACCTACCGGGAATCGGCGGCCTATGCGCCGGGCGACGTCGCCGTCATGGCCGACCTGCCCTGGGCCCGGCTCGGCGTCACCATCTGCTACGACCTGCGCTTTCCCAATCTCTACCGGACGCTGGCCGAGCAGGGCGCGGGGATCATGGCGATCCCCTCCTCCTTCACCGTGCCGACCGGCGAGGCGCACTGGCACGTGCTGATGCGGGCGCGGGCCATCGAGAACGGCGCCTTCGTCATCGCGGCGGCGCAGGGTGGACAGCATGCCTGCGGCCGCTCCACCTATGGCCACAGCCTCATCGTCGATCCCTGGGGCCGCATCCTCGCCGAGGCCGATCACGACGAGCCGGCGGTGATCCTCGCCGAGATCGATCCGGCGAAGGTCGGCGACACCCGCGGCCGCATCCCCTCGCTCGCCAATGGCCGCGTCTTCCGCGTCGCAGACGTCCCATGATCAAATATGCCCTCGCCTGCTATCAGGCCCATGCCTTCGAGAGCTGGTTCCCCTCCTCCGACAGCTACGAGACGCAGCATGCCCGCGGCCTCGTCGCCTGTCCGATCTGCGGGTCCTCGAAGGTCGAGAAGGCGCTGATGGCGCCGCAGGTCGCCCGCAAGGACCGTGCGGCCGAGGCCGCGCCCGTGGCGAACGAGGCGGCGGGACCTGAGCAGGTCGCCATGGTCTCCCCCGCCGAGAAGGAGCTGCGCGCCCGGATCCGCGAGTTGCGCGAGGAGCTGATGAAGACCGCCGACCCCGTCGGCGACCGCTTCGCCGAGGAAGCCCGCAAGATCCATTACGGCGAGACGGAATTCCGCTCGATCTACGGCCAGGCGACGCCGGACGAGGCGAAGGAGCTGGCGGAAGAGGGCATCGCCTTCCACGCGCTCCCGGTCCTGCCCGACGAGCGCAACTGACGCGGCTGCGGCGTCGCGCGGGCTTTGCCGCGGGCGCGCCGGCCTGCTAGGGCGGTAGCTCCGAGGAGATGCCCATGGTCCGCCCCGTCCTGTCCGCGTTCGCCGTCCTTGTCGCCCTGGCCGCTCCGGGCCATGCCGCGCCGCTCAGCGCCCGGATCGCCAATGAGAGCGTGGCGACGCTCTGCGCCGAGGAGGACAATGTCGACCTGCGCCTCTCTGCGCCCAATGTTCGCCGCTTCCGCATCGAGGCCAACCACCCGGCGGTCATCGGCACCATCGTGCAGGATACGACGGCCCCCGACTTCACCGACTGCACCATCACCGACAAGGCGGATTTCCGCTTCACGCCGCGCAATGTGGTGATGCACGAGGACGAGAGGCTGAAGGTCGTCGGCATCACCTTCGACAAGTTCTGGCGGCCGGAGCAGGTGCCGGTGACGGTGGGTAACCGCACCGAGAGCGGCTTCCACCTGTTCCAGCTCTTCGTGAAGGACGGCACGGCCGCCCCTTACGAGTTCCTCGTCATGTATCCGGTGGACGGCTACTGGCGCATCAAGCCGCGCCCGCCGGCCCATCTTCCCGACATCGTCTATGGCACCTCGGCGCTGATCGGCCCGATCGAGGTCATGCAGCGGCCGGTGGTGAACCTCTCGGCCATCCGCTTCGACCCGGCGACCATGACCTTCACCCTCACCTTCCGCGCCGGCGGCAGCGCCACGGTGAAGGTCGCGGAGATCGACCGCACCCGCGTCGCCCTCGACGTCACGATGGACCGGCCGGTGGCGAACGGCCCCTTCGCAGGGCTCCGCTCCATGTATGTCACCGAGACCAATGCCGACGGCGCCCGCGTCGAGTGGCGCGCGGCCGGCGCCAACCGCTGGCAGGAAGCTCCTGTGATGGACTTCCGCGGCGGCGAGGGCATCGAGATGAAGCTGACCCGCGCCGTGCCGAGCCGCCACAACACCTCGTCGCCGGATTATCGCTTCATCGGCTTCGCCGACTGAGCCATCCAGCGACGGGAACGCCGATCCAACGACAAGAAGCCCTGACGGGCGGGAGGACAGCATGAAGGCCATCGTGATCGAGGGGTTCGGCGATCCCGCCACCACCATCCGCCTTGTCGACCAGCCGGAGCCGGCGGCGCCGGGCGCGGGCGAGGTGACGGTGGAGATGCTGGTGCTCAACATCAACCCCTCCGACCTCCTGCAGATCCAGGGCCTCTACGGCACCTCGCGGCCGCCGCTTCCCTTCATCCCCGGCGGCGAGGCGGTCGGCCGCATCGCGGCGGTGGGCGAGGGTGTCAGCGGGCTTGCCGTCGGCGACATCGTCTCGCCGATGATCCTCAATTGCTGGCTGGAGCGGGTGACGCTGAAGGCAGCGCTCGTCATGAAACTGCCGGCCGATATCGACCTGAAACAGGCGGCGATGTTGAAGGGCAATCCGGCCACCGCCGAGGCGCTGCTCTCCGACCAGGTGGCGCTCCAGCCCGGTGACTGGCTGATGCAGAACGCCGCCAATTCCGCCGTCGGCACCTTCCTCGTCAAGCTCGCGGCCCAGCGCGGCATCCACACGCTCAATGTCGTGCGCCGCGAGAGCGCGGTGGCCGGCGTCAAGGCGGCGGGCGGCACGGCGGTCCTCGCCGATGCGCTCGACGATCCCCGCGCCTTCCGCAAGAAGGTCATGGAGGCGACCGGCGGCGCGCCGGTGAAGCTCGCCATCGACGCCATCGGCGGCGCGGCGACCGGTGTCATGGCCGGGGCGCTCGGCGATGGCGGCACGGTGGTGAACTACGGCCTGCTCTCGGGGGAAGCCTGCCGCATCGACGCCCAGCACCTCATCTTCCGCAAGATCAGCCTCAAGGGCTTCTGGCTCATCCACTGGTTCCAGGAGGCGGGCCGCGCCCGCATCGCCGAGACCTATGGGCGGATCGCCCGCGGCATGGCCGATGGCACGCTGACGACGCCGGTCTCGGCCGTGGTGCCGATGGAGGAGGCGACGCGCGCCATGCAGCTCGCCGGCGATGGCGGGCGCGACGGCAAGGTGCTGATGGTAACGGCAGCCGGGCGCAGCCTCGGCGTCGCCTGAGGCGGATCAGGGCCGGCGCGTCAGCCCGAGCCGTTTCGCCGCGATCCTGTCCAGCCAGCGTGCCGGCAGGATCAGCGGCAGGATCCAGTTCATCAGGGGCGCCGGGGTGATGGTGTAGCGCACCTTGGGCTTGTCGGCCGTCAGCGCCGTGTGGACGACCTCGGCCACGGCCTCGGGCGGCAGGGCATGCTTCGCCCGGCCGAGCACCTCGGCCTCGAAGCGGTCGATGAGCGGGCCGTAGAAGGTCGCCTGGTAGCGCGCCTTCTCCACCGCACCGGCCGACTTCTCCCAGATGGGCGTGGCGATGGGGCCGGGGCCGACGATGACGACGTCGACGCCGAAGGGCATGAGCTCGCGGCGCAGCGCGTGGCTCGTCGCTTCCAGCGCGTGTTTGGAGGCCGAATAGCCGCCGACGAAGGGCCAGGAGAGCTTGCCCGAGACCGAGGACATCATGACGATGCGGCCGGGTGTGCCCTTGAACCCCTCCTCGGCGCCGAGCAGCGTGCCGAAGGCCTGGACGGTGGCGATCTGGCCGAGGACATTGACCTTCCACTGCCGGTCAAGCTCGTCCAGCGGCTGGTGCAGGAGGGGCCCGGGGAGCGAGATGCCGGCATTGCAGACGAGGCCGGCGAGCGGCTTGCCATCGAGCAGGCCGGCGACCGTCGTCGCGGCGCGCGACAGGCTGTCGGGATCGGTGACGTCGGCGATGAGCGGCGTGAAGGCGGGGCCGAGCGCCGCGTCGAGCCGCTCGGCATCGTCCATGCGGCGCACCGTGCCGAAGACGCGCCAGCCGCGGCGCACGAGGTCGGTGGCGATGGCCTCGCCGATGCCGGTCGAGACGCCGGTGACGACGCAGGTGCGCATGGCCTATTCCGCCGCCCGCTGGCCGCCGACGCCGAAGCGCTTCTCGATATAATCGATGACCATGGCCTTGAAGTCGGCGGCGACCGTCGGCCCGCGCAGGGTGGTGACCTTGACGCCGTCGACGAAGACGGGGGCGGCCGGGTTCTCGCCGGTGCCGGGGAGCGAGATGCCGATATCGGCATGTTTCGACTCGCCGGGGCCGTTGACGACGCAGCCCATCACCGCGACGTTCAGCACCTCGACGCCGGGATAGCGCGTCTTCCACTCCGGCATGGACTGGTGGATGAAGCCCTGGATGTCCTGGGCGAGCTCCTGGAACAGCGTCGAGGTGGTGCGGCCGCAGCCCGGGCAGGCAGCCACCAGCGGCACGAAGGTGCGGATGCCCATGGTCTGCAGGATCTCCTGCGCGACCTTGACCTCCAGCGTGCGGTCGCCGTTCGGCTCGGGCGTCAGCGAGACGCGGATCGTGTCGCCGATGCCGTCCTGCAGCACGACGCCGAGGGCGGCGGCGGAGGCGACGATGCCCTTCGAGCCCATGCCGGCCTCGGTGAGGCCGAGATGCAGCGCATAGGTCGAGCGCGAGGCGAGCATCCGGTAGACGGCGATGAGGTCCTGCACCGCCGAGACTTTCGCCGAGAGGATGATGCGGTCCTGCGGCAGGCCGATCTCCACGGCGCGTTCGGCCGAGAGCAGGCAGGACTGCACCATGGCCTCGTGCATGACGGCGCGGGCGTCGAGCGGGTTCGCGCTCCTGGCATTCTCGTCCATCAGGTGGGTGAGCAGCTCCTGGTCGAGCGAGCCCCAGTTGGCGCCGATGCGCACGGCCTTGCCGTGCTCGATCGCCTTCTCGACGATCATCGAGAATTGCCGGTCCTTCTTGTCCTTGAAGCCGACATTGCCGGGATTGATCCGGTACTTGTCGAGCGCCTCGGCGCAGGCCGGATGGTCGGAGAGCAGCTTGTGGCCGATATAGTGGAAGTCGCCGACGAGGGGCACGGTGACGCCCATGCGGGCGAGCTTGTCGCGGATATGCGGCACGGCCGCGGCGCTCTCGTCACGGTCGACGGTGATGCGCACCAGTTCCGAGCCGGCGCGGGCGAGCGCCGCCACCTGCCGCACCGTGCCGTCGATATCGGCCGTGTCGGTGTTGGTCATGGACTGGACGACGATCGGTGCGCCGCCGCCAACCCGAACACCTCCGACATCGACCCCGATGGTGGAATGCCGCTGCTTGACGCCAAACGCTGCGATCATCGCGCGATCTCTCCGTCTCGTGTCTCCAGCACATAAACCGGCCGGGCGGACGACGCCAGCATAGCGTTGCGACGCCCGCATGGCACGTGGCGGACAGGGCAGCCAGCCAGCCCCAAAAAGCATGGATCTGAACAGCCAAATCAGACCGGAGATGGCACATTTTAACGAATGATCAACGCGAAGCTGATGTGGTTTTCACGCGTTAACCTTGGGGATCCACATGCGCGCCCTCAGTCTCCGCGGCAAGCTGGTCGCGGGCTTCGCCGGACTTATCGCCATCTCCGCGGTCTCGGCGGCGGTGTCGGTCTGGATGGCCCAGGACATCGCCTCGCGGCTCGAAGCCGTGGCGCATCAGAGATCACCCGTCGCGCTGCTTGGCGCCCGCATGGTGGCGATGGTCAACCAGGCCCGCATCGTCGTCGCCGAACAGGTCATCGACGCCAAGCCGCAGAACCTTTCGATCTGGGAGCAGACCTGGACGGAACTGTCTCAGGCCCGCGACCAGATGGACCGGTTCGCGACGGGCTTCGCCTCGGCGGAGGACCGCGCGCGGTGGCAGTCCATCCGTCCCTCCTTCGACGAGATGAGGGCCTCGCAACGCCGCCTGATGAACATCATCGGCACCGACGAGCATTTTCCGGCACTTGCGGCCTATGAGCGTGACGTGGTCCCGCGCCTCCAAATGCTGGAGGAGGCACTGACGACCCTGGTCTCGCATGAGATCGACAAGGGGGCCGAGGCTTCCGAGCAGGTCATGTCGATCGTGGTCACACTGCAGGCCAGGACACTGTCCGCGGTGCGCGACCTCGGCAGCTATGTCCATTCCGGCCGCGAGGCCGAAAAGGCCCAGTACGAGCAATCCTGGGCCCGCGCCCAGTCCAGAATCACCGATCTCGGCATCTTCGGCGGGACACTGACCTCGGCGCAGATGTCCGCGCTCGACAAGGTCCGCGCCTCGATGTCAGCGATCCGCGACGGTGCCAATGACGCGATCGAACTGCGTGGCGACCAGGGCTGGAACGCGCCCCTCGCGCTCATGCGCAGCGAGGTAATGCCGCTCGCGGACAGGATCCTTGTCGCGCTCGAGGGACCGGCGGGCGCAAACGGCATCCGTTCAGGCGGACTGATCCATGCCCAGATCGACCTGCTCAACACCGATGCGCGGTCGGCCGCTGATTCCGCCAACAGGCTCGCCCTGCTCCTGGCCGTTGCCGCCGGACTGTCGCTGGCCGCAGGCCTTGCCATCGCTCTCCTGCTCGCCCGGATGATCGTCAAGCCGATCGCCGGGATGACCACCGCCATGCAGGACCTCGCCGCAGGCCGCCTCGGCGTGGTGGTTCCCGGCACGGGGCGCGGCGACGAAGTGGGCGCCATGGCGAGCGCCATGGAGGTGTTCCGCGACACGATGGCCGCCGCTGAGGAGGCGCGCGCCACGCAGGACGCGGCGCGTGCCTTGGAGGCCGAGCGCCTCGCCCGCCGCAACGCCATCGCCGAGGATTTCGTCGCCCGGATGAGCGCACTGGCCGAAACCTTCACCGCCTCCTCGGCGCGGGTCGAGGACGCGGCGCGCGACCTCTCGACCACGGCCGGGGAAACGACCCGCCAGGCCGGCGAGGTGGCGGAAGCCGCCGACAGCGCCGCTGCCAATGTGCAGACGGTCGCCGCCTCGACCGAGGAGCTCGCGGCCTCGGTGCGGGAAATCAACGCGCAGGTGGTGAAATCGTCCGAGAGCGCCGAGAAGGCGGTGGAGGACGCCCGCGTCACCGAGGGGCAGATCCGTCATCTCGCGGAAGCGGCCGACAAGATCGGCGACGTCATCAACCTGATCAAGGCCATCGCCGACCAGACCAACCTCCTCGCGCTCAACGCCACGATCGAGGCGGCGCGGGCAGGCGAGTCCGGCCGCGGCTTCGCCATCGTCGCGCAGGAGGTCAAGAGCCTCGCCGCCCAGACGGCGCGCGCCACCGAGGACATCGCCACCAAGGTGGCGGAGATCCAGGGCGCGACGGCCGAGACGGTGGATTCCATCGACGCCATCGCCCGCACCATCGGCCAGATCCGCGAGATCACCGCGGCGGTCGCCGGTGCGGTGGAGGAGCAGGGGTCGGCCACGAGCGAGATCGCCGACAATTGCCAGCGCGCGGCGGGGGCTGCGGCCGGCGTCACCGGCACGATCGGCGGCGTCGCGGAGGCGGCCGAGGCGACGGGGCGCTCGGCCGAGGGGCTCAGCGCCCTTGCCGGCGACCTGTCCGCCAGCGCCGGCACGCTTCAGGCGGAGGTCTCCTCCTTCGTCGAGGCGCTGAAGGCCGCCTGATCCGGCGGCCTCAGGCCGGCCCGCAATGGGCGCAGCGGCCGAACATCTCGACGACGCGGCTTGCCGGCGTGAAGCCCGCCGTGGCGGCGATGGCTGACAGGTCCTTCTCCACCGGCGCGCCGGAGGCCTCGGCGACGCAGCCGCAGGCATCGCAGATCATGAAGACCACGAGATCCGGCCCCTCATGGCGATGGGCGCAGGCGATATAGGCGTTGCGGCTCTCGATGCGGTGGGCGAGCCCCGCCTCCAGCAGGAAGTCGAGGACGCGATAGACGCTGATCGGCGCCGGGCGGCGGCCGGAGGAGCGGTGCATCTTCTCGATGAGGTCATAGGCGCCCATCGGCGCGGGCGAGGCCGCCAGATGCGAGAGCACCTCGCGGCGGATCGGGGTGAGCTTCAGCTTGCGCTCGGCGCAGCGCGCCTCGGCCACTGTCAGCACGTCGACCGGCGGGTGGCCGTGCTCGCAGGCGTGGTCGTGGTCGTGGTGGTGTCGCGTCTTCAGCATCCGCAGCGTCTTCACAAAAACCTGAACCGTTACTCTATCACGCGTCGGCACCTCCCCCCAAACCGCCGCGTTCGTGTTGCATTGCGAAGGAGGGCGCGCCACTGATGGGGGCCCGCAGCATCGAGGAGATGGGTATCATGAGCCTTTCGGGAAAGAGCGCGATCGTCACCGGATCGACCAGCGGCATCGGCCTTGCCATCGCGACCGCGCTGGCCAAGGAGGGCGTGGACGTCATGCTGAACGGCCTCGGCGACGCCGCCGAGATCGAGGCGACGCGCGCGAAGCTTGCCGCCGCGACCGGCCGCACCATCCTCTTCTCCCCCGCCAACATGATGAAGCCCGACGAGATCACCGGCATGGTGCGCGAGGCCGAAGCCAAATTCGGCAAGGTCGACATCGTCGTCTCCAATGCCGGCATCCAGCATGTCTCGCCGGTGGAGGATTTCCCCACGGAGAAGTGGGACGCCATCCTCGCCATCAACCTCACCGCCTCGTTCCACCTGACCAAGGCGGTGGTGCCGGGCATGAAGGCGCGCAAGCACGGGCGCATCGTCAACATCGCCTCGGCCCATTCGCTGGTCGCCTCACCGTTCAAGTCGGCCTATGTGGCGGCGAAGCACGGCCTGCTCGGCTTCACCAAGACCATCGCGCTGGAGCTTGCGACCTTCGGCATCACCGCCAATTGCATCTCGCCCGGCTATGTCTGGACGCCGCTGGTCGAGAAGCAGATCCCCGACACGATGAAGGCGCGCAACATGACCAAGGAGCAGGTCATGAACGACGTGCTGCTGGCGGCGCAGCCGACCAAGCAGTTCGTGCAGGTCGAGGAGGTCGCGGCGCTGGCACTGTGGCTGTGCTCGGATGCCGCCAAGAACATCACCGGCGCCAACAATGTCATCGACGGCGGCTGGACCGCCGCATGAGCGAGACGGCGACGAAGCGCGTCTCGCTCGCGCTCCAGGGGGGCGGCGCCCACGGCGCCTTCACCTGGGGCGTGCTGGACGAGATCCTGCGCGACGGGCGGCTGGAGATCGAGGGCGTCACCGGCGCCTCGGCGGGGGCGGTGAATGCCGTGCTCCTCGCCGATGGCCTCGCCGAGGGCGGCCCCAAGGCGGCGCGGGAGCGGCTGTCGCGGTTCTGGAAGGCGGCCTCGCTCGATGGCTCCATGCCGGCGCTGCAACGCCGCGCGCTGGACCGGCTGTTCTCGGTCATGCCCTTCGAGGGCTCGCTGATGCAGAGCTGGGTCGACCAGGTGCAGCGCTATTTCTCGCCCTATGACCTCAATCCCTTCGACATCAATCCGCTGGAGGACCTCATCCGGTCCTTCGTCGATTTCGACCGGCTCGCCGCCTTCGACGGCATCAAGGTGTTCATCTCGGCGACCAATGTGCGCACGGGAAAGCTCACCATCTTCCGGCGCGAGACGATCACCTGCCGGGCGGTGATGGCGTCTGCCTGCCTGCCCATGCTGTTCAAGGCGGTGGAGATCGACGGCACGCCGTTCTGGGACGGCGGCTATATGGGCAATCCGCCGCTGTTTCCGCTCTACCGGACCACCGAGACCGAGGACATCCTCCTCGTGCAGATCAATCCGATCCTGCGCCAGGAAACGCCGACCTCGTCGCGGGACATCATGAACCGCATCAACGAGATCACCTTCAACTCCTCGCTCCAGGCCGAATTCCGCGCGGCGGCCTTCGTCGCCCGGCTGGTGGACGAGGGGCGCCTGCCGCGCGGCCGCAGGCAAGGCGCCTACAAGCGCATCCACCTCCACCGCATCGCGCTGTCGGAGGCGCTGGAGGGCCTGACGGCCGGGTCCAAGGTGGTGACCGACTACGATTTCCTGCTGAGCCTGCACGAGGCGGGCAAGAAGGCAGCGCGGAAGTTCCTCAGGACCAAGTTCGACAAGATCGGCGTGCAGTCAACGGTGGACCTGGAGGCCGAGATCGCCGCGGAATGGGCGTCCTAGGAGCCCGAGGGCCGGAGGAGTTTTCTCGGGCAAAGCCGTCCCTGATGTTTCAGGGCCGGTTCGGATCGACACCCATCAGCGCAGCCGCGCGCTCCACCACCGCCTCCTCCAGCTCGGCGGCCGAGCCGTCGGCCAGCACCACGCTCCACATCATGTCGACGATGCGACGGCGGCCCTGCTCGTCCAGCCGATTGGCGAGATGTTCGGCCTGGGCCGTCCAGTTGCCGCCGGCGGCCTCATGGTCCATGGCGCTCTCGATGAGCCGGTCGGTGTCAGGGCCGGTGAGGTCGAAGCCGGCGGCGAGGACCGTGCGCAGCCGGTCGCGCTCGGCCGGGGCGATACGGCCGTCGACCGCCATGACATGGACGAGGAGCACCGCCGCGGCGAGGCGATAGTCGTCCTCGCCGAAGCGCGCGTGGGCGGGCTCCGAGAGGTCGGCGAGCATGGCGAAGAAGCGGTCGAGCATGGAGTGTCCGGTGGCTCGGTCGATCATCGCCGGTTGTCGGTCGTGGTGGCAAGGCCGGCGTGTCGTCGCGGCGGCAAGATCCGGCCGCGCATGGCGCCGCGGCGACGGGACGGGTTGGCGGCAAGCCCGCCGCGCGCTAGGAGACGCGCTCTGCATCCCGGCAGTTTCCCAAGGAGAGAAGACCCATGGCCATCGAGCGCAAGCAGGTCGGTCCGCGCATGAGCGGCGCCGTCGTCCACGGCAACACCGTCTATCTGGCCGGCCAGGTGGCGCACAAGGCGGCCGGCAAGTCGGTCACCGAGCAGACCAAGGAGATCCTCGAGACCATCGACGCGCTCCTCGCGGAATGCGGCACCTCCAAGCAGAACCTGCTCTCGGCCAACATCTGGCTGACCGACATGTCGACCTTCGCCGAGATGAACGCCGTCTGGGACGGCTGGGTCGTCGCCGGTCACACCCCGGCCCGCGCCACGGTCGAGGCGAAGCTCGCCGCGCCGCAGTACACCGTCGAGATCATGGTCGTCGCCGCGAAGTGACGACCGCGCTTCCGGGCGCCTGAACGACAAACGGCCGGGGCTCGCCCCGGCCGTTTTGCTTGTGGGGAGATACCTGGATCAGGCGGCGCGGACGCCTTCGAGGAAGGAGCGGATCTCGAGATCCAGCGCCTGGGCTTCCTCGCCAAGACGGCCGGAGAGCGTGCGCACGTCCTCGGCCGTGGCCTGGGCGGACTGCGCCGTGCCGCCGACGCGGCCCATGGCCTCGGCACCGCCGCGCGTCTCGTCGGAGGCGCGGTTGACCGCTTCGGCGATGGTGGCAACGGCGGCGTTCTGCTCCTCGACCGCGGCGGCGACGGAGGCGGCGATGCCGCGCATCTCACCGATCACCTGATTGACCTTCTCGATGGCGTCGACCGCATCGCCCGAGGCCATCTGGATGGCGCCGATCTGGCTGGCGATTTCCTCGGTCGCCTTGGCCGTCTGGCTGGCGAGGCTCTTCACCTCGGAGGCGACGACCGCGAAGCCCTTGCCGGCCTCGCCGGCGCGCGCCGCCTCGATGGTGGCGTTGAGCGCCAAGAGGTTGGTCTGGCCGGCAATGGCCTGGATGAGGTTCACCACCTCGCCGATGCGGCTGGCGGCCTGGGCGAGCGAGCCCATGGTCTGGGCGGTGCGCTCGGCCTCGGCGACGGCGGTGTCGGCGACCTGGGTCGACTTGCCCGCCTGCCCGGCGATCTCGGCGATGGAGGCGGCGAGTTCCTCGGCCGCGGCTGCGGCGGAGGAGACCGACGCGGCGGCCTGTTCCATGGCGCCCGAGGCGGTGACGGCCTCGCTGGTGACGGCGCCGGAGGTGGTGTCGAGCTGGTCGGAGGCGCCGTCGAGCTGGCCGGAGGCGCTGCGCAGCGCGCCGAGCGACTTCTCCGCCGCATCCTCGAAACCGCGGATCAGGCCGTCGACCGTGGTGGCGCGGCGGTTGCGGGCCTCGACCTCGGCGATCTGCTCGGCGGCGAGACGCTCGCGCTCGATGGCATTGTCACGGAAGACGAGGACGGCGCGGGCCATCTCGCCGAGCTCGTCGGTCGCCTCGGTGGAGGGCACGACGACGGAGGTGTCACCGCCGGCGAGCTGGCGCATGGCGCTGGTGATGCCGCCGAGCTGGCGGGTCATGGAGCGGCCGAGCACCATGGCGATGATGCCGCAGAGGACGACCGCGGCGGCGATGATGCCGATCATCAGCATCTGCATCTCGGACTGGGCCTCGAGGCGAGCGTCATTGGCGCGCGTCTTGCCGGCGTCGGCGGCCGAGACGAGCACGTTGGTGGTCTGGTCGAGGCGGGTCAGCAGCGTGTCGAGCTGCTTGACGGTCTGCTCGACCGTGCGCGACCCCTCGACATAGGAATCGAGTGCCGGCCAGTAGATCTCGCCGGCCTTGAGCAGCTCGGCCTTGGTCGCCGGGGCGACGACCGAGCGGTTGACCTCGTTGATGAACTTGGTGCGGGCCTGGCGGAAAGCCTCCAGGTCGCTGTCGAGGCCACGCAGCATGAAATCCTTCTCGTGGCGGCGCATCTGCAGCACCTGCTCGAGGATGCCGGCGCCGTCGTCGAAGTTCTGGGCGACGCGGCGGGACTGATCCTCCAGCATCTTCACCGACTCGTTCATCCGGCCGGTGAGGCCCGAGGTGTCGTCGGTGCCGAGGGTCTCGATGGTGACGCGCACGAGGTCGAAGGCGGAGCCGGCCTCGCCGAGCTGCTTCAGCGACTGCTCGATCTCGCCCTGAAGCGAGGCGGCCTGCGGCTTGCGGCGGGCCTCGCCGAGCGCGAGCATGGCTTCCATGCGGGCGCGGGAGAAGTTGGTCGTGGCAGCCTCGGTATAGCGCTCGGCATAGTCGACAGCGGCGAAACGCAGGTCGCGCACGGCGGCGCGGACCCTGGCGGCGTCGGTGGCAAGGCCGGAGAAGCCCTCATAGGCCTCGAAGGCCTGGGCGCCGGCCTTCTGGCCGTACCAGGCGGCGCCACCGGCGGCGAAAACGCCGGCAATCGGCACGAGCGCCAGCAGCGCGATCCGCATACGGATGGACAGAGACGGCATCCTTGCTATGGTCAAGCTTCTCCCTTAGGGCCGGCGGCAGTGTGCGGTTGAACCGTTAAGGAAGACCTATCATGGGTGGGTGCCGTTCTGTTTTTCGGCACGTTTTCAGCGGCTTGCCCCATAGGCTTCTTCCCCAGCGTCAGGTGATTGTCTTTCGCTGGCGGTGCTCGTAGGGTCCGCGCCCCTGCATTCGAGACGCCCATGTCCCTCGCCGTCCGGGCGGTGCCCTTCCTCTTCGTGCTCGCCTGGTCCACGGGCTGGATCGTCGCCGGATTCTCGGCGCGGCTCGCCGATCCCCTGTGGTTCCTGTTCCTGCGCTTCTCCATGGCGGCGGCGGTGATCGCGGCCATCGCGGTCGTGATGAGCGCTCCCTGGCCACGATCGCGACAGGAGATCGGCCACGCCATGATGTCCGGCGTGCTGCTGCACGCGCTCTATCTCGCGGCGGTGTGGTGGGCGGTCGCCAATGGCGTGCCGTCGGGCGTGTCCGGCATCATGGCGGGCCTCCAGCCTGTCATGACCGCCCTGCTCGCCCCCGCCATCCTCGGCGAGCGGATCACCGCGCGTCAGGGGGTGGGCGTCGCGCTCGGCTTCCTCGGCATCGTGCTGGTGCTCACCCCGAAGCTCGTGGGGGTCAGCCCGCAGACCTTCGAGGCCATCGTCACGCCGCTGGTGGTCAATGTCCTCGGCATGATCTCGGTGACGGCCGGCACCTTCTACCAGAAGCGCTTCGTCTCCGGCGGCGACATGCGGACGACGACGACCTGGCAATATGTCGGCGCGGCGCTGACCATGCTGCCGCTGTTCCTCGTCTTCGGCCGCGTCGAGGCCGAGTGGAACCAGACGCTCATCCTCACCATGGCCTGGTCGGTGCTCGCCCTGTCGGTGGGCGGCATCTTCCTCTTCCTCTACCTGATCCGGCGGGGCGAGGTATCGCGCGCCACCGCCTATATCTATCTCGTGCCGGCGGTCTCGGCGCTGATGGCCTATCTGTTCTTCGGCGAGACGCTGACGACCGTGCAGCTCGTCGGCATGGCAGTGACGGCGGCCGGCGTCTGGCTGGCCACGCGGCAGGGCTGAGGCGTCATAGACCTATTTCCCGGATCACCGGTCATTTGCCGGATTGTCACGCGGCGCTTGCGCGTTATTTTGCGTTGCAGCAACCACAAGACCGATCGAGGGAGCCACCATGAGCGCCGCGCTTGCCATGAAGGACATGCCCGCCAACATCCATGACCTCGCCCGCGGCGCCGTCGTCGCGGTGGATGCGGTCCTGGCCGATGCGACGGCCGCCGTGCGCGCCCTGGTGACCGAGAACGGCCGCATCTCCAACGCCGCCATCGAGCGCGAGCAGCGCGCCACCCACGGCCTCGCCTGGCTGGCGACCTATGTGGAGAGCGTGCGCCAGCTCGCCTCCTATGCGGAGCGCCTCAGCGAGGCCGGCACTTTCGGGGAGCTCGAGGACCTCATCGTCCGAATCGGCCTTGGCGAGTATCTGAGCCAGATCCTCGGCGGCATCCCGATGAACCAGGGCGAGGTGGTGCGCCCCGTCGATGTCGGCCTCACCGTCGCCGATGTCGCCCGCCGCTTCGCCGGGGCCGCCGACACGCTGATCGCCACCGGCAACACGGCGGCGAACCGCGCCCGCCTCGCCGTGCTGGTGCAGGAGCAGGAATCCTCCGGCCATTTCGGCGACCCGGCGCTCGACGAGACCCTGGTCGCGATCCGCGACGAGATGCGCAAGTTCTCGGTGGCGGAGGTGCTGCCCCATGCCCATGAATGGCATCTGGAGAACGCCTATATCCCGCTCGACGTGGTGGGCAAGCTCGCCGAGCTCGGCGTCTTCGGCCTGACGCTGCCTGAGAGCTATGGCGGCATGGGCCTCGGCAAGGAGAGCATGTGCGTCGTCTCCGAGGAGCTGTCGCGCGGCTATATCGGCGTCGGCTCGCTCGGCACCCGCTCGGAGATCGCCTGCGAGCTGATCCTCGCCGGCGGTACGCAGGCGCAGAAGGACCACTGGCTGCCGAAGATCGCCTCGGGCGAGATCCTGCCCACCGCCGTCTTCACCGAGCCGAATACCGGCTCGGACCTCGCCTCGCTGAAGACCCGCGCCGTGCGCGACGGCGATGTCTACAAGGTCTCCGGCAACAAGACCTGGATCACCCATCCCGTGCGCGCCGACGTGATGACGCTGCTGGTGCGCACCAACCCGGAGGAGCCCGGCTACAAGGGCCTGTCCATGTTCCTCGCGGAAAAGCCGCGCGGCACGGACGAGACCCCCTTCCCGGCCGAGGGCATGTCCGGCGGCGAGATCGAGGTGCTCGGCTATCGCGGCATGAAGGAATACGAGATCTCCTTCGACGGCTTCGAGGTGAAGGCCGATAACCTGCTCGGCGGCGTCGAGGGCCAGGGCTTCAAGCAGCTGATGCAGACCTTCGAGGCCGCCCGCATCCAGACGGCGGCCCGCGCCGTCGGCGTCGCGCAGGCCGCGATGGACCTCGCATTGCGCTATGCCCAGGAGCGCATCCAGTTCGGAAAGCCGCTGATCGCCTTCCCGCGCGTCTCCGACAAGATCGCGATGATGGCAGTGGAGGTGATGATCGCCCGCCAGCTCACTTACTTTTCGGCGCGCCAGAAGGACCTCGACCGCCGCTGCGACCTCGAGGCCGGCATGGCGAAGCTCCTCGGCGCCCGCATCGCCTGGGCGGCGGCGGACAATGCCCTGCAGATCCATGGCGGCAACGGCTTCGCGCTGGAATATCCGGTGAGCCGCGTGCTCTGCGACGCGCGCATCCTCAACATCTTCGAGGGCGCGGCGGAGATCCAGGCGCAGGTGATCGCCAGGCGGCTGCTCGACGGCGGGAACTGACGGCAACAACCGGCGGCCGGGGAAGCCCGGCCGCGTCAGGCGCTTGCCGTCACGCCCCCGAATAGAGCCGCTTGATGGCGTCGGCGTATTTCGCCTCGATGGCCTTGCGGCGCACCTTCATCGTGGCAGTGACCTCGCCGTCGTCGTGGTCGAGTTCCTTGTCGAGGATCTCGAAGCGGCGGATGTTGGAGACCTGCGCCAGCGTCTCGTTGGCCTTGTCCACCGCCTCCTGCACCAGCGCCACGACCTGCGGGGCCTGCGACAGGTTCTTGTAGTTGGTGAAGGCGATGCCCTTCATCTCCGCCCATTTTCCGACCGTGTCCATGTCGATCTGGATGAGGGCGGCGACATATTTCTGGCGGTCGCCGAAGACGATGCATTCCTTGATGAAGGGGCTCATCTTCACCGCGTGCTCGATCTCGGTCGGCGACAGGTTCTTGCCACCGGCGGTGATCATGATGTCCTTCTTGCGGTCGACGATCTTGAAATGGGGACCGTTCATCTCGGCGACGTCGCCGGTGTGCAGCCAGCCGTCGACGATGGTGGCGCGGGTCGCCTCCTCGTTCTTGTAGTAGCCCTCGAAGATGGCGGCGCCCTTGGCGATGATCTCGCCGTCCTCGGCGAGGCGCACCTGCGTGCCGTTCATCGGCTGGCCGACCGTGCCGACCACCACGTCCTCGACCTTCTGGCCGAGAATGCCGCCGGAGGTCTCGGTCATGCCGTAGATCTCCACCAGCGGCACGCCGAGGGTGCGGAAGAAGCGGATCACCTCCGGCGAGATCGGCGCGGCGCCGGTGAAGGCGATGCGGCAGCGGGTCAGGCCGATGGCATTGTTGAGCGCGCGGAAGACGGTGAGATAGGCGAAGCCGAACTTCACCCGCTCGGCGAGCGACCACTGGCTGCGCGGCTTGTCGGCGAAGGGGGCGCAGAGGCCGAAGGCGGTCTTGTAGAGCCACTTCTGGACCGGGCGCGCCTCGTACATCTTCACGCGGATGCCGGAATGCATCTTCTCCCAGATGCGCGGCACGCCGAGGAAGCTGGTCGGGGCGACCTCGCGCAAGTCCTCCTGCACGGTGCGCAGGGACTCGCCGAAATTCACCTGGCTGCCGGTATAGAGCGGGCCGAAAATGGTCGTCGCCTGCTCGGCGACGTGGCAGAGCGGCAGGTAGGACAGCGTCGACCAGCCGGCGCCGATGCCGTAGCGCTCGATCAGGCCATTGGCGCCGGCGCGGATGTTGCGGAAGGAGAGCATGGCCCCCTTCGGCTTGCCGGTTGATCCAGAGGTATAGATGAGCAGAGCAATATCGGAGAGGCTGTGGTCGCGCATCAGCGTCTCGATGACGCCGGGCTCCTTCTCATAGGCCGCGCGGCCCAGCGCCTCGACCTCGTCGAAGGTCATGACGAGGCCCGGCTCGTAGCCGGCAAGGCCGCGGTTCTCCAGCGCGATGATCTTCACGATCTTCGGCAGATCGGCGCGGGCCTCCACCACCTTGTCGATCTGCTCCTGGTCCTCGCAGACGACGATGGTGCAGTCGGCATGGTCGAGGACATAGGCGACCTCGTTGGACGGGCTCGTCGGGTAGACGCCGACCGTCACAGCGCCGAGGACGCCGGCGCCCATCTGCGAGAGCACCCATTCGATGCGGTTCTCGGAGATGACGCCGACATGGCCGCCGCGCGCCAGGCCGAGTTCGCGGAAGCCGAGCGCCACGTGGCAGGAGCGCTGCCAGTACTCGGCGAAGGTGGTGGGCTGCCAGATGCCGAAGCGCTTCTGGCGGATGGCGATGTCGGAGCCGCGCTCGGTCGCGTGCTTCTTCAGCATCTCGACGACGGAGAGCGGCGGCAGGGCGGCGGCCGGATCGGCGGCGGCCGCCGAGCCAGCGGCCTCGCGCGCCATGTCGAGCTTGAGGACGGTTGCGGTCATGACAGCCACCTCTTGCGCCGCTTGTAGTGCTTGATGTCGCGATAGCTCTTGTGGGACAGGCCGAGATAGAATTCCTGGACGTCGCGGTCCGAGGTCAGCTTCTCGGTCGGCCCGTCGATGACGATGCGGCCGGTCTCCATGATGTAGCCGTAATGGGCGATGGAGAGGGCCACGGAGGCGTTCTGCTCGACGAGCAGCATGGAGACGCCCTCCTCGGCATTGATGCGGGCAATGATGGCGAAGATCTCCTCCACCAGCAGCGGCGCGAGGCCGAGCGAGGGCTCGTCGAGGAGGATGACGCGGGGTTTGGCCACGAGGGCTCGGCCGATGGCCAGCATCTGCTGCTCGCCGCCCGACAGATAGCCGGCAATGGATTTGCGCCGCTCGGCGAGGCGCGGGAAGTAGCGATAGACGATGTCGAAGTCCGGCGCGATGTCGCGGCCGGTCAGCGCATAGGTCGCCGCGGTGAGGTTCTCCTCCACCGTGAGGTCGGCGAAGATGCGGCGCCCCTCCATGACGTGGAACAGGCCGCGGCGCACCAGCGTGTGCGGCGCGGTCTGCTCGACCGCCTCGCCGTCGAAGGTGATGCGGCCCTCGGTGACGAGGCCGTTCTCCATGGGCAGCAGCGCCGAGACCGCCTTGAGCACGGTCGACTTGCCGGCGCCGTTGGAGCCGAGCAGGGCGACGATCTTGCCCTTCGGCACGGCGAGCGACAGGCCGCGCAGGGCCTGGATGGCCTTGTTGTAGACCACCTCGATGTTGTTCACCTCGAGGATGAGGTCGCCGGTGGCAGCCATGGCTCTCTCTGGCATTGCGGGAAGGGGCCGGGCGGCGACATGGCCGCCGCCCGGGATGCGGATCAGGCGCCGGCGGAGATGGTGATCCAGTCCGAGGCCGGCTTCAGCACCTTGTCGGCGGCCGAGTACTGGTAGACGCGGCCATGCGGGAAGGAGTTGCCGACCATGGAGATCGGCACGCCGACGACGCCGCCGGTGTCGTAGTTCTTCAGCGCGCGGGCATGCTTCATCATGTTGACCGCGTTGAGCTCCTCGTTGGCGGCGAGGGTGCGCCTCAGCACCTCGACCGCCAGCATGGCGTTCATCCAGCCCTGGTAATAGGCGTGGGTGCGGGTCTTGCCGACATTGGCGGCGCGGATGGCATCGACCTGGGCGCCCTGGGCATTGGCGTCGAAATTGTAGCAGGAGACGCCCATATAGCCGTCGGCGGCGGCGCCGGCGCGGTTCATCAGCACGGTGTCGGTGGAGTAGAACGTGCCCATGAAGCGCGAGGTCATGCCGGCCTGGCGGGCCTGGGCCATGAACTCTGGGATCGGCTGCAGCACGTAGCCGTGGAAGATGACGTAGTCGGGATTGCGACGACGGATCTTCAGCACGTCGCCGGAGACGTCGACCGAGCCCGGCTGGGTGACGATCTTCTCGACCACGTTGAGCTCGAGGCGCCTGGCCTCGGCCTCGCCGGCGGCGATCGGGTCACGGCCGAACTCGGTGTCCGAGTGCACGAAGACAACGCTCGCGCCCTTCTTCTGGCTGGCGATGTAACGCAGCAGCACGCGGAACTGGTCGGAATAGTTCGGGCCCGGGATCCACTGGTTCGGGAAGGCCTGGGGATTGTCGATCTCCGAGGCGAAGGAGGCGCCGGCCATGACGGTCGAGCCGCGACGGTTCAGCTCGGGATTGATGGCCTTCTGGAAGCCGGTGGAGTCGCCGAAGAAGACCGGCGTCTGATGCTGCGAGGTGATGCGGGTGAAGATGGCGACGGCGTTGTCGACGCGGTAGCCGGAATCCTCGTTGACGTAGCGGATGCGACGGCCGCCGACGCCGCCGGCGCGGTTGACGAACTCGAAGTGGTCGCGGCCACCCTCGAAGCCCTCGACGCCGGCGAAGGCGAAGACGCCGGACATGGGGTTGGCGGCGCCGATGACGAGCTCGGGGGCCTGGGCGAAGGCGCGGCCCGAGGCGGTCGAGACGAGCGCGGCGCCGAGGCCGAGCTGATGGAATGCACGGCGGGACAGACGGGTCATGGGTGTCTCCTCTGGGGTTATCGTCCGCCTTGGTGGCGGTTCTTGTGGGTTGGGCTCACGTCCTGAACGGCCACAGGGCGAAGTAGCGGCGCGTCCTGCGCCACATCTCCGCGAGACCCATGGGTTCGAAGATGAGGAAGCCGATGATGAGCAGGCCGAAGATGATGGCCCGGACCGGCGCGAGATAGATCGAGGCGTCCGGGAACCACGGCACCAGGGCAGTGGCCGAGAGCTTCAGGAATTCGGGGATCAGCGTCATGAAGACGGCACCGAAAATGCCGCCGATGATGGTGCCGGCGCCGCCGACGATGACGGCGGCAAGGAAGAAGATGGAGGCGAGAGCGGGGAAGCTCTCCGGCGTCACGACGCGGAAGAGATAGGCCCACAGGCCCCCCGCCACGCCCGCATAGAAGGAGGAGATGGCAAAGCTCGTCAGCTTGTACTTGAGCAGCGAGATGCCGATGATTTCCGCGGAGATGTCGCGGTCGCGAATGGCGATGAAGGCGCGGCCGACTCGGGTGCGGAAGAGGTTCTTCGCCGCCAGCACCATGATGACGGTGATCGGCATGACCAGCCAGTAGAGCCGGTCCGGCGTCGCCAGCTCGATGCCGGCAATGGTGGCGGTCGGCACGTTGAGGCCGCGCAGGCCGCCGGTCACCGGCGTCCAGTTGAGGAAGATGAAGCCGAGGATGACGGAGGCCGCCAGCGTCGCGATGGCAAGGTAGAGGCCCTTGATGCGCAGCGAGGGCAGGCCGACGAGATAACCGATGAAGGCGGCAACCGCGCCGGCGAGGACGAGGTTCAGGAGGACCGGTGTGTCGAAGCGCCCGTCGAAGAAGGCGACGGTGTAGGCGCCGACCGCCATGAAGGCGGCATGGCCGAGGCTCACCTGGCCGGTATAGCCGGTGAGGATGTTGAGGCCGGTGGTGGAGATGACATTGATCATTACCAGCACGGCGAGGAACATCCAGTAGTTCGAGCCGTGCAGGGGGAAGAGCACGAGGGCGGCCAGCAGCAGGCCGAACCAGACCTTCTGGGTGTCGGTCTTGAACAGACCCTGGTCGGCGGCGTAGCTCTCCTTGGCGGTCGCGACGCGCATGATCAGAGTCTTTCAATCTCATGCGTGCCGAACAGGCCATAGGGCCTGACGACCAGCACGATGAGCAGGATGGAGAAGGTGGCGAGCAGCTTGAACTCGCCGCCCATGAAGCGGCCGACCATGGCCTCCAGCCAGCCGATGAACAGGCCGGCGATGAGCGCGCCGAGGATCGAGTCGAGGCCGCCGACGATCACCACCACGAAGACCGACAGGCCGAAGAGGCCCATGGCCGAGGAAATGCCGCCGACCGAGCCGACGAGGATGCCGGCGAGCGCCGCGACGGTGGCGGCGAGCATCCAGGAGAAGGAGAAGACGCCGGGCACGTCGATGCCGACGGACGAGGCCGCAGCGCGGTCGGTCGCCGTGGCGCGCAGCGCGATGCCGCCGCGCCAGAAGGCGAAGACGGTGATGAGCACCGCCATCACCGCCGAGGCGATGAGGAAGGAATAGGCGGTCTTCGAGGGGATGAAGGCATCGCCGAGAAGAACCGGCTGCTGCGGCAGGAATTCGGGAAGCCGCCGCGGCTCGGCCGACCAGACCAGCTCCACGACACCGATCAGCACGGAGGTCAGGCCGATCGTCACCATGAAGACGGAGACCGGATTGTCCTTCAGCAGCGGGCGGATCATCGTCCGCTCGATGACGCCGCCGATCAGTGCGGCGACGACGAGGGTCGCCGGCACCGAGGCCCATATGGGCAGCGCCAGGCCCGCCGAGAAACCGTAGAAGACGAAGGCGCCGATCATCAGCATCTCGCCGATGGCGAGATTGATGACCTTGGTGGCCTTGTAGATGATGACGAAGGCGACGCCGGTGAGCGCCATGAGCGAGCCGGTGCCAAGGCCGGCAAGGCTCGTCTCGACGATGTCGATGAATTCGATCGCCATCACGCCACCTCGCTCACGGGGGCTGCGTCCGTGCCATTGCGGGGATCACCGGAGCCGCCGAGATAGGCCTTGATCACGTCGGGGTTCGCGCGCACCTCGGCTGGCGTCCCGGCGGCGATGCGGCGGCCGAAATTCAGCACGCAGACGTGGTCGGAAATGTCCATGACCATGCCCATGTCATGCTCGACGAGGAGGACGGTGACGCCCCATTCGTCGCGCACATCGAGGATGGCGCGGGCCATGTCCTCGGTCTCCTCGCGGTTCATGCCGGCCACCGGCTCGTCGAGCATGAGGATGCGCGGGCGCATGGCCAGCGCCCGGGCAAGCTCGACCTTCTTCTGCAGGCCGTAGGGCAGGATCGCCACGGGAACGTTGCGGATGTGGTCGAGCTCGAGGAAGTCGATGACGTCGCGCTCGATCTCGGCGCGCAACTCCATCTCCTCGCGCCGGGCCTTGCCCCAGTAGAGGAAGGCGTCGAACACGCCGGTGGTCAGGTGCGCGTGGCGGCCGAGCTTGATGTTGTCGAGCACGGTCATGCCGCGGAACAGCGCGATGTTCTGGAACGTGCGGGCAAGGCCGAGCTTGGCCCGGTCGCGGGCGGGGACGCCGGTGATGTCCTGCCCGTCGAGCAGCACGCGCCCGGTCTTCGGCTTGTAGAAGCCGGAGATCGAATTGAACGCGGAGGTCTTGCCGGCGCCGTTCGGTCCGATCAGGGCGGTGATGGAGCCCGGCTCGACATGCAGCTCGATGCCGTCGAGCGCCTTCACGCCGCCGAACTGCAACGACAGGTCCTCGACATCGAGGCGCGCGGCTGGCGGCCGCACAGGCGCGGCCGGATGCAATGGCGACACCGCCATCTCCTCCCTGGAAGGCTCCCCGCGGCTTGATGCCGTCTTTGGTCGCCGATGCGTTCCCGCACGGCCGGTCACCGGTCCGTGCGGCGCAAAAACTACCCGAGGGTATGGCGAGGTCAATGCAAATCCGTACGGAAAGGACCGGATTCCGCCCTTTGGAGGATGGCGCGTGGTCGCACCCCCGGGGGAAACGCTGAAAACCTCGGCTGATCGACAGAGCAGGCGCGGAAAGAGGCGCGAGCCGCCCAGCCTCAGCGCGAAGGGCACCCATCCCAAGGCGGAGCTTGCCAGCTCTGGCCGCATCGGCCCATGATCCCTGCAAGACCGGGCCGGAAGAGCCCGGGCAAGGGCCACGAAACGCATTGATCCAAGGAAGGAGGCGCTCATGTCGGAGCGCAAGTCGCATCTCATTCTGTCGCGCCGCGTCGCGGTCGCAGGCATCGGTGCCGCGGTCATGGCGCCCTGGGTGTCGAAGGCCCAGACGCTGAAGAGCGAATACAAGCTCTCCGTCGTCGGCAACCGCCCCATCGCCCTTTCGGAAGGCGCGTTCCAGTGGGCGGAAATGGTGACCCAGCGCACCAATGGCCGCATCAACGTCAAGGTCTATCCGGGCTCGCAGCTCGTCGGCGGCGACCAGACCCGCGAGCTCGTGGCCATGCGCCAGGGCGTCATCGACTTCACGGTCTCCTCGACCATCAACATCTCGCCGCAGGTGCGCGAGATGAACCTGTTCTCCCTGCCCTTCCTCATGCCGAACCACCGCGCCTTCGACGCCATCGTCAATGGCGAGGTCGGCCAGACGCTGTTCAAGGTGATGGAATCGCGAGACGTGGTGCCGCTCGCCTGGGGCGAGAACGGCTTCCGCGAGCTGTCCAACTCCAAGCGGCCGATCCAGAAGCCGGAGGACCTGCGCGGCCTGAAGATCCGCTTCGCCGCCGGCGCCATCTTCGCCGACATCTATAATGGCCTCGGCGCCAACCCGGTGCAGATGTCCTTTGCCGACCTGCAGCCGGCGCTGTCGACGGGTGCCGTCGACGGGCAGGAGAACCCGGTCAACCTGTTCCTCGGCCTCAAGATGGACGCGCTGGCCCAGAAGCACATGACGATCTGGAACTACTGCGTCGATGCCGGCCTCTTCCATGTGGCGAAGCCGGTTTGGGACACGTTCTCGGCGGCCGACAAGGAGATCGTCCGCGAGAGCGCCCGCGATGCGGCCAAGGTACAGATCGCCGCGACCCGCAAGGGCCTCGGCGTGCTGGACCCCAACGACAAGTCGTCGCTCGAGGAGCTCGCCAAGCGCGGTGTCGCCACCGTCTCGCTGACGACGGAGGAGAAGCGCGCCTTCGCCCGGGCCACCCGCCCGGTCTTCGACAAATGGGCGGCGCAGGTCGGCGCCGACCTCGTCAAGAAGGCGGAAGCCGCGGCCAGCGCCGCGAGCTGATCGCCCTTACCCTCCCATGCGCGACGTGGCCGGTGCCCCGACCGGCCGCGTCCTCCGCCTGCCCGAAAGCCTGAGCCCGTGTCCGCCGAGCCCGATCCGACGGCCCCCGTGCCGAACCCCACCACGCGCGTGCCCCTCAAGATCGAGGAGGTGCTGGTGGCGGCCGCCATGGGCGGCATGGCCCTCATCACCTTCGGCAATGTGGTGGTGCGCTATCTCACCAATGTCTCCTTCGCCTTCACCGAGGAGTATTCGGTGGTGCTGATGGTGGTGGTGACCATGCTCGGCACCTCGCTCGCCATGGCGGCGGGGCGGCACATCCGCATCGGCTATTTCGTCGATTCCCGCAGCAAGGCGGGCCGCGCGCGGCTAGAGATCATCGCCATGGTGCTGGTGATCATCTGTTTCGGCATCCTCGCCGTCTATGGCGCCAGCCTCACCTGGGACGAATACCGCTTCGAGGTGCTCTCGCCGGGCCTTGGCCATCCCCAGTGGATGTATACCGGCATGCTGCCGCTGCTCTCGCTGGCGGTGATCGGGCGGGCGGTCGGCCGCCTCATCCGCTTCGCCCGGGGAGAAGAGGCATGATCGGCGTCATCCTCTTCGGCGCCTTCATCGTCATGCTGCTGGCGGCGGTGCCGATCGGCGTGGCGCTGGGCCTTGCCGGCAGCCTCGCCATCGTCCTTGCCGGCCAGAGCATCCTGGCGGTGCCGACCAATGTCTATGCGGGCATCGCCAAATACCCGCTCATCGCCATCCCGATGTTCGTTCTCGTCGGCTCGGTCTTCGACCGCACCGGCGTGGCGCTGCGCCTCGTACGCTTCGCCACCGCGCTGGTGGGCGCCGGGCGCGGCGCGCTCGCCACCGTCTCGGTGCTTGTCGCCATGGTCATCGGCGGCATTTCAGGATCGGGCCCGGCGACCTCGGCGGCGGTCGGCCAGGTCGTCACCCGCTCGATGATCAAGGACGGCTATCCGCGCTCCTTCATCGCCTCGACGGTGGGCGCGGCGGCGGCGACCGACATCCTCATCCCGCCCTCCATCGCCTTCATCATCTATGCGGTGATGGTGCCCGGCGTCTCCGTGCCGGCCATCTTCGCCGCCGGCATGTTCCCCGGCATCCTCGCCGGCTGCGCCATCATCGTGCCGATCCTCATCATCTCCTGGATCAAGGATTTCGGCGGCAAGACTCGCGGCACCGAGGAGGCGCTCACCGTCTGGGGCACGTTCAAGGAGGCAATCTGGGGCCTGATGGCGCCCGTCGTCATCCTCGGCGGCATGCGCACCGGCGCCTTCACGCCGACCGAGGCCGCGGTCATGGCGGTCGCCTATGGCCTGTTCATCGGCTTCTTCATCTATCGCACCCTGACCCTGCGCGACGTCTACGAGATGCTGGTGGAGGCGGGCGAGCTCTCGGCCGTCATCCTCATCGTCGTGGCGCTGGCCTCGGTCTTCGCCTGGTCGACCTCGACGCTCGGCATCGTCGAGCCCATCGCCAAGTGGATCGTCGGGCTCGGCCTCGGGCAGTACGGCACCATCGCGCTTCTGATGGTGGCGCTCATCATCATCGGCATGTTCCTCGACGGCGTGTCGATCTTCCTGATCCTGTTGCCGGTGCTCATCCCGATCGCCAATTCCTTCGGCTGGGACCTCGTCTGGTTCGGCGTGCTGCTGACCATGAAGATCGCCATCGGCCAGTTCACCCCGCCCCTGGCGGTGAACCTCATGGTCTCCTGCCGCATCGCCCAGGTGCCGATGGAATCGACGATCCCCTGGGTGTTCTGGATGATCATCGCCATGTTCGTGGCGCTGGCCATGGTCGTGGCGGTGCCCGACATCGCCCTGTGGCTGCCGAGGACGCTTGGGTACTGACGCTTCGATCCTGATGCGACGAACGGGGCAAACCTGACGACCGGTTCATCCTTGATGCACCGCGGAAAATCCCCCATTGTCGCGCCGACCTGAAATGGCCGTTCGCGGCAGGGATCAGCGGGGGCGACACGCGCCCCCCGGGAGGCGAAGAGAAATGAGTTCGAAGGTCTTTTCCTCGGCCAGGGACGCCCTGGCGGGCCAGATCAAGGACGGCATGACCATCATGTCGGGTGGCTTCGGCCTCTGCGGCATTCCTGACGTGCTGATCGAGGCGGTGCGCGACTCGGGCGCCAAGAACCTCACCGTCATCTCGAACAATGCCGGCGTCGACGGCGCCGGTCTCGGCATCCTGCTCGAGACCAAGCAGATCAAGAAGATGATCTCGTCCTATGTCGGCGAGAACAAGCTCTTCGCCCAGCAGTTCCTGTCCGGCGAGCTGGAGCTCGAGTTCAACCCGCAGGGCACGCTGGCCGAGCGCATCCGCGCCGGCGGCGCCGGCATCCCCGCCTTCTTCACCAAGACCGGCGTCGGCACCGTCATCGCCGAGGGCAAGGAGGTCCGCGAGTTCGACGGTGAGACATATGTGATGGAGCGCGGCCTCTTCGCCGATATCTCGCTCGTCCATGCCTGGAAGGCCGACAAGGAGGGCAATCTCGTCTTCCGCAAGACCGCCCGCAACTTCAACCCGATGATGGCCACCGCCTCGCGCATGACCATCGTCCAGTGCGAGCACCTCGTCGAGGTCGGCGAGATCGACGGCGACGTCATCCACACGCCCGGCATCTATGTGAAGCGCATCGTCCATGTGCCGAATGCCGTGAAGCGCATCGAGCAGCGCACCACCCGCCCGAAAGCAGCCTGAGAGGAGACGAGAGCATGGCCTGGACCCGTGACCAGATGGCCGCCCGCGCCGCCAAGGAACTGCGCGACGGCTTCTATGTGAACCTCGGCATCGGCATCCCGACGCTGGTCTCCAACCACATCCCCGCCGGCATGACCGTGCAGCTCCAGTCGGAGAACGGCATGCTGGGCATGGGCCCCTTCCCCTTCGAGGGCGAGGAGGACCCGGACCTGATCAATGCCGGCAAGCAGACCATCACCGAACTGCCGACGACGAGCTTCTTCTCCTCCTCCGACAGCTTCGCGATGATCCGCGGCGGCCACATCAACCTCTCCATCCTCGGCGCCATGCAGGTGGCCGAGAACGGCGACCTCGCCAACTGGATGATCCCGGGCAAGATGGTGAAGGGCATGGGCGGCGCGATGGACCTCGTCGCCGGCGTGCAAAAGGTCGTGGTGGTGATGGAGCACACGGCCAAGGACGGCCCCAAGCTCCTGAAGCGCTGCAACCTGCCGCTGACCGGCGCCGCGGTGGTCGACCTCGTCATCACCGATCTCGGCGTCTTCGCCATCGACAAGAAGGGCGGCACCGGCATGACCCTGCTCGAGCTCGCCGAGGGCGTGACGCTCGAGGAGATCAAGGCCAATACCGAGGCCTCCTTCACCGTCGCGCCGGGCCTCGCGGCGGCGGCCTGACGACCCATCCCTCGCCGTCGCGGCAGGCCCCGCCCGCCGCGATGGCCAGAGATGTCTCCGGCGAATTGTCGCGGCCTTGCCGCGACCTGCCCTCGGCCATCGAAATGCCACGGGGCCGATCGATGGTCCCGATCCACAGGATTGGAACTTCACGGCCCGCATGACCGCAGTCGGGCACAGCCGGGACCGGGACCACCTCGCGTGACCCTCACCACACCTCTCCAGCGCATCGCTGCGGCCGCAGGCGCGATTCTCGCCGCCTTTGCCGCCGTGCTGCTGCTCGTGCCGCTGCTGCTGCCGACGGAGACGGTGCGGGCGACGACGACGGCCGAACTCGCCCAGCGCCTCGGCCTCCCCGTCGCGATCCGCGGCGGCATCACCCTCTCGGTCTTCCCGCAGCTCTCCGTGCGGCTCGACGATGTGCGCTTCGGTGACGAAACGCAGGGAAGCGATGCGCCGGTGCGGGCGGAGAGCATCACCGGCGCGCTGCGCCTGCTGCCGCTTTTCGCCGGCCGCGTCGTGATCTCCGACTACACGATCCACCGCCCGCAGATCCTGGTGCAGGTCGCCGCCGACGGCCGCTCCAACTGGGACCGCGCCTTCGACCGGCTGCGCAGCGCTGCCCGCGAGCGGCAGGCCGGGCTCACCGATTTCCGCATCACCGAGGGCCGCGCCACCATCGTCGACGGGCTGAGCCAGTCGCGCACCGAGATCCGCGACCTCGACTTCGCTGTGTCCTGGCCCGGCGGCGAGCGGCAGGCCAATGTATCCGGCAAGCTGACGATCAACGGCGAACCGCTGGAGATCAATGCCGTGGTAGCCCGGCCGCAGGCGCTGTTCATCGCCGAGCCGACCGGCCTCAAGATGCGCTTCACTTCGGTGCCGCTGCGCGGCGGCTTCGAGGGCACGCTCACCAATGGCGACACGGTGACCGCCAATGGCGCCCTCACCGCCGAAGGCCCCTCGCTGCGCAACCTGCTGCGCTGGCTCGGGCAGAATCCGGGCATCGGGCCCTCGCTCGGCGCCTTCGCCCTCAAGGGTCAGGTGGATGTGCTGCCCAACGCGCTCGCCTTCAGCAAGGTGAATGCCGAGCTCGACGGCAATGTCGCGGAAGGCGCGCTTTCCGTGGGCTTCACCGGCAGCCGGCCGCTGGTCCGCGGCACGCTCGATGCCGGCCGTGTCGTCGCCACAACCTATTTCCGCGACCTGCACCTGGCGCCGGAGCCGGGACGCGGCTGGAGCCGCCGGCCCATCGACCTCGCGGCGGTCGCCGCCATCGATCTCGACCTGCGCGTCTCGGCGCGCGAGCTGGTCATCGGCCAGGCCGAGTTCGGCCGCTCCGCCGCCCTGATCACCGCCCGCAACGGCCGCATCGCCATCACGCTCGGCGAGGCCATCGCCTATGGCGGCACCCTGAGCGGCACGCTCGCGGTGACGCCGGCGGGCGAGGAGATGGACCTGCGCGCGACCTTGAGCGTCCAGCGCGCCCAGCTCGGCCAGGGCCTCGGCGAATGGTTCGGCTTCCGCCGCCTCGAGGGCACCGCGAACCTCCAGGCCTCCATCGAGGCCCGCGGCGACACGATGGCGGCGCTGGCCCGCACCGCCTCCGGCCAGGTGACGCTGACCGCCATCGAAGGCTCGCTCCAGGGCTTCAATGCCGAGGCCATCCTGCGGCGGCTGGAGCGCCGGCCGCTCGCCGCCGCCGGCCAGGACGCCCGGTCCGGCCGCACGCCCTATGACCGCATCTCCGCCACCATCCGCGTCATCAGCGGCGTCGCCGTGACGACCGATATGGTGCTGGACGGGCAGGTGGTGACGGTGCGCATGGAGGGCACCTCGCAGCTTCCCGTCCGCGACCTCGACCTGCGCGGCGTGGCGACGCTGAAGCGCACCGCCTCGGCGAGCCCGCGACCGGGCGAGGGCAATTTCGAGCTGCCCTTCGTGGTGCAGGGATCCTGGGACGATCCCTTCGTGCTGCCCGACCCGCAGATCCTCATCCGCCGCTCCGGCGCTGCCGCACCGCTGCGTGACACCACCCGCGACCGCGATGCGCTGAAGGCGGTTCTCGACGCCATCAACCGGCAGGCCGGTTTCGATCCCGACAGCCTGCCGCCGCCCGCCGCGGCCTATGGCGCCTTCCCGCCGGCTGCACCGCGTCCGTGACCATCACGACGACCTGCGGCCTCGTCGCGCCCCGGCGCGCCATGGCAAGGTGAGCGTCGCCGATTCGCTGACCCGCCCCCTCCCGAGAGCCTCGATCCGCGCCCGATGCCAGCCCTTCGCCTGATCTTCGCCGCCCTTCTCGCCCTCGGCCTTGCCGCATCAGCCCCATCTGCCGTCGCGCAGGCCCCGGGTGGTACCACCACCGCGGCTCCGGGATCGGCGCAGGCGGCGATCGATTTGGCCCGCGCCTATCTCGATCAGGTCGAGGCGACGCTGGAGCGGCCGCTGGGCGAGGTGGAGCTCACCGAGCTGCGCAACCGCCTCGATCCGCTGCGCGAGAGCCTTGCCGCCGCCCTCGGTTCGGTCGAACCGCGTCTCGCCGAGGCGCGCGACCGGCTGAGCCAGCTCGGGCCGAAGCCCGCCGACAATGCCCCGCCGGAAGCGCCGGAGGCGCGCCAGCATCGCGAGGAACAGACGCGGGCGGTGGCCGATCTCGACGGGCGGGTGCGGGCGCTCAGGGTCCAGCAGGTGCGGATCGACCAGATCGCCGAGCGCATCACCGACCGCCGCCGCCAGCTCTTCACCGCCCAGCTCTTCGAGCGCTCCATCCCCATCGTCGATCCGCGGTTCTGGGTGCAGCTCACCGAGGCCCTGCCGACGCTCGGCCGCGCCACGCAGTATCTCGCCGAGGACTGGTGGCATCACCTCAAGGACATCGCCGGCGCGGGCCGCCTCATCGTCGCGCTGGCGGTCGGACTTCTCGCCGCGCTCTTCCTGTTCTGGGCCTATCGCCAGGCGCGGCGCTACGGCCTCTATGCAACGCCAGCCGACGTGCCCGCCTCGAAACTGGCGCTGGTTGGCGCTGCGATCCGCACCGCGCTGGAGCGCTCGATCGTCCTGCCGATCCTCGTCGGCGTGCCGATGCTCATCATCCAGAATTTCGAGCTCGCCCTGCCGCGGGCCCAGCCGATCATCGGCGCTGTCTTCACCGCCGTGGTGATCATCGCCGTCACCCGCGGCGTGATGCAGGCCGTGATGGCGCCAGGCGCCCCGGCCTACCGGCTGGTGACGCTGCCCGACGCCTTCGCCGACACGGTGTTCAGCTCGGTCCGGCTCGCCGGCTGGATCATCGCGCTGGGCCTCGTGGCGCTGGCCGTCGCCCGGGTCATCATCGCCCCCGTGGCGGTGACGGTGCTCATCACCAGCGCCACCGCCATCGGCATCGCCGTGGTCATCTTCCTGTTCCTGCGCGGCACGATGGAGCGCGGGGCGGAGAGCGAGGACGGTGGCGTCCCCGAGGCCGGCGCCACGACGCAGCGCCAGCCCTGGGCCTGGACGCGGCCGGCGCTCTGGCTCGCCCTCGGCATCATCGCCATTGCGCTGGTCGCCGGCTACACGGCGCTCGCCGCGTTCCTGGCGAGCCGCATCGCCGCCGCCGTCGTGATCGCCGCGGTGACGGTGATGATCCTCGTCCTGCTCGACACGGTGATCGGCGAATGGTTCGGGCCCGCCACGGTGCGCGGGCGCTCGGTCTCCGCCGCCATCGGCATCCGGCCGGACCGGCTCGACCTCATCGGCACGCTGTTCGGCGGCGTGCTGCATGTCGTCGTGCTCTTCGCCTCGGCGCTGGCCGTCTTCGGCCCCTGGGGCTTCGGCGGCGCCGCGGCCTCGCTGGAAGACGCCTTCTTCGGCGTGCGCTTTGCCGAGGTGCGTTCCATCGCCCTGACCATTGCCGGCGCAGCCCTGGTGCTGGCCATCGGCCTTCTGGCGCTGCGCGCGACGATGGGCTGGTTCCGCGACAAGGTGCTGCCGCGCAGCGGCATGGATTCGGGCCTGCAGAACTCGGTCGGCACCATTGTCGGCTATGCCGGCTTCGCCCTGGTGGGCGGCCTCGTGCTGCGCCAGATCGGCCTCGACCTCTCCAACATCACCATCATCGCCGGTGCCCTGTCGGTCGGTATCGGTTTCGGCCTGCAATCCATCGTGCAGAACTTCGTCTCGGGGCTGATCCTGCTCGCCGAGCGGCCGATCCGCGTCGGCGATTCCATCGTGGTGAAGGGCGAGGAGGGTCATGTCCGCAAGATCTCGGTGCGCTCCACCGAGATCGAGACCTTCGACCGCGCCACGGTCATCGTGCCCAATGCCGAGCTGATCACCGGCGTCGTCAAGAACTGGACGCTCGCCAACACGCTGAGCCGTATCACCATCCCCGTCCGCGTCGCCTATGATTCCGACCCGGATATCGTCCGCGACCTGATGATCCAGGCGGCCTGCGACAACCGCTTCATCGTGCAGGACCCGCCGCCGCGCGTCTTCCTCATGCGCTTCGGCGATCTCGGCCTCGAATTCGAGCTGCGCGGCGTCGTCACCAATGTCGAATATGGCCTGACCACCCGCTCCGACCTGCAGCTCGCCATCCTCAACAGCTTCCGCAAGAACGGCATCATCATCGCCCCGCCGGTGCAGCGGGTGCAGACGCCGGAGCCGGAGAACGGCGTGCCGATCGATCCGAAGGACGGCGCGAAGCCGGCCTGAGACCCCTCAGAAGAGGCTGCGGACCGCGTCGCGCGCCTTCGCGAGGGTGCCGGCGACGGCCTGCTCATAGGGCAGCTGCGGCACCGGGATGCCGAGCAGGGTGCGCTTCTCCGGCGCCGGCGGCTTGGGCGCGATCATGCTGGCCAGCTCGAGCGGCGCACCGGGCGGCGTCGCCGGCACGGACGTGGCCAGCATGGGCGTGGCCGGACGCTGCGGCGGTGCGGCGCTGCGCCGTGCGGCGGCGGCCGCCTGCGCCTGGACTTGTGCCTGTGCTTGCGATTGGGCCTGTGCTTGCGATTGGGCCTGGCGCTGCGGACGCGAGGGCACGGGCACGATGGCGGGCAGGGTCGCCTGCGGCGGCTCGAGATCCTGGGCGCGGGCCGGCGGGGCCGCGGCGGGCCAGAGGAAGGCGGCCTCGAAATCGACGGGCGTGGCGACCGGGAGCGGCGCCAGCTTCTCGCGAGAGCTGGTCAGGAGGCCGGGCGCCGCGAGATCGACCAGCGGCGGTACGATGAAGGCAGCCGCCGCGGTCGCGACGATCGAGACGACGACCTGCCCGGCCAGACGGCGGCCGCCAGCCGCCACCCAAAGAACCATCTTGCCCACGGACCTCTCCGTCCAACGCCAACCTGTTCCCCGAATTGGCCTGCGGTTTGTGGCATCAATCCGGACCGAATTGTTGCGGTGTCAGCCAGTTTCGTAGCGGTATGTTTCTACGGCCGGCGCATCGGCGGCGCCCGTCCAGGCGCGAAGGGCCGAGAGGCCCGGCGGGGTTACGGCCAGCGCCCGGCTTTCCGGCAGGCGGCGCAGCCAGTGGCGGGCCAGCGCATGGTCGAGGATGGCCCGCCCGAGAGCGCCGGCCAGATGCGGCCGGCGCTCGCTCCAGTCGAGGCAGGCGCGGCAGAGCGGCCGGCGGGACAAGGCGAGCGAGGCAAGGTCGATCCCCTCGGCCGCGAAGAAGCCGCGGCCACGGGCGGTGAGCACGGGGCTGCCATCCGCGGCGTCGAGCCGTCCATCGGCGAGGAGGGCGTCGTAGAGCCTGACGCCCCATTCGCCGGCGAGATGGTCGTAGCAGACGCGGGCGGTGCGGAGCGCCGGATCGCGGGGACCCGGGCGGGTGCGCAGCCGGCCGGTGCGGGCGGCAAGGCCCATCAGCCCTTCCAGCACGGCGGCGACCTTGGGCCCGGCGAGGCGCACATAGCGATGGCGGCCCTGCGCCTCCACCAGAACCAGCCCCGCCTCGCGCAGCCGGGCGAGATGGCCGCTGGCGGTGGGCGCGGCGATGCCGGCCTCGCGGGCGAGTTCGCCGGCGGTCAGCGCCCGGCCGGTCATCAGCGCGGCGAGCATGTTGGACCGGGCGGGATCGCCGATGAGCGCGGCGAGGCCGGCGATGGAGGGACCTTCCTTCATGGCGGACATGGTCTTGGCGGGCAGCCTCATGACGGAGTGCGGGACGAACGCCTGGCAGACTATACCGATCGGGGCGGCGATGCTTCGGCCGGCGCCAAACCGTCGTCCTGCCGGCGGCGGCCAGTGTCGGGCCATCGCCACGCATCTCCGGGAACGCCATGGTCACCCTCGTCGCCGCCGCCATCGTCTTCGTCATTGCCGGCTTCGTGAAGGGCGTGATCGGCCTGGGACTGCCGACCATCGCGGTCGGGCTCCTCAGTCTCGTCGTGCCGCCGGCCCAGGCGGCGGCCTGGATGCTGGTGCCCTCGCTGCTGACTAATGTCTGGCAGGTGGCGGCAGGTCCCAACCTCTGGCCGCTGACGCGGCGCCTCGCCACCCTGCTGGCGGGAATCGTCGTCGGCACCTGGGCGGGCGGTGGCATCATCGCCGGGGCCTCCGCCGGCCTCGCCTCGGCAGCGCTCGGCGTCACGCTGATGCTCTATGCCGGCCTCGGGCTGTCGCCGTTCAGGCCAAGGGTGCCGGCGGGGGCGGAGCCCTTCCTGTCGCCGGTCGTCGGGCTGCTGACGGGGGTGGTCTCGGCGGGGACGGGCATCTTCGTCATGCCCTCGGTGCCCTATCTCCAGGCGCTGGGGCTGGAGAAGGACGACCTCGTCCAGGCGCTCGGCATCACCTTCCTCGTCGCCACGGTGGCGCTCGGCTTCGGGCTGTTCTCCCAAGGCGTGCTGGCGGGCGGCGCGGCGCTCACCTCGCTCGCCATGCTGGCGCCGGCGCTGGTCGGGATGTGGCTCGGCCAGGTCGTGCGTGCGCGGATCAGCGCCGCGGCGTTCCGGACCTGGTTCATGATCGGGCTTCTGGTGCTCGGCGCGCATCTGGCGCTGAAGCCCTGGCTATGAGGGGGTGGCGCTGCAGGGCACAATTCCCTTCGCCCTACCCCTCCAGCCATTCCCGGAGCTTGGTGACCCGCGGCTTCATCCGCCCGCCATCCACGGCGATGCGCAGGGCCCGCGTCTCGCCGACCATCACCACCAGCGACCGGCCGCGCGTCACCGCCGTGTAGATGAGGTTCCTCGCCAGCATGGCGTAGTGCTGCGTCGTGACCGGGATGACCACCGCCGGATATTCCGAGCCCTGGCTCTTGTGGATGGTGGTCGCATAGGCCGGCATGAGGTTTTCGAGGTCGCCGAACGAGTAGGAGACCTGCCGTCCGTCGAAGAGCGCGACGAGCTCGCCCTCCTCCTGGTCGATGCGCAGCACCTGGCCGAGATCGCCGTTGAAGACGTCGCGGTCATAGTCGTTGGCGGTCTGCATGATCCGGTCGCCCGGCGCATAGGTCCAGCCGAAACGCTCGATGGAGCGGCCGGCCGGGGGGTTCAGCACCTTCTGCAGCTCGATATTGAGGTTGCGGGCGCCGAGCACGCCCTTGTTCATCGGCGCCAGCACCTGCACGTCGCGCATCGGATCAAGGCCGAAGCGGCGGGGGATGCGCTCCTTGACCATCTCGATGATCTTGGCGAGGCCGCTCTCGGGCGTCGCGGCTTCCACCCAGTAGAAGTCGCTCTCGGCGCCGGCCGGGACGGCTTCCGGCATCTCGCCGCGGTTGATGGAGTGGGCGGTGGAAATGATGCGGCTCGCCTCGGCCTGGCGGAACACCTCCGTCAGCCGCGCCACCGGCACCAGCCCCGAGGCGATGATGTCGGCGAGCGCCTGGCCCGGGCCGACGGGGGGAAGCTGGTCGACGTCGCCGACGAGCAACAGGCCTGAATCGGCGGGCAGCGCCTCGACGAGGGCGAGCATCAGCGGAATGTCGACCATGGAGGTCTCGTCGACCACCAGCAGGTCGCATTCCAGGAGGTTCTCGCGGCCGCGCGAGAAGGCGCCGAATTCCGGATCGATCTCGAGCAGGCGGTGGATGGTCTTGGCCTCCAGCCCCGTCTGCTCGGTCATGCGCTTGGCGGCCCGTCCCGTGGGGGCGACGAGGGTGACCTTCACCTCCTGCCGCGTCAGCAGCTTGAGGATCGTGTCGAGCAGCGTCGTCTTGCCGACGCCGGGCCCGCCGGTGATGACCGAAACCTTGGCGGAGAGGATGGTGGCGAGCGCCTCGCGCTGCGAGGGGGCGAGGGCCTTCCCTGTCCGCGCCTCGACGCGCGGCACTTCCGTTTCGAGGTCGATCCTGCCCCAGGGCGGCGAGCCTTTCGACAGGTCGCGCAGCCGCTCGCCGATGATCTTCTCGGCGCGGTGGAGCTCCTTCAGGAAGAGGTGCGGCTCGCCGCGCAGCGTATCCGCGACGAGGTTGCGGGCGGCGACCTCGGCATTGGCGGCCTCGGCCACCAGCGTCTCGTCGGCCTCCAGCAGGCGGGCGGCAAGCGCCACCGCCTCCTCGCGCGGCAGGCCGGTATGGCCGTCGTCGCGGGCCTCCTGCAACGCATAGGTGATTCCGGCGCGCAGGCGCTCCGGCGCATCGCGCGCAAGGCCGAGCGACACCGCCACCTGGTCGGCGGTAAGGAAGCCAATGCCGCGCACGTCGCGGGCGAGGCGATAGGGGTCCTGGCGGATGAGGCCGATGGCATCGGTGCCGAGCGCCCGGTAGACCCGCGCCGCCTGGCCGAGGCCCAGGCCGTGCTCCTGCAGGAAGACGCCGAGGTCGCGGACGATGCGGTCCTCCGCCCAGCTCTCGGTGATGCGGCGGATGCGGGCATCGGTGAGGCCGACAATCTCCTTGAGGCGGTGCGGCTCGGAATCCAGCACCTCGAAGGTGCGCTTGCCGAAGGCCTGGACGATCTTGTGGGCCGTGGCGATGCCGATGCCCTTGATGGCCCCCGAGGCGAGATATTTTTCGATGCCGTCCTTGGAGGCCGGCGGCGCTGTGACGAGGCGGGCGGCCTTGAACTGCAGGCCGTGGGTGCGGTCGTTCACCCAGCTGCCCTCGGCGGTCATCATCTCGCCGGCGGCGACGGCAGCCGTCGTGCCGACCACGGCGATGGGCTGCGGCTTGCCGCGCACGCGCACCTTGAGCACGGCAAAGCCGGTGGCGGGGGAGTGGAAGGTCACCCGCTCGATCGTGCCGGTCAGGGTCTCGGCCGGACTGTCCGGCGACGGGTCGGCGCTCGCGCGCATCAGGTGCGAATCGCTCTATGGAAAGGTTGAACGGGAGCGGGCGGAGGCTAGACCGCCGGGTGGCCCGCGTCCACGCCGAAGCCTCCCCCCTTGCAATCCGGCGGCGAGCCCCCATCTCAAGCCTACCGGTTGACGAGGCCCGCTCGTCCGCCCGCATCCAGGGGGTACCGTTCGCGGAACCATCCTTGAAGCGCGGCGTTGACAGGGTGTGGCGGTTCTCGCGGACCCATGGCCGGCATCGACGATGCCCGCAAGGTCCGCGCAGCATTTCAGCCCGGACGCGAGATCACCTCATCCAGCCGACCGCGGATGTAACGGCGGCAAGAGGGTGGTCCCGCGTCGACAAATTCTGTATGACGCGAACCCTGGCATTGAGCGGCCTTGCCGCTTCGCCGGGGTTTTGTGCGCCGGGAGGGCCGGCAGATCGACGGAGAAGCCAAGCTGATGGCGAAGGAAGACGTCCTCAATTTCGAAGGCAAAGTCACCGAAGTCATGCCCGATGCCCGGTTCCGGGTGGAGCTGGACAACGGCCACATGGTCGTCGTCTACACGGCCGGCAAGATGAAGAAGAACCGCATCAAGACGCTGGTCGGCGACCGCGTGACGGTGGAGATGACGCCCTACGATCTCGACAAGGGCCGTCTCGTCTTCCGCCACAAGGGTGATGCTCCGCCTCCCGGTCCGCGCCCCGGTGGCGCCCGTCCCGGCGGCCCTCAGCGCCGTCGCTGATCGCGTCGCGCGGGGTCGTCCCGCGCGCCTGACCGGCCTGCCCTCCGGGCGGGTCGCGACGCCTTGTCGTCGCCGCTCCGACACGGGTCGTCCATGTCATCGTCACGTTCGCCCTCCTCCAGCGCGCCCGCCTCCGCTTCATCCCGCGCCGCCACGGCGGCGGGGTTTGGCGCCATTGGCCTGTGGGGGCTGCTCGCCCTCTTCACCGCCGCCTCCGGCACGGTGCCGCCCTTCCAGCTCACCGCCATGACCTTCGCCATCGGCGGGACCATCGGCCTCGCCGTGGTGGCCTTCCGCCCCGGCGGCATGCGTCTGCTCGCCCAGCCGCCGACAGTCTGGCTGCATGGCGTCGCCGGGCTCTTCGGCTATCACGCGCTCTATTTCACCGCGCTTCGCTTTGCCCCGGCCGCGGAGGCGAACCTCCTCAACTATCTCTGGCCGCTGCTCATCGTCGTCTTCTCGGCGTTGCTGCCGGGCCACCGGCTGCGGGCGCACCACGTGCTCGGCGCGCTGCTGGGCCTCGCTGGGACCGTATTGCTCATCGCGGGGCGTGGCGGGCTGGGCGGGACTTTGTCCGGCACTGCGGCCATCGGCTATGCGGCGGCGCTCGGCTGCGCGTTCACCTGGGCGGCCTATTCGGTGACGGCGCGGCTGCTGCCCGACGTGCCGACGGAGGCGGTGGCCGGCTTCTGCCTCGCCACATCGGCGCTGGCGCTCGTCTGCCATCTGGCAGTCGAGGTCACGGTCTGGCCGGCATCGGCGGGGGAATGGCTGGCCATCGTCGCCCTAGGCCTCGGGCCGGTGGGCGCGGCCTTCTACCTCTGGGACCGCGGCATGAAGCGCGGCGACATCCAGGTGCTGGGGGCGGCGAGCTATGCCGCGCCGGTCATCTCGACGCTGGCGCTGGTGGCCTTCGGCCATGCCGCGGGGAGCCTGTCACTGGGGCTGGCGGTCGCGCTGATCGTTCTGGGCTCGGTGGTCGCCGCGAAGGAGATGCTGCGGCGGTAGGGCGCCCTGCAAAGCGCAACTGCGTCCTTCGAGGCTCGCTCGCTACGCTCTCTCGCACCTCAGGATGAGGAATGGTGAGACCTGCATCCGGCGCGGCATCAACGGGCAGGTCGCGTTCCGGCCAGCCATTTGCCAGCCACCAATCTCCCTCATCCTGAGGTGCGAGCCTGAAAGGCGAGCCTCGAAGGACGCACGTCCCGGAATGCCGGTCTGCCGAGGCAGAACTCACCCCTGCGGCATGCGCCGGCAGTGATAGGCATAGGCCACCTGGAACCCGAGGCGCTCGTAGAGGGCGTGGGCCTTCACATTGGTCTGGCGCACCTGGAGATAGGCGCTGCGGGCGCCGTGGGAGCGTCCCCAGTGCAAGAGCGCGCCGATCATCCGCTGGCCAGCGCCCGAGCCGCGCGCGGCAGGGTGCACCGCGAGATCATAGAGCCCGACATAGCCGCGATCGGAGACGCCGAGGCCGAAGCCTACCGCCTTGCGGTCGATATAGACGGTGGCGAAGGCGGTCTCGACACGGATCGAGCCGACGATGCGGCCGAGCATGTCGCGCTGCCAGTCGGCGAGCTCATAGGCCTCCGCCGCGCCCTCGACCCAGGCCTCGGTGGGCTCCTCCGACAGGACCACGGCGGCATCGCGCGCGCCCTCCATCTTCACCCTCTCGGCGAGCGAGGCGACCATCACGTCGGTCTCGTCGTAGATGGTCCAGCCGGCCTCCGCGAAGGCCTGATCGATGCCCTCGCCGGCGAGCGGGGTGATGCGCACCATCGGCTCGATGCCGGCCCGGCGGTAGAGGCTCTTCACCGTGCGGATCAGCTCCTCGCCGCTGATGGACGAGGGGTAGAACGGGCTCGCCGCATTGGAGCGCTTGGTATGGCCGCCGGCCATGCGCAGCATCCAGCCGTCGCAATAGACCGTCTGCAGGGCCGGCCAGGCGTTGAACAGCCGCTCCTCGATGGTGCGGACGAGGGCGATGTCGGTCATGGAAAAAGGTCCGTGATGAAAGGGATCAGGCGCCCGGATGCCAGCCGGGGGCCGCCAGCCGGAACCCGGCAAAATCGAAACCGGGGGCGACGGTGCAGCCAACCAGCGTCCAGTCGCCGAGCGTCTCGGCCGCCTGCCAGTGATGCGGCGGCACGACGCCTTGCGGCCGCTCGCCCTTGCCGAGATCGGCGCCGAGGATGAGTTCGGTCACCGGGCCGGCATCGGTCGCCGCCAGCGACAGCTTGAGCGGCGCGCCGGCATGCCAGTGCCAGATCTCCACCGCGTCCACCGTGTGCCAGTGGGAGCGCTCGCCGCGCTTCAGCAGGAAATAGATGGCGGTGGAGGCAGCGCGGCCATCCGCACCGGGGGCGTCGCGAAAGGTCTCGCGGAAATAGCCGCCCTCGGGATGGGGCTGGAGCCCGAGCAAGGCGATGATCGCGTCGGCCGTCATCGTGTCCCCCGTCATCACGTCACTTGCGGTTCCGGCCGAAATCCGGATCGGCCGTGTCCTGCCGCTGGTCGATGATCGAGCGGCGGATGGCGCGGGTGCGGGTGAAGAGGTCGAAGAGCTGGTCGCCCTGGCCCCAGCGGATGTTGCGCTGGAGGGCGATGAGGTCCTCGGTGAAGCGGCCCAGCACCTCCAGCACCGCCTCCTTGTTGTGGAGGAAGACGTCGCGCCACATGGTCGGGTCGGAGGCGGCGATGCGGGTGAAGTCGCGGAAGCCGCCGGCCGAGAACTTGATCACCTCGCTCTCGGTGACGGTCTCGAGGTCCGAGGCGGTACCGACGATGTTGTAGGCGATGAGGTGCGGCACGTGGCTGGTGATGGCGAGGACGAGGTCGTGGTGGTCGGGCGCCATGACCTCGACCTTCGAGCCCAGCGCCTGCCAGAAGGTGGTGAGCGTCTCGATGGCGGCGGGGTCGGTGTCCGGCACGGGGGTGAGGATGCACCAGCGGCCATGGAACAGCTCGGGGAAGCCGGAATCGGGGCCGGAATGCTCGGTGCCCGCCACCGGATGGGCGGGGATGAGATGGACGCCCGGCGGCATGTGCGGCGCCATCTGCGCGACGATGGAGCCCTTGGTCGAGCCGACATCGGAGACGATGGCGCCGGGCTTCAGGTGCGGGCCGATCACTTCGGCCACAGCGCCCATGGCGCCGACGGGGACGCAGGCGATGACGAGGTCGGCATCCCGGACGGCGGCGGCCATGTCGGTCGTCGCCTCGTCGGCGAAGCCGAGCTCGCGCACGCGAGCGACCACCGCCTCCGAGCGGTCGGCGGCGATGACGCGGCCCGCCAGCGGCAGCTGGCGCAGGGCGCGGGCGATGGACGAGCCGATCAGGCCGATGCCGATCAGCGTGACCGTGCCGAACAGCGGAGCGTCGGTCACCGCTTCATGAACTCGGCAAGCGTCGCGACGAAGTGGCGGTTCGCCTCCTCGGTGCCGACGGTGAGGCGCAGCGCATCGGGCAAGCCATAGGCGCCGACCCGGCGCAGGACGAGGCCCTTCGACACGAGGAAGGCGTCGGCCTCGGCGGCGGTCTTGCCGGCATCCTTCGGGAAATGCAGCAGCAGGAAGTTGCCGACCGAGGGCGTGACCTTCAGGCCGAGCTTCTCGATCTCGGCGGTCAGCCAAGGAAGCCAGGTCTCGTTGTGCTCGATGGCCTTCTGGACGAAGGCCTGGTCGGCAATGGCGGCAGCACCGGCGGCGATCGCCGCGGCATTGACGTTAAACGGCCCGCGGATGCGGTTCACCGCGTCGATGAGATGGGCCGGGCCGACCATCCAGCCGATGCGCAGCGCGGCAAGCCCATAGATCTTCGAGAAGGTGCGCGTCATCACGACGTTCTCGTTGGAGGCCACCAGCTCCAGGCCGCTCTCGTAATCGTTGCGGCGGACATATTCGGCGTAAGCCGCGTCGAGGATCAGCAGGCAGGTCTTCGGCAGGCCGGCATGGAGCCGCTTCACCTCGTCGAAGGGGATGTAGGTGCCGGTCGGATTGTTCGGGTTCGCGAGATAGACGATCTTCGTCTTCGGCGTCACCGCGGCGAGGATGGCGTCCACGTCGGTGGTCAGGTTCTTCTCCTTCACGACGACGGGCGTGCCGCCGGCCGCGAGGATGGCGATCTTGTAGACGAGGAAGCCGTGCTCGGTGAACAGGCCCTCGTCGCCGGGGCCGATATAGGCATTGGTGAGCAGCGACAGCAGCTCGTCCGAGCCCGAGCCGCAGAGGATGCGGTCGGCGTCGAGGCCGTAGAGGCCTGCGATCGCCTCGCGCAGCTCGGCCGAGGTGCCCTCGGGATAGAGCTCGAGTTTCTCGGCGCCCTTCCGATAGGCCTCGATGGCCTTGGGGCTGGCGCCGAGCGGCGTCTCGTTGGACGAGAGCTTGTAGACCTTGGCCGCGCCCGGCGCGCCGGACTTGCCGGGCACATAGGCGTCGATCGCCATCACACCGGGACGGGGAACGGGACGCGTGGCTTCGAGGGTCATGTCGGCACCGGAAACGAGGGGCGGCCCGACCCGGCGGGTTCAGGCGGCGATCGGCTTCGCGGTGTAGCCGACCGTGCGGGCGGCTTCAACAGTGATGCCGGAAGCGGCGTCCTGCGCGATCTCCGCATCGGAGGCCTCGCGCGGGCCCCAGGCGAGGATGTGGTGGCGACCGCCCTCCTCCGCACTGGCGATGACGGCGTCGACATCGACGGGGGGCCTCCCCGTCAGCGTCACCGCGACGATGCGGGTGTCGAGACCGGCCGTGTCGATGGAGGGATGGCCGATGACGAGCGCCTGAGGCGGGCGCGGGCTCGCGGCGCGGGCGATCGCCGGGGCGGTCGCCATGGCAATGGGCTGGTCGGCGAGGCCGAGCTTCTCCCACCAGGGCTCGCGGGCAGCGCCCAGGCCGATCAGGCCGAGGTCGCCGCGGTCACGGCCGATGGCGGCGATGACCGAGGCCGGGCTCGAATGTTTCACCAGCGGCACGCCGAAGCCGAAATGGAAGCGGGCGAGCTCGCGGGCATTCTCCTGCTCCGGACCCATGACCACGTGCACCGAATGGGGCGACTGGACATAGGTGAAGGTGGAGATGATCTGCCGCCAGATCTGCACGACGAGCTCCACCGGCAGGCGGCCGGAATGGTTCTCGACCAGGCGGCGGACGACATCGGCCTCGCGCGCCGGGCGGAAGGCCGAGCCGGTCTCGGCGGTCTTCTTCACCGCGATCAGCGTCTCGATGATCTGGCCGCGCTCCATCAGCAGCCTGTGCATGGCGGCGTCGATGCGGTCGATCTCGCCGCGCAGGTCCGCAAGGCTCGGCGGGGGCTTGGTGGGCATGGGATCAGTCCTGCGCGAAAGAGACAGCGATCAGGCGAAGAGCGTGTCGGCGGCGGCGCCCGGCAGGGCGGCGGTGACCTCGATCTCGACCTTCATCTCGGGCTTGTAGAGGCCGGCGACGACGAGCAGCGTCGAGGCCGGGCGGATGTCGCCGAAGACCTCGCCGAAGATGGGGAAGACCTTGTCGGCATCGGCGGGATCCGTGATGTAGTAGGTGGCGCGCACGACATTGGCCATGGAGGTGCCGGCCTCCTTCAGCGTCGCGGCAATGGTCCGGAAGCAGTTGCGGGTCTGCTCCTCGACGGTCGCGGGCAGGGTCATGGTGGCGTAGTCGTAGCCGGTGGTGCCGGCGACGAAGACGAAGCCGCCCTGGACCACGGCGCGGGAATAGCCGGCCGTCTTCTCGAAGGGCGAGCCGGTGGAGATCAGGCGGCGTTCCATGGCGCAGGTCCGGTGACGAGGCGGGGGCCGCGACGTTTACACAGTCCGCGACGCCAAGAACAGATCGCCCCGCGCGAAGGAGACCTTCCATCTCCCCGGGAAGTCCCGCCGCCGAGGCGGCTCAGCGGGACGCGCCCGCCGGATCGACCTCCAGGCGGTAGCCAAGGCCCCGCTGGGTGTGGATCAGCGGCTGGGCCTGCCCGGCATCGACCTTGCCGCGCAGCCGGCCGATATAGACATCGACGATGTTGGTGAGCGGGTCCTCGTTGACGCCCCAGACATTGGCGAGGATGCGCTCGCGGCTGAACAGCCGGCCGGGAGCGCTCATCAGCAGTTCGAGCAGCGCCATCTCCCGCGCCGTCAGCGCCAGGACCTTGCCGCCGCGCGTGACCTTCATCGTCACCCGGTCGAGCTCCAGGTCGGCAACGCGGAGCACGGTGCGGGCCGGGCTCTGCAAGGCGCGGCCCCGCCGCCTGAGGGCCTCGATCCGGGCCAGCAGCTCCTCGAAGTCGAAGGGCTTGCAGAGATAGTCGTCGGCGCCGAGGCGCAGCCCGGTCACGCGGTCCTCGACCGTCGACAGGGCGGTCAGCATCAGGATGGGCAGCTCGACCTGGCCGGCGCGCAGCGTCTGGCAGAGGTCGAGGCCGCTCATGTCGCCGAGCATGAGGTCGAGGATGACGAGGGTGGTCTCGCCGCCGCCGCGGTGGTCGTCCCAGGCGGCACGGGCCTGGTCGAGACCCTCGGCGCCGCTGCGGGCGACCTGCACCCGCATGCCCTCCGCCCGCAGGCCCCGCTGCAGGAAATCCGCGATGCGCGGGTCGTCCTCGATGATCAGGATGTTCATGCCGAAACCGCCGTTCCCTCGACTGCCAGCGGCAGGGTCACCGTGGCCGTGGTGCCGCGACCGGGGCTGCTCGCCAGGGTGATCTCGCCACCATGGCCGCGGGCCAGCACGCGGGCGATGGGCAGGCCGAGGCCGCTGCCATCGGCGCGGTGGAGAACCGCATTCGCGGCGCGATGGCTGCGGTTGAAGACCCGCGGCAGCTCCTCGGCGGCGATCCCGATCCCCGCGTCATGGATTCGGATCTCGACTCTCGGCGCGTCGCCCTCCATCCGCACCGCGTCCAGCCGCACCGCCTGGCCAGGGCGCGAATAGCGGACGGCATTGTCGAGCACGGCCAGCAGCAACTGCCTGAGACGGTCGGCATCGCCGATCACCGGCAGGGCCGCGGGCCAGGGCTCATGGTCGAGGCTGACGCCGCCCGCCCGGGCTATGGCTTCGCCGGAGGAGATGAGATCGTCGAGGATGGTGACGAGATCGAACGGCACGCGCCGCAGCGACAGGGCGTCGATATCGCTGCGCGCCATGGTGAGCAGGTCGTCGATGGCGAGGCTGAGGTGGCGGGAGGCGTCCTCGATCCGCCGCAGCGAGGCCTGGTATTCCTCGACCGGCTTGTCGGCACCGCGCAGGGAGACCTGCGCCTCGCCGCGGATGGCGGTGGTCGGCGTGCGCAATTCGTGGCTTATGTCGGCGAAGAGCTGCCGGCGGCGGGCCTCCGCGTCGCTCTGCGCCGCGAGCGCGGCGCGCAGTTCGGAGGTGCGCACGGCCACCTGCTCCTCGAGGGCCGAGCGGGCCGCAGATTCCACCCGCCGGCGCTCCGCCAGCTCCTCCGCCATGGCATTCATGCTGCGCCCGACATCGGCGAACTCGTCCGTTCCGGTGACGGGAATGCGGTGGGAGAGATCGCCCCGCCGCAAGGCCGCCGCGCCATCAGCGAGGCCGCGCAGCGGGCCGCGCAGCGCCCGGGTGAAATAGGCGGCGAGCAGCAGCGCCACCAGCACGAGGGCCGCCGTCGATCCGATCCAGGAGCGGCTGAGCAGGGCAAGGGCGGCATCGGTGTCGGCCCGCTTCTCGCGCAGGGCCGTATCCTCGCGCTCGATGCTCTCGGACAGGAGGAGGCGCAGGTCGCGGCCCTCGGCGCGGTCGAAGAGGTCATTGGCGAGGCGCCAGGCCAGGGCGGCGTCGGTGCCGGCGGGGACCGGATTGAGGCTGGCAAGGCCGCGGCCGAGCTGGGCGAGGCTCCCCTCCAGGACCCGCAGCGCGTCCCGGCGCTCGGCCTGGCGCTGCCGCGCCGCGGGGCTGTCGTCGAGCAGCACGGCCTGGGCGGCGAGGCCCTTGAGCTCAGCGAGGACGAGCCGCATGCGCTCGAGCAGGGCGTCGCGCGGGGCGTCGCCCGCGGCGGCGCCGAATTGCTGCTGGGCGAGCCAGGTGCGCAGCTGCTGCTTGTCCGACCGGAGCTCGGTGAAGCCCTGCTTGATGTCGGCGGCCACACGGCCCCTCAGCACATGGCGCTCGACCTGGCCGACGGCCCACAGCGCCACGATGCCCTGCACCACGGCGATCGAGCCCAGCAGGGCCAGCGCCAGCAACAGGCGACGTCCGAAAACGTTGGAGGGCCGGGCCGGGGTCGGGGTCGTCATCTGTTTTTCATGCGCCGTTCAGGGCCCGCTCATTCCCGGTTCAAGCCGGCGTCAGCGGCGGCAGCCTACACCGATACCGGCGCTGGCGGCGACACCGTCATCACCCGCCGGCGCCAGACAACCCGAGGAGACCTCATGACCATCCGCCATCCCGCCCTTGCCGCCGCTTTCCTGGCGCTGGCCACCGTGTCCGGCTCCGCCTCGGCACAGACCGTCGTCAACCAGGCCATCACCGAGCGCGAGGTCGTCGCGGCCCAGCGCGCCTGGTGCGATGCCCTCGTCAGCATCAGCACGACCCATGCCTCCCAGGGTCAGCCCGCCGCCAAGGCCCTCGCCGAGCGCGTCATCGATGCCGCCTACGGCTACCAGATGGGCGCCGTCCTGTTCAAACCGACCCTGACCGTGGCGCCGCAGACCTTCCGCACCACCCGCGCCGGCGCGCTGGCCTATTTCGTCGGTGGCGACTCGGCCTTCCCGAACGACAAGGGCTTCGCCCTGAGCGGCTGGACGAAGTGCGAGGCGACCAACAGCGCGATCTTCATCGCCGGCACCTCCGCCTCGACCATGGGCAATGTCGCCATCACCGGCCCGAACGGCGCCGTGACGACGGTCGACAAGACCTGGACCTTCGTGAAGGACAGCGCCGGCCAGCTGCGGATCGTCGTGCACCACTCGTCGCTGCCCTACCGGCCGAACTGAGCAGGCTGGGCGGGCGCATCACGCCCGTTCTCTTGAGGATCCGTTCCCCCGGATGGCCCGGCGCGCCTCGCGCCGGGCTTTTCCGTCAGAGCCAGGGACGCGCCGTCGAGACGGTCTTCTCGAAGCTGCCGATCGACTTCTCCTTGACCATGGTCAGGCCGATGTCGTCGAGGCCGTTGAGGAGGCAGTGCTTGCGGAAGGCGTCGATGTCGAACTTGATCGTGCCGCCGTCGGGGCCGCGGATCTCCTGCGCCTCGAGGTCGACGGTGAGCGTGGCGTTGGAGCCGCGGTCGGCGTCCTCGAACAGCTTTTCCAGCTCTTCCGGCGTCACCGTGATCGGCAGGACGCCGTTCTTGAAGCAGTTATTGTAGAAAATGTCGGCGAAGCTGGTGGAGATCACGCAGCGGATGCCGAAGTCGAGCAGCGCCCAGGGGGCGTGCTCGCGCGACGAGCCGCAGCCGAAATTGTCGCCCGCCACGAGGATCTGGGCGTTGCGATAGGCCGGCTTGTTCAGCACGAAATCCGGGTTCTCGGAGCCGTCATCCTTGTAGCGCGCCTCGGAGAACAGGCCCTTGCCGAGGCCGGTGCGCTTGATGGTCTTCAGGTACTGTTTCGGGATGATCATGTCGGTGTCGACATTGATCGTCCGCATCGGCGCGGCGACGCCGGTCAGCACATTGAACTTCTGCATGGGTCGTGTCCCCCTCGGCTCTTGGGCGGCGATGTATCAGAGGCGCGGCGCCATGGGCAAGGCGGCCGAACGGGCCGCGGGGTTGCAGAGCCGGCCCGGCCGGCCGATATGGCAGGTCCGGGAGACGATCATGACCGTTCGCGACACCATCACCGAAAAGCTCACCGCCGCCTTCGCGCCGGCCACGCTGGAGGTGATCGACGAGAGCCACCATCACCAGGGCCATGGCGGCTGGCGCGAGGGCGGCGAGACGCATTTCCGCGTGAAGATGGTCTCGGCGGCCTTTGCCGGGAAGTCGCGGGTGGACCGCCACCGCGCCGTCAACCAGGTGCTCGACGCCGAGCTCAAGGGCCGCGTCCATGCGCTGGCGCTGGAGACCAGGGCGCCGGGGGAGTGAGGCTCAAAGCCCCGCCACCAGCCGATCCGCCGTGGCGAGATTGCAGGCCATGGGCACGTCATAGACCACGGCGAGCCGCGTCAGCGCCTTGACGTCGACGTCGTGGGGATGCGGCGAGAGCGGATCGACGAGGAAGACCAGCAGCGCAATCCGCCCCTCGACGATGAGCGCGCCGATCTGCTGGTCACCGCCGAGCGGGCCGCTCTTCATCAGGCGGATGTCGAGATCGGGCATGTCCGCCTTGAGCCGCGAGCCGGTGGTGCCGGTGGCGACCAGCGGCAGGCGCTGGAGCACTGCGTGATGCCGCCTGACCCAGGCCAGCATGTCCGGCTTCTTCTGGTCATGGGCGATGAGGGCGACGAGGCTGTCGGGCATATCGGTCATGATGTCGTCCTGGTGAGGCCCAGCATGGATCGCAGGCGCCGCCGGATGCGCCAAAGGAGTTCCCGGGCCAGCGTTCGGGCGGGAATCTCGCTGATTGCCGGTCGCCGTGCGATGAACGCCGACACAAGGGCGTCCGGCGAGGCCTCGCCGCCGACGGTGGGGTCGCGCAGTCGGTCGAGGGCCCCCCGCATTGCCAGGGAGCGCTCCTGGATCGCCGGATCGGGCACGGCAGGCAAAGTGAGGTCGGGGCGGACCGAGCAGAGGAGAGCGAGGTCCATCGCATTCCACATGACGCGTTCGAGCGCATCAGGAACCTGACCGGTCGTGTGGCAGAGGGCCCCGCCAAGCGGGATGATGGGGTCCGCGACAACCTCGTCATCGCCGAAATCGCGCTCGCACAGATAATTGGCCGCGGCCTTCCTGAGGTCGTCGCTGGTCATGTGCGGCACGAGCGGCACAAGGTTTTCCAGCCAATCGTAGCACAGATAGTCCGCGCGGCCGGTGCGGACCGCGTTGCTCAGCCGGGAATTCGCCACCTTGGCGCGCAGCTGGTCGACCGAGCGCACGGGGAAATGGGCCAGTGATAGATCGCGCCTCTGCGGCAGGTGATCGAGATCGCGCAAGGCCAGGGTCGCCCGATGCGACCCATGGCTCCAGAGGAAGCCGGCATCCGCCGCGAGGTCGCCACCGGCGGCGAGCTTCAGGGTGCGGGACACCTCGCGCGCCCGGCGGTGGGTGACCCGCTTCAGGATATCGACCTCGTCCGGCGGATCTGCCGGCATCGGGACATAGCTCAACCACTCCAGCGCCGCGACCGCATCGCGCGGTATGGCGCGCAGCAGGCCGCGCATGGTCTCAGGGTCGGAGCCGGTGAGGAACTCGTCGGCGTCGAGCGGCACCACCGGATGGGCGGAGAGCCGGTGGGCGACGGCGCGGGCCATGCGGCTCATCCAGTCGGCCTGGTGCTTGCCGGGCAGGCTCGCATGACAGACGGCAAGCGGCAGGCCCTCGGCCATCAGGGCGTCGAGGATGGCGGGCGTCGCATCGCGGCTGCGGTGGTTCACCACCACCAGGGCATCGACGACCGACAGGTTATGGCGGACGAAACGCTCGACCACGTCCTGCTCGTCGCGAATGCAGGCGACGGCGACGATGGGGGCGGGCCCAAGGCGAGGGGCGAGGCGCGCGCAGGCCTCGGCGATCTGCCGGTCGAGGTCTTCCATACAAGCTTTCTAGACTGCTCGTCAGTGGACGGCGAGAGGGCGCCTGCCGAGGTCCTCGTAAAGCTGCAGCGTCTGCGCCGCGGCATCCTCCCAGGTCGGTGCCCCCAGGGCCGCGTCCCTGAGAGCGGATCGCCGCGGCGTGGTGATGGGGTCGGAGGCGAGGTCGGCGAGGCAGGCGGCCCAGGCGTCGATGTCGAGGCCGGGCAAAGCCAGCGCGGCGCCCTGGCCCGCCTCGACGCAGGCCGTGCCTTCGGAGATGACCGCGGAGGTGCCGCAGGCCAGCGCCTCCAGCACCGGCAGGCCGAAGCCCTCATAGGTCGAGGGATAGGCGACGGCGCGGGCGTGGCGCGTGAGGGCGACGAGGGTGGACCGGTCGAGATAGCCGGCGAGGACGATGCGGCCGTCGGCGACCGCGGCGTCGAGGCCGGCCGGCATCCGGAGATCGCCCCATCCCTTGGCGCCGGCCAGCACCAGCGGCTGGCGGCGGGCGAGCGCCGGATCGAGCGCGAGCTGGGCGGCGACCAGGGTGCGCAGGTTCTTGCGTGGCTCCAGCGTCGCCACCGAGGCGACATAGCGGCCGCTGGTGAGGCCGAGAGGTGCGACGTCGCCGGCACCGCCCTCCCCGGCCAGCGGGGCGGCCAGGCACTGATGGTCGGCGCCCGGCGGGATGACATGGACACGCGCCGGATCGACGTGGAGCAGGCGCACGATTTCATTGCGGGAGAATTGCGAGACGGTGTGAATCGCGGGGGCGGCGCAGACCCGGGCGAGCTGGGCCTCGAAGAAGCGGACGCGCTCGGCGGGATGGTCGTCGGGATTGGTCATGCAGGACATGTCGTGCACCACGGGGAGGACATTGCCCCGCACGTCGGTAACCGGCATGTAGTTCAGCGCATGGAAGAGGTCGAACTGCATCCGCGAGACGGGAATGCGGTGCAGGATGGCGCGGGTGCGGCGGGCGACGCCGCGCAGCATGGGAACGCGGTGGACGAGGCGATGGAGGCGCGGCGAGACCGACTCGCCGGCGGGCTGGCGACGGCCGCCGCGCTCGTGGCGGATCCAGGCGGAAAGGTCCTGCGAACGGGTGCCCTCGAGCACGGTCAGCTCAGCGGCACGGGCATCCTCGGCGAGCGCCGACAGCAGGCCGTACGCGTAATAGGCCACGCCCGTCCAGGGGGTCCTGAAAAAGTGGCCGTCGAGAACGACCCGAGCCATACGCCATACCCAATGACTTTGAACAAATTGACGTTACGTCCATAATCCTAAAATGAGCTAAAAAACAGATTAAGGAGCCGTGACGCTACGAAATATGACTAATTCACGCGATCAAGTGGTGTAATCTTGATTGCCGTGATGCGGTTTCGTTGCCGCCTGAGGACCTGGATGCGGAAACCGTGGAAGGTGAACGTCTGGCCGGTCTCGGGGATGGAGCGCGCCTCGTGGATGACCAGGCCTGCCACGGTGGTGGCCTCCTCGTCAGGCAACCGCCAGTCCATGGCGCGGTTGAGGTCGCGGACGGGGACCGAGCCATCGACATTGACGGAACCGTCGGCCTGGGGCCGCACGCCGGTCACCTGCACGTCGTGCTCATCCTTGATGTCGCCGACGATCTCCTCGATGATGTCCTCGAGGGTCACGAGCCCCATCACCTCCCCATATTCGTCGACCACGAAGGCGAAATGCGTCTTGCGGCGCAGGAAGGCCTTGAGCTGGTCCTGCAGGCTGGTCGAATCCGGCACGAACCAGGCGGGAAGCGCGAGGCCGGACGGGTCGATCTTGGAGAGATCGCCGCCGACCGCCGCCAGGGCCCGCAGCAGGTCCTTGCCGTGCAGGACGCCGATGATGTTCTCCGGCGTGTCGCGCCAGAGCGGGATGCGGGTATAGGGCGCGGCGAGGACGTCGCGGACGATCTTCTCCGGCGCGTCGGAGGCATCGATGCTCACCATCTTGGTGCGATGGACCATGACGTCCTCCACGGTGAGGTCGCGCAGGTCGAGCAGGCCGCCGAGCATGTCGCGGTCGAGCTTCTCGAAGGAGCCCTCCTTGTGCATGAGGTCCACGGTGCCGCGCAGTTCCTCGGCGCCGGTGAGGACGTTCTGGTTCTCCTTGACGCGCATGCCGAACAGCCGCAGCACGCCGCGCACGATGGCCTCGACGGCGAGCAGGACCGGGCCGAACAGCGCGACCACCACGGAGACCGGCCGGGCGAAGGCAAGCGCCGTCTGTTCGGGGCGGGTGATGGCCACCGTCTTCGGCAGCACCTCGGCGAAGACGATGATCAGCACCGACATGATGGCGGTGGCGTAGATGACGCCCTCGGCGCCCACCACGGAGACGAAGAGCGTGGTGGCGAAGGCGGAGACGCCGACATTGACGACATTGTTGCCGACCAGCATGGCGCCGATCAGCCGCTCGCGGGTGTCGAGGAGGCGGCTGACGATGCCGGCGCGGGCGTCGCCGGCGCCTTCCAGCGCCAGCATCCGCGCCTTGGAGGCGGCGGACATGGCCGTCTCGGCACTGGAGAAAAAGGCCGACAGCAGGAGGCAGGCGACGATGAGGCCCAGCGCCAGCCAGGGGTTGATCGCAAGCTCGTCCATGATCCTCCGGGCCTCTCGGGCCGCGCCTCTGTGGATAGTGCGCGATGGTGTCGCCTATGCCTAAAGGCTTTCGGCGGTGAGGCAAGGCGGGCGCGTCAGGGAGCCCTCGACTTGGCGATGACCGTGTCGTCGGACCAATAGTCCACGAAACCCTGGCGGCTGTAATAGGCGAGGCCGCCGGCATTCTCGCGGCGGATGGTGGCGTCGATCATGACGACGCCGGCGGCACGCGCCGCCTGACGCGTCGCCTCGAAGAGCCGCCGGCCGATGCCGCTGCCCTGCCCCTCGATGGCGACGAAGGTGGCGACGAGCGCCCAGTCCGCCGGACGAGGATTGGCGCCGGCCCAGTCCGGATCGGACCATTCCAGCGACTGGAAGCCGAGGATGGCGCCGTCACGCTCGGCGACATGGCAGGCAATCAGGCGGGGCGGCGCGACATATTCGGCGATCATCCGGTCGATGTCGAAGGGCGTTCGATGGGCGGTGGTGCCGCCCTTCGCGATGATGGCGTTGAGGAGGTCCGCCATGGCCGCGGCATCGTCGATCACAGCCTGCCGGATCCGGATCTCACCCATGGCGCGTTTCAGCCTCTCGCGAGGTCCTCGGCCAGGAAGGCGCGCACCGCGGCCGGATCGACGTCCTTCGCGATGAAGCTTTGGCCGATGCCGCGGGCGAGGATGAAGGTGAGCTTGCCGCGCGCCACCTTCTTGTCCTGGCCGATGGCGGCCATGAGCCCGTCGACGTCGCCGACGCCGCCCGGCACATGGGCGAGCTCGGTCGGCAGGCCGACGGTCTTGAGATGCGCCGTCATGCGCTCGGCGGCGTCGCCGGAGCAGAGCCCAAGCTTCGCCGAGAAGCGGAAGGCCTGGCACATGCCGATGGCCACCGCCTCGCCATGGACCAGGCGCGTGCCGTCGTAACGCGTGGCGGCCTCCAGCGCATGGCCGAAGGTGTGGCCGAGATTGAGCAGGGCGCGGTCGCCGGTCTCGGTCTCGTCGCGGGCGACGACGGCCGCCTTGGCGCGGCAGGAGGTGGCGATGGCGTGGACGCGATCCTTGCCGCCCTGGAAGACGCCGCGCCAGTTCGCCTCCAGCCAGCCGAAGAAGCCGGGATCGTCGATGAGGCCGTATTTCGCCACCTCGGCATAGCCGGCGCGGAACTCGCGGGTGGAGAGCGTGTCGAGCACGTCGGTGTCGGCGAGGACGAGGCCCGGCTGGTAGAAGGCGCCGATGAGGTTCTTGCCGTGGCGCGAATTGATGCCGGTCTTGCCACCGACGGAGCTGTCGACCTGGGCGAGCAGCGAGGTCGGCATCTGCACGAAGCCCATGCCGCGGCGGACGATGGCGGCCGCGAAACCGGCGAGGTCGCCGACGACACCGCCGCCGAGGGCCAGGACGATGTCGCCGCGTTCCAGCCGGTGGCTAAGGATCTGGTCGACCACCTCCTCGAGCATGGCGAAGCGCTTGGTGGCCTCGCCCGGCGGCACGGTGATGCGGTGATGGCGCAGGCCCGCGGCGGCAAGTCCCGCTTCCAGCGCGGGCGCATGGAGGGTGCCGACGGTCTGATCGGTGACGATGGCGACGGCGCGGCCGGGAAAGCGCGCGGCGAGCGTCGCGCCGGCCGAGGCGATCAGCCCGGAGCCGATGAGGATGTCGTAGGAGCGATCGCCCAGCGCCACGGGGACGCGGGTGGTCTCGGGGGCGTCGGTGCTCACGGCTGGGCTCGCTCGTCGGACGGCAGGAGGAGGGTGGACAGCGCCCGCAGCACGTCGTCGACAATCTCGTCATGCGCCGCCTCGCGGGACATGACGGTGAGCGCCGCCTCGGCATAGACGGGATAGCGCTCGTCCATCAGGCGGCGCAGCACCGCCTCGGGGTCGTCGGTCTTGAGCAGGGGACGGTCGGTGCGGCGGCGCACCCGCTTCATCAGCACGTCGAGGTCGGCCTTGAGCCAGACCGAGATGCCGCGGTCGCGAATGCGGGCGCGCGTCTCGGGGTTCATGTAGGCGCCCCCGCCGGTGGCCAGCACCTGCGGCCCGGATTCGAGGATGCGGGCGACGACGCGGACCTCGCCGGCGCGGAAATAGGCCTCGCCATGGCGGGCGAAGATCTCGGGGATGGTGAGGTCGGCGGCCTTCTCGATCTCGGTGTCGGCATCGACGAAGGACAGGTTGAGCTTCGCCGCAAGCCGCTTGCCGATGGTCGACTTGCCGGCGCCCATGAGGCCGACGAGCACGATGGTGCGCGTGCCGAGCGCCTCGCGCAGCCGCTTCACGTCGATCGCGGCCGTAGCCGTCGAGGTTGCCTCACCCACCATGACGCCCGTGTCTCACGGAATCGGGCGGCAGGGCAACCGAGCGGATCGGGCGAGGCTCAGGCGGCCTCGCGCGCCGCGATGGCGTCGGCAATGGCGACGAGCTTGCGCGCCATCTCGGCATGGAGGCGCTCGACCATGCGGCCCTCGATCTGGATGGCGCCCTTGGACGCGTTCTCAGGGAGATCGAAAGCGGCGATGATGGTACGCGCCCAGGCGACCTCCTTCTCGGCGGGCGAGAAGGCGGCGTTACAGGGGCCGATCTGGTTGGGGTGGATGAGGGTCTTGCCGTCGAAGCCCATGTCGCGGGCCTCGGCGCATTCGCGGGCGAAACCGGCCTCGTCGCCGATCTCGTTCCAGACGCCGTCGAGGATGGCGAGGCCGTGGGCGCGCGCGGCGGCGAGCGAGGTCATCAGCCAGGCATTCATCGGGGCACGGCCCGGCACGATGCGGGCGCCGGTCTCCTTGGCAAGATCATTGGTGCCCATGACGAAGCCGGTGAGGCGGGTGGAGCGGTCCTTGGCGGCCGCCGCGATGCCACCGGCGTTGAGCATGGCGAGCGGCGTCTCCATCATCGCCCAGACGGCGGTGCGCTCCGGCGCGTTCGCCGCGGCAATGGCCTTGCCGGCGGCGATCAGGTCCGCACCCTCGTTGACCTTGGGAATGAGGATGACATCGGCGCCGGTGGGGGCGAGGGCTGCGAGATCGTCATGGCCCCAGGCGGTGTCGAAGCCGTTGAGGCGCACCACCACCTCGCGGTGGCCGAAGCCGCCTTGGGCGACGGCGGCCGCGACCTGCTCGCGCGCCACCTGCTTGGCATCAGGTGCCACCGCATCCTCGAGGTCGAGGATGACGACGTCGCAGGGCAGCGTGCGCGCCTTGTCGAGCGCGCGGGCGTTGGAGCCGGGCATATAGAGGACGGAGCGGCGGGGGCGGATGGCCATGGCGGGAGGTCTTTGGGTCCGGGGAGTGGCTATGTCGGCGTGAGGCTAGCTGCATCGCAGCATGCGTGCCATCGTCCTTCCGAACGAGACCGACAGACCCAAGAGACAGTGCGTGACACACGCTGATGTGCTGATCGTCGGCGGCGGGATCATGGGATCCTGCACCGCTTATTTCCTCAAGAAGGAGCTGGGCTTTGCCGGCTCGGTGCATGTCATCGAGCGCGACCCGACCTATGCCGAGGCCTCGACGACGCTCTCGGCCGCCTCCATCCGCCAGCAATTCTCGACGCCCGAGAACATCCGCATGAGCCGTTTCGGCATCGAGGTGATCCGCGGCTTGAAGGAGCGCTTCGGCGCGGATGCCGATATCGGCTTCCGCGAGGGCGGCTATCTCATCCTCGCCTCGGAGGGCGGGCGCGCGGTGCTCGAGGCCAACTGGCGCACGCAGACGACCGAGGGCGCCGACATCCTGCTGCTCGGCGCTGCCGAGTTGAAGGCCCGCTTCCCCTGGATCTCGACCGAGGACATCGCGCTTGGCGCCTGGGGCCGCACCGGCGAAGGCTGGTTCGATGCGGCCATGCTGCTCGACCTCTTCCGCAAGGCGGCGCGGGAGGCCGGCGCGACCTATGAGAAGGGCGAGGTCGCGAGCCTCACCCGGACGGGCGACCGTGTCACCGGCGCGGTGATGGCGGATGGCTCGGCGCGATCCTCGGGCACGCTCGTGCTCGCCGCCGGCGCCTGGGCGGGCAAGCTCGCCCAAGGTATTGCCGTGCCGCTGCCGGTGGAGCCGCGCAAGCGCACGGTCTTCGTGGTGAAATGCCCGGAGACCTTCCCCGACATGCCGCTGATCGTCGATCCGTCGGGCGTCTGGATGCGGCCCGAGCGCGACCTCGTCATCGGCGGCTGGGGGCCGGGCGAGGACGATCCGGATCCTGCGGCCTATGGCGACTTCACTCCCGCCCACGACGAGTTCGAGGCCCATGTCTGGCCGGCCTGGGCGACACGCATCCCGGCCATGGAACAGCTCCGCCAGATCCGCGCCTGGGCCGGGCATTACGACTTCAACACGCTCGACCACAACGCCATCCTCGGCCCCCATCCGGCGGTCGAAGGCCTCATGTTCATCAACGGCTTTTCCGGCCACGGCCTGCAGCAGGCGCCCGCCGCCGGCCGGGCGCTGGCCGAGCTCATCGTCCATGGCGGCTATCGCAGCCTCGACCTCTCCGTCTTCGGCTTCGACCGCATCCTGCGGAACGAGCCGGTCCTCGAACTCAACGTGATCTGACCAGGAAGCCCTCCATGAAGGTCTGCATCTTCGGCGCCGGCGCGGTCGGCGGCAACGCCGCGGCGCGGCTCATCGCGGCGCGCGACGCCGAGATCTCGGTGGTGGCGCGCGGCGCCCATCTCGCCGCCATTCGCGACAAGGGGCTGACGCTGCATACCGGCGGCGAAACGCTCGGCGGCAAGCCCCATGCGGCGACCGACGATCCCGCGACGCTGCCGCCGCAGGACCTCGTCGTGGTGACGCTGAAGGCCCATTCGCTGCCCGCCATTGCCGGCCAGATCAAGGCGCTGCTGGCGCCGGGCGCGGCCGCCGTCTTCTTCACCAACGGCGTGCCGTGGTGGTGGAACCATGGCATCGACGAGGAGGAGGGATCGCTGCCCCTCCTCGACCCGCAGGGGCTGCTCTGGCGCGATCTCGGGCCGGAGAGTGTGCTCGGCGGCGTCGTCTATTCCGCCAATGCGGTGACCGAGCCGGGACTCATCACCCACACCGCCGGCAACCGCTGGATCATCGGCGAGCCCACCGGCGACGCCTCGCCGCGGGCCGATGCTGCGGCGGAGGTGTTCAAGCGCGCCGGGCTCGGCGGCGAGGTGACGACCGACATCCGCAAGGCCATGTGGGAGAAGCTCGCCCTCAACATCGCGGCGAACCCGCTCTGCGCCCTCTCCCGCCTGCCGCTGGGACGCTGGCACGAGGTGCCGGGGATCGGTGAACTCGGCATCGGCATGATCGAGGAAATGCTGGCGGTGGCGAAGGCGCTGGGCTGGGACCTGACGGCCGAGGTCGATCCCGCCGCGGCGCTGCCGGCGCGGCCCGGCCGCCCCGGCGGCAAGCCCTCCATGCTGCAGGATGCCGAGGCGGGGCGCCCGATGGAGGTCGAGGCCATTGTCGGGCAGTTGCAGGCCTTCGGCCGTGCGCAGGGCGTGCCGACGCCGGCCATCGACGTGGTGCTGCCGCTGCTCAGGGCGCTCGATGCGGCGGTGAGCAAGGCGCCCGTGAAGGTGTGAGGGAGCGCCCCCCTACCCTCACTGGTTCGACATGGGCCGCCGGCGGACGTTCGGCCGGAGGTGCTGGAACGGGATGACGCCGGTATCGTCCAGCGCCGCGCCGGGCGAGGCGCCGACCACGACGCTGTCAGCATAAGGCTGCCAGTCGCCGCGGAAATGCACCGAGCTCTTCAGCACCACCACCTTGTAAGACGTAATGTCGATGCCGAGATGGGTGCAGACCGCGACGCAATGCGGCTGCTGGCGCACCGTGCCGACGACGAGATCGATGCCGCCGATCCTGAGCCAGGCCGAGGGCCCCATATTGATGGGCTGGCCGCCGACCATCGGCCCGGTGCCGATGAAGCGGCCGTCGGAGACGGCGACCACCTCGGCCGTCGTCGCCAGCGGCGCCTCGCCGGGGCCGGTGCCGTTGGCAGCGAAGGTCACCGCGATGGTCGCGCCCTTGCCGGCCTGATGCGCCGCCGCGGCGATGACCGGCTCGTGATGCAGCGCCATCAGCGTCGACTGCGCGCCGCGATTGATCATGGCGCGCAGGAAGCCGGTGGTGATGGAGGAGCCGCCGGCGCCGGGATTGTCCTGCGTGTCGGCGATGATGACGGGCTTGCCCGCCATCCCGGCGCGCTGGAAGGCCAGCGCCACCGCCTCGTCCTGCGGCTTGGCGAGATGTTCGAGGAAGGCGGCCTCGGACCTCAGGACCGCGTGATAGAGCCGGTCGACGGCGGCATCGACGCTGGCCTGCTCGGCGCCATAGCCGATCACGGTCGCGCCCATGTCGAAAATGTCGGCGGAGGGAAAGCCCGGGCAGAGCGAGAGATGCACGCCGGTCTCGGCCTCGATCGCCTCCAGCAGCGCATAGAGCCCCTTCATCGGCTCGATCATCGAGCAGCCCGAGGCGATGGGAATGAGGAAGGGCACCTGCCGGAAGGCGCGGGCGGGGCGCGGCCCCCAGGCGAGGACGCGGTCCAGCCACTGCGCGACGCGCTCGCCGGTCTGCAGCCAGTCGATATGGGGATAGGTGCGATAGGCCGACATGAAGCTGGCCTTGTCGACCATCAGCCGCGTGACATTGGCGTGGAGGTCGAGCGAGGAGAGGACCGGCACGTCGGGGCCGACAAGGCGACGCACGCGGGCGAGAAGCTCGCCCTCGGCATCCTCGATGGTCTCGGTGGTCATGGCGCCGTGGAGCTCGAGGAAGACGGCGTCGGGGGCGGCATCGGCGAGGTCGGCGAGGATGTAGGAGACGGCGCGCTCGAAGACGCGATCCTCGACGCGGCCGGATGGCTGGGCGAAGGACCACGACAGCGGCACCATCGTGTGGCCGGCCGCCTCGGCGATGCGCATGAAGCCGGTCGAAGCGATGTTGAAGGGGCGGAACTTGGTCAGGAGATCCGGACCGCGGGTGAAACCCGGCCAGGCGCCCTCCTGGTTGAACATGGCCCAGGGCGTCGGCTCCGGGACGAAGGTGTTGGTCTCGTGCATGAAACCGCCGACGGCGATGCGCATGGGCGTGGTCCTGAGCAAGGGCCCCCGGGCGGTGGCCTCAGGGAAGGGATCAAAGCCGAGAGCGGTCAGCCCGGCCAGTCCCCGAGCGACATGACGCGGTCGCGATGGGGAGACTTGACGAGGCGGGCGAGTTGAAGCGCACGTAACATGGAACCATAATGGTTCCATCCCTGAGTTGCGCCATGGCAACCCTGACGCTGAAGAACATCCCCGACGATCTCTATGAGCGGCTGCGACAGCGCGCGGCTGCGCATCGGCGCTCGATCAACGGCGAGATGATCCATTGCCTGGAGCAGGCGCTGCAGCCCCGGCGGCTCGCGCCGGAGGAGCGAATCCAGCGGATCCGCGCGCTGCGGCCGGTGATCGATCCGCAGACGGTTGCGCATGACGACCTCATCGCCGCGATTGACGACGGCCGGCCGTGATCGTCGCCGACGCCAATGTCATTGCCTATCTGCTGATCCCCTCGCCGTTCACCGCCATGGCGGAGCGGGTCTATGCGCGTGACCCGGAATGGGTGGCACCCATTCTCTGGCGCAGCGAGTTCCGCAATGTCCTCACGCTCTATGTGCGCCGCGCTGTGCTGACCCTCGATCAGGCCATTCAGCTTCAGGACGAGGCCGAGGATCTTATGCGGGGCCACGAGTATGACGTGGTCTCGGCGGACGTTCTTTCGCTTGCCAGCGAGAGCGGATGCTCCGCCTATGATGGCGAGTTCGTCGCCCTTGCCCGCTTCCTCGGCGCTCCGCTGGTGACGGCGGACAGGCGCCTCGCGCAGGCCTTCCCGGAATACGCCCGGACGCTGGAGACGGCCGCCGGATAGCACAACGCCGCCGCGGGAGCCGCGACGGCGTCGATGATGTCAGAAGAGCCTTCGCTCAGCCCATGGTGGGGATGACGAAGCTGGCACCGTCCTTGATGCCCGAGGGCCAGCGGGACGTGACCGTCTTGGTCTTGGTGTAGAAGCGGAAGGCGTCCGGGCCGTGCTGGTTCAGGTCGCCGATGGCCGAGCGCTTCCAGCCACCGAACGTGTAATAGGCCAGCGGCACCGGGATCGGCACGTTGATGCCGACCATGCCGACCTGCACCTTGGCGGCGAAGTCGCGGGCCGCATCGCCGTCGCGGGTGTAGATGGCGACGCCGTTGCCATATTCGTGGTCGTTGGCGAGGTCGAGGGCCTCGCCATAGGTCTTGGCGCGCACCACGGAGAGGACGGGACCGAAGATCTCCTCCTTGTAGATGCGCATGTCCTTGGTGACGTTGTCGAAGAGACAGCCGCCCATGTAGTAGCCGTTTTCGTAGCCCTGCATCTTGAAGCCGCGGCCGTCGACGACGAGCTTGGCGCCTTCCTTCACGCCGATATCGACATAGCCCTTCACGCGCTCCAGCGCCTGGGCGGTGACGAGCGGGCCGAAATCGGCATCGAGCGAGGTGGAGGGGCCGATCTTCAGGCTCTCGACCCGCGGGACGAGCTTCTCCATCAGGCGGTTGGCGGCTTCCTCGGTCACCGGCACCGCGACCGAGATGGCCATGCAGCGCTCGCCGGCCGAGCCGTAGCCGGCGCCGACGAGAGCATCGACCGCCTGGTCCATGTCGGCGTCGGGCATGATGATCATGTGGTTCTTGGCGCCGCCGAAGCACTGGACGCGCTTGCCGCTGGCGCAGCCGCGGGCATAGACGTATTCGGCGATGGAGGTCGAGCCGACGAAGCCGACGGCCTTGATGTCCGGATCATCGAGGACGGCGTCGACCGCCTCCTTGTCACCGTTGACGACGTTGAAGATGCCCGGCGGCAGGCCGGCCTCGAGGAAGAGCTCGGCGAGCATGAGCGGCACGCCCGGATCGCGCTCGGAGGGCTTCAGCACGAAGGCGTTGCCGGCGGCGATGGCGGGGCCAGCCTTCCACAGCGGGATCATGGCGGGGAAGTTGAACGGGGTGATACCGGCGCAGACGCCGAGCGGCTGGCGCATCGAATAGATGTCGATGCCCGGGCCGGCGCCCTCGGTGTACTCGCCCTTCATCATCTGCGGCGCGCCGATGGCGAACTCGACCACTTCCAGGCCGCGCTGGATGTCGCCCTTGGCGTCGAGGATGGTCTTGCCGTGCTCGCGGGCCAGCAGCTCGGCCATCTTGTCGTTGTCGCGGGCGCAGAGCTCGAGGAACTTCATCAGCACGCGGGCACGGCGCTGCGGGTTGGTGGCGGCCCAGGCGGGCTGCGCCGCCTTGGCGTTTTCCACCGCGGCGCGGACCTCGGCCTTGGAGGCCAGCGCCACCTTGCCGAAGACCGAGCCGTCGAGCGGCTGGAAGACGTCGGCGGTGCGGCCGGACGTGCCGGCGACATGCTTGCCGCCGATGAAATGACCGTAATTGCGCATGGGCTGTCTCCCTCGGACGTCTCGGCCGTTGCGGCCCCGCAGCAGCACTAGAGCGAAGCGGTGCAAGGTCCAAGGGGTAAGATGGCGCATGCGTTGTGCGCGTTTTGGCGTAAGATAGGCGCATGACGCCAAATTGGGATCATGTCCGGGTCTTCCTCGCCGTGGCGCGCGCCGGCCAGTTCCTCGCCGCGGCGCGGGCGCTGTCGCTCGACCATGCCACCGTCGCCCGCCGCATCGGGCTTTTGGAGGAGCAGCTCGGCACGCAGCTTGTCGCCCGCTCGACGGCCGGGATCATGCTGACGGTGGCGGGCGAGAGCTTCCTCGCCGCGGCGGAAGCTATGGAGACCGCCTGGCTGGACGCGCAGGCCGATGTCTCGCAGGTCGACCGGGTCGTCTCCGGCACCATCCGCATCGGCGCGCCGGAGGGGTTCGGCGCGCTCTTCCTCAGCCCCAGGCTGGGTAAGCTCGCGGAGCGGCACCCCGAGCTCACCATCCAGCTCGTGCCGCTGCAGCGGACCATGTCGCTGTCGAAGCGCGACGCCGACCTCGCGGTGGTCATCGACCCGCCCTCCGACGGGCGGCTCACCGTCCGCAAGCTCACCGAATACGGCCTCGGCCTCTATGCGACGCCCGCCTATCTCGACCGCCACGGCGCGCCCGCCGACCCGGAGGCGCTGCGCCGCCACCTCCTCGTCACCTCGGTGCAGGAGCTGCACTATTCGGAATCGCTGACCTATTACCCGCCGGCCTTCGATGCGGGGCAGCGGCGATTCGAATGCGCCAGCGTGCTGGCCCAGATGGCGGCGGTGAAGGCCGGCGCCGGCATCGGCATCCTCCACGACTATGCGGCGCGCGATGCGGGCGGGCTCGCCCGGGTGCTGCCGGGCCTCGCGATCCGCCGCACCTATCACCTCGTCGCCCATGTCGACACGCGACGCATCGCGCGGATCGACGAGGCCTATCGCTTCGTCGTCGAGGAGGTGGCGGCGGCCGAGGGGCTGTTCGCCTGAGGCGGTACGGCAAGAGCTTCGACGACAACGGGAAGAGCCCGGCGTCCCTGGGGGCGGACCCATGGACACCGGGCTCCCACGCGGCCGGTCCGGGGGGAACCGGCGCGTATCGGCAAGTTATTCGGCTGCGACGCGGATCGGTCGCGTCTCGCCGGGCGAGGAGGCATCGGCCGGCAGCAAGAGCGGCGGGGCTCCCTGCGAGACCGCGCCGTGGCCGCCCTCGCCGGGCTCGTCGGCCGGGCCGACGAAGCGGCCGAAGACCCAGCTGAAGAAGCGGCCGGCATCGTCCATGACCGTGTAGAAGGACGGCACGAAGACGAGGCTCAGCACGGTCGAGACGATCAGGCCGCCAATCACCGCGATGGCCATCGGCGCGCGGAACTCGCCGCCGTCGCCCGATCCCAGCGCCGGCGGGATCATGCCGGCACCCATGGCGATCGTGGTCATGATGATGGGCCTCGCGCGCTTGCGACCGGCATCGAGGATGGCCTCACGGCGGTCCATGCCCTCGCGCACCTTCTCCACCGCGAAGTCCACCAGCATGATGGCGTTCTTGGTGACGATGCCCATGAGCATCAGGACGCCGATCACCACCGGCATCGACACGGCCTTGCCGGTGAGCAGCAGGGCGAGGATGACGCCGCCGAGCGAGAGCGGCAGCGACATCAGGATGGTCAGTGGCTGGAACACCGAGTGGAACAGCAGGACCAGCACGCCGAGCACCATGAGCAGGCCGGTGCCCATGGCCATGGCGAAGCCCTGGAAGACCTCCTGCATGATCTCGGCATCGCCGCCGCGCTGGAAGGAGACGGTCGGCGGCAGGTTGCGCGCCGCCGGCAGGGCGAAGACCTTCTCCAGCGCCGGGCCGATCTCCATGCCGCCGGTGAGGTCGGTGCCGATATTGACGCGGCGGACCCGGTTGTAGCGTTCGATCGACGAGGGGCCCTGGCCGAAGGTGACATCGGCCACGGCGGTCAGCGGCACCTGCTGGCCCGTCGCCGAGACGACGGTGAGCGAGGAGAGGATGTCGAGCTGGGCGCGCGCGTCGGTGTCGAGCTGGACACGGATCGGGATGAGCCGGTCACCGGCGTTGAACTTGGCGAGATTGGCGGCGATGTCGCCGATGGTCGCCACGCGCACGGCCTCCGAGATCTGATCGGTGGTGATGCCGTAGCGCGCCGCCTCGTCGCTCTTCGGCATGACGCGGATCTCCGGTCGCTCGAGACCGGCCGAGGCAGCGACGTTCACGAAGCCGGGGATCTGCCGCATCTCGGATTCGAGATTGGCGACGGCGAGCGACAGGTTCTGCGCATCGAGGCCGCGGACGATGATGGAGAGCTCGCGCTCGCTGCGATCATTGACGTACCAGGCGCGGATATCGGGGATCTGCGTGAAGAGCGGCGAGGTCGCCGCCTGGATCTGCCGCTGGGTGCGCTCGCGCTTGGTCTTGTGGATGAGGCGGACGATGACGGTGGCGCGGCGGATCTCCAGCGTGCCGATGGGGTTCGAGCCGCCGATGACCAGCACCGATTCCACTTCCGGAATGGTCTTGCGGATGAGCTTGGCGAGCTGGTCGGAGCGCTCGCGGGTGTCCTCCAGCGTCGAGCCCGGCGGCAGCTCCATGGAGACGACGAAGCGGGCCTCGTCGGGGAAGGGAATGAAGCCGGTGGGCAGGAAGCGGATCGCCCAGATCGACACGGCGAAGACGGCGATGCCGGCGAGCAGCGTCACATAGCGGAAGCGGATGGTGACGGAGAGGAAGCGCAGGTAGGCGCGCATCATTACGCCGTCCTTCGGCTCCTTGTGCTCATGCGGCCTCAGGAAATAGGCCGCCAGCATGGGTGTGATGAGGCGCGCCACCAGGAGCGAGAAGAGCACGGCGATGGCGACGACCAGGCCGAACTGCTTGAAGTACTGGCCGGCGACGCCGCCCATGAAGGAGACGGGGGCGAAGACCGCGACGATGGTCAGCGAGATGGCGATGACCGCGAGGCCGATCTCGTCCGCCGCCTCCATCGAGGCGCGGTAGGGCGATTTGCCCATCTTCATGTGCCGGACGATGTTCTCGATCTCCACGATGGCATCATCGACGAGGATGCCGGTGACGAGGATGATCGCCAGCAGCGAGACGAGGTTCATCGAAAAGCCCAGCATCTCCATGGCCCAGAAGGTCGGGATGATGGAGAGCGGCAGGGCGACGGCGGAGATGAGCGTGGCGCGGAAGTCGCGCAGGAACAGGAAGACCACGATGACGGTGAGGCCGGCGCCTTCCAGCAGCATGGTCATGGCCGACTTGTGGTTGCCGGCCGTGTAGTTCACGGAGTTGTCGATCTCGGAGAAGCTGATCGCCGGATTGGCCCGGCGCAGTTCCTCGATCTTGTCGCGGGCCAGCGCCGCGACGCGCACGTCGGATGCGCCCTTCGAGCGGAAGACCTGGAAGGCGACCGTCGGCGTCTCGCCGTTGAGGCGGGTGAAGCTCTTCGGCTCCTCGTAGAGATCGGTGACCGAGCCGAGGTCGGACAGGCGCACCTCGCGGCCGCCCGACAGGACGATGCGGGTCGAGGCGAGCTCCTCGACGCTCGTCGCGCCGGCCAGCGTGCGGATCGACTGCTGCTGGCCGCCGATATCGCCCTGGCCGCCGGCCAGGTCGACATTGGTGGCGCGCAGCTGGCGGTTGACCTCGCCGGCGGTGATGCCGAGCGCCATGAGGCGGTTAGGGTCAAGGGCGACGCGGATCTCGCGCAGCACGCCGCCGTTGCGGCTGATGCGGCCGATGCCGCGCAGGCCCTGAAGCTCGCGCTTCACCGTATCGTCGACGAACCAGGAGAGCTGCTCGATGGTCATGGCCGGGGCCGCGACCGCGACGGTCAGGATGGCCTGGTTCTCGATGTCGAGCCGCTCGATGATCGGCTCGTCGATGTTGCGCGGCAGGTCGGCGCGGATCTTGGCGATGGCGTCCTTGACGTCGTTCAGCGCCCGGTCGGTGTTCACCTCGAGGCGGAACTCGACCACGGTCGAGGACATGCCGTCGGTGAGGTTCGAGATGACGTTCTTGACGCCGGTGATGTTGGCGACGGCGTCCTCGACCCGCTTGGTGATCTGGCTCTCGAGCTCGGCCGGCGCAGCGCCGGCCTGGACGATGCGGACCTGAACCAGCGGCACGTCGATATTCGGGAAGCGGGTGATCGGCAGGTTGAGGTAGCTCATCCAGCCGAGGAAGCAGAGCACCACGAACAGGACGATCGAGGGGACCGGCTGGCGGATCGAGGCGGCGGAGATGTTCAAGGCCATCGGTCCCTCCCTCAGCGCCGGACGGCCGCGACCGGGGCGACCCGGTCACCGTTGCGCACGAAGCTGCCGGAGACGGCGACAACCTGCTCGCCCTCGTTCAGTCCCTCACGGATCTCGACCTGGCCCTGCGCGCGAAGGCCGGTGACGACCTCGCGCGTCTCGACCACGCCGTCCTTCACCACCTGGACCGTGGTCTTCTGGCCGAACAGGACGGCCGAGAGCGGCACGGTGACGCCCGAGGAGCGGGCGACCTCGACCGTGGCGCGACCGAAGGCGCCGAGCGGCGGCCGGTCGGTGCCGGTGAGCGTCACGCGGATGCGGCCGAGGCGGTTGGTGCGGTTCACCTCCGGCGCGACGAGGCGGACGCGGCCGGGGAGCGGAGCGGCATAGCCGGCCGCGTCGATCTCGGCGGGCTGGCCGGGACGCGTGCGGGCGAGCGTCGTCTCCGGCACATCGGCCTCAAGCTCGACCTCGCTGTTGGCGATGATGCGGAAGAGCGGGTCGCCCGCGGCGGCGGCGAGCGCGCCGAGGCGGGCGGTGCGGCGCGACACGGTGCCGGCGACCTTTGCCTTGATTTCGGTGCGGGAGATCCTGAGCTCGATGTCGCGGCGCTGGGCGCGGGCGAGGACGAGGTCGGCCTCGGCGAGGGCGAGGGCGTTGGTGGCGGATTCGCGCCGGGCGCCGGCGGTGCGGGCGGCGGTGACGCGCTGGTCGAGCACGTCGTTGGTGGCGGAGCCGGTGCGCTGGAGCTGCTGGGTGCGCTCCAGCTGCTGCTGGGCGAGGGTCAGCGAGGCGGTGGTCTCGGCGATCTGCGACGTCGCCTGGGCGACGGCGGCCTGGGCGCGGCTGATCTGCGCGGCGTTCTGGGCGAGCTGCACGTCGAGCATCTCGCGGTTGAGGCGGGCGAGGACCTGGCCGGCGACGACGCGGTCGCCCTCCTCGGCGAGGATCTCGACGACGGTGAGACCGTCGACCTCGGGGGCAACGAGGATCTCCTCGCGCGCCACGAAGGAGCCGGAGGCGATGACGGTCTCGCGCAGTTCCTGGCGGGTGGCGGTGGCAACCGTCACGGAGGGCGCGGCGGTCTGGGCGGTGGCGGCGCCGGCGAGGGCGACCAGAACCGCGGCCAGAACCGCTCCCTGGGGCAGCGTCATGCGGTTCGCGAGGGACATCATGGGGGAGAGGCCTTAGCAGCGGTCGGTGTGGCGGGTGGCAGCAGCATGTCGCGCAAAAGGTCGAACATGATCGCCACATGGGGGCGGGGATCGAAGGCTGGGTCGCGGGCACGGCGCAGCATCAGGCCATCCCCGAAGGTGATGAGGAACTGCACGGCACGCTCCAGATCGGCATTGGCGGCCGTCTGGCCACGGTCGCGCGCCACCGTGAGGGCGAAGCGGATGTTCTCCGCGATGAACGCGTCGATCCTCCTACGCAGGGCACCGATCTGCGGATTGCGCGACACTTCGGACATGATCTCCACCCAGAGCATGCAGCTCTCGCGCGGTTCCTCGACCATGTGATGACGCGCGAGGACCTCGAAGGCTCCCCAGATGTCGGGCGCGTGGGAGAGGGCGGCGAAGCCTTCGCCGATCTCGTCGAAGTCGCGCTCGCACAGGCCCTCGATCATCGCCTCCTTGGAGGGGAAGTAGCGGTAGAGATTGCCAGGGCTCATGCCGGCTTCGGCGCAGATCTCCGCCATCGAGGCGCCGTGGAAGCCGGAGCGCACGAAGCAGCGCTCGGCCGCATCGAGGATCGCGGCCTTGCGGTCGGTGCGCTGGGTCTCGGCAATGCGGGGCATGGGACTCCTTCAGTGCCCGCAGCCTTACGATGAGACAGGAGACGACGCAATTGAAAAGAGAATGAACATTCATTTTCGACTGCGGCCCGCCGTCGCACCCCCCTCCTTTGTTGTCTGCCGTTCAGCGATCCGCCACCCCGCGAGCAGAAACCGGTCTTTTCAGCGACAAGAACCAGTGGTGTTCTGATCCCACCAGCCGATCAGGTGGTTCGCTCAAGCGAGCCCGTCGGCTGCACCGGAAGGACACGCCATGCTGAAGACCCTGATGCTCGCCGCCGCCCTCGGCCTCGCCGGCACCGCCGCGATGGCCCAGACCGCCACCCAGCCCGCGACGACCCCGACCACGCGTCCCGCGCCGACCGCGCCGGCGACCGCGGCTCCGGCTCCGGCTCCGGCGGCCACGCCCGCTCCCGCTGCGACCGCCCCGGCCGCCCAGCTCATCGACATCAACTCGGCGACCGAGGCCGAGCTGCGTGTGCTGCCGGGCATCGGCGAGGCGCGCGCCAAGGCGATCATCGCCGGCCGCCCCTATCGCGGCAAGGACGAGCTCGTCCGCAAGAACATCCTCACCCAGGGTGTCTATGACAGCATCCAGGCCCGGATCGTCGCCCGCCAGCGCTGAGGCGTGACGCCCGCCATATGGCCCTCCCCGCTCCGGCGGGGAGGGCTTTTGCGTTTCATCAGGGCACCGCCCTCAGCGGCTGCACTCGCGGATGAGCCCGGCGATGAAGGCGTCGCAGCGGTGGAGTTCGGCGACCTCGATCCACTCGTCGGGCTGGTGCGCCTGGGCGATGTCGCCCGGCCCGCAGATGACGGTGGAAATGCCGGCGGTCTGGAACAGGCCTGCCTCGGCGCCATAGGGCACGACCTGGATGCCGTTGTCGCCGGTGAGGCGGCGAGCGATGCGCTCGGCATCGCCATCCTCCTCGCGCACCAGCGGCTGGCCGCCGACGCGCCAGATGATCTTGACGCCCGCATCGGGATGCACGGCCTTCATGGCCGGCTCGATCTCGCGGCGGACGAAATCCTCGTACTCGCGGACATACTTTTCTCCGTCGTCGCCCGGCACGACGCGGATGCCGGTGACGAAATGAGCGTCGAGGGCGGTGATGTTGTGCGCCGTGCCGCCCTGGATCGTGCCGACATGCAGCATGGTCCAGCCGGGATCGAAATAGGGCACGCCGCCATTGGCCTCGGCCTCGGCCTTGTTGCGGAGGTCGCGGTCCTCCATCCAGCTGACGAGACGGGCCGCGACGAAGACTGCCGAGACGCCGTTGTAGCGCTGGGAGGAATGGACCTCGTGGCCACGCACATGGGTGTCGATGCGGATATAGCCCTTGTGACCGGTGACCACCTTCATGCGGCTCGGCTCGCCGACGATGCAGGCGGAGGGGCGCGTCCAGTCCTTGCCGAGGCGCGCGATGAGGGCGCGGGCGCCGTCCATGCGGATCTCCTCATCGGCCGTGAGGCAGATGTGGATGGGGCGCTTCAGGTCGGCGGCGACCATGGCCGGCACGGCCGCCAGCACGCAGGCGTCGAAGCCCTTCATGTCGCAGGCGCCGCGGCCATAGAGCCGGTCGCCCTTGGCCGTCAGGGTGAAGGGGTCGGTGGTCCAGGGCTGGCCCTCCACCGGCACCACGTCGAGATGGCCGGACAGGACGATGCCGCCATCAACCTTCGGGCCGATCGTCGCCCAGATATTGGCGTTGCGGCCATCCGGCATCGGCACGATCTCGCAGGCGACGCCATAGCCCGCCAGGTAGTCGCGGATGTAGTCGATGAGGTCGAGATTGCTGGCGTCGGATACGGTGGGGAAGCCGACGAGGCGCTCGAGGAGCTGGAGGCTGGTCTGGGTCATGTGCCGAAGGAGCCGATGGCAGCCATGCGCGTCAAGGGGAGGCCATCGCATGGCAGCCTGTTGACCGGCCCACCGGGTTCCGGTTCTGTCGGCCTTTCTCCCTTCGAGACTACCCCATGCCTATCGTCAATCGCATTGCCGGGCTTCACGAGGAGGCCACGGCATGGCGTCGTGATTTCCACCAGCACCCCGAGCTCCAGTTCGACCTGCCGCGCACCTCGGCCATCGTCGCCGACAAGCTGCGCGCATTCGGCTGCGACGAGGTGGTGACGGGGATCGGCCGCACCGGCGTCGTCGGCGTGATCCGCGGCAAGGCCACCGGCTCCGGCCGCGTCGTCGGCCTGCGCTCCGACATGGACGCACTGCCGCTCACCGAGATCACCGGCGCCCCCTGGGCCTCCACCGTGCCGGGGAAGATGCATGCCTGCGGCCATGACGGCCACATGGCCATGCTGCTGGGCGCTGGCAAATATCTTGCCGAGACGCGCAATTTCGACGGCACGGCCGTGCTCATCTTCCAGCCGGCGGAAGAGGGCGGCGGCGGCGCCCGCGAGATGGTCGCCGACGGGCTGATGGAACGCTTCGGCGTCCAGGAAGTCTATGGGATGCACAACGGCCTCGACCCGGTCGGCACTTTCGCGGTGCGCACCGGGCCGACCAGCGCCGCTGCCGACCTCGTCCGCATCGTCGTCGAGGGCAAGGGCGGCCATGCCGCGAAGCCGCATCTCGCGGTCGACACGATCCTCGTCGCCGCCCATATCGTCGTGGCCATCCAGTCGGTGGCCTCGCGCAATGTCGATCCTCTCGGGCAGGCGGTCGTCTCCATCTGCGCCTTCAATGCCGGTTTCACCAACAATGTCATCCCGCAGACGGCCGAGCTCAGGGGTACGGTGCGCACCTTCGATCCGGCCATCCAGGACATGGTCGAGCGCCGCCTGAAGGAGATCGCGGAGGGCACCGCCGCGCTCTTCGGCGCCAGGGCCGAGCTGACCTATACCCGCGGCTGCCCGGCCGTGGTGAACCACGCAGCGGAAGCCGACTACGCGGCCGCGGTCGCAGCCGAGGTCGTCGGCGAGAGCGCGGTGCGCCGCGACAAGCCGCCCTCCATGGGCTCGGAGGACTTCTCCTTCATGCTGGAGGAGCGGCCCGGCTGCATGATCGGCATTGGCCAGGGCGGCGACTTCGGCGTCCACCACCCCGCTTACGACTTCAACGACGAGATCCTGCCCATCGGCATGAGCTACTGGGCAAGGCTCGTCGAAACCCGCATGCCCGCCTGAGCGGCACCCTCGATCCGGAGACAGATCATGCCCATCAACAATCGCATCGCCTCCCTGCACGACGAGGTCACCGCCTGGCGCCGTGACCTGCACGAGCATCCTGAACTGATGTTCGACGTGCACCGCACGGCCGGCGTCGTCGCCGAGAGGCTCAAGGAGTTCGGCTGCGACGAGGTGGTCGGCGGCATCGGCAAGACCGGCGTCGTCGGCATCATCAAGGGCCGCAACACCGGCTCGGGCAAGGTGATCGGGCTTCGCGCCGACATGGACGCGCTGCCGCTGACCGAGATCACCGGGCTGCCGCACGCCTCAAAGGTGCCGGGAAAGATGCATGCCTGCGGCCATGACGGCCACACCGCCATGCTGCTGGGCGCTGCCAAATATCTCGCCGAGACCCGCAATTTCGACGGCACGGTGGCGGTCATCTTCCAGCCGGCGGAAGAGGGCGGCGGCGGCGGCCGCGAAATGGTCAATGACGGCATGATGGACCGCTTCGGCATCCAGGAGGTCTATGGCATGCACAATGCGCCGGGCCTTCCCGTGGGCAAGTTCGCGCTGCGCGCCGGCCCGCTCATGGCCGCCGCCGATCGCATCCAGATCGACGTCGAGGGCAAGGGCGGCCATGCCGCCAAGCCGCATCTCGCCGTCGACACGATCCTCATCGCCTCGCAGATCGTCACCAACGTCCAGTCGATCGTCTCGCGCAATGTCGATCCGCTCGGCAATGCGGTGGTCTCCATCTGCGCCTTCAATGCCGGCTTCACCGACAATGTCATCCCGCAGACGGCGACGCTGCTCGGCACGGTGCGCACGCTGACCCCCGAGATGCGCGATCTCGTGGAGAAGCGCCTGCACCAGATCGTCGAGGGCACCGCGGCCATGTATGGCGGCACGGCGAAGCTCACCTATTTCCGCGACTATCCGGTCACCCGGAACCATGCCGACAACGCCATCTTCGCCGGCGACGCGGCGGCCTCGGTGGTGGGCGAGGACGGGGTGAACCGCGACACCGTCCCGGTGATGGGCGGCGAGGACTTCTCCTTCATGCTGGAGGCCCGCCCCGGCGCCTTCATCTTCATCGGCCAGGGCGACACGGCCTCGGTCCACCACCCGGCCTATGACTTCAACGACGACATCATTCCGATCGGCATGAGCTACTGGGCGAAGCTCGTCGAGAGCCGCCTTGCCGCCTGACGCCTGATCCGGCGCGGCCATGCCGCGCCGGCCGCCATCCCATCCGCAGGACCACGCCCATGCCCATCGTCAACCGCATCGCCGCCCTCCACGAGGAGGTCACCGCCTGGCGCCGCGACATCCACGAATATCCGGAGCTGCAGTTCGACGTGCACCGCACCGCCGGCATCGTCGCCGACAAGCTGCGCGAATTCGGCTGCGACGAGGTGGTCACCGGCATCGGCCGCACCGGCGTCGTCGGGATCATCCGCGGCCGGGCCAATGGCTCGGGCAAGGTAGTGGGCCTGCGCGCCGACATGGACGCGCTGCCGCTGACCGAGATCACCGGCCTGCCGCACGCCTCCAAGGTGCCGGGCAAGATGCACGCCTGCGGCCATGACGGCCACACCGCCATGCTGCTGGGCGCCGCGAAATACCTCGCCGAAACCCGCAATTTCGACGGCACGGTCGCGGTCATCTTCCAGCCAGCGGAAGAGGGCGAGAAGGGCGGCGAGGCCATGGTGCTCGACGGGATGATGGAGCGCTTCGGCATCCAGGAGGTCTATGGCATGCACAATGCGCCGGGCCTTCCCGTCGGCCAGTTCGCCATCCGTCCCGGCCCGATGCTGGCGGCGGTGGACAATTTCCGCATCCATGTGGAGGGCAAGGGCGGCCATGCCGCGCGCCCCCACCAGTCGATCGACACGATCCTCGTCGCCGCGCACATCGCCACCGCGGTGCAGTCGATCGTCGCGCGCAACATCGACCCGCTGAAGAACGCCGTGATCTCGATCTGCGCCTTCAATGCCGGCTTCACCAACAATGTCATCCCGCAGACGGCGAAGCTGCGTGGCACGGTGCGCACCCTCGACGGCTCTGTGCGCGACTATATCGAGACGCGGCTGCGCGAGGTGGTGGAGGCGACCGCCGCGGTCTTCGGCGCCACCGCCCGCCTTGAGCACGAGCGGGTGGTCCCAGTGACGGTGAACGATCCCGCCCATACGCCCCATGCGGTGGCGGCGGCCGCCGCCGTGGTCGGCGAGCGGGCGGTGAACCCCGAGGCGCCGCAGATCATGGGCGGCGAGGATTTCTCCTACATGCTGGAGGCCCGCCCCGGCGCCTTCATCATGATCGGCCAGGGCGACACCGCCTCGGTGCATCACCCCGCTTACGACTTCAACGACGAGATCATCCCGCTGGGGATGAGCTACTGGGCGAAGCTGGTCGAAAGCCGCATGCCGGCGTGAGGCGGGCTTGCGTTCGGACTGCGGAACCGAAGTGCGTCCTTCGAGGCTCGCCTTTCAGGCTCGCACCTCAGGATGAGGGTGGTTGGGCCTTGCAGGTAGACATCTGCGGCGGCGTTGCGGACTGCCACACACCACCTCCCTCATCCTGAGGTGCGAGCCTGAAAGGCGAGCCTCGAAGGACGCACTTCCCGGAATGCAGGGCATGAAGGCCTTCGTCGCCGCATCCCCGCCTCCCACCTTCCCCCTCGCCTCTGCGCTGCTGCCGCGCTAGCCTCCCGTTTTCGCATCGCCGTTCCGGAGCCTTCCATGCCGATCATCAACCGCGTCGCCGACCTCCACGACGAAATCACCGCCTGGCGGCGTGACTTCCACGAGAACCCGGAGCTGCTCTACGACGTGCACCGCACCGCCGGCATCGTCGCCGAGAAGCTGAAGGAATTCGGCTGCGACGAGGTGGTCTCCGGCATCGGCCAGACCGGCGTCGTGGCGGTGATCAAGGGCCGCAAGACCGCCTCGGGCAAGGTGGTGGGCGTGCGCGCCGACATGGACGCGCTGCCGATCGAGGAGGCGACCGACCTGCCCTACAAGTCCAAGGTGCCGGGCAAGATGCACGCCTGCGGCCATGACGGGCACACCGCCATGCTGCTCGGCGCCGCCAAGTACCTGGCCGAAACCCGCAATTTCGACGGCACCGCCATCATGATCTTCCAGCCAGCGGAAGAGGGCGGCGGCGGCGGCGACGCCATGGTCAAGGACGGCCTGATGACCCGCTGGGGCGTCCAGGAGGTCTATGGCCTGCACAATATGCCGGGGATCCCGCTCGGCAGCTTCGCGGTGCGCAAGGGCCCGCTCATGGCCGCGGCCGACCGCTTCGTCATCGACATCGAGGGCAAGGGCGGCCACGGCGCCATGCCGCATCTCTGCGTCGATCCGGTCCAGGCGGGCTTTGCCATCGGGCTTGCCATGCAGACCATCGTCTCGCGCAATGTCGACCCGATCGAGAGCGCGGTGATCTCCATCACCTCGGTGAAGGCGGGCGAGGCCTTCAACGTCATCCCGCAGACCCTGCGCATGCTCGGCACGGTGCGCACCTTCAAGCCGGAGATCCAGGATCTCGTCGAGGCGCGGATGAAGGAGCTGGTCGAGAACGTCGCCAAGGGCATGGGCTGCGTCGCCACCTGCGACTACATGCGCGGCTATCCCGTCACCTTCAACCATGCCGACCAGACCGACTTCGCGGTGAAGGTCGCCCAGTCCGTCGTCGGCGCTGACAAGGTCGACGCCGAGACGCCGCCGCTGATGGGCGCGGAGGACTTCTCCTACATGCTCAACGAGCGGCCGGGCTGCTACATCTTCCTCGGCAATGGCGACACCGCCGCCTGCCACCACCCCGCCTATAATTTCGACGACAACGCCATCCCGACGGGCACGAGCTATCTCGCCAAGATCGTCGAGACGGCGATGCCGGCCTGAGGCGGATCCCGTGACACAGCAGAAGGTTGCGCCGGGCCCGGTTTCGCTGGGCATCGTCGGCGCGGGGATTATGGGCGAGCGCCTTCTTGGCGCGGCCCTCGCCCATGCGGCGGATGTCGTCCGCATCGCCGGAATCTGGGACCCTTCGGAGGCGGCGATGGCGCGCATCGCCGCGGCCCATCCGCACGTGCCGCGTCTTGCCGGCCCCGAGGCCGTGGCAGCGGCGAGCGACTGCCTCTATGTCGCCTCGCCCCCCTCATCGCACCTCGCCCATGCCCGCACGGCGCTGGCACTCGGCAAGGCGGTGTTCTGCGAGAAACCGCTGGCGGTGGACCTTGGCGATGCCCGCGCCTTCGTGGCGGAGGCCGGCGGACGCGGGGCGGTGAACTTCCCCTTCGCCTCCTCCTTCGCAGTGGCGACGCTCCAGCGCTGGATCGCGGAAGGCGTGATCGGCACGCCGCAGCGCATTGCCATCGAGGTGGCCTTTGCGACCTGGCCGCGCTCCTGGCAGCGCGATGCCGCCGCCTGGCTCGACGGGCCGGCCGAGGGCGGCTTCACCCGCGAGGTGGTCTCGCATTTCCTCTTCCTGTCGCGCCGGCTCGGCGGGCCGCTGACCGGCCTCAAGGCGACGGTGGAGTTCCCGGAGGCCGGCAAGTCCGAGCGCAAGATCGCCGGAACGCTGACGGCCGGCGCCCTGCCGGTGACGCTGGCGGGAAGCGTCGGCACGACGGCCAAGGACGACCACAACACCTGGACGCTCGAGGGCACGGCCGGCGCGATCCGGCTGCGCGACTGGTCCTTCGCCGAGCGGCGGACGCCGGAGGGCGCCTGGCAGCCCGATCCGGAGGCGCTGCCCAATGAGAAGATCCGGCCGCTGGTGCTGCGCCGGCAGCTTGAGGGTGTCGCGGCGCTGGTGCGCGGCGAGGCGTTTCACCTGGCGACCCTGGCGGAGGCGCTGGAGGTGCAGGAGACGGTCGAGGCGATCCTGAAGGGGTGAGGTTGGGGCGCCCCAGTCAGTCCGATCACCTGCCGCCCTGCATCGGGCAAGTGCGTCCGTAGAGGCGCGCTATAGCATCGAGCGAACGCGAGATGCGTTCGCCTCTCGCTATGCGCTCGCACCTCAGGATGAGGACGGTAGTGTCCGGCAGATCGGTGGACGCATCGGGAGCCACGGTCTCAATGCAGGGCTCAACCCACCTCATCCTGAGGTGCGAGGACCGCGGCGATGCGTCAGCATCGGCCGCTGGCCGAGCCTCGAAGGACGCACTTCCGCAGTGCAGGGCGACGTTTCCCGGCGCAAGACGCTCTCAACCGCGCGCGTCCTCCAGAATCATCTTCGCGCCCTTCTCGGCGATCATCAGCGTCGGCGTGTTGGTGTTGCCGGAGGTGATGGTCGGCATGACGGACGCGTCGGCCACCCGCAGACCGTCCACTCCTATCACCCGAAGGCGCTCGTCCACCACGGCCATCGGATCCGAGGCAAGGCCCATCTTCGCCGTGCCGACGGGATGGAAGATGGTCGTGCCGATGTCGCCGGCGGCCCTGGCGAGGCTCTCGGCATCGTCGCCGATGACCGGGCCGGGCAGGAACTCCTCGGGGCGGTAGGGGGCCAGCGCCGGCTGGCTCATCAGGCGGCGGGTGACGCGCAGCGAATCCGCCGCCACCTTCCGGTCCTCGTCAGTGGCGAGATAGTTCGGCGCGATGATCGGCTTGTCCGTCGGATCGGCGGAGCGGATATGCACCGATCCGCGCGAGGTCGGGCGGAGGTTGCAGGGCGCCACCGTCACGGCGGGGAAGCGATGCAACGGGTCGCCGAACTTGTCGAGCGACAGCGGCTGGACGTGGAACTGGATATTGGCCCGCTCCTGGGAGGGATCGGAACGGGTGAAGATGCCGAGCTGGCTCGGCGCCATAGTCAGGGGGCCGGTGCGGCGGACGAGATATTCGAGCCCCATCAGGCCGCGCTTGACGAGGTTGTGGTAGGTCTCGTTCAGCGTCTTGATGCCCTGGACCTTGTAGATGGCGCGGATCTGCAGGTGGTCCTGCAGGTTGCCGCCGACGCCGGGCTTGTCCTTCACCACTGGGATGCCGTGACGCGACAGCACGTCGCCATGGCCGATGCCGGAGAGTTCGAGGATCTGCGTCGAGCCGATGGAGCCAGCGGTGAGCACCACCTCGCCGCGGCAGCGCAGGATGACGCTCTCGCCGCCCTGGCGGATCTGCACGGCCCTCGCGCGGCCCTCCTCGACGATCACCTTCTCCACCTGCACGCCCGAGATCAGGTCGAGATTGTCGCGCTTGTCGATGATCGGCTTGATGAAGCCGCGCGCCGCCGACCAGCGCAGGCCTTTCTTCTGGTTGACGTGGAAATAGGCCGCGCCCTCGTTGTCACCGGTGTTGAAGTCGTCGAGCGGGCGCACGCCCATCTGCACCGCCGCCTCGCGCACCCGGTCGAGCAGGTCCCAGCGCACCCGCGGCGCCTCGACGCGCCAGTTGCCGCCGGTGCCGTGATGCTCGCTTGTCCCGAGGAAATGGTCCTCCAACCCGACGAAGAGCGGCTTCACGTCGTCCCAGCCCCAGCCGGTGAGGCCGAGCTGGCGCCAATGGTCGTAGTCGGCGCTCTGGCCGCGCATGGTGATCATGGCATTGATGGCGGAGGAGCCGCCGATCACCTTGCCGCGCGGATAGATCAGCGAGCGGCTGTTGAGGCCGGGCTCGGCCTCGGTCCTGAACATCCAGTCGGCGCGCGGATTGTTGATGGCGAAGAGATAGCCGACGGGGATGTGGAACCAGATCCAGTCGTCCTTGGTGCCGGCCTCCAGCAGCATGACGCGGTTCTTCGGATTGGCGGAGAGGCGGTTCGCCATGAGGCAGCCGGCCGTGCCGGCTCCGCAGACGATGTAATCCCACTCACCCTGTATGGTGCGGGCCATGGCTCCCCTCCGGCACTGGCGGGCTCTCGGTCCTGGCCCTTGCGGCGATCCATCGCGCGTGCGCGGCCCAAGGTCAATTGGCCGGTCGGCGCGAAGGGCCGCAACGACAGGATTGCCTTGGCCGATGGCGGCGTTAGATGTCGGGCATGTTCTCGATCCCCCGCCTGCTCTCCTGTCTGACAATCGCCCTCGCGGCCTGCCTTGCCCTCCTCGTCGCTCCCGCTGTGGCGCAGGAGATGCGCGGCCATGGCGGCCCGGTGCGGGCGCTCGCCGTCGCGCCCGATGGGAGCCTCGCCATTTCCGGCTCCTTCGATTCCTCCGCCATCCTCTGGGACATCGAGCAGGGCCTCGCTGTCAGCGTGCTGCGCGGCCATGACAGCTCGGTCAATGCAGTGGCGGCCCTCGCCGACGGGAGGTTCGTCACCGCCGGGGAGGACGGGCGCGTGCTGCTCTGGCGGCCCGGCCGGGCGGAGCCGGAGGCGCGGCCCGTCACCCACGAGGCGCCGGTCGCGGCGCTGGCGATCTCTCCCGACCGCCGGAGCCTCGCCACGGCCTCCTGGGACGGCACGGCGCGCATCGTGCCGCTCGCCGGCGGCGAGGCGCGGGTTGCCACCACGCAGCGCGGGCCGCTCAACGCCGTCGGCTTCACGGCGGACGGGCGCAGCATCGTCACCGGCGGCCATGACGGCGCGCTGCGCATCGTGCCCCTCGACGGCGGCACGGAGCGTGTGGTCGAGCTCGGCCTGCCGGTGAATGCACTGGCGGTTGCCGGCGATGGCGAGATCGCCGCCGGCCTCGCCGATGGCCGCGTCATCGTCTTCTCGGGCAATGGCGTGCCGCGCGGCGAGATCCGCGCCGCCGAGACGCCCATCGTCGCGGTGGGGCTGTCGCCGGACGGGACGCGCATCGCCGCGGCCGGCATCCGCGGCTCGGTCGCCATCATCAACCGGCGGAGCCTTGCCGTGGAGCGGGTGCTGGTCGGTCCCGGGCTGCCGGTCTGGTCCCTCGCCTTCCGGCCGGGGACGGAGGAACTGCTGACCGGCGGCGGCGACCGGCTCGTGCGCCGCTGGCTGGCGACGACCGGCGAGCATCTCGGCGCGGTCATCCTGGCGAAGCCGTCCGACGCGCTGACGCGGCTTGCCGACCATCCGGGCGCCGAGGTCTTTCGCGCCTGCTCCGCCTGCCACACGCTCGATCCGGATGGCGGCAACCGCGCCGGGCCGACGCTGTACGGCGTCATCGGCCGGCGCATCGGCACGGCGGCGGGCTACGACTTTTCGCCGGCGCTGCGCGGCATGGACATCATCTGGACGAAAGAGACCATCGCCCGGCTCTTCGAGATCGGCCCGACGGCCTACACGCCCGGCACCAAGATGCCGGAGCAGCGGGTGACGGATCCGGAGGATCTCAAGGACCTCGTCGACTTCATCGCCAAGGCGACCGGGGCCGAGTGAGCCGGCTCAGTTGAGCCCGTCCTTGCCCGCCTTGACCTCGGCCAGATAGTCCTCGGCGGTCCGCACCCGCGGCCGCTCCGGCGCGCCATAGGGGTCGAAGCTCTCGTTGACGACGCGCTCGACGCGGCAATCCTCGCACATGAACAGGGCCTCGCGGCGCGCCGCATTGGCGCCCGAGAACATCCAGTGCCCCTCGAGCTTCGAGGCGATGCGCTCGATCGTGGAGCGGGTGCCGAAGGCCTTGTTGCACTGGGTGCAGTGGAAGGGCTCCTCCTCCTTCACCAGCTTCTTCGGCTCGCGCCAGGCGACGAAGTCGAGCTGGGCGACGAGGTCGATGGCATCCTCCGGGCAGGTCTGTTCGCACAGGCCGCACTGGACGCAGAGGCTCTCCGCGAAGCGCAGCATCGGCTTGTCGGGATTGTCCGAGAGGGCGCCGGTCGGGCAGGCGGAGACGCAGGACAGGCAGAGCGTGCAGGCCTCGACATTGACCTCGGCGTTGCCGAAGGGCGCGCCCTTTTCCAGCGCGATGACGTCGACCGGCGCGGGGGCGGCAGCGTGGAGCTCGAGGAAGGAGAGTTCGAGCAGGCCGCGCTTGGCGCCCATGGGCAGGAAGCTCGCGGGCTTCGCCGTCGGCGTGCCGGCGAAGGGCACGGCGAGATCCGCGGCCAGCGCATCGGGATCGTCCGTCTCGACAAGGCGCAGCACGTCGGCGCCATAGCCGAGCGCGGCGAGGATGGTGCGGGTGGTGGCCAGCGTGCGCTGCAGGCCGAGAATGTCGTGCTTCGGCTTGGCGCGGGTGAGCACGGCGATGCCGGCAACGCCATAGGCGAAGGCGCCCGCCAGCAGTTCGGGGCCGACCTGCGTCACCTCGTTCACCTGAAGCGGCAGGACATGGGCAGGCAGGCCGTCGCCGTGGCGGGCGAGCATGTCGATGAGCGGCAGGCCGTGGTCGCCGTCATGAAGGAGCAGCACCGCGCCGGTGCCGCCCGCCGCCTGGTAGGTGGTGAGCAGCGCGCGCATGCGGCGCATCAGCGCATCGACGGGCGGTAGGGCATAGGCGGCAGCCCCCGTCGGGCAGGCGGCGGCGCACTGGCCGCAGCCGGCGCAGATGGCCGGGTCGATGGCGACATGGTCGCCGTCGGGGGTGATGGCGCCGGTCGGGCAAAGATCGAGGCAACGGGTGCAGCCGGTGATCTTGGAGCGCGAATGGGCGCAGAGCGAGGCGTCGAACTGGACGAAGCGCGGCTTGTCGAAGGTGCCGACGAGGCCCGACGCCTCGCCGATGAGCCGCTCCACTGCCGCGGGGTCGCGCGGATCGGCGCGCAGGTAGCCGGGGCGGAGCTCGGCGGCGGGGAAAAGCGGCATCCCCCCGGAGAGGTCGATGACAATGTCGGAGGTCGAGGAGGCGCCGTTGCGAGGCGTCTGCCAGGCATAGGCGCGGCGCGAGGCGGGCGAGGGCAGCGCATAGTCGTCGACCATCAACTCGAAGGCGCCGAGATGGCCGCGGGCGACGGAAATCGTGCCCTTCACTACCGGAAAATCAGTGGCGGAGGGCGGCGTAACCGCCCCGGGCCTGGTCAGCAGCACGGTAACGTCGAGGGTTTCGGAGAGGCGGCGGGCGGCCTCGATGGCGACCTCGTCGCGGCCATAGACCAGCGCGACGCCCTTCGATTCCAGCGTCACCGCCTGGATCGGCGGCATCTCCTCGGAGGCCGCGGCGAGGAGGGCGGCGGTCTTCGGACCGGCCTCGCGGGCGCCCGTCGACCAGCCCGCCTGCTCGCGCACATTGGCGAAGGCGAGACGGCCGGCAAAGCCCATGTCCTCGGCGGTCTCGGTGAAGAGCGGGGCTTCTTGGGTGCAGGCGACGAGCACGTCGCCCTCCTGCGCCAGCACCGCCTTGAAGAAATCGAGTTCCTTGCGGCAGAGCTGGTCGGCGGTGCGCACCTTGGTGCGGCAGGCCTTGGCCACCGTCTCCCCATGCAGCGGCATGGTCTCCTCGCAGGAGCAGAGGAATGTGGTGGCTGCCGTCATTTCACTCTCCGACCCGCGGCTCTTCCCGCCGCTTGGGGTCTTCATATATTGGAAGCAGTCCAAAGAACCAGACCGGCCCGTGATAAGGGTCGCTTCTCCAGAAGGTGCCATGGCCCTCGTCACGCTGAGCACGCCCTCGACCCTCGACCTGCCGCCGGGCTTCCGGACGGTGGCCCTGCGCGAATCCGGCGATGCTTTCGCCCATGCCTGCCGAACGGCTGGCGAGGAGGGCGCCGGCACGCTCGTCTGGGTGCGACGTTTCGACATGGCCGAGTTCGCCGTCGTTCTGGAGCCGGCGGAACCGCTCGCCGAGGCGCGCAAGGCCTTCTTCATGGGCATGGCGGCGACGGCGGATGCCATTGCCTCGCTCTGCCCGCCGGAGCGCAGCGTCGGCATCGCCTTCCCCGACACGATCCGCTTCGACGGCGGCCTCGTCGGCGGCGGCCGTCTCGGTTGGCCGAAGCGCTGCGGCGAGGAGGAGGTGCCGGACTGGCTGGTCTTCTCGGCCTGCGTGCGTGTTTCGTTCGCCGGGCTGATGGAGCCGGGCAAGGTGCCCAATGCCACCGCCCTCGACGAAGAGGGCTTCGAGGGCGTCGGGCCGGCCATGCTGGTGGAGGCCTTCGCCCGCTTCCTCATGCGCTTCGTCGACATCTGGGAGAACGAGGGCCCGGACCGCGTCCTCAAGGACTATGTGAAGCGGCTCGACAAGGAGCGGCCGGGCGACAGCCTTGCGCTCTCCGGGGCCGGCGACCTCGTCGTCACGCCCGCGGCCGGCGGCTTCGGCCGCACCGTGTCGCTGCTCGACGGACTGAAGGCCGTCGCCTGGCTCGACCGCGACGCCGGAGGGCCGCGCCTGTGATGATGCTGCGCACCATCCGCCTCGACCCTTCGGACACGTTTGTCTTTCCGGTGGCAGCCGAACCCGGGGAGTGGGCCGTCACCGGCTCCTTCCTGTTCTGGGGCCGCGAGGTCGCCGCGCTGGCCGGCAAGGAGCGCGCCGCATTCCGCTCCGGCTTTGTCGGCGTCGACTCGCTCGGCTTCTCGACGCTGGTCGTGTGCCAGCCCATCAAGCCAGAGGAGCGCACGGCGGCCGTCGAGGCGCTCGCCGCGCATCTCGTCGACAGGCTCGGCGCCCCGTCCCTCGATGCGGCCCGCGCCGCCGCCGAGGAGGAGATCGCCTTTGCCGCATCGCTCGCCGAACACGGTGAGGGCACGCTCGTCGCCCTCCACCGCGGCGAGGACGATGGCGAGATCCGCGAGCAATACCGCGTGCTGCAGCGGCGCGAGCGCACCGAAGGCGCCGACAGCCTGCACGCCCATGCCCGCGCCTTCACCTTCCACGAGGAGGTGGACGATATGCCCGAGGAGCGGGTGGACCTGATCGACATGATGGCGACCCGCCGATGACCCTCGCGACGCGCACGGTGAAGGAATTCTGGGTGTCCTCCGGGCACCACATGACCAGCCGCACGGAGGGCGGCGGCCTTGCCGTCACCGACGAGATGATCCTCGCCTATCTGGCGCGCCCGGAACTGGTGCCGCCGCCGGAGGCCTGCGACGCCGAGCGCGACCTCCACGCGCTGCTCCTCGCCGAGCCGCGCCGGCCGGTGACCGCCGCAATGATCGGCGCCATCGCCGACGAGGATGCCCGCGAGAACTGGCAGTTCATGATCGGCTTCCGCGACAAGCTCATCGCCCATGGCAGCATCGAGGCGGCCTATCTCGCCATCGTCCGGGCGGGCGCCAAGGGCATCCCGCCGCTCTTCCTCAACCAGCTCGTGCACCTGATCCTGCGCAATGCGCTGGACGGCTGCGAGGACCCCTTCGTGCTGCGCGCCGCCGAACTCCTGTTCCGCGCCCAGAAGGGCAGCCTGAAGGACGGCGCGCTGCTGCTCGCCGACCACGAGCTGGTGGAGGAACTGGAGGCCGAGCGGCAGAGCCTCATGACCACCTCGCCGCTCGCCGCCATGATGGGCAAGGATGCCACCGCCGAACTCGACGTGATGACCGATGAGACGGCGGAGAGCTACTGGTCGCGCTCGGATGCTTTCACCATGGTGCTCAATCTCGGCGGCGACCCGCGCTCCCGCGAGGCCCTGTGCCGGGTTCTCGAGACCTGGATCCTCCACATGCTCGGCATCGAGACCACCATCGCCGCGGTCGAGCGGGTGGAGGATGCGGACTGGCGCTGGTTCGTCGGCCTCGACGCCGAGGCGACCGCCATCGGCAACCGGCTGTGGCGCGGCGAGGCCGTGGACCCCGGCGAGCAGAGCCGCATCTGCGGGCTCTTCCGCCTCGATTTCACCGATGCGAGCCGCGTCGATCCGAAGCTCGCGGGCAAGCCGGTCTATCTCCTCATGGCCCTGACCGAGGACATGGTCCTCCGGATCAAGCCGCAGAACCTCATTGTCGGCCTGCCGCTGGCCGGCCGGCTCGCTGCCTGACGGAGGACGCCATGCCCGTTCGCCACCTGACCGTCGGCATCGTCGCGGTGAAGCGCAAGCTCTCCAATCCCTGGGTCGATTTCGAATGGATGCCCGAGGCCGTTCTGCCGGGCCTGCCGGAGGTTCCGGCAGGATCGCGGATCGGCGCCGAGGGCAGCGTCGAGCGCTGGTATCTCGGCCCCGCCGAACTCACCTTCCATTCCGGCGAGACGTCCCATTACCGCGACAACCTCGCCTCGGGACGCCCCGCGGTCTGGGTGGCGCTGCGCGAAGGCCAGGACGGCAGCTGGGGCGTCGCCGGCGCGACCATCGACCCCTATGAGGGCGAGGCCTTCGTCGACGTGGTCACCGACAAGGTCGAGGCCGTGCCGATGCCGCACGAGGTGGCCGTGGAACTCCAGGCCTTCGTCGACGCCCACCATGTCGACCAGCCCTTCTTCAAGCGCAAGCGCGACCGCAAGGACCCGAATGCCGAGCCGGATTTCGGCATCGGCCATCCGGCGCTCACCGAGCGGGGGAAGCGGTCATGAGACGCGCCGTCCCGCCGCCGCAGGGCGAAGGCTTCCTCTCCCGATGGTCGCGGCTGAAGCGCGAGCCGGAACCCGCCCCCGTCGAGCCGGCGCCGCCGGCCGCAACCGAGCCCGCCTTGCCCGAGGGCCGGACACTCGACGACCTCATCGCCGAACTGCCGAAGGTCGAGGACCTCGTGCCCGGCCAGAGCGTCTCCGCCTTCATGCAGCCCTGGGTGCCGACCCCACTGCGCAACGCGGCGCTCCAGCGGATGTGGCTGCTCGACCCGGCGATCCGCGACTATGTCAGCCCGGCGCTCGACTATGCCTATGACTACAACACGCCGGGCGCCGCACCGGGATTCGGGCCGATCGAGACGACCAAGGACATGGTCCGGGAGGTCGCCGAGCTGTTCGATCGCGCCCTGTCGCGGGTGGATGCCGGGAATGATCCACAGTCTGCTAACGACATAGTGTCGCAAGCCGAGAGCACGGACGATGCTGCGTCGCAGCATGTTGTCCCTGTCTCTGCGGACGCTGAAGCGGTAGAAACACGCAATCCCCCTGCAGAATGCGAAGACGCCACGGCGCCGTCCGGGCCCGCCGTTGCTGCAGCGCACAATGATTCACGATCCGATAAGCACTTGGCACCGCCCAAGCGGCGCAATGGCGGGGCTTTGCCGGCTTGAAAGTCTCTTTCCCTGCTTGCCTTGCCGGGTCATAGCTTGTACCTATTCTAAAGCAAATGAGGGTCGGCCTATGGGCTGCCAAGTGCCGGAACAGGCACCGCCCCATTGAGAGGAAAGCAGTCGCAATCGTGCGCGAACGGGGACTGGAAGAGGCCATCAAAGCGGTGGGCGGCGTCGGTGCACTCGCCCGCGCTCTCGGCATTTCACAGCCGTCGGTGTCCAGCTGGAACCGCGTGCCGTCCGAGCGCGTGATCGCCGTCGAGAAGGTCTCCGGCATCGGCCGCCACATCCTCCGGCCCGACCTCTATCCGGAAGCCCGGTCCTCCATCGCGATCGCCATGGAGGCCGCGCAGGCCAAACTCGGGGCTGACGAGATCGACGAGATGGACCACCTGCGCGCGGCCGAATACGGCATGCTGGCGCTGCTGCTGTTCAAGGTGCCGACCGCCGAGGTGCTGAAGCAGGTCGGCGAGCTTAAGGGCGATGCCTCGCCGCTCGGCATGGCGCATCTGGCCCTCGCCCAGGCGGCCCGCGAGATCTCGCTCGAGCAGGTCAACCGCGAGTTCTTCGACCTCTTCGTCGGGGTCGGCCGCGGCGAACTCCTGCCCTACGCCTCCTATTATCTGACGGGCTTCCTGCACGAGCGGCCGCTTGCCGCCGTGCGCCAGGCCTATGTCGATCACGGCATCCTGCGCTCCGACGACACGCGCGAGCCGGAAGACCACATCGCCCTCCTCTGCGACGTCATGGCCAACATGGCCCTGAAGTCCATCGGCGAGGGCTACGAGACGGAGAAGGCTTTCTTCGAGGCGCATCTGAAGCCTTGGGCAGGCCGGTTCTTCGCAGACCTGGAAGCGACGCAGGGTCGCCCGTTCTACGCCGCTGTCGGCGCGGTCGGGCGCCTGTTCGTGACCATCGAGGAAGAGGCTTTCTCCTTCGACGCCTGAGCGTCGGGGAGAAGATTGGAGGACGGGACCCATGTCCAGCGCCAAAGACCAAGAGAACGCCACTGTGACGGCTCGCCGTGACTTCCTGAAAGCCATGGCCGGCACCTCGGCTGCCGCAGCCGCTGTCGTGGTCGGCGCCGATGCTGCCGAAGCCCAGACGGCCGGCCGCGAGAACCGGAACGAGCGCACGAAGGCCCGCTATCAGGCCAATTCGGCGAATGTCCAGGCTTTCTACCGCACCAATCGCTACTGAGAGAGCGCGCCCCCATGTTGATCAAGCGCAAGTCCCAGGACGCCGCCCGCACGCGGCTCGCCGGCCTCGCCGGTGGACTCACCTCCGGCGTGATGGATCGCCGTACCTTCCTCGCCCGGTCCGGCCTCACCGCCGCCGGCGCCATCGCCGTCGGCTCGCTGACGCTCGGCGCGGTGCGCAAGGCCGAGGCGGTCGCCGCCCCGCAGCCGGGCATCGCCACCGTCGTCAAGAAGAACATGTGCACCCACTGTTCGGTGGGCTGCACCGTCATCGCCGAGGTGCAGAACGGCGTCTGGACCGGTCAGGAGCCGGCCTGGGAGAGCCCGATCAACCGCGGCACCCACTGCGCCAAGGGCGCTTCCTCGCGTGAGCTGGTGTTCGGCGAGCGCCGCGTGAAGTACCCGATGAAGCTGGTCGGCGGCCAGTGGCGCCGCATCACGTGGGAGCAGGCCTTCAACGAGATCGGCGACAAGATGCTGGAGATCCGCGCCAAGTCGGGCGCCGACAGCGTCTACATGCTCGGCTCGGCGAAGTTCACCAACGAGGCGGCCTACCTGTTCCGCAAGTTCGGCGCCTTCTGGGGCACCAACAACGTCGACCACCAGGCCCGCATCTGCCACTCCACCACCGTGGCCGGCGTCGCCAACACCTGGGGCTACGGCGCCCAGACCAACTCCTACAATGACATCCGCGTCGCCAAGACCATGATCATCATGGGCGGCAACCCGGCGGAGGCGCACCCCGTGTCGCTGCAGCACGTGCTCAGCGGCAAGGAACTGAACCGCGCCAACCTGATCGTCATCGACCCGCGCATGACCCGCACTGCGGCTCATGCCACCGAATATGTCCGCATCCGCTCCGGCACCGACATTCCGGTGATGTGGGGCATCATGTGGCACATCGTGAAGAACGGCTGGGAGGACAAGGAATTCCTCGCCCAGCGCGTCTACGGCATGAACGAGGTGCTGAAGGAAGTCGAGAAGTGGGATCCGAAGACCGTCGAGGACGTGTCGGGCGTTCCCGGCGCCCAGCTCGAGAAGGTCGCCAAGCTCTTCGCCACCGAGAAGCCCTCGACGCTGATCTGGTGCATGGGCGCCACCCAGCACACGGTCGGCACCGCCAACGTGCGTGCCTACTGCAACCTGCTGCTGCTCACCGGTAACGTCGGTGCGCCCGGCACCGGCGCCAACATCTTCCGCGGCCACACCAACGTGCAGGGCGCGACCGACATGGGCCTCGATGTCGGCAACCTGCCGCTTTATTACGGCCTGGTCGAGGGCGCCTGGCGCCATTGGTCGCGCGTCTGGGAGGTCCCCTACGACTACTTCGTGTCGCGCTTCGACGAGGTTCCGGCCAAGGGCGGCCGCGCCGCCCGCACGGCCCGCCAGAACATGGAGGTCTCGGGCATCCCGTCGACCCGCTGGTTCGACGCGGCCCTGCTGCCGAACGAGCAGGTGGACCAGAAGGACAACGTCAAGGCCATGTTCGTCATGGGCCATGGCGGCAACACGATCCCGCGCGTGCCCGGTGCGGTCGAGGGCCTCGGCAAGCTCGACCTCCTGGTCGTGGTCGACCCGCATCCGACCAACTTCGTCTCGCTGCACAACCGGCGTGACGGAACCTATGTGCTGCCGGCCTGCACCAACTTCGAGTGCGACGGCTCGCGCACGGCCTCCAACCGCTCCATCCAGTGGGGTGAGAAGGTGGTCGAGCCGATCTTCGAGTCGGCCACCGACTACTGGATCATCTACAAGTTCGCCCAGAAGCTCGGCTTCGCCAACGAGATGTTCAAGAACATCAAGATGGTGAAGGGCAAGTTCGGTGACGAGCCGGAGGCCGAGTCGATCCTGCGCGAGATCAATCGCGGTGGCTGGTCGACCGGCTATACCGGCCAGTCGCCGGAGCGCATCAAGGCCCACATGGCGAACCAGGACAAGTTCGACATCGTGACGCTGCGCGCCTCGAAGGACGTGGCGGGCGTCGGCGGCGACTTCTACGGCCTGCCCTGGCCGTGCTGGGGCACCCCGGAGCTCCGCCACCCCGGCACCCACATCCTCTACAACACCAATGAGCGGATGATGGACGGCGGCGGCACCTTCCGCCCGCGCTTCGGTCTGGAGCGCAACGGCGAGACGCTGCTGGCGCAGGGTTCCTGGAGCAAGGACTCCATGATCCAGGACGGCTATCCGGAGTTCACCTATGCGATGTTCCAGCGCCTTGGCTGGGACGCCGACCTGACGCCGGCCGAGAAGGCGACGATCGAGCGGATCGGCGGTGCCAATCCGGGCGCGATCTCCTGGGCTACCGACCTGTCGGGCGGCATCCAGCGCGTCTGCCTCGAGAAGAACGTCTGCCCCTACGGCAACGGCAAGGCCCGCGCCATCGCCTGGAACCTGCCTGATCCGGTTCCGGTCCATCGCGAGCCGATCTACACGCCGCGCGTCGACCTCGTGGCCAAGTATCCGGCCCGCGCCGACGAGCGCACGCTGCGCATGCCCAACCTCCACACGACCTACCAGAAGGGCGCGGTGGACAAGGGCATTGCACGGCAGTTCCCGATCATCCTCACCTCCGGTCGTCTCGTGGAGTACGAAGGCGGCGGCGAGGAGACGCGGTCCAACAAGTGGCTCGCCGAGCTGCAGCAGGACATGTTCGTCGAGATCAACCCGCGTGACGCGGCCCAGCGCAACATCGCCGATGGCGGTTGGGTCTGGGTTGCCGGTCCCGAGGGTGGCCGTGCCCGCATGAAGGCGCTCGTCACCGAGCGCGTCGGACCGGGTGTCGCCTGGATGCCGTTCCACTTCGGTGGCTGGTACCAGGGCGAAGACCAGCGCAAGAACTACCCGCAGGGGACCGATCCGATCGTCCTCGGCGAGAGCGTCAACACCGTGACCACCTATGGCTATGACCCGGTGACGGGCATGCACGAAGGCAAGGCCACGCTCTGCCAGATCCAGGCGGCGTGAGAGGGAGGACCGAACAATGGCCCGTATGAAGTTCCTCTGTGATGCCGATCGTTGCATCGAATGCAACGCCTGCGTCACCGCCTGCAAGAACGAGCACGACGTTCCGTGGGGCATCAACCGCCGCCGCGTCGTCACGCTCAATGACGGCAAGCCCGGTGAGCGCTCCATCTCGATGGCGTGCATGCACTGCACCGACGCGCCCTGCGCGGCGGTGTGCCCGGTGAACTGCTTCTACACCACGGCCGACGCGGTCGTGCTGCACTCCAAGGAGCTGTGCATCGGCTGCGGCTACTGCTTCTACGCCTGCCCGTTCGGCGCGCCGCAATATCCGCGCGTCAGCAACTTCGGCACCCGCGGCAAGATGGACAAGTGCACCTACTGCGCCGGTGGTCCGCTCGCCGACAACTCCACGGCCGAATATGCCGCCTACGGTGCCAACCGCCTTGCCCAGGGCAAGCTCCCGCTCTGCGCGGAGATGTGCTCGACCAAGGCGCTGCTCGCCGGCGACAGCGACATGATCGCGACCATCTACAAGGAGCGCGTGCTGAAGCGTGGCTACGGCTCGGGCGCCTGGGGCTGGCAGACGGCCTACAAGGAAACCATCGCCATCTGATCCGCCGGGCGGCGGCCTTGCGCCGCCGCCCGCTTCATCCATTCGGGACGGCTGCCGCATGAGCGCCGTCCGCAGGGAGGACCATCCGATGCGCGTCACGCTTCGGTCTCTCGTGGCCGCCTTCTTCCTGGCGATCGCTGTCTTTATCGCTGCACCTGCCTCGGCGCAGCAGCCGAACTCGGTCAATCCGACCGCTGCCTCCGTCAAGGAGCAGCAGCTCATGCAGGCCCTTCAGGCCGGCACGCCGGGCGCCGGCTCCACGCTCTCCGGGCGCATCACGATCCCGGATGCCAGCGCGGCCAACCTCATCCAGCCGCAGGGCCAGGCCTGGCGCGCCTTCCACCAGGGCGCCATGCTCTGGGTCGGTGCCATCGCCATCCTCGGCATGCTCGGCATGCTCGCGGTGTTCTACTTTACCCGCGGCAAGATCATGATCGACTCCGGCCTGTCCGGCGTGAAGATCCTGCGCTTCTCGACGTTCGAGCGCTTCATCCACTGGCTGACCGCAGGCTGCTTCATCATCCTGGCGCTGTCGGGCCTGAACGTGACCTTCGGCAAGTTCGTGGTCGCCCCGCTGCTCGGCGAGGACGCCTTCGCCACGCTGGCGCAGGGTGCCAAGATCGCCCACAACTTCCTCGCCTGGCCCTTCATGCTCGGCCTGGTCTTCATGTTCGTGGTCTGGGTGTTCCACAACATCCCCAACAGCACCGACATCACCTGGATCAAGCAGGGCGGCGGCCTCGTGGGTGGCGGCCATCCGCCGGCCAAGAAGTTCAATGCCGGCCAGAAGGTGATCTTCTGGGCCGTCATCATCGGCGGCGGCCTGCTGTCGCTGTCGGGCGTCTACCTGCTCTTCCCGGCCTCGGCTGGCGGCGTGCTCGCCCTGCAGTTCTGGAACATCGTCCACGGCCTCGTGGCGGTGCTGCTGATCGCCATGATGATCGCCCATATCTACATCGGGTCCGTCGGCATGCAGGGCGCTGCCGACGCCATGACCTCCGGCGAGGTCGACCTCAACTGGGCCAAGGAGCACCACTCGCTCTGGGTCGAGGAAGAGATGGCGAAGGGCAAGGCGCTGCCGCCTGCGGCACAGCCCGCCGAGTAACGACAGGTCCCACGCGACACACAGACGCCCGGCTCCGGCCGGGCGTTTTTGTTTGAGGGCTGGCGGTGGCGTGCCCATGGCCCTAGTTTCCGCTCTCCATGACGGATGAGGCCGAGACGATCATGAAGGTGGTGGGACTGGCGGGCTGGAGCGGGGCGGGCAAGACCACGCTGCTCACCCGCGTCATTCCGGTGCTGCGCGGGCGGGGCCTTTCGGTCTCGACGCTGAAGCACGCGCACCATGCCTTCGACATCGACAGGCCGGGCAAGGACAGCCACGAGCACCGGCTTGCCGGCGCCACCGAGGTGCTGGTCGCCTCTGGCCGCCGCTGGGCGCTGATGCACGAGCTGCGCGAGGAGACAGAGCCCCGCCTTGCCGACCTCCTCGTGCGGCTCTCGCCCGTCGAGCTTGTCATCGTCGAGGGCTTCAAGCGCGAAGCCCATCCGAAGGTGGAGATCCATCGCGCCGCCAATGCCAAGCCCTGGCTCTTCCCCGACATTCCGGACGTGCGCGCCCTGCTCAGCGACGTGGCGGCTCCCGGTTTCAGCGGACCGCGCGCCGATCTCGACGCCATCGAGATGGCGGCCGACCTGCTCCTCGCCGCTGCCGACCCGCTGGACGGCGTGCTCGACCTCCTGCGGCGCACGGAGCCGGTGGAGCTCGCCCGCCAGCCGCGCAAGGCCGGCTGAAGCATGGCCCAGCTCTCCTCCGACCAGTTCGCCTTCGGCGGCCAGCTCCTCTCCATCGAGGATGCGCTCGACCGCGTCGCTGCGGGCCTCCCACCTGTCGCCAGCACCGAGACCGTGCCGCTGCTGGCCGCCGACGGCCGGGTGCTTGCCGCCGACATTGCCGCGCCGGTGAGCCTGCCGCCCTTCTTCAACTCCGCCGTCGATGGCTATGCCGTGCGCTTCGCTGATCTCGCCGCTGCCGGAGAGACGCGCCTGCCGGTCTCGGGGCGCGTGCCGGCGGGCTCCTCCGCCAGCGCCATGGCGGCAGGGGTTGCGGTCCGCATCTTCACCGGCGCGCCCATGCCGGAGGGCTGCGACACGGTCTTCATGCAGGAGGACGTCCGGCTCGATGGCGAGACCGTCATCCTGCCACAGGGGCTGTCGGCGGGCGCCAATTGCCGGCCGGCGGGCGAGGACCTCCCCGCTGGCGCGCGGGCGCTTGGCGCCGGCCGCGTCATGACGCCGGAGACCATCGCGCTGGCCGCTGCCCTCGGCCTCACCGACGTGACCGTGCGCCGCCGCGTCCGCGTCGCCGTCTTCTCCACCGGCAACGAGATCGTCTCGCCCGGCACGCCGCTGGGCGCGGCGCAGCTCTACGATTCCAACCGCTACACGATGCAGGCGCTGCTGCGCCGCCTCGGCGCCGAGGTCACCGATCTCGGCATCCTGCCCGACGACCGCGCCGCCATCGCCGCGGCCCTGTCGGCGGCAGCGGGCGGCCATGACCTCATCCTCACCTCCGGCGGCGTCTCCACCGGCGAGGAGGACCATGTGAAGGCGGCTGTGGAGGCGGTGGGCTCGCTGACCTTCTGGCGTCTCGCCATCAAGCCGGGCCGCCCGGTCGCCATGGGCGTCATCCCGGCGCCGGGCGGCACGGAACAGGCGGCCTTCATCGGCCTGCCCGGCAATCCCGTCGCCGTCTTCGTCACCTTCGCCCATGTGGTGCGGCCCTTTCTCACCGTGCTGGCGGGGGCAAAGCCCGAGCGGCCGATGGCGCTCCCCGTTCGCGCGGCCTTCCCCTACAAGAAGAAGGCGGGGCGGCGGGAATATGTGCGGGTGGCGCTCAGGCGCGGCGCCGACGGCGTGATGGAAGCGGTGAAGCATCCGCGCGATGGCGCCGGCGTCATCACCTCGCTGACCGAGACGGATGGCCTCGTCGAGCTGCCCGAGCCCATCGAGCGCGTGGCGCCCGGCGAGACGGTCGCCTTCCTGTCCTACGCGCTGCTGCGCTGAAGCTTCAGGCCGCGGGATGTAGCGCCAGCACAGCCTCGGCCTCGGCGAGGTCCTCGGGGCTGTTGGCGTTGAAGAACGGGTCGAAGGGCTCGGTCGGCCAGATCGCCTCGGCCACGCCATGGCGGGCGGTCCAGCGGTCGATCTTGCGCAGGTCTTCCTCCACCAGCGCGCGGCGCAGGTCGGCGAGCAGCGCGACGGGCCAGAGCCCGACAACGGGATGGGTCTGGTCGCCGGAGCGGGCGGTGGCGAGCGGCGTTCCCGCCGCCTCGCGCGCCTGATGGAGCCGGCCGACGAGATCGGCGGGAAGGAAGGGCGAGTCGGTCGGGATGGAGACGAGCCAGGCGATGTCCGGCCGCTCCCGCTCCAGCCATTCCAGCGCCGCGACGACGCCGGCCAACGGCCCGGCGAATCCCGGCACCGTGTCGGCCACCACCGGCAGGCCGAGGGCGGCAAACCGCGCCGGATCGCCATTGGCATTGACGATGAGCCCGTCGCACTGGGGCGTGAGGCGCTTGACGGCGCGGTCGAGCAGGGTGGTGCCCCCAATCGTCTTCAGCGGCTTGTCGCCGCCGCCCATGCGGCGGGCGAGGCCACCGGCGAGCAGCACGCCGAGGGTTTGGGGATGCGGCATGGGCGTCAGTCCTCCGCGCCCTTGCGGCGGTGGCGTGCACTCTCCTCCTCGACATAGGAGAGGTCCTGGTCGAAGACGATGCGGTCCTCGCCGGCGAGCGCGACGAAGCGCTTGCCCTTGGCCCGACCGATCAGGGTGAGACCGCACTGGCGGGCAAGCTCGACGCCCCAGGCGGTGAAGCCCGAGCGCGAGACGAGGATGGGGATGCCCATGCGCACGGTCTTGATGACCATTTCGGAGGTGAGCCGGCCGGTCGTGTAGAAGATCTTGTCGGCCCCGGTCTCGCCGTGGCGGTACATCCAGCCGGCGATCTTGTCGACGGCATTGTGGCGGCCGACATCCTCCATATAGACCAGCGGACGGTCCTCGCGGCAGAGCACGCAGCCATGGATCGCGCCGGCCTCGAGATAGAGCGAGGGCATGGTGTTGATGGCGTGGGTGAGCCGGTAGAGCCAGGAGGTGCGGAACTCCGTCTTCGGCAGCTGGATGTCGGCCAGCGCCTCCATCAGGTCGCCGAAAGTCGTGCCCTGGGCGCAGCCGGAGGTCTGGGTCCGCTTCTTCAGCTTCTCCTCGAAATTGGTGTGCTCTTCCGTGCGCACCACCACCACCTCAAGCTCCTCATCATAGTCCACGCCGGTGACCACGTCGGTGGGCTTCAGCATGTTCTGATTGAGGAGATAGCCGATAGCGAGATAGTCGGGGTAATCGCCGATCGTCATCATGGTGACGATCTCCTGGGCGTTCAGGTAGAGGGTGAGCGGGCGCTCCACCGTCACCGCCGTCTCGATGGCCTCGCCGCGTTCATTGACGCCGGTCACGCGCTGGGTGAGGCGGGGATCGGCGGGGTTCGGGACGATGAGGGGCGGCGTGTCGGACATGGCACCGGCGGTCGCGGGAACGGGGCCGGTCAAATAGCACGGCGCCGGGGCGCCGTGCCATGGTCGCGTCATCGGGTAGCGTCACTCGGCCGGCAGCCCCGGCGCCACGAAACCGTGACGGGCGAGGATGCGCTGGCCGGCCGGCGACAGCACGAAGAGGGCGAAGCGGTGCGCCGCGGTCGAGGCGCCGTTCACCACCGTCACGCCATAGTCCGCGCCGACTGCCAGCGCCTCCGGCAGCGCCACCATGCGGATGCCGGGCTGCTCGCGGGCGATGGGGCCGCCATTGGTGCAATAGGCGAGGAAGAGGTCAGCCTGACCCGCCGCGATGACGTGGCCATAGGCGTTCCGCCCCTCCGGCACCGGTGCGCTGGACGGCCCGCCGGTGAGCTGCACGGCTTTCGCCTCCAGCGCCGCACGGGCACCCGGGCGCACCGCCTCGGCACGGGCGAAGACCTGATAGGCATAGTCGCCGGCCGGATCCGCCCGCGGCGTCGAGGTGCCGAGCTTGACCGCCGGATCGAGCATCCGGTCGAGGACGGTCGCCGGCGTGACCTCCAGACCCGGCCGCACGAAGGCGCAGAGCGCGTTGCGGGCGAAGAGCACGACCGGCCCCGCCTTGCCGGCCTGCGCCAGCGCCTGCGGATGGGTCATGTTGGCGGAGGCGAAGACCTCCGCCTTCTCGCCGCCGGCAATGGCGTCGCGGATGAGGCCGGAGGGCCGGTAGACCTGCGTCACCGGGGGCCCGCCGGCGGCGGTGAAGGCGGCGCTGACCTCGGTCATGGCGCCGCGCAGGCTCCCCGCAGCGTGGAGCAGCACCGGCTCCTGCGCCACGGCGCCGCCCGTGGCGGCCATCATCAGGCCCGCCGCAAGAATGGCCCGCATCTCACGCCCCCGAATCGGAGGCGTTGGCGAAGAACAGCTGCTGGCCGTTGATCTGGTAGTCGGCGATGGCCTTCTGGCCCTCGGGGCTGACGATCCAGTCGATGAAGGCCTGGCCGTCGGCCCTCTTCACATGCGGGTGGCGCTCGGGGTTCACCAGCATGATGCCGTACTGGTTGAACAGGCGCCGGTCGCCCTCGACGAGGATGTCGAGGTCGCCGCGGTTGCGGAAGGAAAGCCAGGTCGCGCGATCGGAGAGGACGTAGCCGTTCATGCCCGAAGCCGTGTTGAGCGCCGCGCCCATGCCCTGGCCGATCTCGCGGTACCAGCTGCCGCGGGTGGCGGCGAGGTCGATGCCGGCGGCCGTCCAGAGCGCCAGTTCGGCCTGGTGGGTGCCGGAGCGGTCGCCGCGCGAGACGAAGGGCGTCGCCTTCGTCTGGATGGCGCGCAGGGCCGCGGCGATGTCGCGCGAGCCCTTGATGCCGGCGGGATCGGCCTTGGGGCCGATCAGCACGAAGTCATTGTACATGACCGGGCGACGCGGGCCGCCATGGCCCTCGGCGACGAAGCGCTCCTCCGCCGCGCGGGCATGGACGAAGACGACGTCGGCATCGCCGCGGCGGCCGGTGTCGAGCGCCTGGCCGGTGCCCTGGCTGATGACGCGCACCTCGATGCCGGTCTTGGCCCTGAACAGCGGCAGGATGTGGTTGAACAGGCCGGAATCCACCGTCGAGGTGGTGGAAGCGACCGTGATGAACCGCGTGCCGGCGGCGGCGGTGGCGGGCGCCGCGGGACGGGCGTCCTGGGCGAGAGCCACCCCGCCGAAGGCGAGGAGGGAGGCGGTGGCGGCGATGAGATGGCGCCGGGTCGGCAAGGTCGTCATGGTCGTCTCCGTTGAGGGGATTGGGAGGTGGGGTGCCGGCTCACCAGACAAGGTCGCCGGCGATGAAGGCGCGGGCTTCGGCGCTTGCCGGCCCTGAGAAGAAGGTCTCCGCCGGCGCGTCCTCGACGAGACGGCCGCGATGAAGGAAGAGCACGCGATCGGCGAGGCGGCGGGCCTGGCCCATGTCGTGGGTCGCCATGACCAGCGTCACGCCCTCGGCCTTGAGGGCGAGGATCATCTGCTCGATCTGGCGGGTGGCGCCGGGGTCGAGCTGTGAGGTCGGCTCGTCGAGAAAGAGGATCTCCGGCCGGAGCGCCCAGGCGCGCGCGATCGCAAGGCGCTGCTGCTCGCCCCCCGACATGAGGCGGGCGGGGCGGTCGGCCTTGTCGGTGAGGCCGAAGCGGTCGAGGGCCTCGCGGGCGCGGCTGCGGCGCTCGCTCCAGCCGGCTCCGGCGGCGGCGAGGGCATGCTCGACATTGGCCAGCGCCGAGCGGCGCAGCATGACCGGCTTCTGGAAGACCATGGCATGGCGCTTGTGCCCCGCCAGCGTGCCCTCCCCCGCCGCCCAGGCGATGGCGCCGGCGCTGGGGGCGATGAGGCCGTGGCAAAGGCGCAGGGTCAGCGACTTGCCGGAGCCGTTGGGCCCGATGATTACGGTGAGCCCGCCGCGCGGGATGGTGAAGCCGATGCCGTCGACGAGGCGCTTGCCCCCGGCCTCGAAGGTGAGATCGGAGACGGCGAGCGGCAGGACGGAGGTGGTCTCGCGCATGGCCGTCATCCCGCGAACCGCGCGCCGACGCGGCTCGCCGCATAGGTGACGGCATTGATGCCAAGGGTCAGCAGGATGAGGACGATGCCGAGGCCGAGGGCCAGCGGCAGGTCGCCCTTGGACGTCTCCAGCGCGATGGCGGTGGTCATGGTGCGCGTGTAGCCGGCGATATTGCCGCCGACGATGAGCACGGCGCCGACCTCGGCGCTGGCCCGGCCGAAGCCGGCGAGGATGGCGGTGGCGAGCGCGAAGCGGCCGTCCCAGAGCAGGGTCGGGATGGCGCGGAGCCCCGTCAGGCCGAGGGAGGCGAGATGCTCGCGGTACTCGCCGTGCAGGTCCTCGACCAGCTGCCGGGTGATGGCGATGACAATGGGCAGGACGAGGATCGCCTGGGCGCAGACCATCGCGGTCGGCGTGAACAGGAGGCCGAGGGGCCCGAGCGGACCGGAACGCGACAGCAGCAGGAAGACGAGGAGGCCGGCCACGACCGGCGGCAGGCCCATCAGCGCGTTGACGAGGACGATGACCGCGCCACGGCCGGGAAAGCGCGACAGCGCCAGCAGCGCGCCGACGGGCAGGCCGATCAGCGCCGCCACGGCGACGGCCGTCAGCGTCACCGCCAGCGACAGCCGGACGATGGCGAGGAAGGCCGGATCGGCGCCGAGGATCAGCGCGAAGGCGGCGGCAAAGGACTGGGCGATGTCCACGTCGGGAGGCACTCGCTGCGCAAAAAGTTGCCCAATCTACGGTTTTTCCCTAATGCAGATCAAATCTGGAATCTGTGCAGAGAAATGCTGCCTTATGCAGGACGATCTCTATCTGACCACCGAAGAGGCTGCGGCCTATCTCCGGCTGAAGGAGCGCAAGCTCTATGAGCTGGTGGCCGACGGCGCGATCCCCTGCTCCAAGGTGACGGGCAAGTGGCTGTTCCCCCGCGCCGCGCTCGACCGCTGGGTGGCCGCGGGCCTTGCCCGGCCCGCCGGCTTCGTCGCCGAGGCCCCCCCGCCCATTGTCGGCGGCAGTCACGATCCGCTGCTCGAATGGGCGCTGCGCCAGTCCGGCTCGGGCCTCGCGCTGCTCACCGAGGGCTCGGAGGCGGGCCTCGACCGGCTCGAGCGCAACGAGGTCGTCGCGGCCGGCATCCACCTGCATGGCGCGGGCGACGACGAGGCCGCCAATGCCGAGGCGGTGGCGGCGCGGTCCGGCCTGCATGACGCGGTGGTGCTCGGCTTCGCGCGGCGCGAACAGGGCTTCCTCGTCGCGGCGGGCAATCCGCTGGCCCTCGGCTCGCTGGGGGATGTCGCGGCCCGTGCGGCGCGGATCGGGCTCAGGCCTTCCGGCGCCGGCGCGCAGCTGCTGCTGGAGGCGATCGCCGCCCGCGCCGACATTCCGCTCGACCGTCTGAAACGGGCGCCCGCCCCCTATCCCACCGGGCCGGATCTGGCGGTCGCCATCCGCGCCGGCGAGATCGATTGCGGCATCGCCACGCGCGCCGTCGCCGATCTCAACGGCCTCGGCTTCATGCCGCTCACCTGGGAGCGCTTCGACCTGGTGGTGCGGCGGCGCAGCTATTTCGAGCCGGCTTTCCAGAGGCTCGCCGCCTTCTGGGCGCTGCCGGCCTTCGCGGCGCGGGCGGAGGCTCTCAGCGGTTACGATGTCGCGGAGGCCGGAGCCGTGCGGCTCAACCGGTGACGGGCTCCCTTCGCGGGCCTATATGGGGCCGATGACAAGCCGCCCCCTCTCCCCGCTCGCTGACGCGCGCACCCGCCTGCTGGCGGGCCGGGATGCGGTCGCGCCGGTGACGCTGCCGCCTGGCCAGGCGCTGGGTTTGGCCGCGGCGGAGACGGTCCGAGCCCCCCATGCGCTGCCGCCGACGGCCGTTGCGTTGCGCCCCGGCGTCGCGGTGGCGAGCGCCGACCTCGTCGGGGCAACGCCGCAGGCCCCTGCCCTGCTGCCGGTCGCCCCCCCGCATGTCCTTATCGGCGCGGCGCTGCCGGCCGATGCCGATGCCGTCCTGCCGGCCGATGCGGTGGCGATGAGCGGGCCCTTCGCCGAGATCGGCCAGTCCGCCTATCCCGGCGAGAACGCCCGCAAGGCCGGCGGCGATCTGTCGGCCGGGGCGGTGATCGTCGCTGCGGGCGGAACCGTGACGGCCGAGGTGGCGCTGGCGCTCGCCTGCGCGGGCATCGCGGAGGTCGCGGTGCGCCGGCCCGCCATCCGCATAGACGCTGCTGCGGCACCCGAAGCCGCCTTCCTGGCCCGCATCCTGGCGGAGGCCGGCTGTGCGGTGGTGGAGGGCGCCGCCGACCTCGTCATCACGCTGGCGGCCGATGTCGCCGCGGCGACGCACCCCGACGCCATCCTCGGCCTTGCGCTCCAGCCCGGCCGCGACAGCGCCCTCGACCTGTCCGGCCCGACGCCGCGCCTCGTCGTGGCGCCGCGCTTCGACGGCCTCGTCGCCGTCCTCCAAGGCCTCGTCCTGCCGCTGGTGGCCGTTCTTGCCGGCCGCCGGCCGAACAGCATCGAACGGCCGCTCACCGCCAAGGTCGCCTCCCATGTGGGGATGACCGATCTCGTCCTGCTCGCCGCCGAGCCTCAGGGCTGGCGCCCCATCGCCACCGGCCAGGCGACGCTCGCCGCGCTTCTCGCCGCCGATGCGGTGGCGCTCATTGCACCGGACAGCGAGGGCCTGCCCGCCGGCGCGCCGCTGGCCGCGACCCCTCTTCGGGAGCCTTTCGAACCACGATGACCTCCTCAGCCCTCGTCCAGGACCAGTTCCTGAAAGTCCTCTCCCGCGAGGAGGCCATCGCCCGCTTCCGCGGCGCGCTGACGCTCCGCCCGCTCGGGGCCGAGAGCGTGCCGCTCGCCGGTCTTGTCGGGCGGGTGCTGGCGGAGACGGTGGCCGCCCCCGTCGATGCGCCGCCTTTCGACCGCTCGGTGGTGGACGGCTTCGCGGTGCGCGCCGGCGATGTCGCCGGCGCCAGCGAGGACAGCCCGGCTGTGCTGGGGCTCACGCCTGAGACCATCGCCTGCGGGACAGAACCGCGCCTGCCGGTCCTTGCCGCCCATGCGACGCCCATCGCCACGGGCGGGCCGATCCCGCGCGGCGCCGATGCCGTGGTGATGATCGAGCACACGCGCGTCGAGGACGGCCGGCTCCTGGTCCTGCGCGCCTCGGCGCCGGGCCAGAACATCGCCTTCGCCGGCTCGGACATTGCCCGCGGCGAGACCCTGCTGCGGCGGGGTACGCTCCTCGGCTCGCGCGAGGTCGGCATGCTCGCCGCCGTGGGCGCCGCGGAGGCGACAGTCTGGCGCAAGCCGCGCGTCGCGGTGATCTCCACCGGCGACGAACTGGTTGCGCCGGGCGAGGCGCTGCGGCCCGCCGCCATCTATGATTCCAACGGCCCCATCGTCGCCGCGGCGCTGGAGGAGAATGGCTGCGCACCGGTCCGATACGGCGCCATCCCCGATGTGGAGAGCGCGCTCGCCGCCGCGATCGCCGGGGCCCATGCCACCTGCGATGCCGTCATCCTCTCCGGCGGCACGTCGAAGGGCGCGGGGGACCTCACCTACAAGATGGTGGAGAGCCTCGGCTCACCCGGCATCATCGCCCATGGCGTGGCGCTCAAACCCGGCAAACCGCTCTGCCTCGCCGTCTGCGAGGGCAAGCCGGTCGTGATCCTGCCGGGCTTCCCGACCTCGGCCATGTTCACCTTCCACGACATCGTCGCGCCCGTCCTGCGCATCCTCGCCGGCCTGCCCGAGCGGGCGGAGATCGGCGTGCCGGCGCGGGTGCCGACCCGCATCCCCTCCGATCTCGGTCGCACCGAATTCGTCATGGTGGCGCTGGCGGAAGGGCCGGAGGGCCGCGTCGCCCACCCCGTGGGCAAGGGCTCGGGGGCTGTCACCGCCTTCGCCCAGGCCGACGGCTTCCTCACCATCGACGCGCTGAGCGACGCCCTGCCGGCCGGCACCGAGACGGAGGTGACGCTGTTCGCCCCGCATATCGCCGCGCCGTCGCTCACCATCATGGGCAGCCATTGCGTCGGCCTCGATGCGGTGATCGACCGCCTGTCCGACCGCGGCCTCACGGCCCGCTCGCTGGCGCTCGGCAGCCTCGGCGGCCTTGCGGCGCTGAAGCGCGGCGAGTGCGACATCGCGCCGATCCACCTGCTCGACCCCAAGAGCGGCGCCTACAACACGCCCTTCCTCGGCGAGGGCCTGAGGCTGGTGCCGGGCTGGCGGCGGATGCAGGGGCTCGTGCATCGCGCCGGTGATCCGCGCTTCGCGGGTGTCGGCTCGGTGGATGACCTCGTCGCCCGGGCGCTGGCCGATCCCGACTGCCTGATGGTGAACCGCAACCAGGGCGCCGGCACGCGCGTCCTCATCGACCTGCTGCTCAAGGGCGCGAAGCCGCCGGGCTACTGGAACCAGCCGCGCTCGCACAATGCTGTGGCCGCAGCGGTGGCGCAGGGCCGCGCCGACTGGGGCATGACCATCGCTCCCGTCGCGGCGGCGGCCGGCCTCGCCTTCCTGCCCCATGCCGAGGAGCATTACGACTTCGCGGTGTCGGTGACGCCGCGAGCCGAGGCCCTCGCGGCCTTCGAAGCGGCGGTGAGCGAGGCGGCAGCGGACCTCACCCGCATCGGCTTCACGCCGGCTGGCGAGGTCTGACTTATCTGGCGTTCGAGACGCTCGCCTGGTCCTTCGTCCTCAGCCGCGGGTGACGTGATGGGCGGGCACAGCCCCGCGGTTCCAGGCGCCGCCGAGCGCCCGCTCGACCTGGGCCGCGAGCTGGAGCAGCAGTCCGTCCTGGCCCTGCGCGCCCATCAGCTGGATGCCCATGGGCAGGCCATTGGCGAGCGTGCCGAAGGGCATGGAGATGCCGGGAATGCCGCAGAGATTGGCGAGCGGGGTATAGGCGAAGATGCCCCAGAGATTGGCGAACCAGGCGTGGACGTCGGGCTCGTCGCTGACGGTCAGATACTCGGACGTGCCGATGCGCGGCGTCGGCTTCGCCATGGTCGGGGTGAGGATGATGTCGAAGCGCTCGAAGAAGGTGCCGAAGCCGCGCGAGGCGGTGTTGAAGGCGAGCTGCATCCGGGTGCGCTCGGAATAGGTGGCGTCGATGCCGGCGGCCCAGAGGCGGATGTTCATCGGCTCGACGAGATCCTCCGGCGGGCGGGTGAGCCCGCGCGGCTCCAGCAGCAGCGCGATGGTCTGGGCGAAATTGGTGATGTAGCAGGTGGTCTGCGCCTTGAACGCTGCCTCATAGTCGATGGCGGGCTGGGCTTCCTCGACATGGTGGCCGAGGCTCTCGAGGTAGCGGCCGGCGCGGTTGAGCTCGGCGATGATCTCCGGCGAGGTGCCATAGGGCCCCCACTGATGCGACAGGCCGATGCGCAGCGGCTTGGGGTCGCGGCGGATCAGATCGGCATAGGGCTCGTCCGCCCGCCAGTAGGGCATGAACTCGCCGGGCGCGCCGCCGCGGCAGGAATCGACGAAGAGCGCGCTGTCGCGGACGGAGCGCGACAGGCAGCCCTGCGACGAGACGATGGAGGACAGGTCCGAGCCTCCCGGCGCGATGGAGAAGACGCCGCGCGAGGGTTTGAGACCAACAAGGCCGTTGACGCCGGCGGGAATGCGGATGGAGCCGCCGCCATCGGTGCCGTGGGAGAGCGGCAGCGCGCCGGCCGCGACCATGGCCGCCGTGCCGGCGGAGGAGCCGCAGGTGGTGTAGGCCGTGTCCCAGGGATTGCGGGTGACGGAAATGGCATTCTCGGCCGAGGAGCAGACGCCGAATTCCGGCGTGGTGGAGCGGCCGATGAGGTTGAGGCCGGCGGCGCGGATCTTCTGGGTCAGGTGGCTGTCGGCGCTCGCGACATTCCCCTGCATGAGCTGCGAGCCCATTTCCTGCAGCCGGCCTTTCAGGGTCGGCCCCAGGTCCTTCATCAGATAGGGCACGCCGGCGAAGGGGCCGGCGGCGTTCATGCCGTCCTTGAGGGGATCGGCGACAACGTCGTCGAAGACCTCGACCACGGCGTCGAGCGCCGGGTTCAGCCTGGCGATGGCGGCGGCGGCCTGGGCGGCGAGTTCGGCGGCGGTGACCTCGCCTTTTCGGACGCGGTCGGCGAGCGCCACGCCGTCATGCGCCGCCCATTCGCTCCAGCTCAGCGCGAGGGTCATGGTGTCGGTCCTTCCGTACCTCGGGTGCCGACAGCCTTCGGGCGTTCGGGGGAGGATGACCAGCGGGCGTCGCGCATGGCGGCGATGCGGTGCGCTTCGATCAGACGAGCAGCCCTCGTCTGCAACGCCCCCATTTTCCCGTGAACCTTTTCGCGCGCCACCCCGACCCATGGTCACTCCGCAGCACGGTGCCGCGGACATGACCCGGGGAGGCGACCCATGTTTGCGAAGCGCGATGTTCGGACGTCGGCTCTCACGTTCCTTGCTGCCGCACTTGTCTCGACGTTCGCAGGCATTGCCGCCTCGGCCCATGCCTCGCCGCTCGCCGCCTCCGCCCGGCTCGTAGCGCCTCACGCTATGGCCGACGGCAAGGGTGCCGAGGCCGCCGCCGAGCGCAACGCCCACCGCCTCACCCGCCCCAACCGTCTCGATGGCGCGGCCGGGACGGCCGGCACCACGATCGAGGGCCGCTGAAAAAGACAAAAGGCCGGGTTGCCCCGGCCTTCCGTTAGTCCTGCCGATGGAGCGAAACCGTCAGAGGCCGAGCTTCTTCTTGCGCTGGGCCAGAGTGCGCAGGCGCAGCGCGTTCAGCTTGATGAAGCCGGCGGCATCGCGGTGGTCATAGGCCACGGCGCCCTCCTCGAAGGTCACCAGCTCCTTGTCGTAGAGCGAGTAGGGGCTCTCGCGGCCGACCACGATGGCATTGCCCTTGTAGAGCTTCAGCCGCACCGAACCGGTGACGAACTGCTGGCTCTTGTCGATGAGGGCCTGGAGCATCTCGCGCTCCGGCGAGAACCAGAAGCCGTTGTAAATGAGCTCGGCATATTTCGGCATGAGCTCGTCCTTCAGATGCGCCGCGCCGCGGTCGAGCGTGATGCTCTCGATGGCGCGGTGGGCGAAGTAGAGGATCGTGCCGCCGGGCGTCTCGTACATGCCGCGCGACTTCATGCCGACGAAGCGGTTCTCGACGAGGTCGAGGCGGCCGATGCCGTTGATCTTGCCGAGTTCGTTCAGCTTGGTGAGGAGGGTGGCGGGCGACAGCGCCTGGCCGTCGATGCCGACAGCATCGCCCTCCTTGAAGTCGATGGTGATGTAGGTCGCCTTGTCCGGCGCGCTCTCCGGGCCGTCGGTGCGCGAATAGACGTAATCCGGCACCTCCTCGTTCGGGTCCTCCAGAACCATGCCCTCGGAGGACGCGTGAAGCAGGTTGGCGTCGACGGAGAAGGGCGCCTCGCCGCGCTTGTTCTTGGCGATCGGGATCTGGTGCTGTTCGGCGAACTCGATGAGCTTGGTGCGGCTCGACAGGTCCCACTCGCGCCAGGGCGCGATGACGGTCACGTCGGGCTTCAGCGCGTAGTAGGAGAGCTCGAAGCGGACCTGGTCGTTGCCCTTGCCGGTGGCGCCATGGGAGACGGCGTCGGCGCCGACGGCCTCGGCGATCTCGATCTGGCGCTTGGCGATGAGCGGGCGGGCGATGGAGGTGCCGAGGAGATAGAGGCCCTCATACATCGCGTTGGCGCGGAACATCGGGAAAACGTAGTCCTTCACGAAGGTCTCGCGCAGGTCGTCCATGAAGATGTTCTCGGGCTTGATGCCGAGCAGCAGCGCCTTGTCGCGCGCCGGTCCCAGTTCCTCACCCTGGCCGAGATCGGCGGTGAAGGTGACGACCTCGCAGCCATAGGTCGTCTGCAGCCACTTCAGGATGATCGAGGTGTCGAGACCGCCGGAATAGGCGAGGACGACTTTCTTGACGGACTTCTGGGCGGCCATGAGCGTTCCCTGACAGGGCTTGGGCGGGGTTGCGCCGACTTAAAGACAGTCCGGGCCGCTGGCAAGCGGGCCCATGTCAACCCGGCCGCCCGGCGAGGCGGCGGAGCGGCGCGCCGAGGCGGGCAAGGCGGGCGGCCCAGACGTCTTCCGGCACCGCGTTCGGGCGGCGGTAGAGCCAGCGATGGGCTGCTGCGATCATCACCAGGGTGATGAGGATGGCGATCAGCGTGTCGGAGAGGAAATGGCCGCCGAAGGCCATGCGCAGGCCGGAGATGACGGCCGTATAGGCGGCGACGCCGGCGAGCAGCGGCACGCGCGCCGCGGGCGGCGCCAGCAGGGCCGGCGCGGCGAGCCAGGCAGCGCCGGAGGCTTCGCCCGAGACGAAGGAGCAGTTGGTGCGGCATTCGCGGCCATTGCCCGGCTGCCACCACGGAGTGAACTGCCAGGGACCGCCGAACTGCGTCACGTGGACGGGGCGGGCGCGGTCCCAGACCTCCTTGAAGACGCCGTTGACGACGAGGACCGGTGCAGCGGCGACGGTGAGGAAGAGGAAGAGCGCGGCGCGGGCGGACATGAACTGCCGGCTGGCGGGCGCGATGATGTGCTGGAGGATCGACACCAGCGCGGCGATGCCGATGGCGATGGTCGGCCACATGCTGACCCGACGCAGGAGGGCCGGCAGGCTCCACTCGCTCATCCAGAAGCCGGTGGCCGGCGTCCAGAACCAGCTGCCGACCGTCAGGTCATCCTCGGGAAAGATGGCGATGACGCTGATGGCGATCGCCAGGATGACGAGGACGGCGATGTAGAGGGCGCGGACCAAGGGGGCTCCAACGGGTCGACAGCGATGCGCGCTTCTAGGCCAGCAGGGGGCGGCTGAACAGCGCCAGGGTGTCTCAGGAGGGCTTGTTCGCTTCCCCAGCGTCGTGGCGCATGATGAGCGGCACCTGCGCCATGGCGAAGGCCATGGTGAGGGGCATGATGCCCCAGACCTTGAAGGCCACCCAGAAATCGGTCGACTGGGTGCGCCAGACGATCTCGTTGAGGGCGGCGAGGACGAAGAAGAAGAAGGCCCAGCGCCAGGTGAGAAGGCGCCAGCCCTCGTCGGTGAGGTCGAAGACGCTGTCGAGCACGAGCTTCAGCACGTTGCGGCCGGTGAGCCCGGCCCAGACCAGCACGCCGCCGAACAGCGTGTTCACGATGGTGGGCTTCAGCTTGATGAAGAGCTCGTCGTGGAGCAGCAGCGTCAGGCCGCCGAAGATGGTGATGACGACCGCCGAGACCAGCGGCATGACGGGGAGCTTGCGCACCAGCGTCCAGGTGATGGCGAGGGAGGCGAGGACGGCGACGACGAAGATGCCGGTGGCGAGGAAGAGCCGGTTCTGCGTCGCCACCCCGAACCAGCGGTCGCCATAGGAATTGACGAGGAAGAACAGGACCAGCGGCCCCATCTCCAGGGCGAGCTTGGCGAGCGGCGGCAGTTGGTGTTTTTCGGTATGTGTCATCAGCCCTGGCGCCATGGACAAATCGTTCCGCGAGTTTAGCTTGCGCGCGACGTCGATACCAACACACACCGACGCGATCTTCGAGGAGTTGCCTCTTGTCCTACGTGTTCGAACCCGCCGCCCGCGCCGCCCTGCCCGTGGTCGGCACCGACAAGCTGTTCCCCGTGCGCCGGGTCTATTGCGTCGGCCGCAACTATGCCGCCCATGCCCGCGAGATGGGCGGCGACCCGACGCGCGAGCCGCCGTTCTTCTTCAACAAGACCGCCGATGCCCTGCAGCCGGTGCCGCATGGCGTGACCGTCGACCATCCCTATCCTCCGAAGACCTCCAACTATCACTTTGAGCTCGAGATGGTTGTCGCCCTCGCCAAAGGCGGCAAGGACATTCCGGTCGAGAAGGCCCTCGATTGCGTCTTCGGCTATGCCGTCGGCCTCGACATGACCCGCCGCGACCTGCAGGACGAGGCCAAGGCGCTGAAGCGCCCGTGGGAGCTCGGCAAGTCCTCGGACCTGTCCGGCCCGGTCGGCCCGCTCTATCCGGTGTCGATGGTCGGCCATAAGGGCAAGGGCCCGATCTCGCTCACCGTCGACGGCGTCACGAAGCAGAAGGCGGACCTTGCCGACATGATCTGGTCGGTGGCCGAGCAGATCTCCTTCCTGTCGACCTATTTCGAGGTCTGCCCCGGCGACGTGATCTTCTCCGGCACGCCGGACGGCGTCGGCGCGGTGACGCGCGGCCAGACCATGGTCGCCGCCGTTGACGGTCTCGGCGAGATCAGCCTGAAGGTGGTCTGACGCCCCTCCCCGGCCCAACGCCGGTCCGACACAACGCGGCTGCCCCGGCAGCCGCGTTTTTTCATGCCCGCACGGGAGGCTGCGGCAGTCGGGCGTTGGCGAAGGCGAGGAAGCCGTCCCAGTCGCCGCCGGACAGGCCGCGGCGTGACAGCGGAACGGCCTCCACCTTGCCGAGGAACAGGAAGAGGTGGTCGGGCGTGACGACGGCCGCCTTCACAGCACCCCAGGCGATGCGGCCGCTCCAGGCCTCGACGGCCCAGGCGACACCCTCGTCATCCGCCGTGGCGACCAGCGGCTTGTTGGCAGCCGCATAGCGGGAAAAGACCCAGCGGCCGACGACCTGGTCGAAGAACAGGTCGACGAGCGGGATGAAGACGAACAGGCCGAGGAGCCATTTCGCCACGTCCCAATGCAGGTAGACGCGCCAGGGAACGGAGAACCCGCCAAACCACCAGAGCACGGCGGCGAGGATCAGCAGCAGGACGGGATAGCGCAGCCAGCGGCCATGCCCCTTGAGCGGGCCGAGCCGCTGCCGGGCGCGCAGCACGGCGCGATAATCCGCGAAGCTGGTGTCGCTGGCGAAGCGATAGGCTGCCTCCATGCCGGTCAGGTCTCCCTCTTGTTGCCGCTCGCGCCCCTCGGGGGCGGCCGGCCGATGGTCCACTTGACCATGGGTCGCGGCAGCCGCGCTTCCGGTTCATGGGCCCCAAACAGAAAAGGCGGCCCGAAGGCCGCCTTGTCCGATCTCCAATGACGCCGGGCGTCACAGCGAGCGCTTGATCTCCTCGACCCGGTAGCACTCGATGACGTCGCCCGAGCGCATGTCCTGGTAGCTCTCGAAGGCCATGCCGCATTCCTGGCCGACCTGGACTTCCTTGACCTCGTCCTTGAAGCGCTTGAGCGTCGAGAGCTTGCCCTCGTGCACCACCACGCTGTCGCGGATGAGGCGGACATTGGCGCCGCGCTCGACGCGGCCGTCGGTGACACGGCAACCCGCCACCTTGCCGACCTTGGTGATGTTGAACACCTCCAGGATCTCGGCATTGCCCAGCATGGTCTCGCGCAGTTCGGGCGCGAGCAGGCCGGACATGGCGGCCTTCATGTCATCCACAAGGTCGTAGATGATGTTGTAGTAGCGGATCTCGATGCCCGCCTGCTCGGCTGCGGCACGCGCTTCCTTGTGGGCGCGCGTGTTGAAGCCGATGACCACGGCGCCCGCGGTCTGGGCGAGGCCGACATCGCTCTCGGTGATGCCGCCGACACCCGACAGGATGACGCGGGCTGCGACCTCGTCATTGCCGACCTTGGCCAGCGCACCGACGATGGCCTCGACGGAACCCTGCACGTCACCCTTGATGATGAGCGGGAATTCCTTCTTGCCGGCACCGGCCTTGAGCTGGCTCATCATGTCGACAAGGCTGCGGCCGGCGCCAAGGCGGGCTGCTGCCTTCTCGCGCTTCACCGCCTGGCGGTAATCGGCGATCTCGCGGGCGCGGGCCTCGGTCTCGACCACCGCGACGCGGTCGCCGGCCTCGGGCGTGCCGTTGAAGCCGAGCACCTCGACCGGGACCGAGGGACCGGCACCGTCGACCGTCTCGCCCTTGTCGTTGATGAGGGCGCGGACGCGACCCCACTCGGCGCCGGCGACGATGATGTCGCCGGGATGCATGGTGCCGCGCTGGATGAGCACGGTGGCGACCGGGCCGCGGCCGCGATCGAGCTTGGCCTCGATGACCGTGCCCTCGGCGAGGCGGAAGCCGTTCGCCTTGAGGTCGAGCAGCTCAGCCTGCAGCTGGATGAGCTCCAGCAGCTTGTCGAGGCCCTGGCCGGTCTTGGCCGAGAGTTCAACCTCGAGCACCTCGCCGCCGAGGCTCTCGAGCTGCACCTCGTACTGGAGCAGGTCGGTCTTGACCTTCTCGGGACGGGCGTCGGGCAGGTCGATCTTGTTGATCGCCACGATCAGCGGGACCTTGGCGGCCTTGGCGTGATTGATGGCCTCGACCGTCTGCGGCATGACCGAGTCGTTCGCCGCCACCACCAGGACCACGATATCCGTCACCTTGGCGCCGCGGGCGCGCATGGCGGTGAAGGCGGCGTGGCCCGGCGTGTCGATGAAGGTGACGAGACCGCCAAGCGGCGTCTGCACCTGGTAGGCGCCGATATGCTGGGTGATGCCGCCGGCCTCGCCCGAGACCACGTTGGTCTTGCGCAGGGCGTCGAGCAGCGAGGTCTTGCCGTGGTCGACGTGGCCCATGATGGTCACGACCGGAGCGCGCGCCTCCAGCATGTCCTCCGGATCCGGAGTGTCGAAGAGGCCTTCCTCGACGTCCGACTCGGCGACACGCTTCACGGTATGGCCGAGCTCCTCGGCGATCAGCTGCGCGGTGTCGGCATCGATCACGTCGGTGATCTTATGCATCGCGCCCTGCTTCATCAGCATGCGGATAATGTCGACGGCGCGCTCCGACATACGGTTGGCAAGATCGGCGATGGTGATCGTCTCGGGGATCGTCACCTCGCGCAAAATCTTTTCCTTCTGTTCGGTCACCCGGCGGCCGGACATGCGCTGCACGCGGCGGCGGAACGAGGCTTCCGACCGCATGCGGTCCGAGGCGTCTTCCAGGGCATTGGTCAGGGTCAGGCGCGTGCGGCTCGGCGCGTCAGCGGCCGGGCGCTCCGGGCGGGCGGCGGGCGTCGCCGCCTTGCCGCCAACGCCGCGGCGGGCGCCGCGCGGTGCGTCATCGTCATCGGCGCCGCCACGCGGACGGCCGGCGGCCGGCGGGCCGGACCGCATCGGGCCGGCACCCTCGGGGCGGGTGGGAATGGCGCTCGCGGCGGGCGCACCGGTGAACGGGCGCGGCGGACGCGGACCGTCGAGCCGCGGCGGGCGGCCATCGGCGCGCGGCGGGCGGTCGCCGAAGGGACGGTCGCCCGGCGGGCGCGGCGGACGATCGCCATAGGGGCGGTCGCCGTCGCGGGGCGGACGGTCACCGAAGGGACGGTCACCCGGCGGGCGCGGCGGACGATCGCCGAAGGGACGGTCGCCCTGCGGACGCGGCGGACGATCGCCATAGGGGCGGTCGCCCTGCGGACGGGCGCCATAACCACCCTCGCGGGGCGGGCGGTCACCGAAACCGGGGCGGTCACCCTGGGGACGGGGCGGACGGTCGCCATAGGGGCGGTCGCCCTGCGGACGGGCGCCATAGCCACCCTCGCGCGGCGGGCGATCGCCGAAACCGGGGCGGTCACCCTGCGGGCGATCGCCGAAGCTGCGGGCCTCGCGGGGGGGCGGGGCGGAGGAGCGGGCCTCCGGCTGCGGAGCGGCGTCGGCCTGGTCGGCGCGCGGCTGGCGGCCGATATCGTCGAGGCTGCGGGGGCGGTTCTCGTCACCGAAGCGGCGGCGGGATTCCCACTCGGCGCGGCGGCGGGCCTCCTCCTCGGCGCGACGGCGGTCGTCCTCCTCGCGCTGGCGGCGGTCCTGCTCGGCGCGCTCGGCGGCGCGGCGCGCCTCTTCCTCGGCGCGGCGGCGGTTGTCCTCGTCGGAGACCTTGCGCTCCTCGGTCTCGCGCTGGCGGGCATCGGCGAGCACGCGCTCGCGGGCCTCGCGCTCCTCGTCAGAAAGGGTGCGCAGGATCATGCCGGCAGGAGCGGCAGGCTTCGCGGCGGCGGGCTTGGCGGCCACGGGCGCAGCCGGGGCGGGAGCCGGCGCCGGGGCGGGAGCCGCGGGCGCGGCGGCGCCGGGACGCGGAGGCGCGAACGAGCGCGGCTTCGCCGAGACCTTCTCCACCACGACGGTCTTGGTGCGGCCGTGGCTGAAGCTCTGGCGAACCATGCTCTGTTCATTGCCGGCGGGCTTCTTCAGGCTGAGGGTCTTGCCCGTCAGGCTGAGGGTCTTGTCGCCGGAGGTCTTCTCATCGGTCATTCGGTTCGGGTCCTGCGCCTATCGGCTTTGGTCCTGGGAATTCAGTGCTTCGGCTCGTTGACGGGAGCCGGAGGCGTCGCGCCGGTCACAGATCCGGTGCGATAGACCTCAAGGGCCGTGCAGCGCGCGAGTACGTTGGTGCTCGGCCCGCCGGCGAGCAGGGCAGCATGTACCACATTCATGCGCCCCAATGCCAAATCCAATTGCAGCGAGGTGAACGCCGTCACGCGCGGCAGCTCATCGCCGGTATCGGGATCGGCACGGCGGGCCGCCTGGCCGATTTTCCTGACCCCGTCATCGCGCGCATCGGCGGCGTGGATGAGGCCTGCGACCTTGCCCTCGGCCAGCGCGCCCTCGACCTTGGAAAAGCCGGCGACCACGGCGCCCGCCTTGTTGGCGAGCGACAGGGCGGCGATGGCCTGGGCCTCCAGGAGCTTCTCGACGAGGTCGGGAAGATCGGCCGCGACCGTGACCTCGCGCTTGAAGGCGCGGGCGAAAAGCTTGCGCTTCACCGCCTCGGCGACCGCCGGGCGGGTGGCGGTGACCCAGGCGCCGCGGCCGGGCAGGCGGGCCTTGATGTCGGGAACGACGGCGTCGTCGGGACCGACGACGAACCGTATGAGACCGTCGGGGGAGCCCGCCCGGCGATGGACAATGCAGGTGCGCTCGCTCCCCGCGCGGCCCGTCAGCGGGCCGGCATCGAGCGTCGGCTCATCAGCATCGTTCACCACGGTTGCGGCCACCCCGGCTCATCTCCCCGCTCAGGCTTCGGCAGGCTCGGAATCGGCCTCGGCCGGCTCCGGAGCCTCGATCCAGCCCGCCTTGACGCGGGCCTGCATGATCATCGCCTCGGCCTCGTCCTTGGACAGATCGAAACCGTCGAGGAAGCCGGAATGCTTGACGGTCTGGCCGTCCTTGCGCTCGCTCCAGCCGACGATGTCGTCCGGCACGCAGCCGGCGAAGTCCTCAAGCGACTTCACGTCGTTCTCGCCGAGCTTCACCATCATGGCGGTGGTGATGCCCTCCACCTCGCGCAGGTCGTCGGCAACGCCGAGCTGCTTGCGCTTGGCGTCATGCTCGGCCTCGACCTTGGCGATGTTGTCGAGGGCACGGCGCTGCAGCTCCTGGGCGGTCTCCTCGTCGAAGCCCTCGATGGAGGCGAGGTCGGAGAGATCGACATAGGCGACCTCCTCGACCGAGCGGAAGCCCTCGGAGGTGAGCAGCTGGCCGACAACCTCATCGACGTCGAGCGCGGCCATGAACAGCTTGGTGCGGACCTCGAACTCGGCCTGGCGACGCTCCGACTCCTCCTGCTCGGTGAGGATGTCGATGTCCCAGCCGGTGAGCTGCGAGGCGAGGCGGACGTTCTGGCCACGGCGGCCGATGGCGAGCGAGAGCTGCGGATCGGGCACGACGACCTCGATGCGCTCACGGTCCTCGTCGAGCACGACCTTGGCCACCTCGGCCGGGGCCAGCGCGTTCACCACGAAGGTGGCGATGTCCGGGTTCCACGGGATGATGTCGACCTTCTCGCCCTGAAGCTCGGCGACGACCGCCTGGACGCGCGAGCCGCGCATACCGACGCAGGCGCCGACCGGGTCGATGGAGGAATCGCGCGAGACGACGGCGATCTTGGCGCGCGAGCCGGGGTCGCGGGCGACCGCCTTGATCTCGACGATGCCGTCATAGATCTCCGGAACCTCCTGGCCGAAGAGCTTGGCCATGAACTGCGGATGGGTGCGCGACAGGAAGATCTGCGGCCCGCGCTGCTCGCGACGCACGTCGAAGAGATAGGCGCGGACGCGGTCGCCGTTGCGGAACATCTCGCGCGGGATCAGCTCGTCGCGGCGGATGATCGCCTCACCGCGGCCGAGGTCGACGATGACGTTGCCATATTCGACGCGCTTGACGAGGCCGGAGACGATCTCGCCGACGCGGTCCTTGTACTCGTCGAACTGGCGGTCACGCTCGGCCTCGCGGACCTTCTGGACGATGACCTGCTTGGCCGACTGGGCGGCGATGCGGCCGAAGTCGAAGGGCGGAAGGGTCTCGGCAATCCAGTCGCCGGGCTGGGCGGCCGGGTTCTTGCGGCGGGCCTCTTCGGTGGCGATCTGGATGGCGACGTTATCGACCTCGTCGACGACCTGGAGGAGGCGCGACAGGCGGATCTCGCCGGACTTCGGATTGATCTCGGCGCGGACCTCGGTCTCCTGGCCGTAGCGCGAGCGCGCGGCCTTCTGGATCGCGTCCTCCATCGCCTCGAGCACGATCTGACGGTCGATCTGCTTCTCGCGTGCGACCGCATCCGCAATCTGCAGGAGTTCCAGTCGGTTTGCCGAAACGGCCATGGTCGGTCCCCTCTAGCGGGAAGGTTTGGGTTTGGCGTAACGGCCCGGCCCCTTGGGCTTCGGGCCACGGGAATAGGGCGTGCCGGGCGTCGGCTTCTTCTTCGGCGCGGCGGCCGGGCGCACCGGGCGCGGCGTGCCGGGACGGACGATAACGATCTCGGTGTCGTCCTCGCCCTCGTCGGCGGCGTCGATGTCCTCGTCGCCGTCCTCGTCATCTTCCTCGATGGCGCGGCCGGCGGCTTTCGCGCGGCGCAGCGCCTCGCGGATGAGGTCATCGGTCAGCACGAGGCGCGCCTCGCCGATCTCCTCGATCGGCAGCAGCACTTCGCTCGGCTCGTCGCCCTTGGTGTCGGTGCGCTTGATGCGGGCGTCCTTGCCGGCGGCGCCGAGCACGAAGCCGCGGTAGCGCTTGCGGCCGTCCTGGGCGACCGCCATCTCGATCTTCGCCTCATAGCCCGACCAGCGGTCGAAATCGCCGGCGCGGACAAGCGGCCGGTCGATGCCGGGCGAGGAGATCTCCAGATTGTAGGCGGAGGCGATCGGGTCCTCGACATCGAGGACCGGCGACAGGGCGCGGCTCACCGCCTCGCAATCGTCGATGGTGAAGGTGCCGTCGGGCCGCTCGGCCATGATCTGCAGCGTCGAGCCGCCGGCCTGCGAGCCGGAGATGCGCACCCGCACCAGGCGGAAGCCGAGGCCCTCCAGCACCGGCTCGGCAATGGCGGCGACGCGCGCCGCCGGCCCCGTCTCGACGATGAGACGCGGATCGGCTCCGCCGGCCTCGGCCGTGGCGGCATCTTCAACGGGACGCGGGTCTTGCCCGGACAATCGCAACTCCGACAGGGAGATCACCGGCGGCTGAAACAAAAAGAGCGGGTCCCCGGGGGGACCCACTCTCACGATGGCCATCGATGAGGGTGTATCACGTGGCGCTTCTCATACGCCCTCAGCCACCATCGCGCAAGAGGCGGGGCGGCCGGAGCGGGGGCCCGCGGGCGAGCCCCCCGGCGCCGTCACTGATCCTCGTCGTCGTCGCCGGCGTCGCCGATCAGGTCGCTGACGTCGCCGTCATCCTCGTCCTCGTCTTCCTCGAGGAAGGTGTCGTCGTCGTCGCCGGCATCCTCGACATCGACGTCCACGTCGTCGTCGATGACCGCGGCCTTGGCCGGGGACGCCTCTTCGCCATCGGCCTCCTCGAGGCTGACGAGCTCGGCGTCCGGAACCTCCAGCTCGGCCTCGTCCTCATCGGGCTGCGGGGCAGCCTTGGCGGCGCCCGCGCCGCGGCGGGCCGGCTCGAACATGGCGCGCTGGAGCACCTCGCCCGTGTAGGGCGAGACGATCGGATCGCGGTTGAGGTCGTAGAACTTCTTGCCGGTCGTGGGGCAGATGCGCTTCACGCCGAGTTCGGGTCTCGCCACGGCGGACTCCTTGAGAAAGATCGCACTTCGCTTGAAGGGGGGTCAGTTGGACGCAAGGCCCCGGCTTGTCAAGAGGCTTGCGGCGCGGGATAGAGCGCACGACCGATTTTTCAAACAGCCCGGATCATCCCTCGTGAGCGCCTCAGAAACCAAGACCCCGCTCACCGCCCGGCGCGGTGCCTCGCTCTCCGGCACCATCACCGTGCCCGGCGACAAGTCGATCTCGCATCGCGCGCTGATGTTCGGCCTGCTCACCGTCGGCGAGACGCGGATCACCGGCCTGCTCGAGGGCGAGGACGTCATCAACACCGCCAAGGTCTGCCGCCAACTCGGTGCGACAGTGACCCGCACGGCGACAGGCGCCTGGACCGTCAACGGCGTCGGCGTCGGCGGACTGAAGCAGCCCGAGGCGGCGCTCGACTTCGGCAATTCCGGCACGGGCTGCCGGCTGATGATGGGCGTCGTCGGCTGCCATCCGATCCGCGCCACCTTCGATGGCGACGCCTCGCTGCGGAAGCGGCCGATGCGCCGCGCCCTCGATCCGCTGGAGCTGTTCGGCGTGCGCGTCGTCGAGCAGGGCGAGGGCGGCCGCCTGCCGATCACCATCGAGGGACCGGCGGATGCGGTCCCCGTCACCTACGAATCCCCCGTCGCCTCGGCGCAGGTGAAATCGGCGGTGCTGCTCGCCGGCCTCAATGCGCCCGGCATCACCACCGTCATCGAGAAGGAAGCGACGCGCGACCACACCGAGCGGATGCTGAAGCATTTCGGCGCCGAGGTGACCGTCACGCCGCATGGCGAGCACGGCCGCCGGATCGACCTCGTGGGCCAGCCGGAGATGAAGGCCGCGCCTGTCGTGGTGCCGGCGGACCCCTCCTCCGCCGCCTTTCCCATCGTCGCGGCGGCCATCGTGCCGGGGTCGGACGTCACCGTGACCGGCGTCATGATGAACCCGCTGCGCACCGGCCTCATCACCACGCTGCAGGAGATGGGCGCCGACATCGAACTGGTGAACCCGCGCGTCGAATCGGGCGAGGACATCGCCGACCTGCGCGTGCGCGGCTCGAAGCTCACCGGCGTCGACGTGCCGGCCCACCGGGCACCGGCCATGATCGACGAATATCCGATCCTCGCGGTGGCCGCCGCCTTCGCCGCGGGGCCGACGCGGATGAACGGCCTGCACGAGCTGCGCGTGAAGGAATCCGATCGGCTCGCGGCGGTGGCCGCCGGCCTTGCCGCGGCGGGCGTCGATCACACGATCGAGGGCGACGACCTCATCGTCGCCGGCAATGGCAAGGCGCCGGGCGGCGGCACGGTCGCGACCCATATGGACCATCGCATCGCCATGAGCTTCCTCGTCATGGGCCTTGCCACGACCAAGCCGATGACCGTCGACGACACCGGATTCATCGCCACCAGCTTCCCCGATTTCGTCGGCCTGATGCGCGGCCTCGGGGCCGATTTCGCATGATCATCGCCATCGACGGACCGGCGGCCTCGGGCAAGGGCACGATTGCCCGGCGCCTCGCCGCGCATTTCGGCCTGCCGCATCTCGATACCGGCCTGCTCTATCGCGGTGTCGGCCGCATCATGCTCGACCGCGGCTTCCCGCTGGACAATGTCGAGATCGCCGCGGCCATCGCCGAGAACCTGGACGTTGCCGACCTTGCCGGTGAGGCGCTGCGCACCCGCGAGGCGGGCGAGGCGGCCTCCGTCGTCGCCGCCCATCCGCCGGTGCGGCAAGCGCTGCTCGAGCTGCAGCGGGCCTTCGCGACCCAGACCGGCGGCGCCGTGCTGGACGGCCGGGACATCGGCACGGTCATCGCCCCCGATGCGCTCGCCAAGCTCTTCGTCACGGCGAGCCCGGAGGAGCGCGCCCGCCGCCGCTTCCGCGAGCTGGTGGGCCGCGGCGAGCTGGCCGACGAGGAGGCCTATTACGCCGCCGTCCTCGCCGATATCGCCAAGCGCGATGCGCGCGATTCCGGCAGGTCCTCGGCGCCGCTCGTCGTCGCCCCGGATGCGGTGGTGCTCGACACGACCGACCTCGGCGTCGAAGAGGCCTTCGCGGCGGCGCTCGCCACTGTCGAGGCGACGCGGCGATGACACCGTTCGGCGCCCGCGTCCGGTCCTTGCGCGAGGCGAAGGGCGTCACGCTCACCGCCATGGCCGATGCGGTCGGCGTCTCGGCCGCCTATCTCTCGGCCCTGGAGCACGGCAAGCGCGGCCGCCCGAGCTGGTATCTCGTCCAGCGGATCATCGCCTATTTCGGCATCATCTGGGACGAGGCGGAGGAACTGGCGAAGCTCGCCGAGATCTCGCATCCCCGCATCGTCATCGACACGTCGGGCCTGTCACCGCAAGCGACGGAACTCGCGAACCTGCTCGCCCGCCGCGTCGGCGTGCTGTCGGACGAGGAGATCGCCGAATTGCTGTTCATCCTGAAATCGAAGCTGCCGGGCCGCTGATCAGCCGCCGGTGCGGCTCGCCGACTGGTCGGCCTCGCGGGCCGCTGGGTTGGGCGCCAGGACGGGCCGGAAGATCTCGATGCCGCGCTCGCGCCTGACCGCCGCGGGCTTGTAGACCTGCTTCGTCGCCTCGACGAGATGGACGCCGGCGAAGGGCAGGCCAAGCGCCGAGCCGGTGCGCTCCCAGGCGATCGCCGAGCCGAGCACCAGCGAGCGCCTTACCGGCGGCACCCAGAGCGCCTGGCTCCAGGCGACCGGCGTGAAGGAGCATTGCCGCATCAGCTCGGTGAGCTGGCGCGCCGAATAGGGCCGGCCCTGGCCGAAGGGCGTCGTGTCGCGCTGCGCCCAGAGGCCGCGGCGGTTCGGCACCACGGCGAGGACCTTGCCGCCGGCGGCGAGCACCCGCCAGGCCTCGCGCAGGAGCGCCTGCGCGTCGTTGGAGACCTCCAGCGCATGGACGATGAGCAGCCGGTCCACCGCCGCATCGGCCAGCGGCAGCATGTCGTCCTCGACCAGGGCGGAGCGACCCGGCCGCGCCGTCGGCCAGTGGATGACGCCCTGCCGCGCCGGCATGAAGGCGAGCGCGCGGTCGTCCTCGTCGCGGAAGATGCCAAGATAGGGCGTGCAATAGCCGAGCCCGACGGTGAGCATGCCACGCGCCGAGGGCCAGTGGGTGCGGATGGCGCGCGTCACCATGCGCCGCGCGACCATGCCGAGCGGCGAGGAATAGAAGGCGCGAAGGTCGATGACGTCCGACACGGGACCTCGGGCGGGAGCTGACCGGCGGAGAATGGATTGGCGCGTGCCGGCCGGCAATGACATATAGCCGCCAGGGTGAATGGTCACGATGCGCCGTTCGCCCGACGCCTCATCCGGAGATGCCCATGGCCGCCGCCGTCCACATGTTCACCTGCCTCAGCGACAATTTCGGCGTGCTGCTGCACGACCCCGCGACAGGCGCGACGGCGGCGATCGACGTGCCGGAGGCGGAGCCGGTGCTGGCGGCGGCGAAGGCGAAGGGCTGGACCATCAGCCATATCCTCGTCACCCACCACCATCCCGACCACGTGCAGGGCATCGAGGCGGTGAAAGCCGCCACCGGCGCCCGCGTCATCGCCAATGCGTCGGATTCCCACCGCATCCCTCTGGTGGACGAGACGGTCGCTCCCGGCGGCAAGGCGCGGTTTGGCTCGCTCGAGGCCGATGTCATCGACACGCCCGGCCATACGGTCGGCCATATCGCCTACCATTTCGCCGCCGGGAAGCTGCTGTTCGCCGGCGACACGCTGTTCTCGCTGGGATGCGGCCGGCTCTTCGAGGGCACGCCGCAGCAGATGTGGGACGCGCTGAAGGTGCTGCGCGCCCTGCCCGACGACACCGCCGTCTATTGCGGCCATGAGTACACCGCCTCGAACGCGAAGTTCTCACTGGTGGTCGATCCGGACAATGCAGCGCTGAAGGCGCGGGCCGCCGAGGTGTTCCGCCTGCGCGAAGAGGGCAAGGCGACCCTGCCGACCACCATCGGGCAGGAGAAGGCGACCAACCCCTTCCTGCGCGCCGACGATCCGGTCATCGCCGCCAACCTCGACATGCGTGGCCGCCTGCCGGCCGAGGTCTTCGCCGAATTGCGCGAGCGCAAGAACAAGGGCTGATCCGACAGGGCCTGTGAGACTTCGGCGCGGCCTCAGGCGATGAGGCCGCGCATCGGCGCCAGCGCCAGCGTGCCGGGGAAGATCGTCTCGGCCAGAGGCTTCGCATCGAGGCCGAGATGCTCGACGAGCACGCCCTTGAGCACGGCGCGCAGGTCGGTCGTCGCGGCGAGGTCGCGACCCTCGAACAGTTTGTTGGCTGCAAGGCCCGGCCAGTCCGCAACAACGCGCCCGCCCTTGACCGCGCCGCCGGCGAGGAAGGCCACCGTCGCCGTGCCGTGGTCGGTACCAATGGTGCCGTTGACGCGGGCGGTGCGGCCGAACTCGGTCATGACCACCACGACCGTGTTCCGCCAGACCGCCTTCAGCTCCTCCTCGAAGATGGCGAAGACGCGATCGAGGCCGCCGAGACGGGTCGCCAGCTGGCCGGTCGCGCCGCCCGCATTGACGTGGGTGTCCCAGCCTTCGAGGGCGAGGGCCGCGACACGCGGCCCGTCAGGCGCAGCCATGAGCTTCGCCGCGCCGGTGGCGATGAGCGCCATGCCCTCCGGATCGGCGGGGCTGGAGCGGGGCCTGAGGCCTCCGAGGCCGGAGGCGCTGGCCATGCGGCTGGTGTCGAGGCCCTGGCGAAGTGCCGCGGCAAGGCGCGGCTCGCGCTCGTCGTAGAGCTGGAGGACGCGGCGGGCGACATCGTCATCGGCCTGTTGCAGGCCCTGCGGCGCCCAGCCGAGAACCGGCGCCGGACCGCGCACCACCAGCGGCGCGATGGCGCCGATGCCGAGCGCGCCCTTGGCGCCGATCCGCTCGCCGGCCGGCACGAGGGCGACGGCGCGGTTGAGCCAGCCGGACTGGGTCAGGCCCGGGCGCGGCTGGCCGCTCTCCAGCACGTCCTGGCCGTCGAAATGCGAGCGCTCGCGATAGCCGGTGGCGGTGGCGTGGACGATGGCCGCCTGCTTCGCCTGGTAGAGACGGGCGAGGTTCGGCATGGCGGGATGGAGGCCGAAGAAGCCGTCGAGCGGCAGGGCTGCGCCGTCGCCGCTAGCCGGCAGGGCGAGGCCCGGGCGCAGCGGGACATAGCCGGGATCGCCGACCGGCGGCACGGCGGCAAGGCCGTCGAGCGCGCCGCGCAGCACCACCACGACGAGACGCGGATCGCGCCCGCCCGCGGCAAAGGCATAACGCGGCGCGAAACTCCAGGCGAAGAGCGCGCCGGCGGCACCGAGGATGGCGCGGCGGCTCGGATGGATATCGTCCTCGCAGAGCATGGGCTCCTCCTCATTCGCCTCAGCGGCGCTGGACCTCGGGACTCATCAGCAGGATGGCGAGGCCCTGAGGGCGGCTCTCGGCGCGGGCGACGGCCTGCCGGGTATTGGCCGAACAGGCGGGGCCGAGCGTCGCGTCGAGGATCGCCAGCGGATTGGCGGCGCCCGGCGTCTGGCGGGCGAAGGTCATGGCCGCCTCGAGCCGGACCTTCAGGCCGTCCGGCGTCGCCCACTGGGCATCGGTGTCGGGGAAGCCATTGGGCCCCGGCGGGTTCCAGATGGGCTGGCCGAGGAGCTGGGTGACGAAGAGCACCTGTCCCGGTTCGGCCGGCCGGCCGGTCATGCGCAGCGCCGCGACGGCGAAGTCGATGGGCTGGCGCAGCTTGCGCGGCTCGGGATAGGCGGCGCTGGCGGCGAGAAGGGCGCGAGACAGGGCGGCGAGGTTGCCGTCCGTGTCGCGGAAGACCTTGGCGAGCCGCGCCACGAGATCGGCCGGCGGATCGTCGGCGATGAAGTGGCGGGCGAGCTTGGTGGCGATATGGCGGGCGGTCGCCGGATGGCGCGCGAGATCATCGAGGATCGCCTCGCCCTGGGCGAGGCCGGCATCGGGATAGGTGCGGCCGAGCACGGTCTTGGCGCCGGGCTCATGACGGTTGGCGTTGAAGAAGAAGGCGCCCATCTCGGCGTCGTCGTCGAACCGGCCGGGCACGGTCCAGCCGGTGATGGCACGGGCGAGGCTGGTGACATCGGCCTGGCTGTAGCCGCCGTTGACGCCGAGCGTATGGAGTTCGAGCAGCTCGCGGGCGAGATTCTCGTTGAGGCCACGGCCGCGCCGCTGGCCGGCGCGCGAGGCCGGCCCGATCGACTGGCGGTTGTCGAGATAGATCAGCATGGCCGGGTGCTGCTCCACCGCCTTCAGCATGGCGCGGAACGAGCCGTGGACATGCGGGCGGATGGCCTCGCGCTCGAAGGCTCCCGCCGTGAGGCGCAGCTGATCGCCCTTGGCGACGGCGACGGCGAAATGATTTGACCAGAACCAGACGAGCCGCTCGGTGAAGCCGAGATCGGCCTCCATGGCGGCGCGCAGGCGATAGGCGATCTCGTCGCGGAAGATGCGGGCAGCGGGCGGCTGGTAGCCCGGCGGCGGACGCTGGCCGGCGCGGCGGGCGGCCTCGATGGCGTCGGCGGCGGCCTTCTCGGCGGTCTCGCGCTCCTTCTGGGCCGCGACGCGGCGCTCCTCCGGCTGAAATTCGCCATTTTCGGCCAGGGCCGCGGCACTGGTCGGCAGGGCTTCGGCACCGGGGGGAAGCCTGCCGCCGCGGGCGATGTCGCGCTCGATTGCCGCAGCGACGTCGCGCCGGGCGGCGGGGTCATCGCCGAGGCGGGGGCCGAGGCCGAAGCGGCCAGCGAGGACGGCATCGTGACGGGCAGCCATCGGGATCACCCATGCGGCGTTGCAGGGCGCAGGTCAGCGCTTCGGCCGGAGTAGAGACCAAATCCGGCAATAAAGGGTCAACGCGGCCGCAGGAAAACCGTGGTACGTCACATTGGCGTCAGGGACGGTGAGGCCTTCAGAAATCGACGGCGATGCCGCCGATCTCCCAGTCGTCGTAGCGCACGGGATCGGCGCCGCCGCGGCCGTTCAGCTCGGGGTTGGCCGCGAGCTCGGCGGCCTTCGCATCGAGGGCGGCGCGCCGCTCGGCGGCCTCGGCCAGAGCGCGCTTCGCCGCCTCCGTCAGGACCTTGCGCGGCGGCTCGGCAGCGGCGGTTGGCTGGTCGAGGGAAACGGCGGTGGTGAAGACGGGCGTGTCGCCGGGCGTGCTCATGGGGGCAAAGGTGGTTCCGGGCCGGCTGATGTCAAGCGCTCCGCCGCGCCGCGTTGACCCGCCGGGCCGCATGGCTATAGTCCGCCGCGCGTTGCCCCTATGGCGGAATTGGTAGACGCGCTCGACTCAAAATCGAGTTCCGCAAGGAGTGCTGGTTCGATCCCGGCTAGGGGCACCATTATGAAATATTTGATTTTTTTCTGTCACTTCAGGCCTATCGCAGCTCAAAGTTTGCTTCACGTGGCGCCACCATGTCGCCACGACGAAATGAAGGACTGCTCGGCCTTAGGGCGCCATGTGCCAATGATAGCCCTTGATGCGGTAACATGTGGCGGTGACTGGCGAGGCCGAATGGCTCTGTTGCAGTCCGTTCCGCGGATCTCTGGGTGTCGCTTTGTCTTCGCAAGAGAGAAGCTGGATCGGCCTAGGTCAGACCTCAAGCGCCCTTGGTCGTTCGTCACGCGCGCTGCGGGACTAGAAGGCGTTCGCCTTCACGATCTGCGCCACACATTCGCCAGCCACGGTGCCGCGGCTGGCATGGGCCTGACCGTGGTTGGTCGGTTATTGGGACACGCCGATGTCAAGACGACAAACCTGTACAGCCACTTCGATACAGGGCCTCTGCGACGGGCAGCAGATGCGGTGGCTGCTTCGATCGCGGCGGCCCTGAATGTCACTGGCCAACTCAAACGCGGTGGCGCCAAAGTGCGTCGCCAGCAAAGAAAGCGATAGCTTGCTGGTTCCAAGAGTTAGAGTTGCATTCAAACGGGAACGCCAATGAGTGATCCGGTCCCATTCTTCGGACCGCCGGAAGGTGGAGTTTCCGGCCTGTTTCACGGCGGCTCGCTGGCTGCGCCGCCGGGGTTCTGCAACGAGATCGGAGGCTTATGGCAGATCGCCCCATGCGGACGCGCCTCGTTGTAGTATCTGAGCCAAGCCTCCATTTGCGAGCGGGCGTCGTCAAGGCTCATGAACCAGTGGGTGTTCAAACACTCCGCGCGGAACTTGCCGTTGAGCGACTCGATGAAGCTGTTGTCGGTCGGCTTGCCGGACGCGATGTAGTGCCAGTAGACCCTCGCCGCGTCAGCCCAGGCCAGGATGGCGTTGAAGGTCAGCTCGCTCCCATTGTCGCTTACGATCATCTTCGGCCTGCCACGCTCTGCCACCAGCCTGACGCGCTCGCGAGCAACCCTGATACCCGACAGCGACGTGTCCGCCACCAGTGCCATGCACTCGCGGTTGCAATCGTCGACGATCGCTAGGATCCGGAAGCGCCGTCGGTCCGTCATCTGGTCAGCAACGAAGTCAAGCGACCCGCGGTCGTTCGGTGGCAGCAGGGTCATCATCGGCGCCCGTGTCCCGATCACCCATTTGCGGCCACCCCGGCAGCGGACCGTCAAGCGTTCCTGGCGGTAGACCCGAAACAGCCGCTTGCGGTTGACCTCAACGCCTTCGGGCGCCGTCCAGGCGCCCGCGGCATGAGGTGCTGGTGCACGGCTCGTCGCGAGCGCGCCTCAGCGACAACGGCGCGCCGTCGGCTCGTTGAGCCTCGCGAGGAACGCCATCGTAACCTGAGACCAGGCGTCGGGCCTTTCCCAGGGTGGTGTGTGGCCAACCCGCTCGATGACCGCGACGCAGCTGTCGCCATGGTCGGTGATGAGCTGACGGATTGCGGGAAAAGGCACGATGTCGTGGGTCCCGTAGACAACCAGCGTGGGGATCTTTGTGCCGGGGTGGTTTCCCGACAGGGCCGGAGCCTCGAAGATATGGCGGAACGACTGGACCAGGGCTGCGGGCGAGGCACGCGTGTTCTGCTCGAGGAACTGGTCGACATCGCTGGCCGCGAGGTTCTGAGCGAGGAAGTAGCGCGGTGAGTTGGTCGCGAAGAATGCCCGCCATTCCGGGCCGGATGCCGTCTGGGAGGGCAGTGCCTCCATCCGCTGGATGAAGGCCTTGATCGGGTCGCTCGCGGCGGTGGCGACGGTGCGCGGCTGGGGCGCGGTGAGCACAAGCGCTTCGACCCGATCCGGGTGAGATGCTGCGAAATCCTGAGCGATCAGCGCGCCCAGCGAGTGCCCGGAGATCACGGCCCGGCGAATGCCGAGACTGTCCATCAGGCCTGCCAAATCCTTGACAAAGCTCGCATAGTCATAACCGGAAGCGGGCTTCGAGGATTCTCCGAAGCCGCGCAAATCGTAGGCGATGAGTCTGTAGTCAGCTGGGAAATGAGCGCCGATGACGTTGCCCCCAGTTTCTATCCAGCCTTGAGTTCGTCCCGGCGGTTGGTTTGGCCCTGTCGGGCGGGTTGAGCGGCGTGGGCAGACGCGTAGCTATTCACGTTGCGTAGCGTCTGATCCCGCCGCGGGTGGAACGTCG